>NZ_JACHXU010000027.1 GCF_014192335.1 Aporhodopirellula rubra | reverse complement strand
AATTCCTAGCTCCCCCGGCTGTGCGCTCGAGATTGTAAATCACCGGAGATTCTAAGCCGACCCCAATTCAAGCTGCAAACCCGGTCATGCACCCCTCAGCTGGGCGGAACCAAGCCGCCTTTGCAAGCAACCCGTGCGTTTCATTGACGAATCAAGATGCTTTTGCACGGCGGATTCGATGAGCGATGCTGCGAAGGACCCGGCAGAGATTGATCGAGGAGGCGATATACATTTCCGCCTCTTCAAGAACCGGTTCCGGAAAATCGATGTCGTGTTGCATCTCTGGGGTTTCAAAAAATCGCTTGAGTAATCCACCCAAGAGCGGACTGCTCACTTCGGAAGCGACTCGACGGATTCGCAGTTCGCGATCAATTCGCTGGACCGCCGAATGAAAAAAATAGTACTGAAGCCGCGAAGCGTAGGGGAACATTTCAGCAGCGAGTGTCTTCTGCTTCGACCGAGTCAGTGACAAACCTTCTTCATCAATTTCCCAGTCCCGTAGTCGCTGAACTAAGTCCAGCAACGCGCTCGATCCGCTAGCACCTTTGACCCGTTTAGCTTTTGCCCACAACTTGTCGAACGATGCATCGGTACCGTCATGAAGTGGACTGAGAAGGTAACGATGATCTTGCCTTAATTCGACAGACGGATCGACTCGAACGACTTTGGGGTTTTGGTTGACCTGGTAAAGGGTTTGCGGATTCGGAGTCGTCTCCTGTAATACGCTGGGGTTAATCGCCGAAAGGATTAATGCAACTGTCTCAATCTGCGTCTCTGTGATCGCCGGCATCTCCAACTTTTCGATACGTGGGAAATAGATTGGCGTCTCGCCTTCACGCTGCATCATTGGGTCCTGTGGAAATCCAGAAGTCACACAATTGAGTGTTTGCAATATCGTAACTGCCGACACAGGTATCTAGTCCTACATGTTGATCAACATCAACTTTTCACCAAATCGATGCACCGAACTTCAAAGAACCGCTCAAGATTAAACTAAAGCCCCCCTTCGACGCGCATACCAACTCCCCTCCACAGAACCTCCAAATCCGATCGAGTCCATCTTTCCAGCCCGGTCGAGGGGTCTGCCACAAGTATCCCATCCTGGTCCGGAACACGCTCGAGCGCAACCACACTGTGCCCCATACCGGGGATCCATCCCCACTGCTCTGCGTATCGACGGTCCTCTTCGCCATAGGGCAGACCAACGGCGAGCAGCACAGGCCAATCGTCCGATTCCAAAAGCTCGTCGAGAGTCTGATCGACAATGCTCACGTCTCGACCATTCTGTTGAGCCTTGATTTTGACGCCACGATAGAGACCGAGAGTCGGAGTACCGCTACTGTCGGTCAGACACAGTGGAATCATCTCCGACTCACTCGCATCGATGCCTTCTGCACGGAGAAGAGTTGCCGCCGCTGCTGGGCTGCACGTCGCCCAAGAGGTCTGCTCCACAACTACCCCGGTTGGATCGTCCGATCCCTCCGGAGGAGGACGGACTGCCATCGACAATAACGGCCAAACAATCGCTGCGAGTGAACAAATTGCTAACAACGCGGACAAGATGATTCGCCGCCACAATGGGGTTCGAGGTAATCGAAAGGCCCATCCCGCCGCGAGTGCCGCGAAAATTGCCGCGAAGTTTGAGTAGATAATCGCCGCCGACGACGAGATCAGCTTCGCCCAATACAACTGACCGGAGGCGTAGAGGAGAAAGTAAATCATCGCGACCACAGCTAGGCTCAAATACAGTATCGTCAACTGTCCTTTGGACGCGTAGGCATAGCCGCCCGCGAAAATACCTCCCACAATCGACATGCAAAACATCACTGCAATGGCGATCCAAAGATCGGTCATATTCCCTACCCGCTATCATGCCTCGAACTGTATTCTCGATGCACCCGTTGTGCACCTGCGGTGAGAGCATAACAGCAAATCCAATACCGTTGTTTTGTCCATGGCGCGTCCGCTAGCGGGCCGCATACCCCCGAACCACTTCTCAAGACGGCAATCTCATGCATGTTCGGCGACTAGCACATCAACCACTCATCCGGCACTCTGCATTCGCGTTTCAATGCAGCCGGATTACTACGGCCATGTTCGTTGCCGTCGTTCTTCACACTCCGTTAGCGGCATTTGCGGCCGAATCCGATTCGAATGGAAAACCGACACAGCACACCCAACCGTTCCTTCTGCAAATGATTCGCGATGATTCGGTTCACCAGGAACTCCGACTCGACGAGTCAGGAACCCAACAGGTCGAGGAAGCGATCGCTGAAGTTGACCCTCGTTGGTGGACCAGCAGAATTCAACCGCCTGAGCAACAACAAGCTGAGATCAAGGAACTCACGGAACAACTTCGAGAACGTCTCTCGAACCTACTCAGCGAGGATCAATACCGACGGCTGACCGAACTCGAACGGCAAGCACACGGCACAAGAATGGTTCGTCGAGCCGATATCGTATCCTCCTTGAAAATCACACCCACGCAGCAATCTAAATTTGAAAAGCTGTTCACCGACACCGACGCCGAGGTCGCGATCATCCAAAAGGAACTCGGCGAAAAAACAATCAACGCTGAACAAGCGGCACGTGAGATCGCGACAGAACAGCGCAACGAACGGCAAGGCCTGCTCGATATTTTAACAACCGACCAACAATCTAAAATTGGTTCTCTCGTTGGCTCAACATTCGACTTCTCTCAAGTCAAACGCACCTACCCGCGAGCGCCTGATTTCATCACCGAAGGCGCTGAATGGTTGAGCGAAGAAACCGCTCAGATGCCGGAACTTCGAGGAAAGGTGGTTGCCGTCTTCTTCTACGCATTTCAGTGCATCAACTGCCAACGCAATTTCCCACACTACAAAGCGTGGCACGCCGATATGGGTGACGATGGACTCGTCATCATTGGCATCCAACGGCCAGAAACGTCTGCCGAACGAGACATCGCCAAAGTTCGATCAGCCATGGTCAAAGACGGGTTCGATTTCCCCGTCTTGTTTGATCGCGATTCACACAATTGGGATGCATGGGCCAACACGATGTGGCCAACCACTTATCTGATTGATAAAAAAGGCTACATCCGCCGTTGGTGGCAAGGCGAAATGAATTGGCAGGGTACACCCGGCGAACAACAGATGCGTGAATCGATCGCCACTCTTCTCGCTGAGTAAAGTCACCCGGCACGACGCCCCCTTACCTGACGCACCGGCACGTTCGATGCGTCAGATGGACACTGTAAAACCGAGCGGTTATTTCAGCTGGTAGCACATCAGCTTGTCTTGCTCGCGCAAGTACAAATTACCGTTGGCGATTACCGGATGCGCCCATGTCTTGCCCTCTTGAAAGGCAGGCTCGAAAAGGCGGACAATTTTAAAATCGTCCGGAGTCGCGGTAGCTAAGATCACAGTGCCGTCTTCACGACGAAAAACGATGTGACCATCGGCATAAATCAAACTGGTTTCGCCTCGCCCCTCGGCCCGTTCGGGTCCCCATGCGATCTCGCCTGTTTTCATTTCAACGCAGACCGGCATCCCGTTCCCGTTGCCATGCCCACAGTACAAATAGCCATCGACGAGGGTGACGCCTCCGTGCTTGTTCTGCAATTCGCGGGCACCGAGCCAATACACTTCCTTCACCGTCACGCCGTCGTTTCCGTCGGCCAAAAGGGTCAACAGCGCTGATCCTGTGTTGTATCCCGTGCTGGTAAAGACATCATCGCCGTCGACGATCGCCGTGGGAATGTTCGCGGTCGTGTTCGCGACGCGTTCGTAACGCCACAGCATTTCACCATTGCTGGCGCGAATCCCAATCAACCCTTGACCGACCAACTGAATGTACTGCTTCACGCCGCCCCCGTTGCTCATCACAACAGAAGAATAGCCGGCCCCTTTCTTCAGTGAGTCATCACCTCCGGCGGGAATCGCACAGGCCCAAATCTGCTCACCGTTGCTCTTGTCCAATGCAACGACCATCGCGTCTTCACCACCCGGTGTGCAAATGACACGGTCACCATCGACAAGCGGTGATTCACTGAATCCCCATCCGCTCATCATTTTGCCGTCCCATTCCTTGAAATCACGCGACCACACCATCGATCCATCCGCACGATTGAGACAGACAATCCGGCCGTCGCTACTAACCATGTATAGTCGATCTCCGTCCACCGTCGGCGTTGTTCGACTGCCGTCGTAACCATGTCTAGGCAGTGAATCCGTAATCGCCTGCGTCCAGATCACTTTGCCATCTTGCTCACTGATTGCGATGGCGGATTGGTTACCCTCAAAATTACCGGTCGTGTAGATCACTCCATCGGAAACGCTGACGCTCGCATAGCCGGAGCCGAGTCCTTCGGCCATCCATTTCAAGGGTGGACCGTCCTCACCCCAGGTCTCGAAGAGTCCTGTTTCTGTGGAACGGTTGGCCCGTTCGGCTCCCCGCCATTGCTGCCAATCATCGGCATAGGCGTGGGAGAGAAAAAACGGAGCCGCAACAGCAATCAGAAGTGCAGAGAAAGTAAACAGAGTTTTCATGAGAGGGCTTTGTTGGCGGGAGCGAATTCAAAAGAACTCGGCGGAAAAGGGGAGGGTGATTGTTGAGGGAAAAAAATCGTAAACGATAGGGAACGAGGCGGAGCTTAGATTCCCATTTGTGAAAGCATATCAGCGATTCGCCCGACGCTGTTGGTCAACGAGGGGTGAGATTCTTGGAACTGAGCCGTTGCTTCGGACAACCTTTCCGCGAGCGATTGCGAATTCACTTCCGAACGATCCAAGCTTTGCTGGATTTCGTTGACGGCCTCCTGCAATTGCTCACGCTGCTCCTCATCGAGACTCTCAACGTCCGCGAGCTGTGTCCGAAGCTGTTCTAGCGTTTCTTCAAGTTGCGTTCGCATTTATGTCACCGGGGTCTAAGAAGGGGAAGGCCGTTTGTGGACCGAACAATAGAAGTCATCGATGGCTCCTCGCGGGTGCATGGCGTCGCGAAAAATGGTCAGAAACTGACCTCCTATTTGCGACAATTCTATGCCACCGGCCCGACGATCCATCTTACCACGACACCCCCGATCACATGACTCAGTTT
The DNA here is from genome assembly GCF_014192335.1 of Aporhodopirellula rubra. Classification (GTDB taxonomy): domain Bacteria; phylum Planctomycetota; class Planctomycetia; order Pirellulales; family Pirellulaceae; genus Rhodopirellula; species Rhodopirellula rubra. Next base: position 121,394 of record NZ_JACHXU010000027.1, on the reverse strand, counting down.
GCCGCGCCTGCGACGAGTTTTAGCAGGGCATATTTGCGTTTACCACGTCGCAGTACGATGACAGACCGGCCGTCAAAGTCGCTACCGACGACTCGCTTTTGCTCGTCCGTCACGCGGCAGTTGTTCAGATAGATGCTGTTTTCCTTGACACTACGCCGAGCCTCACCGCCGCTCGAACACAGCCCAGCGAGCTGCAACGCCTCAACGATCCACAAACCGTCGCCGTCAATTTGGTCCTGGCTGATATCGCAACTCGGAACGTCCGCGAAGATTTCTCGCAATTGGTCGTCGGTGGTATTACCGAGCTCGCCCCCGAATAGGATTTGGGTCGCCCGTTGTGCCGATTCGATTCCCTCTTCGCCGTGAACGAGCGTCGTCATCCACTGGGCGAGGCGTTTTTGTGCGGCACGTTCGCCGGCCGATTGCTCGGTCCGCTCGGCGAGTTCGTCATACTCGTCCTTTTCGATTTCAGTGAGGTAGGCGATACATCGCATGACGTCGTCGTCCGCCACGTTGACCCAGTACTGGTAGAACGCGTAAGGACTGGTCCGCTCTGGGTCGAGCCACACGGCACCGTTCTCCGTCTTGCCCATTTTCTTCCCATCGCTCGTCGTCAGCAACGGCGCCGTGAGACCGAACAGTTGCTGGCCCGTCATCCGACGACCGAGATCGATCCCGGCGGTGATGTTCCCCCACTGATCGCTGCCGCCGGCCTGAATACGACACCCGTGCTCGCGAGACAGGTGCACGAAATCGTACGCCTGCAACAACATGTAACTGAACTCGGTGTAACTCAAACCCGCTTCGCTGTTCAGGCGACTGCGAACGGACTCCTTGCCCATCATCGTGCCGACGGGGAAGTTCTTCCCGACATCGCGAAGGAATTCCAAGTAAGAGTACCCCTGCATCCAATCGAAATTGTTCAGCAGCAACGCCCCGTTTTTGCCTTCAAATCCGTCTTCGCCTTCAAACTGAAGAAATCGCCGCATTTGCGCGGCAACGCCATCGACGTTGAGCTGCAGTTGCTCGGCCGACAGCAGATTTCGTTCTTCACTCTTGCCGCTCGGATCACCGATCATCCCGGTCGCTCCGCCGACGAGGGCGATCGGTCGGTGCCCGGCCCGCTGGAACCGACGCAGCATCATCAACTGCATCATGCTGCCGACGTGAAGGCTCGTGGCGGTGGGATCAAAGCCGATGTAGATGGTTTGAGGTCCCGACGACAGTAACTTCCCGAGGCCTTCCTCATCGGTGATCTGGTGCAACAGACCTCGCCACCGGAGTTCGTTGAGAAGATCATCGGTGGATGGCGAAGCGTCGTTGAGTTCGGGTGACTGAGTCATGTTCGTTGGTTTCGTTATCAATTGTCGAAAAGGTTCAGCGGCTCGAGTTTTTCAACCGTTCGCTCAACAGAGCCTCGGCCACGAGCAGGTCTTCCGGGTACGTGATTTTTAAATTATCGGCAGCGCCGGGCACTAGAGCGACCGGGTGCCCCATCCGCTCAACCAATTCGGCATCGTCCGTCGCTGAACGGCCACGGTGACGCTGATAAGCTTGGCGGATTAAATCCAGATGAAACACCTGGGGCGTCTGAGCGACCCACATTCCTCGCCGGTCAAACGTGATCCCATTGATCGTTTCGCTCTCGAACAAACTGCCACCGGATATTGCGGGACAAGATCGCTTCAACGTTCCCGTCACGGGCGTGGCCAAAATCGCCGCCCTTGAATGACCGACGTGCGCAAACACAGCGTCCAGATCGGAGTCGCGGACCAGCGGACGAGCGGCATCGTGAACGGCAACCCATTCGATGCGAGGAGGAAGACCGTCAACGGCCTCCTCATCGGTCGCCGGCGCAGGCATTCGATTGACCTCTGCAAGAGCAGCGGCAACAGAATCGCTGCGTTGATCGCCACCCTCAACAATCCGGAATCGATCGGAATGCGGGAGCTCCAGCAATTGCTGCTCGAAACGCTCTCGATCGCAAGGCGCCACCGCCAGCAAAATCTGGCCGACTTCTTGACGCCGAATCAATGTTTCAGCCGCGTGCATCCACAGCGATCGCCCACGCAGCAGAGCGAAGAGTTTGTTTTCTTCGTCGCCGAATCGACTTCCACTGCCCGCCGCAGGCAGGATGACTGCGACGCTACCGGGAGAAAGTGAAGTCATGGGCGGGACAGAAAATCCAGAGAAGTCCTGGGAAAGCACAATAGGGGGCGGAATTCAACTCAACGCCCGCACTCACCAGGAAGGCCCTAACCTTTGTCAGGGTTCCAGGAACCTCATGTTTCGTCACAGCTCGATTGCAGGGCGGCCTCATTCGAAGCCAGCGAAACTCGTCAAAAGTTCGGCAGGTCCGTCATTGGCGGAATGTCTTGCCGACACTCGCTACGGCTCGCACCTGTAATCTCTAGCCGCGACGCAGCACTAAGCGGCTGCGCTGGCTTTCTTGATCGCGGCGTTGAGCCGGCTCTTAGTGCGATTGGCCGCGTTCCGGTGGATCACGTTGCGGGCAGCAGCTTGATCGAGCTTCTTGCAGGCCAAACGAAATTCACTTTGAGCTTTTTCTTGATCGCCTGCGGCCACAGCTTCACGGACACGACGAACAGCCGACCGCATGTTGCTGCGGACGCCACGGTTTCGAAGACGGCGAACTTCATTTTGGCGAAGTCGTTTTTTGGCGCTCTGGGTATTTGGCATGTGATTGGCGGCGGCGGGTGCCACCCCGATGGGGACTAAAAAAGGTTGATTTCGGAGCAGTCGCCCGCTCGCGAGGTAAATGGGAAGCGGCGTAGTATGACAATCGGGTCGGTCACTGTCCAGACTCATGGAAAACTTCCATAATCGTTTTACGCGGCCGAAACTCGAGAACACGCCGGTTTCGGCCGGAGACCGCCCACAAATCGGGCCCGTTGCCCCCGGCGGGCTGCCGAAACCTCATCCATTCCCGCATTTGACCGTCTCAAACCGCAGCTCGCTCGCACCACTCGCGAGAACCGAGACGATGCAACTTTGCGGTCTCCCTTACTCATCCCGTCATCCGTGATTCCCTGTCATTCGTGATTCATCGCCCAGTGAACTCCCATCGAGACGATCCAACTCACCCAACCGCCACGCAGACATCGGCGGCTGACTCCGGAAACCGAAGCGGTTTCGTGGCTCTCGTGGGAGCCGGCCCCGGCCATCCGGAATTGCTGACACTCCGCGGACAATACTGGCTCGGCCGCTGCGATGTCGTTCTCTACGACGGATTGTCAAATGCCGAAATGCTCGCTCACGCGCCCCAAGCCGAACACATTTGCGTCGGCAAACATGGCCAATCTCGGATCTGGACCCAACCGGAAATCATCGCCGAAACGCTTCGACATGCCGAGGCAGGCAAATCCGTCGTACGCCTCAAAGGCGGCGACCCCGCGGTTTTCGCCCGCACGAGCGAAGAAGTCGACGCGCTCGTGGCCGCGGACATTCCATTCGAAATCGTCCCAGGGATCACGGCCGCGTTGGCCGCAGGATCCTATGCGGGAATTCCGATCACGCATCGCGGAATCGCCTCGGCAGTTGCACTCGTAACCGGTCACGAAGAACCGGGCAAACCCGAATCCGCGTTGGACTGGAATGCGTTGGCGGCCTTCCCCGGTACTCTCGTGATCTACATGGGTGTGACTACCGCCGAAGTCTGGACGCGGGCACTCCTCGAAGGAGGCAAATCGCCTGACACGCCTTGCGCGATCGTCCGCCGCTGCAGCCTTCCTGATCAACAACAAATCACCTGCCGGCTCGATGAAGTCGCAGACCGACTGACCCCCGCGAGCCGATTCCGCCCGCCTGTGATCACGATCGTTGGCGACGTCACACGATTGGCTGAGTCGATGGATTGGTTCAGTCGCCGGCCGCTCTACGGACAACGCGTTCTCGTCACCCGGCCCAGTGATCAGGCAACCGAACTCGTTCGCCCTCTCGAAGACCTCGGCGCGACGGTTGTCAAACATAGCGTCATCGAGATTAAATCGCCCGATACTTGGGACGACGTCGACAACGCGATCGACCAACTCGCCATCTATCAAACCGTCGTCTTTGCCAGCACCAACGCGGTCCAGTTTTTCCTCGATCGTGTGATTGAGAGAGGCCTCGACATGCGTTGCTTGGCAAAAAGCCGAATCGCGGCAGTGGGCAAAACCACCGCTCTGCGACTGAGCGAATATCACCTCAATGTTGACGTGATCCCAGACGAACACAACGCGGAAGGGTTGGTCCGTGCACTCAAACCAGACGTTGCCGACCAAAACGTTCTGATCGTCCGCGCTAACCGTGGCAGTCGCGTTTTGCCGGAAGGACTGCGAGACGCCGGGGCCAAAGTCAACGAACTCGCGGCCTATCAAAACGTCGATGTAAAGGACGCCGACCCCAAGGCGACCGAGATGCTTCGAAAGGGCGAAATCGACTGGGTCACCGTCACCAGCAGTGCGACCGCTGAAAACCTCCAACACCTGTTCGGTGACGCGATAGCGAAATGCCGTTTCGCCGCGATCAGCCCGATCACGGCAGAGGCCCTGCAATCTCATCAACTCACCGTCGACGCGGTCGCGGAACTGCCATCCATGCCCAGCCTCGTCGACGCGATCGCCCAGGCAATTCGCCAGTAAAACGTGGTCCTGCAGCACACCTGGACCGTCTACCGCGAACCCGACAGCGCAGCAAAAAACCGGAGCCAAACGACTCCGGTTTCTCGTGTTTTACTGCGTTAGATAGACAAACGGGTACGCGGGGATCCGTATTCGATCGATTTCACAGGCTGCCCGACGGTGCTTCAGACCGACAGCATGCACGACGAATTGACTCCGCATTCACTCGCGAGTCTTAGTAACGGTAATGCTCTGGCTTGTAAGGGCCTTCGACTGGCACGCCGAGATAATCGGCTTGGTCCTGGGTCAACGTGGTGAGCTTGACGCCTAGCTTTCCAAGGTGCAAACGAGCGACTTCTTCATCGAGTCGTTTCGGCAGCATGTAAACCTTGTTTTCATACTGACCGGTTTGCTGCCACAACTCGAGTTGAGCGAGGACCTGGTTCGTGAACGAGGTGCTCATCACGAAGCTTGGGTGTCCGGTTGCACAACCCAAGTTGACGAGACGGCCCTTGGCCAGGATCAAGATGCTGCGACCGGTGTCCTTGAACGTGTAACGATCAACCGCACCGATGTCGGCTGGCTTGATTTCAACCTTCGTTGCCTTGCCTTGCGCGACTTGCTCTTCCAACCATGCGACGTCGATTTCGGTATCGAAGTGGCCGATGTTGCAAAGGATCGCGTCGTTGGCCATGTGAACCATGTGCTCGCCAAGGATGATGTCCTTGTTACCGGTGGTGGTGACGAACAAGCGGCCTTCTTTGCAAGCCTCTTCCATCGTGACGACTTCGAAACCTTCCATCGCAGCTTGCAAAGCGTTGATCGGATCGATTTCGGTGACGATCACGCGGCAACCGTAACGCTGCAGGCTGTGGGCACAACCTTTACCGACATCGCCATAACCACAAACGACGGCAACCTTACCGGCGAGCATCACGTCGGTGGCACGTTTGACACCGTCTGCAAGCGATTCGCGGCAACCATACAGGTTGTCGAACTTGCTCTTCGTTGCCGAGTCATTGACATTGATCGCAGGAACCTTGAGCTTGCCAGTGCGGTTGAGCACTTCCAAGCGGTGAATACCGGCGGTGGTCTCTTCGCTGATTCCGCGAACTTCGCCGAGCAACTCTGGGAACTTGTCGTGAACCATGGCGGTCAAGTCACCACCATCGTCCAGGATCATGTTGAGTGGTTCGCCCGATGGGAAATGAAGCGTTTGCTCGATGCACCAATCGAATTCCTCGTCGCTCATGCCCTTCCAGGCAAAAACAGGAATTCCGGCCTTGGCGATTGCTGCGGCAGCGTGATCTTGGGTGCTGAAGATATTGCAGCTACTCCAGGTCACTTCGGCGCCGAGTTCGACGAGGGTTTCGATCAAGACCGCCGTTTGGATGGTCATGTGCAGGCAACCGGCGATGCGGGCACCCTTCAACGGTTTTGACTCGCCGTACTTCTCACGAAGGGCCATCAAACCGGGCATTTCGTTTTCGGCGATCTCGATTTCTTTGCGACCGTACTCGGCCAGCGAAATGTCTCGAACCTTGTAAGGAAGTCGTTCAGTAGCGACTTGGGACATGCTTTTCTCTCGTTTTTTTGGGGAAGCAGTGTGATAAAATGGGTGACGTGAACGTATCTCTTGTGCAGATTTCTACACGTGAGGGGCGCTCACCAGACCGATCACAGGGACTCCCGCTGGCCCGATTCGCAAGCGAAATATTGTACCCAACGCTGAGAAATTGCCATCCCCATTCGCCAGCATTTTCCATGACTTTTGCGGGCCATTTCGGTGTCGCCCCCAATCGACTCCGTCCCCTAGGCCGAGCATTTCGGCTCCCGCCTTTCTCCGACCTCCCGCCATCACTGCCATGATTTCGCCTCACCAGCCCCGAATCGTGCGCCATCTCGTTTTGGTCGCCACGTTTCTGACCACGGCCGTGCTCGCCGCCACGTTTCACGCCCCCGTCGCGCAGGCTGAGGTGGACTACGCTCGTGACGTCCAACCGATCCTTGCCAGAAAGTGCTTCGCCTGCCACGGTCCCGATGAAGCCGAATCGGGGGTCGCGTTTCACCAAGTCGACCTGGCACTGGCCGAAGCAGATTCCGGTGAGTTTGCGATCGTCCCAGGCGATGTCGAAGCCAGCGGCATGATCATACGGATCCTGACCGACGACGAATACGAACAAATGCCTCCCGAAGGCGACCGGCTCAACGAAAGCGAAATCGCTACGCTCAAACAATGGATCGACGAAGGCGCCACGTTCAGTCGCCATTGGGCGTTCGAGCCACTTAGCACCCCGGTCGTGCCAGAAATCTCGAGAGAATCGGCCCACACCAGCGGAAACGCGAACGACGTCCATCCGATCGATGCGTTCGTCCTCAGCCGACTGAACTCCGTCGGACTCACGCAGGCCCCTCCCGCCGACAAACGAACCCTCATTCGGCGAGTCACCTACGACCTGACCGGCCTGCCGCCCACTCCCGAACAAGTCGCGCAGTTCGTTGCCGACTCGGCACCTGATGCCTACGAACGACTGATCGACCGACTCTTGGCATCGCATCACTACGGCGAACGATGGGGCCGACACTGGCTCGATCTCGTGCGGTTTGCCGAAACCAATTCCTTTGAACGCGACGCCGCGAAGCCGAACGCATGGAAGTACCGCGACTACGTCATTCGGTCTTTCAACGACGACAAACCCTACGACCAATTCGTTCTCGAACAACTCGCCGGCGATCTCTTGGATCAACCATCCACGGAGTCATTGACCGCAACGGGTTACTACCGCCTCGGAATCTGGGACGACGAACCCGCCGATCCGTTGCAAGCACGCTACGACGAACTCGATGACCTGGTGACGACGACCGGCCAAGCCTTCCTGGCACTGACCATCAATTGCGCTCGCTGCCACGATCACAAAATCGATCCGATTCCGACAACGGATTACTACGGCATGCTCGCGTTTTTCGCTGACGTCACTTCCTACGCAACGCGAAGCAACATGACCGGTAACAACCAGGTCGATGTCAGCTCACCGAATTTGATCGAACAGTACCGCCAATGCGATGAAGACGAGGCGAGAATCCAAGCGGAACTCAAACGCATCGAACAGGCGGGTATCGTGCACATGTCGGCGGCCGACCAACGTGCCACCGAGGGCCCCAAACGAGACCGACTGAGAATCCTGCGAGAGAAACTCGACCAGCACCTCACCGACGAACAACGCGTGCGATACGCGAGCCTCGGAGAACAGTTAAAAGCAGTAACCAAACACCGCAAAAATCTGCCGCCGCGTGACCAAATCCTTGGGCTCGCTCGCAAACGACAAATCGAAAAAACGTTCGTGATGTATCGTGGCAATCCGCACTCGCCCACCGATCTCGTCACCCCGCGATTCCCCGAAATCTTCGAGGAACAACCATCTGATTTCGATGACGACCAACGCCGCCTCGAACTCGCCCGGTGGATCACATCACCTACCAATCGCCTGACCTCTCGCGTGATCGTGAACCGGATCTGGCAACATCACTTTGGTCGCGGCATCGTGCGGTCTGCCAATAACTTTGGCCAACTCGGAACGCCACCGATTCACCCTCTCTTGCTCGACTATCTCGCGGGCGTCTTTATCGAAAACGGCTGGCAGATCAAAGCGATGCACCGCTTTATCATGACCAGCCAAACTTATCGCGTTGCAGCGACACTGACGCCCAACCAAATGCAAGCCGTCGGCGACACCGCGACGATCGATCCCGGCAACGATTTATTCTGGCGATTTGACCCACGAAGGTTGTCCGCAGAAGAGGTCCGCGACTCCATTCTCGCCGTTGCAGGAACTCTCAACCCAACACCCTACGGTCCGAGTTTCTACGAAGACCTATCTCCCGAAGTCCTCGCGGGTCAATCCCGGCCAGGCAAAGGATGGGGTAAATCGAGCGAGTCAGAACGAAATCGCCGCAGCGTTTACATTCACGTCAAACGCTCGCTACTGACGCCGATGCTCTCGGCGTTTGATTTCCCCGAACCCGACACGACATGCGAAGCCCGGTTTGCGACCTTGCAACCAGGGCAGGCCATGTCGCTGCTCAACAGCCATTTCATCCACGAAAAAGCAAGCCAACTCGCCGAGGCGGTCCGAAACGACATTCACGGCGAATCAGCCCCAACCAACACAACACCTGAGAGCCAAGAGTTGTTTATCAACGCCGTCGTCCACCGCGTCCTCGGCCGCAAAGCCACTACGGACGAAATCGACGACGGCATCGCATTGCTCGAAGACCTCATGACGCACCACGGCGTCCCGCCTTACCGCGCCGAATCACTCTACGCACTGAGTGTGCTCAACTGGAATGAGTTTATCTTTGTTTTCTAAACCCGTTTTCATCGACGCACCGTTCCGCCCATGACAGCCCCACATATTGCGAAGGGTTCTCGCTAAAAACAGTCTCCCAAACAACATGCGAGCGGGAACTCTGTTTCGATGCGTCCTAGGCAAGCAATTCCGTGATCACCTCGCCGCCGAACTGACTGAGTTGCTTGTATCGACCGCCGTGAAAGTACGTCAGTTTGTTGTCATCGAGACCGAGTAGATGCAGCAACGTCACGTGTAGGTCACGAATCGGATGCACACATTCGACCGCCGTGGAGCCGATCTCATCTGTCGCCCCAACAACGGCACCTCGTTTGACGCCACCGCCGGCCATCAACATAGTCATCGCGTTATTGTTGTGTCCTCGTCCGAGTGAATAGACACCACCGCGTTTGTTGTTATCCGGTGTGCGTCCGAATTCCCCAGTCCAAATCACCAACGTTTCGTCGAGCATGCCACGCTGCTTCAAGTCTCGAATGAGGGCCGCCATCGGTTTATCGACGCTCTTAATCCGCGACGAATGCCCACGTTCGAGATAGTCATGACTGTCCCAACCACCGCTGAAAATCTGAACAAATCGCACACCGTTTTCGACCAATCGCCGGGCCATCAAACATTGGCGTCCGAACGTTTCGGTGTCGGGGTCATCCATCCCATACATCGCGAGCGTTGCTTGCGACTCCTGGTTTAGGTCGATCACACCGGGCACTTCACTTTGCATCCGATACGCTAATTCATAGCTTTCCATTCGTGCCGCGAGATCACCGCGTCCGGCACCAATGGACTCGAGATGCGATTGATTCAACAACGCGAGTTCATCCAAGGCACGGCGTTGGTGCTCGCGACTCTTGAACGATTGCGGTGACAAATCTAAAAGCGGTGAACCTTCCGGACGCAGACGAGTTCCCTGGAAATGAGCAGGCAGGAAACCGTTGCTCCAGTTCCCCGAACCTCCTTGAGGAAGCGCTAACTCCGTCATCACAACATAACCAGGCAGGTTTTGGTTCACGCTGCCGAGCCCGTACGTCGACCACGCACCGAGGGCAGGATCGCCACCGAGCCGACTGCCGGTATTCATATGAAACAACGCTTCGGGATGATTCAACGACTCCGCCTGCAACCCGCGATAGTTACACAACTCGTCGGCGACAAACGGGTCCGCCATGTGCGTCCACTGATCACACATATCCAATCCGGCGTTGCCGACTTTGCGTGATCCAAACGGACTGCCGACAAAGAACTTAAATCCCTTCTCCTGACCGGTCGTCCGTTTCGACTCCGTCTTGTGAAGACGGGTTAGTTCTGGCTTCGGGTCGAATGTGTCCATTTGCCCGGGACCGCCTTCCATGAACAGCATGATGACCGCCTTGGCTCGGGCGGGATGCATCGGTGGTTTAGGAGACAACGGACCACCTGCGGCAGCACTGATCGCGGTCGCGTCCGCGGCGGACTCCGCCGCGAGAAGGTCGGTTAACGCGACCGAACCGAGCGACGCACCGAGCCCATACAAAAAACTACGCCGCGTCGCGGACGTCGAAGCCGGTCGTGAACAAATGGAATGAGACATAGTTTCTACCGGATGTATAGGAATTCGTTGGTATTAAATAAGAGCAAGCAAAGATCTGCCAACGCGCGAGTATCCGGACGAACATCGGCCGCCTTGTCGTCAGGGACGTAATCCTCAAATACCGGCAGAATCTCGGTGTACTCAAACGGCTTCCCCGTGAACTCCTCAACGAGCGAACGAGTAATTTCGGTGGGATACTGCGTGGGAACCGGTTCAACGTTCGAGTGATAGACCCGCATGTCCGCGACGTATTCACTCAGCCTTGATAACTCGTCCGGTCGCGGTGTTCGGCCGAGCATGATTCGAAACGCAGCTTCCACCAGTAGCGTGGTCGACATCTCGCGATCCTGTTCGTCGTCCGTGAATTTCTCCGGCGCACCATTTTGCAACCGCAGTGCCATCGCAATCGATCGATCGGTCATCAAATCGCTATTTAGTAGCGTCAACGCCTGAGGAGAAACTGCGGCGACGTCACGACGCTCACACGACTCGTTCGGATTCGGTTGATTGAACAACTCCAACATCGGATCGGCTTGACCGCGAACCCGATACGCGTAGAGCGAGCGACGATTCCGCTGTTCAGGCAACCTCGACGGTTGATAAGCCGGGGCTAGCGAAAACTGAATCATTCGCGGTTGCAACGCCACCTCCATATTGATTTCCGGACTGATCGGCAAACCTCCCATTTCGAGATTCAATTCGCCCGTCATTGCGAGCATCGCGTCTCGCAACTCTTCCGCTGTGAGTCGGCGGATGGGGAACGACGTCAACAACTCATTGTTTGGGTCAACGTCAGCCAGAGCGTCATGGTTCGGGTGATAGCTGCTGCGTTGATACGCCTCGGACATCATGATCCGACGATGAATCCGCTTGATTTTCCATCCACCGCGTAAGAAATCGTCCGCGAGAAAATCGAGTACTTCGGGATGCGTCGGTTTGGCACCTTTGCCACCAAAATTATTTGCGTTCGCTGCTAGCCCCGTCCCGAAATGCGATTGCCAAAGGCGGTTCACAATCGAGCGGACAGTCAACGGGTTGTCCGCGCTTGCGATCCACCGGGCAAGCCCCAACCGCCGTCCGTTGATCTCGTCGGTAAGCCGATAGGCATCCTCACGTGTCTCGCCAGCATTCACCGCCAACGCGGTCATGCTCAACACGCCGGGGCCAACCGCATCCCCAGGCGCGGTCAACGCGCCCCCGGTCAAGATATACGATTCCGTACGCTGGTTGAGATTGACCTTTTGGGGCATCCGCAATTTCCGAGCACCGATCGCGATCCCTTTGTCCGCCGAGTTAAAGACACTCTGCGCCATAGGCTGGTATCGCTCGAGTCGACGCCTCCAAATCCATTCGTCTTGCTTGCGAACCTTGAGCCGCCCCTGTTCGATGTGATTCAGACCAATATGCCGAGGCGGTTTTTCCTCATCCGGCAGGTTCTTTCGCTCGTCTTCATTCTTGTAAGGAAGATCGTGTTCCTCGAACCACTTTCGCGCCGCCGCTTCCTGCTTTGTGATCAAGTCGTTCATCTTGGTCTCCGCATATTCGAGCATCCGCTCGACATGAAGCTTGCCTTCGTCGAATCCGTTTCGATTTTCTGCAGGCAAGAACGGCACCGGACGTTCGGCCATTTGAGTTGCCGAGAATGCGGAATACATCCGGTAATAATCACGTGTCGGAATCGGATCAAACTTATGATCGTGACATTTCACGCATCGCAGTGTTGTCGACAAGAACGTTTGCCCGACGTTGTTCACGATGTCATCGAGAAAGATCTGACGTGCCTCGTCCTTTTCGATCATCGCGTTATCCCAATGGCCCATCCGGAGATAGCCGGTCGCGACGATTGCTTCGGCTTCCTCAGCGGTGTACTCCCCTCGCAACCGAACCTGATGAACACGGCGTTCGATTTCATCCACCTCCGCATCGTCACCGAGTTCATCGACCAGGCGACGACGAACCGACTCGTCCGCTAACTCGTCGCCGGCAATTTGCTCAACGATAAATTGGTCGTAGGGCTTGTCCTCGTTAAAGGATCGCACCACGTAGTCGCGGTATCGCCAAATGTTGGACCGTTCGTAATCGTTGGCCATCCCGCCGGTATCGGCGTAACGAGTGACATCGAGCCAATGCTGCGCCGCACGCTCGCCATACTGTGGGCTGGCAAGCAAACGATCCACCAATTCCTCCCACGCCGCCCTCGGATTCAATTCACTCGCGTCGACGAAGGCATCGACTTCCTCGGGCGATGGCGGCAACCCGGTAAGATCGAACGTTGCTCGCCGAATCAGTTCGATCGGCGTTGCCCGTGGTGCCGGTGAAAAACCCGCTTCTTCGATTCGTCGGCCGATGAACGTGTCGATCGCGTCGCTGCGGGACACGTGTGATTCCGTTCGGATTGGCTGGATCGCCCACAAATCATCAACGTCATAACGCCGCAGTGTCCATTGCTCCGACGTGCCGCCACTCGTACTGACGAGGACACCATCCGCCGTAACCTCACGTGTGGACTCTTCGAGACGCATCGCGGCTTGCGTTTCCTCGTCCGGCCACGGCGCGCCGAGACGAATCCACTGTCGTACCGCATCGATTTGCGATTGTGACAGTCGGTCATTCTCCTTGGGCGGCATCTCGTTGAATTGCCATTCGATCGAATGCACCAAGAGGCTTTCGTCTGGATCGCCCGGCACGATCGCGGGGTCTCCGGTTTCGCCGCCGTCCAACAACGCTTGGCGGGTCCGCATGTCAAAATCACCCCGACGTTTTTCGGCGTCGGCTCCGTGACAACCAAAACATTTCTCGGTGAAGAGAGGCAACACCTTCAATGTAAAGAGACGCTGACCGGCGATGATGTCCTCCGCCGATTTCGTTTCCGCGTGAGCCCCCGGTGCCCACATCACTGTGCCCAACAGCATGACGGCGCCGCACAACAACGCCGCCCCAAACGGGATAGACAGAAACATTCCCGCTCGACCGAATTCGCCTCGGCGTTGCCACGCCACAATCGCGACCAGAGTACCGGTCGAGTTCGACTCTCGGTTCGCATCGAAATTCTTAGGGTTTTCCATGATCGTACATCTCCTGAATTTCTGACGCGGAGAGTGCCTCCGAAAAAATTGCAAACTCATCGATACTGCCGTTCAAATTACGAATCGCAAAGTCGAGATCGGGGCGATTGGGTCGTGTCCAATTTCCGATCGTCGAGGGACCAAATCGAGTCGTCGTCGCGACTTGATCCGGCGGGATCGACTGCTCGTGAAGCAACTCGCCATTGAGATAGTGTCGCACAACGCATTGATCAACGTCGTACGTGGTTGATAAATGCAGCCACTTTCCGCTCAAAGACGGCTCCCAAAAAACCGGCGAGAGAACCTTACGTTTGTTATTCGTTCCGGTTCCCGCACCTTGCTTGCGCACCGAGAAATACAATTGACCGGTATCGAGTATCTGCCAATGCGGCTCCCCCTCATTGTATTCATCGGTGAGGAATAGCGAGTTGTACCAACGGTCGAGGCTGTCAATTCGCACCCACGCGGAAAAGCTGAGTGATCGGTATTCGCCGGGAATCGACACCCGGACGCGGTCGCCCGGATGTTTGAATTCCAACGAACTCTTATCATCCCAACGCCCCTTCGATGGCACAGCGCCCACGATTGCCCCGTCGAGCCCGCGATTGACCGGCTCAATACGGCACGGCAATCGCCGATTCCATCTCCCGGGATCGTCGAAGTCGTAATACGCGATCAACCGCGGATCCTTGCGAAAAGATTCAGACCAACGTTTCCACGCTTCAAAACGATTCGACTGACGTGTGGAAACTTGCTGATGAAACGATTCGATATCGACAAATCGATCCGGCCGCGCGGTCGCCTTTTCGAACGAACCGCCCCGGTCATGCATCACCGCGTCGCCTTTCTCTAGCAATCGAGCGGGGTCGTTCGCGTGATGCACCTCCACCTCACCATCGAACACTTCGACGTCCGCTCCGTCTGCCGATACCGCGACACCGAATTCGGTTCCCAAATCCACCACTCGCAAGTCGTCCGCTTCGATCGTGAACCCTTGAGCCGCCGGCGGCACCTGAGCGCGCAACTTGCCATGACTCAATCGAGCGAGATCCGACGTAACCAACTCCAACTGCGCGGGTCCTTCAAGGACCACCGTCGCTCCGCAGAAAAACTCAATTTGCACCAAACCACGTTCAATTTCAAAATCACCTGGCACCAAAGCCTGACCGGTGGTTAACGCTCGCCCGTCAGCATGCGAGTTGACACCGACCAACTGAGTCACCATCGCAACACCACGGGAAGATGGCTCAGACGCTGGCGCATTGCCCTCATCAACACTGGTTGCACTGGGACGCTCGTCCGTTCCCGCGAAAGCCGCGTCCCGACCAGGTCGCCATAGAAATGCAGCCACTAACAGGCTCGCGGCAAGGGCACCGACAACGAATGCCAGCACTCGTGCCGAACGATCCGGAACGTTAGCGATCTCCGATGTCGATGCACCGACCGACGACTCCGCCGTCTTTGCCACTGTCTCTGGTACCGCGCGAGATTGCGTCTGCGTTGGCATCGCCATGCTCTCACCACTGCCCGCTTCCGACATCAAAACCATGTTGAACGTTTGCAGTCGCGCAAAATGAACGCGTGCCGCTTCGTCGTCACGAAGTATTTCGCGAAAACGTTCGACACCCCGGTCATCGAGGGTTCCGGCTTCCCATTCGCTGAGGAGGCCTTCGAGTTCTTCGAATGGATTGTTCACAGTTCGTTCAGATTCAATTGTTCGGAGACACATCGAAAGAGTTTTTGCCGCACACGCGTTAGTGCGACTTTCACCGCGCCACTGGTTCGCCCGAGGGCGGCGGCAATATCAGCAATCGATTGCTCCCGAAAGTATCGCTGATGGATGAGCGCCCGGTGCTCTTCGTCGAGTCGGGCCAGACAATGTCGCAGTGGCGTCCGATAGTCGTCCAAGCGATCCATTTCGACTTCGAGAATGCCGCTGAGTTGTTCGGCGAGTTCTGAGTCAACGAGAACCCGCTCACGTCCCTGGTCCCGAAGACTCGAGAGGACTTGATACCGGGCGATCCCGAACGCCCAAGACGAGAAAGGTTTCGCCGGATCATATTCATCGATTTTTCTCCACAGGACCAAATTGGTTTCCTGCACCACATCACTCGCCCGGGAATGATTCCCCAGCAACGAGTACACATACCCATACAACCGAGATTGATGCTCGGTGAGGTGCTGTACAAATTGTTCGGTTCGGTTTTCTGCGGTCACATAAATTCTCGTCGCATAAATTCCCGTCACGTGGATTCGTGATCGAAGCTATTTCCACCACATCCGCGAAGGTTACAGCGGGATGGCCCATATTACCAAAATCAGGCAAAATGCCCGGTGTTTTCTGGCATACGTGTGTGCCCAACGTCGATTCACCACGGAGACCCACCCTGATGCTTCTCACTGAATACGTGACCTGCGAACCAGTTAGGGACGCTGTATCGACCTGGGGATCGCTGGCGTCGTCACTGACCCAGATGCCGACCGCGTCGTCACCCGCCTGGGTCATGCTGCTGTTTGCCGGCGTGATGATGGCGACGTTTGTGGGTGTCGCGGTCGAGAGGTTTCACAAGACCGTCGCGGCGCTCTGTGGCGCCGCCGTGTTGATCATTCTCAGCATGGCATTGGACTTGTTCCCGTACTCAAAGGTCTACGAATTCATCAAAGAGGACCTCAACATTTTCGGGGTCATCATCGGCACAGGGATCCTCGTCGACGTCGTCGGCAAAAGCGGCCTGTTCCACTTCCTGAGCATGTGGATCGTTCGTTTGACCGCAGGACGAGCCGGATCGCTTTTCGTAACCCTCTGTGTGGTCACGTTCCTTTTCGTCAGCGTCCTGACCATTGTCCCGGCGATGTTGATCCTGAGTTCCTTGGTGCTCGTGATCTGCCGCTCGCTCGGCTACAAACCGATGCCTCTGCTTCTGTCGGTCGCAATCTGTGCCAACAGTGGAGCGATCGCGACGTTTGCCAGCGGGTTGCCGAACATCATGATCGGCACGGCAGCCTCGATCCCCTACGTCGATTTCCTGAAAGTCTCGCTTCCCTACGCGGCGCTCAGTTTGGTTATCGCGATCATCGGGCTGCGATTCTTCTTTCGCAACGATCTTCCATGGAAACAATCCGAATCGGACAAAGCGGCACTCAAACAACAAATCGAAGGGTTCGACCCTTGGGCGATGGTGGAAGACCGACGCGTGCTCTTTCGCAGTGCCACGATCCTGATCGCGACCGTTTGCGGGTTCGCACTCGCACAACCGCTCGGGGTAGGAATGGATTTCATCGCCATGGTTGGCGCAACGGCGGCGTTGTTGTTTTCCGGCAAAGGCGTTGAGGACGCGATCGGCAAAGTGAACTGGACCGTGATCCTGTTCTTCATGGGACTGTTTGTGATCATCGGCTGCGTCAAAGAAACAGGCGCACTGAAATGGGTGGCCGAACAGGTCATCGCGTTCTCGGGAAATCA
Organism: Aporhodopirellula rubra; assembly: GCF_014192335.1. Taxonomy (GTDB): domain Bacteria; phylum Planctomycetota; class Planctomycetia; order Pirellulales; family Pirellulaceae; genus Rhodopirellula; species Rhodopirellula rubra. The sequence continues at coordinate 104,313 of NZ_JACHXU010000027.1, read as the reverse complement.
AATCGCATTGCTGATCCCTTTGATGGGCGTCTTCTCGGCCGTCGCCAGCTCGATCGTCGACAACATCCCGGTGGCCGCGACCCTGATCCCGATCGTCCAAGACATCTCCGGAGGTGACACGGGCGTGCCTGCCGAGCCGTTGTGGTGGACGCTGATCATTTGTTGTAACCTCGGCGGAAACGGCACCCCGATCGGTTCTATTTCCTGCGTGATTGCAATTTACGCCCTAAAAAAGGAAGCCGGCGTTCACGTCGGATGGGGTACGTTCTTGAAACTCGGAGGCGCGATCATGTTGATCCAAGTCATCGGTGCAATCCTCTATGTGATGATGTTGCACTGGCAGGGATGGATTCCCGCGATTCAGTCCTAACCTCCCTCTTTTCTCAACTATTCAGGCTCACCAGCGATGGACGATGCATCTGACTTTGACCGCGACGTAGACGACTCGATGCGACTGTTCGAGCGTGCCCGCGTGGGATCGGCGACTCCTTTGACGCCGATCCGCCCCGCTCGAGTGATGTTGGTACTCGACGGGTCCGACCAAGACCCGACGTCGATCGCATCGGCCAATCACCTGCGTAACGTTTGCAACACCGAAACGTTGGTGCTCGACGCTCGCGAGACCGCCACGGACGACAGCTCCCCCGACGCAAACGCAGCACCGCCCACCCCATCGTCTCCTCACCCGCCGAGCGATTTGGCGACGCAAACGGCCGGACAAATTACCGGTGCCCGCGCGATTTCGAGGCCGTCGGGCGAGGCCTTCGAAGCGATCCTGGATTCACTCAGGACCCACGACGTCAATCTTCTCATTGTGCCGTGCCCCTTCGGCCGCTCGTTCGGCAAAGTCGGCGCCGACAGCGTGGGCACGGTCGTCGATGTGCTGCTCTCACGATGCTCGGTACCGTTTCTCGTGATCCGACATCCTGATCAAGCACTCGCCGAATGCTCGCAGCGAGTCAGCATGCTCGTCGGCAGTGAATGTGATGTCGAAAACCGCGCAGCCGCCTGGGCGTTCGGACTGGCAAAACCCAAAGGCGAAGTCTCGCTCAATCTCGTCGTCGAAAAAGAACACTTCGAAAACGTGCGTGCGATCCTCGAGTCCGTCGACCCCGATAAAGAATTCGATGTCGGAATGCTCGCGGACGTCCTCGCCCGAACGCACCAAAATCTACACGCGGCGATGAACAAGACCGCAAACGACCTCGGCATCCAATACCACCTCTTGCCGCAACCCGGTGAAATGGCCCCTCCACACCCACTTTCGGATACCCACCAACAGCTGATCGTCTTGCCGCTCGAAGTAGACGACCGATTCACACAGGGGTTCGTGATCGACCGAATCCGCCGCAGCCCTCACCCGGTCCTCGTCGTTGCCGGACATGTGAAGAGCGAAGAATAGCCCCGTTTCTCGCCAATTCGCCCGCGTTCCATCCCCTTGTGCAACGAGCGTCACCTTCCGCGAAATCAGCACCCTTCGAGGAATCCGCACGTTGAACTAAAACATAGTCGCTCCCAATTCCGCCACCTCGCCACCGACACGACCTATGCCCGACACTCTCAAGAACCTGCCACAATTCCAAGCCCTTTCTTCGCACTTCGAAACACTTAAGGACACGCATCTGCGGGATCTGTTCGCCTCCGACCCGGCGCGTGGCAAAACGTTGACCGTCGAGGGTGCGGGTTTGTACCTGGACTATTCCAAAAACCGCATCACCGCCGAAACCGTCGACCTGCTGCTCAATCTCGCACGTGCCTGCGAATTGCCCAGCCGCATTGAATCGATGTTCTCCGGCGAAAAGATCAACCTGACCGAAGGGCGTGCGGTCCTGCACACCGCCCTCCGCAGCCCCGCCGATGCCAACGTCCTCGTTGACGGCGAAAACGTGATCCCCGAAGTCCACGCGGTGCTCGACAAAATGTCAGCCTTTTGTGACCGCGTCCGCAATGGCAGTTGGGTCGGCCATACCGGCAAACCGATTCGCAACATCGTCAACATCGGAATCGGCGGATCGGACCTTGGCCCGGTGATGGCATATGAAGCCCTCAAGAGCTTCAGCCAACGCGATCTCACGTTCCGTTTCATCAGCAACGTCGATGCCACCGATTTCGCCGAAGCGGTCGTGGACCTCGATCCGATGGAAACCCTCTTCATCGTCGCATCGAAAACATTCACGACGATCGAAACGATGACCAATGCCAACACCGCCCGCGCGTGGTTGCTGCATCAGATCGGCGGTGACGAATCGGCCATCGCGAAACACTTCGTCGCCCTATCGACCAACTCCGAAAAAGTCTCCGAGTTCGGCATCGACACCGCCAACATGTTCGAATTCTGGGACTGGGTCGGCGGTCGCTATTCGATGGACTCCGCAATCGGATTGTCCACGATGCTCGCAATCGGGCCCAAGGGCTTCCGCGAAATGCTCAGCGGATTCCGCCAAATGGACGAACACTTCCGCACCGCGCCTCTGGAGAAAAACCTTCCCGTCCTGATGGGCATGTTGTCGGTTTGGTACTCCAACTTTTTCGGCGTCGAAACCACCGCCGTGCTTCCCTACGAACAGTACCTCAAGCGATTCCCCGCCTACCTGCAGCAACTCACGATGGAGAGCAACGGGAAGTCGACGACCGTCGACGGGCGAAAAGTAAACTACGAAACCGGCCTGATTTATTGGGGCGAACCCGGCACCAACGGCCAACACTCGTTCTATCAATTGATCCACCAGGGCACGCGTTTAATTCCGTGCGACTTCATCGCCTTCGGAAAATCACTCAACCCCATCGGATCTCATCACGACATCCTGATCGCCAACGTTCTCGCACAAAGCGAAGCACTCGCGTTCGGCAAAACTGCCGAAGAGGTCAAGAGCGAAGGCACGCAGGACTGGCTCGTCCCCCACCGCGTCTTTGAAGGCAACCGTCCATCGAACACCCTCTTCGGCGACGAAATGTCTCCCGCCATGCTCGGCAAATTGGTGGCACTCTACGAACACAGCGTCTACGTCCAAAGCGTGATCTGGAACATTGACGCGTTCGATCAATGGGGCGTGGAACTCGGGAAAGTGCTCGCCAAAGCGATCATCCCAGAACTCTCCGGTGAAAGCGATGGTGAACTGCAACACGACAGTTCAACGAACGCACTGATCGAGCGTTATCGCAAGATGCGTCGATAGCCCGCCCCGCTACGGGCGTCGCAATACGATCGCCAGCATCCTGACGGATGCTGGCAAACGACCAACGCCACCCTTCCTATGAAAGGTGGCGTTTTTCGTGAATACAAATGGCAACAGAGCTCAATCCGGTGCTAGATTTCTTTCCAATTACGAGTCCCAGGCTGCGGAAAATAGCCTTCTTCGCCTGCCACGACTGGCGGCGCGCTGTCGACCGTTAATTCGTCGAGTCGATCACAAAACTGGAACTTCGAATTGACGATTTCATCCCACGTAACGACCCGATTGAGATGCGAGGCGGCGCGTCCCATCAAGCTCGCGTAGTCAGAATACACCGCACGCTTGCCTTCATTGTGAGGCAAGTCATTGCGGATGCTATTGATGAGCGAGATCCATTCGTAGTCCCACGGGTTATGTGCGTCCGGCGTTGGCGACCATTCGATATTGTTGTCGCTAATGACCTGGTCCTTGTACACATGGACGGTCGCCTTGTGCACCTTACCGGAAAACTGCGCGGCCTTCTTCGTGCCGTGCACAAACGTCGCAAACTCATTAAAACCACCCTGGGCGCGCCGGAACCCGCAGAACGCTTTCTTGCCATTGGCGAAAGTGAACTCCATCGAATAGGTGTCCATGTTCTGACCACGATCAGTGCTGCCGACTTCACGACCACCCATACCGTGACATGACACCGGCCAATCATTCATCAACCAACAACACTCATCGATTTGATGGATTAAGAAATCCACCATGTGTCCTGAACCAATCCACAACAATCCGGTTTTCCCAAATCGCAATTGTTCAGTCAGAACGTTTGATTTGTCTCGTTGGTCGCCCAACCATCGACGGCCGCCCAACCGATTTGCGCAGATATACGAGATGTCTCCGATCGCGTCCTCACGGATTCGATCGATCAAGGCGGCGCGAGCGGGTGAATGCCGGCATTGCAAACCCGCTGCAATCTTTACACCATTTTTTTCCGCTAACTCGCTCGCACGCAGCATTCGATGGAGTCCCCTCGGATCGGTCGCGAATGGTTTCTCCATGAACACGTTGATGCCTCTGCTAACGGCATACTCAACGTGGACCGGACGGATGTACGCACGTGTCGTGCATAACGCGATGTCTCCCGGCTTAAGAACATCGATTGCCTTCTTGTAGGCATCAAAACCAATGAATTGGCGTTCTTCGGGCACGTCGATCTTGTCGGCATACTTGTGCTTAAGAGAACGCAGGCGTAGCTCAACGTTCTTCGCGTCCAAATCAGCCGTTGCGTAAAGAGAGATCGGTCCTTGATTGCTCGTCTCGAGAGCATTGACCACCGCGCCCGTTCCACGACTCCCACAACCAATCAGGGCCAACCGAATCATGCTGTCTTCAGCAACATGGACTGACCGGGCCGTCTCCCCCTGCACCACATTTCCCGCGACTGCGGCCCCTGCGACCGCGACCCCGGTGGCTTGCAAGAAACGACGTCGATCCGATGCCTGAGATGTCGAGACGACAGTGTTAGCGGGCGTATTGAGGGTGGTCATGGCTGCTCCACGCATTCGAAAGGCAGGAAATGTTGGCGGGATGGATTCGCCATAATATCAGATCTAACACCGCAATCCGGCACTTTGCAGTGCACGCATTGTCGCAGACCGCCCCCTCCCGCAAATCACCCACACGACGTCCGACCTAGTCTCCGCACCAACAGTGGCGTCCATTCCTGGTTCGCACGCCCTAGCAAACTCCCAATGCGAGCAAAATCCCAGTACCAACGAACTTCCAAGGGCAGCACAACTTCATCCATCCAACCTCTTAAAATCCACGGCGACATCGAGAGCGTCGCATCTCCTGTTTCGCAACCAGCACTGGTAAAGACGTCGCCAATGCTTGATGCGTACGGATTTACGTTCTTATTATTCATTCGTTACTGCCGCTGACCTAACTCGGATCACAGCATTCATCTCCGAGGACCGCCAACTGATTTTCCATTTGCAAACACATCACCTGGTCCTTCGTCGAATAACATAATCATCTGGTTCACGACGCCGCACATTGGGATGGTACGACAGGACCACTCGTCCGCCTCTCTACATTGCCCATGCACATATTGGGCACTTCTCTCGAGAGCTGTGGGCCGGGGATAGGATCTCGAAAGACTCTCCCGGTCTCCGACGCTGAAACTTGCCCAAGAGATTGCAAAAGACTAATTTCATTCATGATGGTCTCCCCGTCGGTTGCCCCCGATGAAAAAAGGAAGCTGCGAGGGCTGATTCTTCCCTCCGCGAGACCATCTCTTAACAATGACTGGGATGCTTCCAATTGATCGGCGCAATTCCACAGACATTTCTTCTCCATTACTCCTTTGATTGCGACTGCTTCCATGCTCCCCATCACGCTATCTTCGATGATTCGCATCGCCACAGTCATACTCTTTCTCGGTTGCACGCTGAGCCTTGGCATCAATCCTGCCGCTGCTCAGTCACCATCGAGGCCCACACAAAACGACCACCCGACGGCTACTTTTGACCGATCGATTCAAACGAATTCCAATCGCGAAGCCTCGATCCCGCGCCCTGAACAGGACGAGACCGCAAAGCAAAAGCTAGCTTCCCTTGAAGAAAAAGCTGGCAAAAAACCTAACATCCTCTGGCTAATCGTTGATGACATGGGATATGGCGACCCAGGCTGCTACGGCGGTGGCGGGGCCATCGGCGCTGCGACTCCCAACATTGATCAACTCGCACGTGACGGTTTAAAGCTCACCTCGTGTTATTCACAACACACGTGCACACCGACTCGTTCGGCAATCCTGACCGGTCGTCTTCCCGTGCGAACCGGCCTGACGCGACCGATTCTCGCCGGGGATAAGCTGACTAAAAACCCGTGGGCGGATGAAACCTCTTTGGCCGCGTTACTCAGCGAATCGGGGTACCACACGCTTCTCACCGGTAAATGGCATGTTGGCGAACCCAAAGGCATGCGTCCACATGACATCGGTTTTGATGAGTTCTACGGGTTCTACTCAGCCCAGAAGGAGATCACCCAAGGTAAAGACGGCCGACGATTTCCGGACCTCGTAAACGATCCCGAACTCAGGACTGCGTTCGAAACGATCAAACCCGACGACCATCTTCAACACGGCTTCAAGGGAGGACGGACAGAAACGCTCGAGCAAATCAATTCCACGCAAGACATGGGGCGAGCGGACGCTAAACTCGCAGAATTCACCATTAATCGAATCAAGGAACTGGCCCAAGACGACAAACCATTCTTTATCGAACACTGCTTCATGAAGGTCCACTGCGACAACTTCCCAAATCCCGACCTGGGCCCCCTCAGTGCAGCAAAATATTTCTACAAGGAAGCCGTTGCGGAAGTGGATCTGCATGTCGGCAACATCGTAAAAGCATTAGATGAAGTGGGCGTTCTGGAGAACACATTCATCTTCTTTACATCCGACAACGGACCACAGATGGACGGATGGCCGGACGCCGGTTACACGCCCTTTCGCGGCGCCAAAGGAACCACGTTTGAAGGCGGAGTGCGAGTCCCAGGTATCGCCTATTGGAAGGGGATGATTCAACCAGGCCGAGAGTGCGACGGACTATTTGACTTGATGGACCTGTTCGGAGTCGCATTGAACCTCGCCAGCGTTTCAACCGAGAAACTCGCCGACGATAAGTATTACGACTTCATCGACCAAACCTCCTTCCTTCTCTCAGACAACGGTGAGTCCGCCCGCGAAGCCGTCTACTTTTGGTGGGGCAGCCAATTGATGGCATGTCGCATGCGTGAGTACAAACTGCACATGAAAGTTATCGTGCCACAGTCCGAGCACATGCACATCGATTATTCAACGGTCCAAGATGCGGGCTTGGCGGGTTGGTACTTCAACCTTTACATCGATCCCAAGGAACAATCTCCAGTAGGCCATCGCCGCAACGCTTGGTTAGCCAGCGTGCTCGGAAAAATTAAAGCTCATGCCGCCACGCTGAAAAAGTTCCCTCCCAAAGACGTCGGATTGTAGGCTCGGTCGACCTCCACGAAGTCCCCACGCCATGCATCTGGTCGGTTAACTGACCGCCCGCCCAATCGAACGAGTCGGGTAAAGACACCAATCACGCATAGATTTTTACTTCTCTTCTTTTTTGCGATTTTTCAAACATGCTGTTTCCTGCTAACAATCAGAAAACCCTCTCGCTACTTTTTCTCATCCTTGCAGGAACCACCTCGTTCGCGGCAGAGATCCCAAACGACGGATCGGTTTTGCCGTTCCCGCCAACGCCAATGAACAGCGTTGCGAAGCCGCGACTGCAAGACTCGACGATGAAATGGCCCGAAGATCCTCAGCGTCTTCCAGCCGATGCACCTAACATCCTGATCGTCCTGTTGGATGACGTTGGATTCGGAATTTCGGAAGTCTTTGGCGGCGAGGTGCACACGCCGGGGTTGAAGAAACTGGCCAGCGAAGGGATTCGCTACAACCAGTTCCACACCACGTCGATCTGCTCACCGACGCGGGCATCCCTGTTGACTGGTCGCAACCACACACGCGTTGGCTACGGAACGATCGCCGAGCGAGCCGTTGCATTTGACGGATACACCGGCGTGATTCCGAAACAGGCAGCCACAATCGCGGAAGTGCTTAAGAACTACGGTTACAAAACGTCTGCCTTTGGTAAGTGGCACAACACACCTGCCGTTGAAACCACGTCGATGGGGCCCTTTGATCGCTGGCCAACCGGCTATGGGTTCGAACACTTCTGGGGCTTCTTGGCGGGAGAGACCTCGCAGTGGGAGCCTCGATTGACCGAAAACCTAAACCACATCGAACCGCCGAAATCAGAAAACTACCACTTGACCGAAGGGATGGCCGAGGAAGCGTTGGCATGGCTCGACGACCATCAAGCGTTCGCTCCCGACAAACCGTTCTTGATGTACTGGGCTCCCGGTGCGGTGCATGGTCCCCATCATGTTGCCAAAGAATGGGCCGACAAATACAAGGGCAAGTTCGACGATGGCTGGGACGTCTATCGTCAGCGGGTTCACAAACGCCAATTGGAAATGGGGATCATTCCGCCTAATACCAGATTGACTGACCGTGACCCTTCGTTGGAAGCATGGGATGACATCCCCGAAGCGGAACGTGCCTTCCAACGTCGACTGATGGAAGTTTTCGCCGGCTTCGTCGAACACACCGATTCACAGGTATTGCGGCTGGTCGATGGATTGGAAGAGCGAGGCCAGCGAGAGAACACGATCGTGTTCTACATTTGGGGCGATAACGGTTCGAGCGCCGAAGGCAACAACGGAACCATCAGTGAATTGCTCGCCCAAAACCTGTTGTCCAGCACGTTCGAGCAACAACAAACCGCGCTCAATGAACTCGGAGGGCTCGACGCCTTGGGATCTGCCAAGGTCGACAACATGTATCACGCGGGCTGGGCCTGGGCCGGCAGCACCCCGTTCAAAGGTACCAAGCTGACAGCGTCTTACTTCGGAGGCACCCGAAACCCAATGGTGGTTTCCTGGCCCAAGGTTATCAAAGCAAGCGAGACTCCTTGTTCACAATTCTCACACGTCGTCGACATTGCACCTACGCTCTTTGAAGTGCTCGGCATCACTCCACCCAAGTTCGTCGACGGGCACGCTCAAATGCCAATCGATGGCGTCAGCTTTGCCGATACCTTCCACGATCCGGCCGCGTCGTCCGAGAAACACGAGCAGTTCTTCGACAACAACGGGAGCCGTGGCATCTATCTCGACGGCTGGATGGCGTGCACATTCGGTCCACTACGTCCCTGGAATCCCGAGGACGCCCCCAAGCAGATCAAAACATGGGACTCCGACAACGATGAGTGGGAACTCTACGACCTACATAATGATTTCTCACAGGCCAACAATCTCGCCACGGTCCATCCCGACAGATTGGCGTCGATGAAAAAGCGTTTCCTGGCTGTCGCCACCGAGAACAAAGACTTGCCTATCGGCGGTGCGTTGTGGACTCGGATTCACCCTGAGGACATCATAGGTTCGCCGTACAACAGTTGGACGTTCAATGCCAACACTCGTCGCATGCCAGAATTCACCGCACCTGGGCTTGGCAAGAAAAGCAACGTCGTCACCATCGACCTGGAAATCGCCGAGAACGAAAATGGAGTGCTCTACGCACTGGGTGGAGCGGCCGGCGGTTTAACCTGTTATCTCGACGATGGGTACCTGACGTACGAATACAATCTTTTCATCATCGAGCGTTCTATCGTTCGGTCCAAACAACGATTGCAGCCCGGTCGACACACGATCGTAGTCAACTCCACGCTTGAAAGCCCCGGCGCACCACTGAGCGTGCAGATGTCCGTGGACGGTAACGAAGTCGCAAAAATGACCACCAAACGTTCGGTCCCTGCCGCCTTCAGTGCCAGCGAGACGTTTGACGTCGGAGTCGATCTCGGTTCCCCCGTTGCCCGCGACTACTTTGACCGCGCCCCGTTCGAATTCGGAGGCGACATCCATAAGCTAACGGTGGAGTTAACAAAGTAACAACACGCAAAACGTTTGCTTCATCACTTGCCACGTGGGTGAAATCACTCGCCTTTGCCGGCTGGGCGACGCGCACTTTAGGCAGACTGAGCTAACATGCGTCGCCCCCTGAGGATGGTCTACAAAACAGACTCTGACAAACCGTACGCCACTGCCACCGTGACTCTGTTTGCGAATGACCAAATGGTCGGTGAAGGTCGTTTCGAAAAGTGCACTCCAAACCGGGTCACTCTCGATGGAACCTTTGACATCGGTTCGCCACAGGACCCCATGTCGCCGACGGCGACAACATGCCATTCCAATCGATGGGGCAAACTGAATGCAGTCGACATTGATCTCGACCAACGATTGCAGAATCGTTTGACAGGCACGCACGTGGTGTGACTAACGGTGATGCTTGTAACGGTATCACTCGACTTGCTTCGTCAAGCAATCGAATCGGATATCCGTACCTCACGGCGGCCACTCGCTGCTGTATAGACATTGCAGTGGAGGGACATGTGGCTATCAGCCCCCTCTGTGCCAATCGCATTCTCTGCGGTTTCGCGTCCGACCGCGCACATTCTGAATCATTAATTGGCAACGGAGAGGCAGACTCTCGCGGATGTTTCGATGAAGATGTGCACTCGGTTTGGAACTCATGATTGAAAACCGCTCAATTCCACCGACACGGTGCTTCATAGGTCCAACTGACTGTTCGTTCTTCCGCATTCGAAGCAACTTATGACAAAACGCGTTTGGCATGTTGGCAACTGGTGTATCCACACGGGGAACGAATTCATCGAATCGCCATTTCTCTCGGCAAAGAAAAATGTGGAAGTCCTCAACTATGGCCAACCATTGGTAGACGCGGTTCGTGAGATTGATGGAGCCGAAGTAATCACTCAGCCGTCTTGGGAACTTTACAACCTTTCACCGGAGGCGTTTGACCGCCGGCTCGAATGGGCGGACGTGATCATCTTTGGTGATGTTGAAACCAAATGCATGATGCTGCATCCCGACTTCTTCAATCGAGCCAAATGGGAAACTGAATACGTTACCTTCCCTGATCGTTTCAATATTCTTCGGGGATGGGTCGAAGCCGGCGGTCATTTTCACATGAACGGTGGATGGTATTCGTTTAGTGGTCAGCTCGGCAAAGGCGGATGGGGCCGCAGTTTGTTCGCGGATGTCCTCCCCGTGCAGTGTCTCGAAACGGACGATTTGTTCGAATCGACCGAAGCCTTTCCGACTCGGGTAAACGATTTGAATCATCCAGCGGTTGCAGGCATCGACTTCGACACGCTTCCGCCGCTGCTGGGATTTAACGAAACCCTGCCGCGAGAAAGTAGCGAGTCGATTATTGACATCGCATACGCGGGACGCTGGCACCCGCTTTTCGCGGCACACCATTTTGGCGAAGGCCGCGTCACTGCGTGGACAACCGGTGCGAGCCCGCACTGGGGAATCAACTTCGTCAAATGGCCTCTGTACCGCCAGTTCTGGCAGCAAGTATTCACGACCGAATACTGACAGCGTGCAAACTTTATCCCAGCATTCTCAACACTTCGTCCGGTCAACTCCGCATTTGAATTCGACATCACCGCTTTCGAGACTCTCCATGAAAAATCTTTGCTTGTTCGTTGCTTCGTTCATGATCGGCTTAACCACCATTGGTTCGACCGCCTTCGGCCAAAACCTGCCACTGGTACCGACACCTACCGAATTGTCGATCACCGCTGACGAAGTGATGGTTCTCCCCGATGTGATCACCGTTTCGGCGCCCGAGGATTCTTCTTGGAAAGAGCATTTGAAGATCGTTGGTGAACTGATCGAGCGAACAACCAGCGGCAAACACCGCCTGGCCCTGACAGATGGTGATGACGCGACCCTTGTGGTTTTCGCAGACTCAGACCTGCCCGCGGAGTCCTATTCTCTCAAGACCCTTGGCGATCAAATCCAGATCCGTGCATCCACACTGAAGGGATTCACACACGCGACAGCAACACTTCTGCAACTCATCGGCACACAAGGTCCAGGCAAACTGCCGCTACTCTCAATCAACGACTCACCGAAGTTGCCGTATCGAAACTTCATGATCGACATGGGCCGCAACCCACATAGCGTCGAGCTTTTGAAAGAGACGATCGATCTGCTGTGGTTCTACAAAGTGGACTCCATGCAGCTTCACCTCACCGATGATCAACGTTTTGCATTTCCCTCAAAGGCGTTTCCGAAACTGTGGGATGGACTCATCACGGCCGACCAGTTCAAAGAAATCGAAGCGTACGCGGTCGCTCGTGGTGTCACGATCATTCCGGAATTGGAAGTACCAGGGCACTCTGAAAAACTGCGAGGAATCTATCCGGAAGTATTCGGAAGAACGGGAACGGATCTGGTGAAAAGCGAAGTCGCATTGAGTGGCATCAAAACGCTCCTCGACGAGTTGATGGAAGTCTTTGCGTCGTCCCCGTACATCCACATCGGCGGCGACGAAGCCTTCGGTGTCCCCGAGGATTTGCAGCGTGACCTCATCAACAAACTCAACGCCTACCTGAAAACCAAAGGCAAACAAACCTTGGTCTGGGAGGGCCCGAGTCCGGGCACCGGTGCCAACAAAGTCGACACTGACGTGATTCACATCAACTGGCGCACGATAAATTACCCCGCCGATCAAATGCTCGAAGACGGCTATCATGTCATCAACGCAGCATGGGATCCGCTGTATCTAGTGGATCATTACCCGCGGACGAACTTCACGATGGCGTCACCGCAACATATCTACGAGACGCTCTCCATCACCCGATTCAAACACATGAATCCGTGGATTCCAACGTACAACAATCCGATCGAAGTAGAACCCACCGATCGCCTAATCGGTTTCTGCATGCCCTGGTGGGAAGGACGCGAGTCAAACTACTTTGCACAAGTCATCCCACGATTGATTCCGTTCGCGGAGGTTGCGTGGAATCCTGAAGTCGAACGCGACTTTGATGAATTCTCGGCTCGAACACAAAAGACGGAAACCGCTCGCGTCGCGGCTTATTACCCCGTCCGAATTCAAGCCGCCAATCTGGTCGTTCCTGAAGACGGTGTTTTTCACAACGAGACCAACATTGCGTTTCACGCCGAGGGCGACGTCGAGATACGCTACACGCTCGATGGCTCCGAGCCTCGCTCCACGTCGACGCTCTATCTCCAACCAATCTCGCTGTCAAAGAACACTACCGTGCGTGCCGCCGCATTTATGGACGGCAAGCAAATGAGTCATGGAAGCCGCGCCAATTTCATTGCGGTCGCCCCAGCCGAAAACCTCGCATTGGGCAAACCCGTTGAAACATCGGCATCATCCGGCCCACCTTTTTCGATCGGACGAATCACCGATGGCAGCACGAACAACCTCGATTTCTACCTGGGTTATCCTGCGGTTCCTGAGCCTATCAAGATGACGATCGATTTAGGAACCGTCCAACGCGTCAGCAATGTGACCGTGGTCGCATACACGGTTAGCGGTTCGTACGAAAAGTACACCGTCGAAGTTTCGGCTGATGGTGAAACGTTTGAAGAAGTCGGATCACGCCTCGAGAAACCCAAACAGCCAACGCCGTCCGTGGACCATACGTTCCCGGAACGCGACGCACGCTTTGTGCGAGTTATCAGCCACGGTAACCTTGGCTACGTCTTTGATGCGTTTTCCAAGATCGTCGAAGTCCAAGTTCGCTAGAACAGCAACGAGTCTCACGCACCTCACGCATCACCCCGAGTAACCCATGACACTCAACGCTGTTGACTATGCCATCATCGCGGCATTCTTCGCAATTTCGATGCTGATCGGAGTGCTCGTCAGCCGACGTGCTGGAAAAAGCTTCTCCGAGTACTTCCTGGCCGGCGGTCAAATGAGTTGGTGGACTCTGGGTCTGTCGATGGTGGCAACGACGTTCGCCGCCGACACACCTAACCTCGTCACCGACATCGTCCGCAAGAACGGCGTGAGCGGCAACTGGGTGTGGTGGGCGTTTCTGTTAACCGGTTTACTGACCGTTTTTGTCTATGCGAAGTTATGGAAACGCAGTGGCGTCCTGACGGATTTGGAGTTCTACGAAATCCGCTACAGCGGGAAATCGGCAGGCTTCTTGCGAGGTTTTCGAGCGATCTATCTCGGGGTCGTTTTCAATTGCCTTGTGATGGCAAACGTGATTTTGGCCGGGATCAAACTCGGCGGGATCCTACTCGGTGCTTCTCCGCTGCAAGTTGTCTTGTGTGCCGGAACGGTGACGGTCGTTTATACGTTACTGGGCGGACTGCGTGGCGTGATTCTGACGGATTGCTTTCAGTTTGTCGTTGCGATGGTAGGTGCGGTCTGGGCGGCCGTTGTGATTTGCAACCTGCCCGAAGTTGGCGGATTCGACAGCCTCCTGGCGAATGAAAACGTCAGCGAAAAACTCAATCTGTTGCCCGACTTCTCAAATGTCAATGCATTGGTTCCGCTGCTGATCATCCCGTTGGCGGTCCAGTGGTGGAGCAGTTGGTATCCCGGTGCCGAGCCGGGTGGAGGCGGCTACGTTGCCCAACGAATGATCGGGGCACGCAGTGAACGCGACGCCACGACGGCAACACTGTTATTTCAAATCGCGCACTACGCACTACGTCCGTGGCCATGGATTATCGTTGCACTAGCGTCACTCGTTGTGTTCCCGACTCTGGACAGTATTCAAACCGCATTCCCGGCGGTTGATCCTAAAATCGTCAAAGACGATTTGGCCTATCCCGCGATGCTCACGTTTTTGCCAAACGGGTTATTGGGGGTCGTCATCGCCAGCTTGATTGCGGCGTTCATGTCGACCATCTCAACTCACTTGAACTGGGGTGCCTCCTATCTGGCCCACGATTTTTATCGCAGGTTCTTGAATCCCGACGCGTCGGAAAAGCAACTCGTCTCGATCGGCCGATGGTCGACGGTTGGATTGATGATGATCGCGGGCTTTGTTGCGTTGACACTGGAAAGCGCCATGGACGGATTCAGTATCATCCTGCAAATTGGTGCGGGAACGGGACTGATTTACATCCTCCGTTGGTTTTGGTGGCGGATGAACGCGTTCACCGAAATCGCCGGCATGGCGGTTTCATTCGCCGTCGCCATGTTCTTCCGATTCGGCTATCCACAACTGGGATGGGCAAAACTCGAGTCTTGGCAGGAACTGATTGCCGGCGTTGCGATCACCACCCTAGCCTGGTTACTCGTGACCGTACTCACCCCCGCGACGGACACGCAAACGTTATGTCGTTTCTATGAAAAGATTCGGCCGGGCGGTTCAGGCTGGAACCCGATTCGGAATCAATTGATCGCCGATGGCGCAGTCCTGGCATCGAGCGATTCGATTGTCGCGGGTTTGAAAGCGATGTTTGCCTCTACTTTTCTCGTCTACGCGACCCTGTTTGGAACCGGATCCTTCCTTTACAGCCAGTGGCTTTCGTTCGCGTTGAGCATGGGCGTTGGAGTGATCGCCGTGGTAGTGCTGCTGAAAACGTGGCCTGAGCTAAAACTCGACCGCACGAACACTTCCGAGAACGCAGCGACAAAAACAGATTGATGAGCAATCAATCATTTTCGTAGCCAGCAAGATTTTATCGCGTCTTCGCTTCGTGCCCCGCAACCGCTCGTGAGCTGTCATGAACGAGCAAATGGGCTTCGCGGAATTCACGTGGCGACATACTGAATTCTGCCCTGAATCGTTTGTTGAAATGTGAGACAGAGGCGAAGCCCGACTGGTAGCAAACATTCAGCACGCTGAGATCTTGTTCGAGCAAGAGACGTCGTGCGAATCCGACACGCAACCGGTTGATGTATTGCGTTGGTGTGTGTCCGATCGTGTTTCGAAAACTCCTCGCAAACGCAGAATGGTTCATCCCGACGAGTTCTGCGAGTTGGTTAATCTGCAACTGCGAGTCGGTGAAGTTTTCGATGATATATTGAAGCACCTGGCTCATCTTCGGATCGTTGCGACTGTTCGCTTCGCACTGGTATCCTTCACTTGCTAACACGACGGTGTTTTCACATTCGCAAAGCATCTCCAGACACTGCAGCAACTCTGCGATCCGGAGCATCCCTCGTTGAGCTAAGATTTCTTGCATCTTCGCTCCGATCTCTTCGGCAAATTCCGGAGGGAACCAGAGGCCTTGTTTTGCCCGCGTCAGTAGATCCCGGATTCGGATCGCTTCAGGTATATCGAAGAAACCGCTCCCTAGAAAATCACGTTTGAAGTACAGCACGATGGCCTCATGCATGTCGTACCGCTGCCCGCGAAATTCATCCGACGCCCAAGTGTGAGGCAAGTGCTCACCGACCAACACTAAATCGGAATCGGTGTATCGTCCGATATGATCACCAATCAGACGCTCACCAGAGCCTTTCGGCACGAAGGTCAACTCGATCTCGGCGTGTTGGTGCCATCGAGCGGGCAAACGATTTTCCCGACGATCAAAACAACGAAATGATTCAAACGTTCGAGGCGGAAGCGTTTCGATCAGAGCGTTCATCAATCCATTCGATCTGTGTGGACGTCAATGAGTGCGAAGTGGGTGGGTAAAAGAGAGGCGAGTAGGAATTGATTTCTCGTGACCGATGTATTCGCATAAGAATGCGTTCGATTCGAAAACGATGCGGTGTGAAAAACTTCTTGCGGCACTTTCGGTCTCAGGAGAATTTCCCTTGCGACTCGAGCCACAAAAGCAGGTTTACCAACTGCAGTCGAGCGTTCATCAGAGGATACCGAACCGCCTGTTTCACTCACCAATTATAAACCTCAGGTTAACGACTTACCTTCGTTCGTCACAAAAGGATCCGCCGCGAACGAGCTAGGCTCACGTATCTGCCGGTGACAGGCTCCTGGGTATTCAATCCTTCCCGTTAAGATCACGCTACTTCGTCAGACATGTTACCGCCGATCAGGGCGACTGGACTCATTCCCCCTTTCGCCTATATGCGTTGGCATGTAATTCGATTGACGCAATCGAATCGATACGCGGATTCGCTTTCGATTTTCGCTGGACCAATCACATCGCCCACTGCCTTACGGAACTTTACCGGCCGCTCTCAGGCGATAACGCGACACGACCTTCATACGGCGACAACGACAGCACCGTTTTGGTTTCGTTGGTCAGTTACGCACAAGGAGCACTCGTTCACCGGGGCGTTTGGAATATGGCTTTGAGTACATCTTTGCCGAACTTTCCACACGGCTAGACTGTCAGATCGAGACGTCAACACACCTAGTCAGATAGATACTACGAACCGGATACGAAGGAACGAGGCCTCACTCAGGCCCAGCGATCATGATGGTGCAACAACCGAGCGAAGGCGCGACGAGAACCGTTCATAACGAACGCTTGATATTGCTTATTTTGGCAGCCGTTCAGTTCATCACGATCGTCGACTTTATGATTGTGATGCCTCTCGGTCCGCAACTGATGCGTACGCTCGACATTGGCCCATCGTCGTTCGGATTAATCGTCTCGTCCTACACGTTTGCCGCTGGAATCGCGGGACTGATTGCCTCAGCGACCGTCGATCGGTTTTCTCGACGATCAGCGTTCTTGTTTCTCTACAGCGGCTTTCTGTTGGGAACACTGTTTTGTGGTTTGTCGATGAACTACCTATCGCTGGTGATCTCCCGCGTGATTGCGGGCGCGTTCGGCGGAATTGTGGGCGGAATCTCGATGGCGATCATCGGTGACGTTTTTCCGGATAGCCGTCGCGGCCGAGCAACGGGCGCGATGATGACCGGTTTTGCCATCGCATCGGTGGCCGGTGTACCGATGGGATTGCTGATCGGAACGAACCTTGGGTGGCAGATGAGTTTTATCGCCTTATCGGCATTGGGACTGCCCGTGCTCGCGCTGGCATGGTTTGCGTTGCCACTCCTCAACGACCATGCGGTCGGCTCACGCCCATCGACGCTGACATCACTACGTTCGACGTTCCTCCACATGAATCACCTCAACGCCTTCGCACTCATCATTGCGTTGACGATGAGTGGCTTTCTCGTCTTCCCCTACCTCAGCGTCTACTTTGTCGGCAACGTCGGCATGACCGAGCAACAATTGCCGCTGGTCTACATCGCGGGCGGGACGCTGACGTTGTTTGCGTCTCCCGTGGTTGGGCGTTACGCGGACAAAAACGGAAAGCTGTTCGTTTTCCGTTGCATCGCTCCTATCTCAGCCGTGATGCTGGTGATCATCACTCAATTGCCGGCAGGGGCGTTGCTGTTAACGATCGCGACGTTTGGAAGCTTAATGGTATGCAATGTCGGACGCATGATTCCGGCCATGGCAATGGTGACGGGCAGCGTGCTCCCCAAAAATCGCGGTGCGTTCTTGAGCGCAAATTCATCGATCCAACATATCGCGGGCGGCGCGGCGTCTTACCTCGGAGGGTTAATCGTCATTCAATCCACCGATGGTCGCCTGTTGAACTTTGAAATTGTCGGAGCGATGGCCGCCGGTTTTTCGATCTTGAGTTTATGGTTAGCCGGCCGCCTTCGAATGGCCGAACAACTCGCGATCGATGCCCTCGACATCAGCCTTCCCGCGGCAGCAGAAGCGTCCGTTGACGCGGGCGAGCTTCTTGTCGCCTGTGTCGAACCGGACAATTCGGGCGAATTTGAGACTTGCAAAGTGTAAGGCGACGCTTGCTCGTCCCGTCGTACGATCAACCGCCCTCGAGTCGTTCGATCCGGGGCAGAAACGCGGCGATGATTCCCATCAGTGGCAAATAGGCACAGACCTGAAAGACAAACTGTAGGCTCGTTCGGTCGGCCAACTCACCCAATAGAGCCGCAGCAATCGCGCTGATTCCGAATGCAAAGCCGAAGAACAACCCCGCGACGGCGCCCACTCGTCCGGGCAACAGTTCCTGAGCAAAAACCAAAATGGCAGAAAACGCCGAGGCCAGAATCGCTCCGATAACGATTGTCAACAAAACCGTGGCCACCAATCCGGTATGCGGTAGTGAGAGCGAGAAGGGTGCAACGCCGAGAATCGAAAACCAGATCACAACCTTTCGGCCGAAACGATCTCCGAGCGGCCCTCCGGCAAACGTACCGACTGCCACCGCAAACAGGAACGCGAACGAACAGAGCTGAGACTGTTGTTTCGTGAGGTCAAACGTTTCCTCCATGTACAACGCGTAGTAGCTCGTAAAGCTGACCAGATAGACATACTTTGACAACACGAGCGCGACCAGCACTCCGATCGCACCACCAACTTGGCGACGCGACAACGTTGCGTGTCGTTGCGGCTTGGACGCGTTGCCCATCGCCACACGAGTGGCGAGTTTCTTTTGATACCACGCGCCGACTTTCGTCAGAACGACGATTCCCGCTAACGCAATCAACGCAAACCAAGCGATGGAAGATTGGCCAAACGGGAAAATAATCGCTGCCGCCAATAGCGGTCCCAACGAAGTGCCGAAGTTGCCGCCGACTTGGAACAACGATTGTGCAAATCCATGCCGCCCGCCCGCGGCCAGGTGTGCCATCCGCGATGCTTCGGGATGAAAAATACTCGATCCTGTGCCAATCAATGCCGCCGACATCATCAGCGTCACGAGCGATCGAGCTTGCGAGAAAAACACCAAACCGATCAACGTCATTCCCATTCCGATCGCCAGTGAAAACGGCTTCGGTTTGCGATCGGTATACATTCCCACGACCGGTTGCAGCAGCGACGCGGTGAGTTGGAACGAAAACGTGATCAGACCGATGTCGCCATAGCTCAGACTCAGCGAATCTCGCAACAACGGATAGGTAGCGGGAATCAACGACTGAATAATATCGTTGAGCATGTGAGCAACGCTCAGCGACGCCAGCACCATCATCGCGGTTTGCTCGGCTGATTGGCCGGGCGAGTTCGAGGCAGGCGACTCACTGGAAACAGGGGCGATGGTGGGGTTACTCATGCAATGCTCGGTAGATTTTCCTGCAACCGCAATCGATTGGACCGTCATGTTGAAGATTTTACGACAACCAGGACCGAACGATAGCGGCGTTGGTTCGCGTGCAATGGCAGCGGATCTCTCGGCACGATCAAAGTGCCGTTATTGGTTGCCGCCACCATTGCTCAACTCTCGCCCGGACGCCCGCCCGGGCCCCAAAATTTGCAGGTGAGATCTTGCGGTGGTCTAATCGAGTACGGAGTCGGCGTACGTTTTGACACGCCGGCTTCCCTCCTCCCAATCCTCTTCTCTTCGCCCTGGGAACAATCCAATGAAACGTCAACGCCTCGGATTCACGTTGGTCGAACTGCTGGTCGTGATCTCCATCATCGGAGTTCTACTCGCTTTAACGACCGCCGCAGTACAAGCGGCCAGAGAACGTGCTCGACAATTGCAGTGCTCTAACAACCTGCGACAATTCGGATTGGCGGGCACCCTCCACGAGTCGTCCAAAGGTCAGTTTCCCGGGTACGTCCAAGACTTCGGATTTTTCGCCGGCGGCGTCGACCCATCGAGCGAAGTCGGTGCCACCGTCGAGTCGCACCGCAAGATAGGAACGTGGGGCGTCGCCTTGCTGCCTTACTTGGAAGCGTTACCAACCTATGAACGTTGGACCGAAGATCGCTATCCGATTTTGTCTGACGGCTCCGACGCCACGAACGGTGCGTTTGAAGGAAATGGATTTCATCCGTACGCGGCGGCGAACTTGGCAATTTTCCAGTGCCCCAGCAATCCGGTGGTGTCCGGATCGAACGGCAAAAACGGCTACGTGTCAAACAATGGCATGTGTCACCTTCGTCCAGACGGGTCCACCATCGCGGGCGTGAGTTTTTTGACCTCCCAATCCCGCACCAACGGTATCGGCAATTCCAAGTACAACATCTCGAGCGTCCGCGCGTCTGATGGCGTCGGTGTATCCGTGTCGCAAGGACCGAGAGTTCGGCTCGACGACATCAAAGACGGTGCCGGCAATACCATCCTGTACACCGAAAACGTCCAAGCGTTCCCGTGGCATCGCGCTGGATTGATTAACGGCAGTGATCTCAAATCAAGCACACTGCCGAATTCCTACGATGTTCCTTTCGACGCCAACATCACACCGAAAATCGAAGCCGCCCGATACATCCACGGTGTTGTGTGGCACTATGAAGATCACGCCGCCGGTGCCGCCACAACTCCCACCTGGAATTCCAGTGTGGGCGAAGCCCCCATCGCGGTCCATTCGCTTCACCGCATCAACGGAGGCGGGACGGGGTCAGGAAGCACGTCGCAGGATATGTTTGTCAAAGTCGTTTCCAATATGCGAGATGCCCGCGATCTCGCCCGTCCGTCATCGGCACACAACGACGGTGTGAACGCCGTGATGGCCAGCGGCGCGATCCGGTACATCATGGATTCGATCGACTACCGGGTCTACCAAGCGATGCTGACTCCCCAAGGCAAACAGAGCGACGTGCCTTGGAACGAGTTCGTCGTCACGGACCAAGTCGATCGCTGATTCTCGGTAACCAAACCACGCCTGATCCAGACGACGCCATCCAACGGCGACCTCACACGACAGTCGCAGTGTTATTGCTGCGACTGTGTTATTGCTGCGACAATCGCCAACCGGTCGAAGGGTTTGTTAACGCTCTCAACCTTCGACCGATCGGATCCCCAGTTTGGCTTCCATCTCCTCCAACGGCACCCCCTTCGTTTCAGGAACCATTGTGGCAACCCAAAGGAGTTGCAGCACCATCATGAAACAGAAGAAGCCGAACACGAACGACGGTGGAAAATTACCGATGAACCACGGGAAGACCGTCGTCAGCAGTGCGGCAAATATCCAGTGAGTGAAACTGCCGAGCGATTGCCCGGCGGCACGATGTCGGTTCGGAAAGATCTCTGAAATGAGAACCCAGATCACCGCTCCCTGGCCAACCGCGTGAGCACCAATGAAGGCAAAGATCCCGAGCATCACCAGGGTTCCGCCGAAACCTGACTCGTCACTCGCTTGTGACATTGCGGTATCGGCCAAGGCGACGACGGTCTGGGAACTTTCAGTGCCGGTAAACTCGACCGGATCACCTTCGAATTCCGGTGACTGCGACGCGGTAACGAGCGCCGCTTTGGACTCATCGATATCGGATTGAAACTTGGCCAAATCGGATTCGTTTCGCACTGGCAACGCATCGGCTTTTTCATACGCAGCAATCGATCCTTTGACAGCGATCGCGGAGTTTGCAACCTGGAACTGTGGAGCAAACGCAAAAAACACCCAGGCACATAACCCGAGTGACGCGATATATCCGAACGATCCAATGTACAGCAACGTTCGGCGTCCGAGCCGATCGATCAAATACAAACCGATGAACGTAAACAGCAAATTGATCACACCGATGCCAATCGATTGGATCAAGGCGGCCTGTTGCCCCAATCCGGTCATCTCAAAAATTCGCGGTGCGAAATACAGAATTGCGTTGATGCCGGAAAGCTGGTTAAAGAACGCGACTAAGAAGGCGAGCAAAATTGGGATTCGCAAACGCGTTGTCCAAAACGGCTCTGACGCTGTTTTCTCGTCCGCGGAGTCTTGAATCCGCCGCACCAATCTCTCCACCTCCTCATCGGTCAAATCCGGATTGGCCAATCGGATCACGCGCCGTGCCTCCGTTTCATCGCCGCGTCGGGAGATCAACCAACGGGGGCTTTCAGGCAATCTCAAACACATCAACGAATAGATCAACGCGGGAATGGCTTCGACGCCGAGCATCCATCGCCACGCGTTCTCGCCGATTCCTGCGAGCAGCGCGTTGGATGCGAACGCGACCAAGATCCCAAAGACGATATTGAATTGAAACATCCCCGCGAGCCGACCACGCCGAGCGGGCGGCGATATTTCCGAGATGTAAAGTGGCGCCGCGACGGTCGAGATACCGACCCCGATCCCACCGATCAGTCGGGCGATCATGAACGAATAAACGTCCGTCGCAAGAGCTGACCAGATCGCGGAAACGAGATACAAAATCCCGATCCAAAGCAACGTTGACTTACGACCGAACCGATCCGTCGGCCAACCGCCGACCAGCGATCCGATGACCGTTCCCCACAACGCCATGCTCATCGCGAGCCCATGCTGCGCGTGACCGAGCGACCACAACGATTGAATCGTTTTCTCGGCTCCCGAGATAACGACGGTATCGAAACCGAACAAAAAACCGGCGAGGGCAGACGTTAACGCCCACAGAAACAAACGACTCGGCATATCAATTCATCCATCACAGCGAGACAAGCCTATACACATACGACGCCAACTTAACGGCATGCGAGGCGCAATGACACTCCGCCAACGCGATCTAGAACTGAAAGTACACAAATGGCCGGAAACCGCGTGGGGCGTAGAGCAGGAGACTCCAAATCATCATCGCCGTTGCCACACCGCTGTACCACGCGTCAGGCGGCAGTCGCATGCAACGTCGCAATCGTGTTGTCCAAACCGCGTGCTCGATCACCATGATGGCGATCATCAAAAGCGTCAGTGGCGGCAACCAAACGATTCGTGCCGTTTCACCCAACGCCCCCACTCCATCTGTCGCTGCCCCGCTCATCGCTGATACGTCCATCGCTGATCCATCAATCGCCACCGACAGCCAAGGCATCCACAAACGCTGATACACTTGCATCGCCGTCGTCCAATCGGGACTGCGAAACAAGACCCATCCCATCAGCACAACGATCATCACCAAAAACCAACGCACCACACGAGATCGAATGACACGTGGAAGCCTCGACGCGGCTCGACGATATCGCTCGATAACCAGCGCGGCCCCGTGCCACAGCCCCCACAACACGTAGGTCACTGCGGCACCATGCCACAGTCCACCAAGGGTCATTGTGATCATCAGATTTCGCTGCGTCGCGAATGACGACCCACGAGATCCCCCCAAAGGGATGTAGAGATAATCGCGCAGCCAAGTCGAAAGCGTGATGTGCCAACGACGCCAAAACTCGGACATCGACGTCGCGAGATAGGGATGCCGAAAATTGACCGGGAAACGATACCCAAGCATTTTGGCGATCCCAATCGCCATGTCGCTGTAGCCCGAGAAGTCATAGTAGATCTGTCCCGCGTAGGCGATCACCGCGATCCACACGCTCACGCTGCTATACAGCTCCACTCCCGCAAAAACCACGTCGACGGTCTCGGCCAAACGATCGGCGATCAAGATTTTTTTCACCGCACCGCGTAGCAATTGCTGAAAACCGCCATACATCATCCGCCGGCGAAACTCAGGAACTTCGGCGAGTTGAGGCAATAGGTTGGTTGCACGCACGATCGGCCCGGCAACCAATTGCGGGAAGAACGCAACGTAGAGAGCGAAATCTAACAGGCTGGACGTCGGGCGCAGTTTGCCACGATAGACATCAATCGTGTAACTGAGCGTCTGAAACGTGAAGAAAGAAATGCCGACAGGCAAGATCACGTTCAGCGTGCCCGCGTGACTGCCAAGCGACTCGATCAACGGACGGGCCGTGTCGAGGAAGAAGTTGAAATACTTGAAGAAGCCAAGCATCCCCAGGTTGACCATCAAACTGACGATCAACCATCCTTTTCGCCGATGTGGCGAAGTACACGACGCCATTCGGCGAGCGACGAAGAAATCGACCAGCGTCGAAATCAACAACAGCCCACAGAAACGATAGTCCCAGTAGGCATAAAAATAGTAACTCGCCGCCAGCAAGAAACCGTTGCGTATCCGGCGATCGTTCGCCCCCGCCGTCCAGGCTACAACCAGGACGACGCATAAGAAGATGAGAAATTCAGCTTGAGCGAAATTCAACGGTTAGCTTTCCGGTCCTTATTCGCGGAAGTAGTCCGCGTAAACGTCGACTTCCTGTTGAGCCTGTTCGGGGCGACGTGCAACGCCTGAATCACCCAGGGAATCGGCGTGGCTGTGCGTTTCCGTATCACCCTGTGCGAACGTGGCCTGCAGAATACCACGCGGCCCTTGGGCCGTGTGACTAGCCGAGTCGTCTTCAAAGGGGTCATTCAATTCATCGAACGCACGACCGGGACGGTCGAAGTTGTTCGAAGGCAATGGCAGCGTCGGCGGGTTGGGCATGTCGCGCCGGATCGTCGTGCGTGGTGCAGGTTGAGCCGGCATCACGGGTGCGGCAGGATGAACATGAGGAACCGGTTGAACGGTCTCTTGCATCGGCGAAATCAACATCGGCTCTTGCTCGATGTAAGTTTCGGACATGTGACCGACGGTATGCGAGCACGTCGCACATTGGCAATCTGGTTTGGCCCGTCGCGGCATGCTGCATCGATGTGTGACCAATTTTTCAATTCCTCCGGCAACCTTATCGAGCATGCAGTGCAGTGGACCTGCCTTGCTCCATTTGGCTTTGGCGAGCAGGCCTTTCTCTGGACCGAGGAGTTCACCACAACCTCCCGTTTCGAACCCACATGCCGGCTCGCAACCGCATGCCGGTTCCAAACCACAGGATGGCTCAAGACCACAAGAGGGTTCGAACCCGCACGATGGTTCGCATCCGCAAACAGGTTCGTTGCAGGAGCACACCGGCTCCGCGCCGCAGACAGGTTCCGCGCCGCAGACTGGTTCGGCACCGCAAACTGGCTCCACGCCACAAACCGGTTCGGTCCCACATGCGGGTTCGGCCCAAACGCCCTGAGCGGTCGCTCGCCCAGAACACGCGACCACAATCACGCAAGCAACGATCGCTGGCGTGGTGGAAGGGAGTCTCGTCAGATTGAATCTCAGTTTGCGGCTCATCGCGGTTACCATCATCGTGTTATGGTCTCATTCGTTAAAACGGAGTACGCGAAACTTCTTCGCTACCGCATTGCTTATCGACGACGCAGGATCGCTAAGACCAAAACAATCGGAAGGAAACACAAAGGCGACGCAAATTGCCTAGGATGCCGAACCCCAAACAATCATCGATTGTCAAACCCGGAGCGACCGACGATGATGTGTCGCCGCGTTGCTCTCCCTTAGCCCCTGCGTTTCTCAGCGAAAACGAAACTCATGACATCTCCCGCCGCCTCGTCCTCCGTAGACGCGTCGCCCGCCGACGCACCGAGCGATCAGAAAAACGCGTCCCCGTTGCATGCCACAGCGTTGCAGAACGATCCCCGGATCGCTGAGGCTAAACGTCTGATCGCCGAGGCGGTTCGAGAACATGCAGATGGGCTGGACCGCGTCGCGTCGGCCAACGCTCAACTCGGCGACTCGTATGAAACAATCACGGCGGAGTACGTTCGGGCTCGAGGCGGTCCACCTTTGTGGCCCTATTTTGCGTCGGGGCTCGGCAACGGCCCCTATGTGGAGCTAGCCGACGGAAGCGTCAAATTGGATTTCATTGGTGGAATCGGCGTTCACGGGTGCGGGCACTCTCACCCCTCGATCATTGACGCGGGCATTGATGCGGCGATCGAAGACACCGTGATGCAGGGCAACCTGCAACAGAACGTGCCGAGCGTCCAAATGCTGAGCAGGCTGCTCTCGCTCGCGAGCCAGACGGGTGCCCCGTTGGAGCACGGCCTGTTGTCGACCAGTGGCGCGATGGCCAACGAGAACGCGCTCAAACTGGCGTTTCACCATGCCCAACCGGCCAACCGCGTGATCGCGTTTGACAACGCCTTCGCCGGGCGATCGATCGCTCTGGCGGCACTGACGGATCGGCCCAGCTATCGCGACGGCATCCCGCTCGCCATTCAAGTCGATTACCTTCCGTTTCTCGACCCGCATGCTCCCGAACGTTCGACGCGTTGGGCGGTTAACGAGCTGAAACGCCTGCTCGCCCGATATCCCAAGAAGCACGCCGCGTTCTGGGCCGAGCCGATTGCGGGCGAAGGCGGCTATTACGCGGGCAGCCACGATTTTTTCGCGGCGTTATGCGGACCGCTTCGAGAAGCCGGGATTCCGATCATTTTCGACGAAATCCAAACGTTCTCCCGAACGAGCAAGCCGTTCGCGTTCCAACACTACGGGCTCGAATCGTTCGCCGACATTGTCACCGTGGGCAAAATCACTCAGGTATGCGCGACCCTGTATCGCAAGGAATTCCATCCCACCTCCCCGATTTTGAGCCAGACATTCACGGGCTCGACCTCGTCGATTCGAACCGGTCTGGCGACACTCGATCAGCTCGAATCACGCGGCTGTTTCGGCGCCGATGGCGCGAATATGGCCAACCATCAGTATTTCGCCACTCAGCTCGAGCAGCTCGCGGCGAAGCATGACGGTTTGATTCGGGGCCCTTATGGCGAAGGGATGATGATCGGCTTTACCCCCGGCGACGGATCGCTCGACCAAGCGAAATTGTTGATGGGGATCCTTTACGACCTCGGTCTGCTCGGTTTCCTCTGCGGGGCAGCACCGGTTCGGATGCGTTTCCTTCCCCCACCGGCGATCACCACAACCGCCCACATTGATGCGGCGATCGCGTTGCTCGACCAAGGCCTGACCCAAATGAAAGCAAAATTGGGTTAGGAGAGCTGTTCGGAAGGGGAAATTTTTGCGAAGCAGGCATTTCTGGGCTGAATCTCCGGTTGAGGGGTTTTGGGCGGACCACTAAGATTCCCCACATGAAATACAGTCAACTCGATCGCATCACCCTACTCGAACCCGGCCAAAAGCTGGTTGGCGAGCGCACGTTGGCCGCGGATGAGGAGTACCTCCAAGACCATTTCCCACGCTTCCCGGTCATGCCCGGTGTGATGATGCTCGAGGCGTTGCACCAGGCCGCGGTCTGGTTAATTCGCATGTCTCCGGACTTCGACAGCGCCCTGGTTTTGGTACGGGAAGTCCGCAACGTCAAATTCGGCGATTTCCTCTCGCCGGGCGAAACGCTGACGATCGAAGCCGAGATTTCCAAGACCGACGGGCCGATGACCACGGTGAAGGCCATCGCACGAAAAGGTGACCGCACAACGGTGGCCGCTCGTCTGATTTTAGAAAGCTGCTCTAGTGGCGATCCTGAGCATCTTGATACCGACACCGACCTCAAACGTCTCGCTCGCGAGCAATTTTTCCAACTTTACGGCGATTGCCCTCCTGTAGCTGCCCTCGTGCAACCAGGGGAAAACACCTCGCCAACCATGACCCCCTAATACTTTTTTAGTTAAACCAAGAATAGGAACGCACGATGTCGCTGTCACAAGACGAAATTTTTGAAAAGGTGCAAGCCGCGCTGGTCGATGCTCTCGGAGTAGACGAAGACGAAGCGACCCGCGACGCCACCCTCGTTGGTGACCTCGGTGCCGAATCGATCGACTTTCTCGATATCGTTTTCAAACTCGAAAAATCATTCGACATCCAAATCCCTCGCGAAGAACTGTCGCCTGAAGACATCTTGACTAACAGCCAATACGTCCAAGACGGCGTGGTCACGGCCGACGGAATGACCGAACTGAAAACCCGGATGCCATGGGCCGACCTGTCGAAATTCGAAGAAAACCCACGAGTTCAAGACTTCGGCAACCTGCTCACCGTAGGTGACCTGTGCAGCTACGTCGGCAGCAAGGTCAACGCTTAATCTTATGCGTTGGTTCTGGGTCGATCGTTTCACCGAATTCGTCAGCGGTTCGCATGCCAGCGGCATCAAGAACGTTGCGCTCGACGAGGAAGTCCTCGACGGATACAGTCTGGGATTCCCCGTGCTGCCGCCGACGTTGATCATTGAGGGACTCGCTCAGGTGGGTGGAATTCTCGTTCACGAGCATTTCCAATTCACCAAACGCGTGGTCTTGGCTAAGGTCGGAACGGTAAAATACCATGCACCTGCAAAACCCGGCGACACTCTGAACTACCATGTCCGGCTCGGTCGGACGCAAGGTCTCGGGGCGATCGTTAGCGGAACAAGCCACTGCAACGGCGAGTTGCAGGCTGAAGTCGACCTGATGTTTGCATTTTTAGAAGAGGGGCATCTCGTTGATGGGCCTCTATTCAATCCCGGTGACCTCCGGGCGATGCTGCGACTGATGAACTTTTTTCATGTCGCGGTCACCGCCGAAGGCAAACCGATTCCTTACTACAAAAACCTTTGAGCGTCCATGTCGTCGCGTCGCCGAGTCGTCGTTACTGGGATCGGAATGATCAACCCCATGGGTTGGGATGTCACGACGGTCTGGTCCGGTCTGAAAGAAGGTCAAAGCGGTGTTGCTCCGACAACACTTTTTGATGCAACCGGGTTCCCCACCCGGATCAGCGCCGAAATCAAAAACTGGGATATCACCAAAGCAGTCGACGACGGCGAGCAACACGTTCGCCGGGGACGCCACACCCAATTCGCAATCGCCGCGGCAACGCAAGCGATCGAAGACAGCGGCGTGCTCGACGCGATCTCGGATCCGGTTCGTTTCGGCGTTTACCTCGGCAGCGGTGAAGGTAACCAGGACTTCGGCACGTTCAGCCGCATGATGACCGCCGCGTTGTCGTCGGGCGACTACGATCCGAAACGGTTCATCGCCGCAGGAATCGATTTGCTCGATCCCGCCAAAGAACTCGAACAAGAACCGAACATGCCGGCCGCGCACCTGGCATCGCGTTTTAACGCGCAAGGCCCCAACTTCAACTGCCTCACCGCTTGTGCGGCTAGCAGCCAAGCCGTTGGTGAAGCGACTGAAATCATCCGTCGTGGCGAAGCCGATGCGATGCTCGCCGGTGGCACACACAGCATGATCCACCCGTTCGGCGTGACCGGATTCAATCTGCTCACCGCGCTGTCGGAAAGCAACGACGAGCCAACCAAGGCGAGCCGTCCGTTTGATGCCGGACGCAACGGGTTCGTGCTCGGCGAAGGTGCCGCCATGGTCATCCTCGAAGAACTCGAATCAGCCAAAGCACGTGGCGCCACCATCTATGGCGAAGTCGCCGGCTACGGCACGACAGCCGATGCGTACCGAATTACTGACATTCCACCGGACGGACACGGCGGCATCGCTGCAATGCGAATGGCAATCGCCGACGCCGGCCTGGCACCCGCTGATATCAACTACGTCAACGCGCACGGCACCAGCACCAAGGTTAACGACCGCGTCGAAACCAAGGCCTGCCGCGAAGTCTTCGGCGAACGGGCGCTGCAAACCCCCGTCAGCAGCACCAAGAGCATGATGGGGCACCTCATCGCGGCGGCGGGTGTGACCGAAATGATCGTGTGCCTCATGGCTCTTCGTGACGGCGTTCTGCCGCCAACGATCAACTACGAGTCGCCGGATCCTGACTGCGATCTCGACTACGTGCCCAACGAAGCTCGCGAAGCGGACCTCAAGAATGTCCTCAACAACAGCTTCGGCTTCGGTGGCCAGAACGTGACCCTCTGCCTCAGCCGATTCAACGGCTAGACGGGAAACGTTTAGAACGTTTCCTTAAAGACGCGGGCTGACGAGCGTTAGCAACGTTCGCAGAAAGCGATGCACCGTCTCGCGATTGTGGCAAACGCCTATGCGCCCGCCTCTCCGGTTCACCCTCGTTCTGGACGCAACGTAATTCTACGCCGTGCATCCGGTTGCTCCGGGAACTGCAACGAGGTCGCACAGTGGAATCCGCGCAACCACGTTCTTTCCTATCGTTCCCGGTCGATGCCGCGTTGCGAATGTCCAAACCGTGCCCGGCTCCGCAACCGGTGCCAGCCTCGTCAGCCAACGCCCCTCAACAAAACGTGACGATATCACGCTGGCTGTCACATTCCACGCATCTTCACTCACGACCGTCACTTGATCATTGCCAACGGACTGATCGGTGATCTCAACGCTCTCTGGACGTAGCACTAGGAACGACGTTTCATCGCAACCGGGTAACGATTGCAGGATTGCCTCGTAGCTGCTCGCAAACACTGAACGAAGCCACCTCAGCGGAATCAGATTTGCAGGCGGAGTTCCAATAGCCTTGGCGACTTCTAGAGAGCAGGGCGACCGATAGATTGATTCCGGGGTGCCTGACTGCAGGACCCGCCCACTCCCGAGCACGACGATCCGATCCGCCAACCGCATCGCCTCTTCCCCGTCATGCGTGACGTGCAAGATGGACGTTTGCGATAACGAACTCCCGCGATCCCTTGGATAGTCCGCCAACAAAGCAATCAAGTCTTCACGCAACATCATGTCGATTGCCGACAAAGGCTCATCGAGCAAACAAACAGCCGGTTGACGCAACAACGCTTTCACCAACGCCGCCCGCCGCAATTGCCCACCACTGACTTCGTCTGGACGTCGTTCGAGCAGCCCATCGATGCCCAAACGACGTGCCAGCTCAGACATAACGTCGTTGCCACTTGACTTCACCGGAGACCGGTCCATTGCGATACGAAGGTTTTGTCGCAACGTCCAATGTGGGTAAAGACGGTCGTCTTGAAATAGAAACGCAACATCACGGTCTTTCGGTGCCACACGCCCGAGCGACTGCAACGCGAACTCAACCGTACCGGCATCCAGTGGCACAAGGCCCGCGATGATCTGCAGCAGCGTGCTCTTGCCGCACCCGCTAGGCCCCAACACGACGACGTACTCCCCTTCGGAAACACTCAGGTCCAACCCGTCGAGAACACGTTCGCCGTCGAACGATTTGCTCACACCCCGCAACTTCAAATTCGGCGCAGCAATTGGTTCCTCATCTTTCACGGTGTTCACGCCGACAATAACCGGTCGAACAACCGACGGTTTGACTTCCGAGTCTCTTCACATCGCTGAACGATCTCGCTGGGGTTGGACATTTCCAGCAACACTGCCAACTGTTTCATTTCAAGCGTGTTGACGCCACCATCTGTCGACAGTGGTAACTCGTGTCGTGACGCAGTTCCGATCAACCTCAACTTCGCCTCGAGTGTTCGCAAGAAGCGATAGTTTTCAATCAGCGTATCGACGTCCGATCGATCATAAACGCCCGCGTCCGCGAGATCGCCGAGTGCAGCGACGATCCCGGTCGAGATGTGTGGGGAACCGGGTTTCGACGACTTCAACACTCCCGCCGCAACAATGCACTGTACATCCACCGTGCCGCCGACTCCCCGTTTCAGATTTCCGGGTGTGGCGGTCGATTCACTGCGGTGACGAAGAGCCTTCATTTCTGCAAAATGGCTGTCACGCCAAGGCGTCTGCTCGATTGCCTTTCGGATCGCGTCAGAGGCAAGTTGCAAGGCACGCCGTGATCCCGCACAAGGGCGAGCCTGACACAACGAAACACGTTGCCATAGCGGTGCCCCGCCATGCCGAAACGGTTTCGAAAATTGTTGAATCGAATGCGTCAGCACGGTTTCATCCGCACCGCGTGCGAACGGCATATCGATTTCGTAGAGCCGATCCGTTTCGGAATCGATTTTACGAATCACGCTCTGGGCCAACTGGTTAAAGAACTGCCGGTTCGAGAGAGTCGTCCGAGGGCCGCCGACGCGACGCCGCGTCTCACCTTCAGCGGTGTAGAGGAACGTCAGATCGAGGTCGCTGTGATAATTCGGTTCACGGCCACCGAATTTACCGAGCGCGACGGCGACCATCTCGACCGGTTCACCGTCGCTATCGATCGGGTCGCCGAATCGCGCCGCCAACCTTTCCTGCTCGCTCTCGATCACCCGCCGCAGACACGCCTCAGCGGTATGACTGAGTGCTTCTCCGATCGCATCCACAGACTCCTTACCGAGGAAGTCGCGGACGCCAATCATCAGATGACAACTGGCCTTAAATGTCTGCAAAATCGGCTGCAGGTCGTCGGCGGATTGGCACAACCGGATCGTTTGCATGTCGAGCCTCTCGGCACTCGGCAACCGATCCATGATCAATGAATCCACGAGTTCGTCGATCATTCCAGGATTCTCAATCAGAATCCCGGTGAGATAGGGCGCGAGCGAACATAACCGGATCATTAACGATAAGGTCGCGTGGTTGGTGCCGAGCAGTTCCCACAGAGTCGCCTTTGCCCCGATCGAACCGGTCACCTCGACCAACCGCGCGAGAGTCTTGTCGGGCGCGGGAGTCGTCGACATTTCTCGCAACAATGCAGGAGCCACTCCCGCAAAGAAATGCCGGCACCGACGCGGCGATAGAAACGAAACCGTCTCGTGACTCAGCGCCGAAAGATTGTCGATCGCTCGATCGATTTC
Organism: Aporhodopirellula rubra; assembly: GCF_014192335.1. Classification (GTDB taxonomy): domain Bacteria; phylum Planctomycetota; class Planctomycetia; order Pirellulales; family Pirellulaceae; genus Rhodopirellula; species Rhodopirellula rubra. The sequence continues at coordinate 71,541 of NZ_JACHXU010000027.1, read as the reverse complement.
TTTAAACCCATGCCCCTTCAAAACTTCGCGATAGGTGTCTAGATCCGGATCAGGATCCAAAATCAGCTCGGTTTCGATTTCGACGGCGTCGACATCATCGCTATCAATCGATTTGCCCGCATCCGCCCTGGGAAGAATCGCCCCCGACGAAACGACAGGCCGTGCCGCGACGTCTTGAACCATGAGGTGGTTGATGATCTTTCGATTGACTTCGAACGTTTCCGAAAGCAGATGCTCGAACCGCTCACGATCCCCATACGCCAACGCCCCCATTTCGGACTGGGAATCGCTAGGCAAACGAACCCCTAATCGCCACGCTAACCGAGTGCGGACCGCATCGTCGTCGGGTAAGTGCGTGACACGATGATCGAAGAGGACCGCGAGATGGTGCTCCAGACGACACAAACGTGCATGGTTCTCAGACAGAATGGACGCCTCCTGCTGTGTCAAACAACCGTGACGATTCAATGCCGCGATCGCGTCGAGCGTCCCGGTCACGCGGACTTCCGGCAACTCGCCGCCGTGCAGCAACTGCAAGAACTGAATCGTCAGCTCAATGTCCCGTCGTCCACCGGGACAATCCGCAATCGGCGTTCCGTGTTCGGTATCCGCGGACAAGGCACGTTTCTCGAGTTTGCGCCGTAGCACTCGGATGTCCGCGATTTCACTGCGGCTGAGCAAACGGTGATATACCCACGGCTCGATCCGCTGAAGGAACCGTTCACCGAGCTCACGGTCCCCCGCTGCCACACGTGCTTTGACAAAGGCGAGCCGATGGGAGGTTTGGTTCTCTCGCTCGAAATAAGCCGCCGCATCGACAACATCATGGAACTCAACCTGACGAGTGGATGCGTCTCCCGTGCGAGAATAATCGCTCAGACGCTGCGTATCGGTACCAGGAACGTCTTCACCAGGTTGCTGAACGAACCGCAGGTTGATCGACACGACCGGCCCACGGTTGGAACCGAGGAGGCTGATCAGGCCGGAGGCGATTTGACGGTTGAACTTGAGATGGCTCTCGTTCTTTCGATCGATCTGATCGCACAGCAGCAAGAGATCCAGTGGAGAGTCGTAGCCGATCTCCTCACCGCCGTAGTTCCCCAACGCGATGATGGTGTACTTCGGATTCGAACCGTCAATCCGTTGAGGGTAATGCAGTCGCTCGGCGGTCTGTTGGATTGTGAATTCCAGAGACGTCGACAAAACCGCATCTGTGAGATGACTGATTTGCCGGGCCGCACGATCCGGCGGCAACCCGCGGACAAACTCCCCATAGGCGATTCGCAACATCTCACGCCCCGCATAACGCCGGATCGCAACGGCGGCACGAGGGATTGACGCGACGTTTCGCAATTCGGCACCGAGTTCATCGCTGAGGAGTTCACGTGAGGCGGGTCGACCGTCGCTCGCACGCAACAGATCAAAACTCTCCGGGTCCCCGATCAGAAGCTCCGCGACCGCGTTGCTGGTCGACAGCACTTGCAGCAGAGACGGCAACGCCTGAGGATCGCGTTCGAACAACGCCAACAACGAAGTGGGGCTCCGTGACACCTCGACAAAACGGGACAGCCATCGGACGCAATCATCGGGTGAATCGATCGAACCGAGGTGCTCGCGAAGTGCCTTCCAAAGCCCAGCCAGCAAATCCTCGGGCGCACCACTGGCTGCGATCTCGTTGAGCGAGCGGAATGCCCCCGGGACGTCAACGAAAATCGAGTCATCGAGCGGCTGGAAATCGGTCCAAGGGTTGGCTGCGGTCACAATTATCGATCCCCGGGGGCGAGTGGCATCGTCAAGAAAGGCTCAAGGAACATCCCGAACGGGCTCTTCGGTGCGGATTTTTGCAAGCAAAGTCGTCCTGTCATCGTGATCGGGAACTTTCCAAATGCAGGGGGAGTCTAACGGAGCAACGACGAATTTGAGTCGATCCACCCAGATGATCAAAAAATGTTGCCCCGGATCCATTCAAAGTTCGCGAACAACAAGAGTAACAACCACCATGAATCGGAGTTTAGACGGGCGCAAAGGATTGGTGTAGCGGAGTCGATTTTCGTAATGAAACAGCCGCTTTTTTAGATATGTCGCGAAACCTGACCTACTTTTTGACATGCGAGGACGGGGGAACGTCAAGAGCATGAAAAGACCAGACGTTGAGGCGAGTGGGCGGAATCCATCAGGTGTTGCGTGGATGCAACATCACGATGAGTGGACACCACACGTCACGCCGCATTCATCCCATCCCCACAGGTGAGATATCTTACCTAACCTCTTTCGTGACAACAGCTTGCAATGATTTATGCTTTGCCCCAATCGTCTGATGGCACTGACAGTGCTTGGTTCCTTCCCTCGAACCGCTTTGAGAATCAACCGGGAACCGAGGAAAGCTTGATGGGCAAAAAATTCAGCAGCCGCAGTTTGCAGGATGACGCATTCGACGCCGAAGACTCCGTCTCCCGCCGGTCACGCACCATGGGCCAAGACTTCGCCGACGCGATCTCCGAGGAATCCGACCTCGCGATCATGTCCGAAGAAGACCTGCTCGCCCGCCGGGAAGAGATCCCCAACGACCCGACCGAAGACCCGGTTCGCATGTACCTGATGCAAATGGGCCAGATCCCCTTGCTGACTCGCGACCAGGAAGTCTCCGCGGCCGTCCAAATCGAAGCCACCCGCGAGCGTTATCGGCATTGCATGATGGCGACCGATTTCATGCTGCAGGCAGCACTCAAACTGCTGCAACAGGTCCGTGACAAGCAACTGCGATTGGACCGCACGATCGAAGTCAGCGTAACGAACGCGTCTGAGAAAAAGGCGATCATGAAACGGATCGTCCCCAACACCCGAACTCTGGGACATCTGCTCGCACAAAACCGCGGCGACTACCTGGTCGCGGTCAACAAATCACAACCGATGCGTCGGCGTCGTGCGGCATGGCGCAACCTCGTCATCCGCCGCAACAAAGCAGTTCGGTTGGTCGAAGAGATGAACCTGCGGACCAATAAACTGCAGCCGATTTTCGAAAAATTGCGTCGCAGTGCACTCCGCATGACCGAGATCCGTCAGATCCTCGCCGAACCGCAAAAGCTCGCTCTGGCGGGAATGCCGACGGCCGAAGAATTGCGTGGCGAACTGCGTTACCTGATGCGATTGACCTACGAAACTCCCCGCACGCTGCAACGACGCGTTGACCGCTGCGACACGTTGCGTGACGATTACGATGCCGCCAAACGCGTGCTCTCGGCCGGAAACCTTCGCTTGGTTGTGTCCATTGCGAAGAAGTATCGCAACCGTGGGCTGTCGTTCTTGGACCTGATCCAAGAAGGCAACACGGGTCTGATGCGAGCGGTCGATAAATTCGAACATGCCCGCGGATACAAATTCAGCACCTACGCAACATGGTGGATTCGCCAAGCGATCACTCGTGCGATCGCCGACCAGAGCCGCACGATTCGCGTTCCGGTTCACATGATCGACACGATGAACAAGATCCGCCAAATCACGCGTGATCTCGTTCAAGAACACGGCCGCGAACCCACCCCGGAAGAAGTCTGTGCCCGCAGCGGCCTGACGCTCGACGACACCCGCGTGATCCTGAAGATGAGCCGTCAACCGTTGTCGTTGGACCAACCGGTCGGCGATCACGAAGACAGCGCGTTCGGTGAGTTCCTGCAAGACCATCGCGACCAAGACCCGTTGGTGGAAACCAACCGCGAGGCGCTCAAGCGGCAAATCGATTTGGCGATGGAAACCCTGAACTACCGTGAACGCGAAATCCTACGCCTGCGTTACGGCCTCGCCGACGGTTACACCTACACGCTCGAAGAAGTCGGACGCATTTTCCAAGTGACTCGCGAGCGTGTGCGTCAAATCGAAAGCAAAGCGGTTCGTAAACTGCAGCAGCCGTACCGTGCCAAATCGCTGGTCAGTTTCCTCGACGGTGCGGAATTGATGATTTTCGAAGGCAGCGAAGCGATCTAGAAATCCCTTCAGTCATTCACGGCCTGTTTCTAAGTTTACGGGTTCTATGAGCGAGCCGACGACCGCGAGACTACGGTTTCAGCGTCGGCCGTCTGCGGGATTCAGGCAACGCCTGTCCGCTATCTCATCGCGGCTCGGTTCTCCTTTAGAATAAACCAAATTGCGGCGATGTCGGGGCCTCCCCGTTTGCCGACACCGGCGGTGGTGCCTATGCTGAGCATGCGGCGGGGCCGAGGATTCGAGTGCGATCGAAGCCGGCCCGTGCCGCGATTCACCTCTCGTGCTCGCCCCTTCTTGAGATAGCGCCATGCCTTTGTTCGAAATCGAAACCGACGCTCACATTATCATCACATGGGCCGATGACGAATCCTCCGCACAGGAGGTTGTCGACGATGCGTATCCGGAAGACGAAGTGCTGCGGATCACCAAGCGTCCACGTGATTCCTGGGTCATCAGTAAAGGTGCCTTGGGACTGACCGACCGCACACTCGACCCGTGCATGATCGCACGCGATTGCCTCAGCAAATCGGCCGGCGACAAGGTCAACGCGATTCGTTTGTATCGCATGGAAACCGGTTGTGATGTCGATCAAGCTCGCCGAGCCATCGAATCGAACATGGTGATGGGATGGTAACCACGCTCTCCCGAGCGTGGTCCCGATTCGACAATGATGAACGAGCATCTTCGCGGGCACTCCGCCGCGACAATGTGTCGAACGATTGCCCGCAGTCTCCACATCGCCCTGCTAACGATGGAACCGATTTCTTCCATCGTCTATGGACGTTCGCAATCGTTCTATTGCCACTGATCGTCGGTTGCGATGGTTGCCGACTGAGCCAACCTGAAGACGAAGAAGCGAAAAAGCTAGAACAGCAACAGCCCGCCTTCACGTCCCTTGCCGCGAAGGCGTACCCACTGTCCCGACCGGACGCGGGTAACAGCGGTGCACCCGACGGGGCAGTCAAACCGGGGCACTGGACGAGCGCCGAATTTTCGATCCGAAGCAACCGTGAAGACCGCCGCGGTGTCGTGCAAACACGAGCAGAGGTCGGCCGATCCGAAGTTACGTTTGACGGTGAATTCGAACCCGCGGAATTCGAATCCGCCAAATCCACTCTCGTCCGTCGTCCCGCTGTCTTACCTAAAGGCCAACGTCGCCGCCTCGACACGCGTTTGTTGGTCCCCGACCGCGGAAACCAAACGTTCGATGCGATCCGCTTTGGCGGTGAATTCCTGTCGAATGATTCCACCGGACGCCTCGACTTGCCGCCATCTCGTTTCGCCGCGATGCAGGCACAAACGTATTTCTTTGTCATTCTGAGCGATCGCCCCGAAAGGTTTACCCGATTGCAGACCGCGAACTGGGCCAGCCCTTTCCGCAGTGAGCAATCGTTCACACAGAATCGCGACAACTACCGAATCGTTATCCCGCCAACGCAAGGTGTTGTGCCGATCGCCGAAACGGCAATGGATTGGACCTCAACGGCAGTCCTGCTTTGGGATGACGTTCCAGTTACGGCGCTGACCATGGGACAGCGAACGGCGATCCTTGATTGGCTGCACTTCGGCGGCCTCCTCATTGTTAACGGTCCGGCCGGAGTGGACTCACTCTCAGACCGCTCGTTCCGCGACCTCTTACCCATCACTTCGGGCGGCGTTGAAGAACTCAATACGAGCGAGGCCCAACGTTTCGTTCGCTCACACAACATCGACACAGATCTGTCCGTCGCAACCGTCACGTCCGACATTGAAAAAAGCTCGACGCAGGTTGCCGTTGCCGGCGAAAAACGCCCCGGCGCAGTCGAGATCGGTGCCGGCGGATTGCTCGTTGAGCAACGCATTGGACGCGGACGGATCGTGCAGTTTCGCGTTGACCTGATGAGCGATTGGTTAACGTCGTGGCAATCCTACGACAGCTTCGTCAACGCAGCCATTCTCGCCCGCCCTCCACGTGTTTTTCATTTGGGAAATCCGGATGCGGTCACCGGCGGTAATACTGTACCGACACTTCCCAACGATCCGTCGGCCACTTTGTCACCGGACGATCTACAAGCGGAACTGACCGGATTGCCACCGGTGCATCAAACGTTCGTCGGTGTTCAAACCGAAACGGTTCATCCCTCGATCAACACCGGTGTTCGTTTCTTCGCTCGTGATTCAAGAATGCCTGCTCGTATCCCTGACAGTAACGCAAACGAATCGGACACCAACACAAGCGAAAGAAACGCGGACGGCAAAGACGCAACGGATACGGAAACAGCCACCGCGACGCCCGCCTCGAGAGCCTCAGCCCCATTGGCCGCATGGCTCAGCGGTGACCTTTGGGCGCACCCTGTCACAGGGTTGGGCGGCTGGAAAAACGACAGCCCAATGGTTGCGTGGGGACGTGACAAACTGCGCCAGGAAATCGGTGTTTCGATCCCTGACTCGTCTCTCGTGTTCCGCAGCCTGTTGATCTATTTGATTGTTCTTATCCCGGTCAACTACATCGTGTTTCGATTACTGGGACGGTTGGAATGGGCTTGGTTGGCGGTGGTGCCGCTCGCGATTCTCGGCGCATTTTGGGTAGCGAGGGCGGCACAACTGGACGTCGGTTTTGCCCGTAGTCGCAATGAACTCGCGATGCTCGAGTTGCCCAAGGACTACTCACGCGGTCACCTCACCCGCGTAATCGGCTTGTACAACTCGCTGGCCAGCCGTTACCGAGTCGACTTTGCAACCCCTGATGCCGCGATCGAAGTCGTCCGAACGCGGCGTCCACAAAACGACACCGAGACAAACCTGTTCGGCAACATTGAACCCGAACTGCAATTCGGATTCGACGCAGGCCCCTCGCTCGACAACGTTTCGATCGGCAGTAATTCCTACGGAGTCCTCCACGCCGAACAGATGATCGATATCGAAGGCACTATACGAGTACAAGGACGTGCACCGGAGACAGACACATCTTCCGGCGAGGACAATTCCATCGACCAGGCGTCGATCGTTAACGAGTCTTCACTCGAATTACTCGATGCGTTTGTAATCGAACGGACGGGCGACGGAACGACACGCATCGCGAACATGGGCACTCTCGCACCGGGAAGTCGCAAATCGATTCGGTTGCAATCGGAGGGCACCCTCGTTGTCCCCGCAGACTTACCGATGGGGCTGACCGATTGGATGCAGCGGATGCTATCGCCCGGCATCATCCCACCGGGTTCAGCAAGGCTCGTGGCCCGAGTCGAAAAACCTCTCGGCGATCTAACCATCACGCCGGACTGCAAACAGGTGCGGGCCCAAACATTGATATTGGCTCACCTGACCATGCCGCCGCGTCCCCGAGCACTCCCGGATGCCAATCTGGTCAACGATCTGATTCGCAAACCCAAGTAACGCACACCAACGAGAACATCGCCACAACGCACCGACAACCTCGGCTTTCCACCGCGTATCAAGTCAAACATTCAACCGAACATGGTTTTCGGTTCGCAATCACACTGCCTGCTTGCCGTAAACTCAGGAAGACCGACTCGAGTTCGTTACTAACTGAATACGATGCACGGGGCAGGCAAATGCGATGCACGGGAAAGGCAACAACGTTGCACAGGGAAGGGCGGTGAGTTAAACAGGAGCAAGAACCGGTTTCCCGGGACCGCTTCACCGGCAATCGGTCTCTACTTCGTTCCAGCCGAATCAAAGAACACTCCATGATCACGCTCGAAGGTTTCGGCAAAGACTACGGTGAATTCACCGCCGTCGAGAACATCGATTTGCAAATCGAGGCAGGAGAGACGTTCGGCTTCATCGGCCCTAACGGAGCGGGCAAAAGCACGACGATTCGTTTCCTCGCGACCCTTCTCAAAGCCACCCGCGGACGCGGCGAGGTGGCCGGATTCGACGTGATGGGTGATCCGATGGGCGTGCGTCGTTCGATCGGCTACATGCCCGACAACTTCGGGGTCTACGACGGGATGCGGGTTTGGGAATTTCTCGATTTTTTCGCAGTAGCGTACGGCATCGCTCGCACCGCACGAGGCCCGATTATCGACAACGTGCTCGAACTGCTGGATCTCGGACACAAACGCGATGATTTCGTAAACGGGCTCTCCCGCGGAATGAAACAGAGACTCTGTCTCGCGAAAACGCTCGTCCACGATCCGCCAGTATTAATTCTTGATGAACCTGCCAGCGGACTGGACCCGCGGGCCCGTGTCGAAGTGAAGGCGCTGCTCAAAGAGCTCAGAAAAATGGGCAAAACAATTTTGATCAGCAGTCACATTTTGACCGAATTGGCCGACTGCTGCACGTCCATCGGAATCATCGAACGAGGCCAATTGCTGATGCACGGTCCGATCGATTCGGTGTACCGCCAAATCCGCCGCAACCGGATGGTGGAGATATCATTCACCGAAAACGGCGATGCGGGCATTTCAATCCTCCGAAGCAGCCCGGCGCTGCGTGATTTGGAGATCCGACCTGACCGCGTGATCGCGGAACTCGAGACCGATGATGAAGGTTTGGCCCAACTGCTCGAGTACTTGATTCAACAAGGCGTCAAAATGCGATCCTTCAACGACCGCGACCCGACGCTCGAGGACGTCTTCATGACCGTGACCCAAGGTTTGGTCAGCTAATTCAATTTGGTCTACCAATTGAGCCTTGCCGGCAAACTCGGCTAGCAATTGCGGGAGCCGATCAGCAACTGGTCGATGGGCGTGGAAAGTTCTAAACTGGCCGATGGAACAATGCCTGCAAAGGCTAGACGAACATCGTTCGGTCGGCGGTAGTCGGTCCGACGCTCAGGTCCACGTTTCTATTTTCCTTCAACCAAGCTGAACCTTCTCATGTCAACGATGCCCGAGCCCGCAGCCCCCGATTCTCCTCGCGTCCAAACCGCATTGGCCCACGTCGAACAGGCCGTGCAGGAAGAACGCATCACCACCGGTGCGGCGGAAAACATCCGTTGCTGGTTGACGGAGAACCGGTACCGCGAATATCGCGACAGCGTGCTCCGGCACATCGACGAAGAACAGTGGCAAAAACTCGATGACGTTTTTTGGACGATCATCCCGTTCGGTACCGGTGGCCGACGCGGACGGATGTATGAAATCGGATCCAACGCCATCAACGACCGGACGATCGGCGAAAGTGCCCAAGGTCTCGCTGACTACGTCGTCAAATATCACGGCGGAAAGAAGCCACTCTCGTGTGCGATCGCCTACGACACCCGACATCGCTCGCGACACTTCACCGAATTGTGTGCCGAAGTCATGGTCGCCGCAGGAATCAAGGTTTACTTGCTCGACGACTATCGCGCCACACCCCAACTCTCATTCGCGGTTCGCTACCTCGAATGTGATTGCGGCATCATGGTCACCGCCAGCCACAACCCACCGAGCGACAACGCGGTCAAAGTTTACTGGTCCAGCGGTGCTCAAGTTTTGCCGCCGCACGATAAAGCGATCATCGACGGCGTCATGAGTTGCCAAGAAATCAAACGTGGCAATTTTGAACAGGCGTTGAAAGACGGCCAAATCGAAATCGTCACCGACAAAATTGACGCCGCGTTCCTCGATGCCGCCTCGGCATGCAGTTTTTCAGGACCGCGTGAAGTGCGAATCCTTTACTCACCGCTGCATGGTGTTGGTGAGGCTGCTGTGGTTCCGCTGCTGCAACGCGACGGTTTCGAAAGCGTCACGGTGTACGAACCCCATCGCCAACCTAGTGGCGACTTTCCCAATGTACCGGGACACGTTTCCAACCCCGAAAACTCAGCCGTTTTCGAAAAGCCGATCGAACAGGCCCGTATCGAAGGTTTTGACTTGGTCATGGCAACGGACCCGGACTGCGACCGCCTCGGCATTGCCGCCCCGAAGACAACCGACACCGCCGGCGAGTGGGGCACGTTCACTGGCAACCAAATCGCGGCACTCCTGGCCAACTACGTGCTCGATAAGTCCGCCACCGCCGGAAAGATCAACGATCGCTCCTACGTGGTTAAAACGCTGGTCACGACCGAACTCGTTCGACGCATCGCGACGGCACACGGCGCTCGCTGTGTCGGCGACCTCCTGGTCGGATACAAGTACATCGCCGAAGCCATGGACCGCGAAGGCCCAGAAGATTTCCTCTACGGCTGTGAAGAATCACACGGATATCTCGTCGGTTCTTACGCACGCGACAAAGACGGCGCCGTCGCCTGCATGTTGGCTAGCGAATTGGCGGCCGAATTGAAAGCCAAAGGGCAGTCGATGCACGACTACCTCGGGGAACTGTATCAGCGTTACGGCTACCACAGCGAAAACCTGATCAACGTCTTCATGGAAGGCAGCGAAGGCATGGCGGCGATGAAGTCGCTAATGAAAGCGTTCCGCGAAGCTCCGCCGAAGAGCCTTGGTGGTATGGCGATCAAACAAGTCCGCGACTACCAAAACCAGACCGTTACCACGATTTCAGAATCCCCCGAAACCGCGCCGCTCGAAGGCCCGGTCGGAAACCTGATCATCATGGACATGGAGGAAGAGGGGAACTACGTCGCCGTTCGGCCGAGCGGCACCGAACCGAAAGTGAAGTTCTACATCTTCACACGTTTGGACGCTGCGGAATCGCAGGACCTCGAGGCCGCGTCCACGAAACTGGCCGATCGTATTCGTGCGATCGAAAACGACGTTCGCGACTTCGCCCGCGTCAGCGTCACCTAAAACGAGCCGAAAATCGCGTCGCCGAACATTTCGGTCGGCGTCGCGAAAAACGGCAATGCCCAAAAAAAATCGGACCGTGATCACGGTCCGATTGCGACATACACGGTTACTCGTAGCTTACTCAGCCGATCCGAAGCCGCGTTTTCTCAGTAGCGCCGCCGTGTCGACGTCACGTCCACGAAACGCACGATACGTTTCGGCCGGATCGATCGTGTTACCGACGCTAAGTACATGATCTCGCAACTTCCCGGCAACGGTCTCGTCGAAGTAACCACCGCCGGACTGCTCGAACATCTCCGCAGCATCCGCCGTCAACGCGTCGCTCCATAGGTAGCTGTAATAACCTGCCGAATACGCATCGCTGCTGAACAGGTGGCTGAAGTGAGGCAACCGGTGCCGCATCGGCAATTCGCTCGGCATTCCAATCGCGGCGAGTTGTTCGGACTCGAATTGCCTGATGTCGATCTCACTCGCATCGGTTTCGTGCAACTTCATGTCGAGAATCGCACACGCGAGATACTCGGTTGTTTCGAATCCGCTATTGAATTTGGCCGAGCGTTGAATCTTCTCGAGCAAGTCCGCCGGCATCGGCTCGCCGGTTTCATAATGCGTCGCGAATTTGCTCAGCACGTCCGGCGTCGACAGCCAGTGTTCCAGGATTTGCGACGGGAACTCCACAAAATCGCGAGCGACGTTGGTGCCGGATTGCGAAGGGTACCGCACACGACTGGACAGCCCATGAAGAGCGTGGCCGAACTCATGAAACAGCGTCGTCGCATCGTCCCAGGAGATCAAAATCGGACCGTCCCCTGATGACGCAATGAAGTTACTGTTGTTTGATACGATCGGTGTGCTAACAGGAATACTGCGGTCGTCTGCGGAGAGCCCGACTCCGGATTGCTCGCGATAATCGGTCATCCAGGCGCCGCTTCGTTTTCCTTCACGGGCAAACGGATCGAGATAGAACAACCCGACGTGCTCGCCGCCTCGCGTGACTTCGTAGACGGTCACGTCGGGGTGGAATGTCGGCAGACCTGACACGCGTTCAAACTGCAAATCGAACAAACGTTCGGCGCAGTACATCATCGCCTCACGCATTTTGTCCAGCTGCAGGTAGGGGCGTACTTCTGCCATGTCGAGATCGTATTTCTCCTTGCGGACCTTCTCCGCATAGAAGCGATAGTCCCAAGGTTCGATCTTGATCTTCGGAGTCCCCGCGGCGGACGCTTCGGCGTCAGCGATTCGCTGCATATCAGCGACTTCGTCAGCAACCCGTGCGATCGCAGGATGCCAAACCTTCATCATCAATTCCATCGCCGCTTCGGGCTGGGCCGCCATGGTGGATTCCATCCGCCAATGCGCGTGCGTGGGATAGCCGAGCAATTCGGCGCGCTGACCACGCAAATGCAGAATCTCACGAATGATATTCTTGTTGTCGTACTGACCGCCGTTGTCACAGCGATAGTAGAAATTACGCCATACCTTTTCTCGCAAATCGCGATTCTCGGCATAAGTTAAAAACGGGTCCATCGACGACCGCGTGTTAGTCACGGCGTACGCCGACTTGCCGCCTTTCTCTTTGGCAGCAGCCGCCATCGACTCGATCGCCGATTCGGACAATCCGGCGAGACCACTCTCATCATCGATCCACGTGACGTGCCCCTTTTCTTCCTCGAGCACGTTCTGATTGAAGTCGGTGAACAGTCGAGCGAGTCGCGAGTTGATTTGCGACAATTTCGCTTTGTCTGCCTCGGACAGGCGTGCGCCCATGCGGATGAAATCCTTGTGGGTTTCATCGAGCAATCGCCGAGCGTCATCGTTCAGTTCGACCGTTTTCTTTTCGAAGACGTCGCTGTGGATCGATTCGATTCGCGCGAACAGCTTTCGGTTTTGGGTGATCGAGTCAGCATGAGCAGAAAGCTTGGGACTGACGGCCCTTTCGATATCGGGAATCGGCCCGACGTTCAAATTGGAAGCGTGAACGTCGAACACCGTTTCGAGTCGGTCAAGCGTTTCGCCTGCCATTTCGAGAGCCAAGAGCGTGTTCTCGAACGTGGGTGGTTCAGGATTATTTGCGATCGCCTCGATATCCTGGTTCGCTTGTTCAATCGCGAGATCAAATGCGGCTGAAAATTCGTCAACACGCACACTCTTGAACGGCGGGACCCCACCGTACGGACCAGTCCAAGGAGTCAACAGCGGAGAGGTTTTCACGGTTTCGGGCGTGACAGTCACGGGCTTCTCGGTTGGATCGGATGAGGCGGGTGGCGCGGCCGATGCAACGGCACCGGCCGATATCATCAAGAGAGTGGCGAGAGAACGATGCTTCATTTGATAAACTCGCGAGCCTTCAGCAACTCAATAATCGCGTCGGAACATTCGCTGATCGACGACGCCGAGGCATCCACAACGAGGTCCGGCGAGGAAGGTGGCTCATACTCGGCAGTGACACCAGGGAAGTTCAACAACTCACCCGCGTCCGCTTTCGCATACTGACCTTTGGTATCGCGTTCGCGGCAAACTTCCAAAGGCGTGGCGACGTGGACCACAAGATAGCGCGTGTCCCCGATCAGTTTACCGACCTTTTGTCGAACGCCTTCAGCAGGCGCGACCATCGACGCCAAACAGATCAATCCGGCTTCGTTGAGCGTGTGAGCGAGGTGCCCACCACGACGCAGATTCTCGCTCCGGTCTTCGGCGGTGAATCCGAGATCGAGACTAAGTCCACGACGCAATTGCTCGCCATCGATCACGGCAACGGCGCGGCCCGCATCGAACAGTCTCCGCTCGACTGCTTTGGCGATGGAAGTCTTTCCACTGCCGGTCAATCCGGTGAGCAAAACGGTGGCGGGTTTCTGACCGAACCGTGCCGCTCGCTCTTCAGCCGAAACGGCCGAGACTTCCGTCTCTTCGTCACCCGACGCGGCCTCAATATCATCATCCCATACCGAACGCGTTTTCCCGGTCGCACCGCGATCAAGAATCATCCCCGCGGCAACGGTGGAGTTTGTGATCCGATCGACCAAGATAAACGCACCGGTAGATCGGTTGCGTCGATAAGGGTCCATGTGAATCGGGGCGGACAACTCGATCGCCACGCGTCCGATTTCGTTCAGTTCAAGAGTCGGGGCGGGAGTTCGGTGCAACGTATTGACGTCGACACGGTATTTCAACGTTTGGATGTTACCCGGCAACGTTTGCGTGGTGTGCTTGATCAGGTAAGTCTTCCCGGGCACCATCGCGTCTTCGCCCATCCAAACCAACATCGCCTCGACACTCGATTCACTCCGAGGCAGGTTACCGCTGCGGACGATCATGTCTCCACGACTGGCATCGATCTCATCCTCGAGCGTCAGGGTGATCGACAGAGGCGCAAACGCTTCTTCGACGTCTCCCTCATAGGTCACAATCTGTTTGACCTTTGATTTCTGCCGACTCGGCAGCACCATAATCTCGTCGCCCGGACGGATGATGCCGGATGAAATGGTGCCACAGAAACCTCGGAAGTTGAGGTTGGGCCGGTTCACGTATTGCACCGGCATTCGGAAGTCCTGCAGGTTGCGATCCGAACCGATGTAAACGGTCTCGAGAAAATTCATCAACGTCGCGCCGGTGTACCACGGAGAGGATTCGCTGCGGTCGACAACGTTATCACCGTTAAGCGCGCTGATCGGGATAAAGTTCAAATCGGGCAGATCGAGGCGTGCCGCGAACGCACGATAGTCAGCACAGATTTCGTTGAAACGGTCTTCGCTGAAGTCGACCAAGTCCATCTTATTGACGGCGACGACAACGTGGCGGATACCGAGCAGCGAAACGATGAATGAGTGACGACGAGTCTGCGTGAGCACACCATGCCGGGCGTCGATCAAGATGATCGCCAGGTCCGCGGTACTCGCCCCGGTGGCCATGTTACGAGTGTACTGCTCGTGCCCAGGCGTGTCGGCGATGATGAATTTGCGTTTCGCAGTGCTGTAGTAGCGATACGCCACGTCGATCGTGATCCCCTGCTCACGCTCCTCTTTGAGCCCGTCCATAAACAACGAAGGATCGAACCCGCCGGCAACCGACCCCTGGCGAACCGAATCGCTTTGAACCTTGGCGAGTTCGTCTTCATAGACGAGTTTGGAATCGTAAAGCAAGCGTCCGATGAGCGTGCTCTTGCCGTCGTCGACACTGCCACAGGTGATGAAACGCAGGAGCTGTTTTTGCTCATGCTGTTTCAAGTAGGCGTCAATATCGGTAGCGATCAGGTCAGATTGATGCGACATGGAAAGGAACTTTTAACGATCAGCTGCCAGCGTCGAACTGCAGACTGTAAGTGACGGGAGACGGGTTCGGGGAAATTCGTTCGCCGTGAAAGCCGTTGGCTAACAGCGAACTGCGAAAGGCTGCCGCAAAGCAGTTAGAAATATCCGCGTTCTTTTTTCTTTTGCATGCCGACACCGCCCTCGTCTTGGTCGATGATGCGGCCTTGTCGTTCACTCGTTCGGGTCAGCAACATTTCCTGAATGACTTCGGGAAGCGTCGCCGCTTCGCTCTCGACGGCACCCGACAGCGGGTAGCAACCGAGCGTTCGGAAACGAACCATTTTCGTTTCTTCGACTTCGCCGGGCAGCAGTGGCATGCGGTCGTCGTCTCGCATCAACAGAATCCCATCGCGACGGACAACCTTCCGTGGCGCCGAAAGATACAGCGGCACGATTGGGATGTTTTCCAAGTGGATGTACTGCCAAACATCGAGTTCGGTCCAATTACTCATTGGGAAGACGCGAATCGACTCACCCTTGTTAACGCGTCCGTTGTAGAGGTTCCACAATTCGGGGCGTTGGTTCTTGGGATCCCATCGGTGGGATTTGTCGCGGAAGCTGAAGACGCGTTCCTTGGCTCGACTCTTCTCTTCGTCGCGGCGAGCACCACCGAAGGCGGCATCGAATTGGTATTTATCCAAGGCGGCTTTCAACGCATCCGTTTTCATCAACTCGGTGTGCCGCTCGCTATCCTCCCAAGGCGGGATGTTCAGCTTCAGCCCTTCTTCGTTGGTATGAACGAGGACGTCGAGGCCCAATTCGCCACGAACATAGTTTTCGCGATGCTCGATCATCTCCCGGAACTTGTAGGTCGTATCGACATGCAATAAAGGAAACGGGAGCTTTGCCGGAGCGAATGCCTTCAACGCCAATCGCAACAAGACCGCCGAGTCCTTGCCGATGGAATACAGCATGACCGGCTTGTCGAACTCGGCGACAACTTCGCGGAAGATATGAATGCTCTCGGCCTCGAGCTGTCTCAAGTGAGTGAGGCTGTAATCTGACATAGGAAGCGTTGAGCCAGGGGGCGAGTAATGGGAAAATGAAAGAAGAGTGGAGGTTCGACGTGCGATGAACTCGACGTGGCGGGCAACCGGATCACGGCACAGCGGTTTCCGACACCCGACCGGCGATCACATTCGACCACGGAGCCTTTTACCTATTCGACCGCGCAACCGCAAACCACCGAACCCCTAAGGGCCCAAAAGTATAGTTGACCGCGAAAAATTCAACAGGCGGGCAACATGGCTAGGCAAAACGCCCCTTGCGTGACAACTGCAAAATTACGCCCTGACCCTCGAGATCGGACACATCGTCGTCATCATCAAGGACTTCATCGCCACGATCGGCAGCGGCACCCGATTCCTCATCCTCCGCGGTGGGAATACCGAGCGGGTAGCTCGCGAGCACCCGCAGATCGAATTCTTTGAGCACTCCGTAGTGCCGGGCTTCGGCTCGTTCCTCGACCCATCGCGGCCCTTTGACCAACAACAGCCGATCAAAACTGCTCCAGTGCGGTTCGACCCATTTGCAAAACTTCATCAGACTCCCGACTGCCCGGCTGACAATCGTCGTGAAGCGGAAGTCCTCTAGCAAATGCTCTCCCCGTGAGGCGTAGACGGGGACGCTCAGATTCAGTTCCGTCACCAACTCGTCGAGAACTTTGGCACGTTTTCCGACGGATTCGGCCAATGAAACATCCACATCGGGACGAAGGATCGCCAACGGGATGCCGGGAACCCCGTTGCCACTGCCCAGGTCGAGCACGGCCTCGTCGGGCTGAATCAAATGAGCGAGCTGCAAACAATCTCGCAGATCTCGCCCAACATATAGGTCCCACGTCGTGTGCCGGGTGAGGTTCAACTGTTCATTGAACTTCCACATTAGTTCCGCATATCGACGCAAAGGCTCAGCCAGCGGCTCGTCGAGCTGCATCCCATATCGCAGGAGGGCGGACTCGAAAGTGTCTTCGAGGTCATTATTTTCGGTTGGATCGGTCATTCTCGAAGGTGATACCAAGGTGCGTGGCGGTGGAAAAGGTGCCGACGAGGCAAGCAGCTTTAAAATAGCAGTCCAGCAATCCCAATTTAGCAGCCCACCAGGACACAAGCAGCACACCAAAGGCCGCGAACACGATCACGCCCACCAACAGAATTTCCCTGACGACGAATCAACATCAAATGCTCTTGCGAGAGACGCGAATCACGTTTCCTACCAGGACACGACAACTGGCCCCCAGCGGACGGGAGCCTCTTTGAGCGTCGACATGCTCTCGTTTTGCAGATCCGTCATCTCTCAAATAACCACTCCACTGACTGCGTCGAAAACAGCCGATGACGCCGCCTGAAGGCGAACCCCATGCGATGATGACGGCTCCGTTGCCCGGCAGAGGGCCACTACAACCGTTTTTTTTGTTTTTCAGTCCCTATTTTGGTTCAATTCCGTCTTGTTCCCAAACGGCGGATCGGTACACTCTGCCTTCCCTGGTCGGCAACAGCGGCCAACGTAGCTCAGTTGGCAGAGCAGCTGATTTGTAATCAGCCGGTCGTGGGTTCGAATCCCTCCGTTGGCTCTTGGGACGAGACAGACACCGCGAAAGCCGTTTTTCGTGGGTGCCGACAGACAACCAAAGTAAAAAAGACGCAATTCGCGGTTAATACGCAATTAATCGCCGAGACCCGTCGAAACAGACTAGAAGAGTTTTCCATGACGCACGTCGTGGCGAATGGCATTGACCTCGCCACAACGAAGTAACTAACAGACGATTTTTTGGGGGTTTGCCCGAGTGGTTAAAGGGGGCGGACTGTAAATCCGCTGGCTATGCCTACACAGGTTCGAATCCTGTAGCCCCCATTTGAGAAGCGGTTGGTAACGAAAGACTCACGATTAGCTTTCATTGACAGCAAATCACGAACTTTTCGCCGCCGATTTTTTCTCGCGGGTGTAGCTCAATGGTAGAGCAGCAGCCTTCCAAGCTGAATACGAGGGTTCGATTCCCTTCACCCGCTTAATAGAGAAGCTACTAGCGAACAGCTCTTAGCGTTTGGCTCACCGTCAGCAGCATTCACTGCGAGGCGAATCAAACGCAACAAGCCGTTCGCTAGCAGCTTTTTTTGCTGCTGTAGCTCAGGGGTAGAGCGCCTCCTTGGTAAGGATGAGGTCATGGGTTCAAATCCCATCAGCAGCTTTCGGGTCGTCCGGCAGATCAGTTTATCCAGCGTGCAAATCACGCGGCTGATCTTTTCAGATACGGGACGACCAAACATTTCCGTTTCGTTTCGATTTTTATAGATCGAATGCGATCGGCACGGCCGAGTCGTCAGCGGTCCACCGTGGGTGTGAACACGGTCGCGGGCGAGGAGGGCTTTCGCAGAGCGTATCTCAGCGGGAGTAGTGGTGCAGGTCGCGATTGTAGGTGAATCAGCATGGCTAAGGACAAATTTGAACGGACCAAGCCCCACGTTAACGTTGGGACGATTGGCCACATTGACCACGGTAAAACGACCACGACCGGTGCAATCCTCGCCGTTCAAGCGGCGAAGGGATTAGCAAAGGCTAAAGGTTACTCCGATATCGCTAAGGGTGGTACGGTTCGTGACGCTACGAAGACGGTGACGATTGCAGTTGCCCACGTGGAGTATGAAACGGAAAAACGGCACTACGCCCACATCGATTGCCCAGGTCACGCTGACTTCGTGAAGAACATGATCACGGGTGCCGCCCAGATGGACGGTGCAATCCTCGTCGTGTCGGCAGCCGACGGCCCTATGCCGCAAACCAAAGAGCACGTCCTGTTGGCTCGCCAGGTTGGTGTGCCTTACATCGTCGTGTACCTGAACAAGTGCGACCTCGTCGACGACGAAGAACTGCTTGAACTGGTTGAACTCGAAGTTCGCGAACTGCTCAGCAAGTACGACTTCCCTGGTGACGACGTCCCTGTCATCAAGGGCAGCTCATTGCCTGCGTACAACAGCCCAGCGGATCCAGAAGCCAGCAAGGGCATCTCGGAACTGATGGACGCACTCGACGAGTACATCCCTGAACCAACCCGTGAAGACGACAAGCCATTCTTGATGGCGATTGAAGACGTCTTCTCGATCGAAGGTCGCGGTACCGTGGCAACCGGTCGTATCGAACGCGGTGTTGTGAAGGTTGGTGAAGAAGTCGAAATCGTCGGCCTCGCCGAAGTGCCAGTCAAAACGACTTGCACCGGTGTTGAAATGTTCCGCAAGGAAATGAACGAAGGCCGTGCTGGCGACAACGTCGGTTGCCTGCTCCGCGGTGTCAAACGTGAAGACATCCAACGCGGTCAGTGCTTGGCTAAACCAAAGAGCATCAACCCGCACACCAAGTTCGAAGCTGAAGTTTACTGCCTCAGCAAAGACGAAGGTGGCCGTCACACCCCGTTCTTCAGCGGCTATCGCCCACAGTTCTACTTCCGCACGACCGACGTGACCGGAACGGCAAACCTCGTGGGTGCCGACATGTGCATGCCTGGCGATAACGTCAAGGTTACTGTTGAACTGCACAAGCCAATCGCAATGGACGATGGTGTTCGTTTCGCTATTCGCGAAGGTGGACGTACCGTCGGTTCAGGCGTTGTGACCAAGATCATCGAATAGAAGAACGTTGGATCGCTTTTAGCATTTAGCTTTCAGCCTTCATTCGTTAGAATCAGCCCAGAAAGCCTTGGATTGCGGCCAGTTCGCCATCCAGGGCTTCGGCAATTCGTTAACATGCTCCGGCATTTTGTTAACATACCGTTGAGAGAATTCAGTTCATCAAATCGCTCCGGCGAATACCGAATTGAAATCTCACAGGGGCGTAGCTCAATTGGCAGAGCACTGGTTTCCAAAACCAGCGGTTGTGAGTTCGACTCTCGCCGCCCCTGCTTTTAATCAAATATCCGGATCGGGTGCCGCTGCGATGGTGCCGATCATTGCAGTTCCGTTCGCAGGATGCCGACGGAAAGAGTTTTCAAATCCTGCCGAACGATTGGCCGGGAAGGACCTAAGGGATGTCAAAAGATATAACTCAATCAGGTGCAGCAGGCGCTCCGTTGGCGAGCGAACTGTTCCACACCAACGTCTACAAGCCGAATCAAGGCCGAATTGTTCGGCAATTGACCGCTCTTGCGGTTTTCGTGATTGTCGCATTGGGTTGCTGGCGTCTGTACGGTTTTCTCCCCACGATTATGGAAAACGCGATCGTCGCACGGTCGATCGCCGGGGTTTTGTTGGCCGCAGGACTTTGGTTCGGTTTCCGCGTAGTCAACTGGCCTCGATTCGCAGATTTTCTGATCGCTGTCGAAGCCGAAATGAACAAGGTGACCTGGCCGAGCAAGGATGAACTGAAACGGGCAGCGATCGTCGTCATCTTCACCATCTTTTTCCTCGCCATCACGCTGTTTGCGTTTGACGTCATTTGGCAGTTCATCTTTAGCACCCTCAGAGTCACTTCGTGAGCGAAAACGACATTACCGAGAACGAAACTGTCAGCGAAGAAGAATCCGCCGTTACGGATGAGGTCGCTGGTGATGCGACTTTGGAAACAACGCCCCCATCGGACGCCGCACCCGCAGCCCCGTCGTTGCCGCCTGCCGCTCCCGTAGACCCCAACGCTCCACCCAAACCTGAGGTGAACGATGAGGCACCGATGGATTGGTACATCCTGAAGGTCGCCTTTAACCGCGAAGATTCCATCGCCGATGCCCTGCGCAAACGGGTCAAGATGGAAGGGATGGAAGAATACTTTGGCGAGATCGTCGTCCCTTCCGAAGACGTCGCCACGTTCACCCGCGACGGCAAACGACGCATCAGCAAACGAAAATTGCTGCCCGGTTACATCATGGTGTACATGTCGATCAACGACGACACCTGGTTCCTGGTTCGCGAAACGGGCGGGATCAGCGATTTCACCGGTGCCGCGGGCAAACCGATGCCGATGGAACCCGATGACGTCGAACGGTTCATCAACCGTCCACTCGTCGACGACGAAGAAGACGCTCCGATCAAAACCGCGATTCCGTTCAAAGTGGGCGATCGTGTTCGGGTCAAGGAAGGCAATTTCGAGAATCAAGAAGGGGAAGTCGACGTGGTCGACGAAGCCAACGGACGCGTTACCGTGATCATCAATATCTTCGGCCGTAGCGTCCCAATGGAACTCGATCACTGGCAAGTCGAACCGCTCTAGGAAACGCCGGGTGACTCAAGCGGTCGCCCGTCCCGCTGCCTCGACAGTCCGATTTCACCCTCGTTATTTACTTTTCCACCTCACTCACAATTCCCGATCGAGCTCATCGCTCGTCGCGAACAGCTAAAAGCTTTTTCCCATGGCAAAACAAGTAACCGGCCAAGCCAAATTCCAAGTCCCTGGTGGTCAAGCCACTCCTGCTCCTCCTGTAGGTACGTCGCTCGGTAAGTTCGGCGTGAACCTCGGACAGTTCGTTCAACAGTTCAACGACCGAACCAAGGAATACAACGGCACGCCGATCCCCGTGATCGTTACCGTCTACAACGACCGTAGCTTTGACTTCGTCACCAAGAGCCCTCCAGCAGCTTCGATGCTCAAAATCGCAGCCGGTATCGCCAAGGGCAGCGGCGTTCCTAACAAGGACAAAGTCGGTAAGGTCACCCGCGCTCAGTGCGAAGAAATCGCCCAAAAGAAGATGGAAGACCTCAACGCCCGCAGCATCGACCAAGCTGCGATGATGATCGAAGGTACCGCCCGCAGCATGGGCATCGTCGTCGAAGGCTAAGCGTCTTCCGCGCCCAACGCTAGTCGCGATTGCTCGTGACACGACGGTTATGGCCCGACGTGTTTAAAAACAAAGAAAGGGAGAGTTTTTGACTCTCCCTTTTTTGCTGCGCTGTGCCTCTCGTCACTGCGTCTCCCATCGCAGTCCCTTTTTATCGCATTGCTTTTCGCGGGGACTTTGCTGCGCAGTGCCTTTGCATTGCGATGCGTTTCCGCGCCACACAGCCACACCCACGTGGAATGCCGAAATGCTTTACTGAGCTTTGGACCTGGTTCCGCTGCTGCTGAAAATGATCGCTTGGCCGTCCAGCAGAGGCCTGGCCGCGGTTGCGAATCCGCGTTGATACAAGTGCTCCTTGAGCTGACGAAGCTCCCCAAAACTGTCGGGGTAAACCCAAACGGTGATGGTCGTCGAGTGAGGATCGCGACCGGCGAGTTCGATGTCGAGGAAACTGCGATCCCGCAACACTTCACTAATGGGCTGGCCGACGGATTCGTCGAGAGGTTCGAACGCGACGGCGCCTAACCGTGTCGCCATCGCCATCGCGGTTTTGCCGTTTTGCGTGACTCGGCCGACCTGTCGCTCGACCACATAGTTGGCGACGTAGTCCCGAACGGGGCCAACCGTCGACGCATCTTTTCCTGGACGCGGGGTCATCCGCCGAGCGTCCTCTTTGATCTCCTCCATCAGCCGTTCGACCGGCACCAGCGAGAGCTTGCCGGCTTTCAAACGGAAGTCGATTTCATCACCGAAGACAGTCTTCGCCATCGGCGTGGGCAAATGTTCTACCGCGACGAGAGGAGCCTCTTCGTTGGCTAAACGGTCCTTGGTCCCCGCGAGTTCGGCGATTTCAGATTCAACCTCGCGAATTTCTCGCTGGACTTTGGCGGTGAGAACTTTGGATTGATCGAGCTCGCTTTTCTTCTCTTCCCAAGCCGCTTCGGCGATGCTCTTCAAATCGAGCAAGCGTCCGCGTGCTTCGGAGAGTTGAGCGATTTGGTCGTTGTAACGCCGCAAATTCGCCTCGATCCGCATCGAATCTCGCTGGGCCGAAGCCGCCCGCATCGCCATCTCGCCGAGTTGATCGAGCTGAGCCCGAGACGCGACCGCCTCAACAGGTTTTTCCGGCGCTGGCACGAGTTCATCAACGACCGCGGCATCCTCTTCGGCGATCAATAATTCTGATTCCGCGGAGTCACGTAACATCTCCGTAATCCGCTGGGTTTGCGTGCCCAACACGACGACGAGGATGATCAAGATGCCGACCAAGTTGGCGACAATGTCCAGGAAGGCATCGTGCCCGAGTTCGAGCGTGCTGCGACGGCGTCCACTCATGGTGTTCTCCTAACCACATCAACTCCGCTGCCTTGCATGAGAATTTCGAGCTCATGAAAGCGTTGCTCGGCGTGCGGCCCCACACTGACTTCGAGCTGGGGTTTCCAGTAGCCGCCCTGCATCGTCGCCCCCCAACCCATCACACGATCTCGAATCGCGGTGGCGAGCTGAAGCGTCGGACGATACACGTCTTGCTGTTCGAATCGAAAGGTCTGGACGACCTGGCCTTGCTCAACCAATTCGAAACGGTCGTGGTGACAACGCAGCGAAATCGGACGAACAAACTCGGTACCGCCGATACCGCGCATGGCATCAGGCAACGCCCAATCCTTGCCTTCGCGGCGGACCATTTTTTGTGCGACTTGCGGTGATTGTGGCGACTGAGAGGCGTCTTGGTTGGGTTCCGATGCGGAACCACTTTGAGCCGAATTCGCAGCGCCGGATTGTCCTGGATCGCTCAACTTCATCGCGACCGGGCTCATCTGATGTGGGCTTTGCGAAGAGGATTGAGACATCGCCGATTGGCCAGCCTGCCCCGGTTGAGCGCCCGGCGGTGGAGCTTGCGACGACGATCCCGTCGATGATCCTCCGGCGGCAACACTCGATTGCCCCGCAGCTGAACTGCTAGGTGAATTGTCACCCTGCGATTCCGAGCCCGAGCCACCAGGAGTGCCTCCCGACTCCGCCGCATCTTCGAGCCCCGGAGGCTTTTTGCCTTGCAGGAAATCGTTGAGTGCTTCGGATTGTGACGTGACAGACCCCGCGGCACCGTACGAACCACTGCGTGACCCGGGTGGCTCGGCGAAGACGTTGGTCATGGAATTGAATTGTTGATCACGCGCCATCGAAAACCCGTTGGACTGAGCCTGGCGATCGAGATCACGCGCAGACAGTGTCGGCAGCGAGCGAGCGGGTTGGCGTGACTGGGATCGCCCCGATGCACCCGCACGAGGCGGGGTCGCCGACGCGTATTGCCCCGCGTTCTGGGGTTGCCCGGAATACGGTTGCCCCGCGGAAGACTGTCCCGAGTCCGATTGCGACATTCCCGGTTGCCCCATTCCCGATTGACCAGAGGCGTAGGATCCACCGGCCGGTTGTTCGGTGCGGCCGTTGTAACGGTCTGAGACCGATGAGGATCCAAAACCCGACCCGCCGCTTCCGTTGCCACGTCCGCCTCCACCGATTCCGGATGCGAAGTGATAGTTGCGGGCGGCGGCTTCATGAATCGCGAGTTCCATGTTCTTGCGCAAAACATTGTCCCCGCCGGGGAATGCCAGATCGACTTCGCCGGGCACCAATTCATACCCGTACTGGTCATCCCAATCTTTCATCAAGGCGTTCGCGACACGATACATGTAGATGCCATCGGGGCGGACGATCAGCAGCGGGTATGGCGGCAGTTGATCACCGTACTGTTGCATCGCGTGCATGCGGGCGATCCCGAGTGCGGCTCCGAGTGGATTGCTGCGGGGGTTGTCGGTCTCGGTTGCCGCGAGCGCCTGAGCCTTCGTGATCCGCGCCCCTTCGGGGAGAATCTGGAGCCCGTCGGCAGTGCAGAGGACGTAGACGGGACGACGCTGAGTTCCGTTGGGACCACGGTGTGGAACGATCACGACACGAGGTTTTTTGCCACGTTCGCTAGATTCGAGTTCTTCAATTTCGGCGCGGAGTTTGGCGGCTTCCTCTCGCATCAGGACGAGTGTCTTTTCGTCGGTGCGAATGTTCTCGATCGGGCTTTCACCCTCAGCCATTGCCGTGTCGACCTCCGCGTTCAGCTCAGCGAGCTCCGCTTGGATCTTCCGCATATGCGATTCGATTTGAGTGATCTCGTCCCGTTTTCGCTCGAGTTCGGCCGTCTGCTCATCGCGGAAAGACACCAACTGACTGACGCGGAATTGCTCCTGCTCGATCAAACGCTCAGCCACGGACGCACTCATCGTCGTCGTGGCATCCTCTTCGTCCGCAGTTGATACTGGCGGCGTCAGTTTGGCGGAGGCGACAGGGATCTCGGCCTCGACAGCGGCCGCTGCGAGTTTCTCCTGCTTTTCCTGTTCGACCTGCGCGACGGCAGCATCGTTGGCCTGTTGTGCGACGAGCGCAAGCAACAAAATCAACGTCCCCAGCGTGCAGATCAGCACGGCAAGGAACGGGAAAAGCGACGGTGAGATTCCGGCGCGGCGCCGACTCATGCCGCACGCCCTAAGGAGTCACGATTCGCCGGGCCATTTGCCCGTGAAGCTGCATTCGAATCCGCCGCCGGTTTGGCGCGTCCCGAGACAGCAGACGTGCGTGTCGGCCGTTCAGGTGGTGCAGGCAACCGAGTCGAAAGTAGATCGACCGCTCGTGCGAGAGTTGTCATGGCCTGCGTTACCGCAGGATCGAGAACCGGGACCGGTTCACTCGCGTCGGTGCGGCTTCGATCCGTCACGGCGAGCTTCAATGCGTCTCGCAGCGAAGCGTCTTGCTCACTCTGCCGCGCGGCGAGCGTCGTCATGGCTTCGGTGTGTGTTAACAAAGTACGACGATGCGTCTGCACCTCCGTCGCGGTGTCCTGCAACGCACCACGCCATACGGCGGTCTGTTCTCGCAACGCGTTCTCAACCGAATGAGCGGCTCCATCGAGACGTCCGATCGACGCGTCGATCCGATCGGCATGGTGCGTCAATGCGGGCTTCATCGCCGACTGCAACAATTGCCGGAATTGTTCTGCACCCTCGTTGTGCTGACTTCGCCATGCCTCCTGAGCCTCTTCGATCGTTTCCCGCCACAGTTTTGCTTGGGTGGCAAGAGACTCCGCGACGGCGGTTTCGATCCCGCTGCACAAATGGGTGATCATCGCAGTCTGATTGTCCGCTGGGCTATCCGCCGGCAGTCCGAGGGAAACCAAATTTCGCACCCGTTCGTCGATATCCACGAGCAAACTTTGCAGACCGCGTTCGACGGGGAACTGCAAAAAGATCGCAACCACGGATAGCACTAGCCCGAGAGCGGTCGTATCGAACGCCACGTAAAGCCCGCTCTTAAGCCGATCGACCGCCGCAGTACCGTCGGTAAAGTCAAGGCCGCCGAGCGTTTGCGTGATCCCGATCACCGTACCTAGGAACCCGAGCATGGGGATTGCCCAAACAATGATTCGAATCAGTCCGAGCGAATCGTGAGCGGCATCGGCGTCACGCACCGAGAGTTCCCGCAAATCCTCGGGTAATTCAGTGGTGGTAGTTCGATGCGATTGCCGGGTCAGAACTTCGTCGAGCCGGCGAACGAGCGAACTCTGACGCGTGGTTGCAGGCAATGACGAAAGTGCTGAACGCCACAACCGGGCGGCGTGCCCCGCGTCGTTGTCATTCTGCCAACGCTGCGCGGGTGAAACGGAACCATCATCGCTCATTGGCGGCGGCATCAAATCCGCGTCACGCAGCAAACGCAACGATCGCTGCTGCGAAGCGGTATCGAGCGTCATGAACGCCAAAATCGAAATCGCCACGGTGAACAACATCGTGGCCGCAACCGCGACGGGGTGGCCCAGGAAATATCGGTTCAGCGGTGCCCAGTCGACCGTGAGCACCACGGCGTAGAAGACACAGCCTCCGGCCAGTCCGATCGCCAGTGGCGTCAGTTTATGAATCAACGTTGCCCATGGAGACTGCCGGGCGGGCGAGTCTATTTTGGATGTCGAGTGATCGTTGGAGACGATTTCGGGAGCTTGAGTCATGGGACTCCTTTTTCCGATCGAGATGGAGGCTGCTGGGCCAAGGCTGACTGACGGTGGGTCCGCGCAGAGATTCCGACGCGTACTGAAGCGACCATATCATGGAGTGCGTACGAACAACCAGATCGACCGTCACAACCGACAAACTTGACCAAAACACTACAAATTCGGGTTTGCGGCTCTCTTCACATCCAAGGTAAAGAAGAGTCTGCCGCAAGAATCTCCGCACATTTCCCTCGTGCGAATCCGTTTCCAGCAATTTGGTCGATCGCCTTATGAACCTCTCATCTTTTGCCACGCGATTCCGGGCAGTCGCACCGAGCGTTTTACCGTTGATCGTCGGAATCCTGATCGGGGCGGCATGGGTGTCGGGGAAATCGACCGAAGTCACCGCGCAAACGCCCGGATACGAGTCTTCCCCCAGCCCGCTGGGCGACCCGGCCCCTGATTTCGGGGACGTGGTAGGTGATCATGTGTCCGTCATCGAGTCTCGCGGTGGACGGGATGTTGCCGGTTCGGGGGATTTGATCGGATTTTCCCACGTTGACGACTCGGGAACTCAAGTAATTACGATCGTAGATGCGGAAAAACGATGGATGGCCGTGTATCATGTGGGTTCTGAAGGCAAGATCCGACTGGTCAGCAGTCGCGAAATTGCCGCCGACTTCACTTTAGAACTGAACGTCACCCCACCGCTGCCCGATCAGATTCGTCGGCTGCAAGGAATTCCGCCGCGATCCAACTAAACCGATCGGCGTCTGATTCCTGCACTGCTCGCGATCGAATCGAGAAAACGGCACGTAGGGAATGGGGTGAACGTCACTGCCAATCTTCCTAACGCCCCTTTTCGAAACAACGCGTTGCCATGGCCACTTATCTTTCGCTCGAAGACGCCGCAAAACAGCTCGGCATCCCCACGCAGGCTCTGATCGATCTGCGATCGCAGGGCCAGGTCCGCGGTTTCCGAGACGGTTCGAGCTGGAAGTTCCCCGAAACCGAAATCGCACGCCTGCGTGAAGAACTTCCTAATCTCTCCGGATTCGGTTCAGGTATCCTCGGTGCCGATGGACCGGGATCGAAAGTCGGCAAAGTCATCGGCGGCGACGGCAGCAACGTCGACCCCGGCGAGATCAGTCTTGACGCCGATGGCAGCGGCGGCAGCAGCATCGACCTCGGGATCGAAGGATCCGGATCAGGCAGCGACAGCGATGTGAACTTGGTCGCCGGCGACGGCTCAGGCGGCAGCGACGTGTTGGTGATCCCCGGCGGCAGCGGCGGATCGGCCATCGGCAGCGGTACCGGCAGCAGCCTGCCCCTCGACCTCGATGAACTCGACATCGCCGGATCAGCCATCTCTCACGACAGCGGCGAATTGAGTTTGGCCGCCAAAGAAGCCAAAGCCGCGGCTGAAAAGTCGGCCGCCGACGCCGGCTCATCGAAAGATAGCGACGAATTCAATCTCGGCAGCGTCCTGGACTTGGAAGCGGATGACGATTCACCGTTGCTGGATATCGGCGGCGATTCAGGCGAACTGTCTGCTAAAGACCTCGCCGAAGGTTCCGACGAAATCAGCGGTTTGGATATCGCACCCTCCGACTCGGGCGACGTCCTCCTGGGCAGCGACTCGGACATGGACCTCGACTTGGTCAGCAATGACGAAAACGCGAGCAGTCTGGAGATGATGGAAGACCTTGACCTGCAAGACAGCGCCAGTGCGATCGGCGGTGTTGGAAAAGTCAGCGGTGACGTGCTCAGCGAACTTGACCTGCTCGCTGGCGATTCGGTCGGCAGCGGCTTGCTCAGCGGTGACAGCGAAAACCTCTTAGGCAGTTCGTTGTTGAGTGCCGATGAAGGCGGTTCATCGGGCGTCGACGACGCCTTGGCCGATGACGATGACTTGGTCATCTCGGACGACGATGACGACTTGATCGTCAGTAGCGCCGGCAGCGACATTTCGATCGCCGGTGACAGCGGCATCAATCTGATGAGCCCGTCGGACAGTGGCCTGTCGCTCGAAAGCGAACCGTTGGATCTGGCCGGCAGCAGCATTTCGGCACTCGACCTCGGTGCGGAACTCGCCGAAGGCAGTGGCTCCGGTTCCGGCAGCAGCGGTTATGGCTCAGGCCTGATTCCCGACGACGGCAGCGGCGCGAACATGGACTTCCCGTCCGATGAAGAATTCCAACTCTCGCCATCGGGGATTCAACTCGAAAAGTCCGACGACAGCGAGTCGCAAGAAATCGACATCGAGAATTCCGACTCCTTCGGCAGCGGCGGATTCGACGAACCCGCTTTCGTTGAAGAAGGCGTCATGGAAGAGGCCCCCGTCTTCGGCGACGAAGAGGGTCAGGCAGATGTTTTTGGCGGCGTCGAAGAAGGCATCGAGCACGCCGAAGAACCTTTCACACCCGATGAGTCCTCATACGAACACGCTGCGGCCGCACCCGTTGGAGCAGCCGTCGGCTACGAAATTCCGTTCACGTTACTGCAAACGGTCGGCTTGATGCTGATCCTAATGGTGATGAGCTTGGGCGGAATGCTGATGACCGACCTCGTCCGCAACATGTGGAGCTATACCGAACCGGCCGCCCCGGTCAGTTCGCTCACCGACATGCTGATCGACGTCGCGGGCTGGGGCAAATAAACCTGAGGCGATCTCACCTCAGGTCAAAATCCCCCAACGGACGAATTCGCCAGGCGACGAAACACGCTGCCTGCCTCTGAAAGCCGTCTTTCTCTAAAAGCGACATCCCCGTGATCGACGGCGGTGCGCGGCGTGACCTACATCACCAGGCACGCTCACATCTTTCCCGCGGCCTACCATGACCTGCATCTCACTTGGCGGGGCGCCGTGGAGGGTAGATGGGCCAAAGCGCCGCTCGGAATTCACGTTTGGCCATGTGCAAACGCGCCGCCTAATCGGATACGATACGGTCACATCCGACGCGATTTCTAGCAACATTGCCCTACCAATCCCATTCCGGCAGATCGATTTCCATGTTAGCTGCTTTCGAACGAGTCCTTGGTCTCCCCGACGCGTGGTATTCCGCCCCATCCGCCGGCGTATTGCTCGCCCAAGGCGATGAGCCGACGAGCATGTACGGGATTGCGATCATAGTCGGAATCCTCGTCGCACTGGTCTTTGTCGCGATCCTGGGTTTCTTCCTGATCCAATATGGCAAACTGTGGTTTCAGGCATTCATGTCCGAAGCCGACGTAAAGCTCGCAAACCTGATCCGGATGCACTTCACCAAAGTCAACCCGAACGTGATCGTGCAGGCCAAAGTGATGGCCGCGCAGGCGAAACTGAACATCAGCCGCAGCGACGGGATCAGCACTCATCGGCTCGAGGCACACTATCTCGCCGGCGGAAACGTGATGAACGTGATCCACGCGATCATCGCCGCCCACCGAGCCCGAATCCCATTGGACTTCGATCAAGCCGCCGCAATCGACCTCGCCGGCCGCGACGTCCTCGACGCTGTACAAACGAGTGTGTACCCAAAGGTCATCGATTGCCCCGATCCTAAACGCAGCGGCAAAACAACACTCAGCGCAATCACCAAGAACGGCATCGAACTACGAGTTCGTGCTCGCGTGACCGTGCGTACCAACATCGAACAGTTGATCGGCGGGGCCACCGAAGACACCGTGATCGCGCGTGTCGGCGAAGCGATCATCAGTTCGATCGGATCCGCCGCATCGCATTTCGACGTGCTCGAAAACCCAGACATGATCACGCGTGTGGTCCTGTCGCGTGCACTCGACGCACAAACCGCGTTCGAAATCGTTTCGATCGACATCGCTGACATTGACGTCGGTGAAAACATTGGTGCTCGTTTGCAGAGCGACCAAGCGGAAGCCGACACACGTGTTGCGAGGGCGCAG
This sequence comes from Aporhodopirellula rubra, assembly GCF_014192335.1. GTDB lineage: Bacteria > Planctomycetota > Planctomycetia > Pirellulales > Pirellulaceae > Rhodopirellula > Rhodopirellula rubra. The sequence goes on along the minus strand of NZ_JACHXU010000027.1, from coordinate 40,881 downwards.
GCCGAACGCCGGCGTGCCGAGGCCATCGCGCAAGAACAGCAAATGAAAGCACGCGTGTCGGAAAACCGTTCACGTCTCGTGCTCGCCGAAGCGGAAGTGCCTAAAGCCATGGCAGAAGCGTTCCAAGCCGGACGCATCGGCGCGACGGATTCCTCGCTCCCGATGGACCAAGCCACGTGAGCGAAGCTGACTTGTCACAGTCAGATCGGTTCGAGCGACGTTCCTATCGGGTTCGTTTCGAAAACGCTCGCGGCATCTCGCTCGCCGGCATCATCGATCGCCCCATCCGTCCCGCTGCGATCACGCCCACCCTCGAATCGACCTCGGTTCCGGTCGTGGTCTTTAGTCACTGCTTCACATGCAGCAAAGACCTCAAAGCCATCACGCGAATTTCGCGAAGCTTGGCTGAATCCGGCATCGCCGTTCTACGGTACGACATGACCGGTCTCGGCGGCAGCGACGGTGACTTCTCCGAAACGAACTTCTCGACCAACCTGGCCGACCTGACCGCTGCCATCGAGTTCGCTAACGATTCGATTGGCCCAGTGACCGGGCTCATCGGGCATAGTTTCGGCGGCGCGGCCTCTCTGGCGATAGCGGCGGGAATGCCCGCGAATGATCACCATCCGATCTCCGAAACAATTCGGTCTCAAATTGCCGCCGTGGTGAGCATCGCCGCGCCGAGCGACACGCAACATCTCGCCGCCTTGCTGACTCGGCTGAATCCGGCACTCGAGAATGACGAACGTGGCGACGTTGTGATCGGTGGTCGCGCGTGGACCATCACACGGCAAATGCTCGACGATTTCCGATCGCATCAACTCCCCGATCACTTGAATCGAATCCGCAGCCGCGTGCTCGCGTTTCACTCTCCCGTGGATCAAACACTCGGATATGACCACGCTCTTCGAATCGCCGGCCTGATCGAAGACAATGACGGACTTCCGGCGTGTAGCCTGATCACGCTATCGGGCGCCGATCACCTACTCGTCAATGACCCAAGAGACGCGGATTACGTTGCCGAGCTCACCGCGAGTTTTCTCAAACGCTACGCTTCGCAATAACTCTTCGGCAACCTCGGATAGCCGTCGTAGAATCGCCGAATGTAGTGCCGGCCACGCCAGTGTTCTTGATGACGCTGCCAACTCAAACGTTCCAACAGACGATCGCTGATACGAACGTTAGTAACGTGAGCCACGATCGCGTCGGCTCGACGCAATCTCGCAATTTCATTGAGCACATGACACGCCCCGATGAAGGTCCTGTAACTCGTCTCCGATCCACTGCGGATGTAATCGAGTGTCATGAACGAGGGCAGTCCGCGTGGAACATGATAGTCCAACAGGCACTCGTCCCCTCTCAACCGGCCATGATTGGATTCCCACCAAACTTGAGCGATCGATACCGGACTGCGAAGCCAATGCTGTTCGACCGATACCAATCGTCCCGCACGCATGATGATACGTCCACATGTGATCGAGGCGATCGATTCCGACTGCGATTGCAGTGATGTGAAACGGCGGCGGAGCAACATCTCGGGTATCGGTAGATGAGAGTGAGACGGAACAGCTAGGTCAAAAACCTGACGACATCGGCTACATTTGAGCTTTCAAACTTAGCACCCCGCAGCCGTCCACAACGCACATTCTCCGCTCTCATTCGATCAAAGTAACCTCGATGCAAGACGCCACCTCAGCAGAATCCGCATCACCCGCTCAACCCAACAAGCCACCTGCGAGAACCGTGTGGCAGCAAATTCGCAGCGTGACCATCACCGTGGCCGTGGCCTACGTGGTTATCTGCCTTGCGATGGTCCTCATGGAAACGCGATTGGTCTTCCCCGGCGCCTATCTCGATCCCACTCCACCGTTCGACGCACTGCGTTTTACCCCCGCCAATCCGATCACCGGACGGATCACGACGCTCGACTACACCGCTGAAGACCAGATGAAACTGCAGGGTAGGCTGTTAGTCCGAGGCGATGCTGATCGCGTCATCCTGTTCTTGCACGGCAACGAAATCCGTGCGATGGAAATGGATGACTGGACCGCTCGCCTCTCCGAGTCAATGAACGCCACCGTATTAACGGCCGAGTACCGAGGATTCCAGGGAGAAGACTTCACGCCTACCGAATCAACGTGCATTGCCGATGCCCAATCTGCACTCGACACGTTGTCCGAGATCACCAACGTCCCACACGAACAGATCACGATCTATTCACGTTCACTCGGCGGTGGCATCGCGGGAGGGTTGGTTGAACGGATGCAAGAACGCGGCATCCCACCGCACTCGCTTGTCTTGGATCGGACGTTCGACAGCACCGTCAGCGTCGGCGCCGACCGGTTCGTTTGGTTGCCAGTACGATGGCTGATGCGGAACCGTTTCGACACGGCCTCACGATTGAAAGACTTCAAAGGCTGTGTCGTTCAGATCCACGGAACACCCGATCGGATCGTTCCAATGAAAAACGGCAAACAACTTTTCGATTCCCTCAACACGCCCTACAAGTCGTGGATCGAGGTCCCCGACATGTATCACAACGACCGGATCTCCCGAGCAACACTCGATCGAGCGATCGAGGAGCTCAGGAGACTCGAATCCGAGTCGATCAAGACGCGTACTGCTTCAGAGACGGATCTCGCACCGGTTGATCCGAGATGATTCGGTCCGCGAGCACGTCATTGTTTTCCATCACATCCAAATCGGCAGTGGTCCGATACAACGCGATCAAACAAGCGACGGAAACAAACAACGCACAGCCCGTCCAAATCGGATGGTACTGTGGAGCCTGACTGATCGCATCAACCGAAATCAGGTTTTGCATTCCTGGCAATTTAAGTTCAGCGATACGTCCCAACGAAACCGAGAGAGCGTTGTTGCCGAAGTGAATCAGGATTCCAGGCAACACGCTGCCGGTACGAAGTGCGACCCAGCCCAAGAGGACTCCCATGAAGGTTGCGGAAATGGATTGTTGCAGCACGCCGTGAGAGATACCGAACATGAACGCGGTCACCAAGACCGCACGCACGGGACTGTTGTTTCTCACCAAACCGCCGAAGATGAATCCGCGGAATGCGAGTTCTTCACAGATCGCCGGCACGACCGCCATCAACAAAATCACGGACAACCACGGCGCCGACGCGATGTGTTCACCAAAGGGACGCATCGCCTCGAGAGCCTGTGGACTGAGCGGGTACATTTCGCCGATCAAACCCGCGAGTTGCATGTAGATCGGATGCAACATCACGGCCAGAACCGAGACCAGAGACCAAACTCGCCAATTCACCGAGTTCAAACGAAGACTCGTCTTTAGCGACGTCGTCATCATCGTCGCCATCAACAACGTCGGGGCGAGAATGAGACCAAACTGTGGCAAGAACACTAATTTGGCGATACCGCCAAAGGTGTCAGGCATCTCCGTCACGGCGAGCTTACCGAAGAACAACGCGACCAAAATAACCGCACCACAACCAAACGCGATCGTCGGAGTCGCCGCGCGTTGACGGTCGCGCCACAAGTGCCGCATCCACGCGCCGAGTTCCCATTGGTCTCCATCGCCAAAGAGCACCGACTCCGACTCGAATTGGCGTTTCGCCCAACGGGTTGCAATGTACAAACATCCGGAGGTCACAACCGCAACCATCGGCAAGAACGTTAAGGCCTCGAAGTGCTGGCCCTCGACCAAACTACGAACCAACAAAAACATGCCTGTCACCGGTATCAAACTCGTACCGAGGTTCAGCGTCGTGCCGGGCAACATCGGCAATAACACGAGCGGCAACGTGACCATCATTAATGGCATCAGGTAGTATTGCCCCTCTTTGCTACTGCGGGCCATGGCGGCAACGGCAAGAGCCAATGCACTAAACAGCGCCGACAATGGAATCAGCGCGACGAGCAACCACAGCATCGGGATTAACGGCGGCGCCCCCATCGAAGATCCAGCAGGCCCGACGCCGATTTGATTGAACACAAACGAACTCGTAACCAACATCGACGAGGCATTGAGTATCGCCGTCATCATGCTGAACGTCATGACCGCGCCCAATTTGCCCCAAACGATTTCTTCTCGCAACGCGGGACTGCACAGCAACGTCTCGAGTGTCCCTCGCTCCTTCTCGCCAGCGACCAAATCGATTGCCGGATAGAAGGCACCTGTCATAGCCCAAACCAGCATAATAAACGGCAGTAACTTCGACCAAAACGCCGCCTCGCGGGTTCGTTCCGGTGCGATATCGCAATCATTAATTTGAAACGGATCGAGCACGGAGAGCTCGACCCCGGCATCGGCCAATCGGCTCCGCACCCATGTGCCTCGCCAACGATTCAAAATCGACACCATGCGATCTTTCGCAATCATCGATTGATCCGATGCGACGTTGTAGTAAACACCAATCGAAGCCGCTTCGCCGGCCAAATCTTCTGCGGAGAAATTGGAGACGTCCACCGCGAGAGGTTGATTCACGCAAACGACACAATCGAACGTTTGATCTCGCACCCAATCCTGAGCCCGTGTTTCGAGATCACCTGATCGAGAGAGTTCGGCCGCTTGATACGCGTACACATCAATATTTGAATTGGAATCCCAAAGAGCTTTAGGGAAACGGAACGATGTCAACTCGCTCGCACCCAAAGGATGAACTCTCGCCGATTCCGTTGCCTCATCATCCCCTTCGTTCTGGACTACCAGCAATGGCGAAACCAACGAGTCTGCACCGACCGATTCCAAATTTTCGGTAACATGCTCAACACCGATAACGCAAACCGAAATCGTGTGTTGGCGTGTGAACTGCGCGATCTGCAACAACAGCATGCCCACTAACGGATACAGCAGCATCGGCAATACTGCGATCGTGAACAAGGTTCGCCGATCACGCAGTTGGTCACGCATCTCACGCGTGTAGATCAATCGGATTGCATTAAACCGAGGCCGCCCCGCTCGCTGAGCGGTTTTACGTTTTTCCTTTGACGATTGGCTCACTGTGCCACCTCCATTCCTTGTGCGTCGATTGTATGCGTGGCGTCTTCGTGTGAACTGAGCAACGAAAAGAAAAGTTCCTCAAAGTCAGTCTCTTGGTGTCGCTGAGTCAATTCGTCGAGCGTTCCCGAATCGAGAATACGGCCTTGGTGCATGATCGCGATTCGATCGCACAACCGCTCGACTTCGCTCATGATGTGAGTCGAAAAGATGAGGCACTTCCCGGCGTCTCGCAGTTCACGGATCACTCCGAGCAAATTGCGAGCAACGAGCACGTCGAGCCCCAGTGTTGCTTCGTCAAAGATCAGTACTGGTGGATCGTGGACGAGTGCCCGCGCGATCGAAACTTTTTGACGCATGCCCGTCGACATTTTGCCGCCGGGGACATCGCGAAATTCGTTCATCCGTAACTGGTCGAATAGTTTTTCGAGTCGCTCAGTAAGTGCATCGCTCGCCATCCCGTGCAGACGGCCAAAGTATTCCACCATTTCCCACGCCGTCATACGGTCGTAAATCGCGGTGTTGTTGCTGACAAATCCGATCCGCCGTCGAACCTCGGCGGGCTCGTGGGCGACGTCGTATCCGTCGATCGTCGCGATTCCCGATGTGGGGCGGAGAACGGTCGAGAGGATTCGCAGGACAGTGGTTTTGCCTGCCCCGTTAGGACCGAGCAAGCCGAAAATCTCGCCCGGTCGGACAGTAAAGCTGACGTGATCGACAGCCCGAAACCTTCCTCTTCGAAGGTCTTCGTAGGTTTTCGTAAGATGTTGAACTTGGATCATAGAAGCCGGCGGTGCTAGCGAGGCGGCGGACAATTGCGTTGGTAGAACATGAGACGCTCTGAGCAACCGTAAGCCGAAAATATTGTCGGTGAACGAATTGTTGCCTCGGCATTCATCCTCGACCCAGATGATGTCGCGCGGCGATCGGGTTGTAGTAATTACGCCGAATAGAACCGGCCATAGACGCATGCCGGAATCGCCGAAACAGTGCTATACTCGCGGCCCCGCCGTCTGCATTTAAAGTCCCGCCAACAAGGCCCTCGCATGCAAGATACGCCCGCTCAATCGGAACCCTCCAACGCACCCGTCTCGCCCTCCGGTGAGTCAGATGTTCCCCTAACCACACTGCAACCATCGACGATCATCATCCTGCTCTCCGCGATGATGTTCTTGCAGTTCTTCGCGTGGGGTTCCTGGTTTGCAACGCTCTCCGCGGCAATGGACACTCACCTGCTAGGTGCCTTCATCGGAGGTGCGTATGAGTCGGCACCGATAGCGGCGATTTTCGCGCCACTGTTCCTCGGACTGGTCGCCGACCGGTTCTTTTCTTCTGAGAAAGTAATGGGAACACTGATGCTACTCGGCGGCGGCATCATGCTGGTCATTCCTGGATTGGCCGAAAGCGCGTCTGCTTTTGCGGCACAATCTGCTGCCGAAATGAAAGCGAACGGAACGTACGACGCCGCCACGTTTCTGGCAACTCAATCAGCCGATAACACCGCGGGCAAGTCGCTCGTTTGGATGATTCTCGCGTACTTGTTGTGCTACATGCCAACGCTGGGATTGGGTAACACGATCGCGTTCACCCACATCCCCAGCCAAGACCAATTCCCCAAAATCCGTGTATGGGGCACGATCGGTTGGATCGTCGCCGGATTGACGCTCGGCATTCTTGGATGGTCGGCTTCGTACAACATCTTCTGGCTCGGTGCGGCCAGTTCACTCGCCTTGGGTGCGTTGTGTTTCTTCTTACCCAACACCCCACCGCCGTTGCGTGGCCAACCGATGGACGTTCGATCGTTGTTAATGGTCGACGCTTTCAAACTGCTAGCCAACTGGAACTTCTTTGTCTTCGCAGTTTGCTCGACGCTGATTTGCATCCCGTTGGCGTACTACTACGGAATGACGGCGACCTACCTGAATCAAACCGGCTTTGCCGAACCAGGTGCCACGATGACGATCGGACAAATGTCTGAAATCATCTTCATGTTGCTGATCCCTTTCTTCTTTCGTCGTCTCGGCGTGAAGATCATGATTTTGGTCGGGATGGCTTGTTGGTTCATCCGATATGTCTTGTTCGCACTCGGTGCGGCTGATCAAACGACCTGGATGCTGCTGCTCGCCGTGGCGCTGCATGGTATTTGCTATGACTTCTTTTTCGTCACCGGGTTCATGTATACCGACGCGAAAGCACCGAAGGCCATCCGCGGGCAGGCTCAAGGTTTGTTGGTGTTTTTAACTCAGGGTGTCGGAATGTTCTTCGGGTACCGCATCATGGCCGGCGGCAACCTGTTCGGCTTCATCCCGCTGAACCTCACCTTCGGAAACTACGGCAACCAAGTGACCGCAGCGCCGCAGTACGTCGAAGCACTCAGTGCGGCGAGGGGTGAAGCGACCTCGTCGACATTCCTGCAGACATTTACGAAAATGTTTTCACGGAGCCTGCCCGAATCCCTCGACCCCGCGATCTTGGCTGAAACAATGGCGCAGTGGCGAGATTTCTGGCTGTCGCCGGCAATCATGGCGGCTGCGATTTTCGTGCTGTTCGCGGTCTCGTTCTGGGATCGCACGAAAACTGGTAGCGACGGAAACAGCTAACTCGCTCGGATAAAGACGGTACACTGGAGGGTGTCCGCCTCCCGCACCTCACACCTCCAAGCATCACCTTGTCACTGCCTTTCCGCATCGGCTTCGAGTCCCCCGGATATCTGCTTTGCCTCGCCGTGCTGCCATTGATTTGGTATTTGGGGTGGCGACATCTCGGCGTTCTCGGCCCTGTCCGCCGATGGGTCGCGTTACTAGCCCGGACACTCGTCTGGGCAGGGATCGTCGCTGCGTTGGCGGGCATCCAACTCGTCTGGACGAGCGACCGCGTCACGGTCATGTACGTTCTGGATCAGAGCGAGAGCATCCCGCTGACGAAGCGGACGGCAATGCTCGACTTTGTCATCGCAGCAGTTTCGAAACACCGCAACGATGCTCGCGGGGACCGCGCAGGACTGATCGTGTTCGGACGCGACGCGACGATTGAGATTCCGCCCTACGACGATGACGTGCCGCCGATGCGACGGCTCGAGAGCCTTCTCGAACGCACCGACGCGACCAACCTCGAGGCGGCGTTAAACCTCGCCCAGGCTTCGATGCCCGAAGACACTGCGCGGCGAATCGTCATCGTTACCGACGGAAACGAAAACATCGGGCAGGCCCGCTCAATGGCCAGCCGTTTGGCCGACGCCGGAATCGGAATCGACATCGTCCCCGTCATCTCGCAAGCCGGCGAAGAAGTCCTCGTCGAAAAGATCGACCTGCCGTCAAACATCCGCAAAGGACAACCGTTCGAAGCTCGGATCGTGATCGACCGCCAGGGCGAACGCGGCAACGCTAGCGGCACGGGGACCGACGATGCCGCGAGCAGCCAAGACGATGATGGCGCCGGACCTCCCGTCCGTGGCCGCCTGAGAGTGAAGCAGGTAGTCGGTGGCGAAGAATCCCTGCTACTCGAACAAACCATTGAGCTGGCCCCCGGTAAGAACGTGTTTCCGATGCGACACACGATCGACCAACCTGCCGCCTACACCTACGAAGCGGAGTTCATTGCCGACTCCGAGGCAGACGACGTCCTCACGCAAAACAACTCAGCCACCGGCTACACCTACGTACGCGGCAAAGGCCGTATCCTCTTAATTCATTCGCCCGGCAAACTGGATGACTACGAATTAATGATGTCCGCACTTCGCGACGCGAACATCGAAGTCACGCCGATGTCGACCGATCGATTGTTTGGATCGATCGCGGAACTGCAACCCTACGACGCTGTTATCCTCGGTGGTGTGCCACGCGTCGACAGCGACAGTTCCAATAAAGTCTCATCGTTCACCGACGCACAGATCGAGATGCTGGTCCGCAACACACAACAACTCGGTGCCGGCTTAATGATGATCGGAGGCCCCGATGCACTCGGCGCCGGCGGTTGGACGGGCACCGAAATCGAAAAGGCCATGCCCGTTGATTTCAAGATCCGCAATGCCAAAGTGAACGCCGTCGGGGCACTCGCGTTGATCATGCACGCCAGTGAAATGGCACAGGGGAACTACTGGCAAAAGAAGATTGCCGAGGCTGCGATCACACAACTCGGTGGGTCTGACCTCGCGGGCGTTTTGCACTGGTCGCCAAGCGGTGACAAATGGCTCTGGGGCGGATCCAAAGGCTTGCTGCAAGTCGGACCGAATCGAAAAGCGATGCTCGCGTCACTCGGACGAATGACCCCCGGGGACATGCCTGAATTTGATCCCGCGATGCGAATGGCTGTCGCTGGATTGGCCCGAACCAGCGCCGCAATGAAGCACTGCATCATCATCAGTGACGGCGATCCGAGCCCTCCTTCCTCCGGCGTCATCAAGGCATTCAAAGACAACAACATCACGGTCAGCACCGTCGCCGTCGAATCCCACGGAACGACCGGCAGCACGCAATTGCGAAAGATCGCTCAATCCACCGGAGGCAAATACTACGAGGTGAAATCAGGCCGAGCACTCCCCGCGATCTTCCAACGCGAAGCCCGGCGGGTATCGAGGCCACTTGTTTTCGAACCCGAAGGCGGCGCACTGCCTGAGGTTGTGTTCCCGCATGTCGCCCTCGACGGAATCGATACTGCAATCCCGCCGATCCGCGGGTTCGTGATGACGCAGACCAAATCCAGCCCGCTGGCACAGGTCGTCCTGCGCTCCCCCAAACCAGAGACTCCGGAAAACGCAACTGTCCTGGCGACATGGAACTATGGCCTCGGCCGTACCGCCGTGCTGACCACGGACGCCGGACAACGATGGGCAGCCGAATGGGTACAATGGCCGGGCTACGAGAAGTTGCATTCACAACTCGTGCGTTGGCTAATGCGGCCAACCGGCGACACGGGTCAATTTTCACTGGCGACCCAAGTCAATGACGGCCAAGTCGATGTGATCGTGACGGCACTCAGCGACGACGATCAATTCTTGAACTTCCTCGAGGTTGCGGGCTCGGTACTCGATCCGTCTCTCGAACCGCTCCCGCTTCGGATGGAACAAGTAGCACCGGGAAGATACTCCGGCAGCTTTCCGATCGATCGAGCGGGAACGTACTTCGTCAACGTCTTACCGGGATCCGGCAACGCTCCCCTGAGCACCGGAGTGACGGTCCCTTACAGCGACGAGTTTCGCTATCGCCAATCCAACCAAGCACTGATGGCTCAGTTGGCATCACTCAGTCCCAAAGGGGGACAACCCGGAGAAGTCACGGCGCCGCTCGACGAACAGGTATCCGATGCGGTCCTCGCGAGTGACGCCTTCCGTGGTGGCCTCCCGCTGGCACGCCGTATCCGCGACGCTTGGCCATGGTTTGTTTTGATTGCGGCCGGACTGTTCTTCACCGACGTGCTCGTCCGCCGCGTCGCGATCCGATTCGGCTTTCTCAAAACATGGTGGGATCAATGGACAGGCAAAGGGCAGCCTGAGCTCGCGACGGTCGCCCGGCTCGACCAACTCAAACAACAAAAAGACGCGATCAACGCCTCAAGTGCGGCCCGGCGATCTGGTACGCGGTTTGACCCGACATCTGTTCCCGCCGGCATCGGCACGAAAGGCGGACCAGCGGAAACAACGCTGCCAGGGAAATCGGAGATAGCCAATGATTCCTCCGACACCGCGAAAGAACCTACCTCCGAATCCAGCTACACCGAACGACTCCTCGAAGCCAAGCGGCGTGCTCGTAAGAAGTAAACGTCGACGACTCAGTCGTTCGCGTCAGGCGTAGCGTCATCACCGCCGCTGCCATCGTCGGCGGCACCATCGACATGATCGTCATCGTGATCATCGAAGCCTTCTTCGCCTTCAAAAAACTCATCGGCGCCAGGCAACTTCGGATCCAGGGGAGCACGCTTGCGGAGCTTCCGTTGCAGCGACCGGCGGTGAATACCTAGCCGGCGAGCCGCCTCCGAAATGTTGTTATTGCAATCAGCGAGCACTCGGTGGATATGCTCCCATTCGTTGCGTGCCAGCGACGGGGCAGGGAACGCGAGACCTCCCTCAGGCACCAACGGTTCTTCACCACGAACAAACGCAGAGAGGATGTCGTCCGCATCGGCGGGCTTGCTGAGAAAGTTAACCGCACCGGCTCGAACAGCATCGATGGACGCCGGAATACTGCCGAATCCGGACAACATGATGATGCGGCAATCGGGTTTGATTTGCAAAAGCTTACGCAGCAAATCTAAGCCGCTGCGGCCAGGCATTCGCAAATCCAAAACCGCCAAATCGGTCGGAGCGTGAGTAAAAACGCTCACCGCCTCGTCGAAATTCCCGGCCGTTCGTACTTCTAAGCCACGGCTTCGCATCGCCATAGCAAGCCGTTCGCGAAGAACTTCCGTGTCGTCGACCAGCATGATCGACTTTGCCCCTACCGTTTCAGCGGTACATGCATCGGAAGGGTCTGGGTATTCAGGTGAAAAACTCACAAGTAACGCCGCATAATAAATGGAGAGAAGCAAATGCACGTGCCTAAAGCATCGTCGTCGCGGGCCATTTTTTCAACACCCCAACGGCCAGAACGCGAGCTTTTCAGCCCCGGTACCGCGGTTTTGATCTCACCGTGCTGGCCAATGGCAACGCAACCGTCGCTGTCGTCCCCTCTCCTGGGACGCTGTCGAAACTCAGCCGACCACCGAGTCGCGTGATCACGTTGCGAGTCAGAAACAGCCCCAATCCGATTCCGCGCCCCGGCTCCTTCGTCGTAAAAAACGGGTCTCCAGCCCGATCCACGACATCGCTCGACATCCCGTGCCCTTGATCGACGACGCGAAGAGTCACCTCTTTCCCGTTCCGCTCCGCCTGCACAGTTACCGTCTCGTCGGCGCCACTGGCGTCCAAAGCGTTGTGAATCAAATTCCGAATCGCCTGGGCAACCGCTTCTTCGGGCAACCACATCGGCTGCCGTTCCCACGCCGGCGTGTCCAAATCAATCTCACCGCCTCCGGCAATCTCACCGCCTCGGGAATCGACCGTCGCCGTCTCATGCTCTGGATCCAACACCCAGGCTCCCGCCGGTTCGAGAATTTCGACTCGGTGCGGGTCCCGGATACCATCGAGTGTGGTATCGATCAATTCACCGAGGGTCGTGCGGTTCCACTGATCGGCGACCGCATCTCCCGCGGCAGATCGCATGCGAGCGAGAATCTGTCGACACATATGCAACTGTCCATCGATCAATCGCAGATCTTCGTCAATCGACTCCGGCTTCGCCACCGACTCGAGATGGCGAGTGAGTTCACGGCACGCAACGTCAATCGTCGACAGCGGCGTTGCCAATTCGTGTGCTGCTCCCGCAGCAAGAGTCGTCAGTCCTTCCAGGCGCATCGCGTCGGCCCGCTCCGATTGACTCCGTCGCAAATCCTCTTCGCGATCACGCAGTTGCCGAGACGTACGCGCGACGAAGTACGTGATCACCGTTCCACACGCGACAAACGCAAGCAAAGAAGCGATATCCCGCATTCCCAACTCGCCCAAATGCACGGGGGAAGGATCGATCGTCTGCACGCTGAGCCCACGCACCGGCCACGACTCGAGCAGCAAAACCGAATAGCCCAGCACCGCGAGCCCCGTCAACGCCCACGCGGCCACCGGCTGCAACATCACCCCACCGACGGCGAGGTTCACAAAGTAGAAAAAACAGAACGGGTTATCAGCACCGCCACTGAAATACAGCATCGCCGTCAGCGTCACGAGATCGAGCGCCATTAACGCAAACGCGACCCGCAATGGAATCACGCTGTTGGCGTCGACAACGACGCCATGTTCGTAGCGTGACAGCCACCATCCATATACAAAGTTCGTGCACGCAGTCAGCGCAACAAACACCAACAACGGGACCAGCGGCAACGCCGTCGACGTGACCGGGTTTGCCAACACGATCGCGATCAGCTGGCCAATGCTCGCGAACGAACGCAAACGCAACAACCATGTCGACGAGCCTAAGGGTGCATGGGAAATCAACACCATTTTAGTGCGTTTCTCGCCTCGTCAGCTCGTCTCGCAACTTCGCCGCTAACTCATAATGTTCCTGCTCAACAGCATGCTCGAGACGTTCACGAAGCGTTTGGCCTACCGAATACTCCGTTCGCAACGATTCACGTAATTCCACCAGACGGACAATCAACTCGTCTTCGTCAAAGTGCTCTTCCGCATCGTGCTTTACAAAGAACGCACGCAGTGTCTCCAACCCTCGATTGATCGCTTGGATCGCTTCCTCGGGCGTGTTCTCTTCGAGCTCGCCGAGTGCCTCGGCCTGCGTGCGGTGAAACAAAACGAACGGTCGATACTGCTCGTGAGTCGACGACCACTCCGGATCATCCGACATATCTTCGCATAAATCCATCAGCCGCAGCGTATGATCAGCGTCCATCACCGCGCGATGATAAAACTGCAACCTCAGCCAACAAATCCGTCGGTGATAAAACTGCATGAACTCTCGATCGATCTCATTGCAATCACGCTCAGTGAGTTCGTACTCCGGCTCATTGAGCCGGCACAAATTCAAATGTTCGAGATAGCTATCGGACCCATTGATCAACTCACCGTCTGGCCGCCCCGTCGTTTCGAGCTGCAAAATCCCCATGTCAACACGCATCTGCAAGACGTCTCGGTCGTCCTTACCTTTGATCATGCGAACATTGAGAGTTGCCGGGTCGAATGCCCATCGCTTCAACAGATCGTCCAGGTGCCGGGGGCGTTTCATGAATGAATTAATTGAGAGTGCGTATTGATTGCTAAAACAGAAAGCATCTGCGTCGTGCCGTAGCCGAGACACGCAAAAACCTTCGATGTCGCCGCCCCCGGAAACACTCGATCCCCAAGGCCTTCGACGGGATCGGACTCGACCCAACACTCTAGTATATCACCGTATTGCCCCAGGTGAACCTTCATTCGTCGCTCCCCGGACCAAGCGGCCAACCGGATCAGTCGTCGCGACCGGGACTGCCACGCAATCGTTTCTTTTGCGATTGACGCCGTTTTCCTTCCACACGGCGTTTTTTACTACCCAACGTTGGACGCGTCGGCGTGCGGGTTTTCGGAGGCAATCGACACTCAAGCAACATCGCAACGAGACGGGATCGAGCATCCGCCAAATTGCGAATCTGATCTCGAGTTTTTTCGCTATGAAGGACCAATTCGCCTTCGCGATTGATACGGGTCGAAAATCGCGACTCAAATCGGTGACGCCAACCATCGTCAAACCCGGGTTGCGTCTTGGGCACCCAACGAAGCGTGACCTTGGAATTCACCTTGTTCACGTTCTGCCCGCCCGGCCCGCTGCTCCGCGTCGCCGACCATGAAAGCTCCGCTTCCGGAATCGTGAATCGTTTCGTGACGGTCAAATCAGACATGAGTATGCGATCGAGACAACATTTTTCTTCTTAAGCGAAACAATAGAGAGCGAAAACGATGCCACAGGTTCGCAAATCCAAACCGCGAACGACGCACTACGAATCACCCGGTAAGCCGGGCCCGCCCTCAAAAACCATACTCGACCTTCGGCAATCTTGCTACGATGAAACATCCCCTCGTGCCATATCCCGCCACACCGCGAGAGCCCCGCACCGATGACCACCGATCATTCCCTTGGCGACGGCATCTTCTTCCACCAGGACGACTACGCAGGGTTCACGCGCCGAGTCATTGTGATGCTGATCGATTCGTTCGTCCTGATATTGCTGAGCTTCGCAACGCTGATCGCGATGACATTTGCTGAAACAATCTGGCCTGATACCGACTTCACTGTCGCATCGATTTTCGGCTCCCTCGTCCTCGCGTGGATTTATCTCACTGTACTGAAACGTTCACGCTTTCGAACACTCGGATACCGGCTAGCCGACCTTCGCATCACAACGACCACGGGTGTCCAACCGTCTCTCTTGACGATGACGTTTCGAATGCTGATGTGGGGCTTCGGTCCCGTCAATTTCCTGATGGACCTTGTCTGGATCGCGGCCGACACGGAACGCCAAACGATACGAGACTGCTTGGCTGGCACCTATGTCGTCCGGCAAAACGCACACCCCGCCGGAACGGCGCCAATGCACTTGGCCCGCTACTGCGGCCTAGGACTCACGCTGGCCTACCCACGCGTGGTCCACCACGAACCAACTGTATAAGCGCAACCGCGCTGTTTCATCCCAATACAATTCGCGCGACGTTGATGTAAATCACAATGCCAAGGATATCGACAATCCCCGCAACGAAGGGATTGCTCATCAGCGCGGGGTCTAACCCCAATCGCTTAAACATGATCGGTAACGTCACGCCACACAAACACCCACAAAAGATGACTGACACCAAAGTCACGGGGATTACCGTCGCGGCCAAAACCGTTGGGGCAACAAAGATCGCGACGCCAAATCCGATCATCGACAGGAACCCACCGAGCAACAGCGAAACGCAGACTTCACGCGAAAGCACCTTCGGCAAATCAGTCAGTTTCACTTCGCCGCCCGTCATCGCGGTGATAACCAGGGTGGCCGACTGGCTGCCCGAGTTCCCACCCGAACTGATAATCAACGGGATAAACCAGACCAGCCAACCGTGGACCGCCAACTCGGCCTCGTAATGCCGCAACGCGAACGCGGTCAACAAGGCCGCAAAGAACAAGATCGTTAACCACAACCCTCGCTTATACGACAGCACCAACAAACCGATCTGCAGAAAGTCGCCCTCCAAGGGCGCAACCGCCGCAATCCGCTGGGCGTCCTCAGTCAACTCTTCACGAACGACATCAATCACATCATCGTGCGTGATAATGCCGAGCATTTGGCGGCCCGAATCGATAACCGGAATCGCCAGCAAATTAAACCGTTCGACCTTTTCGGCGACCGACTCCTGGTCCTCTCCAGCGAGCGCAACGACCACGTCGGTTTCCATCATTTCGCCGAGCGTGATCGACTTATTCTTGAGCGACGAAACCAACTGCCGCGTCGAAACGATCCCGCGCAGCAAGTTGTTATCGTCGACGACATAGAGGTAATAGATCGTCTCGAGATCGCTCGCCTGCCTGCCCAACTCATCAAGCGCCTCGACCACGGTCAGTCGTTCGCCCAACTTGGCGACCTCCGTGGTCATCAACGCACCGGCAGTCCCTTCGGCAAACGAACGCAATCGCTCGATGTTGCGGCGTTCACTCGCCGGCAGCAACTTCAGAATTTCATGAACCGACTCGGCGGGCAGCCCCTGAATCAAGTCAACGCGATCATCCTCAGGAATCTCCTCAATCAGCACCGCCGTCTGATCGGCGGGCTCACTGGCGAGCATTGAGAGCTGCCGGCTTTCGTCGAAGTAGCTGAAGATTTCAGCCCGCCGATCTGGTTCGGCGTACTGCAACACCCTCCACATCTCCGCGTCATCGAGCCCTTCCATGAACTCGGCCGTGCGCCCGGGATTTAGCGCAACACAAAATTCACGAAGCTCAGCCTCTTGCTCGAACGCGAGCATTTCGCGCAGTTCAGGCAGGAAAAGAGTATTGACCAAATGACGGTCCCATAGATTGGATGAATGCGACTAATTGCGACTAGGCTACGATCGGCGGGGCGGGCTGATGGCAACTTGCACAATGCAACGCACCCAACCCCCACGCAATTTTCTCGCACGGAACGCCCTGAACCTCCACCCCGGGACAGAGCTCCTGCAAAATACCGATTGCCCGCTCGTCACTCGCCGCATGAGCGAAAGTGGGAATGAGGATTCGATCGGGTCCGAGCCTTAAAAAATTACAGTAACTCTGCGGAACACTATGCCCATCGACCGTTCGAGGCGGCGGAACCGGCAGCCGATGAGCCGTCACCTCGGGACTGGTCTGCTTGGCCCACAAACGAATCTGACGGAAGTTGGCTTCGAGTGCCTCGGCAAACGGCACGTCCTCACTCTCAGCGACCGCGACCACCACATTCTCCCGATCAACAAATCGAGCGATTTGGTCAATATGCCCATCGGTATCGTCACCGGGAATCAAACCCCCGTCGACCCAAGCAATTTCATCAATCCCGAGATACTGATAGAACCGTTCAGCCAGTTGCTGCGCCGACACCCCGGGATTGCGATTATCGTCGAGCACACATGCCGAATGAACGAGCAGCCGTCCCGAACCATCAGTCTCCAGCGCGCCGCCCTCCAAGGTGAGCTCCGCTTTCAAACACCTCAAACCCGCTGAACGTGCGATCTTCGCCCCGGCCGCCTGATCGAGGTCATGAGGTTCGTACTTCCCCCCCCACGCGTTGAAGTGCCAATTGACGGCGAGCAATCTGTCGCCTTCATGCACGAACGTCGGCCCGAAATCGCGAATCCAACAATCGTTCGTAGGGATATCAACAATTTCGATATCACGGGCGGACGGGCGACTGGTCCCGCTCGAAGAGGTCACCTGAAGCACTCGGCGGCACTGATCGGCGAGATGACCGCTTGCAAGAATTTTAACCGGCGTTGACTCCGCGATCGCGTGAGCAAAGACGCCAAAGGCTTCGGGAATCCCTTCGAAATGACCTGGCCAAGTTTCCAGGTTATGCGGCCACGCCAACCAAACGGCGTCACAGGGTTCCCACTGCGCCGGGAAACGACGCGGCGGCCGAGAAACATCGTTCCCGCCCGCCAAAGAATGGGTAACGCCCAAACTCACTCGGGCTTGATCTCTTCTTTGACCTTCTGGACAAAGTGTGGCGACTTGCCACCTTTGCTCAACTCTTCGGCTCGCTTAACGGCCTCCGATTGCTTGTCAAAATCAAAAACGGCGACCCGCTTGAGGTTTTGGCTGAAAACGCCCCAATAGAGGCGCAACCGCACATCAGCGGCAGCCTTTTTGGTTTTGCGTTTGGAGGCTTTCTTGCGTTTGACCTCGGCTGCCAGCTTTTCAGCAGCATCTGCTTCGGCTGCTTTTGCCTGCCGATTGACGACCTTCCGAGCCATAAATCTCAGCTGTGGGGGTTAGTGGATGTGGTTCACGGGAAATCCACCCAATGCGGGATCAGATTCACCCCTTCGATGCCGGGCTCTTGTCGAGAGGACAAAGCAGCAGAGCAGGGGAGGGACATCAGATCACGAGGCCTGGATGAAACAGATCACGAAGGTTATCCGCTGCAACGCGTTTTGTCATGGGGACGCGGTGGAGAAAAGTTAGGAGAAATACCGCCGAGACTGCCCCGTTTCTCGCAATCCCGCCATTCAAGTGCGACAGAATTTCACTCCATGAGCAAAAATGACCCCTAGGATCGCTATTCGGAACGCCTAGATTCAGCTAGGCTGTTGTTTACTCTCCCGCGGTCGTCACACTAATTGATCCCCGATCAATCCCAGATGAACATCGATGTTCTCTGACCGCTAGAGACACCGACCGTAAGCCGGTTTCGACCAAGCATGCGGGAATATTGACGAGCGGATTCTCTAATCAAACGAGTTTGAACATGCAGGTGAATGTTTCAGCCCGCCACGGCACTCTTCAGCCTGGAGACCAGGATCTGATTGAGGAAAAGGCAATCAAGCTTCGGCGATTGTATGACCGGATCAACGCGATCGAGGTCACGATTGACTTGAAACAACTAGACAAGCCAGTCGTCGAAATAAAGGTTTCCGCCGAGCACGCTGAAGACTCCATCGCTCGAGCTGAAGCAAGCAACGTCCTCGCGGCGTTGGATAATGCGATTCCCAAAGTCGAGCAGCAATTACGCAAGCTCAAAGCACGCAAAACCGGAAACCGGACCGCGGCACACAAACACGTCGAAACAGCAGACGCCGGCGAAGAAGAGTAGACCAAAACTCCCTCGACTCGCCGGCCTTCCGAAATACATCCCATCCCAACCCAAGACAACCACTTTGCTATGAAGTTCTCTGACTTTGTCAAGAAAGACGCGATCCGCGCCAACCTGCAGTCCACCACCAAAGAGGCTGTAATCGATGAACTCGTCCAATCGCTGTTGGATGCCGGCGAAATCGCCGCTGACCAACGCGACGACATCATTGCCGCAATCATGAAACGTGAAGAGCTCGGCAGTACCGGTATCGGACGCGGCGTTGCCGTCCCCCACACCAAACACCCCAGCGTTCCGGAACTCGTCGGCACCGTTGGTGTCAGCGAAGTCGGCGTTGACTTCGATTCACTCGATGGCGAACGCGTTCAGCTGTTCTTCCTTCTGATCAGCCCACCCGAACGCCCCGGCGACCACCTTCGGGCCCTTGAAAACATCTCGCGGCAACTTCGCGATGAATCGTTCTGCCGATTCCTCAAACAGAGCAAAACGGCCGACGACATCCAACAACTGCTGCAAGAAGCCGACGACAACCAGTTCGCCGCTGGCTAACGAAGAGACCGCCACGTAGCCGACCCCAGCGACTTCGGGCAATTTACGACCACTACAAAGGCTCCGCTCCGGCGGTGCCTTTAACGAAAAAATAGTGATCGAACACGCCACTGGGATTCCCTTCAGGCGCCATATCGTTCAAAATTCCGCCATCACCCGGCCTCCTGGTGAACAAATGAACCAGAACCCGCAAGACAACTCAACCCAGCTCCAGAAAACTGTGGTCATCATCAACCCACAGGGGTTGCATGCCCGCCCAGCCGATCTGCTGGTGCGCTGTGCGGACGGTTTTGATTCGACCATCATGATCCAAAAAGGTTCCGAACAAGTTGACTGCCGCAGCATTCTGTCTTTGCTGACGCTGGGCGCAACCGAGGGAACCGAACTGATATTGACCGCCCAAGGACACGACGCCGAAGCAGCCATCACGGCAATCAGCGAACTGTTCGAACTCGGGTTTCATGAATTAGGCCAGCCGTCTCAATAGCAACGAGCAGCCTGGCACCAAAGCGTTTTCAACTCAAACCGGCCCACGCGGTGCGACCCATCGAGCCGCCCCGCGTGCGCCACGACCACACAAAATGCGTTCCACCGAACGCTCCCTGACAACCTATACTTTTTACAAGAGATCACACGTTGCTGTTTGCCTCCAATTTCAACAGGACCTCTAGCCACACTTAAACCCGCACTTTGCTCCGTCCCACCGACGGCTGTACTGACAACCAATCGCCATCCTCCGATCTGCCGCCGTTCCCGCTTGCTAAACTGCCACCACGCGGGCTTGCCACGGATGCTCCAAGGCCGACCGACGCACCACGCCGATTTTGGCAACGTACGATCGGAAGCCCTCATCGGCGTCGGCACTCCCACAGCCTCTACCGACGAAGCGAAAACGGGTTTCCCTCGCGGATACCGAACCTGAACCGCTCGCCGCTGCGTTCCCGCCAAAGATCACGCAACGACCTAGCAAAATTGGACTCAAAGAGCATCGATCGCGATGCTGGAACTACAAGGCATTCCTGTTTCACCGGGCGTGGCCATCGCGTCAGCCTTGGTGCTCGACGCTGAGGGCTATCGCATCCCGCGTTGCATCGTCCCGGCGTCGGACGTCGACGATGAATTTGCGCGTCTACGCGCCGCCGTTGATCTCGTCTCTGAGCAACTCGAACAGAGCCGGCTGGAAACCACCGCGACGGCGGGACGTCAAACCGGTGATATCTTCGCCGCCCAATTGCAGATGCTGCACGACCCGCGTCTGCACAGCGAACTCGAGAAACGTATCGGTGAAGAACGGCAATCCGCCGCATTTGCGGTCAGCGGCGTGCTGCACAACTACGCCTCCGCACTTCAGAAACTCGAAAACCCTTTTCTGGCCGATCGCGCCCAAGACGTTCTCGATATCGAGCGGCAACTCCTCACCGAACTCGGTGCCGTAACGCGGCAACCGCTGTTGGACCTCAACGAGCCCGTCATCGTCCTCTCTCGCATGCTCACGCCGAGCGAAACTGCGGGGCTCAACCGTGAATTCGTCAAAGGATTCTGCACCGAAGTCGGAGGACCAGGCGGACACACTGCGATCGTTGCCAAAGGCCTCGAAATCCCTGCCGTCGTCGGCATCGGCGAATTCCTTCCCGTGATCGCGGGCGCCGATTGCGTGATCGTCGACGGGGACCGTGGTCGATTGATCATCGACCCGACCGATGAGGTCCTCGAAAACTACCGGCAACGTGCCGAGTATCGCCGGTCTCTGGCGCAACGATTGGCACAGCAGAGCCAACTGCCCGCGACCACAACGGACGGCACTCGCATCTCGCTCAACGCCAACATCGAATTCCCTCACGAAACGGCGTCTTGCCTGCAAAGGGGAGCCGACGGAATCGGACTCTACCGTACCGAGTTCCTCTATCTCTCATCCGACGAAGAACCGAGCGAAGAAGACCACTACGAGGCGTACGCCGAAGTTATCAAACAGATGAACGGTCGCCCGGTCGTCATCCGGACGCTCGACCTCGGCGCCGACAAGATGGGCCACGGCAAACGAAGCCAGCAAGAGAACAACCCATTTCTCGGTCTTCGCAGTATTCGTCTGTCGCTGCGCAACCTCGACCTGTTCCGCCCGCAACTCCGTGCCGTCCTTCGCGCCGCAGCACTCGGCGATGTTCGTGTGATGTTCCCGCTGATCACCACGATCGCGGAACTTCGCCAAGCCCGCATGCTGCTCAACCTGGTCGCCGAAGACCTGAAAGAGGCAGGCGTTCCGTACCGCAGCGATCTCCCCGTCGGCATGATGGTGGAGGTTCCCGCCGCGGTAATCATGCTCGATCACTTCGCGTGTGAAGTCGACTTCTTTAGCATCGGCACGAACGATCTGGCACAGTACACGCTCGCCGTCGACCGGTCCAACGAATCTGTCGCTGACCTGTACCAATCCAGCGACCCGGCCGTCCTCAGGTTGATCCAAGCCAGTATCGACATTGCCGCTCAAACTCAAACACCGATTAGCGTATGCGGTGAGATGAGCAGCAACCCGGCTCGCGCGCTATTACTACTCGGCATGGGCGTCCGCAACCTCAGCGTTCCTCCATCGGCGCTACCACGAGTCAAGAAAGCGATCCGCAACGTCTCTATCGAACAATGTGAAGCGATCGCCGAACGGGTTTGCAAACTCGAATCGGCCCGCGACGTTGATCTTTATCTACTCGATCGCCTCACCGATCTTGCTCCTGAATTGGTGATGCAATGAGCCGCGCCAAACGCCACCCAAGATCAAACAGCAACCCTTCGCCCAATCTGCAGCCCGCCGGCACGCCACGCTATCGCTACCGCGTCCGTTTCGCGAAAACCGGACTGCTGCGTTGGATCAGTCATCGCGATCTCGCCAACTTGTGGGAACGAATCGGCCGCCGCGCCGAACTACCGTTCTCGATGACCGAAGGGTTCAATCCCAAACCCCGGATGCAGTTCCCCTCGGCACTGTCTCTCGGTGTCGAAAGCCTCGATGAAGTTCTCGACCTGGAACTGTGTGAAGATTGGCCCGCCAAGCAACTGCTGCTGAAACTGCAGACGGACGACCAACCCGGACTGACGATCAACTCCGTCTCGAGAGTCGATCTCGCCGACGGCAAATCACAACTCGCGGCGATGAACTACTCCGTCTCGCTGCCCGATGGCTTTGACGATGAAGAGTCGTCACGAACCGTCGACGCAATCAACCAAATCAAACAACAAGTAACCGTCTCGATCGAGCGGAAAGGGAAGACGGTCACCGCACATGTGGAAACCCAACTCCCAATTCTCGATCTGCAACCTGACAAACTCATCGCTCGGATCGTTGTCGGTGACGGAGCGTCTTTGAAAATCCAAGACGTTCTCGATCTGCTCAGCCTGAGCGACTGGCCCGAAAGAGGTGCGACGATCGTTCGTACCGGTATGAACCTGAAGGGCGAACCCGAACACTCGTAACATCGGCGTCCATGCGACCACCCTTGGAGGGATGGCCGCATTCAGCCGATCTCAACACCCTTATAAGGGGAATTTATTTATGAAACGTGAAATGCTGATCAATGTGCTTCAACCAGAAGAAAGCCGCATCGCGGTGGTGGAAGACAAGGTCCTCGAAGAACTCTATGTCGAACGAAAAAGCGTTGAGGCGTTCGCCGGAAACATCTATCGAGGCAAAATCGTTAACCTCGAACCCAGCATCCAGGCGGCGTTCGTTGACTTCGGCGTCGGACGCAACGGATTCCTTCACATCAGCGACGTCGAACCACAGTACTTTCGCCAAGGGGGATACGACCCCGAAGAAATCATGCGGGAGTCCGACGAAATGGCGGCCGCCTCGGCCGCACGCAACCGCGAAAGTGGCCGCGGCAGCTCCCGTGTCTTCAAAGGCGGGCGACCTCGTATCAAACCACCGATCCAAGAGATCTTCAAACGCGGCGACGAAGTTCTCGTCCAGGTCATCAAAGAAGGCATCGGCACCAAAGGCCCCACACTCTCAACGTACATCTCGATTCCCGGCCGCTACCTCGTCCTGATGCCCGCCCTCTCGCGAGTCGGCGTCAGCCGCAAGATTGAAGACGAAGACGATCGCAAACGCCTCAAGAAAGCACTGCACGCCTGCAACCCACCTAAAGGCCTCGGCTTTATCGTTCGAACCGCCGGCGCGGGTCGCAGCGAAGACGAATTGCATCGCGACATGGACTACCTCCTGCGGCTCTGGAAAGCCATCGCGAAACGCATCGAAAACACCACCGAACCTGGCGAGATCTACGAAGAAAGCGATCTCATCATTCGCACGATTCGCGACATCTACAGCGATGACATCGACCACATCCTGATCGACGAAGAAGAGTCGTTCAACAAAGCACGCGACTTCCTCAAGAGCGTCATGCCGCGCGTCGTCGACCGCCTGAAACTTTACGACGGACCGGTTCCACTGTTCCACAAATACAATCTCGAAGAAGAGATTGTAAAAATCAACCAACGCCAAGTTCAACTGAAAGACGGCGGCTCGATCGTGATCGACCCGACCGAAGCACTCGTCGCGATCGACGTCAACAGCGGGAACTTCCGTGGCAACGCATCCGCGGACGAAAACGCATTCCGGCTGAACGTTTCCGCCGCGAAGGAAATCGCACGACAACTCCGACTCCGTGACCTCGGTGGCGTGATCGTCAACGACTTCATCGACATGCGGAAAGAAAGCTACCGTCGCAAAGTCGAGCGAGTATTGCGCGACGCGATGGCTAAAGACCGCGCCCGTACGAAAATCCTTCGCACCAGTCCATTCGGACTGATCGAAATGACGCGGCAACGGATTCGCCCAAGCCTGAAACGGAGCATCTATCAGGACTGCCCGTGCTGTAAAGGCCGAGGCCTCGTGAAGACACCCGAAAGCATGTCGATCGAAGTCGTCCGCATGCTCGCTCTCGCGGTGAAGAACAAACACATCGTTCGTGTTACCGTTCGAGTGAACGACGCCGTCGCCGCGTTCCTGAACAACAAGAAACGCCGCGCCGTCACCGAGATGGAAGATGCCGGTAACATGACCGTTCAAATTCTCGGCAGCGAAGGATTGTTCCCTGAACACCTCGAAGTCGATTGCCGCGACAACCACGGCGAACGAGTCGAAATCGATTCCTGATTCCCAACGCCCGCCGCATGCGTTTTGCGTCCCCTTGTCAACGGAGCCCCCTCGATGAGTAGCAAACTTTGCATCAAATTGATTATCGCGATGGCCTTGGTCGCTCACCCGACCTCGGCCTGCACGGTCATGCGGATGGAACTATCCGGCCAATTAATCGTCGCGAGAAATCATGATTGGGGCACCGGCGGCGGACTACTGATCGTCAACCCACGCGGCATCGAGAAAACGGCCATCACGCCAGTCAATCCGGCCAAGTGGATCTCGCGATACGGCAGCATCTCATTTGCCCAATTCGGGCGTGAGATTCCGTTCGCGGGCATGAACGAAAAAGGGCTCACTGTCGACCTATTGCAACTCGGTGACGCCACGTTTCCGGACGATTCCAACGGCAAACCTTCGGTCAATGTTGTGCAGTGGGTCCAGTACCAACTCGACACGTCCGGCACCGTCGCCGACGTCCTCGCGAGCTTGGATGAAATCACACCGATGCCCTTTATAGCGAAACTCGAAAAGGTGCATTACTTCGTCACCGACGCCAGCGGGGACGTTGCTGTCATTGAATACCTAAACGGCAAACCAATCGTCCAGCACGATCCGGTCACGGCATGCGTGCTTGCGAATTCAACCTGGGACGCATCGCTCCGCGCGAGCGAACAGGGCCACCCCAGCAACAGCAGCGAGCGGCGATTCCTACGAGCCTGTTCCATAACTCAAAAGAAAGAATCCGACGCGCCGATTGATGACGCAATGTCGGCATTGAACAAGGTCGCCCAAAGCCACACGCAGTGGAACCTCGTCTACGAACCCGAACGACTGCGTATCACGTTCCAAACCCGCCTTGCGCCACAACGTCGCTGGATTGATCTGAACGAGATGGATTTCGAGATAGATGCCGATGTTGTCTGCGTCGACGTCAACGCGACACTGAGTGGAAACGTCCGCGACCATCTGCACCCATTCGCCCGCCAAGCCAATCAGAAAATCGTCGATGACGCATTTGACGCAATCATCCCCGCTGGCTTCGTTCGCTCGACGATCAAAGAGATGGTACTTAACTATGGCGACTCACTTGCCCCCGCATTAGTCGAGTAACCCGCGTCAGTTTTGAGACCAAACTCTGGCGCAATCCAATGGTACTCGCCACGGCAAACCAATCGCGGATGAACTTGCTCGACCTGGCGTTTGAAAGACACCGCTAAAGAACGCCGATAAATGCGGCTCAACCTGAACGATCTGTTACTCCCATCGCCGCATATCGCCCTTCGGCGAAACCATTCGGGATGAGCAACGGGAATTCAGAAAAGATCACCGTCGATAATCGCTGGACGCGGCCGAACTACCACGACCAGTACTCAATCGACACAAAACCACTGGATCGCCAGGTA
The DNA here is from genome assembly GCF_014192335.1 of Aporhodopirellula rubra. Lineage (GTDB taxonomy): Bacteria > Planctomycetota > Planctomycetia > Pirellulales > Pirellulaceae > Rhodopirellula > Rhodopirellula rubra. The sequence continues at coordinate 15,005 of NZ_JACHXU010000027.1, read as the reverse complement.
ATGAGACGGACGCCGTGCTCACCAAGAACGATGCCGCAGTCTCTCAAAAGATTTATCGCCCACGCTTCAAAACACAGCGGCAACCACGATCACGACTGGAGGGAGATTAACAGCCTCTTTCCCGGGGGCTCCTCCGACGCTTTGAGACCTTGCCTCGACATCGCCCCCGCTGATCCGAGACCGCCTTGGGATTTCCCACTGGTATCGCAAGGCTTAGAATATGCTGATGTTTGAACTTCGATGCACCGTCCGCGACTGCCAACACGTATTGGCCCGTTCTGAATCCGGCCTCACATGTGAGTCGCGGCATCACTTCGATCGAGCCAAACAAGGATACTGGAATCTCGCTCAGCCCCAGGACCGAAAGTCCAAACAGCCTGGCGACTGCGACGACGCTGTGATGGCACGACATCGGTGGTTGGCACGCGGACACGCCGCCGGTTTGGTGCAAACCTTAGCACCCTGGATGAGTGCCACGGCGGCATCAACCACGCCCCGCACACTTGATCTCGGATGTGGCGAAGGATTCTTTGGGCCAGCGTTCTTTTCCGGTGAAGAGAGTGGTTACTGCGGTATTGACCTTTCCAAAACGGCCATCAAACTCGCCGCACGTCGTTGGCCGGAGGCGACCTGGGTTTTAGCGAACGCCGATCGTGAACTTCCCGCGATCGACGCTAGCGTTGACCGTGTGCTTTCTCTCTTCGGTCGCCGCCCGGTCGCAGAAATCAAACGAGTACTTGGTGCAGAAGGCATTTGCGTCGTCGCGGTCCCTGGCGAGGAAGACCTGATCGAACTGCGTGAACAAGTACAACAGTCCGGACATCGCCGCCGTCGCTGGGAACTCGTCGTCGAAGAAATGGAAAGCGTCGACCTCCGATGCGTCCAACAAGGCACGTGGAAACACCGGGTAACACTCGCACCTGATGCCATCCTTGACGCACTAGCAATGACCTACCGAGGGGTTCGGCACTCGCAGCAAGAGCGGCTTAAAGCCATCGAATCAATGGACGTTACGCTCGCCGCCGATCTGATGCTTTTCCGACACCGCTGAACCACCGGCAATTTCGACACCGGTTTTGACGTCGAAACTCCCCTGAAACACGCGCCGCAATCACTCTGCCGCGATGCCGATCGACGCATCATAAGCCTTGGGAAACACGCGAACCTTCCGTGAAACACGGCATGATTGCCTATCGCAACCATTTTCAGGAATCAATAAGCGAGCAATCCTTGCCGCAAGAAAGTTTGGGCGACGGCGATCACAACCGTAACCACGATTTTTCAGATACCTGTCATTTCCTAGTTCAGATTCGCCCCAAAACCGTCATTTCTATAGGTGGAACCAAACTCACAACGCGTCCGTTTGTGTGGCCAATCACGACTTGGTTACGAGAAAGCATCACGAAGTCGAGTCACCGATGCCGACACAAATCGTGGTTTGACCTCGTCAAACTTCGACGGACGGGCGTCGCAGAGGGGCCATAAATAGGTATTTTCATCCCCAAAGCGGAGCGTGACAACGGCGATCAAATCGTTCGATGGCGGGCTCACGAGTCGATCACCAACGCATGTCATAACAGCACGCTGCCGATACCGATTAGAACGAAAACGGATCCAACCGATCCCACCACCGGAACTTCGAACCGCTCAAGGGCTCAATTGAGATGAACATCGACAAGCTTCCACACCTGCTAGGGCTCTATCTCGACGAGGGACTCAACTCGACGTCCAAGCAAGAGCTTGAAGAGATACTCATAAAATCGCCCTCTGCGCGAAAAACGTTTTGGCAGCACGCCAACATCCATGCGATGTTGAGGCAACTCCATCGACCAACTTCGACCGGCGATACCCACCGATTCACAGCCTAGAACGGATTCAATTTTGCTTTCGCCACCGTCCTTAAATGCTGGCGAACACAGCGACGTTTGCAAACCCATATCATTGCAGACACGTTCACCAGCGTCTTCTTAAGCGATGTAGCCGACATCGCCGAATTGCAGAGAGAGGACTTCTGACGAACCTAGGTCCAGCGAACGAGTACGCCATCATTTGAAATACTCTCGTCTCGAGCGCACGGAAACACCGACCTGCGCGGGGCCGCCAGCTACCTTTTTGAGCAAACGGCTGGTACTCTCTTCGACCGAGTTTTTTACAACTCGCACGTCCGCTTCCACCGAACAACATCGATTCGACCGATGCAAACTAGGTCACCGGAAGGCAGCACGAACGACTCGGTTTCCGGACAATCGCGAAGCGGTCGCACTGTTTAGGATCGCGCATCAAAAAAGCCAGTGGAAGAGATTCCACTGGCTTTCGTTTTTCAACAACGCGTCAGCGAGAGTCGAACTATTCGCCGCTCGACGCGGACGCTTCGGCTGTCTCGCCGTCACCGCCTAGAAGTGGGAACGACTCTTCCAACGCCGTCACAGGGGCCGCTGCGAGTTCTTCGAGAGCCTCGCGACGGTAGTTGACTTCGGACTCTTGGAAGATCCGGAATCCGGTTCCTGCCGGGATCAAGTGTCCCAGAATCACGTTTTCCTTCAAACCCACGAGCTTGTCGACCTTGCCCGCCAGAGCGGCTTCCGTCAACACCTTGGTCGTTTCTTGGAACGAGGCAGCACTGATGAAACTGTTCGACTGAACGGCGGCCTTCGTGATACCGAGCAACTGAGTACTCGCCGTTGCACTCTTGCAACGCTTGCCCTTGGCGGGTGTACCGCCCATGGCTTCGACTTCGGCGTTAGTTTGCTCGAACGCATCCTTCGGCACGATCGTGCCTTCGGCGTAATCCGTATCACCTGGGTTGGCGATCTTCAAACATCCACGGAGCTCTTGGTTGGCTCGACGGAAGTGGAACCTGTCCATGACGCTGCCTGGCAACAGGTTGGTATCGCCGGCCGATTCCACTTTCACCTTACGCAACATGCGGGCGATGATGATCTCGCCGTGCTTGTCGTTGATTTCAACCCGCTGGCTTCGATACACCTGCTGGATTTCATGCAACAGGTATTGCTGAACGGCTTCTTCGCCCGTGACACGCAGGATGTCGTGAGGAACCAAGGCACCATCAACGAGGGCCTGCCCCGCTTTGACGATGTCACCGGTGTGAACGAGGAAGTGCTTACCGTGAGGCACGAGGTGCTCACGTTCGATTCCTGATTCACTGCGGACGATAATGGTTCGCTTGCCCCGTTTGCGTTCGCTGAGGATTTCGACTTCACCGTCGACTTCCGCGATCACAGCAGGATCCTTCGGCTTACGAGCTTCGAAAATCTCGGTAACCCGCGGCAAACCACCCGTGATGTCGGAAACACCGCCCGTTTCACGCGGCATTTCCGCGAGCACGGTACCTGGGATCACTTCGTCGCCTTCTTTGACGGAGATCGTTGCACGTTCCGGCAGGTACTGAGCGTGAAGCGGACGACCTTCGGAATCTTCGATCACGAGCTGCGGGTGCAAGTCACCCTTGTGGTCGATGATCGTCAAACGAGTGTTTCCGGAAGCTTCGCGTTCTTGACGCATCGTTTCGCCTTCGACAACGTCTTCGAAACGAATCTTACCGGTGACTTCCGACAGAATCGGAATCGAGTACGGGTTCCATTCGCAGAGGACCTGACCGGCGGTGACCTTATCACCCTCTTTCACCATCAGTGTCGCACCGGTCGGGATGTCGTATGACTCGACTTCACGTCCGCGTTCGTCAACCAACATGACCTGACCGTTACGCGTCAACACGACGTCACGGCCTTCGGTGTTGGTCACAGCTTTCATGCGTGTGTAGCGAACTTCACCATCGCGAGCCGACTTGATGTCCGACTCTTCAACCTGCTTACTCACACTACCACCGATGTGGAACGTCCGCATCGTCAACTGAGTACCAGGCTCACCGATCGACTGAGCGGCGATAATGCCAACGGCCATGCCTTCCTCAACCATCGATCCGGTTGCCATGTCCATGCCGTAGCACGAACGGCAAACACCGAGAGGAGCGTCGCATGCCATTGGCGTACGAACTTGAATCTTCTCGAGTCCCATTTGTTCGATCTTGCGAGCGATTTCCGGTGTGATCATTTGCCCTGCTTCGACGATCACTTCATCGGTCACAGGGTTCACGATCGCCTTCAAGCTGACTCGACCGTTGATCGAATCTGCCAACGAAACTTCAACCTTCTCACCGCGATAGACCACCCCCTTGGTGATCCCCTGCGTGGTACCACAATCGTGCATGGTGACCACAACGTTCTGGGCAACGTCAGCGAGCTTACGAGTGAGGTATCCACTGTCCGCAGTCTTGAGAGCCGTATCGGCCAAACCTTTCCGAGCACCGTGGGTGGACGAGAAGTACTCGAGCACCGACAAACCTTCGCGGAAGTTTGCCTTAATCGGAGTTTCGATGATCTCCCCGGTTGGCTTCGCCATCAGACCACGCATACCGGCGAGCTGACGAATTTGCTCAATACCACCCCGTGCACCAGAGTGCGACATCAAGAACACGGGGTTGATGTACCAACCGCCTTCGCGAATATCATTCTCCATGGCGCTCATCATGTCCGCAGTGATCGCCTCACGAGCGTGAGTCCACGCGTCGAGAACCTGGTTGTACCGTTCCTTACCGGTCATCAAACCACGGTCATAAGCCTTCTTGTGCTTCATGACCGTCTTCTCGGCGTCTTTGATGAACTTCTGCTTGGTGTCCGGCGTGACCAAGTCATCCGTCGCGAACGACAGACCACTGCAAGTCGACTCGCGGAAGCCCATTTGCATCATATCGTCGAGCAAGTGAATCGTTGGTTTCCGACCGAGACGTTGATAGCAGTCGCTAATTGTCTTGGCCAAGTCACCACTACGCATGGCGCGGTTGTAGTAGTCCATACCGTCGGGCAACATTTCGTTGAACCGAACACGACCAGGAGTCGTGTCGATCGTTGCACCGTAGACACCCGACTCATCGTCTGTCTTGAGTTTCTGGAACTTCGGCAACCGCATTTTGATCTTCGTATGCAGTTCCACAATGCCTTGGGCGAGTGCGTAGTCGACTTCTTCATAGCCGCTGAAAACCATCCCGTCGCCTTTACGATCGGGCAGTTCAACCGTCATGTAGTAGCAACCCATGACGATGTCCTGGGAAGGACTCATGATCGGCTTACCGTTGGACGGCGCGAACACATTGTTGGTACTGAGCATCAACGTGTGGGCTTCCACTTGTGCCTCGATCGAGAGCGGCAAGTGAACGGCCATCTGGTCACCGTCGAAGTCGGCGTTGAAACCTTTGCAAACGAGCGGGTGCAAATGAATTGCGTTGCCTTCGACCAGGGTCGGTTCGAACGCCTGAATCCCCATCCGGTGCAACGTTGGTGCCCGGTTAAGCATCACAGGGTGATTCGTGATGACCTGCTCGAGGATATCCCAAACCTCTTCGTCTTTACGTTCGAGCATCTTCTTGGCCGACTTGATCGTATCGGCGTGACCGAGCTCTTTGAGGCGGCGGATAATAAACGGCTGATAAAGCTCGAGAGCAATCTTTTTCGGCAAACCGCATTGATGCAGCTTCAACCGAGGACCAACCACGATGACCGAACGGGCGGAATAATCGACTCGCTTACCCAACAGGTTTTCGCGAAAACGACCTTGTTTCCCTTTAATCATGTCGGTGAGCGACTTCAACGGCCGGTTCGATGATCCGAGCACAGGTCGCTTGCAACGGTTGTTGTCGAAGAGCGCGTCGACGGACTGTTGCAACATTCGCTTTTCGTTACGAATGATGACTTCCGGCGCGTTCAAATCGACCAGCTTACGAAGCCGGTTGTTGCGGTTGATGATCCGGCGATAGAGGTCGTTCAAATCGCTGGTCGCGAAGTTGCCGCTATCGAGCAGCACGAGCGGACGCAAATCGGGTGGAATGACCGGAATCACGTCGAGCACCATCCACTCAGGACGGTTATCGCTGTCGCGGATCGACTCCACAATCTTCAAGCGGTTGATCAGGTCTTTCTTCTTCTGCTTGCTGCCGGTCTCTTCGAGATCGACACGCAATTGCTCCGACAACGGAACGAGGTCCAGTTTGTTCAGCAGTTTGCGAACCGCTTCGGCACCCATGTCGGCTTCGAACGAACCGGGACCGTATTGCTGACGCGCCGCACGGTACTCTTCTTCGGTCAGAAGCTGCAGTGGCTCGAGATCCGTTTCGCCAGGATCGATGACCACGTAATCTTGGAAATAGATCACCTTCTCGAGGGAACTGGTTTTCATCGCCAGCAGGTTGCCCAGTCGCGAAGGCATGGCCTTGAAGAACCAGATGTGCACAACTGGAGCCGCCAGTTCGATGTGCCCCATGCGTTTCCGACGAACGCGGGAGTGGGTGACCTTCACGCCGCAGCGGTCACAGATCATTCCCTTGTATTTCATTCCACGGTATTTACCGCAGGCGCATTCCCAGTCTTTCTCAGGGCCAAAGATGCGTTCGCAGAACAGACCGTCTTTTTCCGGACGGTAGGTACGGTAGTTGATCGTCTCGGGTTTCTTAACTTCACCGAACGACCAGCTCTTGATGTCTTGGGGACGAGCCAAGGAGATGCGGACCGAAGCGTAATCGTTGATGCGATCGTAGTTGCTGGTTTCGCCAACTGACATGGAAGAAGCCTTTAGCTATTAGCTCTTAGCTCGTCGCCTGGGCTCAAGGGATACTTGGCAGATGGCGTTGAGCGTTTTGATGTGGAAGGTTTCAAGCGATTTTGTCGCGATACAGTCAGGCATACGCCCAACGTCAATTTCGTCTTCAGACGGAAACTCTCTCGCGAATCGGCTACAGCGAGAGACTCAAAAGTCTCTCGCTGAAATGCCGCTCTCGCGGAGTGGAGTCCCGTCTAGATCGGGCGTTTTTCGAGTTGCATGTTGAGTGCCAGACCACGAATTTCGTTGGTCAACACGTCGAAACTGGCGGGCGTGCCGGCTTCCAAGGTGTTCTCACCCTTGACCATCGACTCGTAGATCTTCGTACGTCCCTCAACATCGTCACTCTTAACGGTGAGCAATTCTTGAAGGATGTACGCCGCTCCGTATGCTTCCAGAGCCCAAACTTCCATCTCACCGAAGCGTTGACCACCGAAGCGGGCTTTACCGCCGAGAGGCTGCTGCGTGATGAGGGAGTATGGCCCGGTGCTACGAGCGTGAACCTTGTCGTCGACGAGGTGGTGCAGTTTCAACATGTAGATGTAACCGACCGTCGTTTCCTGCTCCATCGGCTCACCGGTTCGACCATCGGTCAAACGGATCTTACCGTGTGCAGGCAAACCGGCTTCCGCAAGGCAATCGTTGATTTCGGATTCCGACGCACCATCGAAAATTGGCGTAATCGCTTGGAAACCGAGCTTGGCCCCGGCCCATCCGAGGTGCGTTTCCAAAATCTGCCCCACGTTCATTCGCGACGGAACGCCCAGTGGGTTGAGCATGATTTGGATCGGCGTGCCATCAGGAAGGAACGGCATGTCTTCGATCGGAAGGATCTTCGCGATCACCCCCTTGTTTCCGTGACGACCGGCCATCTTGTCACCAACGCTGATCGTTCGCTTGGTCGCGATATAAATCTTGACCATCTGCAGAACACCGCTGCGAAGCTCATCGCCACGCTTCATCGAGTTCAACTTGCGGTCTCGTTCGTCGATCGCGTTTTCAACGTTCTGCCACTGCGTTGCGTAAACCTTCTCGACCTCTTCCTTCTTCGACTCATCAACTTGGTCGAGAACGAGGTCAAAACGGAAACTCGTCGCACGTTCTGCCACAAACTTCGGATCCTGTCCGTCGGCCAGAGGCGTTCCGGTGGAATCCTTCAGCTTGGTGCCCGCGGCAGCTTCTAGATCGCGGATCAATGATTCGAACGTACTAGCGATCTCATCATTTCCTTCGGTCTCGTGCTGTTTCAGCTCTTTCTCGAACTGCTTACGCTCGTCTTCGCCGAGACTCATACGGCGAGAGAACTTGTGGGTATCGATGACGATCCCTTCAATGCCCGAAGGCACTTCGAGTGAATCGTTCTTCACGTCTTCACCGGCGCGACCAAAAATTGCGTGCAACAATTTTTCTTCCGGTGTCAGCTCCGTCTTGCTCTTCGGGCTGACCTTTCCGACCAAGATATCGCCAGGTTTCACGTACGTTCCGACTTGCACAATCCCGCTGTCATCGAGATTACGCAGTGCCTTTTCCGAAACGTTTGGAATATCGCGAGTGAACTCTTCACGGCCTAGTTTGGTTTCGCGGATTTCGACATCGAAATCTTCGATGTGGATCGAAGTATACGTGTCATTACGAACGAGTTCTTCGCTGATAATGATCGCGTCTTCGTAATTGAAACCGTCGAACGACATAAAGCCCACGAGGACGTTGCGTCCTAGTGCCAACTCACCCAAACGGGTCGCCGCACCGTCAGCGATGATCTGGCCTTTCTCGACCTTGTCACCAACGTTCACAAGCGGTTTCTGGTTTTGGCAGGTACGCTCGTTGAGGCCTTGATACTTCTTCAACGGGTAGTGATCGCTGCCGACTTCGATGCGTGTGGCATCGGCGTAAGTCACCTTGCCCGCACGGCGAGCACGAACGACCATCGCGCTGTTCTTGGCGACTTCGCGTTCCATCCCCGTACCGACGATCGGCGGCTCGGCGACCAACAACGGCACGGCTTGCCGCTGCATGTTCGATCCCATGAGTGCGCGGTTAGCATCGTCGTGCTCGAGGAACGGAATCAGACCGGCCGAAACACCGACCATCTGAGCCGGAGCAACGTCCATGTAACTGACTTGTTCAGGCAACACGATCTCGAAGTCACTTCGGAACCGGGCGATCAAGTTCGGCCCTGGAACCAACGCACCGTCTTTGACTTCCGTATCCGCAGGAGCCACGTACGACTCACCTTCTTCGTCCGCACGCAGCCAGACGGTCTGATCACTGATCTTTCCGTCGACGACTTTACGGAACGGCGTGATCAAGAATCCGTAATCATCCACACCGGCGTAAATCGCCAGCGAGCTGATCAGACCAATGTTTGTACCTTCAGGAGTTTCAATCGGGCAGATACGGCCGTAGTGCGAAATGTGCACATCGCGTACTTCGAAGCCCGCACGTTTCCGGTTCAAACCACCCGGCCCGAGGGCCGAAAGCCGACGCTCGTGAGCGAGTTGGCTCAGTGGGTTCGTCTGGTCAACGACCTGCGAGAGTTCACCGCGGCCGAAGAAGTAATCGATCGCCGCCGAAACGCTCTTCGGATTAATCAACGAACGCGGCGTCATGTCCTGGGCATCTTTCACGCTCATGCGTTCTTGCACAGTACGACGCAGCTTCAAGAAGCCTTTTCGCAACTCTTCACTGGCGAGTTCATCGATCGTTCGCAGACGACGGTTACCGAGGTGGTCAATGTCGTCGATCTCCGCATCACTTTCCGCATCGAACAAATCGATGAGGTAGCGGATCGCTGAAATCATGTCGTCGGGACGCAGCGTCATCACCTCTTCGCTGACGTCGAGACCGAGCTTACGGTTGAGCCGGAAACGGCCCACCTTACCGAGCCGGTATCGGTTCTCGTCGTAGAACTTCTCCTGGAAAAGCGTGCGAGCCTTCTCCAGTTGAGGAGGGTTCCCCGGACGCAGTCGCTGATAGATCCGCAGCAACGCCTCTTCGTGACTCGCCGTGGTGTCTTCGGCGAGCGTGTGGAAAATCAACGGCACCTTCGGCAGATCCATCGCATCAACGCTCGTCACACCAGCGGCGCAGATGGTTTCGGCCAATTCGGGGCTGATCTTGTGACCGGGCTCGACGATAATTTCGCCGGCTCGCTCGTGTCCGCTCGGGTAGACAACGTCGTCAACACAGATCTTGTTTTCGAGCTTCGGCGCGTCTTTGCCGCCGGAAACCTTGATCGTTTTGGTTTCATAGAATGCCGCCAACAACTCGGCATCAGTGCTGTACATCGGGTCCATCGCCCGCAGCAACATGGTCGCGGGGAACTTACCGCTTTGGTCGATTCGAACAGTCAACGAATCTTTCTTCGTCACGTTGACTTCGATCCACGACCCACGCTCAGGGATCACGCGGCACGACGGCAACTTGCGATCGGTCGTGGTGTCTTGCTCGAGCACGAAGTCGACACCGGGGCTACGGTGCAACTGGCTCACGACGACACGTTCCGCACCGTTGATGACGAACTCACCGCCACCGAGCATGATCGGCAGGTCACCGAGATAGACTTCTTCCTCGATCGGTTCTTCGCGATTCAATCGCAACCAAACCCGCATGGGGCGACCGTAGGTCAACCGCAACTGACGACACTCTTGCACGGTATACCGTGGCTTACCGAGCTCGTAACGCAGGTATTCCAGCGTCGTGTTACCGTCGTAACTGCTGATCGGAAAAATTTCCTTCAGCACGGACTCCAGGCCCTGATTATCTCGCTCCAAACTCCCCTTATCGGCTTGCAGGAACGCAGAATAAGAGGCAGTTTGCAATGCGGTCAGATCGGGCAATTCGAACTGGCCCAAGCCGGTTCCAAATTTGCGGATACTGGTGGGCTCGAGTCGACGCTGAGTCGTGGTTGCCATCGAGAGGAAAGCTCCTTCGCGGGGAAGAACAAATTCACCACGTCCCGAAGTCGAAATCTGCCACCATTTCGGTGCGGCCAGATCCGTCCAACGCCGGAAACGAGTGAGATGACTAAACTTAAGTTAGACTACCGAAACCGGCGATAAACCTGTGCCGACCACACGCGGCGGACCATCCTCTGCACCGAGAATTAGCCGTTCCAAACGAGCCAATCGGAAATGTTCAAACGAAGCGAACATTTCTTCAATCGAGCTGCGATTTTGAAACGAAAAATCTCTCAGGACCAAAAAACAAGGCTCATGTGGAGGGCACAATTCCACGAAAAGCTCAAATCCAGAGAGTGGGCGGCAGACAGTTGGGACGCGTTGCGGGATACCGGGGGGCGATAGTCGAAGGTGAAATGTAACCCTAAATCTTGAGTTCGCAAAGGGCAACGCGAGGATTTTGGTCCCGTTTGTGCTCTCTGCTCTCCGACTTTGACGAACTAGGGCAGACAACACCGATCGAAACGGTCAAACTGCCACTCTTTTCATCACACCCCGTGATCGTCGCACAACATTGACGCACCGCGTTATCCGTTGGGCTCGCCAACACGACTCCATCAAAATCTCCTGCCTCATCTGGTAAAAACGCCATGAAATTCCCTCGTTCTTCCGGCGTACTCCTGCACATCACGAGCTTACCGGGTGGCAATGGCGTTGGGGATTTGGGCGATTCGGCGTACAAGTTTGTCGATTTCCTCGCTGCCAGTGGCCAGTCGATCTGGCAAATCCTGCCGCTCTCCCCGCCGGCCGAAGGCGATTCGCCCTACAGCGCGTACTCCGCATTCGCGGGCAACCCGCTGATGATCAACCTCGCCGGACTCGTCAGTGAAGGGCTGCTTACCCAAACTGACATCGACGAAACCCAACAGACCACTCCGCATGGGGGAAGCACGGAACCCGGAACGCCACATGACCTGGCCAGTAGCTCAGGCGGAATGGCCGCGACGGTTTCCGCCCCGGCTGTTTCACAGACCCATGTCGATTTCGTGACGGTGGCCGCTCGCAAGGAAGCGGCACTCAATCGGGCGTTCGAACGATTCCAAAACACCGCTTCCCACCCGCTCCGATCGCCACTGCTGGCGTTCTGCAAGAAACACGCGTCTTGGCTGGAGGATTTCTCGCGGTTTGAAGCCATCATGTGCCACCTCGACGAATCCGATTGGTCGAAATGGCCGATGGAACTCGTGACCCGGCAACCGTCCGCTCTCGCAAAGTGGGACGACCAACTCTCCGAAGCGATCCATTACGCCAACTTCAAGCAATTCCTGTTCGATCGCCAATGGCAATCGCTGAAACAATACGCCAACGATGCTGGTGTCCGTATCTGCGGGGACATGCCAATCTTTGTCGCCCACGAGAGTGCAGACGTGTGGGCAAACCAATCCCTGTTCGCGGTGGATGAAAACGGCAAACCGACATTGGTCGCCGGTGTTCCACCGGACTACTTCAGCAAGACCGGCCAATTGTGGGGCAACCCTCAATACAACTGGGACGCGTTGGAAAAGACACATTATCACTGGTGGACCGAGCGGTTCGGATCGGCGATGCGTCAATTCGATCTGCTCCGCGTCGATCACTTCCGGGGATTCGAAGCCTACTGGGAAGTCCCCGCCTCGGCTCGCACGGCGGTCGGCGGAAACTGGAAACCGGGCCCCGGCACCAAACCATTTGACGCCGCTCGCGAAGCACTGGGCGATCTTCCGTTCATCGCCGAAGACCTGGGTTTGATCACCGAGGAAGTCCACCACCTACGCGAACAGCTCGGATTCCCGGGGATGCGTGTCCTTCAGTTCGGTTTTGACAACGCCGACGATGATTTCCATCGCCCCAACACCTACCCAACCGATTCCGTCGGATACACAGGAACTCACGACAACGACACCCTGGTCGGCTGGCTCAAGCAACGCAAACCGTCCGGAGCCGACCCGCTGAAGAGCTGGATCTCCGACCATGACCATGCGGCGGACGAACCCGTTTACTGGCAATTGATCGACGCAGTCCTGCAATCGGACAGCGACACAGCCATCATCCCGATGCAAGACCTTCTCGGTCTCGACAACGCCGCACGGATGAATGTCCCCGGCAAGGCAAAAGGGAACTGGACGTGGCGGATGACAGATTCGGCAATCACCCCTGAATTGATCGAAAAACTCAGAGGATTGACCGAACGGGCCAACCGAGCGTAAAGATCGCCAAACGATTGCGCATACGCGAACGAGTGGCCAATCACTAGCGATCGTGAAACGCTCGGCATTCAGGAAACAATCGCCGCGCATAAAAACAGCCCGGAACCGTGTCCCGAGCTGAAGTGGTGAGCGAAGCTGACTGGACTGCCGTGGGCAGCCCATCACCGGCAGGGATTAACCTTCTTTTTCAGCCTTCTTAAAGCCTTTCGCAAAGGCCTTTTCACCAAACACGAGGTTTGCCGCCTCTTTGTCTTCAGCCGATTCAACCTTGGCTTTGCACTTGCCACAGCAGAAAGCGACTTTCGCACCGGCAACGGTGAGCATGGTCGAGTCGTCTACAGGGCCGCCGCTGATTGGGCAACCGGTTTGAGTGTACTGACCGGTTTGAACGAGCTGGCGATTGGCCTGCGTGGCAAACTTCTTCGGCGTTTTAGCGAACTTGCCGGCACACCCGCCGCAGCAGAAGTAAACCTTACCGTCTTTGTATTCGGCCGTTTTGCTGGCCTGCGCGTCGCGATCGGCAACGATGCATTTGACACCTTCGAGGTCAGCTTCTTTGTTCAGATGAACGTTTGCGGCGACGACTGATGCGGAAGTGATCAGAAGCACAGCGAAACAAGACAGCATTCGGTTTTTCATCATGTCACTCGTGATTAAGCAGAAAACGGACAGCGAAACGCCCCATCAAGTACCCAACAGGGCACCGATTGCCTAACCGGGCAGGTCAAGCGATACCCCTTTAGGGTAAGCAGCCGACTAGTGACAAGTCAAATCTGACAATCCGACTGGCCGCCGGAATCCACGTTCTGCTAGTTTCACGGCAGACGTCGTTTCGACGCAGATCTGGATGACCTGAGGTTTATGTCAGTTACACGGGTCGATCGGGTAGGCAGCCCGATTGCTGGCGCCGCGATTCGCCGAAGTCGATGTCTTAAGAAAGAATACGCACTCGTTTTTAAGTGCGTCGATCCCTCGGATCGCATGGACAGCAAATGGACTTCGCTGAACGGACAGGAATATGACAACGCCACGACGCCAGTTTTTAGGTTTGACCACGGGATTGCTCACCGGTGGACTCATCTCCACCGCAATGAGCTCCCGCGCTGCCGCACAATCCCCCGGCCAACAGCCCCAATGGGCAAACCCCGTTCACCGTGTCGCCAACGCGATGTCCGTCCCGAAAGCGGAGGTCCCACGTGACGTGCCCGGCAAAGCCGCACTGAAACGTGGCCTGGACATGGCCCGCCAGTCGCTCGAAATTTCTCGCAACCAAGTCCGTGACTACACGGCAATCCTGGTCAAACGCGAGCAAGTCGGCGGCACGATCGGCGAACACGAATACATGTCGATCAAAGTCCGCAACCGCAAAGTTTCCGGCGGTCAATTGCTGCAACCGTTCAGCGTCTACATCAGCTTCCTGAAGCCGTCTTCGGTTAAGGGACGCGAAGTCATTTACGTCGAAAACCAAAACGACGGAAAATTGACGGCTCACGAGGGCGGATTCAAAGGACGTTTCTTGCCAACGGTGAGCCTCCCCGTCGACGGGATGCTCGCGATGCGAGGCCAACGATACCCGCTCACCGAGATCGGTGTCGAAAACATGATTATCAAACTGATCGAACGTGGTGAAAAAGCATTGCGTTACGAAGATGTAACCTGCGAATTCCGCCGAGGTGCCAAACTGAAGGACCGCGTGTGCACGGTCCTCGAAGTCACGCAGCCGACACAACGTCCCGACGCTGAGTTCTACCAAGCCCAGGTGTTCATGGACGATCAATTGAACATGCCGATTCGATATATCGCCTACCACTGGCCAACTCGCGAAGGGCAGCCCGGCCAAGTCATCGAAGAGTACAACTACCTCAATCTCAAAGTGAACGTGGGACTGACGGACGCAGACTTCGATCCCAACAACAAGGCATACAACTTTTACTCGTGAGTCAGTCTCACTCCTGAGTAGAATCACGCGAGCAACAAGGCTTCACTCGAGTAGCGATGCCACACGGATGCAGCGGGGCGATCCCCATCTCACTGCTTACGCGGCTCGTACTCACCCATCACCCGTGGCCTCCGCCCTCTTTATAGCCCACATCTTCTAGAGTACATCAATGGTCTTGTAAAAGCCTAAGTTCGCTCATGGAGGGTGTTGGCCGTGCAATGGATCGAATCGGAGTTTGCGACGCTTAAACTG
>NZ_JACHXU010000026.1 GCF_014192335.1 Aporhodopirellula rubra | reverse complement strand
CCGAAAGCCGGACGATATACTTTTTGATCATGGAAACCTCCGTGTGTTGCACATAGTTTCCACGAAATACCCAAAATCATCCAACCCCAATTCCTAGTGTGGATGATGCACTAGCCCGCCAGGGCGACCACCGCGACAACCAACGCAAGCACCAGCAACAGCATCACGAGCTTCCAACCCGCGACTGACTCGCGCGGAGTCCCACCCAGCCGTGCTTGAATCTGCTGCTCGAGCAATCGCCGCCCGCGCTCGGTCACATTCTCGGCCGCAACGTCGTAAGGCTTTGGTGTACCGCCACGATAAACTTCAGCGGCCAACTGACCGACGCCCGTCTCCTCCGGCGAAGTCCCCAGGTCATACTTCTCTCCAATCTCCAACATCGCCCCCTGAACCGCACGGGCGTTGAAGGGACGGTCCTCAGCTCGCTTTGCCAGACACGCGTTGATAATCTCGTCGAGCTCAGGAGGAGCGTCACCAACGAGAGTGGTGATCCGCGGCGGAACCGCATGCAAATGCTGCTCGAATAGCTGGGCAAAGTTCTCACCCAAGAACACTTTCCGGCCACTCAACATCTCAAACATGCAACAACCGAGAGCATACAAATCCACCTTCCCAGAGATCGACGTCTCCCCAACGATCTGCTCGGGCGCCATGTAAGCATGCGTACCAACGGTCAAACCCTGATTCGTCAGGTCGGCGGAATGCTGGTCGCGAGCGATTCCAAAATCACCCAACTTCACCTGCGCATCACGCGTGAGAAAGAGATTCCCCGGCTTGAGATCACGATGGATGACCCCGTGATTGTGAGCACACTGCAATGCGGAACTCACCTGACGACTGACGTCGACAACGACCGGCCAAACCAACCTTCCGGTCGACTCGATCAAATCCTTGATCGTACCGCCGTCTACCCGCTCCATCACGTAGAAGAGCTGGCCGTCTTCGCTGCCACCGCCGAAATAGCCAATGATATTCGGGTGCTGCAGGCGTTCGAGAATCAACATCTCGCGACGAAACCTAGCCTGAATCAGCTCATCACTGGAAACCGCAGGATGCAGCTTCTTGATCGCCAGATCTTCGCCAATGAGTGCCTTCGCGGCAGGCGAAACCTCAATGTCCTCACGCACGCTTCCGTCATAAATCGTACCGACGGTACCAACTCCGAGAACGGAGCCTAATTTGAAGTCGGAAAGATGCAGATGAGGCATCGACTAGATCACAACGGGAGAACTAGACTCCCGCGATCTCTTCAATACGAACTCGAGTGTTCGGCTGACGGTGTCCCGTGCGTTTTTTGCTGTGCTTACGACGACGGAATTTCTGGACGTAGATCTTCTTATCCATTGACTTCCCGAGCACGGACGCGGTCACGGTAACGCCTTCGAGAGTCGGGGTACCGAGCTTCAAGCCTTCATCGCCCCCAACGGCCAAAACGGTGCCAAACTGCAGGTTTTCGCCTTCAGCAGTTTCGCGGAAATCGACATCAATTTCCATGCCTGGCTCAACGCGGTACTGGCGTCCACCGTCAACAAAAATGGCATACATAGTGAAATTTACGGTTCAGGGGGTGATTGTTTTTGCTTGTTTTTAGAAAGTCGAGGCGAGATCTTAGCGACCTTAGGCAGAAAAAACTAGGCCTTTCTTAAATTCCTACATCCCCAAAAGGAAACCGACTAACAGGCTGATCCGCATAATCAGACGGAGGGCAGTTGCGATGAGGATGGGCGTCCAAATTACCGATGCTCTCAATAGTTACGATGCTGATGTACACGATCAGCGTCGGGGGCACGGATCACAACGGGGCAACGTTTTTTCCGTCAACACTTATCAATTTGCTTGCAAACATGGATTCACACCTTGAGAAGCGGGTCCAACATCCCCCCCGCGTATCAACTTTCGTAACGTCCACCGCTCCCAACAATCAAACCTCCCGCTGGAAGAACCCCCGGATTCCAGTTGTCGTCATTCATCCCGGCAGTATCGAACGGCTCGGGATTCACCATTCCTGGTCCACATCCGTTTTCGTCGAAGTATGTGGCGTCGCCGCCGACAGCGACGAGGCCCATGAATATCTCGTCGGCAAGATGGTACGGGTCGCGATTCTCGGGTTGGCCACGGGCTCAAACAGTTCGGCGGCGGTGAATGTCTCAATCCTTCGTGACACGCTTCGCCGCTACGCGACGCTGAAATGGATCGTGCTCTCGCCACAACCGTGCCCTGATTGCCGCGAGGCAGCCAAGGCGGCCGGGGCGATCGGGTATTTTGACCATCCACAAACGAGCGAGCAACTCGAGTCAGCGGTCGCCTGGGCGGACCTGGGCAGGCTCGTCGGATGGCACGACTCCTCATCCGCGAGCCACAAATCAGCGGCTAGCCACAACGATCCCGCCCATCAGGACGCCGGCCCCCCGGCCACCTCCGCTCACGAGGCTGTCCACCATCAACCGATCCAGCGGTCGATTTCCACATCGGAAAAGGACAAGTGGCCGAATTATGTGTGGAAGGTGGATCCGAGCCACGCGTCACAGGCCGCGCCTCAATCCGCCCGCTCTGCCCCCAATCCTTCTGCGGGGCTAAAGCAACTATCCGCTCGCGAACGAGAGGTCCTCGAGGGACTGGCCGCCGGGCAAACAAATCAACAAATTGCCGATGGGTTGTTCCTGAGCGTCAAGACGATCGAAACCTATCGCAGTCGGTTGAAACAGAAGCTCGGATTGAAAGACCGGGCCGACATCGTTGCGTTCTTCAATTCGCGAGTGTAGCCACACCGCCTGCCGATTACCGGAAACCCCATTGCACGGAAACCCGTTTGCCCGAAAACCTCTCTCCATTGCTGGCGATGTCGTCGATCCGCCACGTGTTTTTGCTCGCAACATGGTGCATGTTCGCCATGGCGTGCCTTCACGCAACGACGGCATCGGCCCAACTACAAAGCAGACAGAATTTCGCGGTTACGGTCCCATCAAACCTGTCGATCACGGCGCCGCCCAACGTCGGCATGATGCACAACCAAACCGATGCCAATCAAACGTTCCCTCTGCAACGTTGGCGCGTCGTCGGAAACAGCATCCGAGGCGTGACCGTGTCGTTTTCGACGGACGGCCCCTTCGTTCACAACACCGACGCGACATCTCAACGTGATGTTCAGTTGGGTCTCAGCATCGCGTCGAGCTCCGGGGTCGGTCGATGGATCCTGACTCAGGCGATCGATTCGACCGACTACGCCAACCGCGATTCCTATGCGACCGTGAGTGCGATGAGCAACGGGACGGCGACGGCCACCTTCGACCTGCAGGTCAGTTTTTTGACCGACACGTACGGCAGCTTCCCGGCGGGTCTGTACGAAACCACGGTAACGGGAACCATTACCGCCAATTAAAAAAAGAAACCGGGACACCTTGCGGGAAGGTGCCCCGGTTTATGCTGTCTACCGTGACGTCATTCGTTAGCAAAACAGTCCAAATCATCCAGCGTTACTCCGAACGCATCTTCCAGATGACCAATCCTTCGGTCACCGTGACATTCCGTTTCGCCCATTGCTTTCAAACACATTCGTCATTCGCATCCGTGCGATTGGTACGTCATCCGTTGACGTGCCGACATGTTCGAAAACTTCGGGCGATCTCTTGTTAATAGTCGCTACGGGCGTGGCGACGAATAACAGTGGCAGATCACAGGGTGGTTTTGTTTGGACTCTTTAGCGAACGATCTCTCCATAGTTCGTCTGTTTCGTGCATTGAGACGCATTCATGCGAATCGAATCAGGCGACGAGTTGCAGATCGCCGGACTCGGTAGTGCCTTCGAGTTGCTGGCTTCGTTCACGAACGGCGTCAACGAATTCTTCGAAGATTCGGATGTCCAATGCCGAAGCGGCATCGGACTCTGGGTGGAACTGAGTCCCGATTGCGAACCAATCGAGCATTTCGCTTTCGATCGCTTCGATCACTCCGTCGGGGCAGCGAGCGGTGACGCGGAACCCTGGAGCGACTTCGTCGATCGCCATGTGGTGCCGGCTGGTGACGCGAATTTCGCCGTCACCGTAAACCCGACCGATCAGTGAATCGCTGACCACGTCTAGCGTGTGTCGGTGATTGGTGTCCTGGACGTCCAAGTGTGGGACTGCCGATGGCAAGTCTTCCTTGATGTGCAGAAACAGGTTCCCGCCCTGTTGAACGTTGATCAATTGCATTCCCGTGCCGATTCCGAACACAGGCATCCGTCGCTCGGCGATTTCCGCCATCAGCATTCGGTCACTCTGTTCACGGCCGGCATCGAGCGGTCGAACGCTCGGATGCAACATGAAACCATCATTTCGTGGATCCAAATCGGCTCCGCCGATGAACATGAACCCCTCGACAGCGTCGAGAATTGTATGTGCTGACTCTTCGTCGATCTGTGGCGGCACAAGAACGGGAACTCCGCCGGCGTTGATGATCGACCGGTAATATCCTTCGGCAATATACGCGAAAGCAGGTGTGGTCCGGGCTGCAGCTCGGAAATCAGCATTGATCCCGATCAGGGGTTTGCGTGGCATCTGAAGGTCCTCTTCGATTCGGCAAATACTGGGAAAAGCCCTCTGCGGTTCACTTTTTGCGAATCCCATTTCAAAACAATCAACCGTTATGTCGATCGAAGATCAGCGGTCTTCACAAAGTGGAACGATCCGAATCGTGAATCCTTTCTCGGTTCCCCGGTGACGGGCGGCCTTACGACCGTCTCGCCCACGATGGCGCCAGTTGGGAATCTAACCACAAAACGTATGACCTTCTTGAACCGCGTCCCAAAGTGTGCGTCACATTAGGAATGATTCAAAACCGTCCGACGTCGTCATGCTTCGTCTTAAAGCACGGTGATTCGATGCGAATCATCCTTTCGCGTTGGGGGTGGACGGCGCGGCGAAGGTGTCGCGTCCGACATGCGAGGAAAATTAGGAGCCCCAGCAAGTGATTTCCAGCACAAACGACATATTGATAAAATAAGACGAAAGCACACTACAGGTAGTGCTAGCAATTGCAAACTTTGCTAGCAAAGACGTGTTTTTTGAGCACAAGCACGCTCAGTTTGCACTTGGCTCCTGATACCGGCGAACCGACTCCAAAAAAGCCGTTCGTTCCCACTCGGTTGCAAAGCCGATTGATGCCAATCGTGTGCCCCAAATAGGATCCGCTTGCAGCCCAATCAACCCATGATCGCGGGTGTCAAAGTCAGTGCCCTGGACCAACGCCCACGCGGCTACGTCCTGAACCCGAGTCCGCAAGATCACCGGAAAGTTTGACTTCTCCGATACATCACCGCCGACATCAACTCCTCTCCGGTGGATCTGCTGGTTCAGAACGATAGGAAGCGGCCTAGCGACCAATTGTTCAGGTGCAACACATACGACGCGTCGGTCCTCCAACGCCGTAACCAATCGTTGAACCTCCTCTTCAATCTCTCCGATCCACGACTTGGTACATCGCGGTGTTACCAAAATCGCAGCCGCTAAGTCACGTGCCAACGGATCCTCACAACGCAACACTTCCCAGCGGAGCGTACTGACCACCCGCGGCCGGTCATACAATAGGGCCATATGTAATCGTTCGGGCAACGTCCACCCATAAGGATTCTCAAGGATGGTCCGGTCGATCAACCGACCGATCACTCGCGCGTTCGCATCCGAACCGCTAGACACCCCGGCGGCCAATAAGGTTCGCTTCATCACCGCGAGAACACGCTCAGATTGCGGACGGAAGGGTTGCGGCATTTGAGGAGCAACGCAGCCTAAATGGCTGATCAAGACGAGGTGAGCATCATCCGAATCAACTCGCGCGTTTAAGGATGGCCAAGACAATTGGGGGCCGGCGTAGACGGCGATCTCGCGAAACGCCTGCCTCGCTTCTTCACCCGTCCCGGCTCGTGAAGAAAAGGTTTGCCAGGTCGACATCAACGGTGACGGCTCCGTTGCCTGCGTGTCTACTTCGATGGCCGCGATCACACGCTCAACATTTTGGTGATGGATATCGAGTGTGATGTCGCCAACCAATCGATCGATCGCGAGCTGCGTTTCCAAATCCGCAAACAGACTCCGACGCAGCATGGTTTGAATGATGGCATGATTTTGCTGCGGCTGAGAATCGTGGGCCAGTCGCAGCAACCCGGTGATCGCGCGCTTCCTCGTCGCGTGAGAATCGTCATCGAGACGGTCGAGATAACGTTCCACCTGGATCTCGATTCGTCGCTGATCGGACTCATAGACGACTTGGTTTTCGTCCGCAGCTCCCGTTGAAATGATGCCGACGAAAATACCGATCAGGATCCCGCCACACCGACAGGACACGAAAATTTCTCGGTCGGTAAATCCAGCCATGAATGGAACAAACAGGTGTAAGAATCGATGGAGTTCAACACGCGCAACGCACTTTCGAACTGTAGTGCCGTCTCACACGGCAGGCCATGAATTCTTTCGTCGGAATGGTCAAGACGCATCGGCCCAACCGCGTTAAACTGCCCAGCCGTCAGAATCCGTGCTGTACAGCCGAGCATCCCGTTGGAAGTGACTGCCATGTTGATTTATTGCTTTGAAGACGATTGCGTTGAAAAACTCGCTCCGATCGTCCACGCCCGTCCGGCCTACGCGATCGGATGTGCGGGATTTCGCCTGATCGACTGGCTCGACAAACTCCGGCGTGACCACGGTTCGACATCCTTAGTGGGCGAGGTTCGCGACTATCTCAGCGCGATCCAAACGGCCGACTACGGGGTCGACGCGGCTCCCGAATCCTTCCTATCGCCTGAAACTGCGGACTCGGACCGGCCTGACGTGTTGCTCGTCAACGCACGCTTGATTCCTTCAGTGAGCAATCTCCGCGTTCTGGAAGATCTGATTCGATCGGACCAGTATTCCGTTGTGATTTCCCCCAGCGATGATCATGAAACCGACGTTGAACCCGGCACCGAAAGTAAACGCGATAGCTCAGGATCCGTTCTCGCCGCATGGATGCCGGCGGCGGAGGTTGGCAAGGCGTTGCGTCGCTCGGCCTCGTCAAAACCATCTTCAATAGACTACGCGAAAACCCCGTTAAAGGGCTCGCCCTCGGCAACGCGTTCTAACGACAAAAAGATGCCTGTCCCTCCTTCGGTGTATCGCATTTTGTGTCGACATGCGGCATCCACGGGAGCTCGCTCATCAGCCCAATTGAGCGAATTTCACTGGCCTCATGACGTCGTTTCCGCTCACATGAAATGCATGAATGACTCGATCGAATATCGCATCGCGGCGGGCAATTACACCCAACTGCAAGACGGCGTCTTTGTCGGCCAAAACGTGTCGATCGGCGACTACGAATCGATTCATACCGACGGTGGTGCGATCGTCTTAGACGACAACGTGAAGGTTGGCCCATTTTGCTTTCTCGAAGGGCCGTTATACGCCGGAGCCAACACGCGAGTCATCGAGCACTCTTCGATCAAAGACGGCGTTGCACTCGGGCACACGACTAAAATTGGTGGCGAAGTCGAAGCCTCTGTGATCGAACCCTACACCAACAAACAACACCACGGATTCCTCGGCCACAGTTATCTCGGCAGTTGGATCAATCTCGGTGCGGGTACGTGCAACAGCGACCTAAAAAACACCTACGGCAAAATCAACATTGAGTACGGCAACGACAAGATCGCGACCGGGATGCAATTCCTCGGTTGCATCATGGGCGACTACTCGAAAAGCGCGATCAACACCGGAATCTTCACGGGTAAAGTGATCGGCGTTTGCAGCATGATGTATGGGTTCGTTACCGGGAACGTTCCGAGTTACGTCAACTACGCCCGACTATTCGGACAAACCTCGTTGCTGCCGCCGGAAGTCATGGTGAACACCCAAGCGAGAATGTTCGCACGGCGAAAAGTCAAACAACGCCAAGCCGACATCGACTTGATCCATGCGATGTACCACCGCACGGAAGTGGAACGACAGATGTCCGACCAACTGGGCTTCTAACCCGTCACGGCAATGGAATTCCGTTGACAACGAATGGGACTTCGTTCTTCCGCACGGACGTCGGAGACTCATAAATCAACTGAGCACCGGCGGGCACCATTCCACCTAGATCAAAGAGATAGCCGATCCCGACTCCCGTTCCGGTTTGCCGATAGACCTCATAACCGAGATGGTCCTTACGCGTACCATCGGCCAACTGCACCCACACTTCGTTTTCGAAGATCCACTGTCGATGACTTTCGAGCGACCGACCGGCACCGACCAACTCAACTCCAACACGTATCTCGTACAACGGATCGGTTTCTCGCATGGCTTCGATCGAAACGGTCATCGCGTCGAACGTTTGCGACGGCGCGGCATCCGACAGCAATAAGCTGAACCGTCGTCGCTTCCCTGGCAGCAAAGCAGTAATCTGGCCCGACAAGCGAGTAATCTCGCTGGCGTCAGACTTCACGTTGTCCTTAGGACCATCACCGGCTTTGAAATCGAAGCGTCGAGCGGGCAACTGCATCGGGAGATAGAACTGACTCTCGGCGATCTCACCGGACGTGGCGATGTCGATCCGGTCCCCCGTCTTTTGCGGTTTCAAATCGACTCCGTTGTCCAGTTTCCCGGCGACTTCGGCGATCGGAATGCTCAATCCAATCGGCGTTCGATTGGGTTGCCACGAAATGGACATGGTGAGGTTCAACCCGTTCTGGGCAGGTGCGCCCAAGACGCGTCGTGCGGTGACCATTGTCGGTTCGATGCGATAGATCCCCGCGTAGGCAGCCGAATCGACACGCGACATTCGCTCGGCCGCACGTGGCACCAACGCCAACCGTTCCCGGTCACCGGCATAAAAGTTGATATCCAATTCCGTTTGATCGAGCACAAGATCCACCGCCTGCCAAAAACCCATCGGGGCACTTGGTGGACGGATCACGCGAGATTCATCAATCGGCACACCGGACGACTCGAGGTCAAACTCGACGCCGCTGGCCAAACTGATCGCCTCGAGAGCTTCCCCAAGGTTGCTGGCGTCCTGCATCTTCACGGTCGTTGTTTCGATCTCGACACGAGTTTTCATTTGTCGCCACTGAGCCTCAATCCGCTCAAGGCGTTCACGTGCGTCGAGAGAGAGATCATCCAGAATTACGGGAATGTACTCCCTGGCTTCAGGTCCGGCCTCGAGCAATTTCTGTTCGGCTTCACGGCGGCTTTTTGCCGTCGCTCCATCGAGTTCAGCCACCCACACCGGCACCTCTTGCGCCAAGTTGATTTCGGGTGATGCCGGCTCTTTCGGCGACGTTGATTCATCGTCACCACGTGCCGCGCTGGACATTCCTATCAATAACGTGAGCAAACACAGAGCAACCGTGAGATCGACATTCCCCAACGCCATTCGCCGACCTCGACCTCGGTTAACCAGCACAATCGGATCAGTCGTCATTGAACTCTTCGCGATAGGAGGCTTCATGGAACCGTTTTTTAAAAAAGTGAAGGAGGAAAATGCAGCAGACGGCCTCACGTTTGATTTTAACCTACGTTTGATCAGACCGTGTTGGTGTCGGGGGGCATCGCCGGATTCTCTTTATGCTTTCGACGCCACTCCTCCGACACCGCCGCCGCTATGCGATTGCAAACAACACGGATTTTGCCGAACCAACGTCAGAGTTCGGGCCGGCTCTGTCAGTCTTGCCTGACGCCATCGACAACTTATCCCGTTCCTCAAAATTTGCGATCCGTTTTGATAGCATTGGCTGTGCTTCTGACGAGCCCCTTCGGCGCAACCGTTTCCTCCGCCGATCCAGTCGGTGGTGCCCGACCGAGCAGCACCACCCACGTTGTTTCTCGCCGCGTCGCGAGCCGAAACTTGACTCCGAGGGGTCCCCAACCGGTTCAACTTCTCGTCAATTCCCAGTGGCAAGTCGGCCTGCATCTGATCGATTCGGCGACCGAGTCTTTGGTGATTGCCGAAGACGGTTGGCTGCACACGGTCGCCGCAACAAAACGCGATGAAAGGATGCGGACGAC
Source organism: Aporhodopirellula rubra (assembly GCF_014192335.1). Classification (GTDB taxonomy): domain Bacteria; phylum Planctomycetota; class Planctomycetia; order Pirellulales; family Pirellulaceae; genus Rhodopirellula; species Rhodopirellula rubra. The sequence continues at coordinate 123,405 of NZ_JACHXU010000026.1, read as the reverse complement.
CGACGAACGCTTCGAACCGGCATCGGCGACTCGCATGCGAAACCAACTCCGAGCCGAGTTCGGACCAACTTTTGAGGTGGTCGCCACTAGCAACTTTCTCGTGGTTCAACCCCGAGGACGCGGTGACCGTTGGCCAAAGATGTTTGAAAACTCACACCGGTCATTCGTCGAATACATGTCCAAACGAGGCGTGAAGGTTCGCACCGGACGCTTTCCCATGGTCGCCGTTGTACTACCGGACGCACGTGCGATGTACGCCGAACTCGACCGACTCGGAATCGATGTTTCCCGCGTCGCTGGCATCTATGCCAACCGATGCAACCGTGTGATGACGCACGACGGCGGCCGGTTGTCCGACATCGCGGCGACCGTGCGACACGAAGCCGCTCATCAATCCGCGTTTAATTCAGGCGTGCATAGCCGAGTCAACGACACACCGAGTTGGATCACCGAGGGCATCGGCCAAATGTTTGAACCCGAGGCACTCGCATCCGGACGATCCGGCGCTGACCTCAGCGATCGCGTCAACCGCGAATCCCTCAACCACTTACGCAAACAACTATCCTTTCGCAATGCTAATGACATCACCGCATGGGTCGAACAACTCGTCGACGGTGACGAAGCGTTCCGCGACGCCGGCAACGTCCACACTGCCTACGCGGTCGCATGGGCGATGATGTTCTATCTGTCCGAGCGGGACAGCGACACGTTCGCCGACATCTTGAACTTCACTGCAACGCGTCCGCCTTTTGAGTCGTATCGCCGTGGCCAACGTCGTATCGATTTTGAACGGATCGTCGGTACGGACACGGTTACGTTCTCAAAACGCCTAGCACGTTTCCTAATCTCGCTACCCTAAAATAGCTTTGCCTGCGACAGACTATCGCACGGCATTTTGGCGAGCCTGACATGCGTTTCGTGTCATTCAACATCGTGTTGCCACCCGAACGAGGATTCTTCCGTTCGAAGGCTTGATTTCACATGTCGGTGCGAAACCTTTCCCGTTAAGCCCGGTTAGAAGAGATGAGACACACCCTTATTTCTTCCCCAAGGCGAAACGATGACAATTGCAAGATGGACGAGTTTGTTATTGGTTGCGAGTGCAACGTGGATGCTCGCACCAACGGTGTCGGCACAACCGCAATCACGTGAAGGCCGCGGAGGGCCTGGGCGTGGAGGTCCACCAATACATCGTGCTGGAGGCGGCCCCCCATCCGGTTCGGATGTCGACCGAGGAGGTCCCGGCCGGATGATGCAGCACCTTCCGATCTTCGCAGCGATCGACGCCGATAGCGACGGAACCATCTCGAGCGAAGAACTCGAAAACGCATCTGCGGCATTGAAGACGCTCGACAAAAACGAAGACGGAACACTCGACGCAACTGAAACCCGACCTGATTTCGCAGGTCGCACGAGCCCTCCTCAACGTGGACGTGACGCCGATCAAGACAACGCCCGTGGCCGTGGCCCTCGTGATGGTTCGGGGCGTGGCAACGCAACTCGAGGCGGTGAATCTCGCGGCCGCAATTTCAGTGCACGAGATGGTAGACACCGTGACCGTGGCATGAGCGTTCGAGACGGCAAAACACGCGAACGTATGGACGCCGGACGAGGCGGGCGCGGTGGCCGGCACAATGCACATCAGCAAGACTCACGTGGCGGTCGTGGCGATGCACGAAACGGTCGATCACGCGGTCATGAATCCTCCGCCCGCGGCCGTGATTCGCGTGGCGGCAAACACGGTGCACGAGATGGTCGCGGCCGTAGCAATGAGCGGGACGCCCGACCTAGCGGACGAAACGATCGCAATCGTGACGCCCGCGGCGGCGGACCTGGTAACCGTCATGAAGGCATGCAAAACCGAGGAATGCGAAGCCGCAGCGAGGGCGAACGCGACAACGATGAACGCGGTGCACGCCGCGGCGAACGAGGCCCACGTGACGGCAGTCGTGGAGAAGGTCGACGTCGTCAAGACGCGGCAGCGGCCGCCCCATCCTCAGTCGACGAATCCTCAGACGATCAACCCAATGAAGCCCAGTCGAACGACAAGGAAGAGGCAACCCAGGACGAATCATCTCCAGAAGGTGCCCGGGCGGAACGTGGCGAAGACGACCGTCCACGTCGACCTGACTTTCGTGGACAACGCGTCCGTGGCGAGGGACCTCGTGGCGAAGGCTTCCGTGGCAACGGCCCCCGCGACGGCGAAGGCCCTGGCGGTCCTGGAATGAGGGAGCGGTTGATGCAACTCGACACGGATGACGACGGCGAACTGTCCGCAGAAGAACTCAGCGAAGTCGCTGAACGCGGCCAACGATTGCTCCAATTTGCAGACACCGACAACGACGGCGCTCTTTCGAAGGAAGAACTCGCCACGATGGCAACGCGTGGTGAAGCCATGCGACAAGGCCGTGGTGGCCGTGATGGTGGTCCAGACCGAGGCGGCAGGCCAAACCGTGGCGGGCCCGACCGCGATGGTGGTCCAGACCGCGAGTAGCAACGTCCGGCAACTCGAGAATCATCCCACGAGAGAACTTTCTCGTTTTTCTGGTAACACTTTCGACAGCGATTCGCTTGGTGATTTGTAACGCGACTTTGGTCGCCAACAACGCACTCAACGCCCAAACGCTTCGAAAGTCAGAATCATGAAAGTCCGCACAAAAAACTGGATCCGATCCGCTGCCGCCCTCGCCGTTCTCACCGCAACCTGCAGCCCCGCACAAGCCTGCGGTGGTGGCGGAGGCGGGTACAGCGGCGGCGGATATCGCGGCGGCGGATACGGCTATTCTTCACCTAGCCCGTCGACCTGCGGAAGCGCCGGATACTCGGCCCCCATCCAACACGCCGGGGCTCAGCCGTACTACAACTCGGTTTCTCCTGCCGCTCCAACCCGATTCCAGCCCGCAAATCGGATGACCGCACCGGCCGGATTCTCCAACGGCCAACAACCCGGATTTGCATCCCAGCGACAAACCGCTCCCAGTCAACAGACCAACGCGTCTTTCCAATCGGCTCCTCAGCAACAGCGACAATTTTCCGGATCGGGAACCAACCCTTTCAACAATCAAGCGAGTGTCCAAACGACGAATCGCTCCAACGCAGATGTTGCTCAGCCCACTCGGCAGTCCACCGCTCCGGCTCAACAAAATGTTTCCCGGCCTTCCGTTGCTCAATCGCAACGACCAACCGCACCCGCGGCGACAGCAAACTCGGAAGCATCCGCTCTGCAAATGCTCGCCTCGCTCAGTGGAAATGCAGGCTCAACACAATCTGCTCCCGCAACACAGTCGAGTATTCCCGAATTCGGTCAACTCGCCCGTGCCACGCAGGCCACCGCCGACACGCCCGCCCATGTCGGAACCTGGTCCGTCTCTTTGCCCGGTGACCAATCGGTTTCACTAACGCTCAACGACGACAATACATTCACTTGGTCGGCAACAAAGGGAGGCAGCACCAAGAGCTTCAACGGTCAATATCGCCTGAGTAACAATCGTTTGTCGTTAGTACGAGCGAGCGACCTGCAGCAAATGCAAGGCGACTGGACCTCGTCGGCGAACGGGTTCGTCTTCAAAGTAGACGGCGATACCACCGGAGCATTGAGCTTCACTCGCTCCTAGACGGCGAAGATAACCGAGCGATCATCTCGGAGGTGACGAAACGCGAAAGGAATTCCTGACGCGTTGGGCGATTGCGGTGCGGCAATCAGGAGCCGATGCGTTAGCGAGCGGATACTTCTCCTCCCTCGCTGACGCATCGGTTTTTTCATTAACCGATCGCGTTTTCATGAGACGCGAGTCGTTGCTGACGCGATGAAAGCCAGCCAAAGAGAATCGAACCGCCCAACAAACCGGCCAAACACAATCCACCCAAAACACCAACTGCGGCGAGTCGATGTTGTAACTGGTGATTCTGAACCAATCGATTGAGCACCTCCTGGTGCGACTTCTCGATCCGCAGCAAACACGCACTCTCGTATTGAACGGAGTCACCGGTTTTCACAGTTCCGTCGTAACGCCGCGAAATGAGTTCATCACGAACCCAATCGATATCAATACCAATGTCTTCGGATCCAACATGCTCAGGCAATTCTTGCAGCTTTTGATCAACGTAGTTCTCAACCGCGCCAAGAGCCATGACCTCCATCATTTCCTCGGCGGTTTCCGGCGAAGGAGCGGGGCCTGACGTAATCGCGATCACGACGTCCTCACCGTCCACTGAATCCATCGGACTGCGACCTTCGTCAATCCAAGTCGGACGATCCAACGGATAATCGAGATGATCCAATGGGGGAACACTCAACGCCACCGGAGCCGAGTCGGACGTTTCCTCTTTCGCATCATCTGCGACGGATAGACCTGCCCCTAACGACAAACTGAACATCGTGAACAGGAGCAGCACGGTCGCTTTGGTTAATTCATTCATCGAATTCTCTCGTCTGAAACATGACGGCACTGTGATAGGCGAACACATCGACATTGACTGCTCACGTCGACGTTAACGCCGCCACGGAATCCGTCTTCACCCACGGAGCCGACATTTGCGTCATCACGACAATCCCACCAGCGATCAGCATTCCCGCGGGCTGAGGAACGGGAATCATTTGATGCACAATCCACTCGCCGACAACCGCGACCGAAACCGCCCACAAACTCAACCTCGCACGTCGCAACGGATCAACCGGCTTCCACATTCGAAGCAACGCAAACAAGACGGCGAAGTGAGCCATCATCGCCGCAGCCTTTGGAACCCCTGACCCCTGATAGAAAGTCATCGGAAGCCTCGTCGCGTCGATATCTCGGCTGAGCCCTTGATCTAGCGGCACCATCAACACGTCGGCGAGTAAGTAGGCAATCACGCCCACCGCAGCACCGAGAAATGATGCCGACAAACGACGCGTAAATCCGTCGCCTTCACTGGACTCCCATGCCTTTCCGAGTCCTAGCAAACCGAACGATCCCAACCACACCACGCATGCCATCCAAACGTACGGTGCGATCGTCAACGGACTGACCACGGAATTCCGCAGCCCGATCACCGATGAGATCAACAATAAAGTTGCTGCGACGACTAACGAAATCATTCCCGACGTCGTCCACTCGGCGGCCATCGATGTTCGTGTTCTCTGTGCGAGCGATTGACGCAACATCTGCCGCATTTGCGTTTTCGACAAACGTGCCGGGACCGGTAGTGGACGTGATGTTGGCGCGGATGCGTTGTGCGGGCCGTTTGGCATATGCGTCGCCCCCGGTGACATGGCGTGATTGACATGCGCTGCCCGACGGTGCTGATCGTGCGTGTGTACGTACGTATCAGGCTCCGCGATCTGCAACACGACATGCCGAATCACATAATACGGAATGTAGAAAAAACCAATTAACGACAACATTGGCACGAGCCAATGCGTGTTGATCAAAAGGATCATCACAGTCGCGAGAACAATGACGAACTTGGATCCCGGTGACCTTTCTAGGTTTTGCCACCACTGTTTCAGATCCACAAAACTCATCCGGATCGCTCGCGCGATCGGCTCTTCAGACGTTGGATGGCTCAGCACAACTTGCGGTGCGGCTGCGTTCATTGCAGGCGAGGCAACGTGCGGCCGCGTCGGTGCGGCGGGCTGCGGTTTGGTCGGTTGCGACGCCTGTTCCGATCGATTTGGGGACGACGAACCGTATGGATTGGGCGACCAAGTCGCCGATTGAACGTTCTCGTTTGCCCAAGGGGTCATCGCCATCATGGTTGGGATGTCCTTGGGTCGATCCGTCGGATTTTTCTGCAAACACGCAGCGATCACGGGACGAAGCTCATCCGGGATGGTTGACAAATCCGGCGTGTCGGTGAGGTGCTTGACAACAATTTCCTGAGGCGTTTCGCCGTCAAAAGGAAGCCTCCCGGTCAGCAGCTCAAACAGAATGATGCCCATCGCATAGATATCGATCTCGCGACCATATTGACCGCGACCGATCTCGGGCGCCATGTAATGCAACGTCCCAACGCTCTCGGTGTGTCCGCTGCGATGAGACGAAGAAATAAACTTGCTCAACCCGTAATCACCGACTTTGATGATCCCGTTGTCGTCAAACAAGTTCCCCGGTTTTAGGTCTCGATGAACCAAGCCGGCCGAATGCAGATGAGCCGTTCCCGCGGCCATGCCACAGAACCATCGCCTCACCTCATCCATCGTCAACCCGCTCGGCAGCCCCTGACTGCCCTGGACCGTAGCTCGACAAACGCGTCCCGAAGGATCGGCTTCGTCGAGCACCTCTCGCAGGTTTTTGCCTGCGACGTATTCCATCACCACCCATGCCTGGTCGTCATTATCACGGCATATGTCGTGTAACGAGACCAGGTTCGGATGTTTCAGATTCAAACAGTGGGAAACGCCTCGGAGTTCAACGGCGAGGTTACGTTGAATCCTTTTCAACGCGACTTCTTTGCCTGCTTGGCTGAGAGCAAAATAAACTTCACCGAAGCCGCCGATGCCGATACCACGACAGATCGTGTACCGGTCTAAGACAGTTTCGTTAGGGGAATGCGTGAAGTTCATGATGTTGCAGTTGAAGTCGAACTCGCCGGAACAGGAGGTGCCACTTTGCGAAACGGCACAGGCCGTCTCTCGTCACGGTACCGGAAGGCGTTCAACCATCGCGGCACCGGACACATACACGGACTACAGCGAAGAATCGGCACTCAAGTCGATCGAGACGAGAGCGTCCGAACCTGCCCCATTAATCCCATTCATATACGCGGAAATGTCTTCGAGCAAATTCTCATCCGAAGGCTCTTCGAGATCGATTTCGCCAAAGTATTCAACGTCCACTTTCATCGTTTCCTCTTCGACGTCGATCCGCATCGCAATCTCGTCGAGCAATTCACGTGAACGCGACAACGCACTGTCATCGAGATTCAACTGACTACTAGTTTGTGCGACTCGCAACGCGCCGAGACGAGCTTGCAAGTTTTCGACTTCAACTTCGAGTTGGCGTCGTGCATCGAGCATCGCTTCCATCCGCTCACTGGCCGCCCGTAACGAGGCTTGGCGTGCGGACAACATCTTTTGCAATTTGTCAGAAGTTTGCTGACGCGTTTTGAAGCGTTTGAACCGGTTGCCCAGATCCGATTTGACTTGGACCGAGGTGTAGGTCTTGCCACCGTAACTGTACGTTGGGCTTTCGTCACGAAGGTCGTCGCTGAGTCGTTCGATCTCGCTCTGCGCCTCTGCTAGCCGCATATCGGTTTCACCGAGCTGCCTTTCTAGTCTAACGACTTCGATTTTTTCTTGAGCAATTCGTCGAGCGTTATTTTGAATTTCCGGCTGCAGGTCCACAATCATTTGTCGTGCCCGCTTGAGTTCCCACTCCAACGGCACCGCATCGCCCGCGGAGTCGGTCAAATAGTTCCAACCGCATCGGGCGTAGGATCCGATCGGCGTTGCCAGCGTGATTCCGGACAACAAAGCGAACGTCGTTCCGGCCAAGAAAAGTTTGCGTAACATGGTGGTTTTCCCCAAATTTCGAAGTGTTTCGTTCCCTCACCGGTTACCCGCACCAGCGGCGTTTTCGCCGACAAAAAGGCACGGCCCCGTGATTGATCTAGGTGTTCTTCGTTCTAGGCGGAGGTTTCTTGGCAAACTGGCGCGAAAAATCCGCGGAATCCGGCTCGGACGCTTTTTAGGTTGCCTTTCCGTAAAAATGCCTTGCGATCCGTCATTAATTCTGCGAAATCGGACATGTACTCGGTAGAAACCACACTGTTCGGACGATCAGACTGGCCTCGTGGCATCGAATTTGCCGAACTTTCTTTTAGCTCGGTGCATCTTACTAGAGTTCACTAACGCTTTTATTTGGGAGTTCATCATGGCTATCTCCTCTAATTCAACACCACCCTCTGGAGGGAACGATTGCTATCAGGAAGCGGTCGTTTCCCTTGACTGGCAGTCGCTCTCTATTCGTTTCGATGACGAAGTATTCGCCGCCGATTTTGGTGGGTGGATCGAAAAAGACCTCCTCGTGATGGAAGGCCGCCTGAGCCGATTCGCGACGAAATCCTCGACACAACGTCGCAGCCGCTAAGTCCAACAGACACGACGGTGCGGTCGACGCTGATTGCTCCCGCTACCGAAACCTTCGCCGGCCACGTAGCGGGTTCTTTCCCGTGTTCAGACCGGTTTGGACCGCTCGAAGTGACGGTCTTTTCTTTCGCCAATTCGAAGGCATCTGCTTTCGCTCACGTCACACGACGTTTCTCTGCGAGCTTCCTGGATTGGGCTCCTTGGCGACAGACTCGCGATTTTCCACTCGCGTATCAGTTTGGTGCGATTGCGTCTTTGGATCCCATGGAAACCCGCTGCTTCCTCACAACGAATCGAGCTCGTTTAACGAGTTCGGAACGGCATTCGCTTTCTAGTATCCGCATCGCCTGATTCTGGGTCATTCGATGCCAAGGTGGCAGTCGGTTGCGTTCAAAGGTGGAAGTAAAAATGTTGATTCGATTATTTGCTGCGTTCATTCTGATCCCATTCGTTGAGTTAATTCTGCTATTACGTATGGCGGATGCAACGAGTTGGTTAACGACTCTCACTATCGTGATCGTGACTGGGATCATCGGCTCCATTCTGGCTCGCCGCGAAGGCCTTGCAGCGATCGCCAGGTTTCGCACCGCACTTGCCGAAGGCCGCATGCCGGGACGCGAGATCCAAGATGGCATGATGATCGCATTTGCCGCAGCATTATTGCTGACACCCGGTTTGATCACCGACTCGCTCGGCTTTCTCTTACTGACTCCCTTCGGACGACAATTCGTAGGTGGTCATCTGCGACGCCGTTACGGCGGCAGATTTCAAGTTCACGCCTCGGGGTTCGGCACCAGAACCGGTCCCGATTTAGAGCGAGACTTCGAACCATCGGGCGCGCCGCATACCCAATCCAACGGCGACCGATACACCGTGGATTCCCCAAGCTTCGGCCCTAAACAAAGCCAGCCTCATTAGGTAATCGGGCACGCGTGCCCTCGGACAGTGTGCACGCGTTGCGCTATGCCATAATCCTAGACGACATATCAGTGGGCCCCAAATCCCAGGCCACCTCACACCATCTTTCTTGGCCACTAAATCCTTGCTTGCTGAACTTACCGGAGTGCTAACGACGCTCGTTCCCAGAGCGATCGAAAGAACGCTCGGCGTTGGACGGTCTTCTGAGTCCGTAATAGGCATCTTGAGTTATCGATGTGGTTGCCTCTGCGGGTAGACACCCCCAAAGAAGCCTCGTCCTGGTGGAGCGGACGACACACACGCGGCGACGCGAATACGATAACCTTCGGTGGTGATTAACAAATACGCAAACATCACTCGATGGTCTAATACCTCGCGTTTTTCAAGACTCCTGTCCTGGACATGATCCATTGAAACCGATTTTCAAACGCCCACGTTTTGGCACCACGTCCACCGCATTTTGGGCCGCGACAATCGGCCTCCTGCTCATCATCGCAGCGGTGGCGGGTTGGCCGAATCCGGTGATCTTTGTGATGGGTGCTATTCTACTTGCAACAGGGCTATTGATTTGGCAGGAAATTACTGCCGGTTTATGGATCGGTTTAAGCGTTTTTGGACTGTTAACGGTACTACACCTCACCAGAGCAGCTACCTACTTCCAATTGAGATATCTGATCTACAGTCTCGCATTCGCGCAATTGGGATATGAATGCTGGCGTGGGCTGCAGCGGACGCGAGATGGCATCGACTCTGAAGACATCGATGACGAAAACGGTGACGGAGAAGAGGACAAACCGATGATTTCGTTGGTGCTGTTGCAACGCCAACCGAAATATCTCGAAAACATGATTCTGACCAAAGTAGTCGAATCAGCATGGGGCGGGGATTACTCAAACAGTGACGCCCAAAGCGATGACGATGCAGATGACGGCGACGGATTTGTCGTCGGCGAGAGTCCAATGTTCGTTATCAAAGCCCCTGCGGGAATGTTCTTGGTTCACAATTTCGACGTGCCATACTGGGACAACAAAGACGAAGTCGTTGAGGCAATTGGCGAACTCAGACTCCGCAACGCCGTTGAAGAACACACCGCTTGGCTCTCGGTCGACATGCTCACGCCCGGAGATGAGGAACCGGACTTGAACGAAGCCTACCTGCTCGTTGCGAAATTGCTGACCGCTCTCGCCGATGAAGATACCCTAGCGGTGGTTCGTCCCGAATCGTTGGACCTCAATGTTTGGTCGGACGATGTCGTCGCCCGCCTCCTCACGCCCGGCGCATACGAAGAGCTTTCTCTTCCAGACAATGCTCCCGTTATTCCCATCGCAGACGACGCTCCAGAGATGCGGGCAGCAATCGCGACCGCTCAACAACGATGGCCGGAATTTGCCGACGCTTTTCAGCAACGAGCCAGTCATGACAAGGCCGACGATGGACCAAGTTTTGTCGTCAAGGCAAAGATCACTGCTGGCGACTCGACCGAGTTCATTTGGGTGGACGTGATCGGACTGGAACCCAAATTCGTTCACGGTCATCTCGCCAACGATCCAGTCGCACTCGGCGATCTAAAACTCGGCAGCCAAGTCGAGTTTCCCATCGAAGATGTTTGCGATTGGTGTTATGAAAAGGACGATGAACCGGTCGGTCTATTCAGCCTCGAAGCGATCCGGCAGATCCAAGAGGCTCAGCAAACAAACGAGCAATGAGAATCGGACGTCGGCAGGCGACGTCGATTCCGCACTCATCTACCTAGCACTTCACATGGTGCCGATCATGGATTCAACAATCCTGCGGCAGTGTCACACAACGATTTTGCTTTCGCCACCGTCTCGGCTTCTGCGATCATTCGCACAATCGGTTCGGTATTACTGCCCCGAACGAGCAACCAACTGTCGTCCCATTGCAACCGCAGGCCGTCACCGGTTTGTGCCTCGGCATCACGAAAGTGTTCTTGCAACCTTTCAAAGATTGCAGGTAACTGCTCAACCGAAATTTCCGCTTTGTCCTTATGAATCGCCAGTTGAGGCAATTCATCGGCGAGCTGACTGAGCGGTTTTCCGGTTCGAGCCATCAAGTCAAGCACCTGAGCCATGCCGACGAAACTGTCACGAACGTACCCGACGGTTGGATCGATTGGCCCTCCGTTACCTTCACCTCCGTACGAAGCTTCGTTAGCAATCATCATGTCCGCGACGTTTGCTTCGCCAACAGCGCTTCGTAAGGTTTTGACGCCGTGCTGCGCGGCAACTAGCCCGCTCATCGAACTGGTGGCCCCGTTGATCACAATCGGTCCGCTGGTGCGACCGACCATCATCGCGCGAGTCACACACAACGCGAGCGTTGCCTCTTCTCCGATATAGCGACCGTTCTCATCGATCAACGCCAATCGATCCGCATCGGGGTCTTGGCAAAAACCGATCGCACATTCGCTTCCGGCAACGCGTGAGGCGATCTCAGTGAGGTTGTCGGCGGTCGGTTCAGGAACGTGTGCGAATAAACCGGTCGGCTCATCACCAACGGCTTCCACCACGCATCCGAGCGAATCGAGAAGCCGTTTCCCAAGAATGCCTCCGGCGCCGTGATTGCTGTCAATCAGCACATGAAATGCTTTCTTTCGAACGAGATCAACGTCGATGGTCGCAAGGACTTTTTCGAGGTGCCCTGCGTGGGGGTCGGCATCGCGACTCGTCGAACCGATCGCATCGAACGCGCACCATGCGGCCGTACCGTTGAGATATCCGTCACGAATTTTTGCCCCTGATTCGGCGTCGAGTACGCGTCCACTCGCACCGAACAGCTTGATCCCGTTGTAGGGCGGCGGGTTGTGACTGGCCGAAATCTGCACCGCCCCCGCGGCCGAACGTTCACGTACCATGACGCCGATCGTTGGGGTCGCGGCGACGCCCGCATCGATCACATCACGTCCACATGCATTCAAGGCTGCCATGATTGCGGCGCCGAGCATTGGCCCCGTGGTGCGTCCGTCACGCCCAACAACAATCGGGCCCGGTGGAACCGATGCAGCAAAACTGGCGACAAAGCGACACGCGACGTCCGGTGTCAACGTTTCTCCGACGACGCCGCGGAGTCCGCTGACGCTGATGATCAATTTGCTCATGAAAATCGTAATTAAAGGGCAACATTGGAAGTACTGTCGATCGCTCTTCGAGAGGTCTCGCCGCACTACCCTAATCACTCAAACTCAACGGGAAAATGAGTGGCAGGTCGTTCCCTCGAACAATACGACGTCAATCCACGGTGGCCTACTGATCCCGGTAAGATTGTGTGATAATCGCAACACAAATCCAATATTTCGCGACCACAGCTCCCACCTTCACCCCTTAGGCCCATGCTGACCCGTATCCGTGGCAGTCGCTTGATCGATCCCAAGCTGGCAGACGGTCCGAGTGCGTCACGCGAAGCCAGTGATCTATGGTTTCGGGACGAGACGATTGCGAATCCGCCCGCGACCCCCACAAAGCCCGATTTGGATATCGACGCCACCGGGTGCGTCACGATGGCGGGCGGGATCGATCTGCACACGCACATCGGTGGCGGCAAAGTCACACTCGCGCGAATGTTGCTGCAGGACCAAATGCCACCCTGGCGAGAAGCTCGTCCCGAAGGCGCATCATCGCCCGCGTTGTCTCAATTCTTGCCCGCGGCCGCGACAACCGCGTCACGATATCTTGACATGGGTTACACGACGTGCCTCGAACCGGCGATGATCCCCTGCAACGCACGATCAGCGCACGCTGAAATGGCTGACGTTCGCGGAATCGACACTGGTGGCTACTGCCTGTTGGGCAATGACGACGTGCTGTTGCAATTGATTGCGGAGAACGCCGATCAACGAATCATCAACGCCTATGTCGCGTGGATGGTCATGGCAACCCGCTGCATCGCGGTCAAAGTCGTTAACCCAGGAGGCATCAATGCATTTAAGTTCAACACCAGGTCCTTCGATGTCGACACTCCGCATCCAAAAAACGGCGTGACCCCAGGTCAAATTATCCGTGTACTCAGTCGAGCCGTTTACGAAATCGGTTTAGCTCACCCACTCCACATCCATTGCAGCAACCTTGGCGTCCCCGGCAACATCGCCTCCACGCTCGCCACCATCGAAGCCGCAGACGGATACCCGATCCATCTGACGCATGCACAGTTCCATTGCTATGGCACCGATGGTCCGTACAAGTTTTCGTCTGCCGCCTCGCAGCTAGTCGACGCCATGCGAAAACACTCAAACGTCACCATCGACGTTGGGCAAATTCAATTCGGTCAAACGGTCACGATCAGTGCCGATGCGATGCATCAGTATCAAAACATCAAACACGCAACACCTCGCAAGTCGGTGCTGGTGGATATCGAGTGCGAAGCCGGTTGCGGAGTGGTGCCGTTTCGATACCGTCGCCGTCAATTCGTCCATTCATTGCAATGGGCAATCGGGCTTGAGTTGTTCTTGATGGTTGACGACCCGTCACGTGTGTTTCTAACCACCGATCATCCCAACGGTGGCCCTTTTACCGCGTACCCTCATCTGCTCGCGCTGCTCGCGGATCGAAGCCTACGAGAAACCGCGTTGGCGGAAATCAACTCAGACGCGGCCGCCTCGAGTTCGCTCAAGGGAATCGAGCGAGAATACACACTCGATGACATCGCAACGATGACTCGCACCGCACCGGCGAATATCCTCGGACTCAGCGACCGAGGCACGCTCGCCCCTGGAAAGATCGCAGACGTCGTGGTTTACCGAACTCAAAACAATATTGAAAACATGTTTCGAATACCCGAAATGGTTTTCAAAGCGGGCAAATTGATTCGTCAAAAAGGGGGCAACGTCAACAGCATTCGTTCGATCGACCGAACGCTCGCTGCCGATTTGCAAAACACGACGATTGAGTTCGAATCCAATCAGATCGCGGATTTTCGGTCTCGCTATGCCAAAAACGGAACGTTCGCGTTGGACCGTCTGTGGATTAACGAAAACGAAATGGAAGAGGTTCTCGGCAGCCGACTGCAATCGGCCGGATTGCGTTCTACAAGTGAAGGGGCCTCTGCATGATCGACGAGGGAGCCGAACACGACAACGCAAACCACTGGATCGAGCACGCGCCGCTGCGAATTGACGGGGTGCCAATCCAAGCGACCTTTGCCGAGGCGTTCGACATGAAGATGACGCGACTGGTATTAACGGCCGCCGATCGGCAGTGGTGCCATCACGCCGCCGCAGCGATGGTTGGCTTTGGGACCAGCGTGATCGCGTGCGGTGTCGAAATTGCCGTCGAACGCGAACTCTCCGCTAAAGAAACCCCTGACGGCCGCCCGGGTGTCGCCATCCTCGCCTTTGCGGTGTCTGGCAAAGAACTCGAAAAGCAGATCCCGCGACGGGCCGGCCAATGCGTATTGACCTGCCCAACGACGGCACTCTACGCAGGCCTTGAAGGGGATCGTAATGTCTACCCCAACCGCGTCCCTCTCGGCAAAACCCTTCGGTACTTCGGGGACGGGTTTCAGATCAGCAAACAAGTCCAACATGAACGAGCCGACGGCCACTGCGAAACGATTCGATATTGGCGAGTTCCTGTCATGGACGGCGAATTCGTTTGCCAACATGACGTCGGTCGTACCGAAGCAATCGGCGGAGGTAACTTCATCCTGCTAGGGCGATCGATGCAATCGGTATCGAAAGCCTGCCGCGCCGCGATCGACGCGATCAAACCGATGCCCGGCGTGATCACACCTTTTCCCGGTGGGGCAACGCGAAGCGGTTCCAAGGTTGGGTCTCAATACGCTGCCTTGTTCGCGTCAACGAACGAAGCGTTTTGTCCTAGCCTTCGAAAAATGACCAATTCGGAATTACCTGCCGCTGCTTCCGCGGTCCTCGAAGTCGTCCTCGACGGCGCGAATTTTGAGCAGATATCCGATGCGATACGAGCCGGAATCAACGCTGCGTGCGAAAGCGTCGGCGAGGCAGGTTTGGTGGGGGTCACAGCGGGTAACTACGGTGGCAAGCTCGGCCGGCACCACTTCCATCTCGACAAGATCATGACGGAGCGTCCCTCATGAAAGAGATCACACTAACAGTACGAAGCCTCCAAATCGAACCGGTCGATGTCTCGGATCTCAAACTCGATCAGCTAATCGAAAATTCTGCCAACGAAATTGCGAAGCTTTCCGTACGATCGGCGATCTACGACTTCGAACTCGGAGATCTGTTCGACGTCGATTGCCGTTCAATCGACCACGAAACACCGAGCCTCATCTTGCGAGGCGATTGCAAATCGATTCAACGACTCGGACATCAACACTGTTTCGGCATAATCCGTGTGGAAGGTGACATTGGCGACAATTGCGGTACCTGCATGACGGGCGGCAAGATCATGATCAACGGCAACGCCGGAGACCAACTTGGCGGCCCCAGCGGTGCACGAAACATCGGTATGAACGGCGGGATAATCGCGGTGTCCGGCAGCGCCGGTCGATTCGCAGGTCACCGAATGCGTCGGGGAGAAATACGAATTGCGGGCGAGGCGGGCGACTCACTCGCCGCTTGGCAGGTCGCCGGAACGATTTTTGTCGGCGGCACGGTCGGCAACCACTTGGCGTACGGGATGCGCCGGGGCACGGTCATCCTGGGAACTCCGGCGCAACTACCGCCATCCCGCTTTAGCCTCCCCGTCACGCTCGAAAGCCCTTTCGAACAGATTCTCCTCGGCCGCGCCGAACTGAAACACGACGTTCCCCTACTCGACCGCAAGAAACGCGAGCACGACTTAGGAGAAAACCCCTGGTGCGTCAGTCGAGGCGACCGAACGATTGGTGGGATCGGAGAAATCTGGCAACCGCGTATTTGATGCAATGCGATCGCGTCGCCAATCCGATCAATTATTCAACCGAAGCATCGTCCTGCTAGCTCCTACAAGCCGGTGGCTCGCAAGACTTGCTCAGCCAATTCAGCGTCATCGTCGGATTCTTTCGTCCAATCGGTTTGTTTGACGATCTCACGAGCCTCGTTACTGATCGGGAGTCGCCATTGATCGACGAACAGTGGCGATAGATCCTGTTTCGCAGCACGGCACGCCGCCAACATCCAGGTCACGGATTGGCGTTTTGCATTGGTCGGCTTGTTTCCGCGTTCGTTCTCGCCATACTCGGGCATCTGGTGAAGCGTGTGGTAAAACCGTTTCACGAATCCATCACCCCCAAAGTCTCGCCTCAAACGCAACATCGCCGAGGCATACATCACGGGTTGATCGCACGGTCCATCATACGGACGAATGCGAGCTTGTTTCTCACTCAACGATCCAGAATGCGTCATCGCGGTGATGAAGTCGAGGTCGGATTGACTGTAGGCATCGATCGCATTTTCAATGGCCCGGCGAGTTGAACGGTCGTTGTCGATCAATTTCAACTCGTCCATGCAGCAATAACTCATGAAGACCGCGTAGCCGGTAACAAAGCAATCATGCTTCTTGCCAAAAACGTAGTAGTTACGTCCCATTTCGTAGAAGTAGTAGTGCGGCATCGCCTGAGCATTGGCCTGCACTTCTTTCCAATCCGAGGGAAACTTCCCGACCTCGATTCCTGTCCCTCCCACCATTCCACAACCCAATCCACACGTCAGACTCGCGTTCGGAACCGCCGCGATCGTCGGCTTGCCCGCGTACATCTTGTACGCTCGAGGCTGCGTGCCGGTGATCTCGTGATAGAACGCCCAACCTCGATCGAGATGACCGAGAAATGTTTCCATCGTCTCCGGTGCGTGGTTTTGCTGCGGCGTTAACAAAACAACTTCTTTACCGTGCCAGGGATACATTTCACCTGAGACGTTTTGCTGATTCCATCTCTCCGGGTAAAAGGCCATCGACTGGTAATCGACGACGTCCGTCGGAACATCCACTGCCTGGGCAGGGGCAACGGAGTAGACAGGAACCACGACAAACGCGAACAGTGTCGCGCAAATCACAAAAGCGTTTTTCATAGAAGGAGCGTTTCGTCGATTTCGGTGGATACGGCGGTAACCGTCGACACACACACCCAGCTATGCGGTGAGCTGCTCGATCAAAGCGGCGTGCAGTTGGGGCGTCGCGGCGACACAAAACTTGGGTGACCAATCGTCAAACTCGTGACCATCATAGCCACTGAGGGTCGCCCCCGCCTCGCGCGCGATCACGGTCCCGGCCGCCGAATCCCATGCGGCCACATTAGTGGCCCAGTATGCGTCCAAACGGCCGTCCGCCACATAACACATGTTCAGCGCACACGACCCGAGACGTCGCAATGACCGGCATCGTTCGAGCACTCGAACAAACCTACCCACCTCCGGCGAATCCGACGTGACACCGGCGCGGAAGCTACACGCAACCAAACTTTCGTTGAGATCAACGGCATCACTCGACTTCATCGGCCGATCGTTACACATCGCGCCTTGGCCATCGATTGCGGTAAACCATTCGTCACGGGTCGGATCATAGATCACGCCGAGACGCATTTTTCCTTTTGCATAGAGCGCGATCGAAACCGCGAAACTCTGCAAGCGATGCACATAGTTGACGGTGCCATCGAGCGGATCGACCACCCAACACGGCGGTGCATCCTCGGCGCCTTCGCGAACCGACGGGAGCGGTTCCGTTTCGCCCTCCTCTTCGCCGACAAAGGCGTAGTCGGGATAACTCGCCTCAAGGATTTTTCGGATCGCGGCTTGGGCGGCTAAGTCGGCGTCAGTAACAAGATCCTTGGGACCTTTTTCACTGACCACCCGGTTTTCATAACGGGCCATCAATTCTCGCGCGCCCGCACGGGCAGCTTCGACGGCGACGTGCAGGTGTTCGTTATCCATGAAATCAGTCGTTCTCAAGATGTCGCAGCTCTTCGAGCCAATGACGAATGTCATTGTCGTACTCCGTCGACATGTTACTGAGAGTCAACTGACGATGGAACGCCGCCGCACCACCTTGTTCCACATGTTCGGCTTCTTCGGCACTGACAAATCGTCGCGTCGGGTCCGGCGCGATCAAACCGCGAAGAAAATTCATCAACAATTGATTCCGCAAAACCTCTTCAGGCAGGATTTTGTCGAGGTTCTTCGGCAACTCCCATTTGGCTTTCAAAAAGTCCGCCAAACTGGTCAGGCCCGAACAGGGGTTCACACCCGCGAGCAACTCGATCAACACGTAACCGAGACTCGCCAAGTCGCTGCGAGGCGTTGCCGGACGGTTCTCGAGCACTTCGGGTGCAGCATAGATCGGCGTGCATTCGCGATCACTCGGCGGATTGCGGTAGTCAATTGACGATCCCATATCGATCAACTTCGCGTGCCCACTGCGTTTGAGCATGATGTTCGCGGGTTTGACGTCCCCGTGGACGATCCCCTCACGGTGCAACGCGGCCAAGGCGGCGAGACACTCTCGCACGATCGCCACGGCAACACCGGCTTTGAAGCGTGACTGCTCCACACCCTCGGTCATGATCACATCGTTGATATATCGCCATCGCTTTGGATGGACATAGTCCCGCAACAACTCGAGGCACTGCGGCATGACCAATTGCCGCAAATCGTAGCCGTCGATCCACTCCATCAACATCACGCGGATGCGATCCCGCTCGAAAAAGTTCTGCACGTCGAGCAAGTTGTCATGCTGGATCATTGCCACACGGGCTGCGATCGATGCCACACGCTGCATCGCTTCATCGTACGCTCGGGCGTCTTTAAAACGCTCCGGCGAAAAGATTTTCATCGCGACCGGAACGGTGAAACTGTCCGTGCCGCGATATTCGGTCAGATAGACCTCGCCCTGACCGCCACGACCGAGCATCCGCAACAAACGATAATGCCCAGTCCAGGAGACCTTGCGGTCGCGGGTGAGCTCATCGTAGCGGTTAACGAGCTTCGGGTCGCTCGTTTGAGATTGAGCACCGAGGTAGGTGATCGTTGGAGTTGGTTCGTAACGCGTAGTCGCTGGCATGGCTAATGGCCGATTGTGGCGGCTTCCCTGACACCTTGATTCGATATGCAACCGGTTGCAGGCTCTCCGAGGAGCGGAACAGGCGGCATATTGCGGGGAGATGATCATAATCATTAAACGCGTGCTTCCGGATCATAATCCGCAATCACTCCCCAACACAGCGAGCAGTATAGTCACACCAACCGTGTAAGACGAACCAACGTTCACGTAAGCAAATTGATCACTCGCCCCATATCGGCGGGTAAGGGTGCCGTAAACGTCATTTCCTTCTGCGTCTGAGGATTCACCAGCGTCAACTGGTGTGCATGGAGGGCCTGACGATCCAATATCACTTCATCACACCCCCCATCCAAGGAGTCTTCCTCCGACGCCACGAGCGTTTCGCCCGAGGCTCTTGCCAAGCCCGCCCGAGTCAGAACCGAATGGCCAGCATAGAGCCGGTCACACAAAATGGGGCAGCCGATGTGTGCCAGGTGCACGCGAATTTGGTGCGTCCGACCGGTCTTCGGGGAGACCTTCACTTGAGTCACTCGCCCGTGCCGGCTGATCACCTCATAGAACGTCGAAGCAGGTTTGCTCGTCTCGTGATTCTCGCGAATCGCCTGTTTGTCGCGCTGATACGGATGACGTCCGATGGGCGCGTTGATCCAATCCCGGTCCCGATCCAGTCGCCCCGCCGTTAAAGCGAGGTAAGTTTTTTGCACCTTGCGATCGTGCCACTGAGCAGACAAATGCAGGTGAACCGCGTTGTTCTTCGCGACCACAATGACGCCACTGGTGTCTCGGTCGAGACGGTGGACAATCCCGGGCCGCGTAGGGCCACCGACGTCAGACAACGACTGAAAACGAAACGCCAACGCGCTGGTCAGGGTTCCCGTCCAATTCCCGCGAGCCGGGTGAACGACCATTCCTGCTGGTTTGTTGATGACGACCATTCCGTCGTCTTCATAGAGAATGTCTAGCGGAATGTTCTCAGGAACTGTGTCGTCACTGACGACCACCGGCAATCGAAAACGAACATTCTGCCCGGCGCGAACCTTGAAGCTCGGGCGAACCACCCGGCCATCGATCTCAGCACCATCGTTCTGCACGGCGAGCCGGATTTGCGACCGGCTGTAACCGTCGCAAACCTGAGTCAAAAACAAATCGATCCGAATACCATCCGCGGTTTCCGGAACGACGAACGAGCGAACGGCCTCGCCGGTGTCTTCGAGCGGATTACTCGGCAAATGACCGTGCTGCCGAGCATCGCCATCGTCGGGTGTCGCGTTCAAGAATTTGACGGAGCGGGCGATTCATCACCCGCACCGCTTTCTTCACCGCTAGAAGGTTCGGGGGCTGATTCTTCAGTGGTCTCCGGCGATGGAGTCTCGGTTTCCGAAGACGCGCTATCCTCCGCGGGAGTCTCTTCCGCTGGCGTATCCTCTGCCGAAGCTGAGGCTTCTGTTTCCGCAGCCTCTTCGTTCATTTCCGCGGCTGGCTCCTCGGTCACGGTCTCTTCAGTCATCGTTTCCTCGGAATCGGCGTCCTCTACGGTGACTTCTTCCTCATCCATGTCAGCTTCGATTTCGGGGAACTCGAGGTCTGGCAAGTCCGGCAACATTTGGTCAGACGGCAGCGACGGTGGCAAGCTCGGGTCTGCGGGCGAGAAGTCTTGCTCACCGAACCAAGCCAAAAACTCACCAGCGGCAGGATTCGAGAGAATTTCGATCCGATTCTTAGCTTCCGTCACCATCGCATCCGATTCGCCCGCCGCCATGACAGCTTCGTAGCTGGCGATCGCCTCGTCGGTGTTACCGAGCGATTCGGCGATTCGAGCGAGCCCAAAATTGGCACGAGAGAGGATCAGCGTATCTTTGCTCAACGAAATCGCTTCCTTGTAAGCCGTAGCGGCTTCGCCGAGCAGTTCTTCCGCCTCATCGCGGCTGTTGAAGAGGGCGTTCATGCCAGCACCCATCTTCTGACTGCCTTGATACAAACGTGACCAAGCCGCCATCGGTGTGTTCGGATAGCTCGCCGCTACCGCCGCCAAGATTTCGCTGTCGCCTCGAATCGACCCTTCGATCAATTGGTACGTCGCGTCACTGCGTTTTTCGGATTGAGTGCTGGAATAGAATCCCCACCCGAGCAAGCCGATGAACCCAGCAGCGACGGCGGCAGCGATCGGTTTGGAATACGGATCGATCTTTTTGTTGATCTTATCGAGGGCGCTAGCTAGCTCGTTCTCCTGGAGTTCATGGCGTCGCTCGCTATTCATGGGTGATCGGTCCAAAGCCGTTAGGGGAAAATTCCGTTAAATCGGCGCGCGCACGACGCCGTGAGTGGTGCGGGAGTATAGAAACGTCGCGAAGTAAGCGTCAAGGCAATCATGACGGTCACGCCGATTTGTCGCGTTGCGCACGATCTGAGGCCTCGGGAGCAGACAGACCTTAAATTCACGCCCGTTACAACGGGGGCACGCTCAGTATGTGCGGCAATTTGTGATGTAGGTTTCCTGTAAGCCGATTCGTTCGATCCACTCTACACGTTCGCCAAAGCGACACGCGGGCAATCTCATGTCTCAATCTCCCACGACTCGTAACAACGACCGCAAGGATCACTTTCCTGACGGCACGATGATGACCGAGATCGTGGTGGCTGTCGTGATTCTAGGAGTAATCACCGCGATCGCTGCCCCGCGGCTCTTTGGCGCTATCCCTTTTTGATCGAGAACTCCATGCCATATTCCAACCCGCCCTCCATCCTCGTTGCCGAAGACGACCCCGTTTTCCGTCGTTTGATGCATTTCACGATCGAGCAGGCAGGATATCGAGTTTTCACCGCTCCCGACGGCGAACAGGCATGGCAACGACTCCAAGAAGGCGATATCGACCTGCTCGTTACCGACCACCAGATGCCTCGCTGCAGCGGAATTGAACTACTTCACCGAGTTCGGGATGCCGCGTCGGAAGGACAACCTCTCATTTCCACCGCTGTCCTGTGCACGGCAAAGGGATTTGAGCTCGATTGCTCCCAACTGCAGGACGAATTTGGACTGCTCGCGGTAATGGGCAAACCTTTCAGTCCAAAACAGTTGACGCGATTGATTGATGGCCATTTTACCCCCACAATGGCGGCAAACACTGATTCCCAATCACCGATCGCACATCAGTCTTGGGGGGTGTGGAACGAGACTTCTACCCTCTAAACCACCCCTTCCGGGGATCCCAACGATCCAATCGATGTCCCCAAACGGCAAACTTCGCCACTTCTGGCAATAAAAGATCAACAAACCCCCCGCCAGGGGGTGTGGCGTCGATTCTCGCGTAGCTACATTGTGACTCACGTCAATCACACCAGGCTCTCCTTCGGGGGGTTCGACATGAGTGGTGTTTTCAGGGAATCCCGGTGCCGTTTTCGGATCCGCCCTGATCGCGAGTCTCACAGGCTCGCAACACCAATCCGAACGGATCTCTTGGGTGGGAGTGATTGCGTGCGTGAGACTGGAAATCACTGATCTTTGAAAGTTGGATGTCTCCCTGATGTGCTTGCTAGCTGTTCAGTATCGTTTGGTCCCCGAAAGTCCCATTCTTGTCGCGGCCAACCGCGAGGAGTACGTCGATCGACCGAGTCAAACTCCGTCGATTCAATCGGGTAAACCTCGCGTACTTTGTGGAATCGATCAAAAGGCCGGTGGCACTTGGTTGGGTGTGAATCAAAACGGGCTGTTTGTCGGCTTGACGAATCGAGCCACGGCAACGCCTCTCTTCGGCCAACGTTCACGTGGCCAACTCGCGATGGACCTCCTGCGATGCACTTCTTCGCGGCGAGCACTCGAAAAGGCTCAAACCGAATTCGCGAAAAATCGCTACGAAGGTTGCAATATTATCATCGCTGACGCGAAAGCGGGATACGCCATCCACGCCGACGAACGCCAGGAAGTCGTGGAGTTGCAAGAGGGTCTGAACATCATCGGTGCTCGGAACCTCAACGACCCCGACGATCCACGCGTCCAACTTGCCCGTCGTTTGCTGACACTCCAGACGCTCGACTCGCCGGTCAAGTTCCTGGCCGTCGCCAGCAAAGTCTTCGCCCGTGCACCAGTCGGTCCGGGACGCCCGAGCATGGTCGTTCGCAACGGCGACTACGCAACGGTATGCAGCACTCTGATTGCACTCGGTGTCAAGCCTCGCGATGCAATCTACCAGTTCAGCAACGGTGCACCCGACCGTAACAAGTACGAAGACTACTCGCCAATGCTACGAGACATCCTCAGCCGTGGCTTGCGGGAAGCTCGCACCAAAGCGAAGGTCTCGTAACAAGACCTGGCCTTACCGACGGAACGTCAAAACTCCGTCGAATCAAGACAACGCGAAGCGGTGAGAACCCTTCGCGTCCCGACTGCACCACTTTTGCTGACTAGCCAAAACGCTTTACTGCCCCCTTTGTCTTTCGACCGGGCAGAATGCGAAAACGTATCGACATCGCTTGGCCACGATGATCACTTCTGCAGCCGCGCTTTTGCCGCCTTGAGCAAGTCTCGCTCTTCACGTTTCTTGTAAAACGGATCGAGCGGATAGCAGCCACTCACAATGCCTTCTCGCGGCGCCGTCGTGCAATCACTAAACGTGCGACACACCTTCTTTCGCTGCCAATCCCGCCCACCAATCACGTCGGCAGGTAACTCGGGATACGACAACACCATCCGCCCCAATCCGATCGAATCAGCCATTCCGCGCGCAACCACCGCTTGCCCCACGTTCGGCAGATAGTCTTGCAAGTAGGTGTACCCGGATCCGATGAATATCATCTCCGGATGCTGCTTCTTGAGCTGCTCAACAGCAGCGACTTGACGCGACACGCCAACCAATGGATCCTCCGGAGGCTGATACCCGTCGCTCGGCGGAAAGAATGCGGGGCGCTGGATATGTGGGTTGTAGTACGGACTGCCAGCGGTTGTGCAGACCATCCGAATCCCGATCTCCTGCATCAACTCGATCAACCGCGACGGCTCAGCAAGGTCCATGCCGTCGCCGGTTGAGTTGCCTCCGAATGTCTTCCGGGGCTCACTACCGGGCTCCGCGATTCCAATGCGATCTTCACCTGGACAGTAAGGAACGAAATCGAACACGCTCAGTCGAACACCGATGTTCATCTCGTTGGTAGCGGCCTTAATCCCTGCAACGATATCCCTCAAGAATCTCGTTCGGTTTTCAAAACTCCCGCCGAACCGCCCCGGTCGATCCACTCCCGCGAGTAGTTCATGGCCGAGGTACCCGTGACAATGCTTGACGTCAACAAACGTGAACCCGGCCCGCTCCGCCAAAACCGCAGCGGCGATGAAATCGTCAATCAATCGGCTCAATTCATCGTCCGTCAATATCGCGGAGTCATCCTCCACTCCGACGCGACGGTCGAGTACCACATTTCGCTGAACCACTCGTGGTTCCGGACGCTTCTTATCGTTCGGTCGCGCGTATCTCCCTGAATGCGTTAGCTGCAACCCGATCATCAGATCGCTGCTATCATCGAAGTGCTCTTCATGAGTGCTAACGAGTTCCTCGCGCAACGAAGCAATCTCGCCGCAGTTGCCTTCGTTGATCATCAACTGATTCGGATTCGCCCGGCCGTCGCGACGCACCGCAACCGCCTCTCCACCCCAAATCAGTTTTGCTCCGCTGAGCCCAAAGTTCCGCCACCGGCGACGGGTCAAATCAGTGGGCTTACCATCGGACGTCCCGTCCCATCCTTCCATAGGCAAGATACAAAAGCGGTTACCGATCGTTCGACCATGCACCTCCAACGAACGCCCCAGCGGAGATTCCGCTCCGGTTTGAACCTCCTCATCGAAGGGCAATTCAATGGACGAATCTGAAAGATGGCGACAAAACGATTCGCCGTTCTTCAAGCTGGCAACGCGCGGGTAGCTCATAGATGAGGTTCTGCAGAAGGGGAATAGCTACGTAATCAATACAGCACGAACATACCCTACTGCGTAACGCCCCTAAAGTGACCCTACCGAATTCGTCAGCAAACTGAAGCGCGTGGCCCGATGAACGCAACAACCTCTAATCGCTACCGGCGTTCTGCTCCTACTCAGCTCAACAAACACTCAGCTCATCAGACAGTGATTTCGAATCGTCAGTCGCGTCGATCGCCTCAAGAATGCGACGAGCCGCTTTCTGGCCACTATCGATACACCCCGGAACGCCAACACCGTTGAGTGCATTTCCCGCCAACGCAAGCGAGGGATAGTTCTGCAATCGCTCATCAATGCGTTCAACGCGAGCACGGTGCCCCACGTGATACTGCGGCATCGCGTGTGTCTGACGCGTGATGTGCTGCATCAGAGGCTCACCAGAGACATCGAGCAACTTCGCAACTTCCCAGCGAGCCAACTCGAGCAATTCCTTATCAGGCAATCGCAGCAAACCACCCTGGCAGGCACCGCCAATAAAGACTCGCATCAAGACGGTCCCTTCCGGCGCGCGACCTTCGTATTTCTCACTCGAGAAGCTACACGACAAGATTAAGTGATCTTCGATTTGAGGAACAACAAAACCGAACGAACCGAGAGGATGTCCAATCTGATCTCGTCGAAATGCGAGCGACACAACCGCACAACTCGCGTATTCGATCCCGCCGAGATCCTCTGCAATCGCCGCATCAACATGGGTCAACATGCTCGAGGCGTGACCGGCAGGCGCCGCAACAATAACGGCATCGGCATCAACTGATCCGACCGAAGGATCTTTCATCCGGAGACGCCATCTCTGGCCGCGACGGTGAATGGATCCGATCGCAGCGTTGAGGTGCACCGAACCTTCCGGCAAACTGTCATGCAAAGCGTTGATCAACTTGGACATGCCTCCACGCAGCGACATGAACTGACTGTATCGTGCACCGCCCGCTTTCTCCGCACGCTTACCACTCGCCTTACGTCCAGCCAACATGCCACGGATCAAACTGCCGTGTTCGCGCTCCATCTCGAGGAATCGCGGCATCGTCGCCGCCACACTCAAGCGATTCGGGTCGGCGGTATAAATCCCTCCGACGAGCGGCTGAACGAGACGCTCAAACAACTCTTTGCCAAATCGACGACACACAAACGATTTAAGTGATTCGTCCTCAGTAACCTTCTTGCGCGGCACGAAGACTTCCAATCCCGATCGAAGCTTGCCCCAGGGACTCAAAATCCGCGTCGACAACAAAGGCCAAATACGAGAAGGCGCCATCACCATAAAACCTGATGGAATCGGCTCGAGACGGCCGTTTGACAATACATCCGCACCACGCCCGTCTGGGTTGGTGCCGATCAAATCATCGGCTAGACCGAGGTCCTCGCACAATTCAATCCCTCCCGGAATGGAAGTAATGAAATTATCAGCGGCACCTTCAATCAGAAAACCATCTTTACGAACGGTTTGAATGACTCCGCCGACACGCGGGCCAGCCTCGTAGAGCTGCACATCCAATGTCGGATCTTGTTTGATAAGTTGATGTGCTGCGGCTAGACCGGATACACCGCCACCGACGATAGCTACACGACGTCGCATTTCTGTGCTCCTTGGACGGGTTTGGGGATGTAACTGCAATCTGGCTCGGCGGAAAACATGTTGCCCGTTACCGCGTAAGCACGCGCTCGCGAACCACCACAAACTTGACGAAATTCACACTGACCGCACTTGCCTTCGAGCCGCTCGGAATCTCGTAACGCGCGAAACACCGACGACTTTTGATAGATGTCAACGACGTTCTGCGCGGGGAATGTGCCGCATACCACAGGCAAGAAACCAGCCGGATAAACCACACCAGTGTGACTGACAAACATCACGCCTTTCCCGTCATTTATCCCCGCCGTGATGAACGGTGGAGGAGCGGGTGCCTTCTTGTCGACCGTTGCTGAATCGACGGCATCACGCCGATGCTGGATCATGTAGCGACGATAGTGCATCGCCTCGGTTGTCTTCACCAAGTACGGTTGCTTGCGAGACTGAGCAAACAAGCGCGCGAACGTGGCTTCGCACTCATCCGCATTAAGCCTCGACGATTCCTCAGCGCGACCAACTGGAATCAGGAAGAAAGACGACCACATCGCGATGCTATACTTCGCGAACAAGTCTCCCATCGCTTCGATCTGATGCACATTATTCGGCATGATCGTGGTATTCACTTGCGTCGGCACGCCGAGCTCTTTCGCGTCTTGGAGAATCTCCAAACAGCGGGCAAAGCTGCCCACGACTCCACGATGCCGGTCATGGGTTTCTGCATCCGCCCCGTCCACGCTCACTGCGATTCGCGATATCCCCGCATCGCGCAACCGGGCAATCGCTTCACGAGTCACCAAAGGCGTCGACGAAGGCGTGATCGAAACGGCCAAGCCTCGATCAACTGCATACTCGACCAACTCGAACAAGTCAGCTCGCTTGAAGGGGTCACCACCGGTAAGAACCAACATCGGCGGATCAGGGAACCGCGTGAGCTGATCGATCATCTGCTTCGATTCCGCAGTCTTCAACTCCGCCGGATCTCGCTTCGGCTGAGCACATGCCCGGCAGTGGAGACACACCAAATCGCACGCCCGTGTCAACTCGTAGAACACCAACATGGGGCTGTGGTCGAACGACTTTCGCGTCCGACGCGCCATTGCAGTCGCACCGCCCGGCGCTGAGGCACCTTGTGCTGCCAATCGATTGGCCCCCGCAGGAGGAACGCCAAAAGTGTCACGGTTGGCGGAAGTGATCATATCCATTCACCAGCAGTATCAACGATTCGTTTGAAACTCAGGCGGCGGACAACAGGCTCGAGGATTTGCGATCACGGGGCACGGTAATCCACCGCCGACCACACGATTGTATCGAAACATGCACTGCCGAGTATAGAATATTTCCCGCCAAAACCACCGTGTCAGATTGTCACGCCCGGCACAACAAGGACGCAACTTCACTGATCTCGCACACTTAACGAAACTACCTTCCCAAGAAATCCAACAACGCATCAAAGTGCTTTTCGAACTCGTAGCAACTTTGATATGTCTCCAACGCGTTCACCTGGTAAGTATCTCGATCTGACAAAATCGCACGAACCGCGTCTTCGATTTCCCCTACACGGTCGACCCCAATACCGCATCCACGATCTTCCAACACACGAGCGATACTCGGATTGTCCACGCTAATCACGGGAACTCCGCAACGAAGATAATGTGCAAGTTTCCCTGAGGCGCCGGCGAGCAACTGAAAATTTGGCCCCAGCGAGCTGTCATAAATCACCACACCGACATCGGCCGAGGCCATCAATCCATCCAGTTCGTCATAGGCCACTGGTTGCGTCGAGATCAACACCTGCCCATGTCCGCTCTCAACGATGTCACGATAATAGTGCGTTTGCAAATTAATCGGCGTATGGCTGTGAAAAATCAATCGACAATCACTCGGCCATGTCGCAGCTGCGGCAGCCAAATCGCTCGATCTCATTCCTTCGCAAATCGATCCAGCATGGAGAATCACACAAGCGGATTTCTCCAGATCGAACTGCCGATGAAATCGATCACGGCAAACGTCTGGACTCACTTCACCACGAGGTGAATTAGGGATGAAAATCACTGGGCATTTCCATGCACGGTTTTCATCACACAACGCTCGCTGGCGTTCGCCATCCTGAATGACAAGCAAATCAGCCGACTGGTGATAGAGTCTCTCAAGACGCTTGCTTCGTCGCCTCGCAGGCGACCAGAAATCATGCAAAAACATGATCTCAAGAGACCAAAAAACTAAGACCGCCTTCTTCTCTTTTGCCAGTTCGTACCCTGCTGCCAAACCAAGCGTATCCACACCAATCACTGCATCATATTGCCTATCGACTGCTGCTGCTTTCACATCACGCACAAAATCAGATCGAGCGTTCCACGTAGCAGGATGCAAAGCATCAAGGATCAGATCCTTCTGGCTTCGAGCTGCCTCCATTCGCTGCACAAGCCACGCTGGTAATGCATCACGCAAACGAGATTTCCACGTCACCGACGGTTTCGGCACTCCCGTATCGACACCATATTCAATCGCCCCTCTTCCGCACTCGGTGTCCGACTCTTCTTGCTGCTCTGCACCGTCGCTAGCACCAATCCCAACGTGCACAACCTCGACATGGGTTCCGAGTTCTGGAGGCTGAGCGAATTCATCAGAGGAATCTCGCATCAACACGTCGACGGCCCAACCATTTTCATCAAACAGCCTCGCCGCGTTGATGAGGCTGGGAGCACAGCCAAGGTAGGTCTCGAAGAAAACAATCGCGACTCGCTTGCGTGGGCGGTTCATTGCCATGATGGTTCGCTAAACCGACACCATGATGTCATGAACTGCTTCGGCGACGAGATCGATTTCCTCATCGCTCAACCCCAATCCTGATGGAATGTATAACCCGCGTTCGGCGAGCTTCTCTGCGACCGGATAAGTCTCGCTTTGAAACAAACCTTGCTTTTTGAAGACCGGCTGTTGATGCATTGGGAAAAAGAACGGCCGCGTACCGATTTTTTGCTCGGCAAGTCGAGTCATGATGTCGGCAGGCGAAAGTGAACAATCGTCTTTCACTAAGACACCAAACACCCAAAAAATGCTCTTCGCATGTTCAGCTTCAACCGGCGGTAACACCAAGCCAGGAGTGCGTGAGAGCCGCTCCAAATAGCGTTCTCCGATCTGGTGTTTACGAAGAACGTGCGCATCCAATTTTTCGAGCTGCGCCAGGCCCACCGCGGCCTGCATATTTGTCATTCGATAATTCCAACCAAGCTCCTCATGCACGAAACGCCGCTGTGGCTGAAAACACAAATTCCGATATCCACGGCATTTTTCTGCGATCGTCTCATCATCCGTTACCACCATTCCGCCTTCCCCGCAGGTGATATGCTTGTTGGGGTAGAAACTGAACGTGCTGATCAACCCAAAGCTGCCGCACGGCCTATCATGAACAAACTGCCCATGCATCTCAGCCGCATCTTCGATGACGATTAGATTGTGGCGACTTGCAATCTCCAGAACCTTAGTCATATCGACGGGCAAACCATAAATGTGCACGACAAGAATGGCTTTTGTCGCCGGCGTGATCCGGCTCTCGATTTGCGCAACATCCATGTTCCACGTGTCGAGCGAACTATCAACGAGCACGGGTGTTGCCCCAGCACGAACCACCGAGGCGGCGGGCGAGATAATCGTGAAAGCAGGCATCACAACCTCGTCGCCGGGTCCAATACCAGCAGCGGCAACCGCGATGTCCAATGCCCCCGATCCGTTCGCACATGCGATCGCATGTTGCCGGCTGACCGCAGCCGCGAATTGATCTTCAAAACGCTTAACGAAGGGCCCCTCGCTACTGATCCACCCCGTCTCGATGCATTCCACCAAGTACGCTTGTTCATTCCCATCGAGCAAAGGCGTGTTGACGGGAATCATGAGAAACCACCTTGCGATGAGAGGCCAATAACGACGCCAATGCAGCCAGCCGATCGCAAGCTTACGCTGAGGCGGCTTTCTTCTTTGGTTTGAAGATTTCGGTGGCGGTACCGAAGTAGACTTCGCCGGCATTCATCAGCGTTTCGCTGAGTGTTGGGTGAGGGTGCACAGACTCGGTGATGTCGGTCACTTCGCAACCCATTTCGATTGCCAGAACAGCCTCGGCGATCAACTCACCCGCACCGGTTCCAACGATACCACAACCAACAACGCGATTGGTCTCAGGATCGATCAACCATTTAGTCAGACCGTTGGTCAGGTTGAGTGCTTGAGCACGTCCGCTCGCAGCCCAAGGATAAACCTCAACGGTGACCTTACGGCCTTCACGTTTGGCTTCCTCTTCCGTGATACCTGCCCAAGCAATCTCGGGATCGGTAAAGACGACCGCAGGGATCGCGATTTTGTCAAACTCAACCTTCTTACCGGCGATGACTTCCGCAGCCACGCGGCCCTCGTGCGTTGCCTTGTGGGCGAGCATCGGATCACCCGCGACGTCACCGATCGCAAAGATATTCGGATCGGCAGTACGCTGCTGCAAATCACAAACAACGAAACCACGGTCGTCCACCACGACTTTCGTGTTTTCCAAACCGAGCCCGCGAGTCACCGGACGGCGTCCGACACTGACGAGAACACGATCGAAACGCTCATGCCCAAATTTATTGGGACCTTCGAAGGTGACTTCGATCTGATCGTCAACTTCGCAGACCGATCCGACCTTCGTGTTCAGGAAGACACGTCCTTCGCACATCGCATCGACGCGTTTGGCGAGGGGTTTGACCAAGTCACGGTCGGCACCGGGCAGCAAGCCTTCGGCCAACTCAACCACGCTTACTTTCGAACCGAGGTTCGCGTACACGGTTCCCATTTCGAGACCGATGTATCCGCCACCGATCACCAGCAACGTCTCCGGGATATCCTTCAAATTCAAGGCCCCCGTGCTGTCCATCACACGGTCGCTGCCGATGTTGAAACTCGGCGGCATCGCAGGAACGCTGCCTGTCGCCAAGATGCAATGGTCAAACGTGATCGTGCCACCCTCAGGAATCGACTCATGGTCGCCTTCGAGCTTGATCTCGTTCGAGCTAATGAACGAACCGCGAGCCTGGATGATTTTCACACCGCGACGCTTGGCAAGGTTTCCCAAACCACTCGTCAGATTGGTGATCACTTTTTCTTTCCGAGCCCGCACCGTATCGACGTTGATTTTCGGTGCGCCCTCGTATTCGATTCCCCAATCTTCCTTCAGCTCTTCGACTTCGCTGATTACTTTCGCGACGTGCAATAACGCCTTCGAAGGAATGCAACCACGCAACAGGCACGTGCCGCCCAAACGGGGTTCGGCTTCAACGATGGTGACCTCAAGGCCTTCATCGGCCGCAAGAAACGCGGCCGCATATCCGCCGGGGCCACCACCGAGAACAACTACTGGACTGTGCATGGTCAATTCAAACGGTAGACGAGATTAACGTGACAAGAATTCGACGACGCTGTTAGCGTCGACGGGGAGGCTGATATCGACGGGTCCGGGCAGGCTCAGGACGGTCGCACGCAATCCTTCGCTGTCGAACGAAACCCAATCGAGTCCGTCTGGTGGCGAGTTAGCGATCACACCACGGTAGAGGTTCTTCAAGTTCTCACGACCGCGGACTTCGATAATATCGCCCGCACGCAGCAAATAACCAGGCTTGGTGACCTTCACGCCGTTGACGCAGAAGTGACCGTGACCGATGCCCTGACGAGCTTGTGGGCGAGTTTTGGTGAACCCGACGCGGCGAACCACGTTGTCCAACCGGCTTTCGCAAAGCAGAAGCAACAATTCACCGGTGTTGCCCGACTTACGACCCACATTATCAAAGTAACGACGAAGCTGACGTTCGCCCAAACCGTAATAGTGCTTGATCTTTTGCTTTTCCATCAACGCCAAACCGTAGTTACTCGGTCGGCGACCCCGCACGTGCATCCCCGGAGGTGTGTTGCGGCGATCGAGGGCGCGGGTGGCACCTGCGGTTTCGTAAAGCAGGGTACCTAAACGACGGTTAATACGGGCTTTCGGGCCGGTGTAACGTGCCATGTTTTCTCGTTTCAGAGGATGAAAGTGGGCGGCGAGATCCGAGAGACAGGGGCAGACGGTTCGCCCCAGACGTTCTCGCCTGAATTCGGGATTGTTTCGGAAAAAGCGAGCTCTTTCGAAAATTCGAGCGGGGATTGTGAATGGACTACCCAGAATTTTCAAGGGGAAAGACGCGTTCTAAACTTTTCTTCCCACCGGATAACTGCCCAAAACCGCCACCCGCTGCGTCTGCTGCCCCAACGTCGTCAGCATGTTCGCAACAGGAGGATCTAGTTGATGGCCCGGAAACTCCACGATGAAAAAGTACTCATTCGGCCGTCCGGGCTGCGGAAATGACTCAATCCAGGTCAAATTCAGCTCGCAATCTCTAAAAATGCCCATCACATCAGCCAACGCCCCTGGCCGATGCTCAACCTCAAATAACAGGGTCGTCTTGTCGTCTCCCGTCGCATCCGGCTGGCCAGAACCCAGCACCGCGAATCGGGTCACATTATTCCGATTATCCTCAATCGACGCCTGAACCACCTCGAGCCCATAGCGGGTTCCAGCCGCCAAACTCGCCACTGCCGCGATTCCCGGGGTCGTCGAAGCAGCTTCTGCCGCCGCCGCGGTCGAGGCCGTTTCCACTAACTCAACTCCGGGCATGTGTGCGGCCAGCCAACCACGGCACTGTGACAACGCCTGCGGTTTGCTGTGTACCTGAGTGATTTTGTCGCTCGCACTGTGCGAGAGCAGGTTGTGGTGAATCGCCAACAACAGTTCGCCGGTTATGTTCACTTCGCCATCGGCCAACTTTCCGAGCGTGTCGACGATGCGTCCATCGGTACTATTCTCGATCGGAACAATTCCATACTGACAGTCGCCACGCTCCACCGCGTCAAAAACCGCACCGATGCTCGACACCGGCGTCAACTGCATGCCGTCGCCGAAATACGCTAACCCCGCCAAATGGCTGTAACTATCGACAGGCCCCAGAAACGCAACCTGCTCGGGCCGCGCCGCTTGGTAGCACGCAGAAACAATGTGCCGCAGAATGGATTGCTGTGCCGATGAACTTAGCATCGCATCTTCGCGGTCAACAATTGCCTCCGCATCCACGAGGGCCTCTTTGAGCCCGTGTGATTCACCGTTCCGATGCAACAACTCAGCAACGAGACGCTGACGCTGATTGATCAGATCGAGAATTTTCCTGTCCAGATTCGCGAGGTCAGTCGATTCATTCATGGGTGCAGATTCCTGTTGCCGGTCAAAGGCATGTGTTGTTTTCGCATCGCCAGTTTCGCATTGAACGGCCGCTGGATCGCCGTGTTGTCTTTAAAGTGATTCAACAACCAACGCCGTTACTCCGCTACCGGTTCATCGCATCCTAGAACGACTCGAAACCGTACCGAAAGAGCCCAGGAACCTGTCAAAACTGCCGAATTGACACGCCGCCTTCTTGGCCGAACACCCCGAATTCCGACGTCTGCCAGTTTGTTCCCGTAAACTTTTCTGAAGCCGCGTTGGACGCAAAACACGCGGAAAAACACGAGGTTTTAGCTGCCGTGCCGTTTTGACGCGAGCCGAAAAACTCGCTCTGGCACAGTTCTTGCCTTTCACTGCTCACGCCAGAAAAAGTCTGACATCCTCATCAACCAGCCATCCCGGATCAATCGGGCTAGCTGAAAACGAAATAAACAATCCCCAAATCACTGACAAAAACGCCCCACTTCCGGGGCCACACCCAGCGGAGAAATCATCATGGCACAAGGCGAAAGAATCATCGGTATCGACCTCGGGACCACGAACAGTGTGGTCGCGATTATGGAAGGTAGCGAACCCAAGGTCATCCCAAACCCTGAGGGCAACCGGCTCACGCCAAGCGTTGTCGCGTTCACTGACAAAGAAGAAACGATCGTCGGCGAACCCGCCCGACGTCAAGCCGTCACCAACCCGAAACGGACCGTCTACTCGGCCAAACGTTTTATGGGTCGTCGACACAACGAAGTCGAATCGGAAGAGAAGATGGTGCCCTATGGCATCACCGGTGGTCCTGGCGACTACGTGAAAATCCAAGTCGGCGATAGCGAATACACACCGCAAGAAATCTCGGCTAAGGTTCTTCGCAAACTGAAAGAGTCCGCCGAATCTTACCTCGGTCACAAAGTCAACAAAGCCGTCATCACCGTGCCGGCCTACTTCAACGACGCACAGCGTCAAGCGACCAAGGACGCCGGCCAAATCGCCGGTCTTGAAGTCGCACGGATCATCAACGAACCAACCGCAGCGGCACTCGCTTACGGTCTCGACAAGAAGAAAGATGAGAGCATCATCGTCTTCGACCTCGGTGGTGGTACGTTCGACGTTTCCGTTCTCGAAGTTGCCGACAGTGGTGATGAAGACCAAGAAAGTCGCGTCTTCCAAGTCATCTCGACTTCGGGTGACACTCACCTCGGTGGTGACGACTTCGACGAAGCGTTGATCCACTACGTCGCCGATGAGTTCAAGAAAGAGAACGGCATCGACTTGCGCAACGACGCGATGGCGCTGCAACGGCTTCAAGAAGCCTGTGAAAAGGCTAAGAAGGAACTCAGCACGCTGCCCGAAACCGACATCAACTTGCCGTTCATCACGATGGACGCCTCAGGTCCAAAACACCTGACGATGAAGATCACGCGTGCGAAGTTCGAAGAACTGATTGACAAGCTGGTCGACCGTTGCCGTGGCCCTGTTTTGCAAGCACTCAAAGACGCCGGAATGAGCCCCAGCGATATCGACGAAATCGTTCTCGTCGGTGGTAGCACCCGGGTGCCCAAGGTTCGTCAAGCAGTGAAAGAGATCTTCGGCAAGGAGCCTCACCAAGGCGTTAACCCTGACGAAGTCGTTGCAATCGGTGCCGCAATCCAAGGCAGCGTTCTGGCCGGCGACCGGACCGACGTGCTCTTGCTCGACGTGACGCCACTGACGCTCGGTATCGAAACCGAGGGCGGTGTCATGACAGCATTGGTCGAACGTAACACCACCGTTCCTGCGGAAAAGAAAAACGTGTTCAGTACGGCTGCGGATAACCAAACCGCCGTCACCGTTCGCGTGTTCCAAGGTGAACGCAAGATGGCAAACGCCAACCGCTTGCTCGCCGAGTTCAATCTCGACGACATCCCACCGGCACCACGAGGCGTCCCGCAAATCGAAGTCAAATTCGACATCGACCAAAACGGAATCCTCAGCGTATCGGCTAAAGAACTCAAGACGGGCAAAGAAGCCCATGTTGAGATCAAGGATAGTGGTGCGTTGTCCGACGACGATATCGAACAAATGCGCAAAGACGCTGAGGCAAACGCCGAAGACGACAAGCGACAATTCGAACTCGTCGAAGCACGCAACAAAGCGAACCAGCAAGTCTATCAACTCGAGAAGTTGATGA
The DNA here is from genome assembly GCF_014192335.1 of Aporhodopirellula rubra. GTDB lineage: Bacteria > Planctomycetota > Planctomycetia > Pirellulales > Pirellulaceae > Rhodopirellula > Rhodopirellula rubra. The sequence goes on along the minus strand of NZ_JACHXU010000026.1, from coordinate 87,494 downwards.
CCGAGAACGCCGACAAACTCACCGATGCCGACAAGGCACCGATGAACGCAGCAATCGAGAAAGTCAAGAAAGCCGCCGAAGGCGACGACTTGGCCGCCATGAAAGCCGCATCGGACGAACTCGACGCCGCTTCGCAAGCGTTCAGCAAAGTCCTCTATGAAAAGACGGATGCCGCTGAGAAAGCCGGTGACGGTGCCGCCGCAGGTGCTGCCGCTTCCGGTGGCGATGACGACGATGCGATCGACGCAGAATTCGAAGTCAAAGAATAGAACCTCGCCTCAACAGGCGTAAATCCCTTTTAGGCGAGTCTTGCTGTGTCACGTTTGGCACCGCAAGTGCTCGCCTTTTTTTTGAAATGATCCAACCCTGATCAGCATCGTGCGAGTGCCCATTTCGCACACCAATGTTAGTAACGATCCTCTTCCTTCGGTCTCGCATCGTTGCTGCACGTTACCTCCCCACCGTTTGATGCAAAGAGCTGACTCCCATGGCCTTTCGAATCGATAAACTGACCACGCAAGCCCAAAACACCGTTGCCGAAGCGCAAGCCCAAGCAACCGCTCAAGGCAACGCTGAAATCATGCCGTTGCACCTGCTCGCGGCTGCTCTGGCGCAGTCCGGTGGTATCACGAAACCGATGCTCGAAAAGCTGAAGGTCGATACCGGCGCACTTCAATCGATGATCGCCAGCGAACTAGAGAAACTGCCACGCACCAGCGGCGGTGGCCAACCTCGCGTCAGCTCAAAACTGCAAGAGGTTTTCCAAACAGCCGACGAGGCGGCAAAGTCTCTCAAAGACGAATACATCAGCACCGAACACCTGTTGCTCGGTTTGGCAAGGATTGAAAACAAAGCCAAAAATCTTCTCTCCCTTTCCGGCGTGACCGCCGACGATCTGCTCAAAGCCGCCAGCGAAATCCGAGGCTCCGCCCGCGTGACCGATCCCAACGCCGAATCAACCTACCAAGCACTCGAGAAATACGGGATCGACCTCACCGCGCTCGCCGAAACGGGCAAGCTCGATCCCGTGATCGGCCGTGACAACGAAATCCGACGGGTCATCCAAGTCCTCTCGCGACGAACAAAGAACAATCCGGTCCTGATCGGCCAGCCTGGTGTGGGGAAAACCGCGATCGCAGAAGGTCTCGCACTTCGCATCTTCGAAGGCGACGTTCCGCAAAGCCTCAAAGGCAAACGCGTCGTGTCACTCGACATGGGTGCTCTCGTTGCCGGTGCAAAATTCCGCGGCGACTTCGAAGAACGACTCAAAGCCGTTTTGCGTGAAGTCAAAGACTCAGGCGGCGGAGTCGTCTTGTTTATCGACGAACTCCACCTCGTCGTCGGCGCAGGTAACGCCGAAGGTTCCGCCGACGCCGCGAACCTCCTCAAACCTGAACTCGCACGCGGGTCGCTGCGATGCATCAGTGCGACGACGTTGGATGAATATCGCCAGCACATTGAAAAGGACGCGGCACTCGAACGTCGCTTCCAACCCGTCTTCGTTGGCGAACCCAACATCGAGGACACTGTCGCAATCCTTCGCGGACTCAAATCACGCTACGAATCGCACCACGGGGTTCGCATCACCGACAGTGCACTCGTGGCCGCAGCCAACCTATCGAGTCGCTACATCGCCGATCGATTCCTTCCCGATAAAGCCATCGACTTGATCGATGAAGCCGCCAGCCGCTTGGCCATGGAAAAGGAATCGGTTCCTGAACCCATCGATCGTCTGCAACGACGACTCCGACAACTCGAGCTTGCTCACCGGCAACTCGTCGATGAATCCGAAGCCTCCGCGGTCGATAAACGTACCGAAGTCGAAGAAGAAATGGACGAGGTGAAAGCGGAACTCGCGAGCCTGAGAGAACAATGGGACGCGGAAAAAATGGGCCTCGACGATGTCCAGTCGATCCGTCAAGAAGCCGAAGAACTGCAACACCAGTTCGCGAAACTCGATGCCGAGGCCAAAGAGAAACAACTCCGCGGCGAAAGCCCCGAAGATCTGTATCGCGAAATGCTGCAGGTCCAAACGCGACAACGCCAACTGCAATCTCGCATCGATGAAATGGAATCATCCGAATCCAACACAGATGACTCCGGCGCAGAACATGGCACCTCTGATGAAAACGCGAAACCAGATCGTGACCAACGCCGTTTGCTGCGAAAGGAAGTGACCGAAGAGGAAATTGCAGAGGTCGTCAGCACGTGGACCGGCGTTCCCGTCTCACGCATGATGGAAACCGAACGAGCCAAGTTATTGGTGATGGAAGAACGTCTGCACCAACGCGTCATCGGACAAGACGAAGCCGTTACTGCCGTCTCCGATGCCGTCCGCCGCAGCCGAAGCGGGTTGCAAGACCCCAATCGTCCCATCGGTTCGTTCCTGTTCCTCGGCCCAACCGGGGTCGGAAAAACCGAACTTTGCAAAGCACTCGCTGAAGTCATGTTCGACGACGATTCCGCCATGGTACGAATCGACATGAGTGAATTCATGGAACGACACAGCGTCTCGCGATTGATCGGCGCCCCTCCCGGATACGTCGGCTACGAAGAAGGCGGTAAACTCACTGAAGCTATTCGGCGACGCCCCTATGCCGTGATCCTGCTCGATGAAATGGAGAAGGCTCACCCCGATGTTTTCAACATCTTGTTGCAAGTCCTCGACGATGGACGCCTGACCGACGGCCAAGGACGCACGGTCGATTTCACCAACGCTGTCATTGTGATGACCAGTAACGTTGGCAGCCAAGTGATCCAACGTGTTAACGACGAAGGTGGCGCTGAAGAAGAAATGCGTTCAGCGGTCCAGGATGCCCTCAAAGCAAGATTCTTGCCCGAATTCCTGAACCGGATCGACGACATCGTGATCTTCCATCCGCTCCAGCAAACGCAGATTCGGCGCATCGTTGAATTGCAGTTGGATGACCTGAGAAAACGCTTAGCAGCAAACGGGCTTTCGCTCGAACTGACCGAAGCCGCAGTCGATGAAATCGCCGCCGTCGGTTACGACCCTGCCTACGGTGCCCGTCCGCTCAAACGTGTCATCCAGCGAGAGGTTCAAAACCCACTTGCTTCGGCGCTGCTTAAAAACAGCTACGGCGAAGGCACCACGATCAGCATCGATTATCGCGATGGAGAATTCATCTTCGCAGGAAAGGCCTAATCCTGTTCGACGTCTTCTTTATCGACGCCTTCTAAATAAAACAACCTCTGCGAAGTGTGTTCGCAGAGGTTGCATGGAGACGACATCGGACAATTGCTACTTCGCCAACGAAGCCGCGGGCGTACCGTCGGACGACAGATTACCGGTCGCCCACAACAGTCCGCGAACGACGAGGTCCATGTACTTGTCATTAGCGACGGTTTCATTCTGGTGACCGAGTGAGGTACTGAAAATTCTTGTCTTCTTTGGACCATACTCGTTGGTCCAGGCCACTACGGCGGTGGATTCCTTCGGTGCAGCGTTCGGATCCTTCTTCAATTCTCGCTTGTTAGGCGGTGTCACTTGATTGCCGGACACCAACGCGTTTGTCCCGTCAAAGACCCGGACGTTGTTGTAAAGCTCCTCATCGATCGTTGTCCAATTCTCCAACCCCTTCGCGATCGGATGGTCCGAATTGGTGTACACGACATCGATCGGAGACTTCGCACCGTGGGCTGTCGACTGGACGCCGATCATCTTATACCAACCTGCGTTGTCCGCACCAGGCTGCACTGCCGCTCGATAATCACCCCAACGATAGCTGTGCATCGCACAGTGCAGATTCACCGCAGGTGTGCCGTTTTGATGCGCCGCAAGAATCCGATTCACGTACGGCTGCTCTGTCACATTGGCTGAACACTCATCGTGCACGACGACATCGTAACCTTCGGCCCAATCGTCCGATTGGTGAATCTCAAACGTCGCCTTCGTCGTGCTGTCATTGCTCAACACAACTGTGACGTCTGCGTTGATGCGTGCTTCGATTCCTTCTTTCAACAACTTTGACTGCGTCTGGTAATCGTGGCAACAACCGCCGGCCACCAAGAGCACCTTCAGCCCCTTGGGATTGGCGGCGGAATCGTCAGCCGAAAGGAACGATGTGTTGATGGACAACACGACTGCGAGGACGAGGCTCAATTTACAAATCGATTGGATTTTCATTCAGAGTTCACTTCGGTGAGGGATAGAGGTGGGAGGGTTGTGGGTGACTCGACGATCGCAAACATCGTGATTCGAATCGCCATCGAACTACGGGGACAGAGCGTAAATCTTGACATCATCCAAGACCGCATTCTTGGGCACCGCCAGACGCAACAACCGCTTGGTTGGATGGGCGATTCCTTCGGATTGAAACGAGCCGACCGGCGTGCCGTCGATGGAGACGCTTATCATGGCGTTCTCGATTCGCACCGCGAGATCGTACCATTTACCTGTTTCAAGCTTATTTGGGAACCGTTTGCTCTTCGATTCTAGTTCGCTCTTCATCCCCTGAGTCAACTTTTTGGCTTTCTTCAACTCATAGTACTCGTTCGCCATTCGTCCCGTCTTCAGATCATCGATCTGCACGTATTGAGTAGTGATTTTGGCCACGAATAGATGTCCAGCGTGCACTCCTTTGAACTTCAAATCAGCGAAATTCAAACCCAAACTGTCTTGCTCACCCTCCAACATGAACCGCAGCGACACCAATCCATTACGAAACTCGGCGGGATGCGTGACCGAAACAGCGTGGTCGGCCTCCGGATGGAGGCAGATGTACATAGCCCCATCTCGCAAATCGACTTGCTTGTTGCCCTTGGCACGTTTCTGACTATTTGAGTTCCATCCGTTACCGATTTCTTCGTTGTCCTCCTGTGACTCGCTACGATCAAACTGATCTTGAAAGAGCAACACACCTGTATCGCCAGCAACCACCGATCCGGCGACTGGACAGTTGAGCAGAAGAGCGATCGCGAGGATGGCAAAGATTTTCATGTGATTCACGCAATAAGTACTAAACAGTGACTACCGAACTACGAAATATAATCGATCCGTTAACTCGATCTTAATTAGCGGGACCATCCTAGAGATTTTCGTGACCGCAGTGTTGCGTCATCCGTTCTGGCTTTCCCGCATCGCATTCTCTTGTTAGCAACTGAATTTACGGATCGGCCCGAGCACGATTCCGTCGTCGCAAAGATCAACGCCCGGCTTTTTAACGTGTAAACGATCTTCTGGGCACCGCGTCAGGAACTTCAACCCACTCGGGTAATTGCTCCACCGTCCATGGAGAAACCGTGGCCAAAACATCACGGTCTCGTTCTGCCGCCTCCTGATTCCCCAATTGCTCGTTTGCCTTCATTCGCAGAAAGACGACCATCGCTTCGGGGACAGTCAGAAATTTGTTTAAGCTCTTGCTCGCATCGGTCATCGCGAGCACACGCTCATAATCTCCTTTTGCGTAGGCCAATCGAACATCCAATGCGAACGCGACATCTCCAACTGCGGAATAGGACGTCGGAAAAGATCGACTTTGCATCGCAATCTGATCGAGAGTTTGATCTGCCAGGCCATAATCCGAATTCGTGATTGCCGTATCAGCGATCTCTACCATACGAGTCGCCTTGGCGATCTTCGCAAGCGTGAACCACCAAAACGTCCACGGAATCATCATCAAAAATGTGAGCGTTAATCCTACGAAGACGTGACGTTTCCCCGACAACCAATGCTTCTTTCGACGAAGATCACGCAACGCGAGTGCAGCCAAAACAATCGTCAACAAAAACACTGGTGGCCCCCACCCTGCGGTCGCCGCCCCGGCTCCCACGCAGGCGACTGCGTAACGACTGACGCGACATGGCAACGTCGGTGTGTTGGCACGCTGTGCTTTCGCCCTTCGACAACAACACCAATTTCCCGCCGCAATCAGCGGAGGCCCAATCCCCAGTGTCAACGCCGCCAACACATAGGCACTGATACCTACGCTAATCAAACCGCTTTGAGACAGATGCGGCATCGTCAGCATGCTGAAATAGGTTGCAGTCACTGCCATGACTCCAACAAACGTCAGAAACGCTCCCGCCGGAATTGCAAGACACTCCCACCGCCATCCTGGCGCGTCGGTCACGCTTAGAAGCCGTAGATCGTTCCCTAGCTCCTCCGCGGTTTGATAACGATCCGCTGGATTCTTTTGCAGACACCGCAAAATCACTTGCTCCAACGCGACCGGTATCGACTTGTCAATTTGCCTTGGTGGGACGGGTGATTCTTCCTGAATACGACGGAACAACTCTCGCGTCCTACTTCGCCCCACCTTTTCTGACGACGCAGGCATTTGAAAAGGAAACTGGCCGGTGCAGGTCAGATAGAGAATCACACCGATGCTCCACAGGTCCGATCTCGCGTCGAGCTGTGAATCGCGTGGCCGCAACTGCTCCGGAGACATGTACAACGGTGTGCCCGCCGTGTTGGCAGGGGAATTCGAGGCGGTTGAGATTGCCAACCCGAAATCCGTAATTCGCAATCGATCGCGACCGATCAACACGTTGGCGGGTTTGAGATCTCGATGCACAAACCCCAACCGGTGAGGCTCCACGAGTGCCCCCGCGATATCACATCCGATCCGCGCGATCTCACCAACACCCAACGTCGCCATCCGAGACGTCTCCAGCGGCAACCGATCGAGTTTGTTCTGCAACGTTCCGCCGTCGACATACTCCATCACCAAAAGAATGGTGCCGTCGCTATCCTCGAGGACGTCGTGGGTGGTAACGATCCCGGGATCTCGAAGCGCCGCAACGGCACGCGCCTCGTTAAGGAAGTCGGTCACGTTGCCGCGTTCTTGCAGCCACTCTATCCGTGGGACTTTGATCGCGACGTCACGCAGCAGTTTTTCGTCGTGGCACAAAAAGACATCGCCAAAGGCGCCGCTTCCCAACAGTCGCACGACCCGATACCGCCCCTGCGGACCGAGTGATTCAGGCGTCTTCTCCTTCGGAACCACCTCCCGAGGATGATCCGCTCTCGACGGAAGCACCGTCGCAAACTCATCCGTCTGAAACGCCGACTTGCTCGCCCGCGTGTCCGACGCAGAAGCATTCGTTTCGCGATCTTGCAGTTTCGAAACTTCGGTCGCAATCTCCTCCGCGATTTCAGGATGATCAGCTTGCAAGCTTTCCAGGACTCCCACCTCGCCACTCTGGGTCCGGCGCTGCCACTGACGAACAAGCTCTGCGATTTCAGGAGATGAACTCATCCCACCAATTTAACAGTGTCTCAACCACATTGCAGCAAACAGCACCAACGCAATACGATCCTTCGCAAAACCATCCTGCACATTGCGAGATTTACAACTAACAGTCTTGGCTCTAGAAGAAGGTTGTTTGCCTACATCAAGGCGTCAGCAGTGGTAGCCAGTTGACGTACAAAAGAAGCATGGCTGTCGATATCGTAGCGAGTCCGAACAAGACCGGTCGACGCGAGGTGGTCGCTTTGGTTTTGGCAAACCATCGAAATCCGATCGTAGCGATCACGAGAATCAGAAGAACGAAATTGATCTTCATGCCACGCGTCATCGCTTCATCCACGCGGTGGTGCTCCCACAGGCAGTTTCCAATGGCTTGGCTGGACAACGCGCAAACGACAACAAGCAGAACAACACACACTTCATGAAGCCACGTCGAGGACGAATAGACTGTCAACAGAGCTCCAGAAAAAAAGAACATTACAATCACGAAACCCATCGATTTCCAAACGCTTCTCCAAACCGCATTCATACGCTCAATTCGCTTCGGATGGAGTAAATCCGGTTTGGGATCATGAATGTGCTCGACAGTGTTTTCTCGACGTTCAACTGCAGGATCACCCCAACTCATCTGCGAATTTTCGCGTACCAACTTTTGACTAGCTGATAGTTGTCTCGCATCTTCGTGTCTCTGTCGATGCAATCGTTCAGATGTTGAAAAATACGGGAACACAGTACGGCTATTGAAACTTCCAACGATGTAGGAATACGCGAAAGTGTAGAGCCATTTCGAATCTCCAGTACTATTATCAACGCATTCGACGCGTCCATCGCTGCTGCCAATCACAAGCAAATCAGATGGCCTATCAAAGGCTGCCTGTTCTATTCTTGGCTTCATCGACGAACGATGTGAGATAAGCCATCTCGCCCAGTCAGACTCCGTATGAAAAATCAAGCCAGAAACACCTTCAGGTTCAATTCGGCTTGCTTGAAACAGGGTGACTGAAGCCTTCGGTATCAAAATTGAACGCCAAACCAGAGCAGATTCGTCTTCATCCTCATCTCTTTGATCGAAACTCTTAAGACTTCGCTCTCGATTCTCGTCATTAATCAACGAGACTGATCCATACTCATCGATAAAATAGCCGTCTAGCATCACAGGGTTTGCATCACTGAACCCGGATGGGATCGGACGCTTTATTACCTCAAGGCCTTTTCGCTCACTTAACGAATCGTATGCGCGAATCCAATAATCACTCGTTGGCGAAGGCATATCACCGGCCATAAAATCGAGCCCAGACTCCCAGTCGTATTCAGCAATGGTCACCTCCGCTTCAATCAGGAAATCAGGACCAAAAAATAATTCGCTGCCACTACCAAATTCAAATTCTCCCTGACTGATCTGCTCTCCAGATTCAGCGTCAATCACAGTGACATCCACTTTCGGTGGCTGGAGCGACTGCCTCGCGACGATTATCAAATTTTCACGAACAGCGAGATGAATGACATGCTGATGTTCGTCTATCTCCCCGATCGATACCGTTTTCGATCCCGCGTCTAGCTGATCGTAGATCAGCAAATTCGCGTTTGTCGTGACTGACGAAGTAGGTGATCTGGTAATCGCCGTAATCCAGCGAGCATTCACATCGGTCTTAACCGTGTCAAAGCGTTCTTGAAGCGTGAAAGTTCTACCGTCGATTCGCTGCAGCCTAGATTGCCCGACGATGTGAACGTATTTCTCGTCGACCACCACCTCGCCATTCAAACCATCGCCGTCAGGCTGAACACGAGCTATAACGTGTCCGGACTGCAGATCTAAAACGGTGAGAGAACCGACGCTTTGAATGAAGTACACACGTCCAGATGCTATCGTGATCGGACTTGCAAGTGCCATTGGAAAGACAGTCATCGCTTGCACGGTCGCGAAATTGCAGATGACTAAGAACTGAAAAAGAATGGCATGGACGCCAATACTCCATCGAGACTGTTGTGTATTCGACTGCGGAGGCCCCATTGATTCACCCGGATTGGTGTCATTGGAGCGATCGGCATCCCGGAGATGGGAATGGAAAGATCAGCCATCAACGCCCCACGTTCGCATTGTACCGAAGTGGAATTTGCGATGCACACGAGATCGCCCCAAATGAGCTGCAATTCACAGTGTGATTTGGACGCAACGGGGCAGATGCGACGAATAAACGGACGCGTTTGGGTTTCTCGTAGCGGAACCGTTCCGTCGATACGCTGAACCTATTTCGATAGGATCGCGATCGACGCTCCATAGTACCATGCGTCGGCATCGCGGCCTTCGGTTGTCACTAGGTAGCGGCCGAAACCACTAATACGAACCCGTGGCGTCCACCAAAAGTGAATCCCCGTCTCAGGATAGATCGCCATCAACGCACCATCGAACGACTCCTCTTCCTCGCCCCACTCGTCGATATCGCCGTCGTCGTCATTGTCAATATTGTCATCGTCGGCTGATTCCGTGGTGCTCGACGCACCGGCAAACAACCCCCAGCCCACAAACGGGGCTAACCTTGTCGGCGTTTGAAAACGCATCCCCAATTCGCCACCCAGAAAGTAATCATCGTCATTGGCCGCCGCTACAAACCCCATGCGGTTAGTCATGAACGACGTCCCGTATCCGGTGTAACCAAGTTCCAGACTGCCCATCGGATTGCTCGATGTTCCGAACGCGGTCAGTCCACCAGAGAAATAACACCCTGAAGAGTCTTTCAAAAAACGTGCATCGGCGGCCTGCTTGATCTTCCCCGGCACATCGGTCTTCTCGGCACCGTCAGCGTATTTTTGTGCATAGTCGGGATCATCCATCGCCCAGCGTGATTTGGTTATCCCAGTGGGCAACTGTGCCTGCACTGGCCGCGCGAAATGCAACAGACACAACAGGGTCGCCACTCCCCAACCGAATACCACGACGATTCGATGTCGCGAACACTGAGACCGATTGAGAATCAACGAATTCATTTAAAACTTCCACCCGGCCTGCAGGAACAAACCATCGTCCAGATCCACTTCCACGTTCGCCCGTTCATACTCGACGCTCCGATTGAAAGCATATCCGCCTTCGATCAACAAACCTCGGTTGCCTTGACGAATTACCTCGTATCCGAACAGCAGCCGCAATTCTCCGATCGTCAGTTCATCATGCGAACCGTCATCGCGTGAGACCGCCCAGGTGTTCCCTCCGAGCTGGCCTCCGATATATGCCCATGCTTCGGCAACTCCGCCGTCTTTCCACAGTCGATAGCTCAACCGGGGTCGCGGCATGGTCAGATCCAATTTGCACCACGGTCGCGGTGTCCAGGTTGCACCGATCACCGGCAATACGCTGAGATCCGAGCGATCAAAATAGACTGCCCCTAATGCCACATTCCAATCCGTGCAAACCTGCCAACTGACCATTCCCAATCCGAATAGTCGAAACGCGTCTTCGCTCGTCGTAAAGTCACTCCGCACCGAAGGCGTCAGCAGGAACGTCGTGGATACGCGTTCGGTCCATTCCTTTCGCTGAAACAGCGTCACACCCGTGCTGTAGAGCGTTTCGGGAACATCAATCGACGTTGGCCCGTCGATCGAATCAACACGGAAGAAAGGACTCACTGCCAAAATGTTTTTCAAACTGCCCAGCGGCACACCAACAGCCACTCGAGCCTCAAAGAAAGTCTGATTCAATCCGCCCGCGCGATCACCTAGTCCGTGAACGTATCCCGATGAGACTTCACTGCCCTGATAGAACCCTCGCCGAAACCGCTCGACGGGCACCTCCATCGCGATCGGCGTCAGAACGGGAACATACTCATCCGCGACAATCATCTCGCCGGGTTCATACTGCTCAAAACCGCTTCCAACTTGTTCCGGCGCAACCAGCGTCTGTGCATTCGTGTGTGAAACGCCGAGCGGTGAAACTGCAATGAAGCCAATTGCAGAAAAGGAAGCGACCGCGCAGCGACGAATCCAGGCGTAAACGCCGAATCGGCTCCCGATCATCGCGGCACTAGAGAGATTCACGAATCACGTCATAGCAAAACGTAATCGCATGACGCAATCGATTTGTTTCGGCCAGAAAATGCGAGGAAAAAGCCGTCAAATCCCACTACCGCCGGCCTCCGTCACCGAACCTTCCACGAGTTTCACTACCGGCATTTCAATCGTCGACACTGCAACCCGCAGAGCGTCAATTCGTGATTAACACACCACTCGGTTACGGCCATCTCGCTTGGCTTCATACAAACGATCATCCGCGATCTTGATCAGTTCGACCGCTTTCATCATTCGATCGCCATCGTAACAGGCCACTCCAAAACTGGCGGTAATGTCGAGCGGACCGATCGCCGTCGCAAAAGGCTTTCCACCAATCACCGCTCGGCACCGTTCTGCGATCTCGATCGCCTCATCACGTTCGGTCGACGCCATCAAAAGCGAGAACTCCTCCCCGCCGTATCGTGCCAACAAATCATCTTCGCGGCACGTCGACAACAGCCGTTTCCCAAACTCGCGAAGTACTTCGTCGCCGACCAAATGCCCATGGGTATCATTGACGCTCTTAAAAAAGTCAATGTCCATCATCACCACGGCGAGCGACTGAGAGCGACGGAGCGAACGAGCCATTTCACGCTGCATGGACTCGAGCAGATACCGCTTATTCATCGTCCCGGTTAATGCGTCACGAGTGAGCGACAGATAAACCGTCTCGTGATACTGTGACTCGACACTTCCGGCGGACAAGTACTTAAAGATAAAACTGCCGATCGAGATGTTGTCACCCGAATTCAGGATATGACGACCTTGGATCGGAATTCGATTGACGAGAGTCCCGTTCGTACTACCCAAGTCTTGGAGAGCGTGTCCTTCGGGGGTTCGAATCAATTGCACATGTCGTCGCGATACACTGGCATCGTCCAACACCAGATCGCAAGCGATGTCTCGACCGATCGTCAGAAAGTCATATTCCAGCAACAGCATCCCATCGATCACGTCAGCGGGATAGATCTGCACCAGACAGGACTCATTGCCTACGGCATCGTCCGGCGTATGAAAGCCTTGTTGCTGCATCGTCGCTTCGGCTTCCATCTCACTCGCCAAATGATAAGGAGCTGGAACACGCTGAAGAACGCGGTTGATTAGATCAGTCATAAATAGATCGCAGCGGAGGTGACGAGCCCGAGGATGGGGGGCTGAAAAGGGTCAGTTGTTGGAAAACTAGGTCACGGGTTGTGACACGGGAAAAGAACGGTCACGAAGTTTATCGACTTGGACCCTGACGCAGATTGAGCATCCGGTTTTGCCGGCCCTGCGGATCATCCTGCCATTAGTAGTCCCTCATGAGTGATCAATTCGATTCGGTCGAATCCATTGATTTCAGTTCGTTGATTTTCTCACGAGCGTCGATTGCTTGCTGCGTTGCACCTCGCTGGTCGTACTCGCGGGCCGTTTCAGTAAGGACTTCCCTCCATCGCTCCGCATCACGAGGCAGCAGCATGCCGTAGTCAGTCAAGATCTCGTAACCGACATTTGCGTCGGCGAGTGCGGGCACTGCATCCGCTCCCGGTATCGACAATTGCGCGGTCGCCAACGTGAAGCTGGTTTCGCAAAACCGACGAATCCCGTCACTATTCGGATCTTCCTGAATCAAACGTCGAAGTGTTCGCAGACTATTGGTGAGATGAGTCACCGCGAGTTGACGTTCTTGTTCGCTCCCATCGGCCAACAACGTCCCCAGATTGCTCTCCGCTGCCGACAGGTTGGTTCGATAGAACCCATCCACGTCCGACAATGACCAAGCATGATTGAGTTCCTCAATCACGTGAAGGTATTCCGATCGAGCCCGATCGCGTTTTCGTGTCCGCGATAGTGCGTTCGCCAACTGAAGCCGTGCGTGTGCCAAGGATTGTTGGTAGTCAATACGATTCGGCACCAACTCGATTTGTTTCTCGAGGTTCGCGACCAATCGCTGCCAGACATCGATCGCGTCGGTATAACGATCGACGTCCAAAAGAGCCGTTGCCCAATCGGTCGTCGTCGTTTCAGCAAGTCGATGATCAGACGGGTTCCCTCGAGAAAGACGCAGCCAGTCCGCCCATTCGGATGCTCGTTCCAGGTGCGTGATGATCATCGACGAATCCATCTCTGCCGACGAAGTCCGTCCTATCACCAAGCTCATCCGGGACAGGCAAGACGCGAGTTCATACGCCCGCCGAGGCAACTCTTCCGTTGACGGTTCGCTCGGATCGGTCACGCCGTACGCCGCCAACAACGCTTCGATCTCGCGTGAGTGCGATTCCCCCGCGTTGTCCATGAGCGAAGTTGACGTTTGTTTGTTTGTCGTCGCGTCGATCAATCGTTTCCCAATCCAAACATTCGCGTTCTGCAACGTTACCTCTTCGGACGAGTCGCGATCAGGTTCCGCTCGCATTTGCAGCGAGGCCAGTACGGTTTCGGCGTTCTCGTAATGTCCACTCGCTTTGGCATCGTTTCCTCGCAACCGATAGAGGTCTCCCAATCGCAGATGAAGTTTGGACCGCTCGACGCTACGGCGCCATCGCAGCAACTCAGATGCATTTTCATCCAACCATGGCGACGGACCGGTCAAATCTCGTTTGAGCAAATCTTCATAGTGCTCGGTCGCCTGCTCGATCAACTGATTTCGAATCGGCGTCATGCCTGGATAGAACTCCAGCGATCCACTCAGGTCGATTAACCACGCGTCGGCAGCAACGCGGCTTTCGCCCAACAGTTGCAACGACTCACGGTGTGCTGCTTCGGTCGCGACCCGAGCGGCGCGTTCCTGGTTGTGCGCCTGATGAATGAAATAGCTGAAGAATGTCGATGTGATTAATAGCACGACGGACGTTCCCGCGAAACTGAACGCGACGGTACGATGCCGACGACACCAACGCGATATTCGGTCCGTCCAGTTTTCACGATCGGCGAGGACGGCGTCACCGGCGAGATATCTCCGCACCTCGTCGGCGAGCGATTCGGCGGAAGAATAACGGTCACCGGGGTCGCGTGACATTGCCCTGTCGCAGATCGCCGACAACGCCCGCGGAACATCACGGCGGACCTGCCTCGCTGAAACCCTGTCGCCTGCGCGAACGCGCCTCAAGACCGTTTCAACGTTGCAACCTTTGAACGGATGACGACCGACCAAAATTTCGTACAGGATCACACCGAGCGAATAGATATCGGATGCCGGTGTCAACGCATCCACATTTCCTAACGCCTGCTCCGGAGGCATGTAGGCCGGTGTTCCAATAATTGATCCGGCCGACGTACGAGCAGAATCCGAGTTACCGTCGGCTGCTTCCACCCAACGCGCCGCCTCGTCAAGTTCGTTTTCAACATCCGCTTCATCGCGAATCGCGGACTCCTCGTTCAATCGCTTCGCCAACCCCCAATCCACGATAATGGTCTCGCCGAAGCCACCGATCATCACGTTGGCTGGTTTCAGGTCGCGGTGCAGCACGCCTTGCTCGTGCGCATACGCGACGGCGTTACAAATGTCGATAAAGCGTTCGAGCAGCGGCAACACAGCCTCCGCGAGACGTTGAGGGCGACGCCTCAGTCCACCGTTTGAATTACGTTCTTCAGACTCAGCATCATCTGGCCTAACATCTTTCGACATTCTCGCCTTCGACGCCTCCGTCTTCACCAACTCGCCGCCCACCGAAACGGTGTCACACGCCGATCCCATCGCCGCATGGGTCTGGCGAATCAAATGATGAAGCGGTTGCCCATCGAGCAATTTCATCACATAGTACGCATTCCCCGTCTGGTCTTCACTCAGCTCGTGAACCGGTACGATACCCGGATGTTGCAACTGACTCGTAACGACCGCTTCATGTAGAAAACGATCACGCACGTTGTTCGAAGGACGTGTGGATCCGCTGATTCGCTTGATTGCGACCGGACGCCTGAGATGCTTGTCGATCGCGTTTTGGACGACGCCCCATCCGCCACGACCGAGTTCACCTAGAACTTGATATCGCGAATCCATATCGCTCGGTGCAGCCGCTGTCGTGTTGCCCTGAGCGACTCGCTGCTCGTCGACTGCATTCGCACCACGAGCACGCGAACGCTTCGACCCACGAGCATTGGTTCGCACCCGTCGCCGAGACTTTTTGGAATCATTGCTCGATTCCGAGGATGCCGAACCGGCCGAGTTATCGAGAGATCTCGACACCGGCTCTTTAGATAAGTTGCCGGTAAGCGGACCGATCGCACGAGTCTGTTCCGGCGAAGACTGATTAGATGGATCGATTGACATGACCGAGTGTACCGGTTCCCGATAGTTGGACTGTCCAATGATTGAACTGAATGCGCAGCGCTAACCGCATCGTGATGCACCTCAAGGCTAGGTCGTATATTGATGCCACGTCGGCCGCCGGACACGATTCCAATGCGGCAAAGCCCAGGCGACCGTAACCTTCGAAACAACCCCTCCATTCCGATCCACGTCCGTCAGCGAGCCTGAATTGAGTTGAGTTTGAGCACGTTGCCCCCGAGGTGGCGTCCTAACATTCCCTACACGGATTCTGCGAAATGCTGGCACTCGAGAGCAAAACGAGAACGCTAAAGCCAATCCCTTTCGGACCAGCGAAATGAAACGCGACCGTGGTTTCCTGTTCCTATTTTCAGTGTCCCGGTCTCCGTTAACGCGTTCACAACCAACGAGTTTTCTTCATGCGTATGCTCAAAGCCCTGCTCATCGTGTTGCTCGCATTTCCGATCGGCATCGTTGCTCTCCTTGTCGTTATCGCAACGATCGGGGCCGAAGCGAACTCCAAAGAATCTCAAGTGATCAACGCACAAACGGTCTCACACGCAGAGCCGAACATCACGGCCGCTGACCAACCTCGATACCAAAAGGCCAACGTCACGCTGCTCACCGACCCAACGCTGTCGAATGAAAAAGTCAAAGAGATACTCGATGTACTCACCTCTCGATGTTTGTTCGGATCCAGTAACGAGAACCATACCTTCGTACTGGCAACACCCAATGATGCGACCCAATCGCCCCAGCACGAACTAAAAATACAAGCCTCGCTACCGCTCGATCTTTGCCATCGACTCACGCCAATCTATGGGTACATGGCATCCATCCTCAGCCACGAGTGCTTTCACGGCGAACCCACGCAGTTCTGTTTCCACAGCGACGAAAGCAACACTCCCGTCATTGCCGCGTCTCGCTCCGACGTCGCGACGTGTTGGTTTGACGGAAGTCAAAGCATCTTTTTCGATACCAAACTTTCTGACGAAGACCTCAACACCGTCCTCGATGGTTTGCGATCGTTGGGGATGGTTCCCAACGCCGCCAACTACGCTCACCTTTTCATTCGCCAACGTGATCAACGAGATCGTGTTGAGATCGTCGGCAATCAAGCGATCACGTCACAAATCGATCCAATCGTACTCGCGGCCACCTTGCGTGACCGAGCGATCAATCTCAGCCTCACGCTTTTTGACGGTCGCACCACCGAGTACGTATTGATCGGATCCGATCTGAAAGAATTCAATCGCTTCACGCATCAACCACCGTTTCAACCAACTGCTTTGGCGTCGAACGGGTGCATGCTTTATCTCGCCGACGACTCCGTTGCACCTGATACGCTCGAAGCCATCGCGACTCGGTTGCCGACCATTCCTGGCCGCGAGATCACAATCGACATGTGGATTCAAAAAACCGGTGACCACGTCAAAGTACTGGTCCCCACATCACAGAAAACCCGCGAGCAGCACCTCGCACTCCAACGGAGCTTTGCAGCCACGGGTGCGGGAATCAAAGCCGAGTTCGCTCCTGAGACGCATCTTGAAATGGTGCTCTGTGACCACGAATTCACGCCACTTCATTCATTCCCAATTAACACCCGAGCAAACGCTTGCATCGCGTCTGATAACAATCGTTTGCTCTATGATGCGTCATTCGACAACGAGTTCGCGAAAGCCGCGACAGACTACTTTCAATCCATCTCGCTCTTCACTCCCAATGGTGCGATGCACGTTGAGCTTCTGCGGGACGAAGAGATCGACGTCCCTTGCGTTCAGTTGCGCGTCATCGCGTCGATGCTCACCACAGAAAGCGAAGAGCAAATGCAAGAGCTTGGACAACAAATCGTAGAAGGCCTCTTCCCAGGTCAAGCAGGCGTTTTCCAACTCGCCGACGCAATGGGCACACCGATCGACGGTTGCACTTGGCTCTATCCGACGAACACCTCCCAATAAAGATTTCACCGCAGTCACACGCGTGATCGGCAAATTGCCGGACAATCAATTTGCCGACCAATCAATTTGCCGGCCAATAGCGCGGAGAGCGACGCGAGAGATCGAAACTGAGTCTGGTTGCCCAAACGACAACGGTTTGGTTTCATTGCTGCGTTCGGTTTGCCTACGCATCACGCAGGTCAGCCGGTTATTGATCCCGCCTACCGCTGCAGTCCACCGGAATCCTCATGAGTCTTTCAGATCGTCCCGTCGCATTGGTCACGGGCGCCGCCACCGGAGTCGGACGAGCCTGTGCCTTGCAGTTCGCGCAACGAGGATTCGCGGTCATCGTGAACTACTCACGCAGCGAAACCGAAGCCAACCAAACGGCGAGCGAAATCAAAACACTCGGCACTCCGGTTTCCGTAATCCGAGCCGACGTGTCGGTGGCATCCGAGGTTCATTCGATGTTGGATCATGTTCGCAATCAATACGGACGACTCGATTGTTTGGTCAACAATGCCGCTGCGACCGAATTCGTTGAACATTCCGATTTGGACGCGATGACCGAAGACGCTTGGGATCGAATCTTGGGCGTCAACTTGAAGGGCCCCTTTTTCGTGACCCGAGCCGCTGCAAAACTGTTGGCCGAAGGAGACGGCGGCAGCGTCGTCAACGTGAGTTCCGTTGCCGGCTTCACCGGCGCCGGATCGTGTATCGCCTACTGCGCCAGCAAAGGAGGCCTCAACACCATGACCAAATCACTGGCCCGTGCCCTCGGCCCAAAAATTCGAGTCAACGCGGTTTGCCCTGGCCCCATCGACAGCCGATGGATACGCGACGGGAACCCCGACTGGGATCTTAACGAGATGGTCGCGAACTACCCCATTCCCAAACCATCGCAACCTGACGACATCGCCGACGCGGTACTCTTTTTCTCCACCGGAACGAAGCTGACGACCGGTCAGCTACTCGCCGTCGACGGCGGCCAAATGCTGACTTAGCGGGGCATGGCCACATTGACTGCCAAACCCCGCTAATACACGCGCGAGCAAGTCCTTTTTCGATGCGACGCTTCAACGACCACCCTATCGCACCCCGGCTGCTCAGTCCGAAATCGAGATCAAACTAGTTGGTGTCCCCTTACATTCGAACTTACCTTCGACGCTTTGGTCGCGGAGCGAGATCATCCAAATGCTTGAATCGCCTGGGTTTGTGATCGCGATTTGACGTCCCCTCGGCAAGAACACCGCATCGTGATGCCCAAAATGACCTTCGATCTGACTTCGCCCCACCGCGATCGGCTCGCGAGATTGTGCGTCCGCAAAATTGCCGTCTCCGTTGGGATCGAGATCAACAATCCAAAGTTGATCATTCTCGGGCGTCTCCTTTGACTCCGCGAAACACAGCGCAACGGGTTTGCCGCCGGGGCCTTTTCCAACAATCGGCGTTAGCATCGACTGGTCTGCGGACATTTCCAGCATCAACGTCTCAATCGTGAGTTCGGGTTTTGATGCGTCGATGAAACACAACCGTGATTGGTTCGCTTTACCGCTTGAGAACACCACGTGATGGCCAATGTTCTGAAAAGCTCCCGTGCGAAGTGGGTTGCCGTCTCCGTCCGTCCCAATCTGCAGATGATTCACCGTGACTGACTTCGGATCGTCGTTCACATCGAGATCCGCATTCACCCAACAAATACCATCAATCGGTGCAAAGAAAACTTTCCCGCTGTTGTAGGTCGCCCCGTGCAATCCGCCCGTTGGGCAATGTATCTGATATCTCGCTCCTGATTGATCGCCGACGCCGACCACGTCGACACGCCCTGCGTTTTCTCCTTCGCGATCAATCCACGTGCTGTACGCAACCTTTCCTTCGGCAACTGCCAAAGTAATGTGTCCTCCACCTCCGGCAATGAATTGCCCGGCCTCTTCCGGCGATTTAGATTTGCGAATGGACTCCGCCGTCAGCACCGTAAAACCATTGCGTTGATCGTTCGCCATCACGAACGTGTTGTCGTACCGATAAAGGTGAGCAGGATTGCCTTGCGACTCGTTAACATGAATCGCGTGAACGGACGGATTCGATGAGAAACGCCAGTGGAAATGGTCTCCATGTTCTTCATGGACGGCACCTGATTCGATCGCAACCCAACCGCTACCGATTTCTCCGCCCGCTTCATCGCGAATGCCGACGACGATCATTCCGTCGTCGATCTGCATTTGCACCAACGATTGGTCGTCGACATTGAGTTCCGGGAATCCCTCAAGTCGGTTTTCGTTCAGGGAATAGCCCTCGCCTGATTTCTGCAGGTTTCCCCACATCAATGTCGCGTTCTCATGGTCTTGCCAGAACAATCGTGCGATCGTTCGACCTTGGGCATGAAGACGGGATCCGCTGAGTATCGCAACAACCGCGAAGGTCATTAAAAAGTGTCGAAGTAACATGTGATTGTATTCCTGATTTCAGTGAGAAAGTGAAAGTGATTGAACCGCACGTTTGGGCAGTTCAATGATTTGGTTTGGAACTTGTGAGAAAGGTTTCAATCGCAACGAGTCGCAGAACTTCGTCATGATTCTGGAATCTAAAATCCATCCGCCGTCGCTGTTGGATTCCATGAAAACGGCGTACTGTTCGGGCTCAGGACTCGGCAAATTTTGGAACGACGCACGACCACTCCGATCAGAAATCGAACGTGTGAGCGGCACGCCAGCCTTTGATGTCTTCAAGACAATCAGAACGTTGGCGAGTGGTTCGTTCTGATAAATGACCTGCACTGACGCCTTTGAGTTGTCGACATCTGGTTGTGTTTGCGTTTCACAACCAAGAATTGCGATCACGCAGTATCCGACAACGCTCAGCCAACTCGGTTTAGCTATGGCCATTGAACGACCTCCCGCCCATTTCGCGAAAATAGTGCGTGATAGAGATCGCGGTCGATCGATTCGGTGATGAAGTGAACGCTGCCGTCGAGCATCGCGTGCATTGCCCCACCGGTGTGGTACGAGCGAGACGAATAGAACCCACGTCCGTGCATGCCCACATCGGGAAGCGTTGAATTGGGCGTCAAATAGCCATTGATCACCGTTGAGTACGGCACACCGCGAATCCAACTGGCACCCCGATTTCCCGTGTAAGAGCTGATTTTGGATGGAACGATCGAGTTAAGATCAGGATTCTGAATCAACGTCCCCGCGTCGAGAAATCCGGGGTTCGGTGCCGCGTTCGACGACGTACCGCTCCAATTGGCGATCCGGCGGTGCGGCCCATTGGGCGTCGGTTCGGCCAATCCGCTCGTTTGATCGCCCAACACCGTTTCGGCGAGTAACACGGTTTGAGTCGTGCCGTCTAAGCAATCTCGGAACTTCGCCCACGAATCGGTCCACACCATCCCATCGGTTCGATAGCGATCGTCATAGTGCGTTTCAGTTCCGCTACCGTAACTGAACATGTAACTCAGCCCTGCGGAGTAACCATCCGAACTATCGGCGAAGACGGTGGAAAACTTGGGATCACCGACATCACTCGGACACAGGAACGTGGGCACGATCGTCTCAATCGCAGCTCGCAGGCCAGGGTTGTACCGAGCCGCCCACGCGGGCCCGACGAGTAGCGGCTGTTCGTAGTCAATCAGGTCACTCAGGCTGGCCTGTTCAATGAAAGGCAGCACCCGTGCTTGAACGGAATAGCTGCTCGACCCCGTCATTGCTGGGATGCACTTGAAGGCGCTTTCGTAGTTGTGTGTCGCCAACGCGATTTGTTTCATGCGGTTGCTGCATGACATGCGACGTGCCGCTTCACGCGCCGACTGAACAGCCGGCAGCAGCAGACCGACCAAGATGCCGATGATGGCGATAACCACCAACAACTCGATCAAAGTGAACGCGGATTTGGTGAAACCACCGCGTATTCGGGAGAGATAGATTTTCATAGTGTTTGCAAGAAAGTGTTGAGTGCGCAGGAAGTCAGAAGAGCCCCGCGCGGCGCGCACATCGATCGACACAGGCTTGGTCGGACCGGGCGTCAAACGAAAGCACGCGCACACGCAGGGCAAAGTTGCAAAAGCGATATTGAGATCTGTTCGCAGTTACTTCCCAATACATCCCCCCATCCGCCGGCACACAGGGCGGCATTCGGATGTGAGCGCACCGAACAAGAACGATCAATCATTGCCATAGCACAGGAAGTCGCCCGCAATCGCGGACCGACAGCCAGTGCAATGAGTCCGATCGTCAATCCCGACTCGGTCGCACGCTCGCGTCACGTCGTACTAACAACTCAAATGAATTGCAGTATCGACGCACTAACGAACGAATAGCGCACACCGAGCGCGAAAACACCGACGGTGTGGAAAGTAAGAAGCAACAACGAATCAGACAGAGATCGCTGGCGGGCCGCGTAGAGGCGGCAGAGTGTGCGATGGCTCGACATCTGCCGAATCGCATCGGGGAAACTCAAGGACAATCGCGTTGGTAGACTCGATATGGAATCCGCCGCCGTTGACTAGTCCAACGGGACTGGCAAGCGATTGGCAAATCCAACATGCGTGCGATTCATGGGGCGATGAACCACTGTTGGGCGACAGAACAATTTCTGCCGATGCATCGTGGTCACTCGCGGATTGATGCCAATCATCGGCACCATGCGAATGACAGCAACCGGCATGATGGTGCGATTTGACGAGGGCTGATCCCCCGTGTTCGCAATCGCCGTGTCCACAAACGTGATGACCACAGACTTCATGATCACAACTAGCGACATGCAGCCACGCTGGGGCATGCCCCAACGCCAGCATCACACTGAGCACGAAAGTCGTTAATGGACGGATCGACGGAACCACGAATCACCCGATTGGGAGACAATTTTAGAATGGAATTCAGGTCCGACCAAAGACTGAGCACGCCATACGCGACATGAAATGAAACAGTTCGCGATCGGCCGCAATTTTTTTCGGATCAAAAATACAGCCGCGAAAAGCAAGTGAGCCGCGTTCAAACGATCCAACGCCTTCTCACGACGACATGCCTCAAACCAAAGTCACCCTCGACTTCAGTACCCGACTCCGATCTTCGTTGTGGCCATGACACGCGGTTGGTGAACACCGGGTCATTCTTGAACAACATCCCGTCGACCGAAACCCCACGATGAGCCGAATCGTGAAGCATCAGAGATTCGTTCTTGCGACTGGGTGTTGGTCTAACGCGGCATCCGAATCGAGCCGCCCCATTGTGTGACCTTTGGCGAGTAGACTGTCGTGACCTGCCTACCGCCTGATTATCACCCGCCATCTAAGTATGGGAATCCAGATGCTGCCGTTCACCGCGTTTGAATCACTTGTCCGTATGACGCCCCATTTGCGTGGCAGATCGCTCAATCGCCCGGTTACGCTCATCATCGCACTTATCGTGATGGCGTTGCCTCAATTGGTTGAGGCGCCTCGGCTACACGCTGAGTCCAATGAACGCCCGAACATTATTTACATCCTTGCCGATGACATGGGTTTCTCAGACATCGGTTGCTACGGCAGTGAGATCGAGACCCCGGTTCTCGATTCGTTGGCGGAAAACGGGTTACGTTTCACTCAGTTTTACAACACGGCACGATGCTGTCCGACACGGGCGAGCTTGCTAACGGGGCTGTACCCACACCAAGCGGGCGTGGGCCACATGATGGAAGACCGTGGACATGATGGCTATCGCGGCCAACTCAATCGTCGCTGTGTCACAATCGCTGAAGTGCTCCGCCCCGCAGGCTACCGGACCTACCTGTCCGGCAAATGGCACGTGACCCCTTTTAGCAATAAGGCCCCCGATGCTGACAAATCGAATTGGCCGCGACAGCGTGGTTTCGATCGCTTCTACGGGACCATTCATGGTGCGGGTAGCTTTTGGGATCCGAACTCACTGACTCGCGATAACACCCGGATTTCACCTGCGTCGGATCCGGAGTATCCGCTCGAGTCGCAGGTCGACGGCGAGTTCTACTACACCGATGCGATTACCGACCACGCGACGCGTTTCATCCAAGAACATCACGAAGAGTCTGCGGATAAACCGTTCTTTCTCTATGTCGCGTACACGGCCGCACACTGGCCGATGCATGCCCGCGAGCGAGACATTGCGAAATACGAGGGCCGATACGATGCCGGGTACGATGCGATTCGAGACTCGCGCTACCAACGGATGTTAGATCTCGGGGTGATTGACGCCGAAAGCACCGTTAACTGGCCAATCCCAGATAGCTGGAAAGTGAAGAATCATTGGGAGTGGGACAAACGCAATATGGAGGTTTATGCGGCGATGGTCGATTCGATGGATCAAGGCATCGGAAAAATCGTGCAGTCGCTCAAATCAACCGGCCAATACGACAACACGTTGATTTGTTTCTTGCAGGACAATGGTGGGTGCGCCGAATCATTCGGCCGCAACGGCAAGCACGGTCCGCGAGCCGCCGAACCGAATTTGGCACCGTTGCCAGCGGATCACTTACAGATGGACATGGCTCCTAAGCAAACTCGGGACGGGTATCCGGTACGCGGCGGCCATCAGGCAATGGCGGGTCCGGCGGACACGTACGTCGCCTACGGCCGCGGTTGGGCGACGGTATCGAACACGCCGTTTCGCGAATACAAGCACTGGGTTCACGAAGGAGGCATTTCGACCCCGTTAATCGCACATTGGCCTCGCGGAATCTCTCGCCACGGCGAGTTGGAGTCCACGCCAGGACACTTGGTCGATTTAATGGCCACGGCGGTAGATCTCTCGGGTGCTGAATATCCCCAGAAGTTTCACGGTGACAATGAAATTCATCCGATGGAAGGTCGAAGTTTGAAACCACTTTTTGAAGGACAGTCGATCGACCGCGAGGCGATATTCTGGGAACACGAGGGCAACCGGGCCGTTCGTGCGGGTGATTACAAACTCGTCGCCAAAGGTCCTAAGGGTGCGTGGGAACTGTATGACATTTCTCGCGACCGCAGCGAGCAGAACGACCTGAGTCAGGAGAAACCTGAAATCGCCGAAAAACTCATGTCGATGTGGCAAGAGTACGCTGAGCGAGCGTTCGTTTTGCCGGGAATGCGAAAATGACGAGTTTTCGGTTCACCTTGCGACCGCCGGGCCGGTTCCGGTAGCCTTCGGACCGGTCCCCTTCGCGCCGCCAGCGAAGCCGAATACGCACGTTTTGCATGGATGCTGCCCGTGTCTCCTCAACCTATCGCGTCGCGTGAGGACGGCAATTTCGCCCTCAATCGCACTCCCGACTCGCATTTTGCCTCCGGTGCCCTTTCACAGGTCGAGCGGGTGCGAATCGTTCGAGACACGATGTTTGCCGAATCCGACGCGATTCGCGCCGCAGCCTCCGTCGCGTCCACGGCTGCCGTCGAGGCGGCGACCCGCGTCGCAGAGTGCTCCGGATCGGTCGTTTTAACCGGCGTTGGCAAGGCGGGCTGGATCGCACAAAAAATCGTCGCCACCCTCGCGAGCACGGGTTCTCCATCCCATTTTTTGCATCCGAGTGAGGCGATTCACGGCGATTTGGGCCGAGTCCAGAAGAACGACATCGTCATTGCGTTCTCGAATTCGGGACGCAGCGAAGAAGTCGTCCGTGTGTGTGAATTTCTGAAAACACAAGCGGATTGTCTGATCGCGATCACCGCCGACGACGCCAACCCGTTGGCCGAAATGTCCAACCTCGTCGTGCCGATGGGGCGTCACCGCGAAGCCTGCCCGAACGGTTTGGCACCGACGTCGAGCACCTCCGTCATGCTCGCTATCGGGGACGCGATCGCCATGCTCGCATCGCAAATCCGTGGCTTCGGCCCGCAGGACTTTGCAAAGTTCCATCCCGGCGGCGCCCTCGGACGAAAACTCTCGAGCGTCGATGACGTCATGCGAGGGCTGCACGAATGCCGAATCTCCCAAGACACTTTGGCCGTTCGTGACGCGATCGCGGCAAGCTCTCCGGAACGGCGTAGCGGTGCGGTGATGTTGGTCGATGCGAATCAAAAGCTGACCGGAATTTTCACCGACAGCGACCTCGTCAAACTACTGCAACGTCGTCAAGAAAACAGCCTCGATCGGCCGATCGAAGAAGTCATGACTCGGACGCCGATCAGCATCCCGAGTGGCACCTCGCTCGGCGGCGCGGTCGCGATTTTGTCGCAGCGTCATATCAGCGAATTGCCCGTCATTGACGAACACGGACGCCCGCTCGGAATGATCGATATTACGGACTTAATCGCAGCCGGTGACATTGCCACCCAGGACACCAACTCATCGGTCATCCCGATGGTTCCTTCCACCAACGGAAAACAAACATCGTGACGTCGCACGTTTCCATTGAAAGTCGCTTGCGCAGCGATGTCGAGATTGCCGCCGAGATCAAATGCATCTTGACCGATGTCGATGGTGTGCTCACGGACGGGCGGATCACATACACCGCTGAACCGGACGAGACCTGCCGCGAAACCAAATCGTTCAACGTTCGCGATGGGTTAGGTATCAAGTTGTGGATGCGGAGCGGGTTCCATTTCGGCATCATCACCGCGAGGAAAAGTCCGCTGGTTGCTCATCGCGCTAAAGAACTCGGCGTGGAACATCTCAGCCAGGGCGTCAGCGATAAGTGGGCCGCAGCCCAAAAGATGATGGCAACGATGGGCGTCACCGCCGAACAAGTTTGCTACGTCGGCGACGACTTGCCGGACCTATGCGTGATGCGCCGTGTGGCCTTGGCTGCAGCACCCGATGACGCGGCGACCGATGCGAGAGAGTTCGCCCATTGGACGATGCGTGCCCATGGCGGCCAAGGTGTTGTGCGTGAACTGATCGAACGGTTGTTGCGTGGCGGCGATCGTTGGAACGAACATCTCACGAAAGAGGACTAATGCCCGGCTCGGTTCGCGACTACTTCATCGGACTGAGCTTCGTGCTCGTTGCGATGGGCGGTTATCAGCTAACCGCTGCGAAGTGGCTCACGCCGCCCGAGATCGAGCACGCGCCGATCGCAGTTCGCCCGCTCAGCGACAACGACGCATCACTCGCTGATCTCTATCCCGAGGACGCGTGGCAGCGTGGTCGTGCGATCCGGCTCAAAACCCAAGACGGCATGCTGCTGTTTCAAAATTGGGAACAGAACAAAGACGATGGAGACGGCGGCAAAAAATGGCGGTTGTGGCCCATCACCATGGTCATCGGTCGTGGATTATCAGCAGACGATTCGCGTGAACCGATTTTGATTGAGGCTGCCGAAGGTGCCGTAATTGAATTCAGTGCCGCGCTTGATGTCATGAGCGGCGTCGCCCCAACGATACAACGCGGACAGTTGCTGGGCGAGGTTCACATTCAACGGGTCGCCCCCAACCAAGTCGACGCCCCCGTCGGCCTCAATGATGAGTCCCCACTCAATTCAGCATATCAGGTCCGATCAAACGCGAGCGGTGTCAGCGAAGACCAAACGCTCGACATTCGAACCGCGAATGTTGGTATCGATCGTCGGAAAATCTGGACTACCGAAGCGATTGAGATGCACGTCGGTCGTGCGGTCATGGTCGGTCGCGACTTAACGCTGCACTTGGCCGCGTCCACCGGATCGGCCACGTCTAAAACGAACCTCGCTCGATCGCTCGATCGCATGGAGTTGATTTACCTGCGAGAGCTAACGCTACCGCTCGGGAAACCCAATGATCCTCAATCACCCGATGACCAAGAAGACCGTGGTGTTGTTCAAGTCCACTGTGACGGACGAATTGAATACGATTTCGCGATGGATCAACTGCTCCTCAATCGTAACGTCCGATTGGTCCATCATGCGACCGAGGGAACGGCGACCGCCAGTGGGGATGCAAACCAATTCGACCAATTCGCATGTGACACACTGCGTTTGACGCTGCGTGACCCGCTCAATTCTGATCGTGTTCGAACCACCGCCGTCGATTGGATCGATCGCATCGAAGCGACGGGACGGCCGGTTCGATTGACGGTGAGTTCGCAAGAATTTGACCTCACCGCCGGACAAGTGTTGTTTGACCCTTTGGAAGGTTGGCTCATTGCGGGGCCATTGCCGGTCGGTGCGATGCCTCCGGCGGCGAATATCGACCCGCGTTTGACCGATTTCGTGCAGCTTCGGCGAGGTGACATGCAAGCGACCTTGTCTCGCATCGTCTACCGATTCGACCCGAAGCATCCCAAACAATTGGGCACGGTCGAAGTCGATGGGAAAGGACGGATGGATTACCAATCGGCCGAATCCGTCTTCAAGTCGTTCTCGTGGCGTGACAGCCTGCGAGTCTCTCCATTGGATGTTGCTACACCGGATTCGATGAACGTTCGATTCGGCGTGTGGTGCGACGGAGACATTCGGTCGCTACTGGCCGATGGCGGCACGTTTCAAACCGATCGCATTGAAGGCGTGTTAAAACCGATTCCTCACGAGGGTCCCCCAAGTTCGAAGGCCGATTCGCTCGATCAGCGTTGGTTCCCGGATCGTTTTTCTGCTATCGGGAACGTGCGAGTGAATTCGAGCACGTTGCAGGCCAGCACGCCGCAAATGAATCTGTTCTTCGAGCAAGACACGACTCCCGGTTCGCCAACCACGCGACCCAACGAAGGATCCTCTCTACGCCAGTGGGTGAGTCAGCCGAAAGGGGACACATCGACGGCATCAGGCCGAGTCGCAAACGATCGCGAGAAACCTGCCAAGCCGCCGGCCACGATTCGCGGCAACCAGGTGACCGCGAAACTCACCTTCGGAGGCGGCGAACTAGCCGCGACGGACCTGAGTGTGGTCGGAAACGTCGAGGTGACTCACTCGTTAACGCTCCGGCAAAAAGCGTCCGGCGGCACATTTGGTAACTCGGGTACCGTTGGTTCTACTCAGACGATGCTCGCCGTGATGACAGGCGATCACCTTCGTCTGCGCGACGGCGACGGCGGCGGCGACGTCTTGCAGTTGGGAAGCCAATCCCAGGTTCCCGCACGGTTAGAACTCGGCGACGGATATTTCATCGGCCCCGAAATTCAGGTGCGTCCCGATGACAACTACATCTGGATTCCCTCGGCGGGCGAGTTTGTTGTCCCGACGGCATTCCTTCCGGCTCTCGGTGGAAATGAAATCGGTGGCGATCCGTCCAAGGTCATGCGATGGACAAAGAGTCCCCGTGGGCGGTTTGGTGGTTCGATGACATTTGACGGACGCGTTGCAACCCTCAGTGGCGGCGTACTACTCGAGGCTGCGATCGCCCAAGGCCGAGAACCGAGCGACCTAACGATGCAGGGAGACGAACTTTCATTCCTACTCGAAACTCCCGTTGATTTGCGTACGCCAGCGACATTCCAGGCTACCCGGCTAGCACAGATTTCACTCAAGCAAACGTCGCGCAATCCTGTTGAGATTCACGTTGATCGCTTCGCCGCCGACGGCATCCGATCATCCCGACACGAAATGATGGTATCCGAACTCACCTGGGTACCAGGACCTGAACCGGAGACGGTGACTGCCGCGCCTACGACGTACGCGATGGGTTCGCAACGAAAAATTTCTTCACCAATGGCTGGAGAGGTATACGCTCCGGGGCCGGGATCGTATCGGGGATGGATCCGCACCGCAGCCCAAAAGTCTGACGCCGATAAAAAACCAACAGCGCAAGATCGCAACAGTGCACGCAACAGCGACAACGCATCGGTTTACTTCGAGGGGATGATCGAAGACCAACGCGGCGTGTTTGAACGACAACCCACTGGCGGTAACAACGAACCTAGCGAGACCTTTATCACAGGCGTGCATCTGATTTTCCAAGATGGCATGCGTGGTGATCTGGTCGGACGATCGCTCACGTTTCAACGTGGGATTCGAATCGGCCGGAAAATCGTCGAGGACTTCAACACCCGCTTCAACGCAGCGGACATGAATCTGCTTTCGCAGGATGAACTGACTCTCGATTGCGATCAAATTCGATTGGCGCTCGATCCGGCATCAGAGGCTCAGCAGTCTCGATTTTCAACGAATTCAAGAGACTCGAGCCCCGCATTCGAAGTCGAAGCGTCCGGTGGCATCGTGTTTCGAAGCCGCACCGACCGGGGACTTTCGGAGGCGACGGCGGATCGTTGTGGATACACCGTGGCCAAAGATCTCGTGACGATCGAAGGCATTCCAGGTCGCCCGGCGAGATTCCAGCAAACCGATTTATCAGGACGCCCGGTCGCGAATCTCGCCATCATCAGCATGACTCTGCGACTGAAACCATTTGAACTAGTGTCATCGCAGGTCGAGAGTTTGAGCACCGGACTGCGTCCCGCCGACATCCCGAAAACCAGGTGATGCTGGCTGGCACATCGCGTTAGACGCCGCTGCCGATCTGAGTTAACAACGCTCGTTTGGCATCGCTGAATTCCTCATCGGTGAGAACGCCTTTCTCTTTCAATTGAGCCAATCGCTCGAGCCGATCGATCACATCGCCGGCGTGGTTTGACGTTGGGGCGTCAGTCGATGGAGATGCGGCATTGGCCTGTGGCCATGGCTCGGGTTGCACGGGTGCGTCGACACTCATTGACGGGGCGTTCGCAGGTGCCACCGGTGTTACCGGACTGCCATCTTTCCAAACCACGGGTAACGCGGCGAGATTGACTGTGCCGTACTGACTCGTGAAAGTGATCGACGCGCCGCCGCCTTGTTGTTGTCCAAAACCTCCGATTTGATGATCGAGGGTGTCGTAGACCCAAGCCGGTCCGCCGGTAGTCACCGCGAGCCGATGCGAGTCGGCGAAATAGGCATACTTGGTTTGGTTTTGGTTGCCCGTTGCACTGGGAGTTCCGAGGTGCGAGGGCCACCACTGTGCCGACGGATCGGGAACAAACAAACTGTTTTGGCCACCGCTGTGGCCAGCCGTTTGTGCCTGGGAATCGACGCCGTTTTGGCTCTGCGACTGGAACGAACCGGAGAACGTGCCATTTTGATTGTTGGCCAAAACCGTCGCGAGTTCGCTGCACAGGTTGTTGACCAAGTTCTTCAATTGGTAGTTGAAGAGATCGCTGACCATGGTCATTCCACCCTGCATCCATTGGCCGGAGCCGCCGAAATCAGGGTGGTTAAATTGAGCCATGGAACCGTTTCCGTTGTGAACGGCGATCAACATGTGCGTGACACCGTCAGGTGAGACGCCGTAGCGAGCGGCGAGGTCGTTGACGGTTTGACGACCGGAATCAGAGAGAGAAAGCACTGTGTTTCCTGTATTCGGCTCGAGGCCGAGTGTTGCATTGAGAGGTACGAAGTTAAAAACCGCCTAGGCCCCGCATTCTCTCTTCTAACACCCGGACTGAAAAGCCACAAAGTTCCACAGGTGCTTGCAATGCTCAGATCTGTGGTCCGACTGGCTTATTCCGTTTTCGAGAAATCGGCCAATGTTCGCTCAGGAACAGGCAGTTTCAGCAACGGTGCGAATTCCGCGGTCTGTTCGTCCACTTCCGTCAAAATGGCTTGCAGAACGTCGTCGGACGGATCAAGCAAGCGTTTGAAAGCAGAGAGGAAATCGGATTTTTCGTGCCATTCGGCGTCTTGGCACGACGGCAACAGCGAAGCCAACGCCACGCAGGCCGGTCCGCGAGACAAATCGCCTTTACCAAGCAAGTCTTCCATTTGCGTGTGCTGAGCGATCAAGGTTACGAACTCTTCGGGCAAGTTCCAACGTTTCGCCAGCAGAGCAGCAGCCTCGGCGTGATCCCAACCGAACATTTCCTGTTCCAGACCGCTCAATCGCAAACCTTCGGAGGCACGTTTCTCGACCAACGGTTCGTATTGTTCTGGGAGTTCTTTGAGCAACAACGGGACCGCCATATCTTGCAACAACGCGCCGGCGAACAAGTCTTCGGCCTCGGCCAATTTGAGCGTCCGCCCCGCTATGCGAGCGAAGATCGCCCGACGCAACGAGTCCTGCCAAAGCGACTTCAGGTCAAACGGTCCGAAGGTTGGGTTCGGGATGACGCTAAAGACCGCGTTCCACAACGCAAAGTTGGTGATCGCACGAGAGCCGACGAGCGTGATCGCCTGAGGCACGCTCATGATTTCACGGCTGAAACCGAAATAGGATGAGTTGACGAAACGCAACACCTGCCCCATCAGTCCCGGATCCGCTTCGATTGGACGTGCGAAATCGTTGGGCCCAACATCTTCACGTTGGGACAACTGCAACAAACTGATTGCGGAATGGGGCAGGGCCGGCAGAACGTCGGTGTGAAAAACTTCTTCCAAACTAGTTTTTGCTGCGACAGTACTCATAGAACTCATGACTCAAGGACGGACAAGCGGATTGGACGACACGCGATCCACAGAGGGCGGTCAACGAAACTTAGAACAGAAATCTCAGGGCGAACGGACGCGAGTTTCGAGAAGTCAGCGATGCCAGCACAACAGCCACTCAACACTGACGATCGCAACGACGGCGCGGGTTACACAAGCGGGAATGCAGCAACCCCAATAGTGGGGCGCAGAGGCCCCAGGGATTCGCCTTCATCGATAGCGAATTCGGCTTCGCTTCAAGGTGACAAAAAACGTTGATTCGCAAACGCGACTCATGTTGCGTTTGGACAACATCCGAGGTTCCCGCGATTCACCGAGTCCCAACGTAGTGCTGACGCGACGGGACTCTAAGTCATTGCGAGGCAAACACTTGTCGTCATCAAATCCGAAACACTGACGACTTTGGTGCGTTGATTGCGATTCGTTATCAGAATGCGAATTCTGTCAGCCTCAATTTTCGAAACGCGTCATCTTCCACCTTCTCCGTGGGAGCAACCGGGCACGTGGATGCTGCGGCGGTTGCGGGTGACGTTGGGGATCGGTTTGGTCCTGCTGGTGGTCCAAGCCGGTTCAGCCGTTTCGAAAAAGGGACTACCGGAGCGTTCTGGAATCTCACCGGTCAACGGAGCCTCTTCCACGACCATGGCTTCAAATCTCGCGGAAACGACTTTCGCTGACGCGAATCTGAACATGAATTCGGACGACAACACGTTGCCTCGGAAGCCCTTTGCATCGGCCAACTCCGCGCCGTCATTTGGGAGTCAACCGCGAGCGGTGCTGCCACAGGGGTGGCGTCGGACGTCGTCTGGATGGCAACATGTCTCCACTTGGTCAGCGATCCCGCAGAAGACGGTCTCACTCACCGAACGGGTCATTGCGCAGCGTGATGCCGAACCTGTTTGGCTGCGTGAAGCGATGGAAACGCTCCGCCAAATCCATCCGGGTTGTTTCGCACTGGTCCAATTGATGGCCGTTGGAGCCTTATTCGCAATCTCTTGCCACCGGGGTGACCAAACGTGTCAACCGAAGCGGCGATACTTCTTTCGTGAGCCAACGAGGCTCGCCCGGTGACCAAGAGTCATTGTTGAAAAACTGTCTGACAAATTCAGTGTTTTGCATGGATTTCCTTGCCGAAATCAAGGTTTCCCAAACAAAATTCATTGTCCGCTCAATTTTTTAGCGATACCATCATCCGGCTTCTTCGTACGGTGTTGTTCAGTACACGACGTGTTTGTCTCGTCGTCGCGTTTGGACAGGGAAAGATAAAACAAGGATTTCAGGGATATGGCTAAGCAACCACGCATGGCGACGGCAGCAGCATCCAAGAGCGTCAAACTCGATCCGGGTATGAAACGCATCTTGGAGAAGGAACCGGGTCTGAAGACAACGCTCCAGCAGATCGACAAGACGTTCGGCGAAGGCGCAATCATGCCGCTCGGAGCGTCACACAAACTGACCATCGACGGCATTCCGACCGGGTCCTTGAGCCTGGATATGGCCCTCGGCGGGCAGGGAATTCCGCGTGGTCGGATCATTGAAGTGTTCGGCCCTGAATCAAGCGGTAAAACGACACTCGCGCTCCACATCGGTGCTGAAGCCCAGAAAATGGGCGGGATCGCCGCAATCATCGACGCGGAACACGCGTTTGACCCCAGTTGGGCAAAGAAACTCGGTGTGGAGCTGGACAGCCTGCTCGTCAGTCAACCGAGCAGCGGTGAAGAAGCGATGCAAATCTGCGAAATGTTGGTCAAGAGTAATGCGGTCGACGTGATCATCGTTGACTCTGTTGCCGCACTCGTCCCTAAAGCGGAATTGGAAGGCGAGATCGGCGATAGCCATGTCGGCTTGCAGGCTCGTTTGATGAGTCAGTCGATGCGGAAATTGACCGGGGCGATCGCCAAGAGCAAATCTGCGGTCGTCTTCATCAACCAGATCCGCGAGAAGGTCGGCGTGATGTTCGGCAGTCCCGAAACCACCCCGGGTGGTCGGGCGTTGAAGTTCTACTGCTCTTGCCGTATTGACGTTCGTCGAATCGGGGCACTCAAAGACGGCGAAGAGCAAGTCGGTCAACGCGTTAAGGCGAAGATCGTTAAGAACAAGGTCGCACCGCCGTTCCGCATCGCCGAATTTGACATGATGCACAGTTGTGGAATCAGCTTCGAGGGCGATTTGCTCGACCTCGGAACCGAACACAAAGTTGTCAATCGAAGCGGCTCTTGGTTCAAATACGGAGACACCTATCTCGGCCAAGGCAAAGAGAAAGCACGTAACTTCTTGATCGAAAACCCGGACATCCGGGACGAAATCAAACAGAAAGTTCTTGCAGCTGGCGGGTACGCTGCACCGCTGGACGAAGAAGCCGTCGAATCAGAAGAAGAGGACGCCGACGTCGGCAACAGCTGATTCCGGGGAGAGCGACAAGGTAACGTCGCCGCGTGCAACAATAACGTGTGCCATCGGCACATGTGCGTAGAAAATACCGGTTACCAATAACCGAGTTCGATCGCCATCTCTTTGATGTTTTATCAGAGAGATGGCGTTTTTTGATGACTCTAAGAATGAGTCACGACCTGGGGCAAGTTAACGAGCCTGCAATAACGGAGACTCGTTGATCGGAAGACGCCCTAAGGAAAGAGACGCTACCTAGGACACGATGAATCGAGACGATCAAACGTCGTCTTCGTCTTCATCCTCGTCGTCGTCCTCATCCCAGTCGTCATCATCATCATCGTCTTCGTCGTCCCAATCTTCATCTGCTTCGTCGTCGTCGACTTCTTCCCAACTGTCATCGACGTCGTCGTCGGAGTCGAGCTCATCGTCGTCTTCGTCTTCATCATCCTCGTCGTCTTCGTCGTCGTCATCCCAATCATCATCGTCGTCGACGTAGTCTTCATCGTCGTCGTCATCATCCAGACCTTTTTCGAAGAGGTCGTCTTCTTCATCTTCGATCACAGCGACGGTGGCACCGTCGCCCAGTGCGTCGGCGGTTGGCATGGCAGTGCCCGTACCATCCATCGACTCATCGGAGACATCATTGATGCCGGTCGTGAAAGTGGACAACACCGAATCGGTGGCGAGAGCGTCGGTCACAGCGAGACTCACGTCGGACTCCTTGGGGACTTGGGAAGCGGCGGGGTCCGCCGATTCATGAGAGGTGGAAAATTCAGAATCGCCGCGAACGTCTGCGACGTCTTGGGAACCAGAAACATCATCACAGAATCCCCGTGAGTCAATCGCTGGCAAGGCGTTTATGGAAGCCAATCCGCAGATTTTTAAGAAACGTTTGGTGGTTCCGTAAAGGTAGGGTCGGCCAAGATCTTCGCTGCGTCCACTGATTCGGACCAAATCCAACTGCATCAGCTGTCGCAGGATTTCACCACAGGCGACGCCTCGAACGCTCTCAACATCTGCTCGCGTAACGTCTTGCCGGTAGGCCACGACCGCGAGCGTTTCCATCATCGGCCAACTCAAACGGATCGCTGGAGCTAAAACGCCGAGTCTTCTCAACCATGGTGCGACGACAGACCGCGTCACCATGCGACTGCCGCCGGCGAGTTGTTCGATCCGAAAACCACGGCCGAGCGAATCGTAGAGTTCGTTCAACTCGCCCACAAGCGTGCGAGCCTGCGTGGCATCCTCGAGTCCCGCCAAAGACGCGATTTTCCGGTAATTCAGGGGCGATTTCGCGATCAGCAGGAGTGCTTCGACCCGACTGCGGGCGATCGCCGGATCCAAAGGGGCCGATTTGCCGTCGGAATCGGCCGCGCTGCCAGACGCCTGTTCCACTTGCGTGCAATCAGCGTCGATCCCTAGCGATTTTGGGATAACACCGGACTGACTGCCCTTTTTCCCGACCGCTTCGACCGCCTCCTGAAGCGATAACGGACGCCGATGCCACGGAGAATTCAATTCTCTTCCAGGCGTGGTCGCTCGTTGCCAAGGGGCACAATAAGGAGTCATTGTGAATCTAATGAAGGAAATTCGTTAGCTCATGCGCAGCGGCATCATGGACAAGTGGTTGATCGATCACCAGACCGGTTAGAATAAAACCCTGCTTTTCGCACCGTTCTCTCCCAGGGTTCGCCCATTGTCTCCGTCTGATTCCCTGCCGACATCCAACCCGCAGAGTACCGCCTCACAGTCCACGCCGAGTCGACGCCCTAGGTTCAGTGGTTCACAGATTTGGATTTCACTCATCGCAGCGGTGGTCCTCGGGGGGCTGCTCGTTGTCGTCATTCGCACGATGGGGTACGTCCAGGGGGAAGAATTTTCGCCAACCCATTTCCGATCGCGTACGTTTTCGTTCTACGAAATCCCTCTGATTCATTGGCAAATCACGCCGATTCAACGTGCGACGACGACCCCAGCGACGGCACTCATGTTCGCGCAGAAGAAATGGATCTCGCCACCCACCGGTAATCCGAAGATCTGGCATTTGGTCTCGATACGCCGAGGGTTGGACGAACGCAACGATGCGGACGCGGCTCTACTGATGAGCCAACTGCGTCTCCGGGCCGATGGGAGTGCGGTTTGGCGAAAATGGAGTCAGCAACATCCGAAATTGGCCAATGTACTATGGCCGGCAGTCGCGAAACTAGCCGATCGAGAACTCTATATCCTGATGCCTCGGCTGTTGGAAATGGCACGTCGAATCGAAAGCGTCCCCACCCTCCGGTCCACCATTTCGAGCTATCTGAGCGAAGAATACACCTCTCTGATTCGCGACATGCGTGCGGCGGGCCACGACGACCTGGCGGATGCCTTGGCGGCTGAAGCGAACGAAGATAAGAACATCTCTGTGCCCAACGCGGGCGAACAAACATGATTTACCTCGACAACAACGCCACCACCTCCCTCGACGCTCGGGTCGCCGCCGTTTTGGCAAAAGCCTGGGAATCGGGCCCCAACAATGCTTCGAGCCAACACCAATTCGGACGCCGGGCCCGGGCTGCCCTTGAGAACGCCCTGGACCGGATCGGCCAATGCCTCGGAAGCGACTTGACCCGAGTCGATGCGGCGCGGCTGATCGTCACCAGCGGCGGCACCGAGGCGAACAATCTCGCCATCGCGGGTCTCGGCCCCGAAGATGGCACAATCCTAGTGAGTTCGATCGAACATCCCAGCGTTCTTGCGGCGGCGGGAATGATGGAACGAAGGGGACACTTGGTTTTGCAGATCGATGTCGACTCAAGTGGCACGATCCGGTTGGATCATCTCGAATATTTGATCGCCGAGACCATTCGATTAGGAAAACCGGCAAAGTTAGTGTCGATAATGTCGGCAAACAACGAGACCGGTGTGATTCAGCCGATCGCGGAAGCGTCAGCAATTTGCCGCAAAAATGACGTTGTCCTGCACGTCGACGCGACTCAGTCGATCGGTAAGCTCCCCATCAATTTCAGCGACTGGGGTGTTTCGAGCGTGACATTCACCCCTCACAAATACCACGGACCGGCGGGCGTCGGTTTTCTGTGGCTCGCACCGGGAGTTTCCGTTCGCCCCGTAATTTTCGGTGGAGAACAACAGCTCGGTACTCGCCCGGGTACCGAACCGGTTGCCTTGGTCGTCGCGGCCGCCGAAGCAACAGCCCTCGCCGTTGAGGAACGGGAAGCCTCAGTTGCCAAAATGGCCCGACTGCGGGACGAACTCGAAAACGGGCTGTTGGAACGCCACCCGTCCCTCTTGATTCATGGGCGATCCGCCCAACGACTCCCCTCGACGACATGCCTGTCCCTCCCCGGGACTAATCGCCAAACCGTTCTGATGGCTCTCGACATGGCAGGCGTGGCGTGCAGCAGCGGTTCGGCGTGCAGCAGCGGAAGCAGCCCCCCTAGCCATGTTTTAACGGCGATGGGTGTGGAAAAAGAGGCTCTCGACTCAGCGCTCCGGTTTGGCGTGTCAAAGTTTTCCACGGAGGAAGAAATTGCTCGTGCGGTTGAGGTAATTTCCCGAAAACTGCAGGCGGGAAGCCGTTTTGCACATGTGGAAAACTAAGTGGGAAAGTTGGCTTTTCGTTCTATTGTTGAATAGAATGTCGCAACCCGTCGTCGCGTCACGGTCCCCGCTGGGGCACCGGCCGCGAAATTCCATACCTTGCCGGGCTCGAAGTCATCGAACCTGGACGACGCCCATTGCTGAACCCCCGTGGTCGCTGCCTCCCCTCCCGCCGTTTCGTCGTTCGCCCTTGAGCGTCCGACGCTGCGCCGACGTCGCCGGGAACCTCCGGTCGTGCGGGCTGTCACGCCGTTATTCTATTACGGGCTGGAGAACCGCTTAGCGGGATATGTCTGCGATCAGTCGGTCTCCCCGCTTCTTGAGATCGCTCGCCCGCTTCTGTTGGTGGGGCCATCGGGTGTGGGCAAAACTGCTCTCGCATTGCATCTCGCGCAAAGAATCGGCATCGATTCGGTGTGGGATAGTCTCACCGAAGCGAACGAACCGTCCACGCGAAATACAGACGACTCGCGTTCCGACGAGTTCAGCACAGGTGGGCGTTCGTCCACGTCCGGTGTCACCAGCAAAGTGCTGTCCACGCGGGTCCTGTATCAACCAGCGGTCGATTTCGCTCGCGAATTCGCATCGTCGATCGATTCCAAAGACATGCCTCGGATGCGTAAGAAGCTCGACGAAGCCTGTGTTTGGGTCATCGACGATCTTCACCTCATCGCGGACAAAACTCCCGCCCAAGAAGAGCTCGCCGCCCGTCTGGAGGCACGCGACGCAGCGGGCAGAATCACGATTGTGACGTGCCGCCGGCTGCCGTCGGAAATTCGCGGTTTGCGTCCGCCTCTGGTCAGCAGGACGTTACCGGGGCTCACCGTTGAACTGCGTCCACCCGAAGGCGAAACCCGCAAGGCAATTCTCCGAGAGTTGATGCTCGCGCATTTACCCGATGCCGATCCCGATACCTGGGCATTGCTCGACGGCGGATTGCAATCTTGCGTCACCGTACGTGAACTCGAAGCGGGCGTGAAACAGGTGGCAATGTGGTGCCGAATGAATGAATCGTCCGTTTGCCCCGAGGCGTTTCAATCCGTCGCGGGTGAAAACGGCGAGGTTGAAACGGTTTCGATCAAATCCATCACCTCTGCGGTCGCACGTCAGTTGGGCGTGAAATCATCAGAGATGCGAAGCGGATCACGCCGACAGAATATAGTTCGCGCCCGTTCGCTGGCCATGTGGTTAGCACGTAAGTTGACCGATTCGAGTCTCACGAATATCGGTGACGCGTTCGGTGGCCGAGATCACTCGACGGTTTTGCATGCGATTCGCAAAATGGAAGCATCCTTTGATGGTGACGCCGATCTGCGTCGCGCCGCCGATCAAATTTCTGAACGACTCGCGGGCTAATTACGCCGACCGACTTTGCCGGTTGCGTGAACTTCCTCAACAGCGACGAGTTATCCCACCAGCAGGACATTCTCGCTTCTACCGCTTAATCCGGCTCGGCATATCTTCCCCGAGTTCATCCCCCGGCAGGTCGATCTAACCCATGGACGACGATGTAAGTGTACATCCACCCGCATGACGTGGATCGAACATCAGCGTCGTCGTCGAGGGAAGAGACATACTCAGCAGCCAGTTCTTTTGGGCGTTCTGCTCTCTCTCTTCGACTTACATTTCACGGAGCAGTTGGAGTTCTGCTCTGACATCACTAGCAGTCAATGGTTCGAACCATTCGATTGCACCGGTGATACGACTCGGGCCCATCAGCCTTACTTAAGGAAGAGCAAATGAAACGACCACAGCAGCCGATTGGGCCGCGGAAGTCTGGAAGCAATTGCGTCTGGGGACTGTTCCTCTGCACTTCGCTTGCCGTGGTAGTCACGGCGACGACGTCAGGATGTTCCTACTACGGAAACGCTTTCTGCGCCGCAGTATCGCCTTACGAAAATATTCAGTGCGAAGCGATCTCTGAATTCCAGGCACGTATCCGTGCCCGATCGATTTGGGCATCAAAATATTCGAAATGTTACGCCAAACATTGTAATGTGAAAGACATCCGAACCGGGTTCATTGCCGGCTTTGTCGACACATGTCTCGGTGGCGACGGATGTCCTCCTTTGTTCGCTCCTAACGGAGGCTGCGGTCTCGGTTTGCGTGATCAATGTGCAGCGGCTTGGTTCCAAGGTTACCCACTCGGTGTTGCCGCTGCTGAATCGTGCGGTTGCGGACGCTTGCTCCGAAACAGCCGAGTAAACCCAGCACTGTTCTCGTGTGGTGAACCGGCCTGCAACCCAGGTTGTGCTCCTTGCACCGGCAATGTCGGCGGATGCACCACTTGCGGTCAACCGACCGAGTCATGCGGTTGCGGAAGCTCGATACACTTCGACGACGCGACGCCGATTGAATCCAACTTGCAGCCAATGGAAATTCCACACGTTGGTCCCGGTGAGACGATTGTTCCTGGATCGATCGAAATGCAGTTCAATGACGTCCAACCGTCACCGAGCGATATCCCTGATGCGGTTGCCCCAGCGGAGCCCATCCTCGCTCCAACCCCAGACCACTCCGCTTCGACGAGCCAAGTTATCGAACTGGCTCCCTCGAGCCACGAAGTCGTCATGGAGCAAGCGACACCAGCGGCAATGATTGAAGATGTTATTCAGGAAGCCAACCGGATCGAAATGGCAACACCGATCGACTGGGCATCCGTAGTTCCAACTCGCACGGTTTCGACTCGTACGAATCGTGTCATCGGCGAGATTTCAGCTCCATCCAATAGCGAAACGGACCCGCTAGTGAAACGAGCGACCATCACGCGAGCAGTCAATTCACACTGATCGCCGTACAGAAATTTGATTGAGCTTGTACAGCGAAAATAACTGTGCAGTTCCAGCCCAAGGTCGGGCGGAGACCGCAGACGATGGTGTCAGCGGCAAGACAATTCACGGATCGAACATTTGGAACTTAGCCATGAACTTCAATTGGAAGGGCGTTCTGCTCGCTGCGGTTTTAACACCGATGCTTACGGGATGCACCTCATTCTTTGCCCCGATCAGTGGGGTTCCTGTAAACCAAGTCCCACCTCAATTGCTCGGTGAGAAACGGGCCGACTACATCAACGTCCCATTGGCGTTGTTGCGGATGGAACAACCCGATGACTATCTGATCGATGAAGGGGATATTCTCGGCATTTATATCGAAGGCGTGATGCCGCCTCAGGCAAACGAAGACCAGCCCGTGGCGATTCCACCGGTTCACTTCCCTGAAGAGGGCAGCGATCTTCCACCAAGCGTTGGTTTCCCAATCCCAGTGCGTGATGACGGCACATTGCCGCTACCACTCATCGAGCCTCTCGATGTTCGTGGAAAAACGATCACGCAAGTTGAAAACATGGTCCGCAAGGCCTACGTCGACGACGAAAAGATTCTTCGCAAAGGTCGTGACCGCATCCTCGTTTCGCTCATGCGTGAACGAACACAACGCGTCATCGTGATTCGTGAAGACGGTGGATCCAATGACGCTGCCATCGCCGGTGGCAGCCGTCAATTCGGTAACGCTCAAGAAGTTATCAGCGGTACCGAACGACAAGGTGCGGGTTACACACTGGACATGCCTGCCTACAAGAACG
The DNA here is from genome assembly GCF_014192335.1 of Aporhodopirellula rubra. Lineage (GTDB taxonomy): Bacteria > Planctomycetota > Planctomycetia > Pirellulales > Pirellulaceae > Rhodopirellula > Rhodopirellula rubra. Next base: position 46,199 of record NZ_JACHXU010000026.1, on the reverse strand, counting down.
ACTTGATGCACGCTTTAGCCGAAACCGGCGGTCTGCCCGGTCTGAATGCTAAGAGCGAAGTCAAAGTCCTCAAGGCGTCACGCTTCAAGGGCAAGAACCGCGAAGAGATGATGATGCAACTCTTTGCCGGACAGGGTCCCCAAAACGGATGCTGCTTCGACATGTGTGGTGGTTGCGGAATGGTCGGCGTTGAAGGAATGGTCGAAGACCCGTTCAGCGTCACGATCCCGTTGCGAGTTCGTCCGGGCGAGATGCCGAAGATCGATCCCGCCGACGTCATCCTCGAAGACGGAGACATCGTCTACATCGAAGCACGCGATACGGAAGTGTTCTACACAGGCGGCTTGCTGCCCGGTGGACAATACCCACTGCCACGTGACTATGACCTCGACGTTATCGGTGCCATGTCGGTTGCCGGTACCGGCCTCGGCGGTGCTGCCAAAGGTTCAGGCAGCGGTGGCGGAGCAGCAGGTGCGTTGCTCGGTGGCGGTTTCGGTGGTGCCACCCCGACTCAGCTCTACGTCATGCGAAAAGGTCCTTGCGGCCAAGAGTTCACAATCGCTGTTGACCTGAAGAAAGCCTACAACAGCCCAGGCGAGAAGATTCTGGTTCAACCAGGCGACACGCTGATTCTGCGGTACAAACCACACGAAGAAGCACTGAACTTCGGTATCGTCGCGTTCCTCACCTACGGTATTCGCGAACTGTTCAACTAAGCGTCAGGTTGGCTAGCGACCGCATCGGTGATTGCTAGCTCAGCCAAGTCGTGACTTTCATCACGCCGTTCACTCCGCAGAGCATCTTCCAGCGAAGATCTCGCGGAGGGAACGGCGATTTTTCGTAATCGCCTCGATCATGTCGAACTTTGGCGCCGCAACGTTATCAACGACAACTCAGGTCGACAATTGATACGCATGAGATGCACCCCACCGAGACCGCGTGAAACGTGCATTGTTGTCGGCGGACGATAAAAGTCCCCTGACGCCCAACGACTGCCGTGCCAACTCGGACTCAGGATGGGCCCGACCAAAGGCAGGCGACCTTGCCCGCCGTGCGTGTGCCCACACATCATCAAATCAATATCGTGACGGCGTCCCCAATCGAATTGATCGGGACTGTGACTCAAACAAATCTTCATTGCTCCATTAGGCAGTGTCTTCTGCGACGATGCGATTTCGTCCGCCGATGGATGGCCGAACCACGGTGACTCGTTGCCCATGACCGAGACATCCGTTTGGCGCAGCGAATGCGTCAAACAACGTCCACCCACGTCGGTCCATCCCGCATCCGACATCTCCCGGCGAACTTCGGTCGGATCCAAAACGCGAGTGTCATGGTTGCCCAAGATAAAGAGGCTTCCGTCGGGTGCTCGCGCGGGCGAGAAGATTTCGTTTAGCCATCCGACACACTCCTGCACGTCAACAATATCCCCCGTCAACGCAAACATCTCCGGCTTCCAGTCCAAAGCGTGACCGATCACGTCGGTCATGAACGCGGAATGCAAGTGCCCGGTCAAATGAATGTCCGACAAGTGTGCGATACGGTAACCCTCTAACGATGCTGGTAAACGAGGCAACCGGATCTCGATATTCTCAATCGCCAGATCCAACATCTGATTTCCGGGGAGCCCGGCAGACCAACGGCTTTTTTGGGTCCGTGTGAATCGTTCGACGTCGCGTGGTCCTGCCGCTACCGTCCTGGTCGTGCGAGAAGCATCGGCATGCTGGACTCGAAAGATCGGCCGCCATGTCAGCCACAACACGAAGAACACACCACCAAGAACCAAACAAAAAACGCTATAGACTCTCAGGCCGGCGGGCAATTCATCCCAAGAACCATTACCCAGTACGATCTCTCGGAGTGGTTCGTACCAAATCGTCCCGATGATCAAGGGCGTCATCCATGTTTCAACGAAAGCTATTTTCTCAACCAGTTTGATCCGTTTCCGCGGCCAACCAAATGAATTGAGTCGGTTGTAGAACGTCAGCCGCAAACCGAAATGCGCAATCAGTGTCAGACCAATCAAGATGAAATTCATAAGACTATCGATGTTCACGCCCGAGCAATTTGGGTTTCATCTGATCGACCATCATCGCGTTCTCGTGCCCGAGCGCCTCCGACCAATTGGTCGTCAAGCAACGGTAGACGACCATCGCGGCCGTAGGCAGTCCGATCGGATGACCGGCCAACATCGACGCCGCATGACTGATGCCCGGATTGTGCCCAAGTATCAAAACGGTCCGCGGAAAATTCGCGCCATCTTCATCCGCAATGCCACTGACTCGCTCAACGGTTTGGAGAATCGTTTTGGCACTCGCCAAATACAACGGCGGTTCGATAAGCAATCGTGGAGTTGGAACATTCGTATGCTTCCAATACGATTCCATGAGAGCGGCGGTCTGCTGCGTTCGCTTCGCCGATGAACACAAAATATAATTTGGGACAAATCCTGTCTCGGCGATCCATCTCGCCATGGCCGGTGCGTCTCGCACGCCACGTGAATTCAAGGGTCGATCATGATCCGCGACATCTTCCCCTGACCAATCGCTTTTCGCATGACGCATCAATACAAGGTGCAGGGAATCCTCGGATTGACCGGATATCGGCGACGACTGATCTGGTGATTCTGGCATGTGATCGTTGACTGAAATTAGAAACGAAGAGATTGATCAAATTGGCTGCCTGCACTTGAATCCGCCTGCGTCGGCGATACAGTTGCCGGCAAATTTACTTCTCGATCGGAATAGAAAATGCTTACCAACCCACACGCGTTCAAACCGAGATTGGTTGTTGCCGCGATCAGTCTAGTCGCAATTTCAATATCCTTGCAGTCCATCGTGAACGCCGACGATTGGAGCGGTTGGATGGGCGACTCTCGCGATGGAATCTACCGCGAAACCGGAATCATCGAGACAATCCCCGAATCCGGATTGTCCGTGAAGTGGCGAACTCCGATCGCCGGTGGATACGCCGGACCTTCGGTTGCTGATAACCGAGTGTTCGTTTTCGATTACCAAAAAAGCTCCGGTGACGCGTTCAATGCTCCTGACAAACGAGCCAATGTGTCGGGGAAAGAACGACTGATCGTGCTGGATGCTGAATCAGGAAAAGAACTTTGGCGGCATGAGTACGATTGCCCCTACAGCGTTTCCTATCCCGCCGGTCCTCGGTGCACACCAACCATCGATGGCGATCGAGTCTACACGCTCGGCAGCGAGGGCGATCTGCATTGCCTCAATACATCAACCGGTGAAGTGAAATGGTCGCTTTCGCTGAAGCGTGACCTCGCCGCTGAAGTTCCGATCTGGGGATTTTCATCACACCCCCTCGTTGATGGCGATCTGCTCTACACCATGGTCGGCGGCCAGGGCCAAGGGATTGTCGCATTTGACAAAATGACGGGCGAAGTACGTTGGAAAGCTCTGGACACTGCCGCAGGATACTGCCCACCTTCGATCATCGAATTCGCAGGACGTCGTCAATTGATCGCTTTCACACCCGACGGCGTTGACGCACTCGACCTTCTCTCCGGCGCATCTCTTTGGCACATCGACATTAGCCCCATGTACGAAATGTCGATCGCTCGACCGATGCGAAATGGTGACCTGCTCTACGCCAGCGGTATTCGCAACGAAGCTGTCATGATAAAACTCGATTCTCAATCACCCGGCGCGTCTGAACTTTGGCGTGGTGAACGCGGAAACGCCGTTTTCTGCAGCAACAGCACCCCCGCGTTTGTTGACGGCGTCATCTACGGTACTGACTGCAACGACGGAAAGATGATCGCCGTGGACGCCACGAATGGCGAACGATTGTGGACAACGTTCCAACCAACCCGTCCGGATGAAAAACGGTTTCTAAAACACGGAACTGCGTTCGTGACGCGAATTGGCAACACGGACCGATACCTACTTTTCAGCGAAATCGGTGATCTGATCATCGCCCGAATGACCCGAGAGGGTTACGAAGAACTCGGCCGCGACCATGTTATCGAACCAAACGGAGAAGCCTTCGGGCGTGGCGTGGTGTGGAGTCATCCCGCCTATGCCAACCGAACGGCATACATCCGCAATGACGAAGAAATCATTGCTGTGAATCTGGCACCGTCGTCCAAATAGACTTTTAGCGACCGCCTACAATGATCTGACCGACGAGTAACCAAACAAAGGTGAAAGTCAGTCCAAATGCGGTGTGAACAGCGTCGACATTCATAGCAGCAACCTCAGGCAATGAGAGCAAGGGTCACCGATTCGTTCGGACACGAACCGGTTGACCTATCGGGAACGGTGAAAACGGGCCGTTTCCCTGGCCTGAGTGCGGCGGCGTCTATTCAGACGCGATCGCATTTGATTTCCATGCGGAGTATCCGACGCCGCATGAGTTTGTATCGGACGAACTGCGTTCCAAATCTTTGAAATAATTCTCGCGAACGCACAAAGCCCGCAGGCAGCAGAGTCAACGCAAACAGCGAACGCCCCAGACCGCTTGAATGCGCGCGACACGCATCCGTGAGATTGCTCGCTCAACGCGTGCTATTTGAACGCCGAAGGAGGGCTACCAGTCCGTGATTCGCTCGCCCGCACCATTCCAGGTTGGTGTCGGATGCTTGATTTCACCGGGCCGAACGCGTTGCTTGTCCGTCAGCAAACGTAAGTGTTCCTTGACATAGAGTCTTTTCTGTGTCTGATCGCCACGTCGTAATCGATAAAGAATTCTGCCTTTCCGCCGGACATAATACATTCCGGTAATCACGCCAACGAACAGTTCACGTTCCATTCCCGTGCCGATGGTTTCGACTTCGTCCCCGATATCAAGTCCTTCGCCGGAAATTGGCAACCACATGCACGGCCGCAACCGAAACGCAAACTCACCATAGTGATATTGGTAGTGTGTGCCGTCAAACGAGTCTCGTCGCAAGACGCGTTCGCTCGGGATCAAACGAGTAACCAACCGAACATCGTCCGGATGAATGAACTCCTGTCCGTTCTCCGGCCAACGCGGAATCAGCCCGTACTGAGGGAAAGTTTGCAAAACGACGAAACCGTATCAGAGTCGAGAAACGAAAAACAAAACGTCCATTTTTAACCGAATTTGGACACGCGTTCCAATCTCGCGTTCGAACACTGCGGATGGCATAAGCGGTTGCTTCGTGACAAAATACGCTCGTTCTGTCTGTGCATCAGGCGTCAAACCTACTTCCCCGTGCTCGCGAATCATATTTGATGGACAACCCCGAAATCGCCGCCGTCTTCGAAGAACTCGCGGAACTACTGGAGTTTCGCGGAGAAAACCCGTTTCGAATTCGAGCGTACCAAAACGGCGCCCGCGCGATCCGCGATCTCGACGAACCGATTCGGGAAATTGCGCAAGATCCTGACCGCGATTTGTCAAAATTGTCCGGTATCGGCAAAACGCTCGCGGAGAAAATTGGCGTCTTGCTCGAAACGGGCTCTCTTCCGCAATTGATCGAATTGCGAAAAGCGGTTCCGGAGGTGGTGATCGCGATGGCTCGCATTCCTGGTCTGGGTGCAAAGAAAGCCGCCAAACTCCACGAGGAACTCGAACTCAATTCACTCGACGACCTCGCCGCCGCCTGTCGCGAAGGCAAGGTTTCCGCGATCAAGGGCTTTGCCAAGAAGACGGAAGCCGCAATCCTCGACGGGCTGGCGATCGCCAAAGCGGCATCCGAAAGAATCTACTGGGTAACGGCAGACAAGATCGTCGCGGATCTGAGCGAACACATGCGAGATTGTAAAACGATCTCGCAAATGCAGTGGGCGGGAAGTTACCGCCGGCGCCGTGAAACCGTCGGCGACCTCGATCTTCTCGCTGTCGCGAGTGACCGTGATGCGGCAATGGATCATTTGGAATCATACCCAGGCCGCGCTTCTACGATCGTTCGCGGCGACACGAAGATCTCAATTCGTGTCGCAAAGTCATTTCAAGTCGACATGAGGTTAGTGGACGCGGAACAGTTCGGTGCCGCGTTGCAGTACTTCACGGGCAGCCAAGCACACAACATTCACGTGCGGCGACTCGCCAAAGAACGGGGATTAAAGATCAATGAGTACGGGGTCTTTCGACTCGATGACGACACTCGCGTTGCTGGAGCGACAGAAGAAGATGTCTATGCGTCAATCGATTTACCTGTAATTGCACCTGAGTTACGTGAGGATCGTCACGAGTTTGAGTGGGCTGAGCGAAACGAACTACCCGACCTGATCAAACTCGACCAAATTCGTGGTGATCTCCACATGCACACCTCCGCAACCGACGGACACAACACAATCCGCGAAATGGCGGATGCCGCAATCGAGCGTGGACTTAAATACATCGCAATCACCGACCACAGTAAGCGAGTCTCCGTCGCGGGAGGACTAGACGGTGACCGACTTCTCGAGCAATGGAAGATCATCGACGACGTTCGAGACGAGTACGCCGATCGATTGATGATCTACAAAGGAATCGAGTGCGACATCCTCGAAGCTGGCGGAATGGATCTCCCTGATGATGTGTTGGCCCAAGGAGATTGGGTCTTGGCGAGTGTGCACTTCGGACAGAAACAGCCCCGCGACCAAATCACTGATCGCATCCTCGGCGCGATCGAAAACTCTCATGTCGATTGCATCGCTCATCCGACGGGAAGACTGATCAATCGTCGCGAACCCTATGCGGTTGATATGGACGCCGTGATGAAAGCGGCGAAGAAGCATGGCAAATTCCTGGAACTCAACGCCAACCCTGCTCGCCTGGACTTAAATGACGTCCATCTCGCAGCGGCCAAAAGGCTCGAGATTCCAATCGTCATCAACACCGATGCACATAACATCGATGGGCTCGACGTGATGAGGTTTGGAATTCTTCAGGCGCGCCGCGGTGGATTGACCGCAGGCGATGTCGCCAACACGTTGGACCTCAAAGCCTTCGAAAAACTGCGTAAACGCTTGGCGAAATAGGCCGGGACACAGTTCCGAAACGGCCCCACACGATTCCGCGACATGGGGCGTTTTAACTTGGCAATGCTTGGCTTGATCCTCAACACGAGAAACGCTTGCTATCCGACGCACACACTGACCGATCCATCCTCGTTTTCGCAGCATCGAATATCGATGTTAAGAAAACGCTGGAGAACGTCGATGTGCGTGAGACTGTGTTGGGACAATGGCGAGGTTCGAAATTCGCTGGATTGTCCCGCATCGGCCGCCAATCCCATTGGCAGCAATAGTTGATCAGCGAGAAATGGCCCCACAGGTACGTCACTGGCAAGGTACGCCCTTGCGTCGCGCAACACGGAACGCGCAACGTGTTCCGCTCTGACGCCTACTTTCCCAAAACCGATCACGAGCTCAGCTAGGTTATCGAATCCGCACTCAATCATGACAACGTTACCGGGGCCGCCAGATTGAGAGATACGGCTAACTTCGCAAACGCTCTCATCCCATCCAGTCTTTCGTCGAATCACGTGGCATTCTCGCTCACCCACTGAACCAGGTATCTTCGCGACCAGTGCGTGCACCCGCGGTTGTAGTCCCCCTTGCCGTTCCATGAGCGACAAACCATTGAGCGACGACGACGGTTGAACCCGCATCACGATCTTCCCACCGCCAGCCGGATAGAAACCATAGGATTCGATCGAAACCTCGACCTTGCCGTTCATGCGTTCTAGCAGTGGCAGATAACATCTCGCAAAGAAATCATACGGCGGTGCCCACGCCGCGTGGGTCCCGCCATGGATCGTCACCGTCGACTCTTTGTCGGCGAATAACAAGGCGGGCAAAATAGTTTGCGCCACCAATATCGCACTGCCTGCCGATCCAACTTCAAACGTGTACTCGCCGCCACATAGCGTTTTCGGCGATACGGTAAGACACCTCGACCCTAACTCGGCACCGTCCGTTTCAGCATGGCTGATCGTGGTGATCGCTTTCACGCCCGCGAGATGCTGTCGCAACAAACCAGGCTTTTTGCGTCCGCCACGAATATTGACGAGCTTTACCGGCACACCGGTTACCGCAGCGAGGGCGAGCGAAGAGCGTACGATTTGTCCGCCTCCCTCACCCTCGCTTCCGTCGATCATAATCGTCTTCATTTAATCGTCCGCCTTGCTCGCATCTTTGATTACAAAACGGGCTTTCAAACGCGCAACTTCGCTTGCCAGTCCAGCGGATTTAACCGATCGCAATACTTCATCGAAGTCTTTGTATGCGGCCGGAGCCTCGTCGATCGGATACTGCCGGCAATTACTGAGGATATCGCCACATTCAAATTCACTATCCACGGTCGTTTGATCCAAAACACGTTTCGCATGGCGACGCCCAAGCACTCGCCCCGCACCATGGTTCACGCTATAGCACGACGCCTCAGCACCTTCATCGGCGACCATCACTGCGGATCCGTCACGCGGGTTTCCTGGCAACAAGATCGGATGCCCTGTTTTTGCAAACGGCGTCCCAACAAGAGAATGATGTCCTCCTGGAATCGCTCGTGTTGCACCCTTACGGTGCACCCAGGCAGGCCGGTTATTGACGCTCTCTTTTCGAGCAATGTTATGGCTAATGAAATACACGAGATGCCCTTTCGTCCCCGGAATCACTTCCTGAAACGCCTCCAGTACGAGTGCGTTGATGAGCAAATGGTTCACGGTGGCAAAATTTGCACCGAGCGCCATATCGTCGAGGTAATCGTTCGCCTCGTTGGAACCGAGCGGAGCATAAACGAGTTGACGATCGCCCGCTGGCAGCGGAATCCCCCACTGATCGAACTTGTTCTGCAAATGTCGAAATTGCCCCGATGCCAAGTTATGACCAAATCCACGAGATCCACAGTGCGAAAGGAAAGCAACGTTTCCGTCGGTGAGCCCAAACGCATGAGCAACTTCACGGGCCCGGTCGCTTTGCCCAACCTCTACGACTTCACATTCCCCAAAGTGATTTCCGCCACCGTACGATCCAAGTTGTTTCATCTTGTCGCTGAAATTACTCATGTCCCGTCGCTCGAGCAGTTTCTCAAGACGTGTTCCAAGCGCATCGGTCGTGTCGTCATGCCCCAGGTGAAACGAGTCTTCACATCGAAACGCCCACGAAGTAGGAATCCCGAGCGATTCACAAACATCCTCGCTCGCGCCTTCGACAACGAGTTGCCGTCCTAGCGACCGGTTAACGTGTCGCGACTTTTCGGCGTTACGCTGCCCCTTTCCCGCGCCCGTCGGAGTTCGCTGACAAATCGCCGAAATGAGCTGACGTCGAACCTTGCGATCCTCGATCGCCTCAGCGGGAAGATCTAACTGAAGCAGGCTCATCGAACATTTAATATCGACGCCAACGGGACCTGGGTAGATATGCGTAGGCGAAACCATCACGCATCCTACCGGAGCTCCGTAACCGCAGTGAGCGTCAGGGTTGAGGACCAAATCAGTCACCCCAGGAGCCAATCGGGAGTTCACGGCCTGCTGCAAACAGAGATCGTCAAACGTCTCACGAATCGCCTGCGTTCCGAACACCTTGATCGGTGGAGTCGTTTCGGTTGGCAAAAGCGCCGTCGCTTCACCGGTCGCGATCATGCCGGGACCGGTATAGGTGGTTCGATCGTTAGAACGTTGACGGTTGGCGGTCGATGTATTCATGGGACTCTCTGAAAACGAAGAATTCGGTCTTATGGTAGCAGGCTCACATAGCAGAGACCGTGCCATACTGCATCGCGAATCCGTAAGTCCAACACCATCAGACACTTAGCAAAACTCGGCACATTGGCTCCTGGCGTTTCAGCGAGCAGGAAACTATCCTGCGAGATGCTTTCTTATCCCACAGGATCAACCATGAAGACTGTCGTCATCGGCCTTTTGGGTGTTCAGCTCGATCAGCCAAGAAAATCGCGTGACCGCTGGGCGACGTGGCGGCCGTCGGTTGGTATCTGTCAGCAAGATGATTTAATCGTCGATCGGTTTGAGCTACTCGTCGAACGTCGCTACTCAACGCTTGCGGCCCAAGTCGTCACCGACATCGAAACCGTCTCTCCTGAAACAACGGTGCGCAGTCATTCCATCGCCTTGGACGATCCATGGGATTTCGAGGAGGTTTACGCAACGCTGCATCAATTCAGTCTCGAGTATCCCTTTGATCCTGAGAACGAGCAGTATCTCGTGCATATCACAACGGGAACGCATGTCGCACAAATCTGCCTGTTCCTTTTAACGGAATCACGACACTTACCGGCGAGGCTGTTACAGTCATCGCCTCCTGCAACACGAACACGCGCGCGTAATTCTGCAACGACGTCAGTCGAGGGCACCTATCAAATCGTTGACCTGGATCTTTCTCGCTACGATCAACTCGCCACCCGATTTTCACAGGAGCACGATGAAGCAACATCGATTCTCAAACGGGGAATCGAAACTAAAGACGAAGCTTTCAACACACTCATCGATCGCATCGAACGCGTCTCGTTGGCAACACAAGCGCCAATCTTGATGACGGGTCCAACTGGCGCGGGCAAGACTCAACTTGCCAAACGGATTTACGAACTGAAACAGAGCCGAAGGCAAATCGAGGGTCCACTTGTGGAAGTAAACTGTGCCACCATTCGCGGTGAGCAAGCCATGTCCACGTTGTTTGGACACACAAAAGGTGCCTTCACTGGCGCGAGTGCTGCTCGGGCAGGATTATTGAAATCAGCTGACGGAGGAATGCTATTCTTGGATGAGATTGGCGAGCTCGGACTCGACGAACAAGCGATGCTATTGCGAGCAATCGAGGAAAAACAGTTTTTGCCAGTTGGTTCTGACCGGCCTACCCAAAGCAACTTTCAATTGATTGCAGGCTCCAACCGCGATCTTGTTGCCGACGTAGCCCAGGGACTTTTTCGAGATGATCTCCTCGCTCGAATCAACCTATGGTCGTTTCGATTGCCGAGCCTTGCCGAGCGACGATCGGATATCGATCCGAACATTGATTTTGAACTGCAGCAATACACGCGAACGACCGGCGATAAAGTCACGATCAACCAAGAGGCCCGCAACAAATTCTTAGCCTTCGCGATCGATCCAGCCACATCCTGGAAAGGCAACTTTCGTGACCTCAATGCCGCAATCACACGGATGGCAACGCTGGCGGACGGTGGACGAATTACAGTGGAGCTTGTCGACGAAGAGATCGTCCGTTTGCGTGCTAACTGGCGAGCGCCATCTGCACAGCAAGATGCCGATCAAGTTCTGACGAATTACCTCGGGATTGATGCGGTTGACTCCATCGATCGATTCGAACGCACCCAGCTAGCAGATGTCATTCGCGTTTGCCGCGAAAACAAGACGCTTTCCGCCGCAGGACGTGAGTTATTCCAGGCATCACGGCGAGCAAAGGCGCGCCCCAACGACGCCGATCGATTGCGGAAATACCTGGCTCGCTTTGGCCTATCTTGGGCGGACTTGCAGTAGATGGTGAACGTCCACCAATTGGAACTGTCCTGAAGCAATCGTCCTCAGGTGCGAACGGCGAACAATAACGGATAGTGCAATTGTAGGCATCGAACCGTTTTCTCAGCGGCGGTGTGGTGAAGACACGTGCCGAAAGGAGAAGCAAATCCGACGGTGGTGTTAGACGATAAGCCTTCCTAGCCTTTGCTTTTCCTATTTCCCTCAAAGCATCTGATCGGAAACCTACATGCCATTCCTGTCCGGTAGCCTCTCGTTCGAAAGATTTCGCGTCGAAAACTTTGAATCCGATAGTTTTGATCAAGAACACATCGACCTGATGGCGAAGCACGCGGCGGGAAAGTTCGAAACTGGTTCAGCGGAAAACGTACATACCGGCTTCTTGGGTGGAGCGCACCTGTTTGACCAAGACTTCGATCTTGACAAAAACGTTATTAACGATGCTGTCCATTTTGGAATCCGCATCGACACGAATCAGATTCCAGCCGCAATCAAGAACGCTTGGCTGCAGATCGAGCTTGCGGCTCGCGCCAAAGACAATCCCAGCGGAGTGGCGACCAAGTCCCAACGCAAAGAGGCGAAAGAGGCAGTCGAACAGCGTTGCGAAGTTGAAGCGGCAACCGGAAAATACCGCAAGTTCCAACCGTTCTCGTTGTTATGGGACTACGGCTACGAAATGCTGTACTTTGGCGGTACCGCCGGAACCGCGAGTGGTCACTGCGCAGACCTACTCGAACGAGTCTTTCAAGTCGAACTGGGGCACGTCAGCGCCGGCACGATCGCGCAAGCTTGGGCTATCGAGGCAGATCGCTACGCGGAGATGGACGACCTCGTTCCCGCTGCTTTCTGCCCAGGACCTGCTCACGGCAGTGTCGCCTGGGCAAACGAGCACTCTCAAGCTCCTGACTTTCTAGGCAATGAGTTTTTGCTCTGGCTCTGGTGGATGCTAGAGACCCAGACGGACACGATCGCGATTCCGGATGGCTCAGAAGTGACTGCCATGCTCGCGAAAACGTTGACGCTGGAATGTCCTGTCGGTGAATCTGGAAAAGAAACCATTACCGCAGAATCGCCAGTGAAATTGCCAGAGGCGATGCAGGCAATTCAGCACGGAAAACTGCCTCGAAAGTCGGGCATGACCCTTGTCCGAGACGGGCAGCAATTCGACCTAACCCTTCAAGCAGAAACGTTTGGAATCAGCGGCGCCAAAATCATTCTCGATGAAGACGTTGAATTCGAGAATGAAGATCGCATCGAAGCAGTTCGAACCCTCTGCGACACCGTTGATGGTCTCTTCCATACCTTTTGCGACCGCCGCACCGATCAGTCCTGGTCGAAAGACTTGAAATCAATCCAGGGTTGGCTCGCTCCGGTAAAACAACGCGGCAACCAAGCTGCATAAATGAACAAGCGACTGATTGCGACACTGACGTTACGCAATCAGACACTATCCGATCGTGCGTATAACCGCGATGCATAAACACGAAAAAAGCCGCTGATCAAAGACCAGCGGCTTTTCGATTTACTCAAGACCTTGATACTAGTTGTTATTTCTCAACAACTGTTGAATTCCGTAGGTGAAGAACGTTCCAATTCCGAAGTTCAAGATCTCTTCTTCACACTTGTACTGCAAGATAAGCGTGTCACCAGGTTGAACAAGTGGTCGGCTTCTCGGGTCATTTACAGCCCGTGCCAAATCAACTTCGATAGCGATTTGACCATCGCATGGCGTCCGACGAAGGATATACAGCATTCCAGGTGGAACCCCGCCGACAGCCGAAACACCAACGCCTCCTGAAGATGTAGACTCTCCAATTCCTCGGCCGGCTAATGCCATTGCCGCAATAACATCGAGATCATAGTCACGCGGAAGAATGTGTTCGCCTCCGGGCAACAATCCACCGGTATAATATACCTCTGTCTCTCGATTCTCGATGTATACGATGTCTCCGTCCTGTAGCGTGATATCCGCTTCGTCAATGTTCGGAATTACCCCAGGACGTACTCGCAACGGAATCCGTAAAATAGACGGGTCGTCTGGTAACTCAGGAGGACAGTAACACGGATCTGTCATGGCGATACGTTGTTGAGCCCAATACTTTCGCAAGAAGTCAGCTCTCTTTCGTTTGTCAGCTTCTGACGCACGTAGCACCATGATTTCATTTTTTGCATTTAGTCCGGGTAAGCCTCCCGTCTCCACCAATGCATGCAAGACATCATTTTTGTATGCAGGCAGCTTCACTAGGCCTCCAGTGGCAGTACGATCTGGACCGCGAAGACCTTCACCGCCTTCAGATCGCCCACCAGAGTCTTCTCGCACGACAATGACGTCGAACGTCCGCTCTTTGATCAAGGTGACAATGGGGCGAGCCTTTTCTTCGCGAAGAATATCGTTCTCGATATAGGATTGGCGAATTTTTTCACGCACCTGTTCGAGAGTGAGGCCCACGACTTTTAATGGTGCGATGAGCGGCAGAGCCAATGTTCCGTCGTCTTGGACGGCGATCGGATAACCGATCGATGGCGGTAAGGTGCTGTTCTCATCGGGAAAGTTAACAGGCGGTGGCGACGGCGGCGCGTTCGGTGGATTGAATGGCAACACACCTTCAATGTAAACTCCGAGAATATCATCCGGGCCAAGCTGATAATCGCGAGGTGGCTCGAGCGACAACAATGCAATGTCAACCGGCACCAAGTCATTCTTCGGCGGCGGAAAAAAATCGGGTGACAAGCGATGTGCCGGAATACCGTTGATCGGCTGTGTCAAAGTCGAACATCCGGTGAAGGACGTTGCTACCGCGAGCGCGAGACTGCATCCAATTGCTGAGCGAATTCTTCGCCACACTTTGGAATGTAAGAGGTTGGTGTTCATCCTTGAACTCTCCAGAAAAACGATCGGGTGACTACACGCCCGTGATTGAATGAGGTGAAAGTGGTTCAAACCGCTGGCGGCTGAACCAATGGGCGATGACAACGTGGCCAATCGCGTTAGCGAGCTCCGTTGACTTTCGCCGTTGCGAAAGATCGTGAATTACAGACCGGGTGACGGTTTGCCAAAGATTTCTTCAATAACCATATCGATCTCCGCCTGGCTCGGCTCGGTATTCCCGCCGACTTCCACCTCTGTCGATGTGGGGACCGATTGGACAGGGACCAATTCAAAAGAAGGTGTTTCAACCACCGGCGATGATTTAGTTAATTGCCGATCTCGAAATCCGTGATCGCTAAATTCAACCGCAGCGGGTGCTTCTTGATTGGGACGGCGTCCAAGCTCATCCAAAAACGGATCATCATTCCGTTGCTGGATACTGCCTTCTTCTTTTGGACCGCCTGGGATAACTTCGATCGGGCCGGAGTCTTCGTTCAACTCACCACCGTCCCCATGAACCGAAGTGGATTCCTCATTTATGTCTTCGAGGCTCACCTGGCCAGGTACCAAGGTTTCCCCTTCACCCAACACAATTCCTGCTGGCAGCCCATTATTCATAGAAACAGGCATAGGCATCGCCGGTGTAGGCGCCGCTGATCCTGTCATGTTCGATGTCATGTGCGGCACTGCGTTGAGCCGGATCATGTTGTAGTGACCAATCCCGTCTTCTTCGGCTGCTTTAACGCCCAAAGGAAAACCTTCAAACCAAGCATTAACGGCGGATTGGCCATTGCCCGACTGGTGACGCCAACCCCAATATTGAGGCGAAACGACCGTCGGCGTACATCCTGAACCGCCGGTAGCGACTTCCAGATAGCCGGCGATGAAGCCTGCTTGAAGGTCTTTCAGGTAGCGGTGACCGCGGTAACAGTGTTTGACCCGGAGCCAAGCACGAGCCGCCATTACTTTATTGCGATGACTGATCATGAAATCATCGATGCATTCGCTGTTGTCAAGCTTCATCTGAAGCCCATTCAACATCGTGCAGCCTGCGAAACCAGTCGCGGTCATCCCTAGAGCCAAACCGAGTGCTAAACGCTTCAACGAGCGAACGCGTCGAGACAATGTGGCTTTGGCGGATAAGGACTCCTGTTGGAGTCCAGATTCATGGTTGTTCAACACGGGCATCATAGCCGGTTCCCCTCGCGGCGGATTAGTCAACTTCGCGTGAAAGTCACGCGAAACAGCTCCTGCCACCATCTCGCCCCCCATAGGCTACAACGGCGTCCAGAAATCGGAAAATAAGACCTGGAGCGATTGTGCCGCCTCAGGAATCTTCCTTGGATACTTATCGCCTGTTCAAGCCGGACGGTTTAGCCAAATGCTCTTGAAATCCGGATACTAGCTGTCGCGACAGTCCTAACGACCATAAGGATAAAACCAGCCAGCCCTACCTCTACGAGAATATCCAGTTGCGAAAGCACGAGGATTCGTCAACTTTCTGGTGTAGCCCTCGCCGTGTGAGATGGTGAACCTCCAAACCAGGGGTACGCATGATCACATCGCCCGAGAGTTGTGCCAGAAAAATCGACGGATCAAGCGAAAAAGGTGATTTCTGCGTGCCGAAACCATTTCTGGTAGCTAGGTTTACGTAGTCCGAGAGCGCATGCGTCGGCGGCGAAAAACTGCACCGATTGCACCGGTTTTCCCGGCACCAAAGTTAGAACCCCTTCACGCAGGCACTTTCGTCGGTGTACTTCGTGCGAACCAGTGGAAAGAATCGAGCATCTCGACTACTCTTCAAATCGCACCGAAATTGAATTCATTGCTCGCTAATCTGACTACATGACATTGAATACCTTTTTCGCATTTTTCGCCGCCTTCGTTACCGCACTAGTTCTAGTTCCGGTCGTTCGATCCATCGCGATTCGAATCGGTCTTGTCGACAATCCAGACGCCGAGCGAAAGTTGCATACATGTCCGATTGCTTTGGCCGGTGGTGTAGCGGTGTTCACCAGCATGGTAGTCGCGATGGTTCTGACTGTTGGTGTGCAAAACCAATGGACATTTACGTCTAGTTTGGACTTGTTCGATACGCCATGGCTTGTCTTGCTGGGGTCTGCGATTGCAATCCTCTTGGTCGGATTGGTGGACGACAAGTGGACATTGAGAGGCCGGCAAAAGCTCCTTGCCCAATGCGTTATCTCAATGGTTATCGTGGGCAGCGGCACAATGCTCGATGTAGTCGGCTTTCTAGGTATCGACATTCCACTGGGTATTTTTGCTATCCCTGTCAGTGTTTTATGGCTATTGCTGTGCATCAACGCCCTTAACCTACTCGACGGCGCAGACGGAATGGCGACCACGGTCGGCATTTTCGTCTCCGGTAGCCTAGCGTTAGTTAGTTTAGCTAACGGCAATGCGATCCTAAACGTCGTGGCCGCATTCGCGCTCTGCGGTGCACTTGCTGGTTTTCTGATTTACAACCGACCACCGGCCTCGATCTTTCTCGGAGACGCCGGGAGCATGATGATCGGGTTGCTCGTCGGTGTACTCTCGATGTGGTGCTCGCACAAAGAAACGACCGCATTCGCTGCAGCTCCGATAGCGATTCTGGCTTTGCCTCTGTTCGATTCGCTCGCGGCAATCGTCCGTCGTCGATTGACAGGACGCAGCATTTACGCGACCGACCGCGGTCATATGCATCACTTGCTGAACGAAAAATTTGGTCGCGCGGGTACGCTTTGGATCGTCGCAGCAGGTTGTTCGGTCAGCTCGGCGGCGGCGATCGCCGCAACTTGGCTGCATTTACCTTGGTTGGCCCCTTTGGGAGCAATCCTCGTCCTCGCCGTGTTCATCGGCACACGTACTTTTGGATATTCTGAATTTCGACTACTTGCTGGTCGAATCCGACATCTCATCATGTCGTTCTTGGTCCGACCACAAGTCTGTGAGCATAAGAAACACGAACGGGCTCTCTCGATGCAGGGCGACGGACCTTGGCAAGAAGTTTGGGAACCGTTGATCGACTTCGCAGAACAGCAGCAACTCGCCAGTGTCAAGATTGACGTCAACATGGCATGGCTGCACGAAAGCTACCACGCCACTTGGCGGAGTATTCGGATGCCCGAACCCGCCATGCAAAGCGTCGTTCGGATCCCATTGCTGGTTAATCGGGGCACCGGTGAGCAAGCGGAGCGGGTTCCGGTCGGTCGAATTGAAATCATCGCTACCTCAAGCCCAGATTCGCTGAACCGACTCGGTGACTTCATCGAACACGCCAACGAAATACAGATCCAGGTCGAACGCGTTGTCGAAAAAGTTGAAGCGATGAAACAAGCTCGTCTAAAACCAGACAACATTTCTGTTGATCACAGCGTACCAACCGCAGTCCAAGAAGACGCGTTCGCAAACATTTCGTAAGCGGTTAGCTATAAAAGCAAAGGTACGCCGTAGGCTCACCGACCCGCACCTGAAAGGTTTTGTTGGCCTCCACTTCGAATTGTTGCCCGGCGGAAATCGCCTTGAAGGCATCACTACCGGGCAATTTCACTTCCATGGTGCCTGAAACAACCTTCATCAACTCGTGTTCACTTGTTCCGAATTCGTAGTTGCCGGCCGCCATTACCCCGGAAGTAACGCGTCCTTCGCTGTTTGTAAATCCAATTGATTTGACGTTGCCGTCGAAATATTCGTTGACGTTCATCAGAGGGGTTCCTGGTTAGTTCTAGAAACTTCGTGCATGCATGAGAATAAGATGGTGCGATCGATCAGGTGGCCGCTAAGAGCGTCACAAGAATGCTCCGTGCATCGCAGCTACTGCCGAAGCCGCGAATTCTAATTGCTGCCCCACAATCTCTGAAAGCACTCCTGCTGAGTACAAAATCGGAATAAGACCGTTTACATCCCGACGAGCACCGTACTTTTGCTGATAAAGGCCGTTGCTTCACCTATAGTATAGGCTGACGCGTGTTTGAATGACCTTGCGAGGGCCGCGACTCGACCGGGCCCATTTTTCAATACGCTTCCACATTTATCGTCACCTCGGATCCAATATGTCGTCTACGACGGAACAACTGCTTCCCGACCTCGACGCTCTCCCAACCACTCTTCCTGTCGAAGAAGACGAGAGGGACGAGGAGAACTTCACATCAGGACGATTTGCGTTTCTAAAAGACGCACCTGCATGGTTGATCAGCACGCTCATCCATGTGGGAATTCTCCTGGCGTTGGGCCTCGTTTCATTGACCGACCCTGTTCGCATGGTCAACGTTCTCTCCGCAACAGCGACTGGCGAAGAAGGTCCAGAGATCGAGGAATTCACGATCGAGCAGATCGATCCCGGTGAGATGGAAGTCGTCGAAGAGGTAACCGAACCGGTCGAGATGACAGAATCTCTCGAAATGGCCGAACCGATCGAAATCGATGTTCCAATGGACATTGCTGCAATCCCATTGGACGTTTCTGATTTTGCATCCGAGATGGCTCCCGCGGCGGCAACCCTCCAAACGCTCGCATCAGTCCAGACATCAGCGATGGACAGCCGATCGGACCAGATGAAGAAGAAATTGCTACGAGAGTATGGGGGCAACTCCGCCAGCGAAGCTGCTGTCACGGAAGCGCTCAAATGGATCTCATTGCACCAGATGCGTGATGGTCGTTGGACGTTTGCCCATAATTTGGTTTGCAACAACCGATGTGGGAACGGATGCGAAGAAAAACGTTCGACTGCATTCAACGGTGCAACCGCGATGGCCCTGCTGCCGTTCTTAGGCGCGGGCCAAACGCACAAGTCGGGCGATTTCCAGCCCATCGTCAGGCGTGGCTTGCAGTACCTCATCCGAAGCGGCAAACCGGGAGTAAAATCGGGCTTGCCAGTTCTGGACCTCAGCGAACGTGATGGCAACATGTACTCCCACGGTCTCGCCACGATCGCGCTCAGCGAAGCGTACGCGATGACCGAAGACCCTACACTCGCCGCGCCCACCCAAGCGGCACTCAATTACATCGTCGCCGCACAATGTCGTGACGGTGGTTGGCGATACGCTTTCCAAGACGGCCGCGGCGGTGACACCTCCGTCGTCGGATGGCAAATCATGGCATTGAAAAGCGGTTACATGGGACACCTAATCATCCCACCGCAAACGATTCAGGGATCCATGAGGTTTCTGGACAAGGTGCAATCGAACGGCGGTGCTTGGTACGGTTACGCCAAACCAGAAACGCAACTCCGCCCCGCAACCACTGCAGTTGGTTTGCTTTGCCGGATGTACACCGGATGGGACAAAAACAACAAAGCACTCCAGGAGGGCGTGAAAGGACTGGCAAAGAAGGGCGTCCTGAAGAATGACATCTACTACAACTATTACGCCGCCCAAGTGCTCCGGCAAACCGGCGGTCCCGAATGGGATGCCTTTAACACCCAACTGCGAGACTGGTTGGTGGAAACACAGGCCCAAGAAGGCGGGGCCAAAGGAAGTTGGTTCTTCCCGAGTAATCACGTATCGGGAGCAGGCAGACTCTGCATTACTTCTTTCGCGACGATGATTCTCGAGGTCTACTATCGACACATGCCGCTCTACGCGGAACAAACCGAAGAGGACGAATTTCCTCTCTAAACCGCGGCGGGAATCACTCGGTTCTGATCTCGACGTAAGGGGCTATACCCGGCCAAGGGTCCGAGGTCGGCCGGCTCATCCGAAGGATCAGCCAGGAAGGTGCGGTAGTACAACGCGAGCATCAATAAATCGAAGTCGACATCAGAAACGAAGTCGAATCTTTCGATAAGAGGAATCGCCAGATGCCGTGCGATTTCAGCTCGCCGGCCCGGTGTCAGGTAATGACGTCGTTCGGCATAAATAGCCAGCGTGCGTGCCATGCTGCGTGAGACGAGATAGTCACCAGGAACGAACGACGCCAACGGCGCGACCCGAGGGTCTTCGATTTTTGCCACGGGCAGACGCCAGGTCTTCTCGTCAACAATCACCATCGTCCCCGCAGCGATGTCGCCGAGCCGCTGCATCCTCCGTGTGCAAATCACGCTGATCATTCCGACAATCCCTGTGGGAATAAAAAGCATGGGCGGCATGTCCATGGCAAGCGATGGCAGAGTCGACATCGGCGCCAAATCCGCAATCCTAAGCAAGTTTCGAATGATCGCACGGCGCCCCGTAATCGGGCAACCATCGACGTCGATCACCCGAATACCAAACATCCATTTGCCCACCGTTCGACCGTTGAAATAGGTCTCCAGCGCGGCTCCGTAGAACCAGCTAATCAAGAAATAGCTAACCAGCCCCGCCCCGAAGGCAAACGACCCGAGGATATCGACGTCGATCATTCCCACAACGAAAACCAACGTAAGCGCCAAAGCCGCGATAATTCCGTATCGCACCAAAATATCGATGAGGTACGCAGGCAGACGCCGAAACGGCCCCGCCAATTGGTATTCGAACGCAATATTCTCGGGCGTCACCACCTCGATCGTGGTATCCAGCGGGCGTGACGTCGCCCCCACCATCCCTCCGGCGTCATCCTCAGACGTCGCCGTGGACGCAGGTGACGTTCTAGAGGTGGAGATTCGATCATCAGGATTGGTCGTGGTTGACATGAGCCCAATTTACATAATTTCGTCCGGCACCGGTGTACGTGCACGAGCCAGGTTTTTGTTAAGTTACCCCTGCCCGCCGTACGAACCTCCGCGTTCCCCGTGCAAATTGATGGCTCGACGCGTGAATCAGTCACGCCAAAATTTGTCGTCACCCACCAAAACACTCTTCCGAGAGGATCTCGATGTCGTCAGCCAGTATTGACCCAGTCGGTTTGGAATCCAGTACCGACACGCCCTCGGAGTACCAGACACGCCCATCCGGTTCGACCGGATTGCCAGGCGGTATTCCTTATATCATCGGGAACGAAGCCGCCGAACGATTCAGTTTCTATGGCATGAAGTCGATTTTAACGATCTTCATGACCGACTACTTGCACTGGATGGGTACGTCCGCGACCGGCACGGGCATGAGCAACGCTGAGGCCACCGAGCACTATCACTCCTTCACGATGGCGGCCTATTTTTTCCCCGTGCTTGGCGCGTTGTTGGCTGACGTTTTCCTCGGAAAATACAAAACGATTCTTTATCTTTCGATCGTTTACTGTCTCGGACACGCCGCTCTCGCCTTCATGGGTTCACCGCCGATGAGTGCGGGTTGGTGGTTGTTCGCCGGACTGCTGCTGATCTCAATCGGATCGGGCGGGATCAAACCGTGTGTGTCCGCTCACGTCGGCGACCAATTCGGAAAATCCAATCAGCACCTGCTGACCAAAGTCTACCAGTGGTTTTACTTCAGCATCAACTTTGGTGCATTCCTCTCGACGCTGCTCACCCCTTGGGTTCTTCAAAACTACGGCCCCCACTGGGCGTTTGGGATTCCCGGCGTGTTAATGGCGCTCGCCACGTTCCTCTTTTGGCTCGGCCGAAACAAGTTCATCCACATCCCGCCTGGAGGCAAAGAATTCATCAAGGAGACGTTCAGTGCGACAGGGATTACCGCGATTCTGAAATTGATGATCATCTTTTCGTTCGTTGCGGTTTTCTGGGCACTGTTTGATCAAACGGGGTCGTCGTGGGTTCTCCAGACCAAGAGCCTCAATCGGACTTGGCTCGGCATGACTTGGCTCGAGTCCCAAATCCAAGCGGTCAATCCGATCTTGATCTTGACCCTCATCCCAGTTTTCCAGTTCGTGATCTACCCGCTCGTCAATCGCGTATTCACGCTCACACCGATTCGGAAGATTTCGATCGGACTGTTCGTGATGGTAGGCGGCTTTGCCATCGTTTCAATGCTGCAAGAGAAGATCGACGCAGGTCTCGAACCTTCGATCTCATGGCAATTTTTGGCATACGGCGTACTGACAGCTTCCGAAGTCATGGTATCCATCACCTGCCTGGAGTTTGCGTACACCCAAGCTCCTAAAAACATGAAGTCTGTCGTGATGGCGGTGTTCCTGTTATCCGTTTCGCTCGGAAACGCCTTCACCGCGATCGTCAATCACTTTATTCAAACTCCCACCGTTACCAAGCTCGTTTCGGAACTCGATCCACAAACGATGGCCGCCGGAAAGACACTCAGCAATGGCGAGTTCACCGGCACATATCTCGAATCCACAGGCGACGAACCGTCCGTTCATCAACTCCTCATTCCTGGCCCTGACGCCGAACCCGGCAACGATGATGACGTTGTTCTCACGTTAGATTCGGATGGGGTGTTACAGTCTCTAGAAAACGCGTCCAAACCGATTTTCGAGAGTGCTGCCGACAAAATCGAGGAAGCCTTCTTTGGCGACGCGGAAGCATCGGGCGATACACTGCCTAGCATCGACAAAGTCGACGCGTTGCTCGGTGACATCAAAGACGCACACGGCAACCCGATTCGTTACAAACTGATCTCACGCGATCGCTATCAACTCGTATCCGAAGGCGCCGACGGCATCGATGGCACCAAATGGGATGAAACCCTGACGGGATCATTGCAACGGATAAACGACGACGCCGGTAACGATGGCGAAGAAAAATCCTACAGTTGGCTCGAGCGACAGAGAATCAAGATTCTTGGCGAAGGCGATGCGGAGAAGACAGCCGCAGCGAAGGCCGAGATTGACAACAGCAAAGGCGGAGGAAGCGAAACCACCTTTTCGCGAGACTACGCCATTGGCGGTCGTGTGCTTCTCGAGGGAGCGGACTACTTCTGGTTTTGGACGAAGTGTATCTTCTTCACCGCAATCGTCTTTGTTCCTGTGGGATACTTCTACAAAGAAAAGACCTACATTCAGGATGAATCAGCCGACGAAATGCACGAAAAGTCTCTCGCTGACGAATCGATGTCGGCCTAGGCTAACATCGAGATTTTCGTATCCCCACTATCGGAAAACGACATGTTACAGCTGATCGCTGAAAGCCCTCTGATCACCGCATTGATGCTCTCGGTGCTCGCTGCAGGACTCCTATTCGGTTGGCTTCAAACGGGAAAGAAGCAACTCGCAATCCTGGGATTGGTGATCGCTCTCTTAGTCCCGGTTTCATGGTTCGTCTCCGAAAACTGGGTTACCGATCGCGAACAGATTGAAATGCTAATCCGTCAAACGGCGGATGCGGTCGAGGCGAACGATCACGAGAAAGCACTGGCGGTGATCGGTGACGAAGCGACGCGCCGTCAGGCCGCTCTCGAGTTGCCGCAATGGATCTTCAGCCAAGCCGATGTGGGGAGTATCCGTAGCATCAGAGTGATCGAGGAAACATCGCCCAAACAGGCCGATGTCGATATGATCGTGAAAGTCGAAGTCAGTAGCCGAAGCGGTGGCATGCAGGACATACGTGTCCCACGTCGCCTCTTGTTGACATTCGAAAAAAGGGACAACAACCCTGAAGCCGTAGGTGGAGGCTGGGTCGTTACAAGCTATCAGCACCTGCCGATTGTCGGGGGACCTGATGGCTTCTCGAACCCCGCGACTCAGCAGTTTGCCCCAAACGGATCGAACCGATGAGTATCCCCTATTTCTTTTCGTTTGACGGAATCGACGGAGTCGGGAAGACAACCCAAATTGAACGACTCGCAGATTCATTTCGCGAGCACGGTCGTGAAGTGCTCGTCGTCCGAGATCCCGGTTCCACCGAAATCGGATTGCGGCTACGTGAGATCTTGCTCGATGGTGAACTCCCGATGCA
Organism: Aporhodopirellula rubra; assembly: GCF_014192335.1. GTDB lineage: Bacteria > Planctomycetota > Planctomycetia > Pirellulales > Pirellulaceae > Rhodopirellula > Rhodopirellula rubra. Next base: position 22,184 of record NZ_JACHXU010000026.1, on the reverse strand, counting down.
CCGGCGTACCGAAGCGATGCTGTTCATGGCGAGTCGTTGCGAAATGGTTGAAACCATTTTGAGGCCGGCATTGGATGCCGGAAAGACAGTAATCTCGGATCGTTTCCTGCTGGCCAACGTTGTCTACCAAAGCACCAACGATGCTGCAGGAGTACCAGACGTTACACCGGAACTGTTATGGCAAATGGGTCGTTTATCATGTGGCGGCATCTGTCCGGATTTAACATTGTTACTTGATCTGCCTGTGGACCAAGCCTTCGCACGACTCGGTGGCGAGACCGATCGAATGGAATCTCGAGGACCGGAATATCTCGATCGTGTTCGCTCCGCGTTCCTCGAACAACTGCCGCACACGGGAGGACGCGGGGCGGTGGTTTCCGCCGAAGGAACTGTCGATGAGGTGGCCGCACGCGTCGCAGATGTGGTGTTTTCAGACTGCTAAAAATGCAAATCTGAGATGAATGACAATGCACGTGCGTTACAATTCGGGAGATGATCGGTCATAAACCAGATTCCCTCGTTTTGAAAAGTGAGCATCGTCATGTGCCGAATGAATCATTCCCTCGTGTTTCTTTTGGCGTGTTTTTCCGTGGTACTCACGGTCGAACCCACCTCGGCAGCCGATCTCGAAATGGTCGATGGATACGGCAATGTAACCGGGTTTGTCGACGTGTCACGAAAAGGACTGACCGTCATTGAAAACACGGGCGATCGGTTCTTCTACCAGCGGGCTCACCAGTACGACCTTCCCGGTGGACGCTATCTCGGTTTTTACAACCTCACTCTCAATCGAATCATTCGTTTCCCTCGCAGTGGTCACGGCCCCGTCGAACGAGCCGACCTGAACACCCCTTATCCGCAATTCGTTCCCGCGACGGTATCGGTTCGCCCGATCGGTAGCGGACGTGGATTTGCTCCCTACTTGGATGCTTGGTTGGCGCCACCACTCGGCCCGCCGCCCATCGGTGTGAGCCCTTACCCGGCTATCGTTCCGTATGGTGGTGGCCCCTACGTTGGCGGATACTATTCGAGCGGCACGACATTAAGTGTTGGTCCGATCAATCCTTCCATCGGACTGACATCGCCACACCCTATCTCACGTTTTTCCAATATCCGACCTCAATCGACTGTCATCGAATCTCGTATTGTCGATGAGGGCAATTTGCCACCGGTCGAAATCGAGTTCCTCAACACGCATAACGAAACACTCATCGTCACATTAACCGACGCACGCCATCCGGGTCGTGAACCGCAGTATCGCATCGAACCGGGCGGCAGTCAGCGTGTCCGACTTCCGCGAGACGCCGGCCAAGTTCGCATCGATCTGTATCAAACCATCGATTTACTCGGAAACGCGGTACAACGAGAAAGCCGTGTCGCGATCGCTCCCGAAGTACGATACGAAGTCGTCGTTCATCGCATGCGAATCCAATCGATCGCGATTGATCGAACCGGCACAAGTCCAAACGAAATCGAAGACGTCAACATGCAGGGTGTTGGCGTTGGTCGTTTTGTATTGCCTCCAGGCGACCAGCTCGTTTCGGGGCAAATCGATGTATTTGCGGCCGCCGCCGGTGCTGCCAATCCAGGCTTGGTAGCACCAATCGTCCCAACCCCGTAGGGTAGTGCGAAAATTCTGTTCGGTCGAGTTTTTCAACGCACCTAACGCTTCGCTCTGCATCAGAGCGCGAGTTAAAAGTTCGTTTTCACTCGACCGTGACCCTGCATCGATGAACGCACCCAATAGTACGAATGCACAAAACGCAACCAACACCGGCTTCCTCCCAATCGAACCTGCGAATCGTTTCCTGGAACGTCAACGGCATCCGCGCAGCGATGAGCAAAGGATTCCGCGACTACGTCGAACGCGACACGCCAGACATCGTTTGTTTGCAAGAGACCAAAGCTCGTCCCGAACAAGTCGACACCTCTTGGGCGGATGAACTCGGATACCAACAGGTCTGGAACTGTGCCGAGAAAGCTGGATACAGCGGCACCGCGATCTGGACTCGACTGCCGATGAAGAAGCACACCGTCGGAATCGGGATCGAGGACCACGACCGAGAAGGACGCGTGATCACAGCAACCTGGGACGATTTCCATCTGGTCAACGTTTACACACCCAATTCGCAACGTGGACTCACACGGTTGGATTATCGCGAAACATGGGATGCCGACTTTCTGGCTTACTTGCAAAAACTCAATCGTCGTAAGCCGGTCATCTTCTGTGGCGATCTCAATTGTGCCCATCACGAGATCGATCTCGCGAACTCAAAAGCCAATCGCAAGAATGCCGGATTTACCGATCAAGAACGCAGCGGGTTGAGTTCGATCGAAGCAGCAGGTTTTATCGACTCACTTCGATACTACGACCAATCACCGCATAAATACACGTGGTGGACCTATCGCAGCAACGCCCGAGAACGGAACATTGGATGGCGTTTGGACTATTTCTGGGTTGCTCGTCGTTTCATGCCGCGAGTTTCCGCGGCAACGATCCGCGATGACATTCTCGGATCGGACCATTGCCCCGTTGAGATTGAAGTTTCGCTGGGCGCGACGGCTTAACTTTTACGACGTCGGCAATTTCAAACACAGCACCGTCTCGTCCCCGCGAACGAGCACACTGTCACCCGCAATAATCGGTGCAGCCCAACACGGGTACCGAATGGCGGGCCGATCGGCACTCCCATCTCCGGACGCTTCGTCCAAGTTCCAAACTGCAATTTCGTCGAACCTGACAGGGGTACAACGGACAACATGGAGCGTCCCGGTTTCCTTCAGCACCAACAGCACCTCGCCCAACCGTGTCGCGGCACTCCGCCGACGTTCCATCGCGGTCCACTGAACCTTGCCTGTCGCAAAATCAACGCACCGAAAGTCACTGTCGGGCGCGTTGCGACCGCTGCACGCATATAAAAAACCTTGCTGAAGAACTGGCGTCGACATGTGTGATCGCAGCGATTGATCACGGCGACGCCCCTCCGGATCACGCCACACCGATCGAAACGTCGCTTCACCACGATCCAGCTCGATCTCAAACAAAGAGGCACCGAGGTCATAGCAATCACTGACCAGCACGCGTTGTCCGCTGACAACCGGCACCATGGCATTGACACTCTCGAGTATGTCGGCGCGGTAACGAACGTTGCCGAGGCTCTTTCCTTCGACAGGATCAATGACGTGCAGGAACTCTCGTCCGAAAACCAACACGCATTTACGATCGCCAATCTGCATGGTTCTGGGACTGCTATAGCTGGCCAAGTCATCACCGCATCGCCAGAGTTCTTCACCGGTATCTCGATGAAAGGCGACCAAAAGCAATCCGTTGGGCGACACCCGATCCAGGCGTCCGGGCGCAATGGCCTGGTCGGCAATCGGGCTGCCACCGATCATCACGATCACGGCATCCCCATTCACCAACGGAGCCGAGCCGACTCCAAAGAAGTTCTGGACGACGTGGTACCGTTGGTTTGTTTCGATTCGCCATTGTTGCGTGCCCGTTTCAACGTCTCTCGCTGTCAACGCACCAGCGACCCCGAGCGTGAAAATTTGATCTCCATCAATCGTGGGACTGCACCTCGCCCCTGATTCGTATCCGTACAAATCGCGATAGTTCAATTCGTTTTCTTGTGACCAGAGCACCTGACCGTTTCGCATGTCAATTCTCCGCAAACGTTCTTTGCCCTCGTGTGCGTCGAAGTGAAAATAGGCTCCACGATCAATCACACCAAGTCCGTACCCTTCCCCCACCGAAAGACTCCAGCGACATTGGGGGGGATCTCCCCACGGCCAGTTCGCAACGCCGTCTGCGACGCTCACCGACATCTTTGCCGTACCACTGAAATCCGTGTTGAGAAACCGCGGCCAGGAGGGCGCAGCCATGACGGAGGGTTGCTCGGCGATCGCGAATTCTTCACCAACAGCAAAAATCAAGAGCGTCAGAATGCCGATGAAACAAAGTTTTGACTGAACCAAGGGAGGTGTCGTTCTCATAGAAACAGTTGACGGTCAGAGAAAAATTGAGAATGAAAGGAAAACTTGCGTTCGGTGATCGTCTGGTAAACTGGTGTGATTCTATCCCACCGGCGACTCACGATCTGGCTCGGATATGCATTGATTGAAATGGTCCTATGAAGAGTTTTCCCGAAACGCTGACCCTCCAAAAACGACGGCCGCTGTGGTGGATGTTATCCATTGTAGTGTTGATGCTAGCTGACATCGCGGCCCCGCCGAGTTGGGGACTCTGCGTCCTTCACCTGCTCTTCCTGCCGATGATATGGCGGTTTCTGCATCGCCGTGTGATTACCCGCATTACGGCGCTCCAAGCGACCGCGGTTGTGCTCGCTGGATTGTGGCACGCGATCTACGGTCCCATTCTCGACGGCTCAATGCTAAGCGTTTTTTGGGGCGCAGCACCGGTGGAGCCCACGTCTCCAAATGTCAACCAATTCTATTTTGATCCCGTTCGACTGTGGACACTGCTCGCGTTGATGGCGGCTGGTTATTTTCACGTGTATTTGCGTAGCCGCCTCAGACTGCGACTGAAACATCAACAATATCTACAGCAAGGCGTCCGTCGTCGATCTCAAGAGGTCGCACGGGTCAACCACGCACTTCGCGATGAAGTCGCCCGCCGTCAAGCGACTCAGCACCGGCTCGATCAAAGCGAAACCACGTTTCAGTCTATTATGGACCGGATGCATTTGCAGGTCGCCCGAAAGAACTCCGAAGGCGTCTTCACCTACGCAAACGACCCGTTCTGCAAAGAACTCGGATTGCAACCGATCGAGGTGATCGGCAGCACCGATGCGGATCTCTACGCCCCCGCGCTCGCCGCCCGGTATCGCGCCGACGATCTCAACGTCATGACAACGGGACTGCATGTCGACAAAGTCGAAGAACATCCGGGTGTGGACGGGCGCACCGGATTTGTTCAAGTCTTCAAAGCGCCTGAGTACGACCAACACGGTCGATGCATCGGGATCCAAGCCATCTTTTGGGACGTCACCGAAAAGCATCGTGGCGCGATGGAACTGCAAAACAGCGAGACGCGAAAGCGTGCCCTGTTCGATGCCGCCGGCGACGCGGTGCTCTTGGTCGACGACCGTGGCGTCATTATGGAAGCCAACCCTGCCGCGATGTCACTGCTGCAGGCCGGTGGGGGAAGGTTGGTTGGCCGACCACTCGAAGACCTAATCATGCCGGTCGCAACAACTGAACAACCGCAAAATACGCAGAGTGATCTCCAACAGGACAAGCTGACATGGAAGACGCTGCCTTTCACCCAACGACACTTACTCCGCCTACGACGTGGCGACGGAGTCGCCTTTGACAGTGAAGTGTCGATCCACCCGATCCCTCTCGGTGATCGAGACGGGAGGGCAGTCATTATTCGTGACATCACCTTGCAGCAACAAGCATTCGAGGCGATGAGGGAGGCCAAAGCGGTCGCCGAACAAGCCAACCGAACCAAAACTCAGTTCATGGCTGGCATCTCTCACGAACTCAGAACGCCCCTGGGAGGAATCCGAGGACTCACCGAACTGTTAGCCTCGCAAACGCTGCCCGCACTCGCGCGGCGATACGTCAACTTGATCGCGCAGAACACCGAACTGCTGCACGACGCGATCGAAGACATTCTCGATTTCTCCGCAATTGAGGCCGGCCGCGTCGCCATCGACCCGACGCCCATCGATCTCCATGAAACGGTTGGTGACGCATTCGGCTGTCTCGCCATTCGTGTTGCCGATAAACCCGTTCGGCTGTGCCTCTCTATTGATCCCAAGATGCCACGTCGGGTGATCGCCGACCCCAAACGGATTCGACAAATCATCGTCAATCTCGTGGGCAACGCTATCAAATTCACCCCGAAGGGGCTCGTGAGCCTTCGACTCGCGATGGCCGAGAACGAAACCGTTGAGGCGTCCTCACGTGAACACCAATCATCTCGTGACCGATTCCTCTCGCTGCCGGGACGTGCCGAGAGTGATACGAATTCCGACGAAAACACACGTTTGTTTGAAGTTACCATCATCGACACCGGAATCGGTATCGCACCCGAGAACCAAGCACGTATCTTCGACGCCTTTGAGCAAGCTGATCGCGGAACGAACAAACAGTTCGGGGGCACAGGACTCGGACTCGCGATCGCACGTGGTCTCGCTGAACGGATGGGTGGCGGAATTAAACTGGAAAGCGAAGTCGGTGTGGGAAGTCGCTTTCATGTTCAAATGAGGCTTAAGCTTGCCGAAGAATCCATCCCCGCCAAACGATGGATTCCTAAACGGATCGGCAACGTTTTGGAGATGCCCTCACGATCGAATCAAGACGACAGTCCGACTAAACCAGCAGTGGTCGTCTCGGTTAACAACGAAACCATTGAAAATGCGATCAGAGAAACGCTCATCCATGACGGTTGGAAAACGTGTCGTCCCGACGAAGTCTCATCACTCGCGGGTCAAAATTCGCAGCAGGGTGCAGGTTCGGACCATCTCACACAACCCATCGCCTGGGTCCTTACGAACCAATCCGCCGACGCCGCGTGGCGAGTTCGTGCTCGCAAGACCAACGACCGAGTGCTGTGGCTGACTCGGACCGGAGAATCCGCTCCCCGACGAGCTAAAAAAGAAGACACGATTATCATCGAACCGGTCCATCCCGACGAACTCCGGCGTTGGTTGGTGGGACAACCGCTTCGTCAGACGGCCCGCGTGAATACCATCGGCAACCTCAAAACGAACCGTGTTGCATCACTCGTTCAAGATTCCGCGTCGCCTACGACATCATCCGCATCAAACGAATCCAGAGTCCCCCAAGACGATGTCGCGAATCGTTTTCACCTTCTCGTCGTCGACGACAGCCCGACAAACCGATTGGTCATTCACGACCAACTGGTATCCGCCGGTCACTATGTCACGACCGCAGATGGTGGAAAATCCGCTATCGCCCATTTCAAGCGGGAGTCGTTCGATTGCGTGTTGATGGATTTGCAGATGCCAGGAATGGACGGCACGGAAGTCACTGCGGAACTCATTCAACTCGCCGAACAACTCGGGCGTCCCATTCCACCGATCATCGCATTGACGGCTCACGTTACCGACCAACACCGAAAGATGTGTCGTGACGCCGGTATGATCGGCTATGTCACCAAACCGATTCATCTGGAACCGTTATTGGTCGAAATTCAGCGCGTGGTGAAAACTCAGCTTGCCCAAAATGCTTCCGCTTCTGCAGCATCGAAACCAACTCCTGTTTCCACGTCGGTTGTGACCGAACCACGTCAACCGGCTCCTCTCTCACCCCTCAGGACGGACTCACTGTTGGACGACGAACCGAAAAATGAATGGCGTAACAGGCTTTCAAAACACTGTGGCGGAGACGAATCCACCATCGAATCTGTTTGCGACGCCATCACAATGGAAGTCCCCGATCTAATTCAACGACTCGATCGCGCGGCCACTGACGGAAATGCCAAAACCTTCAAAACAGCAGCCCACACGCTCAAGTCCTGTTTACGGTATCTCGCTACGCCGGAACACAATCAGCTCGCCTCGGAACTGGAAAAACAATCTGACAACGCCGACTGGTTTAGTCGACTCCACGACGACATGAAATCAAAATCCGATGGAGCAGAAGTACAACAGCTCCGCCAAGTTCAATCGGTTGCCAAATTTTGGGTCAAGCGTGTCAAAGAATCAGACGTCAATACTAAAGCACCCGCGCCCCCTCCAAATTCACCGCCCATTTTCTGATGACATTTCAATGTCATAGTGTCAGACGGAAGACTTGCCGATCGGTCACGATTGACAGTGGTTTTACTTTAAGAGTCTTGTTGTCGAGATCTTGGTGAACACGACCGATCATCACCTGCCCGCTCGTCAATTCGGTTGGCAACATTGGCATTAGATGACAACTTGGCGGTTCTTCCTTAAGACCAGACTCTGTCATGACAATGCGATCACCGGCCTCATCTTCGATTACAAGGTCGCCGTTCTGCAGTGTTCCCATTCGATTGAACCCAATCGCGACGATGGGTCGTTTATCGGCAAGCGGGTTCTTCAAATCCGCACGAATTGATTTCACGAGTTGCTCGAAACGGTCCACCGCGTGCGAGCGGATCACCCGCAGATCATCCGGCGTCAATTCTCTCTGCTCAAACTCGTCCCAACGAATGCGGACATTCGTTTTTCCTGGATAGACACACAATTCAGTAATCTTCGCGACTTTGAAGAAACTGTCTTGCTCGCGAATGTGTTTCGCCGCTCGATAGGGTCGATAGTTCTGAGTGAGTTGTATCGCACCGGTATTCAGATTCATCCAAATTCCGGTTTCCACAAATTCCTTCCGCGCAACGTCGTCATAGTTGTGAAACGCGAGTTGCACCAACTCCACGTCACGCTGAACCAAACCCGCGTCACGCAGTTCCTGCAACTGCCACGCATGCCCGAGCCACGCGGCGATCGGCGAATCCGTTTGCGGCGGTGAACTGGGATCCTCCAGTCGTGCCTCCAAAACTTGGCGTCCATGCTTGACTAACGTAGACAAGCGTGTCAGCTGATCCAGAGCATCCGTGTAGACCGACTCGCGTTTCTGCGGTGGCAACTCACCATCAAACCGTCCGTTGTCACCGATAAAAAGATTGGTGTACGCGAGCAACGCTGTTTGAGCTCCCGGCAAGTATGCATCGCCCAATTGTTTGGCCTGATCTTGAACCAATCGTGCAGACTTCGCGTTCATCGCCCCCATGCCTTTGGATACCAAATCAAAGGTCAGTGCTTCGAGTAGATCGAGCCCTTTTAATTGAGCGGCAATCTTCTTCTTCAACGCCGTCACATTGACCTTTTTGGGCTTCGCCGATTTAGATGCCTCTTTCCGCTGAGCCAATTTTTCTCGTTTCTCCGCCAAATCGGAGGGCACGTCCGCGACGGCAAACGACTTACCGTCAACATGGGCATACATCAGACCAAGACAATGTTTGCACGGAAACTGTCTCGACGGACAACTGCAGCGATAGGTCGGCTGAGTCGGCCGCGCGAAATCGCACGAGCATTGATAGTTCGTACGTCCACTCCCACTACACTCTCCAAACAGAAGCGTATCGTCTTCGCTCCGGTGCAGTGCCACGAACTTGCCTTTGACCACCAAACTACGACCGTTGTTAATCGCCGCAGCATTGGGCGCCTGTGAGTTCACAAACTCTGCATCCAATTTCATCTCTTTATCCCCCTCAACACGAAAACAGGAGAGTCAATGGCAACGAACACCATCACGTTCTGAACAAACTTTGTAACACGTCGTGCGGCGCCGTGCCACGATCACACACTCGACTCACAATGAATCTTTGGAAACAGCGTGCCGTGGTCTAGGAACTCAACTCGCACTCACCCCAACGAGGCACTTTCCAGATTGGCACATGTCGTTTCATCGCATCAATGAATTCATCGATAAACGCAATCGCTTCACGACGGTGCGAGGTAACGACCTGTAAAACGAACGAGCATTCACCGTTCTCGACGAAGCCGAAACTGTGTTCGACATCGACCGCAATCACACCAAATTTCGTTGCAAACTGCACCGCCAATCGATGAAGTTCACGTGAGGTCATTGGTTCGTAGATTTCGTACTCCAATCCGAGAATCGGCTTGCTCGCACGATCCTGATCGACCTCGCTGCTACGGACACAACCGCGAAACGTCATCACCGCGCCAGCGATCGCGGTTTGCGATTGCGACAACATGATTGGGTTCGCCAAACCGATCGGCCCGCGAGACAAACGCACACGAACGGTCGCATCAGTGGATTGATTTTCCATCTCAACCACCACTGATCAAACCAACCAACGCAACCTCGTCTTGAGCATTGATCAATGAATTGGATTCAACAAATTCGTGATTGACCGCGAGACGACTCACGCCAATGGACGACGAGAGATTGGGGTAAGTCTCAACAATCCGCGACATCAATGCGTCCGCTGTTATTGGAAATTTAGTTTTTCCCAATTTCATTCGATCGGTTCCAACCGTCCTCGCTTGCGGCCCAAACACCAGCACCTGCAATTCACCGATGATTTCGTTGTTCGTCGATGTGGATCGCATCGCTATCCTCCGATCGCATGCATAGGGCGTGACGGACGTAAAAACGTCAGGTCATCAGTACCGTGTCCGCGTTTTTTCGTGGCGACCGCCGACTGGATCATCTGCGAAATCGATTCATCGCTCGCATCGCCTCGCAACAGTGCACGTACATCGCCTGAGTCTTGGCCAAACAAACAATTACGTAGTTGTCCGTCTGCGGTCAATCGAAATCGATCGCACGAATCACAAAACGGCTTCGACACCGACGCGATCACTCCCACCGTTCCAATACCATCATCGAACCGGTAGTCCGTTGAAGGAGACGAACCGTTTCGTTCGATTGGCACCAATGGTCGGATCTGGCTCGAGAACATTTCAACGATTTCAGCACCCGACAACACCGCCGACGTGTTCCAATTACCGTCGCTATCCAGCGGCATGAATTCAATAAATCGAACCGGGATTCCCGTTCGACGGGTAAACTCACCGAATGCAACGATTTGGTGATCGGTCAAACCTCGCATCGCAATCGAGTTGACTTTAACAACCATCCCAGCTCGTTGAGCAGCATCGATCCCGCCGAGCACTTTGTCTAAACCGCCGCGTCGGGTCGCACCTTTAAACGATTCTTCATCCAAGGCATCCAAACTGACGTTCACATGACGAAGCCCCGCTACAACCAACTCGGCGAGCTGATCCTGCAACAAAACGCCATTGGTCGTCAAAGAAATTTTGCGGAGGCCCTCGATCTCATTGAGTTTCTGAACCAGTAGATTCAATTGAGAACGCACAAGAGGTTCTCCTCCAGTCAACCGAACATCGTCGACGCCAAGGCTGACTGCGACTTTGACGAATCGCACAATCTCCTCGAACGTTAGAATCTCGCTCCGAGGTTGATAGTCCGGTGTGTGCTCGGGCATGCAATAAGTGCAGCGCAAATTGCAACGATCGGTCACGCTGATGCGTAGACTGCGATGAATCCTTCCGAACCGATCGGTCAACATAACGAATACCTGCTACCGTAGCGGAATCCGACACAGTTGCTTATCGGCGGTAATGTACAACCATTTTTCATCGGCATCCAAAGCACAATTACTGACTCGGCCCTCGGTGAGTAACCGACCGATTACATCCCCTGCAGCGGTGATCACATAAACGCCGCCCGGTCCACTAGCTAGCAATGTACCACTGGAGTGTACGGTCAATCCATCGGGTGCCCCCGGGAATTCCTTCATGTATTGCCTGGCGTTGGCAAGTTCGCGAACTGGACCGAGCTTCCCATCGCTTTCGATCGGATATCCCACCCATACGGGACGCCGACCATCGCTTTGGGCAACATAAAGCGTTTTCTCATCCGGTGATAATCCAATCCCGTTGGGACGCACTAACTCAGTCGTCAACAGGTCTAATTCGCCCGCCGAAGTAAGCCGATAGACGCCGCAATGTTCGAGTTCACGTCGGGCGTCATTTTCGCGATCAGGCAATCCGTATGGCGGATCGGTGAAATAGAGGTTGCCGTCCGAGTCGAACACCAAATCATTGGGACTATTGAGACGTTTACCTTGATACTGATCAACCAAGGTTCGCTTCCCACCACCGATCGTGAGCACGGACACTCGCCGGTCACCGTGTTCGCACATCGCTAGCCGACCGCGCGGGTCGAGTGCCAATCCGTTGCTGCCAGGCTCGAGTCCATAGTACGCGAGGCCCGTATAACCGCTCGGAGACAGAAATTCGTCCACCCCTTGTCCCGGACGCCAACGGAAAATGGTGTTCCGAGGAATGTCCGAAAACAGCAAACAACCGCGATCCGATTCGCAACCATCCACCTTTGCGCCCGGAGGTACCCACAACGGTCCCTCAGTCCAAGTGAACCCGCTGGCAAGCACTTCGAATTTTGCGTCGCGTGAGAAGTAGTTTTCAAAACGCTCATCGAAAACTTCAGCACGCCCAATGGTATGGGATGACTGCGCGTTCCCAACCGAAGGGGCGATGGCAGCGAAACTCAACGCCACTAACAGAATGGGCCGAAAAGGTGTAGTCATCATTCTCTTTCGAACATCATGCGGATGCATCAACAGATATCAGATAGCTGTCCTGCAAAACGGGGTCGGCTCCGAACAATGGAACCGTCACGGAACTCAGAACGTTCTAAAACAAATTCGAATCACCCAAGACGCGATCGATCGCGTCCTCACGACGACGTTGATCTTCGTTCAACCACGTCCCATCACGATCAGCGATTCCCGAAAATTCCAAATCGGATGATTCAATTGGTTCTGATGTCGGAGCGGTACTGGATCCGGCCGACCGGTTCAGTTCATTGATGACCTGCAACGCATCGAGCGACGTGACCAAACCGTCACCCGAAACATCGAGATACACCGGCGAATCACTCAGACTGTCCAATGAGGCTGTCTGACCACCGTTTTTAACGAGGAAGTTGATAATCCGCAGTGCATCGACCGCGCTGGTAACACCGTCATCGTTCACGTCGAACGTTCGATTCGGATTAGTCAACGCGGAGACGGTGAGTTGGAAATCAAAATCGTTTGACAACCGGAACGGACCAAACTCCAACGCCCGAACGGTTAGTTCGAGGTCTTCATTGGCAACACCAGCACCGGGACGGCCCGTCAGGATCCGTGTCTCCGGATTGAAGGAAAGCCACGACGGTAATTCGAGTTTCACCTTCTGGTCTTCATCCAAGACGAAATCGCCGTTGGCATCGCGGACTCTCTTACCAATACGCAGCAAGAAGCTTTCGCCCTCGGGATCAACCGCAATGTTTTCGGGAATTTGAATCTCGAACTTCGAACCGATCGTGATTCGCCGGCTACCAAAGATCGACGCCAATGCGTTTGCATTGAGAACAGGCGGCTCATTGACATCGTTGAGTTCGATCTTCACATCGATCGGCTCAGTCGTCGAACTGTTTCCGTCGGACACACTGACTTGCAATTTCAACAGACTCGGATCGATCGCTCTGAATGCGGCGAAATCGAAATCGCTTCGCACCTTCAACAAGAACGGATCGATCTGCGAAAGCGGTTTCTCAGGCGTGTTAGCAGCCGACTCAAATTCGAAGAACGGTTGAGCGGTACCACCAATCAATTGAATTGAAAGTTGGGTGCCAGGGATTCCTCGATCAGGATCCGCCACTCGAATTCGACCAACACGATCACCCGGCCGTGGCACTTCGGAAACAAAGATTCGATCTGTGATCACGTAAGCCGCTTCGTTGATGTTGTTGACCAACACGCGGAACGTTTGCGTCGTCGTGGCGAGCTCTCCCGTGCTATCAAAAATCTCAAACGTCAACTCATGCACGGGAGCCATTTCGTAATCGAGTGCCACACCATCGGCGAGCCGTAACTCGCCGGTCTCTGGTGTGAACACGAACAGTTTGGAACTCGGCCCCGGCAACATATCGAACGCGTAATCGCTGTGGGATCCTTCAGGGTCTATCAAACTCAACGTGGTGATCAGCACACCCGCTTGGTTTTCACTCGTTGGGCTGTTTTGGTTGTCAGTTCGAGACAGAACCGCAGGTTCGTTCACATCTTCGACATTGATCGTCACGATCTCCGTCGTCGCGAGTGCGGGACTTCCGTTGTCGCTAACGGAAACAGTCAACACGATTTGGGGTGCGGTTTCAAAATCGAGTGTCTTCCCCGTTTTCAAAATGACTTTCCCCGCCGACGTCACTTCCAACGCGGGATGCGGTTCGAGCAATGTAAAGCGATGACTTTGTCCTTGGTCAGGATCGTTCACCTCAAGAGTAAACAACTCTCCCGTTGCAGACTCGGCCACGGTAAAGGACTTGTTGACGATTTGAGGAGCGTCGTTCTCGTCGGAGATACGAATGATTTTCTCGACCACCGCAATCCCACGAGTCTGCCCAACGACCGAGTTGTTGTCGTCGACCTGAACCCGCAATACGAGGAAGTCCGTCGTCTCAAAGTCCAACGGGGCGATCAGCCGCACCACGCCTGAGGTCTCATGGACGGAGAAATAAGGCGACGCGTCACGTTCAAATGGATCTTCCGGCGTACTCGGAATAATCGTGTAGGTGAGTTGTTGGTTCGAATTGGCATCAGGGTCGACGGCATCAATCCGACCGATCACAGTTCCCGTGACGGGTCCCGCTATCGCTCCTTCAGGAACAGCGAGTTCGTTATTGGGAGCCACCGGTGGTTCATTAATGTCACGAAGACGCAGCGTGACACGGGCGGTAACACTCGCACCGAGGGCGTCACTCGCTCGCACCAAGAGAATGCGTTCTTGTTCGGCCTCAAAGTTCAACTGCGCGCCATCTGCGACACGAATTTCCGCCGTAAAATCGGGCAACGGAACGAGTTCGAGCCCGGTGCTATCGCCACCGATAAATTCGTATGTCAATCCTGCGTTGTCGGCATCGAACGCATCGACCGTGGCAATCACGGTCCCGACCGCTGGGTTTTCATCGATCGTAAACAACACGTCCGCGCCGCCCGGCATCGTCGGAACGGTATTGGGTCGGAACTCACTTTCAAAGAAGTAGTTGTCGTACTTCGAAATATCAAACGGGATAGTTGCCTCGGTGAGCAAGTTCGCAACTTCAACGGTTCCCGAAACCGCAAGCTCATAGCTTCCAGGGAACAGGCCACTGATCTCATAGATCCCATTCTCATCCGTGACTGCGGCGGCTTCCGGTTGAACGTAACGCAACGTGTCAAAACTCACGCTCGTGTTCTCACCGTAGGCTTGCAAGCGAACGATCTGTTCGCCCGGCGCTGAGACCGTCACGGTACTGCGACGTGTACCAGTAACCCCCGAACTCAACGATGTCGCGACCAACTCTCCATCCGCGTTGTACGCATCGAGCCGTCCGTAGACGGTTGAAAACTCACTCGAGGACCAATTGATCACATCAATCGAGGCCGAGCGAATGGGTTGAAAGAAATCGAATCGCAACGTGTCATTGGAGCTGAAAAACGTGTCGAACGGTCCCGCCGAGAAGATGCGGTTTCCGACGACCGAGCCACTAATCCGTTGACGAGACGAAACAATGTCGTCGGTGACAAACGCACCATTGAGCCGATCCCAGGAGATCGTCACACCGTCAAATTCCTGAGTCAGAGGAAACTCACTGTCGAGTGGCAGCGGGTTATTAGCGTCAAACGATTGCACCAACTCGTTCGGCTCAATCAGCTTCACGATGTCATCACGAACACCGTTTCCATTGGTATCGACAAATACCGTCACACCTTCAGCAGGCAAACGCGTGTCAGCGGAAATACCATCGAGGATATCACCGGCTGATGGCAGCAATGTGATCTGTCCACGCACGCCACCGACAAAGTTGCTCTCGCCGATGTGGTCCAACGCATGGTCAAACAATGCTGGATAGGAAACATGCTCTTCATGGAATTCGAACAGTCCGCTCGGATCGCTTTCGCCACCCCAAAATCCAGGCTCAACATCCTGCATCGCCCCATAGACCCAATCGGTCTCGTCGCTGCCGATGGAATCCCCGATCCGGCCGACGTATCCGAACCCATCCGATAGCACGATCGTCTGACCGCGACTGTTGGTGGTAACCGATCGATGGTGATTCGAAAATGACTCGATAAAGACGATTGGCGCATACGACGCGTCATAGAAACTGAAGTCGTGCATCGCGACCGCGTCATACGTATTCCAGTTGACGGCGGGACTCGTCGGATCAATAAAGCCATCGTTATTAGAATCGATATCCAACCCGACCACGGGTGCGGCATCCGATTGGACCAGGAAATAACTCGAGTTACTAAACAGGGTATCGATGGTTCCGTTGGCCTGTGAACTCGAGAAGATCCCGCCCGGCAATCCGTTAAATCCTGACTCATCACTGACTAAGACATTGGCACCAAACGCAGGAGTGTAGGTGTGACCGGCTTGGAGCAAGACGAGGAAACCGTTGGAACCAAATGACTGCCCACTCAGGTCGATCACCGTGTTGACCTGCCCCAACCGACTCGACGCTTCCTCAATCACAACGAAGTAAGTTCCCGCAGGCAAAACTTCGTTGGGCTGTCCTCGCAACTCGATGTACTGATCCGTCGAATCGTTGACATCAAACGACGCCCAGCCCTCGACCAAGATTTCGCTGATCACGGGCGTTGTGAATTGCTCCGGGTTGACTTCCGGCAGAGCGCGGACGGGCAACGTTTGGTCAGCAAGGTTTCGCCATGCCACGTCTGAGTTCGGGGCATCGACCGTCACCGTCAGTACGCTCGGAGTGATGACCGCAACAAGATTGTTCGGATCCGGAGACAACATGACTCGTCGAGGAACCTCCCAATCGTCGGGAGTGAACGTCAATCGATTGACGTCCAAAACAACACCCGGTTCGCCACCGAGATCGCTCGCGAGGTTTAAGTCCAGGATCACGTTCGACGTCGGTTCTCGGTTGAGAGTAATCTCCACAAAATCGGATCCGATCGCTCCACCAACCACCGTCACACCAGATTGGCTTAAGGCCCCCGGCCCAGTCAACGGATTGCTCGGTGTGACCCGAAATCCGATCACATCGGGAGCGATCCCGAAATTCACGCCACCGAGAGATTCAAACGGGGACAATGACACGTTTCGTGGATTGTTCCCGACAGCGCTGCGTGTCAACGCGACCGGACGCACCGGTTCGCTGACATTGATCGAACTCATCACGATGGCCGTTTCGACCACGTTGGGTAACGAATCGGGGATTTCGACGAGCAGCGTGGACGTCCGGTTATTGTCATCCGCGTCAAACATCCAAACGTAAGTCGATGTCGCGACGGGTTCGCCCGGAAGAACATCGACGAGTTGTTCGGAGGTTGCCAGCGCCATCGAATCCGCATCGATATGGCCGGTCTCAACCGACCGACCGGTATCCGCATCGATCGTCGTCACGACGGACCGCCCCAATGTTCGCCCAGCGCCATTGAGATCAAATGCAAAGAACTCATCGTCGTTATTGTCGAAGCCAACGACACGACGATTGCTCACATCAAAGATAAGATCGGTAACATTATTGAGACCTTCATAACCGCCTCCGATGGCAGTCGCCTGACCCGTATTAACGTCCAGGCGAGCGAGCGTACGTGTGGATGATCCCGTACTGCCCCGGACCAACGTGTAAACCGTGTTACCAACGCGGTCGTAAGCCAAACCACCGACGAGATCCAAATTGGATTCGGCAATCCGGATTCGCTCACCCGAATAAGGGTTCACGTTGAACACTTCGTTCGAACGGGTATCAATACCGATCAATGAATCATCTCGGACCCGTACCAGACCATCCATCCGATTCCGGGTCGGTTGCCCAATCGATTCAACGTTGCCGTCGAGATCCACTTGAAACAACTGAGCGGCTCGAAAGAACTCGCCGTTGCTGTCTTCAACAACCGTGTCATTCCAACCAAAGGTAAGTGCGGGCGCCGTCTGCACAAATCCAGGAGAGGGTGCCAAGCGGACTTCGTGGTTGCCTGCTGCAACGGATGGGAACGAATAGAATCCGTCCGCATCGGTTCTCGTCGACGTTTCGGTAACGTCCAACCGCCCGTTTGTGTTTTGATCCACGTAAACGCGGACGTCGGCGGCCCCGACCTCGCCTGCCTGACGCAATCCGTCTTGGTTCGTGTCGATGTAAACCTCACCACTGACGACCGCCAACAGGTCACGGGCTTCCAGTTTCTCGACATGCACCCGCCGGTTTTCGGCCAGTCGTCGACCTGACCGTCCGATCGATCGGGCGAGATTCCGTCGCCGAGCGGAAGTCGATGAAGAGGAGGCGGCATGATCCCTGCGATCACCTAACCACCAATTACGGAGAGTGTTCGATTTGAAGCGTTTCATGATGCAAAATGATTCCAATGATTCCCGTAGCGTGGTCGCCAAAAGCCACCAACACAGAGTCCAGATAACCCCATGAAATGACCAGCTAAAAAGTGTAATTGTGGCCAAAACAAATGGACGAATGAGTACGGTCTTGCATCCCGTCAAATGGGACGTATCTCTCTCAAACGAAATACGAACGTTGCCTCGGAGCGCATAGATCGAAGAGTAGAGGATAAATATCCGTCTCAACGAGAACAACCGAAATCACCGCTATTTCAAGAACAATCGGCGCAACCGGGCCTTTTTGGCGGTCCGATTAAACGGGTTTTCGCAGTCGTGACTCAACGTCGCCGAATCTCAAAGCTGGTCCGTCGGCGTGGACGATGCCTACAATCTGGCGTCCGGGCTCCGAATGAGAGTCGGGGTCATTTTTGAAGGAAAGGGTCTCGATGCCGAGCTGGAACCGAACGAACAACGGATATTCGACAATTTCACCGACAAAATCGGTGTTCTTTGCCGCAATAGGGCTCTCCGCACTCGTTTTGATGCCGAGAATTGCCTCGGCCCAAGACAGCTCGGCACCGATATCGCGAACCGGCCCCATCGCTCGGTCTTCCCAGTACCCTGCTTCCCCCGCTCCGCCGCGTGCGAGCCTTGGGGTTATGCCGTCGAGTGGGCAAATCGATGCTCATCGTGAGCGTCTCTTCAACGAACTCGCCGAAGAAGTCGCACAGTTCGACCGATTGGGGAACCTCGTCCGACGGGTCTCACAACTCGTCAAACCGAGCGTGATCCATATCGAAGCCCACAAGGTGACAGGCAAAGGAGCCACCGCGGAATCGTACGATGAGGCCGGCAGCGGTGTCGTTCTCGAAATCGCGGGCGATCGCTGGGTTCTCACCAACCGGCACGTCATTAACGGGGCCTCCATCGATCAAATCGTCATGCGAACCAGCGACGGGCGACGATGGGCACCGGATCAAATCTTGATGGACGCGAGCACCGATGTGGCCGTGATGAAGCTTACCACCGCACCATTTCGGTCTCGCGACTCCGGCCGACGCCCAATGCCGGCACCCGATCGCATGCCCCCGGCCGCACGAATCGCCAACAGCGACGGCGTGCAAATCGGTGATTTCGTGATTGCCATCGGCAGTCCCTTCGGACTCAGCCACTCGGTCACGTTCGGCATCATGAGCGCCAAAGGTCGACGTGACCTCTCGCTCGGCGAAGAACGCATCGATCTCCAAGATTTCTTTCAAACCGATGCCGCAATCAATCCTGGCAACAGCGGCGGTCCGTTGTTGAACCTGCGTGGCGAAGTCATCGGACTCAACACAGCCATCGCCAGCAGCAGCGGCGGCAGCGAGGGAATCGGGTTTGCCATCCCGATCAACATGGCGGCACGAGTCGCCGAAGAATTGATCCTTCACGGCAGACTCCGCCGTGGCTACCTCGGTGTCACGCTCGATCCGGAATTTGCGGCTGCTGAATTTCCGACCAGCTCCGGCCAGTACGCGTCGATGAAACTGAGTCCCGATAGCGGTTCGGGGTACTATCGAGACGAAGAACTGAAATTTGGCGGCGCCCGCGTCAAAAACGTGCGAGCGGGCTCGCCCGCCGAAGCCGCCCGACTGCAGAACAACGACATCATTCTGCAGTTCGACGGATGCCTGATCGAAGACGACGATCATCTCGTCGCTCGCGTCGGCATGGCTCCCACCGACGAGCCACTCGACATGGTGATCCTGCGTGACGGAAAACGATATCGAACCGAAGTCACGCTCCGGCAGATGCCCTAGTAGCCGCTGCCTTTGGGATCGAAGTATCCCGGTTCGTTTCCGCTCTTCCACTTGATGTTGCACCCGATCGACGGCTTCTGTTCGAGCGTTGCCGTTCGACCGGCGAGCGTCTCATCCAGAGCCGCACGAAGATCGAGGCCCGTCACCGCCTCGCCGTTGCTCGGCCGACTGCTGTCGAGTTGACCGCGGTACACCAGTTGATGGTCGGCATCAAAGAGGAAGAAATCGGGAGTGCAGGCGGCACCATAAGCGATCGCAACCGATTGATCTTCATCGAGGGCGTACGGGAATGCGTATCCTCGCTCCGCTTTCTCCGCCTTCATCGCGTCGAAGTCATCGTCGGGATACGTCGCGATATCATTGCTATTGATGCCCACCACGCCGACTCCGTGCTGCATGTACTCATCCGTCAGCAACTTTAACTGCTCGGCGACATGCTTGACGTACGGACAGTGATTGCACATGAAGATCACCAACAGAGCTTTGTTATCTTTAAAGTCTGCTAACGAGACGGTGTCTCCATCGGTTTCAGGAAGTGAAAAGTCAGGAGCGGCGGTGCCTAGCGGCATCATTGTCGAAGCGGTTCGAACCATGGGTTAATCGTCGAGTTAGAAGGAGAGTAAAGTAAGCAGCGTCGAAACGACGTGAAATTCGGTTTGGGAATACAACGATGAGATTGCGGTGCAAGTGATGCCGATCTCACCAGGAGCAGTTTATCCCCTGGCCCCTCGACGCTGTAGGGCGCCGGTGGAAACCAACATCACCGCAAACATCGTTCCAGACCATTAATCGGAACACAGTCCCGGCGACATGCCATCGACATTATCCGCATCAGTCCAGGTCGGCAGCGAATTGAATTTCCTGCCCCGGAAGAATGTGATCACACTCGATCACCAATTGTTGCTCGGCTGCGTGATTGGGGTCCGCCAACTTCACGCTCATGAACTCTCCGGGCAACAAACCTTTCAACGACTGCGTTGATCGATGTCCGTTGATCGCAAAGTAGGCATCCCGATACAACGGTGCGACACCCTCGTTAGTGACTCGTAAATCAACGCTTGCACCAATCCGCCGGGCACCTGTGATTCGAAACTGATATCCCGTGGCCATCCCCGCCGCCTTCACTCGTTCCATCGATTGAAACTTCACTTGATCGTTACCAATCATGAACGAGATGTGAAACTTGCGAGCGTCATCCTCAAAACTGATCCCGTGAGGACCTTGCGGCGATAACGCTTGCTTCTGATCGTGGTTGGTGTAATAGCTGAATTCACCACCGCCGGGCGAATGTTTCCAACGGTCCAGGTTCAATATCTTCCAATCGTTCTCATTTTCGTTTGCGTGCTGTTTACACAAAAACGAATCATCGAAAACGCCGAAACCGAGTGACAACAATTCAGCATCACCTTCGATCGGAGAGTATCGCGGGTCGGAGGCATCGATGCTGACCATCCAGGGAACACTCGTAAAACACGAATCAAGATGCCGAAGAAACCGGTCCTGAAAAGACTTGCTTGGAAAGGTAACACCCAACTTTTTCGGTCCGTCGTAAATGTGGTATTCCGCCCACAAACCGAAACCCGTCTCTAGATACGCAAGCCGCGGATCTCCATCGTATCGATCCGCAAACCGTTGATAAAAATCGAGCGTGAATTGCTGCAACGCCTCGTTGCTCCAGTCGCAAAAGTGCGTCTTTTTACCTTCGCTCTTCGCCACCGTTTCCCGGTAGTCGGGTCGCTCGCGGATGAACTCCGGAACGGTTGTCTTCTTTCCGGGGTAGACGAAGTAAAAACGCAACACCGATTGATGATTCCTCGACGCAGCCCCATCTAATACGGAATCAACCATCGAAAAGTCATACGTTCCGTCTGGACGAACGACTTCGTTGTAACCGCAGTAGCGAAACTCCAATTGCACCGCATCGGTGTTCACATTGGGGTTGTCCGTCCACAAAACGATCCCAGTCATCGGTTGAACATGCGTGATCGCGGACTTCATCGACAACTGAATTCGCTCGCCCAGAGCATCTTCATGCGCCGCCATTGGACGCGAGATAGCTGCGGTCATGGCCAGAGACAACAGGCACAGTGTGATCGTGCGGATCGACATCGAGAGCTACCAAACGGAGGAAAAATGTAACGCAATTGGCCGGACCGATGGAACCATCCAATGCGATTGAGTGGCTCAATCTACCATCTGATCTGGACACACCGAGTCCGCTGGGGTGGGCCGCGAGTCTGAAATTTGCAACCTCAGCGAGCCGGTTTGACTCTTGGACCAATGCCTCAATTGTCGTTTACCTCTACATTTGAGCGGCGAAATCGCTCAATCGGTGAATAAACCTGCTGAAAACGGCAACCGCACACCCAGGGTGCATGACAGGGTTTGTTAGGTTTCTTTGATTTTGGTGTTGCGACGTCGATGGCGGAAGCCGTCGTTTCTTTGGCCTCGGCGATGCCAGAAG
>NZ_JACHXU010000025.1 GCF_014192335.1 Aporhodopirellula rubra | reverse complement strand
GCGAACAGCTCCTCCTGAAAGGTTGCTTCCAACAATCCGTCACGCGTCCATTCCACCACCAATACAAAACCGCCGCGCTAGCGGCTTACTTGAACATGACGTTATCCAATGCCGTCATCCACGGCATCAAACATGGTGACTGAAACACCACGCCACGATCGGGACCGGGGCCATCGATTTCGCGACCATCGATAGCAACACCGCCGGTCGTGATCGGGTTCAGGCCCGCGACCATCGTCAACACCGTGCTCTTGCCGCAACCGGAGTGACCGAGCAAGGCAACATACTCGCCCTGTTCTAGGTTTAGGTCGAACTCTTCAACAATAACGACCGGCCCTTTATGGGTGTCGTATGTCTTACCGAGACGGAATAATTCTACATAACCACGCATCGCGGATTACCTCTCTATGTTTGTGTGGGGAAGCTCGCGTTAGCGAGGTGGCTGGTTATGGATCGCGCGACCCTTTCGCGTCAGATCCTCCGGCTTAATCTCAGGCAATCGGAATTTCAAATGCTTCGTCGCTGCCTGCTCAGTGGCCCGCGCCTTCTGCCGAACCGCGACGAGGTAGTTCGTGACCGCGTTGCGAAGCGATTTGAAGTGTTCGCTGTCATTCAGTTCTGTCTTATTACGCGGCCGGTCGATACCGACGGTAAACGCGGGGCCCAAAGACGCCGAAGGCCCTGGATTCAGAGGCACAATCCGGTCCGCCAACAGGATGGCTTCATCGACATCGTTCGTAATCATCAAACACGTTTGCCGCTCTTCTTCCCAAATCTTGAGAATCTCATCGCCGAGCTGTGCACGCGTTAATGCGTCGAGTGCCGACAACGGTTCGTCGAGCAAGAGCATCTTTGGTTTCATCGCGAGTGTTCGAGCGAGCGATGTACGCTGCCGCATCCCACCGGACAATTCGTGCGGCCGACGATGAGCCGCGTGACTCAATCCGACCATGTCGATAAACCGTTCGACATGAGCACGTCGATCGGCTGCCGACCAATCCTTGAACACCGAGTTAACCGACAACGCGATATTGCCGCGGACAGTCAGCCAAGGCAGCAACGAGTAGTTTTGAAAAACCAAACCGCGATCCGGCGATGGCGATGTGACTGGCTCGCCCTCCATGGTGATCGTTCCCTTATCGGGCTTGATCAATCCGGCGACGAGTTGCGTGAAAGTTGTTTTGCCGCTGCCGCTGAAACCCACAACCGCAAGGAATTCGCCCTCGCGAATATTCAGGTTGATATTGTTAACGACCTCCGTCCGCGTGACACCGCTGCCGTAACCTTTGCAAACACCTTTCATTTGCAAAATTGGCGTCGGTGCGGGCGTGTCCGGCCGCCGAATAGCGACCGGCTCGGGACGCAATAGAACACTCATAAAAGCTGCTTTAAGCTAGCGAAGCGAGAATAAGAAAAACGTTCCGCAGCCAGCCCGTGTCCCCACACACGACCGACTGCGGAACGAAAACGAATCGTTAAGGTTAGGCCGGGGCAGGATTGCCAAAGCTAACCAGATTCCGGAGAAAGATCATGATCCGATCGAGCACGAGGCCGATCATCCCAATCACAATCACACTAAATGCGATTCGTGCGTATGTCAGTTCACTACCGTTCTGAAACTCATCCCAGACAAACTTCCCTAAACCGGGATTCTGAGCGAGCATGTCAGCGGCAATCAAAACCATCCAACCCACACCGAGACTGATTCGCATTCCAGCGAACATCAGCGGCAAACTCGCAGGCAAAATGATCTTGAACAATCGCTGAGCCCACGACAGACGGAGCACGTCAGCGACGTTGATAAAATCTTTGTCGACACTCGCAACACCGAGAGTCGTATTCACAAGCGTTGGCCACAGCGAGCACAGACAAACTGTCGTCGCAGAGATCAAGAACGCTTTGTTGAAGTAGGTTTCTCCCGCAGCGTAACCGGCGTAGTACCACATGATGACGATGAACGCCAAAGGCAACCAAGCCAAAGGACTGACGGGTTTGAAGATCTGAATGAACGGAGTCAACGCGGCATTGAACCACGGGCTCATACCACAAAGCACCCCGAGAGGCACCGCAACCACCGTCGCCAGCAGGAATCCGAAAAACACGGTTCCCACACTCGTCCAAATCTGGTCGATAAAAGTCGGAGCACTGGAAGCCTCAAAATTGACAGCCGAAACCGCACGCTTCTTCAGCGACAACGATTTGGCAGCCAACGATTCTTGCCGTGCCCCACTCGATTTCGCAGCTGCCTCTTCGTACGCCTTGGCTTCCGCCATGTACCGCACCGCTTCACCAACCTTTTCCTGCTTGGCCAAACGGTCCGCCTGCTTTTGCTCAAAGTGCATCGCAATCAACTGAGCACCGGCATCCCAGGTCGCCTTCGGGCTGGGCAACTTGGCACTGTCGGTAACGACCGTGTTGGCAGCCATCGCCCAAAAGCCGAGAAACAATGCGATCGCAACGATCGGCAGCAACACGTATTTCGCGATACCAACGAACTGTTCTTTCTTGTCTTCGCCCGCAGCCAAGCGAACGAACGGTTCAAAAATCGGAAGACCAGCAACCTCACAGAACCTCAGTAAACCTCCACGCCAGTTCATAGCTCCTCCTTGTTGCCGATTTCAAAGCTATTGATGTAACCGATCGGATCACGACCATCGTATGTGTTGCCGTCAATGAATTCTGAGGTTGCTTCACGATAGCCGTCGTAGTCAGCCGCCGGCATCTCACTTGCATCCATCTTTCCTTCGCTGATCAACAACTCAGCGGCCTGACGATAGATCTCTGGCTTGTAAACCTCTTTGGCGATCTCCTCATACCAATCAGCCGGCTTCGGCTCGGTGATTTGCCCCCAGCGACGCATCTGCGTCAGAAACCAGATGCAATCACTGTAGTGCGGGTAACTCGCGTAGTATTTAAAGAAGACATTGAAGTCGGGCATCTCCCGCACGTCCGTTTCCTGGAACACGAACGTGCCCGTCATCGAATTGTCGATCACATCTTCCTCGGCACCGACATAGTCTTTTCGGCTGAGGATCTTCGCCGCTTCCTGACGGTTGACCAACTTGCCTGACCCATCAGTTTCATCGAGCCATTTGCCGGCACGAATCAGAGCCTTAATCACCGCGAGGTGCGTGCTCTCATTTTCTTCGGCCCACGCTTTGGTTACACCGAAAACCTTCTCTGGATTGTTCTTCCAAATGTCATAGTTCGTTGTGACAGGAACACCGATCCCGGCGATAACAGCCTTCTGATTCCAAGGCTCACCCACACAGTAACCTTTGACGATATCAGCCTCGAGGTTCTGCGGCATTTGCGGCGGAGGCACGGTCGACAACTGAACCTCGGCACCCTGAAAACCATTCAGGTCACTCTCGGTGTACATGCCCGGATGAATCCCCGCGGCAGCGAGCCAGTAACGAATCTCGTAGTTGTGCGTGCTGACAGGAAACACCATCCCCATCGGAAACGGCTTACCCTGATCCGCCAAATACTCCTGCACGATCGGCTTCAGACTCTCAGCCGAAATCGGATGCTCCGGCGTCGGGCTCTTGAGCTTCGGATCATTCTCCTGCATCTGCTCCCAGACCGCGTTACTCACCGTAATGCCGTTACCGTTGTAGTCGAGACTATAGGCGGTCACGATCGGCGACTTGGTTCCAATCCCAATCGTCGCACTGATCGGCTGGCCGGCGAGCATGTGAGCACCGTCGAGCTGGCCGTTGATCACGTTATCGAGCAGAATCTTCCAGTTCGACTGCGATTCCAGAGTGACGTTGAGGCCCTCGTCTTCGAAATAGCCCTTCTCTTTTGCGATCACCAGCGGAGCACAATCGGTCAACTTAATAAAACCGAATTTCAAATCAGACTTCTCAAGGTCCAACATCGCGGCAGGTGCATCATCCGTCTCGTCAATCTTAAGATCCGAAACATCCACCTTGGCAGCGGCCGCTTCCAAATCCTCCAGGGTGACCTCCCCAGACGAGCAACCCACCAACAAAACAGGAACAACCAGCACAGATAGCAAGCAAGCGAGATGCCTTAATCGCGACGCACCCAAAACAATCGACACAGTAACGAAACCCAATCAAAAATGACGAGCCCGGACAAACTGCTCAAACGACGAGCAGAAATAGGACCTTGAGATGACGGACGCAGAGAGAAGCATCCGCTGGGCCAATGCGTGAAACACAAAAGGCGTAAAACACGCGAAGCATCCCGCGAACGCACTAAACAGCAACAAAGACGCGAATAACCGCACTAAAAGAGAAGCATGCGCAATTCTCACATATGGCGACCGACTCAGCATTGAAGCCAGCTCGACGGCGATTGCCCAATACACGGGCATGACGAGAGCGTTTTACAGGCACACGAGATTCGAGAGCGCGCAGCGGGAGACGCCGCTCAATCGAAATACACAGGGCACTCAAAACCCACCCAAAGGGATCAATCAGCAGAATTGATCCGGTGGGTTACAACGGCCCCATCAACGATCCCGCCGGCGTCTTCATCGCCGTCCATATCGGGCTCGTCATCGAAATGCTCCAGCGCAGAAAATCCTTCAAAGTCGGCGTCGCTGCCCGCGAATCCGCCAATCATGAAGTCAAAGTTCCCAACCCCGAGCGTTGACTCAAGCTTGCTGAGGACCATCCCCTGCGTGGCGGCATCATCATAGGGCCCGACCATATAAAACGGCTTCCCTTCGTGACCGAATTCGTAGACGCCTTCGACCGACTCCGGTTCGATGTCGCCCCAGATCAGCTGAACCTTCCGGTAGTCAGGATGCGGAGACAAACCTGACGCCCTGGCATACTCAACAGATGCTTCTACCAGGCCTCGCGCCCTCCCTGGAGACACATCCTCAAGAGAATGCTTTTCAATCAGCGAGCTCGACATTTCATTGAATTGCCCCGGGGAGTAGTAAACCCCCACCGCATTCTTGACACCCAGGCAGAAAATGTCGACTAGAAAGACCCCAACGGCCACTTGGCCTTCAGGCGCCTGTCGAGCAATCATCACGGTTGCCAATCCCTGATCGGCGTTGCCCACCATGGACTTCAGAACTTTGCCCGCAGCCGCCGCAGACATCTTTCCCGCCAAGGATGCGAACCGCTGTTTCTCGCGTACGAGTTGCTGCTTTTTCTGACGGTCCTTCGCCTTCTTTCTCGCCAGTTTCTTCTGACGCTGCTGCTCTGACTTAGCCACCGGACAACTCCTTTCAAATGCGTTGAGATCTCTTGCACTCGAGATGCCCCGCCGATACAGCAACTGGCATCCCGAATAGAAACAGGCACCCCGGCCGAACCGCCGCAGCGGCCTCCGATCCGCCTAAAATTCCAGCGAGATCTTCAGAATCTTAAATTTGATTTTACCAGCGGGCACATCCACCTCAGCGACTTCGCCGACCTTCTTACCCAGCAGACCTTGGCCGAACGGGCTGGTTACCAGAATCTTTCCAGCGTCGTAATCTTCGTCACCCGCACCTACAAGCGTGAACTGCTCTTCATCGCCATAGGCAACATCTTCGACCGTCACGGTACAGCCGAACACGACCTCATCCTTTGGCAATTTTGACGGATCGATGATGGTCGCTCGTGCGATTTTGTCTTTGAGCTCGTTGATTTTGGCCATCAACATGCCCTGATTTTCTCGCTGCGCATGGTATTCGGCGTTCTCTTTCAAGTCGCCTTCTTCGCGAGCCTCGGCGATTTTTTCCGTTACCGCTGGCATCTCCACGTTTTCAAGACGATGAATCTCAGCTTTGATTTTGTTATAGCCCTCACGGGTCATGGGGACGGATTCAACCATGCCTGTCATCCTGAAAAAGTTTGCAAATGCCTAAAAAAGAAACCTTTTTCACTAGGCGGGTCACTCAAACGACCGGGACCGCGCACTCTGAAAAAGGCTATCGTTAGTGAATCATAGACCCCGCAGACGCGAGATTGGTTCACACCCCATTGTGGACTAGCCGTCACGCTCGGGCAAGGTCTCGTCGCGATACTCGACGGGAGTGTCACCGGGCTCGCCCTCAAACGGGACACCGATCTCCTCGTTGAACCAACGGCCCAGATCAATTAACTGACATCGCGAGGTGCAAAACGGGGGTGTCGGGGTCTCGTCGGACAAAAATTTTCGTCCGCATGTAGGGCACGTCATGGGAATCGGCTTCATTTTCGAGACGTCCATCAGGTACGACTTTACCGGGGGAGGGAGGATGCGATGATGGGGCTTCGGACAGAGTCAGCCACGCCAACTATTTAGCGTACAATAGTCGGCTCGCTTGAAAACCCTTTGATGGATCGCCATGTTGCCGCACACCCCCACCGCAACGCAGCTTCACGCCCTCTTTTTCTGCCTCCTGGCCCCGTGGATGTCAGTCCAGACTGCCGCGATGTCGGTCGCCGACGACGGCGGCCTGTCCCCGGGCATCCAAACGGTGTACTCCGAGGCTGTGGTTGCGAAAGCAGACGCAGTCCTTAAAGACGCAGGCCTTCGCCGCAGCGGAAAAGCACTGCAGAGCACCGAGGCGGCGGAACTCTCCCGGGTTCTCAGCGGCATCACCCGCAGCCGCCGCGAACTGCGACTCGAACAAAAAAAACTCCTCGACACTCAAACCAAACTCGCGTCAATCGAAGCCGAGATCAGCAAACTCAACCGCCAGGACGGTGAACTCAACTTGCAATTAGCCCGAGTCGCCGGCCTCGACGTCAGCAGTAACAACCGACTCGTCGCATTGATCAACGCAACCCGAACTCAAATCAGCGAACTGAGAAAACAACGAACAGCGCAGCAATCTGTCGTCCGCGCCGTACGGTCTCAAGTCAACCAATCCGAAGAGAAATACGCCGAGTCGGTTTTTCAAGCCCGAAAACGAATCACCGACCTCACGCAGGCGATCACCGAGGACCTCCAAGACCCGAAGGTCCAGATCGCGATCGACGTGATGCACGCTAACTTCGACGTGCCGAAAGAAGTGGACGCTATGTCCATCCTGCGAGCGCTCGACAATCGGCTGAGAGATTTTGAAAAAGAAGTATTCCGAGAAACGATCCCGCTCGACGTCGGATCCAACGGCTCTCTTTTCACCATGGTCAGCGTCAACCAGCAGGCGATTCGCATGGTCATCGACAGTGGCGCCACGCTTATTACGTTACCCGCCGACGCCGCGGCAAAACTGCATGTCACAGTCCCCGACGATGCTCCGGTGGTTCCATTGGTACTCGCCAACGGTGGCAAAATCAACGGCCGGCGAGTGGTACTCGAAACCGTCCGGGTAGGCCAATTCGAAGCGAAGGACGTTGAGGCCGTCGTCCTCGAACCGATCGCCGCCAACGCCGAACCGCTGCTCGGCCTCAGCTTCCTCGACCGATACAAGTTTGAACTCGATTCCTCTGCCAAGACGCTGGGATTGCTCCGAATCGACGAGTCCGACGCAAAGTCGCCGTAATGCCGGAATTACCCGAAGTCGAAACGATGTGCCGCGGCATCAGTCCAATCGTTGGCCGCCGCGTTCAACTGATCGAACAACCTCCGATCGCGTGCCGCCCATGCCTGATCGAACCGAGTGCCAAAACTATGCACCGGAGACTATCGGGAAAAACGGTGTCCGCGATCGAGCGTCGGGGCAAACGGGTGATGATTCGATTCGAAAACGACCATCGCATCGTCATCGAACCTCGAATGAGCGGACTGGTCCTGCTCTCCGATCCGCCCGGCGTCGATCACCTACGACTTCGGATTGATTTCGACAGCGTTAAAACGCAGCCCGCGTTGCAACTGCTCGTCTGGGACCGACGCGGCCTGGGAACGATCCGATTGATGAGCCCCACCGAGTACGAAACGAACGTTGACGCGAGACTCGGCGAGGACGCCTTGCTGATCCGGCAGTCCACGCTGACAGAACGATTGAGCGCCAGCGCCAGGCCGATCAAAGTCGCCTTGCTCGACCAGAGCGTCGTGGCGGGGATCGGCAATTTATACGCCGCCGAAATCCTCTTCGTCGCCGGGATCGATCCGCGTCTGGCGTGCAGGAAACTGACGCGTCCGCAGTGGTCACGTCTCCACTCCGCGATCGGAGTAGTGCTCCGTGAGGCGATCGCGAATGAAGGCAGCACGCTGAGCGACGGAACGTATCGCAACGCACTGAACCAATCTGGCAACTACCAGAACATGCACCGCGTTTACGATCGGGCCGACGAAGCCTGCTCGCGATGCGAGAAAGGCACGATCCGGCGAATCGTCCAGGCTCAGCGATCGACGTTCTTCTGCAACCACTGCCAAAAACGCTCGGGCGTCCACGCGAGCGTCAAGTGACGCATCCTTCACTTGATTGACGCTCCTCCTGACGCGACCGGGCAATCGCACGAGATAATCGCACGAGATAATCGCACGAGACTGGGGGCAAATTCGCGTCAAAACCAAGCCCACGGTTTACGACGCCGCCCCCACACCCCGCCCGTCCGCTTAGCCCGATCGGCGAGAACCGCGCCGCGAAATGCCACGAGCCCCCGGCAACGTGCGGCAAAAAAGCTCGCCGGTTGGCGAACCGACACGCGCCGATTACGATCTGCGTTCTCAGGAACACGTCCCGTAACCCTTGCAGAAAGCACCCTCCGCTGTGCCTGAATCGCTCGCCCCGCTCGATCGCTTGATGTCCACCCTCGCGAAGCGTGCCGCTGAACGCCCGGCAGGTTCCTACACGACCAAACTTCTCGACGGTGGTCCTGAGGCCATCGGTGCGAAGATTCGTGAGGAAGCCGAGGAACTAATCGAAGCGGCGGGAGAATCCGGTGACGCCGATCGCGAGCACGCCGTCTACGAGGCCGGTGACCTGATCTACCACACACTCGTCCTGCTGGCTTGGCGAGGCATTTCCCTCGACGAAGTCGCCGCCGAACTCGCCCGCCGCGAAGGCACCTCGGGACTGGCCGAGAAAGCATCCCGAAAGACAAACTAGCCTACAAAGGACACGGCCTTGATTTCCGACTCACACCTTCGATTAGGCATCCCCAGCAAGGGACGCCTGAGCGATCTCGCTACCGATCTACTGACACAAGCCGGGCTGCGATTCCGCCGCCAAAACCGGGGGCTTTTCGCTCGCGTCAGCGGCCTGAACGTCGATCTCGTTTACCTCCGAACCGATGACATCCCGACACTCTGTGCCGAGGGTGCGATCGACATGGGGATCACCGGCAGCGACCTGGTCGAAGAGGCCGGAGCGAACGTTCAAGAGCGAATGAAATTCGGCGTCGGCCGCTGCCGATTGGCGTTCTGCATCCCCGACGATGCGCCGATCACCTCCGCGGCGGAACTCGACGGCAAACGGATCGCCACCAGCTTTCCGACCGTCACGCGAGAATACCTAGCCAAACACGGTGCCACGGCCCATCTGGTCTCACTCGCCGGCAGCGTCGAGGCGATGATCCAGCTCGGCGTCGCCGACGCGATTGTCGATTTGGTCGAGACGGGCAGCACCCTGGCGGCAAACCGCTTGCGAATTTTGGAAGAGATCGGCCACTACGAAACCGTGCTGATCCAAAACACCAAACCCCGACATTCGGAAATCGCAGACCGGTTGGTCCAGCGACTCGAGGGCGTCGTCATCGCCCGAGATTACTCACTGGTCGAATACAACATCCCGCGAGCCAAGATTTCCGAAGCAGAGAAAATCACGCCCGGATTCAACTCCCCAACCATCAATTCGCTCGAAAACGCGGAATGGTGCAGCGTCCAAGTCATGATCCGACGCGCAGACGTCGTCGACGCCATGGACCAACTCAAAGCAATCGGCGCCTCGGCCGTCTTCGAAATGACGCTCAACAACTGCCGGCTGTAGCAACAGTCGCATGCATTCGCACCACCGCGTCCCCGCTGGTGGTACACGAAAACCACGGTCGGGCGGGAGGAACGAACAGCACAGTTGCCAGCCGCTTTTCCGAGGTGACACATCACCCCCCCAAGACTTTTGGCCGATGCCTAACTGCATCTGCCGCCGAACGATGCTCCATCCAGCTTGTCGGGCCACCATGCCCCGGCCAAACAGGCCCCACTTGCATACTTTCTGGATATTCAGCCGCAGCCAGACCGAACGCTTGCAATTCGCGACCATGGGCGATGGACTGGTTGGAGCCTTAACTTCACAGGCCTTGAGCATGGCCTCCAAAGAGACTCAAGTGCCAAGGAACCTTTTCAACCCATTGGCTGGGAGACTGCCACAGCCCCGACTCCTTTCTCCCCCTTGCAAATGCATCCTTTTTTCCAAGCCAGCGAAAGCACAACACGATCCGCTAGTACGCAAAATCCCGAGACACGATACCTCGATCCATTAAGCGAGCGACTAACGGAGCGAGCTGTTCCTCGTAGCGCCGCCACGAATTGACTGAAGATTGATAAATTGGCTGGCGTACTTGCCGCCGAACGGTGCCACCCACCATATGGTTGACAGTGGTGGGTTTTTGGTTAGATTGGTTTTTGTAATCAGGACACCCTTTCGGGATTTGACCTATGCCCAGGCCGAAACGAGAAGAGCAGTTTGCAAATAGTGAAATCTGCATCGTGCATGCGGTTCAGAGGTGTGTGCGCCGCGCGTTTCTAGCTGGCGTCGATCGTGAGTCAGGCAAGGATTATTCGTTCCGCAAGGAGTGGATTCGCCGGCGAATGGAGGCTCTTGCGTCGGTTTTTGGTATCGATGTGCTTTCTTACGCTGTCATGAGCAATCACTTGCACGTGATTTTGCGCAATCGGCCTGACGTTGTGGCTAGCTGGAGTGATGGGGAGGTTGCGATTCGCTGGCTGCGAGTGTTTCCTGGCCGGAGGATGGAAGAGCATCTTGCCGAGCCGACCGAGCATGAGGTCAAAACGCTGGCAGGAAACGCCGAGCGAATCGCGGAGATTCGTCAGCGAATGTCAGATATTTCTTGGTTCATGCGGTCGTTGGCGGAACCGATTTCTCGGATGGCCAACAAACAAGATGAATGCACCGGTCGGTTTTGGGAGGGGCGCTTCAAGGCCCAACGAATTGTTGATGAGGCGGGATTGCTCGCGTGTAGCATGTACGTCGACTTGAACCCGGTGCGTGCGGCGATGGCGTCGGATCCCGAGAAGGCGCCGCACACCTCGGCGTTCGATCGTATCCAAGCCGGTCACGGGAAGCAGATTGACTCAGCTGCGTTCGATCTCAAGGCAGTTCCTACCGAAGAGGCGGCAAAGCAAATTCGTGAGACGCCTGTCGATGAGCTTCGCGCAAAGCAGAAGGCTAAGAAGCGGAATCCAACGGGGAAGCGAATTCGCCGTGATGCTTGGCTGGCGCCTTTGACGCTATCGCCGGAAAAGCTGTCCACTGACGCAGAATTGAATCGTGATGGCTTGCGAGCGAGCGACAAGGGGTTTCTGCATGTGTCGATCCGTGACTATCTTCGGTTGCTCCGTTGGACTGCAAAACAGGGCATTGCCGAAGCGTCGGAGAAGCTTCCAAAATCGCTCGCAACGACGCTGAGCCAGATCGGGATCGACGCGTCGATGTGGCGTGATTTGGTATGGGAGTGGCAGAGATATTTTGGGAAATCGATCTGCGTGGGTTCTCCGGCAGCGATGCGTCAGGATGCTGAGCGATGTGGCAAGCATCACTATTCAGGTCAGGCGGCGGCATCAGCCTGCTTTACTTGAGGCTGTCGGTGCAGGACGAACGGTGCCACCCAACATTTGGCCCTGCGTTTGGCGACGGCAGCTAGAACGCAGACAGAAATGCTTTAAAAGCGGCCTATCTCCTCGATAGGCCGTCTCTCTAATCGGCCGGGCCGCGATCTCAACCCTCCTTCGCTGCCGACCCCACTCAAGACCGTGCTCTAATCTCGTTAGGTCACTGTCGCCGACCGATGCGACACCGCATTCGGGACAGCCGATGGAACTCCGAGCGAGACCTAAACGGGCCCCCTTACCGCTCACCGGGAGCGTTCCCGAATCGGCTCACTGCCAGCGTGACACGTCGCGACGGGAGCCCCCCTCGAACGGGACCACACCCAAACACGCAAACCATTGCCAGCAAGTGACTTACAAAACAGAACTCACGTCCGGTACGCCGATTGCTCATGGGAGGTGACCGCGTGGTGATTCTGTCCGTCTGACCGACGGGACCGTTCTTGCTCCGCTTCACAATCCAATTACCCCCATTCCCTTTCCGGCCGTATGGCCCGGATCCGCACGGCCTCGCTCGCTCCAACGAAGTAGAAAACCTCGCTGTCAGATGCTCCTAGGGAATCCCTCGGATGCGGACGATCGCTCAGGAGCCAGGGTTGCTCGAACCGCGGATCTCGGTTGTCGCCAATCTCAGGAGATTCACACCGTGGCAAAGCAAATCGTTTTTGACGATGACGCGAGAGGCCCTTTGCTGGCTGGCGTCAGCAAACTGGCTCGCGCCGTCCGCAGCACCCTTGGCCCACGTGGCCGCAACGCCGTTTTGGATAAAGGCTGGGGTTCGCCCAAAGTCACGAAGGACGGCGTGACGGTTGCCGAAGACATCGAACTGGACGACCCGTTCGAAAACCTCGGTGCTCAACTCGTCAAAGAGGCTGCTAGCAAGACCAACGATGTCGCCGGTGACGGAACCACCACCGCGACCGTGCTCAGCGAAGCCATCTTCCGCGAAGGCCTGAAAATGGTCGCCACCGGAGCCGACCCAATGGCTCTCAGCCGGGGCATCCAAAAAGCCGTCGACGTCTGCACCGCGCAGATCGCCAAAATGGCAACCCCGATCAAAGAAAACAGCAAATCGGACATCAAACAAGTTGCGACCATCGCTGGTAACAACGACCCCGAAATCGGTGACGTTCTCGCCGACGCGTTCACCAAAGTCGGCAAGAACGGCGTCATCACTGTCGAAGAAGGCCGATCCAATGAAACCTACGTCGACGTCGTCGAAGGCATGCAGTTCGATCGCGGCTTCCTGTCGCCGCACTTCGTCACCAACCAAGACGAAGTGTCGGTCGAACTCGACGACTGCTACGTGTTGCTCTTCGAAGAAAAAATCAGCAACAACAAAAAAATGATTCCGCTGCTCGAAGCGATCAGCGAATCGAAGAAGCCTCTGTTGATCATCGCCGAAGACACCGAAGGCGAAGCCCTCGCGACTCTCGTCGTCAACAAGATGCGAGGCATCCTCAACGTTTGTGCCGTGAAGGCTCCTGGTTACGGCGATCGCCGCAAAGCCATCCTCGGCGACATCGCTGTCCTGACCGGCGGCAAGGCGATCTTCAAAGACCTCGGCATCGACCTCGAGAGCGTCAAGCTGTCGGACCTCGGTCGCGCCAAACAAATTCGCATCACCAGCGAAGCGACCACCATCGTCGGTGGCGCCGGCAAGAAGGCTGACATCGAAGGCCGCGTCGCTCAAATCCGCCGCGAAATCGAAAACACCGACAGCGACTACGATCGCGAGAAACTGCAAGAACGTCTTGCCAAGTTGGCCGGTGGCGTCGCTCAAATCAACGTCGGTGCTGCCACCGAAACTGAGATGAAAGAACGCAAAGCACTCATCGACGATGCTCGGGCAGCAACCCAAGCCGCTCTCGAAGAGGGAATCGTCCCCGGTGGCGGAACCGCATTGCTGCACTGCCGCAAAGCCGTCGAGAAGCTGGAAAAAGAAACCGAAGGCGATCAAAAGCTCGGCGTCCGTATCATCCGCAACGTGCTCGACCAACCGATGCGTGCGATCGCCAACAACGCCGGCCTCGACGGAGCCGTCGTCGTCAACCGAGTCTCGCAGCTTAAGAGCAAGACCGAAGGCTACGACGCGAACGCCGATAAGTACTGCGACCTGATCGCAGCCGGCATCGTCGACCCCGCCAAGGTCGTTCGCACCTCGCTGACCAACGCCGCATCGGTCGCGTCGCTGTTGTTGACCACCGAGTCACTCATCGTCGACATTCCTGTTGAGGAAGAAGAAGGCGGCGGAGATCACCATGACCATGGAATGGGCGGCGGCATGCCCGACATGGGTGGCATGGGCGGCATGCCTGGAATGGGCGGCATGGGAGGAATGGGCGGCATGGGCGGCATGATGTAAGTCGTTCGTTGCTTCACTCCACTCGAGCGTTGCACGCCCCCGGAATCCCAATTCCGAGACCAACTTAGCCACGCTCGTTCGCGAGCGTGGTTTCCCCCACAACCAATTCGCTCCACCGTTTGGTGACGGTGGGCACAAACACAATTAACTCAATTTCAATTTAGGAACTTCCCCCATGGCAGCGACCAAAACTATCAGCCTTCGCCCACTCGACGACCGTGTCATCGTTCAACCTAACGAAGCCGAAGAAACCACCGCAGGCGGAATCGTGCTCCCCGACTCGGCTCGTGAAAAGCCACAACGTGGAACCGTCGTCGCAGTCGGCCCCGGCAAATTGCTCGATAGCGGCAACCGCGGTGAACTCAGCGTTTCGGTTGGCGACGTCGTGATCTACGGCAAGTACGGCGGAAGCGAAATCGAAGTCGACGGCGAAGAGATGAAGATCCTTCGTGAGAGCGACATTTTGGCCAAGATTGGCTAACACGTTCGTTTCTCTCGCTTCATTTCATTCATTCACTTAGGAATCTCAGTCATGGCAAAACAGTTGCTATTTGAGGACCACGCTCGGACCCGCATGCTGGCCGGTGTGGACAAACTCGCCAACGCCGTTGCGGTCACGATGGGACCGACCGGTCGCAACGTGATCATCGATAAATCCTTCGGCGGACCGACCGTCACCAAAGACGGTGTCACCGTCGCCAAGGAAATCGAACTGGAAGACCGGTTCGAAAACATGGGTGCGAAACTCGTCATCGAAGTCGCTCAAAAGACGAGCGACCTCGCCGGTGACGGCACCACCACGGCGACCGTGATGGCCCGTGCGATCTTCAAGGAAGGTCTGCGGAACATCGTCGCTGGCAGCAACCCGACCGCAATCCGTCGCGGTATCGAAAAGGCTGTTGACGCCGCCTGTGCTCAACTCGTCGAAATGGGACGTCCGGTCAGCGGCAAAGAAGAAGTCGCTCAAGTCGGTGCGATCTCGGCCAACAACGACAACGAAATCGGTAACCTTCTCGCCGACGCCCTCGAGCGTGTTGGTAAAGACGGCGTGATCACCGTCGAAGAAGGCAAGAGCCGCAGCATGGAAGTCGAGTACGTCGACGGCATGCAGTTCGACAAAGGCTACATCTCGCCTTACTTCATCAACGATCCAGGCTCGATGGAAGCCAACCTCGAGAACGCGTTGGTGTTGTTGTACGAGAAGAAGATCAGCAACATCCGTGACCTCGTGCCGTTGCTCGAAAAAGCAGCGCAAACCGGTCAACCATTGTTGATCATCGCAGAAGACGTCGACGCCGAAGCACTCACTCTGCTCGTCGTCAACAAACTTCGCGGTACGCTCAACGTTTGTGCCGTCAAAGCTCCTGGCTTCGGCGATCGCCGCAAAGCCATGCTCGGCGACATCGCAACCTTGACCGGCGGTACGCTGATCAGCGATGACCTCGGCATCCAACTCGAGAACGTCACCCTCGAACAACTCGGCCGGGCCAAGAAGGTCACCGTCGACAAGGGTCACACGACCATCGTCGAAGGTGCCGGCAAACGGGAAGACATCGACAAACGCGTCGGTCAAATCCGTGCCCAAATCGAGCAAACCGACAGCGATTACGACAAGGAAAAGTACCAAGAACGCCTTGCCAAACTCGCCGGTGGTGTTGCCGTGATCAGCGTCGGTGCCGAAACCGAAGCCGAGATGAAGCAAACCAAGGCTCGGTTGGAAGACGCCCTTCACGCAACCCGTGCGGCCGTTGAAGAAGGCATCCTTCCTGGCGGTGGTGTGGCTCTGGTTTACTGCCGCGAAGCAGTCGAAGCGGCACTCAAGAAAGCCAAAGGCGACGAGAAGGTCGGCGTCAACATCGTGCTCGGTGCACTCGACGCTCCCATGCGTCAGATCGCTGACAACGGTGGCATCGACGGCAGCGTTGTCGTTGACGAAGTCTTGCAAAAGAACAACGCGAAAATCGGTTACAACGCCCACACCGGCGAATACACCGACATGATCAAAGCGGGCGTCATCGACCCCGTGAAGGTTGTCCGCACCGCATTGATCAACGCCAGCAGCATCGCCGGATTGTTGCTCACGACTGAAGCTCTCGTGACGAACTTCGAGCAAGAAGACAAGGACAAACGCCCCGTCGAAGGCGTGGTCAACTAGTCCGACATCGGACGGTCGCCTTACGCGTTTCGCTTCACCGATCTCCGGAGAAGGTGAGGCGGGAACAGGTGAGACGGATTAATCCGACGTCCGACATTTTTCCCAACGACGGGCCGTTCGCTATCGGCGAACGGCCCGTTTCGATTACGACTCTTCTAACTAATTCGGTTTCATGGCAACCAAGACTTGTTACTACGAAATCCTCAACGTCGAGCGATCTTCGACCAAGCAACAGATCGACCGTGCCTACCGCAAACTGGCAATTAAGTATCACCCGGATACTAATAAGGACGAAAGCGCTGTCGCGTTGTTCAAGGAAGCGACCGAGGCCTACGAGGTACTCAGCGACCAGAACAAACGGGCTCGCTACGACCAATACGGCCATGCCGGCGTGGAAGGTGCAACCCATCAATACAACGACGTCGAAGATATCTTCGAAGCGTTCGGCGATCTGTTCGGTGGAGGCGGTTTTGGTGACTTCTTCGGTGGCGGATCGCGGCGAGGCGGTGGCGGTCGACGACGCGTTCGGCGTGGAGCCGATATCCGCTGCGACGTTACGCTCACGCTCGAGGAAGCCGCACGCGGTTGCCACAAGGACATCGCGTTCCGGCGACGGGTCGCCTGCGAAACCTGCTCCGGCAGCGGCGCAGCCCCCGGCAGCGAACCGGTCACCTGCACCATGTGCGGCGGCCAAGGCCAGGTCATCCAGTCCGCGGGCATCCTCCGCGTTCAAACAACCTGCCCGACGTGCCAAGGCGCCGGCAAACAAATCAGCCAACCCTGCGGCGAGTGCCGTGGCACCGGTTTGCAAAACGAACGAGCCGAACTGAATGTAGAAATCCCCGCCGGCGTCGATGACGGCATGCGGGTCCGACTGCAGGGCGAAGGCGAACCGAGCCCCGACGGCGGACCGGCCGGTGATTGCTACTGCTTTATCGCAGTCAAACCTCACAACCTGTTCAAACGCGACGGCAAACATCTGATTTTGCAGTTGCCGATTTCCTACGCACAAGCCGCTCTTGGCGCGGAAATTGAAGTACCAACCCTCAACGGCCCGCACCAACTCACCGTCCCCGCCGGAACGCAGAGCGGCGACGTGTTCACCGTACGTGGCCAGGGAATCGTGGATCACCGCAGCGGCCGTAACGGCGATCTGCTCGTCCAGGTATTCATCGAAGTCCCAAAGAAACTCAACGCAGAACAAGAAAAACTCCTGCGGCAACTCGCCGACCTCGACCACGAGGCCGTGTTACCCGAACGAACCTCCTTTCTCGACAAGCTCAGGCATTTCTTCGACCCCGAACCAGAAAGCACGTCTGAAACGAAATCATCATGAACGAAACCTCATCCCAACCTGAAAACGACGACCTCCGCGACGCCCAAACTGAAACCCGCGAGGCGGCTCAGGAGGCGACCGATCAAGCCTACGAATCGTTCGAAGCTGCCCAAGACGACGCCGCACCCGAAACTCGGGACGAAGAAATGATCCGTCTGCGAAGCGAAGTCGAAGCCGCCGATAAACGAGTCCTGCAAGCACAAGCCGAAGCGGAAAACTTCCGCAAACGGATGCGCCGCGACTACGAAGACCAACTGAAGTTCGCCGCGATGCCGTTGGTGAACGATATCCTCCAAGTCCGCGACAACCTCACACGCGCCATCGAAGCCGCCAGCGCGAGCGGCGGTGCTGAGGCCGCCGAGGGACTGCGTGAAGGCGTCGCCATGGTCGCCAAGCAACTCGACGACACACTCGGCAAATACGGCGTCGAACCGATCCCAGCCGATGGCGAAGAATTCGATCCGAACTTCCACGAAGCGATCTCACAAATGCCTCATCCGGAAATTGAATCCGGAAAGGTCGCTCACGTCGCCGTCAGCGGGTTCAAGATGCACGGACGAGTGATCCGACCGGCGCAAGTCGTCGTCAGCACGGGCGCCCCGTAACCAAGTTCTCGAAACCAGTCGATCGGCATCCGATCGACCTCCCCGCTTAACAATCTCCCCTGTCCCTTTCACATCCATTGGGCAATCACTTCCATGCCAACCTACGATTACCTTTGTGAAGCCTGTGGTCACGAGCTTGAAATTTTTCAAGGCATCAACGACGAACCGGAAAGCAAATGCCCGGAATGCAAGAAGAAAAAACTGAAACGTCAATTCGGCACCGGCGCCGCAATCGTCTTTAAGGGAAGCGGTTTCTATCAAACCGATTACCGTAGCGAGAGCTACAAGAAAGGCGCCAAAGCGGACGCGAAGAAGTCGGATTCCGGATCCGGTTCTGACAAATCAAAGAGCAAGGACTCCACCGCCAGCAAACCGGCCAAGAAAGCCGACTGACGCTCGAGCCAACTCACGCGGTTTCCGCTCGCGGGCAACCCGTGAATCAACACCACACGCCAAACGTCACGTTGAGAATCAAATCTCAATGGTGACGTTTTTTATTGGCCGCTGATGGAATCTTCCAACAGGCCGCGACGTCTTCCCATCCCCTGACCGTTACCCTGTCTCTCACCGCGTCCGTTGCCTGCACCGTTTCCCATCCCCATCCCCTGACCGGATCCCATCCCGCGTCCGGCACCGGTTCCATCGCCTCGGCCCCTCCGCCCTCGCGTGCTCATGCCATCAGAACCGGTCGGCCGAACGATCGCGAAAAGATCCGCAGGCGTTATCGAGTTCGCTTCAGCGATTTCGCGAAACGTTGCATCCATGCGATCAACCGCCACGCCTTCTTTCGATAGCGAGGCGATGAGATCTTCGCTCGTCATACCGACGCTGTCAGCGAACCGCGAGAGCGTGAACTCTTCCGCGTGAGGTGCGGGCCCCGCCGATGATTGGTTGTCCCAGTAGTCTTTGATCTTCTCATTCAAATCCGCGGTCGCCGTCAGACCAGGCGAGTGCATAATCGTTCCCACGGTCACGACGGACGTGATTAATACCGCAATCAACATTTCGATCTTCAGGTTAAAACCTCCCGCATGCCTCAATCCCGCCGATCGTTTGCGGATGTAACTCCACAGCACTTTCCAATTGAAGAACAAGTGCATCGCCACGACAAAGAGGAACATCAAACAAACGTTGATGTGAAGCAGTGACCAAGTTTGCTTATCTAAACCTAACATCGTCCATCCCGTCCAATTCGCCATCCGTCCACGAGGCGTGAAGTACAACATCACACCCGAGAACGCGACCACCGAAAACAACATTGCTAGCAGGAGCGAAGTAAAGCCTTTTGTCTTGAATTTCATTTTTCATCTCCTTGATTGAGAATGGCCTCGCCCCTGCTTTCCGACACCGGATTTGTTTGATGCAAGTAGCGAACTCCCCTACCAACACTGCCAATCCACACACGTTTCGATGGTTCGTGATGCGGCAATTCGTCATGGTGCATTCAGGCACAGGTGTGACCCTATCGCAGCAAAACTGTGCGATCTCGTGACACCGACACGCACACTCAAACCTGCAACCAATCTATACACCGGTTTTTCGATCCACCGACTGCCAGCGGTGCATCCACCTGCTTTGAACGCCATCAACCAATGAACTAGACTGCTCGAACACCCCATTGTCATCGACATACGAACTCGACGCGAGAAGTTCTCCCGCGTCTTTCCACTGCGCATCAATCAAGGCGTCACTCGAACATGAACACGGCACGAATCCTGTCTACGGTTATTGCGTTTGCTCTGCTGGGATCTCTCAATTGTGGCGCGACGACGCGTCGCAACGTGGTATTCATTCTCATCGATGACCTCAGCCACTACGGGGTAACGGCTTACGGAGCGAACCAAATCTCGTCGGAGTCGGGCGGATTCGAAAATGCGATTATCAACACGCCTTACATTGACCAACTCGCTCGCGAAGGCATGCGATGCAACAATGCCTTCGCCTACCCGCTTTGCGAGCCAACTCGCACAACCTTGATGAGCGGTAAATACAACAACCGCAATCACCTCGTCAGTAAAGGGCAGCACGCATCCGACATCACGTTCGGCGACCTGTTTCAACGCACGGGCTACACGACGGGAATGACGGGCAAGTGGAAACAAACTCGCGGGACCGTAGAGATCCCCGCAAAAAAATACATCTCGGAATTCGGATGGGACGAATACTGCTGTTTTGACGTTGTCGGTGAGGGACGCCGATACATCAATCCCAACATGGTGATCAATGGCGAGGTGATCAACTATGGCGAAACCAGCAGCATCGATCCCGAGACCGGTCGTCGGTGGTACGGCCCTGACATCTGCAACCGGTTTGCGTTGAACTTCATTCAACGACACCGCGACGAACCGTTCTTTCTGTACTATCCGATGATACTAGTACACGATGAGCACATACCCACGCCCGATACGGTCCCTGCATCGGCATTCGACGAATTTGATGCGATGACCCGAGACAAGAAGGGCCGCCGCCGAGACGAGAAGAAATACTTCCCGGACATGATCGCGTACACCGACAAACTCATCGGCAACGTTATCGACCAAATCAACGAACTCGGTCTGCGAAAGAACACGCTGATCGTCGTGATGGGCGACAACGGAACCAAAGAACCCTTCACCCATATTCTTCCCGACGGCAGTGAGTACCCCGGAGGCAAAGGCAGCACGACGGACAACGGCACTCATGTCCCACTCGTACTTTCGCTACCAGGCGTCATCCCCACCAGCGACACCGATTCGGATCGCACCTACGACGGCATCGTGGATCTCGCCGACATCCATCCGACGCTATGTGAGGCCGCGGGCATCGAACTCCCCAACGCAGCGAACATTGACGGAATCAGTTTCTGGCCTCAGATGCTCGGCCGTCCCGGCGAACACCGCGACGCCTCATACGTCTGGTACAACCACAACCGTCCGATGACGGATCCGTCCGAAGTGCTCGAGTATGCGTTCGACAAAAACTTCAAACGATACGCACCGGACAGGTATTATCCCAAGGGCCGTTTCTTCGATCTTCGAGTGGATCCACTCGAAATGTCGGGACGCACCAAAGTCCAAGGTCCTGGATGGAACAAGTTCTATCACAGTGGACTCGATCTCGATCATCTCACTCCCGAACAACAAGCTGGTTTCGAACGCCTCGGTGACGTGCTCCACGCGAACCGGTACATCGCCGTCGAACGCATCCGTATCGTCAACAATCCGGTCATTTTGCCCCGAGGTGAATCA
The DNA here is from genome assembly GCF_014192335.1 of Aporhodopirellula rubra. GTDB lineage: Bacteria > Planctomycetota > Planctomycetia > Pirellulales > Pirellulaceae > Rhodopirellula > Rhodopirellula rubra. The sequence goes on along the minus strand of NZ_JACHXU010000025.1, from coordinate 115,499 downwards.
ACGCGGTTGCAAGCCGAGGTCGTTCCCTCCAATGCCACCCGCAACGGCATCATTTGGGAATCGAGCGATCCGTCGATCGCTTCAGTGGACAAGTTCGGGGAACTCAAAACGCACCGTCCCGGTGAAGTCACCCTGTCCGTCTATTCGTGGGACGATGCCTTTCCCGTCGCCAACCAATCCCCGACGACCTTTTCACGGACAGGAATTTCAGATTCCATCACCGTCACCATCCGATAGGTGAACCTATCGTCACCCCTCGTTACGAGAGACGGCACCTCGTTTGGTTCATGCTGCCTTGTCGAATCAAGGATTCACGTCAGGGCGTGCCGAGTTGATCTGCGACTGCAATAGATTCTTGAGGTAAGTGACCTTTTCGGGGTACTGAGCGGAGAGATCGTGACGTTCTTCGTTGTCATCGAGGATATTGTAAAGTTGGAACAAACCGCGTTTTTTGTCCGCCTCGACGAGCTTCATTCCCTCGCCCGTGATCAACGCGCAACTGCCCATGTGCGTAAAGCGATTGTTGACGATGACGTAATCGTGTGCTTCGGTTTGTGGTTTGCCTAGCAGTGTTGGCAGATACGAAATGCCGTCTTTTCCCGATGGCGGTTCGACACCGACAAGGTCCGCCAACGTCGATAAAAAGTCATAATGCGCGATCAGCAAATCGGTCTGACTCCCCGCTGCGACTTTCCCAGGCCAACGAACGATCATGGGGCACTGCATGCCACCTTGGTACCCACTGCGTTTGAGTCCCGCACGACCGCCCGCACCGTTGAACACGTCACCGTGTTCCGATGTTCGCCATTTCTTGTCCGTCAAATTGGCTTCTTCACCGTTGGGCAAACGACGATTCTTGTATTCCGGTTTGGGTCCGTAATAAAGTTCGTGCCCGTTGTCGGATGTGAAAAGCACCATGGTGTTGTCATCGATGCCTAATTGTTTCAGCTCCGCCATGATCATGCCAACGTGGTCGTCGAGCATCTTGACCATCGAAGCATATTTCTTTTCGGCCAGCGACATCGTCGGATAATCGGCAAAGTCGGGATGGAGTTCAGGGATCGCCACGGGCCCATGGGGGAGTTGCGTGGGGTGATACAGGAAGAACGGTACATCGCGGTGATCGCGGAGGTATTTCAAAATGCCCTCGATGAACACATTCTGCGAATACGTTTCTCCACCATAACCAACCGGTTCGTCACCTTGCTCACTCGTCTTGCCACAATCGGCGAGCGTGTTGCCGGGCAACTCAAACTGCTCACCGTTTCGCCACAAATAAGGTGGATAGAATCCGTGACACCGTTGGTGGTCGAAATAGCCTTCATAGAAATCCCACCCGAAACGCTTCACCCGTTCGTGCCAGGTGAGGAAGCCACGATCGAGCTTTCCGAACTGAGCGGTTTGGTAGCCGGCCTGTTGTGCGATTTGAGCAAGGAAGACCTCATTCGGCGCGATCGGATTCGCACTCTTTTTGAGTTGTTCCAATCGTCGTTGGTATTCCTCTTCGGTGATCTTGCCGGCATCACGCAGGATCGGCAGTCCGGCACGAGTCTGTGCCCAACCACCGACGCGTCCATCATGCATCCCGGTGAGCAGCGTCCAACGGGATGGTGCACAGTAGACGCCGCCGTAGTAGTTATTGAACTTCATCCCCTCGCGAGCGAGCCGGTCAATATTCGGCGTGGTGACAACCTGCTGCCCGTAGCACCCGAGCATGCCGGGACCGAGATCATCGGCAAAAATGAGGATGACGTTGGGTGATTTCGCAGGCGCGGACCTCACGAACGCGACACTCAGCGTCAATAGAAACAGTACGGCGAGGAAGCGATTGGTGATTCGGTTCATGATCTGACTTCGGTTGCTTGATTGGATTTACTGAATGCGTGCGGCGCATCACTGTGGGAGCGCAAACGAACTTAACTCAACTTCATTGCGTTCGATCCGCACCGTAACTTCGTCTCCCCTCCTGGGTCGCTCGCGTGCCACCTGCAGTCGCACGATGGCTTCCCCAAACGGATCCAACGCGGGGACCGTCTCTGACGCGATGACGTTGCCACGCACCAGGAGAGTCACCTTAGCTACTGGGGACGCAACTTGCCCGAAGTTCTCAATTTTGACACTCGCGGTATTGTCATGGAAGACCGGGGCACGTGCCGAAAGAATCGGTTCGATGTAATGCACACCTGGCAGACGCGACCAACCGAACATCAACTCTCCCGCGGTGGTTTTGCCGAGCAGTTTTCCCGCGAAGTTCTCGGAAGTGAAACCGCTGTCACCGGCAAACGTGACGATGAGGTCGTCCCCGCCTTCTTCGAATTTCACTGCCCGACAACCGCGACCAAAGTTCACCTCGTCCGAGGCACCGAAACGCAGTGATTGCACGTCGACATCGGAATGTGGATCGAAGCCGGACTCCGCATGAATTCTCATCCGAATCGAATCCGTGTTCCCAATGACCGATTTCTCGCCGAGCACCGTGAGCCTCCGCGGCACAGTGAGCGGCAACACGATCAGTTTCGAACTGTGCGAGTCGTTCGGAAGATCACCACGTTTGTCGAAGTCGATGACGGCAAAGTTCGCCGCGATCGCACGCCCGTGATCATCTTGAAGAATTCGAATCCGTTCGTACTTGTACCAGTCTTCTTTCACGCCGGACGCGTGTACGGCGATACCCGGCTGATACGCCTCGCCGGGTTCGACCGTCCAATTCACACCGTCCTTGGATCGCTGATACCACGCAATCCGTCCTTGCCAATCATTAACGATCAGGTGGTACTGCACTTCGTCTCGCCAAACGACCGGGTCTTCATAGCGACCTTCCGCGGGCGGATAGACGATTCCTTCGGTCACGCGAAAGAACGGCGAAATTCCATCCTTGCTAAACCACGCCTGTCCTTTGCGGTTGAGCATGAAGAACGAACCGTCTTCGCGTTTTGCGAACGTGTTGTTGTGCAGGTAGTTCACCGATTTGGTGTTCGGTCGATCACGACTATCGTACGTCAACTTCGACGCGGTCCACGGACCGTCAATGGAATCGGCAATGTAACAACCCGTCGTGTGATAGAGCACAAACGGGCCATTGTCCGTCTGATAGCACGTCGGGTTGTGACCGGCACCAATTTCTCGCACAACTCGGAACGGACCATACGGGCGATCGCAGACCGCGTGAACGATCACCGAGTCGGGATAGGCGAAATGGCCTCGAGGGTCATTCTCGGGCCATCGGCAAACGAACAAGTGATACTTGCCATCGACGTGCAACGTGTTACCGCCCCAATACGACCACTTCGGGTCTTCGATGCCATTGTTGACATCGCGTGGAACCACACCTTCGACACCCCACGTATCCGACGTCATCCCGCCCAGGTCGGGCATCGGTTCAAAGAGATCCATGAATCGACCTCCGCAAACCAGTCCCGCCCACTCGGCAGGTCGAGTTCGCTCAACAGACGAAGCTCGCTTCTTTGCAGATTTTCGCAAATCAGGGACAGGAACCTTTTCCTTCTGATCAGTGACAAACGCTGCCGCACTGTCTCGGGCGGCAGCAGGCGGCCCCGACTGTGCACCGACGACATTGGGGTGCAGTACCGACATGACGACGAGCGTGATGAGAATACGTATTCTTTGCATGATCGAATTTCTCGTGGGGCATCATCTTAAACTTGCCGTCGCGGGGGTTCAGATATGAACCGACCGAAAACCGACGCTGGCAACGCTCCATTAAAAAGAGCGTCCTACCAAGAGATTCCATTGCAGCGGCAATTTCGGCAACTTTTTGCCGAAAAAAACCGAGACGGCGGAGGCACCATGCGAGGCCTCGACGCCGATCCACCCAATTGATTCAGGCAGGAGCAAAGATTGATCAGAGAAGCCCGATTCGCCAGGAGTCAGTCCCGCAAAGCCTGGCGAGATCGACTGTCTCCTTTTTGGGCAGCTACGCTCGCCAAAGCACCGTCCACCGTCGGGTGACGGTGGTTACGGGCAAGAACTGAACAGCATTAGACTTCCAGGAAAAGACGCGCCGGGTCTTCGATTGTTTCTTTGATCGTGACCAAGAAACCAACGGCTTCGCGTCCGTCGACGATCCGGTGATCGTACGTCAATGCGATGTACATCATTGGGCGAATCACCACCTGACCATCTTCGGCGATCGGCCGTTCTTGGATCGAGTGCAAACCGAGGATACCGCTTTGCGGTGGGTTGACGATCGGAGTACTCAACAGCGAACCGTAGATGCCGCCGTTGCTGATCGTGAACGTTCCGCCCATCAGATCACTCGGCTGCAACCGGTTCTCTCCGGCCAGTCGAGCGTATTCGGCAATCGAACCTTCAATTTGAGAAAACGACATGCGTTCGACATTGCGAAGCACAGGCACGACGAGACCTTTGCCGCCACCGATCGCGATCCCGATGTCTTGATAGTTCCGGTAAACCATCGAGTCACCACGGATCTCCGCGTTGACCGCTGGATATCGCCGAAGAGCTTCGACGGCCGCTTTGGCGAAGAACGACATGAACCCGAGCTTAACGCCGTGCTTCTTCGCGAACGCGTCTTTGTACTTCGACCGAATCTTCATGACCGGCGACATGTCGATTTCATTGAACGTCGTCAGCAGGGCTGCCGTCTGTTGAGCTTGGACGAGCCGGGACGCGATCGTCCGCCGCAGCATGCTCATTGGCTTGACCTCTTCGCTGCGATACGCGCCTTCGGTCATCAGCGTGTGGGCGGGAGCGGCGTCCATGGCCGGCGGTGCCGTCATCGCTTGCGGAGGAGCGGGTGCAGGTGCTGCAGGCGCCGGTGCGGGTGCGGGTGCGGCAGGGCGAGTGGCACCACTGCGGATATAGGCGAGCACATCTTCCTTGAGCAACCTACCGCCCGGTCCGGTTGCGGGCACATCGGAGGCGGACAACGAGTGTTCGTCGAGTAGTCGCTGGGCCGCCGGCATGACGAACGCGGCCGCTCCGCCAACACTTTTTTCGCTCGCCCGTGATGCAGGAGCGGGGGCCGGTGCCGTGGGGGCACTCGAGTTCGATGCCGCAGGGGCATCGGACGATCCTCCACCGCCCTCGGGTTTTTCACCGACGCGAATGCTAGCAATCGTCTCGCCGACTTCCGCGAATTCATCCGTTTGTTTGAGAATGCCCTGCAGATAGCCGCTCGAGGGGGCTGGGATCTGAACAGACGCCTTCTCGGTCTCGATCTCAACCAGATCCTCACCATTTTCCACCCAATCGCCGTCTTTTTTCAGCCAGGAGCCGATTTGGACTTCGCTGATGGATTCGCCGACGGTCGGGACATCAACTGGAATGATTTCGCTCACGGAAACGTTTTCTACTTAAAAAGAGGGTTTTGCGAGGTGCGGAAACGAGCCACCAAGATAACGATCAAGGGTCAACATGTCAGCGGACCCGATCGGGAACAAGCGTTTTCGGGAAATTGTTTGAAACTGACGAGGATTTGAGCCGATGAAGTCGAATAGCCGGGGAAACGTTCACATTAAACCGATTGGGCTATTCCCAACTTTTCATACCGGCATTTTTTGCTTGCCCCAGCACTCGGAAGTTCAAACAATCTCATGTCCCAAGAATCCAGTGGAGGACACCCGCTTCAAGCCGGGCTGATCGTGCTGTGTCTGGTTGGGGGCGGTTGGTATTTCTTTCGTCACTATGACGTCGACGGTCTCGACGGGGTTTCGATATCTGCCAAACAGGAAAGTCGCCTCGGCGACATGGGAGATCCGTTCACATTCGCCTCGTCGACAACGATCCAACGGCCTGGAACCGGCGAAGTTGGAAGCGGTAATTTCACCAGCGAACGGTTTGCAAACAACGAATCGCTGACTGCGGTACGACCGTCGGATCCCGATTTCGAAGCGGACCCGATCATTTCCAGCCCCAGCGATCTGCATCGACGTGCAGGCATCACGGAATTCGGTCGTCGGACGCGGTACGCGCCTTCGCACCTCAAGGTGGCATCGTGGGCGCTCGACGGTTTCGGACCGACGAAACTCGCCAGCGATCTCGCACGCAAGAATCTGGTTCGCGTGGTGCGTCAATTCGATGTGATCGCCGTGCAACAAATCTCGTCGTTGCAAATGGATCTCGTGCCGCGAATTATCGACGCGATCAACGAAAGCTCGCTCGGCGGCGGGGCACCGCTGTTTGACTATGTTCTCGGTCCGCCGACCGGTCCCGAAGACCGAGGCGAGCAGATGGCGATCCTGTTTAACCCGGCCCGCGTTCGCGTCGACCGCACGCAGACCTACACGGTCGCCGATCCAGACAATCAGTTGACCTACGATCCACTCGTCGCATGGTTTCGCGCCGCCGAACCATCGGTCAGCGAAGCGTGGACGTTCAGCCTCGTCAACGTCCGGATCGATTTGTCACGTGCCCCTCGCGAAGTCGCACTGCTCGGACAGTTGATGAAGTCCGTTCGCGAAGACGGACGCGGCGAAGACGACGTGGTGCTGGCGGGACTTTTCCAGGCTGATGATTCTTACCTGCTGCCCGTGATCGCGGGACCAAACGTCCGGGCCTCCGTCACGAGCACGCCGACGGACATCTTCGGCCGACACCAAACCAGCAACGTGCTGTTCGATCGTGAACTCACCGCCGAAGCGATCGGCCGTGGCGGTGTCTACGATTTCCTTCGCGTGTACAACCTCAGCGTCGCTCAGGCTCAAGCCGTCTCGAGCTACCTACCCGTGTACGCCGAATTCACACCTCTGGAAGGTTCACCGCTGGTGCATCAAGCGGTCGCGCCGTCGACGATGCCCCGCTAAATGAAGCTCGTCGAGTTGGTTGCCCGTGCCCTTTCGCCGCGCGGCTACTCTCCGTGAACGGCCTTCTCCGTCAGCGACCGAACGAACGTGCCGATCGTCGCGACCGTGTATGCGGGAGTCATCAACAGCAGACCGACAAACGGTGGCAACAGTGAAACCGCCACCACGGTCGCAATCTCACTCGGCTTCGGAGCCGTCCCCGATACGGCGAGAATTTGGAACGCGTTGATCACTCCATGCAGCGCCGCGTAGCAGCCGATCATCAGCGGTATCGGCACGACCAAAATCAACATCGCGGCAGCCATCGGGCCTCTCCCGCGAATGACCACCGCCAACGCCAACGCGATCGACAGCAACGCAGCGGCAGGCAATAGAACGAGGTAGGTGGTCCCGAGGGAATTCACCATCCACGTCAACAAGGAAACTTGAATCGGTTCGTCAGCAATCACCTTGGTCACCTTTGTTCGACTGGCACAGATTGGACTACATTACGGACGTCAAGCTTGGCCTACGAATGACAAACGATCCGGATCGATGAACGTCTATGAACCGCCCACTTCTTCTCTTGATCGCGTTAGTCGTCGCACTTCCCTTCTTGCTCGCCCTCCTCTCAGGCACCGATCACACGGCTAAGGGGCGCGCCGATTCCGAGGATGCGGACGAGACAGCAATCCGCCGAGCCCCCATCACGCTGTTCTGCGCCGCCAGCAATCAAGCGGTGATGCAAGCGATCGTCAACGATTACCGACGCGATTTCGAATGCGAAGTGTTCGTCAACTATGGGCCTTCCCAAGGCCTGTTGTCGCAAATCGAAGTCAGCCGCACAGGCGATCTTTTCCTGCCCGCCGATGCGAGCTACTTGCAATCGGCGCGCGACAAAGACCTCGTCTCTGAAACGCACCCGATCGCTCGGATGCGAGCCGTCATCGTCGTTCGACGCGGCAACCCGAAATCGATCCGGTCACTCGACGATTGCCTACGTGCGGACGTGCGGTTCGTGCAAGCCAACCCGGACGCGGCGGGAATCGGCCGACTAACCCGGTCGCTCTTCCAACGCCAAGGCAACTGGGCCGCAGTCGATCGCGCCACCACCGCGTATCGCGGGAACGTGACCGAGGTGGCCAACGACGTCGCGGTGGGATCGGCGGACGCGGGCATCGTTTACGATGCGGTGCTCCACGACTATCCTGACCTAGAACCGGTCGAGATCCCCGAACTGGAAAATGCCGTTTCCGATATTGAAATCGGGATCATCTCGACTTCCAAACGAAAACCGTCTGCCTCTCTGTTCGTAAAATACTTGACCGCGAACGCCCACGGAAAACGGCGGTACCGTGAACACGGATTCGACGTAACACCACCGCAAACCGCCGCACTGCAAACCAACACACCGCAAGCCGTCGCATCGCAAGCCACCGACGAACGTTGACGCAAAAAGGCGAACCCCGACGCACCGTCGCACTGACGGAGCGAGCGGCGGGCTCGGCCTAAATACCCCGTATCGCGTTCTGCCTCCTCACTGTTCTTCCTCATCGCCTGTCTCGAATCCAACGTGTCCTCTCGACCGCTCGTGCCCCGCCGCCGCAGCGATGCTCCGTTCTTTTTATTGATGGGGGGAATCTCGTCGTGTTTCCTGCTTTTGATCGTGCTGCTGATCGCTGCGGATCTCGCTTTCACGTCGCTCGCCGATTTCAAGAACGTGCTTGCCAAGCCTGAAATTCGGGCATCGATTCGTTTAACGCTACTCTCCTGCACCGTTTCGGCGATCCTCTCGGTCATCGTCGCCATCCCGCTCGGTTATCTCCTTTCGCGTTTCCGGTTTCCCGGTCGATTCTTGATCGACACTCTGGTGGATATTCCGATCGTATTGCCTCCGTTGGTGCTGGGGCTGAGTTTACTGATCTTGTTTCATTTACCCATCGGAAGCAGCGGATGGGAGTTGGAAACATGGCTGCGAGATGAAGTCGGATTCCCAGTCACCTACCGCTGGCCCGCGGTCGTGATCGCACAATTCGCGGTGGCCTGTGCCTTTGCAATTCGAACCATGGGTGTCACCTTTGATCAAATCAACCCACGTGCCGAAGACGTCGCCCGAACACTCGGCTGCACCCGACTGCAGGCGTTTGTGCAGATCGCGTTGCCCCAATCGGGACGAGGCATCATCGCCGCATTAACCATTGCATGGGCGAGAGCACTCGGCGAATTTGGCCCGATCCTAGTTTTTGCCGGCGCAACACGGATGCGCACGGAAGTCTTGTCGACTTCCGTGTTCCTCGAAATGAGTGTCGGCGATCTCAATGCTGCGGTCGCGGTATCGTTGCTGATGGTCACGATCGCGATCGTGGTTCTCGTCGCGCTGCGTGGACTCGGCGCCCGCCGGTGGCGATTGGGAACCCTGACCGGAGATCGAACACGATGATTCGGTGGGACAAAACATGATTCGGCTGGACAACATCTCCATCACCGTCGGCACCTTCCATTTGCCAAACGTTTCGCTCGAGATCGAGCGAGGCCGGTACGCAATTTTGATGGGCAAAACGGGCTGTGGGAAAACGTCTCTCTTGGAAACCATCTGCGGCTTGCGCAAACCGTCGTCTGGGTCCGTTTGGCTTCAGGACGTTGACGTGACCCGTTACGCTCCCGGTGATCGAGAAATCGGTTACGTCCCGCAAGACCTCGCGTTGTTCCCGACGTACAACGTCGCCGAGCATCTCGAGTTCGGATTAAAACTTCACAAGGCATCCCCGAGTCAGCTGAAACAGCGCCGCGACGAAACCGCCGAGATATTGGGCATCACACATCTACTCCGCCGCCCCATCGACGGCCTCAGCGGCGGCGAGGCACAGCGAGTCGCGTTGGGAAGGGCGATCGCGGTGGAACCTTCCGTCCTGTTGCTCGACGAACCCCTCAGCGCCCTCGACGAAGAAACACGCGACGAGATGCTCGAATTGTTACAATCACTCAAAGAAGCCACCAACGTGACCACCCTGCACGTCACTCACAATTTGGCCGAAGCCGAACGACTCGCCGACTGCCGCTACCGACTATCCGATAGTGTCCTCGAACACGTCGCGATCGACTGAGCGGCCCGAAGAGAACGATCGATGTCGAAACCTTTGGACGACTCTAGGGTTGAATCGGTGGACGCACCGTTTCCCGTTCCGTTTGTTCGTTAGGTTGACCATGTTTGATCGTCTGTTCTTTCTGATCACGTTTGCTTTGGTGAACGGCACTGGGGTTCCTAATCCCGTCGTCGCGACTCAGTACGATCCGATGGTACTTCCCAAAGGATTCACCGCACAAACGATGAAACTCGAGGTGACCGACCGAAAGCGTGATCGTGAGATTCCGATCAAGGTCTACCTGCCCGAATCAGAGTCGCCATCGACGGTCGTGATGTTCAGCCACGGGCTCGGCGGCGACCGCGAAGGCAGTGCCTACCTCGGCGAACATTGGGCAGCGCGAGGGTACGTCGCCGTTTTCCTGCAACACGCGGGCAGCGACTCGGGCGTTTGGAAAGACAAACCCATTGGCGACCGCATGAAGGGAATGCAGGAGGCCGCCACGGGAAGGAATCTGATCAACCGTGTGGGCGACGTTCCGGCCGTACTTAATCAACTCGAAGAGTGGAACCGCGAGACGAGCCATCCGCTCCACGGGCGAATCGACACCGAACGCGTTGGCATGTCGGGACACTCCTTCGGCGCCCTCACGACGCAGTCGGTTTCGGGACAATCCGCAGGTCGTTTCCGTTCACGAGGAACGGACACGCGTATCAAGGCCGCCGTCATGATGAGCCCCAGCGAGCCGCGTATGGGCAACGCAAAACAAGCATTTGCAAACGTCGAGATCCCTTGGATGTTGATGACCGGCACAAAAGACACCGCGATCATCGGCGGGCAAACGGTTCAGTCACGGCGAGCCGTCTTTCCCGCACTGCCCGAGGGTGACAAATACGAACTCGTGCTGCACGACGCCGAGCACTCTGCGTTTAGTGACCGAAGCCTTCCCGGCGATCAGGGTGCGCGCAACCCAAACCACCACGTCGCCATCCTCGCACTCAGCACAGCGTTCTGGGACGCTTACCTGCGTGACGATGCTGCAGCAAAAGCGTGGCTCCAGAGTGAATCGGTGCGAACGGTTCTTGAGCCCAAAGACGTGTGGCAGACGAAATAGCGGGTACGTGTTCATCGTCGATGTGTCGACGGTGCTACTGAAATCACCTTCACTTTATTCCCACGTCATCGGCAATTCCTGACGTGCTCTCCGCGCGCGATCGACTCACATCCAAACGTTGTTGATCGGGCGTGACCATTCACCCCGTCTTGCGCGGCCCTGCGAATCGCTGTTAGAACAACGCCCCTCCGAAAACGTGCCCTCGCATTATGTTTGGAACTCGATTCTCTCTCGCTTGCGAAACCGCAGTCTCTCGCACCGAGCCCCCCCGAGTGCAACGGCAATAAAACCTCCGCAAAGAGGTGATTCGCCCCTGTGAAGGTTTTCTAAGGCATTTCACTTTCCTTTAGGAGGTTCCTGGCCTATACTTAGGTGTTCGGCCAGTCGAACCACATAGGTTCATTTCATTGGTTCGCCCCGCTGATCCGTGTTTCGATTTCGCACTTTATTTTTCGCGACTTTTCTCACGCACTCATTCATTCTTCCGCCATTGAACTGGGCCGTTCTCGAACCTGCGGCCAATACCGTCGTAGGAGCGGACCAGGGCATCAACTCGATGTTCGTCGGTTGCCGCAAAACGTCACGGAAGACATATCAGCCTGGCTCTTCGATAAGGAGTCGAGTGATGGGTGGATTCCTTCCTGTACCAAACACGACACCAACCTCCAAACCGTTGACGATGTCCGAAACATCGCCAACAGGGATCGCATCTCCTGCGATCTCAACCCCCGGTGCAGTCTTGCATCCCACCGCCTCCGGTGCAGATGTTGCCAGTCCCGTTCACGTTGATCGTGTCTCGACCGCGACAGCCATCGAGCACTACGAAGGGGTTCCCGCATACGGGTTAATCCGTCACGCTGCCGATGTGATCCCACACCGGATGGCGGTGATCTACGGAGAAAAGAGTTGGACGTACGAGGAATTGAACTTCGATATCGTACGCTGCGCCGCGATGTTTCAAGCATACGGCGTCGCACCCGGTGACCGCGTCGGCATCTTGCTTCCCAACGTTCCTGAATTCATCATCGCGGTCAACGCGATATGGCGTGCAGGCGGAATCGCAGTCGCACTGAGCCCATTATCGGCTGCGAATGAAATCGACAAACTGGTTGACCAAACCGGTTGCAAAGTCATCGTCACACTCGACATGCTGGCACACTTGCTCGCGCCGAGTCACGCGAAACTCGAACATACGTTTTACGTTTCGATCCGCGAACACTTGCCCGCGTTCAAACAGCTCGGCTATCTGTGGATGCGTCAACAACGTGTCGGAACATGGTCGCTTCCTTCGGACAATTCGCATCACTGGTTGCAAGAAGAAATCTCGACCACGCTGCGTGAGTGGAAACCCGTTTCGATCAATCCGAAAACGGACGCCGCCTACATTTTGCCGACCGGTGGCACGACAGGAGAATCCAAACCGGTCACGTTGAGCCATGAAAACATGGTCGCCAACGCATGGCAACAATTGATGTGGACTCAACGCCGGTTTGCCGAGGACACGATGCTCGCCGTCTTGCCGTTTTTCCACAGCTACGGTGTGTCGGCAATGGTAATGGGCGGGGCCGCGATGGGCGCCACGTTGGTGCTGCATCATCGATTCAACGTTCGCCAAGTGATCGCGTTGATGGTGGAACATCGTCCCACCGTGTTGCATGCCGTGCCCGCCATGTTGGTGGCCATGAACGAGCGTCTCGATAACTACCCGGCCGATCTGAGTTCGCTGAAGTGGGTAATTTCCGGTGGTGCTCCACTCGAGGCTGAGATCGCCGAAAAATTCTCTCACCACAGCAACGCCCTGGTGGTTGAAGGTTTTGGATTATCCGAAGCCTCACCGGTCACCCACGTCGGCAACCTCTTCGATGAACCCTGCTACGGAACCATCGGTCTCCCACTGCCTGAAACGCAGTGCCGAATCGTCGATAACAAAGGCGGCATGGAAGACTTGGGCTGCGGCGTGGTCGGCGAAATGATCGTACGTGGCCCGCAGGTGATGCTGGGATACTGGAACGATCCCGAAGGTACACACGAGGCGATCCGCGATGGATGGTTGATGACCGGTGATTTAGCCACTCGAGACGAGTCCGGCCGCTACACCATCGTCGGACGTAAAAAAGATCTCATCATCACATCGGGATTCAATGTCTACCCCGTGGAAGTGGAGACCGTGCTGCAATCCGCCCCGGGTGTGGCCGAAGTTGCAGTGGTCGGACAACCCGATCCACAACGTGGCGAGATCGTCAAAGCGTTCCTCGTGATGCAGCCTGGTGCGACGTGGGACGAAGACGCCTTACGGGCGTATTGTCGTGAACATCTTTCCAAGCACAAACAGCCGCAGATTTATGAGCGGTGTGTTGACGAGCTGCCCAAGAATTTCTTGGGCAAGATTATCCGCCGCAAACTGCGTGAGTCGGAACCAACGCCAACGCGTGACCTGCCAGGAGAAACCGCATGACCATGAAAAGTGACACACAACCGTTTACGCCTGTCGCCATCGTTGACGGCGTCCGGACACCGTTTGCAAAAGCGTTCGGCAAACTCGCGGACGTTTCCGCGGTCGAACTTGGAAAGATCGCGGTCCAGCAGTCCTTGCGCCGATGCGGTCTGTCCCCCGAAGTGGTCGACCAAGTCATCTTTGGCAACGTCGCTGGCCCCGCAGACGCGGCGAACATCGCCCGCGTGATCGCGTTAAAGGCAGGCGTGCCCGAATCGCAGATCGCGCATACCGTCAACCGGAATTGTGCGTCGGGAATGGAATCGCTGCTCGCCGCTTGCACTGCGATCGCGCATGGCGACGCAACCGCGATCATTGCCGGCGGAACCGAATCGATGTCTCAAATCCCACTCCTGGTCCGCCCCGATGCCGCCAAATTGTGGGCGAGACTAGCCCGGGCAAAAACCATCACAGGCCGGCTTTCGGTGTTGAAAGATTTCCGCCCAAGGCACTTCAAACCGGTTGCCGGAATCGAATTGGGTCTTACCGATCCGGTGTCCGGAATGAACATGGGCGAAACCGCGGAACTGCTCGCTCGTGAGTATCACATCTCACGCCGCGAACAAGACGAATACGCCGTGCAGAGTCACGCGAAAGCGAGCAAGACTCAAGAACGCTGTTTCTTCTCCGGCGAAATCGCTCCAGTAACGCTCAAGAACGGTGAGGTGTTCGATAAAGACGATGGTATCCGTCACGGCCAATCGCTGGAACAACTCACTCGCCTGCGTCCGATCTTCGCCAAAGACGGCACCGTCACGGCGGGCAACAGTTGCCAGGTAACCGATGGCGCCGCCGCGATGGTGTTGTCATCGGCGAAAGGACTTGAGCGGTTTTCACGTGCGCCGCTGGGACACATCACCGGGTTTTCGATCGCGGGATGTGACCCGCGACGCATGGGACTCGGCCCCGTCTACGCGGTCGCCAAACTGATGAAACAAACCGGCTTCACGTTTGATGATTTTGATTTGATCGAAATCAACGAAGCCTTCGCGGCTCAAGTCATCGCATGCGAGCGCGCGATGGCGTCCAAAGAGTTCGCCGAAAAAGAATTAGGCCAACCCGACTCAGTTGGCGTGCTGCCGATGGACCGCGTGAATATTCACGGCGGCGCAATCGCGTTGGGTCATCCGGTCGGAACCACGGGGACCCGCATCGTCCTAACGCTCCTACGGGCGTTGCGTGAATCCGGCAAACACCGCGGTCTGGCAACGCTCTGTGTCGGAGGCGGGCAGGGCGTTGCCATCGTGGTGGAAACGCACTGAATCACAACTCGTTAATTGCCATCAACCAACGTTAAATCGGCCAACGTTATATCGGCCAGGAATCAGGAGCCAACGACTCGGCAGACAACAACCACTCATAGGTCTTAGGGAGAATACGATGAACGAAAAAAAATACAGCTCTTTCGACGTCACAATGAATTCGGCGGGTGTCTTAACGGTCACTCTCGATGTCCCTCAACGTCCCATGAATGTGTTCACGGTCGAAGTCATTGATGAACTCGACCACATCATTACTGACATTGAATCCCGCCGCGACGTCAAACTAGTCGTGTTCTGCAGCGACAAAGAGAGCGGTTTTCTCGCGGGTGCCGACGTTCGTGCGATTGCAAATATTGCGGGTCCGTCTCAAGCCGGACGCCTGATCGACGCCGGTCAACAATTGTTCCATCGCATCGACCACCTCCGCGTGCCGACTCTCGCGGTGATCCACGGCCCGTGCTTGGGCGGCGGTCTCGAATGGTCCCTCGCGTGTGACTACCGCATCGCTCGTGACAATAGCAGCACCAAGATCGGCTTACCGGAAATCAAACTCGGTTTGATCCCCGGCTGGGGAGGCACTCAGCGATTACCACGTCAAATCGGACTGACCCAAAGCCTCAAAATGATTCTGCAAGGCAAGCCCGTTTCGGCGCACACCGCAGCGAAGATCGGATTGATCGATCGAGCAATCTCGCCGGACGATTGGGAAGACGGAGTTCGACATTTCATCAGCGAAGTGCTGCATTCCCGCTATCGACGTGACACACCGATGCGTCAATCCATCAACCGATGGCTACAACTGAGCCGGATCGGCAGCTCGCTGATTATTCGTGCCACCCGGCGAAAGGTCAAACACCACGAGCACCAATACCCCGCGCTCAGTGCAGCGGTTCGCGCCGTCGAATCCGGTCTGCAAAAACAAGGTGCAGGCTACGTCACCGAACGTAGCGAGTTCGTCAAATTGTTGGCCACGGCAACTTGTCGAAATCTACTGAATCTCTTCTTCGCCCGCGAATCGGCTCGCGACATCAAGACGTGGGCGACGCGAGACCGGGCGGACGTTCACTCCCATGAGATCCGCCGCATCGGCGTGATCGGTGCCGGTGCCATGGGTGCGGGGATCGGTCAGTTCGCCGCCACGCACGGCTACGAAGTCTCCATGCGCGAAGTCGATGACTCGGCGGCCCAATACGGCCGGGAACGCGTCGAAAAACTGATGAAGAAGTACGCCGAACGCAATCGCCTTTCGCTATCCGCACGCAGTGAATTGAACCAACGGATCGCCGTCGCCTCGAACGATGACGCGATCGTGTTGTCAGACCTCGTCATCGAAGCGGCCGTGGAAAGACTCGAGATCAAACAAGAGATTTTCCAGCATCTTGATGCGCTCGTCGCCCCCGATTGCATCCTCGCGACAAACACGTCGTCCCTTTCGGTCGAAAAGATCGCCGAGAAAACCAAACGTCCCGAACGGGTCGCTGGGCTGCACTTCTTCAATCCGGTGCACCGCATGGAATTGGTCGAAGTCGTACGTGGCAGCCGAACCAATAACGACACGATTACCCGATTGGTGGCTTTCGTTCGCTCGCTCGGCAAGACCCCCATCGTGACCAAAGATTCACCCGGCTTCCTCGTCAACCGTGTGCTGTTCCCTTATCTCGGCGAAGCGGTCTTGATGTACAACGAGGGCTACGCTCCCGCAGACATCGACCGCGAGCTACGGCACTTTGGAATGCCAATGGGACCGTTGCAACTGATCGACCAAGTCGGCGTGGACATCGCGATGCACGTTGCCGGTTCGCTCGGCGACGTACTCGTTGGGCTCGATCCGGTCGTCGATGTCCTCAGCGGGATGGTCGAAGAAGGCGAACTCGGCAAGAAAGCCGGATGCGGCTTCTATCGGTACCGCGACGGCAAAGCGATGCCGCGTTCGGATCAGACTACCGTGCCGATGACCGTGCTCGATGTAAACGATCGATTCATGGCCGACGGGCTTAACATGATTCAGCGACGACTCGTTTATCCCATGCTCGCCGAGTCGGTTCGTTGTAAAGAGCAAGAAGTCGTCCGCGATGATTGGATGATTGATCTCGCAATGGTACTCGCCACCGGGTTCGCACCACATCGCGGCGGTCCGCTACGCGTTATCGATTCGATCGGCGCACGCGTGGTTTATGAAAACATGCTGCAACTGCAAATGATTCACGGCGTCCGGATGAGCCCTCCCGAAACATTGGCTTCCATGGCGGACAAAGGATCGCGGTTCTTCGTTCGCGAAGGATCAATCGATTCGAGCGAAAAGGAAATGCCGAGCAACTAGCCAAGGACAGCGAATCCCCGATCGACAAATCCTATTTGCCGATCGACGCCTTTGATGACGTGCAATCTCTCAATATTGGAGTTTCCGATGAGTACCGACTTTCACAACACCACCGACCTCGACAACGCCCGCGAACCAACAACGCAACCGGTTAAAAAGGATTCGTTTGCCGAGGTGGCACTGCGTCTGGGCGGTGCGTCTGCGGACGAAGCCAAACGCACGGGCGTTTTGGATACCGCCGACGATGAAGTCGAAGCCCTCTTCGCACCGCGGTACCAAACCGTCAACAGCCCCGTGCATCGTGCCGTTTGGGCAAAGAGCAACGCAACGGAAGATTTCTCGTCCTTACCACTGCAACCTTCGCCCTCGGTCGCTCTCGTGGTCGAGCAGTCACTCACTATCGTTCGCAAACACCGCAACGAAAACACATTGTTCGGTGAAGACGGAAAGATCACGACAAAGGTGATCGCGGAACTCGGTTCGGTCGGCTACTGGGGATTGCTGGTCGATCGCGAGTACGGCGGCAGTGGCGCGAGCATGCGTGAATTCACCGACATGATCACACGCATGGCAACGATCGATCCCACCGTCGCCGGGCTCGCATCGGTACACGGTTGCATCGGCGCCGTCGACCCTGTTCGTTCCTTTGGCAATAAAGAACAGAAACAGCGGTTCCTTCCGACACTCGCCGACGGACGCACCCTGTCCGCGTTCGCATTAACCGAACCGGGTGCGGGCAGCGACTTAACAGCCTTGAAAACAACGGCGGTTCTCGAAGGCGATGAATACATCGTCAACGGCGAAAAGCTTTTCATCACCAACGCGGTACCCGGACGCACTATCGGCCTCGTGTGCATGATCGAGAACGTACCGAGTGTGTTGATCGTCGATCTCCCTGCCACCACCGACGAAACGTTTTCGCTGAACCGCTATGACATCTACGCTCTGCGGCGTGCTCACAACAACGGATTGGTATTTAGGAACTTTTGCGTTCCCAAAGAGAATCGTCTCATGCCGATCCAAGGCGACGGACTGACGATCGCTTATCACGGGCTGAACCTCGGACGTGTTTCGCTCTGTGCCAATGCGGCTGGCGCGATGCGTTGGATGATGAGCGAAATGTTGCCATGGGCGGCTTATCGAGAAACCTACGGACTCGCGATCGAGCGTCGTGAACTGATCCGTCGCCGTATCGGACGGATGGCCGGAATGATTGTCGCATGCGATGCGCTGTCGGCATGGTGCGCGGGTCTACTCGATCAGGGATACCGCGGCGAAATGGAATGCATCATCGCAAAAATCTTCGGTAGCGAGATGCAAAAAGAAGCCGCGATCGAATTGTTCATGAAAACCCACGGCGGCCGATCGTTCTTAAAAGGACATCTGTTCGGTGACAACGTTCATGACTTCCTCGCACCTTGTATCTACGAAGGCGAGGGCGAGGTGTTAGGAATGGCGTTCTTCAAATCGATGGTCAAACATCACGGCAAGGAGTATTTCGAACCGATCGGTCATGCCCTGCACGCACTCGGTGTTTCCAAACCGAATCCGCTCAACCCGAAACATGCGTGGGCTCTCCGCCGACCACTGTTTCGATACGCCGGATGGTTCGCACGACAAACACTACGACCGGCCAACTGGCGCGATTCGGGAGTGAACGACTCCGATTTGCAACGGCATGTCCGATTCGCCCGCAAGTATCTCTCCGACAGTGGAATGAAAGTAAGTTCGACGATGCGAACGTACCAACTGAAACTCGCTGATCGACAATGTCGCATGTCGGCACTCTCGCTCGACATTCAATCCGCCGTCGTGATGTTGGTGACCAGCCTCTATGCCGGGCGCAGCAACGACGCGATCACACGAACCGCCGGAGATGTGATCTGTCGTGAATTGCGGTTGCGAATGGAGGGCGGTAAACCGAGCGATCGGGACTTCCGGAACGTCACCGGACTGGGCGCACGGATTGCAGCGGAGGGTTGGTCAGCACTCGACGGAGTGCAGTCCGGAAAAATCATGATGCCCTACAAATAGGAAACCTTCGATTTCACGAGGAAAGTGCCAACGATGAACATCCCCAACCTGATCCCGTTTCGGACGAAAACGCCCCCAACGCCAAACCGAACACGCCGTGCCGTCGTCGCGCTCGGTGGTGGGGGCGCGCGTGGTCTGGCGCATCTCGGCGTCATCGAAGTGCTGAAGCAAACTCGCGTTCAGGTCCAACGCTATGTGGGCGTCAGTATCGGAGCACTTATCGGCGCCATGTGCGCGATCGACGATGACATCCTTCACGTCCAAGGCAGGGTGATGGGTTTCCTTGACTCGCCCGGTTTTGATCATCATCAACAGCAGTTGTTCGGATCCGCAAACGTCCCCAACGAAACCGCCAGCACGGGAATCATGGCGTGGTACGACCGAGCCAAGTATCTCTACTCGGCTCATCGTCGTTTGACACGCGCCGTGACTCAACAATCGTTGTTGCACGATGCGATATTGACCGCGTCGATCAACGAGTTGATTCCCGACGTCGAGTTTTCGGATCTGCCGATGCCGTTAAGCATCGTCACCGCTGACCTGCGAAGCGGTCACCGCGTGGTGTTGGAATCCGGTTCGGTGCGTCGAGCCATCCACGCTTCCATGGCACTGCCAGGCATTTTCCCTCCGGTCGAACATAACGGGATGCTGTTATGCGATATCGGTGTTGTCGATTCCATCCCGACCGCCGTCGCGAGTGCTTATGCGAACGACCTAACGATCCTGGTCGACATCGGCCAACGAAACGCTCGCATGGAAAAGTTTGACACCGCGATGGATGTGATGATGCGAATGCAAGACATCGGCGAACAGATCCTCCGGCGCGAGAAAACAGAACTCGCCGACGTCCACATTCGTCCCGAACTGACGGGCATTTCGTGGTTCGATTTCCAGAACCCCGAAGAGGTGATGGATCGAGGCCGTACCGCCGCCTCAGAAGAGTTTTTGCGACACTCGTTCTTCCACACCGGTTCCTCCGAGGCAGCCGAATCCGCCACCGGAGATCACCCCAAACCCAATCCCGCTATCGAGAACGTCCGTTTTCGATAAGCGACGTCAATTCCGTTTTTAGCTTCTCCGCGACCTGCGGATACTCATCGATCACATTGTTTTTCTCTGCCGGATCGGCTTCGAGGTCAAACAACATGTACTTAGGGACGGGTGTGTTTGCCAGCGACGTCTCAACGACCACGTTGCGTGCTTTTTTCCGATCGTAGCGATGTAGCTTCCATTTACCGGATCGGTATCCGAACGTTCCGTTTCCACCATTGTCCTGTTGGACCAGCGAATCACGTCCCTTGGCGTAGGGGCCGCCCAGGAACGCATCGGATAAATCCATGCTGTCGAGCGATGCACCTTCGGGAAGGGAAGTCCCCGCCAAGGCGGCAAAACTCGCCGCGAAATCAATTGTGCAGACAATCGCATCACTCACGCCGGGTTGGATTTTTCCTTTCCAACGCGTGATGAAGGGCGTGCGTGTGCCGCCTTCGTAGACGCTGTACTTTCCACCGGTAAACGGCCCGCCCGCGCGGTGCGAACCAATCTTCTCGATCGCTTCGTCTTTGTACCCGTCGTCGAGAACAGGACCGTTGTCCGAACAAAGAACCACGAGCGTTTTTTCCGAAAGGTTGAGTCGCTCGAGCGTCTTCATTAACTCGCCTACACACCAATCAAACTCGAGGATCGCATCACCGCGCAATCCGAGTTGTGATATTCCTTGGAACCGTTCGTGTGGCATTCGCGGTACGTGGATATCGTGCGAAGAGAAAAACAGAAAGAACGGTTCGCTGCGATGCTCTTCGAGGAACTCGTTTGATTTCTCGATCCACTTGTCGGCGAGGTCTTCATCGCGGAAGCGGGCCGCTTTTCCGCCGGTGTAGAAACCGATGCGGCTGATCCCGTTGTGAATGGTGTTGTTATGACCGTGCGACCAATCCAACTTTAATGAATTGCGATTGGTAATGCCGTTGGGATGCTCGGGGCTGGGACTCTTTCTCCCCACCCACAAAGGATCGGACGGATCGAGATTCAGCACGCGGTGGTCTTGCACGTAGACCTGTGGCACCCGATCGTTCGTCGTCGGCAGCAAGAAACACGAATCGAATCCAATCTCCAATGGCCCCGGTTTGAGATCGCCATTCCAATCCGGTCCGTCACCGCCACCGAGTCCCAAGTGCCACTTTCCGACTACGCCGGTCGCATAGCCACCGTTCTTCAAAATCGAGGCTACCGTTTCGGTCCCCGGCTTGATGATCGCGGGTGCATTGGGTGGCGCGATGCCGGTCCCTGGTCTTCGAAACGCGTACGTTCCCGTCAACATGGAGTACCGTGTCGGCGTGCATGTCGATGCCGAACAGTAGCCGTTTTCGAATCGAATCCCTTCGGACGCCAAGCGATCAATGTTCGGCGTCGAAATCGACGTCGCCCCATAGCACGAAAGATCGCCGTACCCCAGATCGTCAGCCATGATCACAACAACATTGGGCTGATCGCCTGACGCCGCATCCGACGTCACCGAATACAAACACTGCAAAAGGCAAGCAGCCGACAAGAAAAAGGCGAGTTTCATGTGATGTTCTTCAAAGAAGGGTGGGGACTGATCGTGATGGGTGGCGTCTCGCGGTGCGAGCACGGCATGCGTCGGCAACCGCCGATTCGCAACCAATTGCCAAAACACTAACCTGTTAGGCGAATGCCGTCGTGGATGCGATCCGGCGGATCCTCCGCACGCGAGAACCGGGGATCGATCGATTCGCACGACAACACTCACACATCGGTCACGACGACAAACAGACGGCACAACGCCCGGGCAACGCCAGACATTTGCGACGTGTTGTGCAGCACACAAGTTAGTTCCCTAAGGCATCAGGAACAACCAACAGTTCATGCACAATGGAGAAAGCAAGTACCACGACCGGAGACTTATCTCGCGTGCCAGGCAATCAAAAAACCCGCCACAGCAGGCAGGTGGCTTGGATTTCCTA
The DNA here is from genome assembly GCF_014192335.1 of Aporhodopirellula rubra. Lineage (GTDB taxonomy): Bacteria > Planctomycetota > Planctomycetia > Pirellulales > Pirellulaceae > Rhodopirellula > Rhodopirellula rubra. Next base: position 93,444 of record NZ_JACHXU010000025.1, on the reverse strand, counting down.
TCGAGAGACTCCGAACAGGCGTTTCGCCGCGCAACACCATTCATTCCCTCCAAATCAAACGCCATACTGAATTCGCTATGAGTCCCATCGTCGAGCTTCTCGTGCTGACCGCACTTGCGGGAGCCGCCATCCCGATTGGCGGCCTCGTCGCCTCTATAGAACACATTCGCCCTCATTGGCTCGAGCGAGAGTTTCGCCATACCGTGATCGCCTTCGGGGGCGGGGCACTCATTTCGGCCGTCGCGTTGGTTCTAATTCCCGAGGGCATCAAGACGATTTCGACATGGGAATCGGTGCTCGCGTTCGCGGCCGGAGGGCTCTTTTTCTGGGGCCTGCAGGTGCTGCTCGATCGTTCGGAATCCTCCGCGTCACAGCTTGTCGCAATGTTGTCAGATTTCATCCCCGAGGTGATCGCACTGGGTGCAACGATCGCAACGGGAAAGAGCGGCGTGATGTTGCTGGCATTGATCATCGCGTTGCAGAACCTTCCCGAGGGATTCAATTCCTATCGAGAGTTCATCAGTGGCGGGATGCGAAAATCCAAAATCCTGTGGGCGTTCTTCGCTGCGTCACTGCTCGGCCCGATCTTGGGCGCGTTCGGTTTTTGGATGCTGTCGGATCACCCGCGCGTGATGGGATGGATGCAGGTGTTCGCGGCCGCCGGGATTCTCTATCTGGTCTTTGAGGACATCGCTCCGCAGGTGCCATTGAAACGCAGCAGCTTCCCATCCCTCGGAGCCGTCCTCGGATTCTTACTCGGCTTGCTGGGCAAACTTCTCGAGGGCTGAGCCATTCGAAAAACGATGGTTTACAATCCGCTTCGGGAAGCGGCGCGGTCGTGCAGAAAACCTCGCAGGGCGGTCGCAAACTCACCCGCGGTTTGGTACCGCTCATCCGGTTCGGTGGCAAGGCACTTCGCCAAAATGTCATCGAGTTGCGGGTTGAACTTTTCGTTGATGCTGGAGGCCCGTTTCGCTTCCGTGGTCGCGATCGTTTGGATCGTTTCTTCGCGGCCCATCGAACCGGCTCCGTGCGGATGCTCTCGCAACAAGAACAAGTACAACATTGTCGCGACGGCGTAGAGATCGCTGCGATGATCGACACGATCGGCATCGCCTCTGGCTTGTTCTGGTGACATGAACAATGGCGTTCCGAGCACGGATCCTTCACTGGTCTCGTTCGATGACGGTCCCCCGTACGCTCGAAACATCGACTTACTCAACCCGAAGTCGACGAGTTTCGGTTGCCCATCACGCCCGACCATCACATTAGACGGTTTGACGTCGCGGTGAATGATGTTCTGCGAATGAGCATGCTGCAGCGCATCGCAAATCTGAGCCATCATCTCGATAATTTTTGTCGCCTTCGGCTTCTGTGACGCCACGTAATGTCCGAGCGACTCGCCGTCGACTAGTTCCATCGCGTAATAAGCAAAGTCCCGCTCAAGGTGGCTCGCATAGATCGCTGCGATCCCCGGATGATTCATCTTACGCATCACTTGGACTTCGCGAGCGAACCGTTCGAACACGAGGTCCGTGGCAAGGTCCGCACGAATGATCTTGATCGCCGCGAGTCGTCCGGTCGCAACATGCGTCGCTCTCCAAACCGTCGCGAAGGCACCTTTACCGATCAAGTGATGAATATCAAATCCATCCACCTGCGGCTTCGTCCACTGCGCCGGTGGAACGGCCTCGACGATACGTCGCGCCGACGCCAACCGGCTCTTCAACAACGCGGCAACGATCGGTTTGGTCAGATAGTCGTCGGCCCCGGCATCGAGCCCTTCGATCATATCTTCTTCGCGATCACGACTCGTCAATAGAATGATGTACGTGAACGGAGCCTCGGGATTCTGCTTGATTCGGCGGCAAACTTCGACGCCCTCGATCTCTGGCATTTGCCAATCAAGAAGAGCCAAACGGGGCGGATCATCCGACTCTAAGGCATCGAGTGCTTCACGGCCATTTTCCGCAAACACGACGCGGTATCCCCATGGCGCAATCGCCGCTTGCATCAGCTTTCGCCATACCGGATTGTCGTCGGCGATCAGCAGTTTCATGAGTTAGAGTTGCCGGGACTGAGCAATTTGTTTCAACCGATTTGCAACTGATTCTCCTCCAGATCGAAGCTCATTCCTAGTCGTGTACCACTTTTCACTCGGCACAACTTTTTGAAAGGTTTCGGGATTTTGCCCGCTCGGTGTCGCCCTGCCGTTGGCCAGATCGACACGGTCTCGCGCCTCTTCTTCCAACTCGCCGGCAATTCTCTGTAAGACCACCGCACCGAGGGCGGATGCGGTTCCCTTGAGTTGATGAGCACTCGCCGCAACCTCGGCATCACTACCGCGATCGATCGCACCGGAAAGATCCTCGATTTGCCGTGGCCACTGCTCGGCAAACGTCTCGCTCATGATTGCAAGGAATTCCCAATCGTCGCCGACGTTCTGTAGTAATACTGACTCATCGATCGATTCCAAAGCATCGAGAGTTGGTTCGGCGTCTGCAGACAGTTCGCTCGATTGCTCCGATCCGTTCGCAGTCGGCTTGCTCCCGGTATCCCCATTGCCCAATTCACCATCGCCTACATCCAGAGTCGCATCGAGCATGATCGCAGGATTCGCTTTCATCTTTGGCCTCCCGTTGGTCAAATCATCTTCATCATCGTGTTCGCCCGCCAGTGCCTCGTCCGTCTTATCACTCGCTTCGTCCGAGGCATCGCCAGCTTCCACTGCGGCAAATAGACGCTCCGGTGTATAGGGTTTGGAAACGTAGTCATTCATTCCCGCATCGAGACAACGAACTTGATCACCGCTCATCGCGTGGGCGGTCATTGCAATAATATGAATACTCCGGACCGGTTCGGGCAATGTCGTGCGGATCAACGTAGTCGTTTCGAACCCGTCCATCTCTGGCATTTGAACGTCCATCAACACGACATCATATCTCTCATTCCGAAGCCGTTCGATGGCTTGGAATCCACTCGCGACGCCGACGACATCGTGACCGCGGGCACGCAGCATATTTTCAGCGACCACTCGGTTGATTCCACCATCCTCAACGAGCAAGATTGCTCGAGAGACAGCGCATCGACCAAACGTGCTTTCCGAATCGGCGTTTTCCCCGCTCTGCATATTGGATGCATTCGATTCGGCTTGCATCGATTCATCTTGCCCGCCATCTGCGTGACCGTGCCCGGCTTGAGCCTGGCCAGATTTCTCCGGATGCATGCGAACCGCTTCGGCGACCAACGTCATCAAATCAGTAGGCGATATCGGTTTGGTCAAACAACGAAGGATATTTAATTCCTCTACCCAATAGTGTTCGATTTCGGCCCCCATCGATGACAACCAAGCAATCGGGGTATCGCAGACCTCGTCGTCGTCACGTACCAGACGAGCCACGTCGCGGCCATCGAGTTTCGGCATCATGTAGTCGAGTAGCACCAACTGATAACCACGCCCCGCATCCTGCGCCGATCGCAATGTATCGACCACATCCGCACCGTCTTCCAAACAATCGACATGGCACCCAGCATCGTCCAACAACTCTTTCAAAATGATTCGGTTGATCCGATGATCATCGACCACCAACAATCGGGTACCGCGGATTTCTTTCGCGTGGAGGTTGGCCGCCGCGAATTTCGCCTCGGCCTTGGATTGCACCCGCAACGGAACGTCGAACTCGAATCGACTGCCAACGCCCTTCGTACTCTCGACGCCCAATCGCCCGCCCATCCGCTCAACCAATCGTGCACTGATCGCCAGTCCTAATCCGGTGCCTCCGTATTGCCTCGTGGTCGATGCATCCGCCTGAGTGAAGGCTTCAAAGATTCTTTCCTTCTGCGTCTTCGTCATTCCGATCCCGGTATCACGCACCGATATCATCATCCGAACTCTCGACGGCGAATCGATAAAATTGACATTCGTATCGAGCATCGTATCGTCGCGATCCGCACTCGCCTCGACAATGACTTCACCATGCGTTGTAAACTTCAATGCGTTGCCAACTAGGTTCACTAAGACCTGACGCAAACGTGTCGGGTCGCCAATCAAATAGTTAGGTGTTCCCGGCGCTATCCGAACCGCCAATTCGACTTCACCTGCCGAGGAAGGCGCGACGGCACCTTCGGCCAATGAATTGACGAACTGCCGCCCTCCCGCAACGGCTTGGACGGTCTGATTGATCAACTCATGCAGAACAAACGGAACCTCCTCGAGCTCGATCCGTCCCGCTTCGATTCGCGAAAAGTCCAGCACATCATTGAGGACGTTCAACAATCCGTTCGCGGACGTCTTGATCATCGTCATGAATCGGTGCTGTTCCCGCCGCAGCGGACTCCGCAGCAACAGTTCGGTCATGCCCAGGATGCCATTCATCGGTGTGCGGATCTCATGACTCATGTTTGCCAAAAATTGACTTTTGGCCTGCGTCGCTCGTCGAGCCTCGGCAGCCGCCTGCGTCGCCCGGTCCCGCTGCTTGCGAAGCTGTCGACGACCGATCGCCTGATGCGCTAGACTCCCTTTGAGAATGCCGATGATTGCGATTGCCGACAAATACAGCGACACCACCGTGGCGAGGATTGCGATCAAGCTCAAACGCGTCCAAACAACCGATCGAGCATACCGGGTCGCAGAAAAATCAACGCCAACGAGTGCTTCGACGTTTCCCTCTTCATCCCACATCGGTGCGTGGGCTGAAACCCAATATCCCCAACGATCGTGATGCGGAATTCTCGCAAAGACGATCTCACCTTCAAACGCGAGACGCAATTCTTCGAAATTCACATCGGAATAAAACTCACCAATCTTCGTTCGGGACTCCAACTTCCCGGTAAACTTCCCATCGTGATCGTAATCCGTCTCCGAATCGACAATTAACTGATACAGGTCTTGCCCATCAACCAACTCGACGTCTTCTGTTTGGCTGAATGACGCCCGCGATTCGGGCGTTGCCATTCGAAAGGTGTAGATATCTGCCACCTGACGATTGACGGACAACCATCGCTTCTGAGCCTCGATCATTCGCAGATATTGAGGATCATCAGCCGGTGTTTCCGGCGTGATCGCAGCATGACCGAGCTCCTGCAATTCAATCGCGTACGTCGGCGCGATTCCGATCAGTTGTTCGCGAAGTATCTGCCGCTGCAGACGATCAACCCATTCCACCAACACGTAACCGACCGCCAGGGTGGCGACGAGCACAAAGAAGGACAATCGCAAACGGAACGGAGGCAACCGATTCTCGATCGCCGACACCGGGTCTTCACTATCGTTCTCCTCCTGCGGCAACGGCGATTCATCGACCAGTCGTTGCGGAGTAACCTTGGCGACATGCCGAAGCACGAAGGCATAGGCGAGCAAAATAATGACGCAGAAAAGGACGTAGTCGATGCGGTATTCGTACCACGTCTGCCAAAACATCGTTCACCTGTTGCTATTCGGTTGCACCCATGAGCGTGATTCACACTGGCAAACAGGACACACGCACGCCCAATCATTTGCAAACCACCTCGACAACTATCCTATTCGTTTCCGCGGATGTCTGCATAGCGTCCACCAACGCCATCACGTACGTCAGCGGTCGATGACCGTCGAGTTCGAAACGTTATTGCCAAAATCGTCGAAACGGTCGAGCGTCCAGATCACTGCGTTAGTTTCCGGATCAACCTCTATCAGAATCGGCTGGCCAGGACCGGCGTGGCAATTTCCAATCATCCAATGACCGTTGCCGAGAACTTCCACTGTGGTCACCCACGCCAAACGGATCCCTGGCAGATCATGCTGATGAATCTGACGGACGATTTGTTTTTGCGGAGTCACCTCGAGAACGCAGTGCCCATTGCCACCGCCGATCAACGTGTTCCCATTAGCGAGTCGCGTCGCCGAAAACAGCCGATTGCCAAAACCTTCTGGCCCGTGCCCTCGCCGCGACACCTTTTCGAACATCGGGACCTCGTATTCCCACACCACATCGCCCCGTGAATCATATTCACGAGCTTTACCATCGGCTTCGTGCGTAACGAGGTAGTGACCGTTCTCGAGTTTCCGAACCAAACGAGTGTCCGTGTGAGGGTTGGGGTGATCGACGACGAGTTTCACTTCATGGAGCAACTTTCCGTCACGATCAACCTCGATGATTCTCGCCGGTCCCGACTCCGCAATCATCGTCGCTCCATCTGCGAGCCTTTCGAATGCGTGCACTTCCACTCGTTTTCCCGCGTTCCCGTTCGCCGACGCGCTGTCGTATTCCCAAACGACTGCGTTCGTCGCCGGGTCGATTTCGACGACCTTCGCGGAACCTTGGCGGGTCAACAGATGTCCGTTATCGAGCACATGAATGTCGTGAATACCGCCCCATGGCATCTGCCATGAAACCGAACCATCGCGTTCCACGATAACGAGCCCCGTTTTCCCGTGCAGCAATACCCGATGCGAGACTTCACTGTCATCGCTGGCGTTCGCGCCCACCGGATCGATCGTCGCGAACAAAACCGCGAATACAAAAACGAACGCGTACACGAAGGACCTGCACCAGGTTCGCTCATCATGCACCTGATCGACACTTCGAAAACACGACTCCACGGGATCGCAAAAGGGCGTTTCGAACCGGGTACCCATTTGAGAATCAAACCCTAGACTGTTTGGCATCGGTATCGGGCATTTCAGGGAGGTAGGAAGTTTCGGACAGTGAATCGCGAGCAAGATCAATCATCGAGCAGATCGGTTTCCGTCGTCATCCCGACGTGGAATGAATCAAACGCGATCACGAAATGCCTCACGTCGACAGCAGCACTCCACCCGCTCGAAATCATCGTCAGCGATGGAGGCAGCTCAGACAACACCGTGCAACAAGTACGTCAATTCGCGGACCGTCAACGCGAACGTGTGATTGTACTCGACAGCCCGACCGGACGTGGTCAACAACTCGCGCATGGTGCGGCCACCGCGAACGGAGACTTCCTGCTCTTTTTGCATGCCGATTGCCTTTTACACGAGCACGCGATCGACCAGATGCGAGCGGCGAACTGGCCCTGCTGGGGTGGTTTCCATCAACGAATCAATGACCGGCGATGGCGATTCAGAATGCTCGAAGCGGGCAATGCTTTGAGAGCCAAAACGCTGGGCCGAGTGTTTGGCGATCAAGCGATCTTTGTCCGACGTGATTGGTACGAAGATGTCGGCGGCTTCGCCAATGTCCCACTGATGGAAGACGTGATGTTGTCGGCGCAACTGCGTCAGAGAAGTCGTCCTCGTTTGTTGCCAGGCCCGGTCGTGGTTGACCCGAGACGATGGCTTCGACGGGGCGTGATCGCTCAAACCTGCCTGAACTGGCAAATCCAAGTCGCGTTCGCGCGAGGTGTTTCTCCCGAAAAATTACGAAAACGATATGACCAAAACTAAATCGCGTCGCGGCGACATCGAGTCAAAGCCGCTGATTGTTGTCAAAGGCGGACTATTTTTTCTGCTCGGCTGCATGTCCGCTGGCCTGCTGCTCAGTTCGATTCTCTCCTTCCGCAACGCCTTTCTCCTCGGATTGACGATCTGGAGTTTTTGCCGTGCGTACTATTTCGCGTTTTACGTAATCGAACACTACATCGACGGATCATTCCACTACAGCGGTTTGATCGACTTCGCCAAACACTGGATCTCGCGGCTGAAGTAATGAGACTTTGAGAACGCGACGCCGCTGCGATGGCATCTCTCCGGCGCAGCGTACGGCAACGCTCGTCGGATCATGTCGAAGAAAATCAATGACCGCGAAAACGCTACCTTTTTGCGAGCGTCATTTCTCGCAGCTCAGGCATCGTTTCTCGAAGTATCGCCAAAATGTCGGCCCGCATGGCTTTCGTCAAATGAGCGTACTCATCGGATTCGTTTTTGTTTTCGAGAATTTCGACTAACCCTGCCAAGACCTTTGATCGAACCTCATCGGGCAAACCGCCGAACGCGTCGGAATAGATCAAATAGCTGCATGGGTATTTGAACAACCGAGTCTTGAGATCGAAATTCCGCAGGGATCGTCCCTTACCGTCGCGCGCTCCACGGGCTTCGAAATCAGCCGCAAACGATGTCGATCCGCTCACCTCGTCGGTTAGTTGAAACTCATCACACATCAAGAGATGCCTCAACACGTTCTGCGTCGACGCCGCGATCCGGCGCTGAGCACTTTCACTGACGAAATCCTCTGGTCGTTCGAGCAACGCGTTCATTTGGTAAGTCTGATGCAACGCTTGACGCGTCTCATAGTTGGCCGACGCGATCGCGTTGTGCATTTGTGTCTGATGTTCCAACACCATCAACGCAACAATGTCGCTGTGTGGTGACAGGTAGGCATCGGTCTGAAATCGATCACTCAAGTCCATTTCGTTGGCACCGGATTCGCGATCAAACGTCATTTCATCGTCGACGCAGATGGTGTTCCCCATGTGCCGCATGGTGCCGTGCTTTCCTGTGACATACCAACCACCCCAACGATCATGAAATTGACTGGTCTGATCCGTCGTGAATGTGCCGCTGCCGAGTTTCGGTCGCCCCGCCGCATCCGCAAAGACGCTTCGCACAAGATATCCCGGAACGTTCTGCGTTCGGTTCGACGCGTGACACGACAAACATCCGCCACGGTCACGGACAAACTTGGGTTGCTTTTTGTCTGTTTGCTCGAGCGTGTAAAACGTCGCACCCTGTTTCGCATCCGTTGATGCAAATTCGAGCACGTCGCCACGCTGGCAATAACCGACATAGACATCATCGCTAAAGTACAGCGCACGTGGACGCCGGGGTGATATCCGTGTCAGTTGCAAACTCGTTTTCGAAAACACGAGTGCCTGGGAACTGACCGGGATGTCCAATTCATCTAACACCGATCGGAGGAATCCGAAATCGGAATCGTATTGCAATTCAGTATCACCCGACTTGACGCGATCAGCGAGCCGCGCAACCGGATCGTGGACCTCAGCATTGAGGTAATCAATCGGGGGTCGTTCGTACCCACTTTGCTGCGCGGTCGCCATACCGCTGATCCGCAATACCAGGAAAACGCCCAAACAGAATGGGATGATCGGGTATTGAATTCGGTTCATCGGCGAGATTCCAGTGGATTTGGCGGGCTGGATGGGCAGTTAGCATAGACGGGAAGCCGAATTTTCTTTCAAATTGAGCGTCTCGGAACCCTTCATAACTACACAACATGGTATAGAATGGCTATCTACATGTCAATGTGCAGGTTTGAGCAATTGAGCACGTCAGGGTCATTCGTCCGTCTTATCGTCAATCAGCATGCTATCTAAAACAGCCGAGTACGCTCTGAGGGCCATCGCTTGCATGGGCAGTCAAGTTGGTAGTCCCATTTCAGCGGACCAACTCGCGGTACAGACCAAGGTACCGCGGCGTTACCTGACGCGCGTGCTGCAGGACTTAGCGGCGGCGGGGCTTGTCACGTCACGACCGGGCCCTGGAGGCGGCTATGAGCTGTGCCAAAGCATCGACAAACTCACGATTTTGGACGTGGTCAATACGGTTGCCCCGATCGAGCGAATTCGGAACTGCCCCTTGGGACTGAAATCCCATACATCACTCTGTCCGCTGCACGCGGAACTGGACAAAGCCTACGCGGCAACCGAGGCCGCTTTCGCGGGCGTCACGATCCGCGAACTGGTGGAATCGGCCAGCCCGATCCATCCATTGTGCGAAAGCATGTAACGCGTTGCGATTTTGCGTCGCAGGAAACCAACCGCGATCACCGTTACGGTAAAATGCGCCCGGGCTGGCGCTTTGATTTTAACCATCTCCAAAGCTTCCTGCCCCAACTCGACGTGTTCTCTTAAACAAGAATTCGCCTGAGGAGACCGACAGGGTGTGACGCGTGATTGCCACAACAATCGCGGCCGCTCTCGCCAACGGTGCTTTTGGCGTACGAACATTCCGAGACGAGATGGTCTGCGAAACACTGTTCCACGAGGAGCCTTTCCGCGTAAAACCTTTTCGCGACCAACCCGCCGCATATTTCCCCACCCACCGTAACTTCATCGTGATTGGTCCCATCGCCATGGACAGACGCTCCTTCCTGACTCGCTCCACGCTCGCCGCCTCGACCGCCGCCCTGATCGCAAATCAAGCGTATGCGGCACCAAATACCACACCCCGCCGGGTCGGTTTGATCGGCTGCGGCTGGTACGGCAAATGCGATTTGTTGCAACTGCTCAACGTTGAACCCGTGGAGGTCGTATCGCTGTGCGACGTCGATTCGAAATTGCTCGAGGAGTGTGCGGACCTCATGCAATCGCGTCAGAAATCAGGGAATCGGCCGCGGACGTACGCCCACTTTGCCGACATGTTGGCCGAGAAGGATCTCGACATCGTTCTGGTGGCGACGCCTGACCATTGGCACGCTCTGGCGATGATCGCCGCCGTGAACGCGGGCGCGGACGTCTACGTTCAGAAACCCACGGGCGTGGATACGCTCGAGAGCAAAGCGATGCTCGACGCCGCACGCGCGACCGGACGCGTCGTCCAGGTGGGAACGCAACGGCGTAGCACACCGCATTTGATCGAAGCAAAGAAACGCGTCGTCGACGAAGGCTTGCTCGGCAACGTCGCTTTCGCGGAAGTGTGCTGCTACTACCACATGCGCACGAACAAAAATCCTCCGATCATCGCACCGCCGGAGCACCTCGATTTTGAAACGTGGACCGGTCCGGCCCCGATGCGAGGTTACAACGAAGTCATCCATCCGCGTTCTTGGAGAGCGTTCATGGAATACGGCAACGGAATTGTCGGCGACATGTGCGTCCACATGCTCGACCTCGTTCGCTGGCAACTCGGCCTCGGATGGCCGCGTCGGATCAGCAGCGTCGGTGGCATCCAGGTTCAAACCGAATCAATCGCAAACATCTCCGACACTCAAACCGCAACATTTGATTTCGATGAACTCGATGTGGTCTGGACGCACCGCAGTTGGGGCAGTGCCCCTGACCCGCAGTACCCTTGGGCGGCGATCATTTACGGCGACCGCGGAACACTGAAACTCAGCGTCCAGCGGTATGATTTCGAACCCCGCGGTGGTGGCAAAAAACTCAGTGGCGAGCCGCTCATCGAACTCGATCGATACCCGAGCGACGAATCCGACGTCAAAAATTGGAAGATGGAACTGCACGTCGCCTCCGCGATTCGCGGTCACATGCGAGATTTTCTCGACGCGATCGACAAACGCAGCAAACCGGTGGCCGATATCGAACAGGGGCATATCAGCAGTGCCTCGTGCTTCATGGCCAACAACGCCATGCAACTGGGCCGGACGCTTGAATTTGACCCTTCAACCCACACGATTCCCGGGGATTCCGAGGCAACCGCCGCACTCAAACGCACCTACCGGGCACCCTATCAGCACCCGGCCGGTTGATCTTGCCTTCAACGATCATGTTCACCTAAAGTCGATTTTGCCACTCAGCGATCCAGACGGATTGCGGGGTGACAATGTCTAACCGACCCACTCCAGTCATGAGGGCTGGCCCTGCGGTGGTCGGTTTTTTCTCGGGAAAATCGTAATCCGATTGCCCCCGAGGAGCATGCACTGCACTCGGTCAGCGGTTCCCCACCGTTGCAGACCCCGTGTGGGTCACATGCACATAAATCAAGTGTCGACCGGCGCCACCGGTCGGTTCCTGAATTGATGACATTCACTGGCAAGGAGTGCCGAGCATGAGATCCCAACGTCGAATTCCCTCCGTCGTTCAAACGCTCACCGAGAGCTTCGTTGTGACGGCCGCCTTGATCCTTGTGATCAGTGTCAGTCTTCAAACCAACGCCGCGGCAGAAGGAAACTTACGCCGCGGAGGCTCCGACTTCCAAAGTCGCAACGGTGACATCTCGATCACGAGCGACTTCCCCGGCGGACGGATGAATCAATGCACGCAGATCAGCAATGATACGTTCGCGATGACCATCGCGCCAGAGTCAGACCCGATCAACGACAGTGCCTGGTACGCATTTCGCGTTCAGTCACAACGAGAACAAACCATCCGGATTCTCCTGCACTACGTTGGCGGCTCGCACCGTTACGAACCTAAAATCAGCCGCGACGGAGAGACGTGGCAATCGGCCACTGAGTTGATCTCCAGCGCCAGCAATTCCGGCCAAGACGTCGAACTGCGTGTCCCCGTTGACTCCAAACCGCTGTGGATCGCCGGCCAAGAGTTGCTCTCCACCGACGAAATCTCTCAGTGGTCCAACCAACTCACCAAACTACCTCACGTTGATAAAAAACGTATCGGACGTTCCGTCCAAGGACGTGCCGTCGAGCAATTGACGATCACCGAAAGCGAAAAGCCCGATTACGTTTTCCTGATCGCCCGGCAACATCCGCCTGAAGTCACCGGGGCGATCGGCATGGTGCACTTCGTCGATGCTCTCGCGTCCGAATCCGAAATCGCACAACAGTTCCGTAAACGATTCGCCGCCCTGGTCGTGCCGACTGTCAATCCAGACGGCGTGCACCACGGTCACTGGCGATGCAACGCCAACGGCATTGACCTCAATCGTGACTGGTCCCATTTCACTCAGCCCGAAACGCGGGCCGTTCGCGAACAACTGCTCGAATGCCGCCGCGCCGGACACGATCGACTGTGTCTGTTCGTTGATTTTCACAGCACCTACGACGACGTGTTTTATATCCCACCTCAAAACGCCCGTGTCTTCCCCGCAGGGTTCACGCGTCAATGGTTCGCCTCGATCCAAGATCGATTCCCGGGATACAACGTCGCCGTCGACGACAACCACAACGCACACCGCAGCACCAGCAAAGCGTGGGTCGATCGAACGCTCGGCGTCACTGCCGTCACCTACGAATTCGGTGATGAGACCGATCGAGAAACTATCAAAACAGTTGCCACCGGTGCGGCCGAAGAAATGATGCGGTTGCTTCTCGCTCTGCCTCAGAAAAACACGAACCTCACCCAACAACCGCGCAAACCGGCCAAACCTCAACCGCTCAATCCGGAAATCCGCCTCGTCTCCGGCGTATCCGATGGCGAGGAAGCGATCCTTCGCTAATCACGAGGATCGCGACGGGATCGTTGGTATGAATGAGATTGGCACCGGCATGCGTCGGTTTTGCAATCGTACGCGTCGCGTTTCGGATCACGCGAAAGGTTCAACACGTTCGATACCGGAGTCGCGGATCGAACGCTGACGCGCATCTTCAATCGACATGTCGTGCCATTGCGGTCGACGAACAAACGCATGAACCGCCCGCGTTGACCACGCGTCGAGTCGCCAAAACGCGATCAACACGACGGGGCCCATCGCTCCGGCAATCCACCAGATCAGCCGTGGATGAATGCCGTAACACCAGGCACCGAGCAACGGGGCGATCACAAACCCGAGCGACACCGTCGTTGAATAGGTTCCGATCCGCTTTGCACGCAGGTCGACCGGTGATGAACGAGAGACATATGCCAACATCGTCGGCATCGCGATCATTTCACCCACGGTCCAGACCAGCACCGCCACAACGGCGAAGTGGTAACTCGATCCGAAGCTCAACACCGCAAACCCTTCACAACTCAGGAACGCGCCCACGGCAATGATCCGGAGGTCACTGAAGCGTTGTAACGATTCAACTAATACCATTTCGGTTGCCACGATGATCAACGTATTGATCGAAAACAGGAGACCGATCTGCCATTCCACCATTCCATATTCGTTGCGAAGGAAAATGGGGTGGGTACTCATCAGTTGAAAGAAAACAAGGAACATCGCAAACGACGCAGCGACGAAACAGAGTAACTGTCTCGTGCTGGCCAATTCTCCGGACTCGTTGATCGCACGTTCGGCCAGTGACGATGATGTACCAACCGAGTTGCGTCGATGTTCGGCATGATGCATCCCGGTCAAAAGACCAAACGCCAACAAACAGAACAACGCGTCAGAGAAAAAGAGCCACGTGTAGCTGTATTGAGCGAGGAAACCGCCCATCGCGGGCCCCAACGTAAAGCCGAGGTTCAACGCCAAACGATTCAACGCAAACGCACGCCGATGCAACTGCGTCGGAACCGACTCCGCAATGGCTGTCACGTTCGCCGGACGTAGCGACTCCGCCGCGATGCTAACCAAGAACAACGTCACCAAAACGCTGGCCTTGCTGTCCATTTGCGAGAGCACAATGAATCCGATCGCGGTGCTGACCAGTGAAGTCTGCTGCACCCGATAGGCGCCAAACCGTCCCGCCAAACGTCCACCCGTGAACGAACCGACGCAGGCACCCAAACCGTACGTTGCAATGGCATAACCGGCGAACCGTTCGCCCCACCCCAATTCTTGGCTCAAGTAGATCGACAGGAATGCGAGCACCATCGCCCCCGAACGATTGACCAGCATCACCAACGCGAGTATCCAGGCCGATCGTGGCAATCCTTCGAACGAACGTCGGTAGCGGCGGATGACGGATTTCAACGGAGGGACTTTCGCGGAACCGCAACAATGACCGGTGTGCTATCGAACAACCATGACCGGCGTGCTAAGTGATTGCGAAGAGTGGGACACCGGCGGCAGCCAAACACGGGTCTTCGCAGAATACCGCACAGGACCAACACCACTGCGGGAAGGTTCGCAACATTCTCCTCTCGCCTCCGCCCATCGCGGATGACCTCCACCTCTGTTCACGCCGCCCACCGGCACGCACCTCCATCGATCGATCTCCGCCTTTCGATCACGCGTCTGCCCCTTGGCCGACATCGCAAAGGCAGCCCGGCGCATCAAACGATCTGGCGGTCACAGCGTGAATTGCGTATGGGTGTCATTCGGCCTGTGTATTTTCACACACGGGTCGTCAATCCAGGGCTCTGTGAATATCGGCCCCGCCGAAATACCGGTGCCGTTGAGGTTCGCCGCTCCTGAGGCGGGCAAAGGATCGAGAGATGGGTACGACGAACACGCTAGTTCACAAAAAAAATCGCTTCACCGTGCGACGGGAATTTCTGTTCGCACTTGCCTCGCTCGCGATTGTGAGCACGGTGTACCGCGACGCGTTGATCGCGATGAACCCTGCCAAATGGGCGACGGTCTCCGCGTGGGGATTGTTGATGGTCGGGATCGTGATCGCAGGCGGACTGAGCGACCGATTCGAACAAATGCTTCGCCGGCTTCACAACCGAGACGCGATCAAAGCAACTCCCGAAGAATTCGAGCAGTTGCTAGCACGCGTCCGTCAACGGGCTCAAAAAGCCGCCGCCATCGGCAGTGTCCTGTTTCCCGCAATCTTGCTGCTCGCGTACGCATGGGTCTATGCAGGTGCGCGATGGAACGCGTTGCCGACCCTCGACCGGGTTTGGTTCATGGGCGAAGTCATCCTGGAAGCCATCGCAGCTCGATTCGTCGGCCGGTATGTGGGTCGCGGAATCTCCTACGGATTCTTTGGAAAGCACTTGGCCGACGATTGCGTCAAACTCAAAGTCATCCCCGGCCACTCCGACTCCGCCGCGGGTTTACGACCGATCGGTGATTTCTATTTTCATCAAGCGACCGTCACCGCGTTGCCCGTCGCATTCCTCGCCTTCTGGGTGTTGGTGATTCCAACTTGGACGACGCTCTGGCCGAGCATCGATTCCGAATTTGCGTTGCAGTGGAAGAACACCTACCTCGTGTTTTTCTTCCTCACGCTAGGAATCGAAATACTCGCATTTGTGCTGCCACTATGGTTCGTCCATCAACTCATGGCTGTACAAAAAGACGGCATGCAAACGCGTGTCGACGAACTCAGCGCAAAACTATCCAAACTCAATCAGGAACCAACCGCGTTAGGGCAAACTCCAGACGACGGAACCGAACGAGCTCTCCTGATCGAGCAAATCGCATCGTTCGAAAATCTTCCCACCTGGGCACTCGCTCCCGACGTGCGGCAACGGTTCGCGTGGGGTAATCTTGCATTTTTGGCTTCACCCGCCCTGCAAATGTCGCAAACCGTCATCGACGCAGTTACTTAACACGTCCCAATCTGTTGCGTAAGTCATCAAGACGTTTGGCAGTGTTTGATTGAATCAATTGCAATCCAAAGCATCGCTGACCAAAGGACGCTACAGGTTGTGGAGGTGATTTGTCATAAAAGACAGAGTCACCCCCGCAACGAAAAAACGCCAACCGAAATGGTTGGCGTTTTCATGTTTTCGCAAATGAATCGAAACGACTAGTTACGCAGTGAGCGATCGAGGTCAAAACGGTCCGCGTTCATGACTTTGTTCCAAGCCGATACAAAGTCGTTGACGAACTTCTCTTCCGCGTCCTCAGACGCATACACTTCCGCAATCGCACGGAGTTGTGAGTTCGATCCGAACACGAGGTCGACAGCCGTCGCACGCCATTTGACTTCGCCCGTACCGCGATCGCGACCTTCGTAGAAGTGCTCGCACACTTCCGACTTATTCCATTTCGTTCCCATGTCCAACAGGTTCACGAAGAAGTCGTTGGTCAACGCTTCGGTGTTGTCCGTAAAGACGCCGAGCTTCATGTCGTCCGTATTTGCGTTGAGCGTTCGCATCCCACCGATCAACACCGTCATCTCAGGAGCTGTCAAAGTGAGCTTCTGAGCCCGGTCGATCAACAATTGTTCGGGCGCCGTTCGCACGCCGGTACCGACATAGTTTCGGAATCCGTCCGCGGTCGGCTCGAGGACCGCGATGGCTTCCACGTCCGTTTGCTCTTGCGATGCATCCGTTCGACCGGGTGCGAAAGGAACCGAGACGTCATGTCCCGCGTTCTTGGCTGCCGCTTCCACAGCCGCGCAACCGCCCAAGACGATCATGTCCGCGAGTGACACTTTCTTCTCGCCTTTCTGCGATTGATTGAATTCGACTTGGATCCCTCGAAGCGTTGTCAAAACCTTCGACAATTCTTCGGGGTTGTTCGCCTTCCAATCTTTCTGAGGTGCCAAACGCACGCGGGCACCATTCGCGCCGCCCCGTTTGTCCGTGCCGCGGAAAGTCGATGCCGACGCCCATGCTGCCGATACCAATTCGGAAACTGACAATCCCGACGAAAGGACCGTCGCCTTCAACGCAGCAACGTCCTGTTCTCCGATCAACGCATGGTCGACCTCAGGAACAGGGTCTTGCCAAATTTGAGGTGGCGCAACTTCAGGGCCAAGGCATCGCGAATACGGTCCCATGTCACGATGCGTCAGCTTGTACCACGCCTTCGAAAACGCGGCGGCAAACTCATCAGGGTTTTCGTAAAAACGTCTTGAGATCGGCCCGTAAATGGGATCCATCTTCAACGCCATGTCGGTGGTGAACATCATCGGTGCGTGCGATTTGTTCGGATCATGAGCATCCGGAACCGTTCCCTCAGCCGAATCGTCCTTTGGCGTCCACTGATGTGCACCAGCCGGGCTCTTCGTCAGTTCCCACTCGTAATCGAAGAGGTTCTCGAAGTAGCCGTTGGACCATTCCGTCGGCGTGGTCGTCCACGCACCTTCTAATCCACTGGTGATTGTGTCGCCCGCGTTGCCGCTGCCATACGTGTTCGTCCAACCGAGGCCTTGCTCTTCGAGACTCGCACCTTCGGGTTCAGGTCCGACGTTTCCTTGCGGAGTCGCCGCGCCGTGAGCTTTCCCGAATGTGTGTCCCCCTGCAATCAACGCGACCGTTTCTTCATCATTCATTGCCATCCGGCCGAACGTATCTCGAATGTCTTTGGCCGCGGCGATCGGATCAGGTTTCCCGTTGGGACCTTCCGGGTTGACGTAGATCAATCCCATCTGGACCGCTGCGAGTGGATTGTCGAGTTCCCGTTCATCGGAGTACCGCTTGTCACCCAACCATTCGGTTTCCGGTCCCCAATCGATATCGATTTGCGGTTCCCATACATCTTCACGTCCGCCGGCAAACCCGAAGGTTTCGAATCCCATCGATTCCAAGGCACAGTTACCGGTCAGGACCATCAAGTCGGCCCAAGACAGTTGTCGACCGTACTTCTGTTTGATAGGCCACAACAGACGACGTGCTTTATCCAGGTTGGCATTGTCAGGCCAACTGTTCAACGGCGCAAACCGTTGCGTTCCGTAGCCCGCACCACCGCGACCATCGGTAACGCGATACGTTCCCGCGCTGTGCCAGGCCATTCGAATGAAGAACGGGCCGTAGTGGCCATAGTCGGCCGGCCACCAATCTTGCGAGGTGGTCATCAATTCGGTGATGTCTTTCTTGACCGCATCAAGGTCGAGTTTTTGGAACTCTTCGGCATAATCGAATTCGCTCCCCATCGGATTGCTTTTGAGCGAATTCTGATGCAGGATCTGAAGGTTCAATTGGTTCGGCCACCAGTCGTGGTTCGCATAGGAACCGGACTTCATGCTTCCATGACCTGGGGCCGTGGGCGTTGCCGAGACCGCAGATCCCATCACGGGGCACTGCGCGATCGAATCGCCGCTGCCATGAATAGATGCAGTTGGCTGTACCTCCTCGGCGGAGACAGAGGTGGCGATGCAGAGCACCGCGCAGCTCGACAGGAATCGAGTGAAAAGTCTTGTGTGGGGCATGATCTCTCCAGGGGTAGGGAATAGAAACTCATCACGAGCTTGGCGGACCATTAGGTCATCATGACACATTATCCGCGTTATCGCGTCATACTTCCAATGCATTCTTCAGATGCCTAGTATGCACGATACGCATCGCTCGAATTCACACATCCCTGAAATCGACGAAGCAACCGCCTAAAACGCACGTCACGGACCAAACAGACTCCTATCGTCGCCGTCTGCGAGCGAAAAGAGCAACTTGCAGGCTGCAATTTTCTACCATCCCGCCCGTGAGCATTCTCACGTGACCGCGAGAGAAAACTCTTTCTGACCGCCCAACGTCGCCGTCCATTTCTGCACAGCCCCATTTCCGTGCGTTTGGTGTGCGACGTTCCCAAATCGCACACCCCACTGCCGGTTTCACCGGAGCCGGACATGCAGCGGTCGACACGAATTCACAGAGCGGCCGCGACGCCCCCGACCGTGATCATGACGCCCTACTCTTGCGTCGACGTCGTGGTGTCCATCTCGGTCGCTCGTGAAACGCTGTCCTCAATAAGGCCACTGACGTTGAGACGCAGTAACGCGATTTTCGGCAACTCACCGTTCGCTTGACGCGGTTGCAGTAGCTCCTGTTCATCGAGACTTGCAAAGTCTTCATCGCGAAGCGAACGCTCCACCTGAAACGAGTTGTCGATTAACTCACACTTATCCGCGTTCAAATTCCGGATCAAACCGCGACTGCCGTGACTGACGTTTCCTCGCAATAGATGCCCGTATCCCGGAACGTCCTTCGAGTTGTCATGCGTGCGGCATAACATGTTGAAATTCGTCCCGTTGCGATAGGCGACGTTATTGATCCAGTCGGAACCGCCGGGATGATGATTGGCATAGAAACCACCGTTCTTGTTGTGAACCGCCAAACACTCTTTGACCAGGTGACGAGGCATCGGTCGTGGCAACTTTGATGCTGGTGCCGAGGCAAAACCACCGATCTTAAAACCGTTTCCATCCGCGAGGCTTTTAAACTCGGGAGAGTATCCGTTGTTAAACGCCCAACAGTTTTCAAACGCAACACTCTCGGATGCGTTGATGCAGTCGAAACCGTCGTCGCTGTTAAACCACGCGCGACAACCTCGAAACACATTCCCCGTGCCGCCCTTTGCCGGATGGTATCCGAAACCATCGGTGTTCCCACCCCGGCCATCTTCAGAGACAGAGTCGTGGTTGCGATACGCGTCACAGTTCACGATCAAATTGTCCGCTCCTTTGGTGGCATAGAAGCCGATCGCCATCCCATCGTGCATCCCCAGCCGTTCGAAAACGTTGTGATCACCCTCATTTGAAAAACAGATCGACTGAGTGTGCCCGCGCATCGTGACCTGCACTCCGACCACTTCAATGCCGCGAAAATGCAACCACGATCCAGACACTGAAAACGCATGAACACGTTGGTTCCGTGGTCTCACATCGGCGAAATCGAAAACCGGACGCTCGTCTTCATAGGCCCAATAACGAATCGGTTCCGCCGAGCGGCCACTTTTGTCAAACCGCAGAACGTGTGCAAACCAACGAGTTGACTTTGCGACTCGTGACTCGCTCACCAGATACGTGCCGCCACGAATAAAAACCGTATCGCCCGGTTCCGCTGATTCTTGAGCCTTCATCAGCGTCGCGAACGGCTTCTCTATCGATCCGGCGTCGGAATCATCGCCATCGACCGCAACAAAGTAAGTGGCGGAATGCGAGCGAGAACCTGCGAAAACGAACAATCCAAACGTGGCAAAAACGGCCAATATAAATCGGGACATGACAAACATTTCTCAAGGTGGGACTGTCGACGAAGACTCGAGCGACAGTGCTGGGTGAATCCAGCATGAGAGGCGGGACAGCAGAAAAATCTATGGACAATCGTAGTCGACCGCCATTGACGTGTCGACGCGTTTATCGCAACCGCTGGTCATGCCACACGATTACGTCTGCGTATCCCAAGCCAACTCAGACTACCGGTGAGAACCACAAAGTCCATCGACTTGCGACTCGATAACAATACTCACTTCAATCGCATGCATGCGACAATTTTCCATCTGATGGAACGTGTCATCACAGGACTAAATTATCTCATTCAGAGCACTGACACCGGTCGCCTCAACGTTGCAGAGACTTCCTGCTGCCAACAACCAATAGACTCCCCCACCTCAGATAAAAGTTGCTCCCATGACAATCACTCGTATCTTCACGCTAACGCTGCTGATCGTCGTTACGATGACGACGCAGGTGATCGCACAACCGGGTGCGGGCAACCTCGTTCAACAGGAAGGCCAATTGATCCAGGACCTCAGCAGCCATCGCTGGAAACTCAAACGGATGCATCCCGGCCGAGGCGTTGAGGAAGGATTACACGAACTGCCCAGCGGCGACATCGAGACATCAGTTTGGATACCGGCCAAAGTGCCCGGCGATGTCTATACCGATCTATGGAAAGCTGGTGTGTTGGAGGATCCCTACTTCGGTCGCAACAGTGTCAAAGCTCAATGGGTGATGCAGGACGAATGGTGGTACTCGCTGCAGTTCAACGTCAGCCAAGCGGTCGACAACAAGATCGTCCGGCTCGAGTTCGACGGCGTCGACTACTCATGCGAAGTTTGGCTGAACGGACACTACCTCGGTAATCACGAGGGCATGTTCTCACCGTTTTCCTTTGACGTCACCGAGCTGCTTCACACGAGTAGCAGTTGGCTCCATGGACGCAACATCCTGATGGTGAAGCTGAATCCACCACCGCAAGTCAATCACAAGGTCGCGGGACTCAAAACACCCTGGTTCGGTGACTACTGGCGAGACCTCGTGCCATTTGGCATTTGGCGACCGGTTCGCTTGGTTTCTACGGGGCACGTCCGTTTCGACAATCTCTACGTCAAATCGAAACTGAATGAAGACGGTTCCGCCGACCTCGACATTGAAATGACTGTCGAAAATGTCGCCAAAGATCCACGTGACGTCGCCGTCAATGTGACGCTCGAAGGACACAACTTCGACTGCGAGCCGATTCATCTTTCGAGCGAACGAACCTTCCAACCTGGCTCGCAAACGATCCATCAGACCGTCACGGTCGAAGCCCCCAAGCTGTGGTGGCCTTGGGATTTAGGCGATCCGAACCTTTACACCGCGAACGTCTCGATCACCGACCACGCCTCCGAACTTGATCGCAAATCAACGACGTTCGGTATCCGCGAAGTCAAAATGGAGTGGAATCCTGGCTTCACGAAAGACGAAGTCAGCTTCCCTCGCACCGTGATGCTCAATGGAAAACGTCACTTCATCCGCTCGGCATGTTGGGGCGGACCGCCCGACATTTTTGTCGGACGCACGTCGACGGACGAATACAAAAAACTCATTGAGATGGCCAAAGACGCCAACATGAATAACATCCGAATCTTTGGCTGGCACCCGCCGGAAATTCCCGAGTTCTATCAGTACTGCAACGAGGCCGGCATCACGGTTTGGCAAGACGTCATTCCGCTCGGGACGGCGAACTTGTCACAAGACGAGGCGTTTATCGAGCGGATTTACGAAGAGGCCATCGCGGTCATTCGAGAACGTCGCAACCATCCTTGTTTGATCTTGATCGAAGGCGGCGAAGAAGCGTTCCTGCGTGCGTCGGATGCTGAGTTCACAAAGAAATTCCTGGATGAACTGGGCCGCCGATTGCAACAGCATATCGACCTTCCCTACGTGCCCGACTCACCACTGACCTGCCCGGTCGCACAAAGTGTCGGCTACAAACCCAAGGAAGCCGTCCACGCTCTCGCCTATTTTTATTCGATGGGCCGATGGCTGATGGAAGATTGGTACAGCGAATTGGACTTCCCGATCGTTCCCGAACTCGCGATCACATCGGTACCCAACGTCGAAAGCCTTCGCAAATTCATTCCCGAAGACGAACTCTGGCCCCCCGGACCGAGTTGGGGACATCACTGGGCGGATCTCGATCGATTGCGGATGCAAAACTTCGACACCTTTGGTGAAGAACGAACCGGATCGTTACAGGAGTTTGTCGATGCCACCCAAGACTCCCAGGGCACAATATTTCAGCTGTCCGTCGAACACTTCCGTCGAGGCAAACCACGCGTCAGCGGCATCGCTCTGTGCCACTACATCACCTATTGGCCAGACATGAAATGGGGAATCGTCGACAACTACCAACAACCCAAACGCTCCTATGAATTCGTCAAACGGGCCTACCAACCGCTGCTCGTGAGTTTGCAGTTCGATCGCCGTCGTTGGCATGCGGGCGAATCCTTTGCAGGCAAGTTGTGGATCGTCAACGATCGATTCGAATCGCATGAGAACTGCCAAGTCGAACTGTCTTTCTACGATGATCAAGATCACGTCCTTGCGACTCAAACAATTCCCGTCGAACGCATTGCCCCAGACTCCTCCACGATGATCACGGACATCGATTGGCCGATTGCAAAATCTGTGGATACCGTTTTCCACGTCAAACTGAAACTGATCGATAGCGAAGCCGAAACTCTTTCGAGCAACCGATACATGCTGTTGATCGGCGACCAAGCCGAAGCAAGGGAACACATGAAACAACTCGGCAAAAAGATGCACGAGTCCGTGTCCAAATACACCTACGACAACTACTATCGTTTTTTCCCTGAACTCAATGATTCAGGTGGCAAACCATCGGACTCCCAAACAGACGTCCCCCGCGCCGCCGGATTCGACTGAGAGTCAAATAGTCGCCCATCCGCCCCGCGGATGGGCCCAGTGCTTTAGCAGGTACATAGAAGTGATTCGGTATAACGACAATTCCGCTGATCGTGATCGGTTCGGCGTAGGCCAGACCAAGGAGCCTAAGCGACGCAATTTCGGCACGACTGAGCAAGTGAATGCCGGAACTCGCAAAGCCTCGGTCCGGCCTAAAGTTCGCGGCAGTTTCGCCAGATGTTTCCTGCATACCTGCTTAACACCCTCCGCCATCGTGGGCTGGACGGGCCAAGTGAGCCAATTGCGGAGCAAATGGGCGACGACAGGGTGACGGTAAGAGAACGAAGGCGTCCACCCGTTGATTGTCTTGGGAAGATATGTTCCGATCGGTTTTCTACGATTCTGAACCGTTCGATTCTCAAGTTTCTCCGTCCATGACCACCATCCTCCACAACCCTCGTTGTTCCAAATCCCGTGCCGCTGTTGAGTTACTCGAGTCTCGCGGGGTTGATTTCGAAGTTGTGAAATATCTCGACAATCCGCCGAGCGAAAAGGAGCTCACTCGCATTGTCAAACTACTCGGTGTGTCACCCGAGACGATCGTGCGCAAAGGTGAAAAGCTCTACAAAGAGCTCGGATTGGCCGACAAGAAACTCTCCAATCGCGAGTGGATCGCGATGCTCGTTAACAATCCCAAACTCATCGAACGCCCGATCGTCATCCACGATGAGAAAGCGGCGGTGGGCCGTCCTCTCGAAAATATCGAAGCGATTCTAGATAGCTAATCGGCTAGAAAATTCGCCACGCTTTCGCGTCAAGCTCGCGTTCCAATTCGGGATCATCGGCACGAGCCAGTAGGTCGTAGTAAGCGTACGGGTATTTGAATACGTGCCCGATCCCGAGCGTTTTGTCGCCCCTTTGAGTCCAATATTCAGCGTCCTCTGGCCGGAGTTCGCTGATCCGGTGCTCTTTGATTTTACGGTCACCCGATTGCGGCCCCATCCGAGTCACGGTCACGTATTTACAAAAGGCCGTGCGACAACTTTCCGCCCATTCGACGTGCCCCATCGCAGCCATCTCAATGAGCGATTGACCAAACGTCAACATGTGACCGGCAAACCCTTGCCCGAACCCGGCAAAGCGATCGATCGCGTCACTGGCTTCTTTCAAGACAAAACGTGACGAAGCAATTTCATCCGCAAACGAAGGCGGATCCACCTCGTCAGATGGCGTGATGTCACGCCACGGTTTGATTTCGCCAATGAGACTGCACACGCCCTCGACGCGTTCCGGCGTCGCGGACTCGGGCAGCATACGAAAGCCTTTAATTGCATGCATGGCAAAGATGGCATCATGACCGACTTCGCGAAGCACACCACTGCCCTCAGCCAATTTCTTGCCGATACGTTCGGCAGCATCGTCAATCGGCTCTCCCGGAGGAAAGGGATCACACAGTTTCGTCGACGCCCAGTTACGATCGAAAAGCTCAACAATACGATTCGTCGTCGGTTCGCCAAGATCGTTATCGACACACATCAAGTGCGCCGAAATCATCGATGCTCCCCGGTGCCCGTCTGCGAAATAGCTTCGCTCGGGAGCTCTCGCAAGTGCATTGAGTCCGAGTTCAATCAATCGCTGTTGCGACAAACCTAGCTCTTCCGCTATCGCGCAAGGATCAAGGTCTGCCATCAGCGAGCCGAGCATCGCTGTACTCGAAATTGCGAACTGCCTTCGATTGATCATCATTCACTCCGCAAACGAACATCGCCCTCCCGACATTCTACACGCCTTTGGTTGGCCGCATCGCACTGCCGATCTAGCGAAACGACCTAAGAGTGAATTCCGAGACTTTTGATTCGGGATGCGAGCGTCGTGGGCTTCATCCCTAACAAGGCGGCTGCGCCAGCGATTCCGTAGACTTTGCCATCGCATGCCTGCAACGCACGACGAATGTTGTCGGCCTCCAATGTCCGCAGTTGCGACGCCGTCAGGATTTCATCGGACTCGCCAACCGGAGCCACGCTCGCGGTAGGCTTGGCAGGTGTCTGAAATTCCAACCGCAACTTTCCCTTCGGTGACGTGATCAACGCGCGCTCAAGAACATGTTGCAGTTCCCGGATGTTGCCGGGCCAATCGTATCGGCTCAGTTCGATCACGTTAGCTTGCGTCAGACGTGGGGGCTGCCTTCCCAAACGCCGCGACAGAATGCCGATCAAGTGTTCGGCGAGCAACGCGAGGTCGTCTTTGCGTTTTCGCAGTGGTGGCAACTCGATCGGGAACACGCTCAATCGATAGTACAGATCAAGACGAAACCGTCCCGCTTCCGCCTCCGCTTTCAAATCACGATTGGTCGCGGCGATGATGCGAACGTCCACCTTCCGCGTCTGTTCTTCACCAACCCGTTCGAGTTCGCCTTCCTGAAGAACCCGCAACAGTTTGCTCTGCAGGTCCAACGGGATCTCACCGATCTCATCAAGAAACAACGTCCCGCCGTCCGCCAACTCAAACCGTCCGATTCGATCACGAAGTGCCCCGGTAAAGCTGCCCTTGGTATGGCCAAAGAACTCGCTTTCGTACAGTTCCCGCGGGATCGCCGCACAATTGACTTTGATCAATGGACGTTCGTGACGTGAGGATCGAGCGTGAATTTCTCGCGCAACCAGTTCCTTCCCCGTACCACTTTCGCCAATCACCAAAACGGTCGAATCCGTCGGCGCGACCAGGGAGATCTGCTGCGCGACAGCTTGCAACGCATCGCTTTGGCCGATCATCTCACCGAATGATTCGCCTCGCAGCTCTTCTTGAAGATAGTCGTTCTCGAGTTCCAAACGATCACGCAGCGACTCAATCTCTTCCCACGCTCGAGCGTTAGCGATCGCGGACGCGACATGATCGGCAATCATTCGCAGCCACACCAAACACGAGTCACCAATTGTCGTTCGGGAAAACACCGCGAGCACCCCGAGGACCTGACCTCGATGAACCAACGGTTGCCCGGCAAACCCGCGAATGCTCTCCGCCTCTGCCCATTGCGGACGGACCAACCAATCCGGTTCGCCCTGAATGCTCGGCACCTCGAGTGCCACACCCGTCGTGGCAATCCGCCCGACCTTGCGGATGCCCAGCGGAAAGCGACGGAACATCCCATCGATTCGGTTCAGGTTCGTATCAGGATCGATGATCGATCGACCGCCGCTGGCGACCAGATGAAGACAACTCGTTTGATCTGGACACTCCGAACGCATCGGACAGGTTGGGCAACCTTCGCCGGGTCGGATCAACCAAATCCGTGCCAACGCGACCGCTTGCGACCCCGCCAAATCATCGACGACCAACCGCAAAACGTCCGCGACACTCCGCTGTTGGGCCATCGCCAACAATAACGCTTTCGGATCGCGAATCAGGGGAACGTGGCTGTCAATCATGCCCACGTCATACACGAATTTTCGTGGTTTGACAACGATTTTTCGTGCAACCACGAGTTTTCGTGCTCGCAAGAAAACCCACACGAAACCCCTAAACCCTTTCAGAAAAGCAACTTGCGACTTACGCAATGCAATCGGCACGGATTGTGCCTAAGAGCTTACGCAACGCCAGGAACGTTTCTGGCACTTTCTTCAATCACCTGGATCCTCAAGGAGTCCACTCATGTCCCGAATCGAAACCGTGAACCCAGCCCAAGCGACCGGCCAAGCCAAAGAACTTCTCGACGGCGTCAAAGCGAAGCTAGGCATGACGCCCAACCTGATGCGAGTGATGGCAAACTCGCCCGCCGTGCTCGACGCGTATTTGAAGTTCAGCGGCGCGTTGAGCGAAGGAGAACTCTCCGCCCCAACACGCGAACAGATCGCACTCACCGTCGGGCAGGCCAATTCCTGCGATTACTGCCTCAGTGCCCACACGGCGATTGCGAAGATGAACGGTCTTTCCGCCGATCAGATTCGTGCCGCTCGCCTCGCTTCGTCCTCCGACGCCAAGACCAACGCGATCTTGGTCTTCGCGTCACAACTGATCGAAAAACGCGGCTTCGTCTCTGACGCCGACATCACCGCGGCTCGCGAGGCGGGCGTCACTGATGCGGAGTTCGCCGAAGTCATCGCCAATGCGGCCTTGAACATTCTGACGAACTACTTCAATCACGTCGCGCAAACCACGATTGATTTCCCGGCTGCGGAAAAGATCACATCGGGCCCGCCAACCGAATCGCCAGCGAACGCGCAGAGCTGCCACAGCGACGCGTGCAGTTTGGCGTCGTAGGACACTGGCGATTCACCAATCGTTACACCGAAAGTAATTGAGAACCAAGATGCCGAAACCTACCGACATCCGGCCGCCTTTCACGCGCGAGACCGCCATCGCGAAAGTGAGGGCGGCCGAGGACGCCTGGAACACCCGAGATCCGAACCGCGTCGCGTTGGCGTACAGCGTCAACAGCCGGTGGCGCAACCGCGACTCGTTCGTCCAAGGGCGTGATCAGATCGTTGCTTTTCTCACCGGGAAATGGGACGCCGAACAAGAATACCGGCTCGCCAAACAATTGTGGGCATTCACTGACAACCGGATTGCGGTTCGGTTCCAGTACGAATACCGCAACGCGTCGGGAAAGTGGTTCCGTGCCTACGGCAATGAGAATTGGGAGTTCGACGACGACGGCCTGATGCGACGGCGTGAAGCCAGCATCAACGACTACGCCATCGACGAATCCGATCGCAAGTTTCATTGGCCAATGGGCGCACGCCCCGACAACGACGCCGGTCTCGAAGAGCTCGTGCAATAGCGACCCCATCGAGCCGCACTCGCTCACGCCCAGGGCAGCGGATCTTGCAAAAGATCCACCGTCTGCCCTGGGCGTTTCGACAAAAACCGTTCAATCGAATTTCCAATCAACTCAGAAAGTAAACCATGTCCCTTCTCCGAAACATTTTCATCTTGACTGTCGCTCTGTTTCCTTTGACGACAAGCACAAACACTTTGTCCGCCGATACTCCCGTTCGCAGCGTGAAGACTGCCCGAGTAAATTACCGCACGGTGGAGATCGAAGGTCTAGACATTTTCTACCGGGAAGCCGGCCCCAAGGATGCCCCAACCGTGTTACTGCTGCACGGGTTCCCCACGTCATCACACATGTTCCGCGATTTGATCCCGTTACTCGCGGACCGGTACCACGTGGTGGCTCCTGACTATCCTGGATATGGCAACAGCTCCGCTCCGCCGACGGACGAGTTTGAGTACACGTTTGATAATGTCGCCAGGATCGTTGAAATGTTCACCGAACGCCTTGGGCTCGAAAAATACTCGCTCTACCTGATGGACTACGGTGCCCCAATCGGCTTTCGCCTCGCGACGGCTCATCCTGATCGCGTTGAAACACTGATCGTTCAAAACGGGAACGCCTATGACGAAGGGATCGACAACGACTTTTGGAGTCCCATCAAAAAATACTGGCGTGAACGCACCGACGAACAGGGCGACCAACTGAGATCGCTGTTGACGATCGATGCGACCAAGTGGCAATACACCGAAGGGGTGCGTGACGTCGAAGCGATCAGCCCGGATACGTGGGGACATGTGCAACCGTTGCTCGATCGCCCTGGTAATCAAGAGATCCAATTGGCGATGTTCTACAGTTACGGCAGCAACCCGCCGTTGTACCCGCAATGGCAGCAATACCTTCGTGATCACCAACCACCAACACTGATCGTGTGGGGCAAGAACGACGCGATCTTTCCCGCCGCGGGGGCCTATCCCTATCAGCGAGACCTTCGCAACGTTGAACTGCATCTGCTCGACACAGGACACTTCGCGCTCGAAGAAGACGCAGCGATCATTGCGCAACACATGCAACGTTTCCTTGCCAAACACATCGGTGGCCATCACGAAGTTCACAAAAAACTCAGCGCAGCATGTCAGTGACATCTTCGTGAAGGTCGCTTGAACCAAGGCGACGTTCGCTCGCAGCAAAGACCGTCAAGCTTGACACTCGGTCAGCGAAACGTGTTAGGAATTCAGGGGCAGGCTGACTTCAGTCGCCCCGCAACTCCTCAAGACCGTCGAGGATAAGATTCAATCCAAAATCAAGGTTATGCAAACCGTCGTGACGTCCCGCGATCACTTCTTGTGACATGCCATTTAGGTACGGGTATTGTTCCTCGGGAATCTCAGGAAGATACGCTTTGGCCACTTCAGCGTATTCGTCGGGCTCGAACGGGAAGTTTAGCTTTTGGAGTGTGAAACCGTGCACGTAACTGTCGATCGCGTTCCACGCATGATCGGCGGTCGTGTAGGAGAACCCGGCTTCGATCAGACATCCGATTGTCGAGTCGACAAAGTGCAACATGTGCGGGCCGATGTTGGCTCGCGACACAATCAGCATCGTTGCCCACGGGTGCCGCATTAAAACTTCATGAGCCGACCTCGAGCGACGGTGCATTTCGACACGCCAATCCCCGCCAACCGTGGGCACCTCAATTTCGCTCACGATCTTGTCGACGATGCCGTCGAGAATCTCATCCTTGTTGGCGACGTGGTTGTACAGCGACATGGCTTCGACCCGCAACCGAGAGGCGAGTTTCCGCATCGACAATGAATCAATCCCTCCCGTATCGGCAAGCTTGACGGCCGCGTTCAAGACACGATCCTTCGTCAACGCGGCCCGGCGTTTTACTGGCTTTTTGGCTTTTGCCATGCACTCTCCTCTTGGCGGCGGGCCTGAAATGACGTTTCGAACTTGACTCACTTACAGCGTAAGCATAACATCGCGATAGTGCAACTTACAGCGCAAGTCTCAATCGCCACCCGCGGCCGGGAAATCTCATGAGCCCCTCCGTTCTCGCCCCTCAGCACGTCCAACCCTCCGGTTATCGCGATAACGAATTCTCGCGAGCAGAACATCCAACGCGGCAATCCAAAGAGCAAACGATGAAAGCGGTTTATCAGGAGAAATATGGTTCGCCTGATGACCTTCGCGTCACCGATATCGCGAAACCGCAGATCAAGGAGGACGAGGTCCTCGTGCGAGTTCACGCCGCCGGACTGCACGTCGGTGATAGCTTCGGCGTTCGCGGAACTCCGTTGCTGATGCGGGTCGCGACGGGACTTTTCAAACCTAAATACGGTGTCCCTGGTTTCGACGTGGCGGGGACGGTCGAAGCGACGGGCAAAAAAGTAACGCGGTTTCAAACCGGTGATGAGGTGTTCGGAACCTGCTTCGGTTCGTGTGCTGAGTTTGTTGCGGTCAACGAAAGCACACTCGCGGCAAAACCCGCAAATGTTTCCTTTCTCGACGCTGCCGCGATGCCGACGTCCGGTCTCGCCGCGCTGCACGCACTCCGCGATGTTGCCAAACTGCAATCGGGCCAGCATCTCCTCGTCAACGGAGCCTCCGGTGGTGTCGGGAGCTTTGCCGTGCAGATTGCCAAAACATACGGCGCCGTCGTGACGGGTGTCTGCAGTGAAGCAAACTCCCATACGGTTCGCGCGCTCGGTGCGGATCATGTGATCGCTTACGACCGAGAGGATTTCACGTTAGGCGAACCGCACTACGATGTCATTTTTGACAACATCGAAAACCGCTCGCTTTCAGATTGCCGTCGTGTACTGAAGCCCAACGGGATGCTGATTCTCAACAGCGGGACGGGCGCGAAAGGTCTGGCAATGTTCGTCCGTTTGATCAAGCCGCTGTTGTTGTCGCCAATGATTAAGCAGAACCTGCGACGATACCTTTCGGTTCCCAATCGCGATGATTTGAACGCGCTCATGACGTTCGTCGAAGCGGCTCAAGTGCGTCCGCTCATCGATCGAACTTACACGCTTTCCGAAACGCCGGACGCGATTGGTCATATTGAAACGGGACACGTCAAAGGAAAAGTGGTGGTTCGAGTCCTCGATGCATCATCGCCGCAAACACAGAATGAACCAAACTCATGAGCGAGCTACGAATACTACAATTCGATGACTTAGACGGTGCCGTTGCCGAGACCCGCGAGTTACTGCGCAGCGGTTACACGCGTCAAGGCAATTGGTCGCTCGGTCAAATTTGCCGTCATTTGATTTTGGTGCAAGACCCGAGTGTGGACGGTTATCCCAAATGGATGTCGTTGTTCGCATTCATGCGTCCGGTAATGCGTCGGCTGCTTTTACCGAAAGTACTCAGCGATGATTCGCCTCGCGGCATTCGCACGGCATCGATGTTTGTTCCGCCCGCGGAGGTGGACGACGCGGCGGAAGTGGAACGCTTTGTGGCGAGTGTCGAGCGTTTCCACGCGCACGCCGGTGACTACGCACCGCACCCCGCGTTCGGCCAACAATCACGCGAAATGATCGAACGAATCCACACCTGCCACGCGGCGCATCATTTACGGTTTCTGCAACCGGCGGAGACCAGCACCGGCGGAATCTGAAGCAGACCCGATTCAGCTTGCTTTGCCCGAAATCAAACTTCGTCGACTTCGCGTTGACAATCCGCGTCGGTTAATCAATACTTCGCCCGTTCGTGGTGACTTGCTAGCAATTCTTGTGAGCAGGTGAACAGGGAACTCCGGTGAAATTCCGGGATGGTCCAGCCGCTGTGAACTGCCCCGGGTGCTACGGCATCCGAAACGTATTTCCCTTTCTCTTTTGAAAGGCCATTGCCGAGAAATTTCGGCGAGAAGGTCGGGAAATCGGACGGCAGTAAGTCAGAAGACCTACCACGAAATAGACGTTGAGTGCCCTCTCGGATTGGGGCGGACGTTGCAGCGAATTTCTTCATGCCGGTTCGTGCGATACGACTGTGCATCGACTGCGATTTGCTGACCAATGAAACGCCGGTTCGCCGCACCACCAGCAAGCCCGTTAACTGTACGACGACTGTCCGTTAACACCGTTGTGTGCTGTTGTGCGAACCCGCCGAACCGATGCATCGCCCTGCAAAGTTGAACTCGCGAGGTGCGTGCGCAATCATAGGAAACATTGGCATGGGTTGGACGGCCGAACAAACATCCACACTTTCTTCCACATGGATGGTGTGCAAACGAGATGGACGTGAATCTGAATTTGACCGCGAGCGGATTCAACTAGCGATCCAAAAAGCGTTCCGGGCGGAGATGCCATTGGAAGAGTCTCAACCGTTGCCACCCGAGATCCATTGCGATATCGAGGCGATCATCGATCAAGTGACCGAACTCGCCGAATCGATCAGTTCGGGAGATTCGATAAGCCCAGGGGGCTCCATCAACGTCGAGCAGATTCAAGACGTCGTTGAAATCGGATTGATGCAGCGACAGCATTTCCGCGTCGCCCGCCGCTATATCTTGTATCGCACCGAACACGCCCGCATCCGGGCAGTTCGCGGAGAAGTTCATGGGCTCGACAGCATTGATGCGGTGCCCAACACCAACCGTATCGAAGTTGAGCTGGAACCCGGCGTGAGGGTGCCGTTTGACCCTGATCGTCTGGTCCGTTTCCTAGAGCGTTGCCCCGAATCTCACTTGCCCGAAATCGACGCGAGCGAAATCATCGCCGAAGTGATTCGCGGCGCATTTGATGGGATGACGCCCAGCGATATTACTCGCGCCCTCGTGCTCTCATCCCGCAGTCGCATCGAGCGAGACCCGGCATACGATGCCCTCGCGGCGCAGCTGCAGCGATGGATCATCTACCAACAATCACTCGGCAAATCCCCGTTTTCCGATGATTTTAAATCCGTCTATCACGAACAATTCGAACACTACATCATCGAGGGAATTCGCTGCGATCGATTGTCGGAAGAACTGCGTGACTTTGACCTCCGGCGGTTGTCAGATGCATTGTCGCCTGAGCGCGACACGCAGTTTCAGTATCTGGGATTGCAAACTATCTACGATCGATACTTGCTTCATAAAGACGGGCGACGAATTGAAACGCCGCAGTATTTTTGGATGCGAGTCGCGATGGGACTGGCTCTTGCTGAAACCGACGATCGCGAAGGCCGGGCAATCGAGTTTTATGAATTGCTGTCGAGTTTCCGCTACACGACCGCCACGCCGACGCTGTTCAACTCGGGAACGCAAAATCCGCAATTGAGCAGTTGTTATCTGACCACGGTCCAAGATGACTTGGAACACATCTTCAAATCGGTCGGTGACAATGCGGTGTTGTCGAAGTGGGCAGGCGGGCTCGGCAATGACTGGACGAACATCCGTGCGACTGGAGCCCGGATCAAAGGCACCAACGGCAAAAGCCAAGGCGTCATTCCGTTCCTCAAAATCGTCAACGACGCCGCCGTCGCGGTAAACCAAGGCGGCAAGCGCAAGGGCGCCGTGTGCGCCTACATGGAACCGTGGCACCTGGACTTTGAAGAATTCCTCGACCTGCGAAAGAATACCGGCGACGATCGACGACGAACGCACGACATGCACACCGCTGCGTGGATTCCGGATTTGTTCATGCAACGGGTTCGCGACGGCGGCTCGTGGACACTCTTTAGTCCTGACGAAGTGCCGGATTTGCATGACACCTATGGAATCGATTTCAAGACACGCTACGAGCAGTACGAATCGGATGCCAAAGAAGAAAAACTGCGGCTGCATCGAACCGTTGCTGCAACGGATCTATGGCGAAAGATGCTGACGCGACTGTTCGAGACCGGACACCCTTGGGTGACATTCAAAGATCCCTCCAACGTTCGTTCACCCCAGGATCATGCCGGTGTTGTTCACAGCAGCAATCTTTGTACTGAGATTCTGCTCAACACGAGTCCCGAGGAAACCGCGGTTTGCAACTTGGGCTCGATCAACCTCGGCGCTCACATCGTCGACGGCCAGCTCGATCATGAGTTACTTCGACACACGATACAGATCGCGATGAGAATGCTCGACAACGTGATCGACATCAATTTCTACCCAACTCCCGAAGCACGCAACGCGAACCTACGTCATCGGCCGGTCGGCTTGGGGCTGATGGGTTTTCAAGACGCTTTACACAAAATGGGCATGCCCTACGCGAGCGATGATGCGGTCGCGTTCGCCGACACGAGCATGGAAGCGATCAGCTATTTCGCGATCCTCGCTTCGAGCGAACTGGCCAAACAACGTGGCAAGTATCAGTCCTACACCGGATCCAAATGGGATTGCGGTTTGTTGCCGATCGACACGATCGATCTGTTGGCTGAGCATCGCGGTGAGCCGATCGATGTCGACCGAGGCAACACCCTCGATTGGAACATTGTACGTGAGTCCATCGCCCAGAACGGAATGCGAAACAGCAACTGTTTAGCGATCGCACCGACGGCGACCATTTCGACGATCGTCGGTGTAACACAGTCGATCGAACCGACCTACAAACAGCTCTACTCGAAGAGCAATCTGTCGGGTGAGTTCACTCAAGTGAATACGGCCTTGGTCAACTGTCTCAAAGAACACTCGCTTTGGAACGCCGAGATGGTTGATGCACTGAAGTACTACGACGGCGCGGTAGGAGAGATCGCAATCATGCCCGAGCATCTCCGTCGGTTGTTCGCCACAGCGTTTGAAATCGAACCGCAATGGTTGATTGCCGCCGCGGCTCGTCGCCAAAAGTGGATCGACCAGGGACAATCGCTGAACTTGTACCTTTCCGCACCGAGTGGCAAAGCGATTGACGCGATGTACCAGGCCGCATGGCAAAAGGGGCTCAAGACGACGTACTACTTGCGTTCGCTCGCGGCGACCCAAGTCGAAAAGTCGACCGTAGATGTGAATCGGTTTGGTATCCAACCACGCTGGATGAAGTCGCAGAGTGAGTCGAGTGGAATTCGCATCGACCGCAGCGATGTTGACTTGATCACCCACGAACGACAACCCGCCCAGGTTTGTGACGTCAACAATCCTGATTGCGAAGCGTGCCAGTAAGGTCGCCTGATCACGATGCGATTCTACAGCCACTGGATCGAACGGGCGTTTAGCTTGACGCACACGCCGGGTATCGCCCGTTCTTGGCAGCGGGTCGAACCCAACGGAAGTCTGATCGTCTTGACCGATGCAGGCGGGTTCGACTTACCGTCGCGAGAGGGCCCTTTTCTCGCGACCCATCTTTCCGCACACGATGAACTTTTATCCGGGCCCGAACTACTGCCCACGCGGCTATCACTGGCTGTGTGGCTTCGTTCGCGGTCGACCTGTCCGATCCCAACCGACCCGAGAATGTAAACGATGACCAACCAAACCACCCCAGCAATTTCCAGCAAACGATTTTCCGCCGCCCAAAAACGACTGATCAACTGCAACCAAGTCGACGTCAATCAACTCATGCCACTCAAGTATCACTGGGCGTGGGAGCATTACCAAAACGGATGCGCCAACCACTGGATGCCGACGGAAGTCCCGATGACCAAGGACATCGAAACGTGGCGAAGTGATCGACTGTCGGATCCCGAACGCCACGTCATCATGCGGAACCTCGGCTTTTTTTCGACCGCTGAAAGTTTAGTCGGTAACAACCTTGTGCTAGCGATTTTCAAACACGTCACCAATGCGGAATGCCGCCAGTATCTGTTACGTCAAGCGTTTGAAGAGGCGGTTCATTCGCATACGTTTCTTTATGTTGTCGATAGTCTTGGGCTCGACGAAGGAGAAGTCTTCAACATGTACCACGAAGTCCCCTCGATTGCCCGCAAAGATGCGTTTGAAACCGAACTCACCGCTGAGGTGCTCGATCCCAACTTCACCACATCGACGGACGAAGGAGCACAAACGTTTCTCAAAAACTTGATCGGTTATTACCTAATCATGGAAGGCGTGTTCTTCTACACGGGATTCGTGATGATGCTGTCCTTTCACCGGCGGAACTTGATGACCGGGATCGGAGAACAATTTCAGTACATCCTTCGCGACGAAACCATTCACCTGAACTTTGGCATCGACCTGATCAACGGCATCAAAAGCGAGAACCCCGGCTTGTGGACCGAAGAATTCCAGGTCGCGATGATCGATCGAGTCAAACAAGCGGTCGAGTTAGAAATCGAGTACGCTGCCGATTGTTTGCCCGGTGGAATTTTAGGGCTCAACGAATCGATGTTCCGCGACTACGTCCAATATATCGCCGACCGCCGTCTAGAACGCATCGGATTGGCCAAGCAATATGAATCGCAAAATCCGTTTCCGTGGATGAGCGAAACGATGGATTTGGCAAAAGAGAAAAACTTCTTTGAAACCCGAGTCACGGAA
This sequence comes from Aporhodopirellula rubra, assembly GCF_014192335.1. Taxonomy (GTDB): domain Bacteria; phylum Planctomycetota; class Planctomycetia; order Pirellulales; family Pirellulaceae; genus Rhodopirellula; species Rhodopirellula rubra. The sequence continues at coordinate 57,062 of NZ_JACHXU010000025.1, read as the reverse complement.
TACCAATCCGCAGGCAGCCTGAACTGGGACTGAACGATCCGTTCTCCTCAGACTGGCGGTCGGCCGCCTAGTGGTCTGTGACAACTCAATTTCCTGATAGAGGACGAGGTAACGAGTCCGATTGATGCGACGTATGCAAAGGACTCGCGTGGCCCCCAAAAACCAGGCCACCTCACCCACACCAGCGTCAACGGCACGACAAGCCTTAGCCATGGACGTAAGTCCATGGTGCAAACCACCCTCCGACACCACAAGTACCGAAGGCATGACACGCGTCATTAGGTTACGTCCTGTCGTCCGCGTTGGAACCGTGAATAAAACGTCTTGGCCTGTCGCCAAGCTCTCATCCATCGCCGCCTTGTAGACTAAAAGCGACTCCCTCTCAACGCGTTCGGACTCGGAGGGCGTTGGCCTGGATTCGTGCCGCGTTGGTGGTGGTTCGTGTCGTTTGCCTTTGCATCATCGTCCGTAACGCCACGAGTGCGTTTTGCAATTCGGTTTGATCGAGCGTCCCGCTCTCGTCAGCGTCGTAGTTCGCTAACATCATCACCGCGAGTTCCTCGATCGTCGGCATCGTAACGGTTGCAGCTTCCGCTTGGCTGGCCAATTGTGCAGATCGAAGCGAGGCCTGATCCGCCGTCATGTCGCTGGCAGCCTGCGCCGGTTGCGGTCCCATTGGGCCGCCACCGCGTGGTGGACGTTGGGCTTGCACGGGCAACAGTACTGTCATGGCGACGACCAAAACGAAAGTGGCGACGAGTGATTTTCTCATGGCGAAATTCCTTAAAGCATCCAAATGGGTAATGGGTTAATCAACATCGAATCTTCTAGCATTGTTTGGTTCGCGCGTTTCCTGAACGCCCATGGCGTCGTCCGGTTTCGTCACGCGTGGCTTGATCAGTGAGGCCGAGACTGGTTTCAACCGAAACGATCGTGTCGTCATCGAGTTCGTCTTCGTCGCTGGTGCTGATCAAAAACGAAGCGTTTTCGACCGTTTCGTCGACCGAGTCGGTTTCATCCAGCGAGTCCGTTTCGCCATCGCTGGCGACGTCGCTTCCCGCATCACTTTCATCCGTCGTCTCGCCGTCGGCGTGACTGCACTCGCCACTTTCGAGTTCTTCATTTCGCATGCCGGGTTCAGGTCGACCGTGGAAACCGATCAAGTTCTCACCGGCGGCTAGCCCTGCGCCCATATCGCTTCCGAGGCTGTCGTCGCAGGCAGCCTCCGAGCTTTCCTCGTCTGCGAACTCAGAGCCGATCAATTCGCCTTCCACGGCACCGTCGATGGTGGCCGTATTTTCGCCATCACCCAACGACGCATTAACATTCCCTGCAACGATTGCTTCCGCGAGGACGGTGAGCGTGTCGTCATCAACGCCGCCGCGAAGGTTCAAATCGCCCGCAATCTGGCCCGCAACGTCAACGAAATTCTCGCCATCACCCAAGCCGATTCGCACGTCGCCACCGATCTCGGACTGCACACCGATGGCGATCGAATCGTCTCCGTTGCCATTCCATGCGGCGAGATCCCCCTCAATATCACCGTCGACAGCGAGAGTGTTGTCACCCTCACCAAGAACGGCCTCGACGTTTCCTTGCACGGTGGCTTCTCCTCCGATCACCACGGCGTCGTTGCCCTCTTCGGTCGCGACCACCAGATCACCTGAGATCGTTCCGCCATCGAGACTAACGGTGTTGCGACCGCTCCCGAGGGCGGCGAAGATCGAGTCAACGGTGACCGAGTTTGCCGACAAGTCGATCGAAACGGCGTCGTCCGCCCCGACGCCACTCGGGTCGAGGTGAATCAGAATGTCATCACTGACCCCTTCCACGACCTCGACCAAATCCCCACCGTCGGTGCCCGCACCACTCTCGGTCACCTGCAGCGTCCCATCACCGAGGTCGACGATCGCGATCTCCCCTTCGGCGTCACCTTCAACCAACAAGGAACCGTCAACAACCGAAATCGCAGCCGCCAGAACACGCCTTGTTTCAAGGCCTTCAATTCCGCGCAACCGGCGTCGAGTCATTCTACGTTTCATAGCTGAGGTCCTTCGATGAGGGGAATGAGTTGTGGACCACGGATTGCGTGGTGGATGGTATCTCTTTCTAGAGTCCGAACCACGCCGCCCTTTGTCACACACCAAATGGTTTCAATCGCTCATGTTGACTCCTAGCCGGCACGCGTTCGCAATCGACGGAGGAGTCGTCATTGCAGAACAGCGCCAACGACTGATCGAGCCTCGCGAGAGCATTCTCAGGCCACAAAACATCGCTGTCTAACGGCTCGACATCCACCGGATCGATCCCCGACCCCAAAGAGGCGAACCAATCGTCACATGCCACAACGTATTCGTCATCGCACCGGCCACGTTGCGGGGGAACGCCGGAGTGATTCGGTTGAGTTTTCAGGGACATCACAAATCGCCAGAGAAGTAAGAAGAGTTGGAAAAGCGAACGCATCTCTGATGAGAGGACGATTTCCCGCGTCAAACGTCACACCCACGACACGCAGAACGTCACGAATCGCATGAGAACACGAATCGAAACAACGGACCGTTGCAGCGTGCAGATGCGCCACACCAACACGCCGAACGTTTGCCTCGCGCAGAAGCCGTCATCCTCAAAACGACGAATGCCGATGGCAGCACCACCGGCATATCTCGCGAGATTCTTGAGAAGCACCCGTCGTCATCCATGACGACGCCACGCCCTGCAGCCTAAACGCTCACTTTGAAATCCATCGTGTCGAGATGAACGTCGCCGCTGCTGACGAGCACCTCAATCGTTTCTTCACCGAGGACATCGACATCGGACGACGCCATTCGAATCGAATACACGCCCGTTCGATCGAAGGAATCAAATTCATACCGACCATCGCTATCCGTCACCGCGGTAGCCACCACGTTGCCGTCACTGTCGAGCAGTTCCATCTCCATTCCTTCCATCGCAACATTGGTCGTTTCGTTGTCGCTCGGACTTCCACTACGTCGGTTGTTGCGATTTTGATTGGTGGCCTGCTGAGCCACGACTTGATCGGACGTCACGGTTCCCGCAATCGTAGGCGTGAAGAAGAACACATTGGATTGCAACGATTCGTTGTTCGTATTGCGTTCAATGACATCCGCCAGTGTGGTGTTCTCGATCTCTCTGAGTTCGCTGCCTGAGAACGTATTCTCATAATAGAACCGATCACCGTCACGCAATCGTTCGAATTGATCAGCGATGATCGTTGTCGCCGTTTCGCCCAATGAACTGCCGGCGGCATGATCCTCAGCGAGCAACCCCACCCAAAGATCGATGTTGTTCACATCACCGTAGAGTGTCTCGAGTTTTTCCTGCAACTCAACGTCGCTCGTGATTTCGGCGAAGGAATCAAATGTTTCCAAACCATACGCCTCACGCACGGAATTGAAGTCAGCGAGCCCATGATCGCGGCCACGCTGAATATTCAGCGAAACGAGATCGAGTCCGCCCGAACCAGGGGCACCGAACAGGAAGTTCCGCAAACTATCAACGACTTCCAAATCCGTTTCCTGAGACAAGGTTGACGCCCCTGCCTTCAAGATCGAATCGATCCCGGTCTCCTCTAGCATGGACGAGTTGAAGAACGCTTGCGCCAATGAAACGGCGTCTTGAACATCCAATCCGTCGTTGCCATAAAAACCAAGGGTGTCATTCAACGTCGTGTGCCCGAACCGGAACGCGGCGGTCGAGAATTCGTTCGCGATCGAAGGATCCACGCTCGAGTCATAACCGCTGTAGCTGTCTAATGCGTCCTCACCCAATAGCGCCGGCAGGAACTCGTTGTAGGTAATTGACTGCAACTCGGCGATCACAATCTCACGTGCTTGCTGATAGATCTCTTCATCGGTCAGATCCGGATTATCAGCAGCGATTTCGTCCGCGAGGCGGTTATGTTCACGCAGAAAAAGTGCGTGCATTGATGTCAGACCGATGTTTTCCGCGGCGCGAATATCGCCGGCGAGCAAACTGCCGTTCTCGTCCGTGGGCACCAGCCCGTCTTCGGTGATCAGCATACGCCCGCCTTCGAACTCACGCAGCGAATTCGCCACGTCTTCGGAACTGCCATAGACCTGCGAACCGTCGATCCAAGCGGTAATCGCATTGACCTGTTCAGCGGGATTCTCGACGGAAGTGCCAGTGCCTTCGGCGATTTCAGAACGCGTCAGGTGAATCGTTACTTCACCCGTTACAAAGGGATCAAACAAGGGATCGCCGGTGGGAACCTCAATGTCAAAGGACTCCGCGTCGGCATCGTCTTCGGGTTCGAGAGACAAATCGATGTCGTGATCGAGAAATTGCCCCCACATGAAGACGAACGAACTCAAGTCACGCTCGCTGCTGGTCCCCTCGGGATCGGCGGCCGATAGCGTGTTGCTGATTTCACGTGCGCTCGGCCGATCCTCGCCACCAGGTTCCGATATTCCATCTGCGTAGTCGTTGTCGGCAACCCGCAACAAAGCCGTGTTGGCGGCACCGAGTTCTGTGTTCTCGAGGTTGTTGCCGGTGCCATCGATCGAACGCACCTCCGTTTCATCCGCAGGTGTGTCTTCACCGGGTCGGTCGTCTCCCTGGTTTCGCCCATCTCCTGGAAGTTGCCCCGACCCAGGTTGCTGTGACGGGGGATCGAAACGGCCTTGCTCGCGGTTGAGCCGGTTGATCACCATCAGGGCATCGAGAGCTGAGTCACGACCATCGTTGTTAACGTCCGTCATCCGCCCACGCCCGCGAGCCTGCAAACCTCCGCCGTCGATCGATTGCCCCTCCGCTGTCTGCGTGTTGATTTGATTGATAATGGTCAGCGCATCGACCGCGGAAACGATCCCGTCTTCATTGACATCCTCGGGCATCGCTTCGTTGTGAAAGATATTTGCCGCGAGCAATTGGCGTGCTTCGAGAGATTCTGGTCGCAACCTCCGGTTCTGTGTTTTACGTTTGCGGCTGGTGGAAGAATTCGAACGAGAGCGACCGATCCAGCGATTCCAAACGGCTGACATGGCATCACCTATGCTTTGTGCGTGGGGACAGAGAAGAGAAACCAAATTCGCAAATCGTGATGAGGATGGGTCACGATGCCTGCGAAGTCGGCTTACTACTCAAGTACGAATCCCCCCGATGAACGTCACGCGGCAAATCAAATTTCACCTCAAACATTTCCCCCGTCCGGCACACGAGAGCCAACGTGCAGACGTCCAAAGTGCCACGTTTACGCAAAGAAAAAACGTTGAAGGAATTCTTGGGTCCAGCGAATTCTCAAAAACAAAAGTATCTGCTTAGGCACGCCCCGATTGTGAGCGTAGCGAGAATTCAGTAAACAGAGGTCATGTCAAACGATCACGCACCACCGCCAAAGAAGCCGCTCACCGAGCTCGAGCGTCAACCCAGCACCTCTCCGCGTGCATGCACATCGGCACCCGCCTGCCCGGTATGCGGCGGCCATCTGATCGACATCCGTGGCAAACTGCAATGCACGGCGTGCCACCGAATTTGCGAAACCTGCTGCGAAGGCGGACGGGGTTGAAGCAATTTCCAAACAGGTTTCGCCAGGCTTCGCGAAACTGAATTCGAACAAATCCCGCTACAGTGAAGGGCACGTCTTGCCGTCGCTGCGGGAGAGACGGCAGGGAGTGATCAAGCAGCTGAATCGTGGAGAGACTCGTCCACATCATGATCACCTGATGCGTGATTCGGATTTGGACGTATCGGGTACGTATGGCAGGGAACATGCGACCGATCCCTCGCAAGCGTTAGTCTTTTTTCTTTCGCTTGGCTGCGTTTTGCTTTTTGTTTTCGCTTTTCCACAACACGATGTCAGACGTATCGTTCTGGGACGGTTCACCTTGGGTACTTCGACCTCGATTAACGTCTTGCTCGAGAAGTTTCAATAGTTGAGCAGCGACCTCGGGTTTCTCGGTGTAAAGATTGTGTTGCTCACCGATATCGGCATCCATGTCATAGAGCTGCGCGATCGGTGAACCGGCGGGCGCATTGGCTTCGTTTGGCGCACTCCATCCACCGGACGCTCTGGCGAGCAGCAGCTTCCATTTGCCTTGACGATATGCGAAATGCCCACTGAAAGAATGATGAATGACTCCATTTCGGGTCGACAGAATCGGATCACCGGACAACGCCGGCAGGAAACTGACACTGTCCTCGCCACTGCCCGACGGCATATCGATGCGAAGGATTTCGCACGTCGTCGCGAGTAGATCCGTCAAACAGATGAGGCTGTTGTTCTGCGACCCCGCCGCGACTTTACCTGGCCAGCGGACGATGAACGGGATCCGGTGGCCTCCGTCCCACAGATCAGCCTTCGAACCGCGAAGATGCGCCGACACGATATGTCCTTGCCCAGCAAGTTTGGGAATGCCGGCGGCTTTCGAACAACCGTTGTCACTGGTAAAGATCACGAGCGTGTTGTCGGCCATACCATTTCGCTCAAGGGCCGCAGTAATCTCACCGACGGCGTGGTCGGTTTGCATGACGAAGTCACCGTAATCACCTAACCCGCTTTTGCCCTTCCATTGATCGGTCGGCACGATCGGAGTGTGGGGTGAACCGAGCGGCACATAGAGAAAGAACGGCTGATCTTTCTGAGCTTGCGAATCGATCCACGCGGCGGCTTTCTCGGTCAAGCGAGGCAACATGTTGACGACCGCGTCATGCTCGATGACGCGGTCGTTCTCGATCACGGCTTCCATGTCGCGTGCGTGATGAAATCCATGGAAGTAATCAAACCCACGTTGCAGCGGACCGTCTGGAATCATCGCACCAACCGGTGGCTTTTTATACTTTTTGCGTGAGTAGATTTCGCCGGACTGGGGATCAGCGTACTGAAAGTTCAGATGCCACTTACCGACGATTCCAGTCGTGTAGCCTTGCGTCTTCAGAACACTCGCCACGGTCGGTCGATCTTCCGCGATCAGGTTCGGTGCAAACCCGGTAACAACGCCTTTTTGCAACGGTGTACGCCAACTGTAACGCCCCGTCATGATGCCATACCGTGTCGGAGTGCACACCGATGAACCACCATGTGCGTCGGTAAAAATCATGCCTTGCGCGGCCAAACGGTCGGCATGAGGCGTGGGGATTTTGCATGTTTCCGGAGCGAGACAGTGAACGTCCCCATATCCGAGATCATCGCAAATGATGTAAACGATGTTGGGTGGTTCGGCCGCGACCGAGAGCGGACTCATCGCGAGGACACAGAGCAAAAGAAGTGATTTCATAACGGGCAACGATCGTGCGGGGAGAAAGGTTGGGTTGGTGTTTCGCGTGAGTTCGCGTCCGCGAATGCACAGCCGACTGTGATCCCGTCGACTGCGCACTCGCATATTAAAAACCGATGCGTCGCGGATCAGTTGGCGACTGTCTTCTTCTTGCGTGGCGTTTTCACCGCAATCGGCTGAGCTTCGTCTTGGGGTTGATTCCAGAGACGGTACGGGTCATCGACACGACGCATTTCGTCGAGCAGAAGAACTTCCATCTCGGCGAGTTTGTCGGCGTACGCGGGATCTTCGGCAAGATCCTCTGTGAGGAACTCGTTCGGATTTTCGGCGAGATTAAAGAGCTGCGTTTCGCGGACTTTCCCGTCCAACACATCCCACTTGATCAGCTTCCAATCGCCCTTTTTGACCGCACGGATACCGGGCTTGGTGCCACCGGAATAGGTTCCATACAAGGTGTCACGCACCGTTTGTTTTTGGCCATAGATGACCGGTTTGAGACTGATACCTTCGACCGAATCAGGAATTTCAACGCCCGCGAGATCACAGATCGTCGGCAGTGTGTCGAGCAGATAATTGTTTCCCTGGACACGCCCGGGTTTGATGCCGGGTCCTTTGACGATGTAGGGCACACGCCACGTGTGCTGGTAAAGATTTTGTTTGCCTTGCAATCCGTGGCGTCCGATCGCCATACCGTGGTCGGCCGTGTAGATGACAAAAGTATTCTCGAGTTCGCCCATCGCTTCGAGCTTGGCGAGCACTTTGTTAATTTGTCGGTCGATGTTTTCGTTGCACGCGAATTCACGGCCGAGTTCGTTGCGGATGGTCGCTTCGTCTCGTCGCTCCCAAACCCCAGAAACGGAAGTCTCGTCACGCAACCCGGGATGACCGTGATGGAAGGGGTGCTCAGGGAGATAGTTCACCGGCAGTGGAGGTTGTTTTGGATTGAGCGCCGGCAGGGATTTTTTGTCTTTGTGATTGACGGCTCCGTACTTGGCGAGCAACTCAGGTGTGCCGTCTCGAGTGTCATGCGGGTGCGAGAAACCGAAATAGATCAAAAAAGGGTCACTGTCGTTTGAGGACTCGCGTTTTGCGAGATAATCGAGAACCTGCTTGCCGTGCCAGGCACTTCCAGACTCTTCGGTGCCGCCGCGTTTGGTCGCGTCATGCACGACGGTGAATTTTGAATTGGCGCTCGCGTAACTGTTGCCTTTCTTACAGGTTCGCATCGTGTCGTAACCCGCTCGGTTAAAGACTTCCGCCATCACGTTGTCGAGAATGTCCTCGGGACAGTTTTGGCTTTTGTTCCAGTTCGGCAAATGCCAGACCGTTCGCCCGGTCATGATCATGTGCCGCGACGGCGTGCAAACGGCGCCAGAAAAAGATCCCATCTGATAGGCACTATCGAAAACGACCCCTTCCGCGGCGAGACGGTCGATTGTCGGTGTGTCGCAAATCGAGTTCGGATCGTAAGCCTTCAAATCGAATGGAGATTGATCGTCGACGAGGATGAACAGAATGTTCGGCTTCTTCTCGGCGGCAGAGAGACTCAGAGTGGAGACGATCGCGAGGCAGAGAACAGGAAGGATTCGTTTCATGGGTGGGGAAGGGGGAAGGGGAGGGCAGGGGGAACAGACCTTGAATTTTAGTCGGTTTTGAACCGGGTGTGGTAACCAGAAAACAGACTCATTTGGTTGCGTGAGGCCGTGATACGAAGGGTGAAAATCGATGCAGGGCACAACGTCTGAGCTTTCGACGTCGCCGGAGGCGGGGGACACGAAGGCTACGACAGCCAGAGACGCGGGCGGACTTTGGGGGTTGCGTCAATTGGTTGCCGCCGACCACGGAAGATCGAATACCGCTCATTCACGGCGATATTTCTCGAAGCCGCTCAATACGTTAACCTTCGTTACCGACGAACTCACCGCGACGCATCGACCGAGGGTCCGCATCGTGTCGAGATTGATAGTCTGCCGAGAGAATGGTGGTGACGCCGCCAGCCCCTCGAAATTTCTTTTGCACACCGTATTTGATCTATGAATCTTGGCCCCTTCGACGCTCTCATCGCCGCTTGGCTGAGCCTTCCTCAACCGTTGATGCTCGTTGTGCTGGCAATCCTGGGCGTTTTATTGGGTGCGGTCGCGAATCATGTGATCACCACGTGGTGCTGGTATCCGCGTCCGATCTCGCCTTGGGTTCGGCTCGGAGACTGGAAAAGGGACGACGAACACCGCGTCCTCGCCGAGACGCTGCCACCGCGATCGTTCCTCGATCGCGTTCCCCTGTTGGGATGGCTACGCATGCGACGGGAATCGACGCTCCATGGACCCGGGTTCTGGGTGCGGCCGATGTTGATTGAACTCGGGCTCGCGATCGCGCTGCCGGTCATGCATCATTTCTGGTTAGCAGGCCAATTGCTGCCAACTGGAATGCCGGCCCCCGTGATTACGTCGTTCGCCCCATGGATGACGCTATTGTTTTTTGTTCATGCGATTTTGTTGGCCATGATGGTTGCCGCAACCTTCATTGATTTCGACGAGCGCACGATCCCCGACGCGATCACGATTCCGGGCACGATTTTGGCGTTAGTTCTGGCATCGATCACGCCATTCGTTTTCATGCCCGGACAATTGGCGGGAGGCATCGCCCCCGTGACGTTGCAACACCCTATCGGTTTGAACCCGAGTTGGATGTCCGGCGGTGGACTGCTGACATGTCTCTGCATATGGACGGTGTGGTGTTTCGCACTCGCGGATCGACGCGTGATCATGCGCCACGGCGTTGCCAAAGCAGTTGAGTATTTCCTCGCGAGACTAATACGCCACCCGAGCTGGAAGATACTGGCCGGGATCTGGATCATCGGAATGGTATCGATATCGATCGTTTATCAAATCAGTGGCGTCCACTGGCTGGGATTGGCCAGTTCGCTACTCGGACTGGCGGTCGGCGGCGGCATCGTCTGGTCGATCCGATTGGTCGGCAGTTGGGCGATGCAGATGGAAGCAATGGGATTTGGCGACGTGACGCTGATGGCAATGATCGGCGGCTACGTCGGCTGGCAAGCTTCGATCGCTGCGTTTTTCTTAGCACCGTTGGCGGCGATTGCGATCGTCATCGTGCAATTCTTAACGACGCGTGACCGTGCGACGCCGTTCGGGCCCTATTTGTGTGCAGGCACGGTCCTCACGCTGATCTTTTGGGACGAAGTCTACAATGCCCGTTTGAGAACAACGATCGCGTTGATGGGCGATCTGTTGCTGTGGCTTGGACTCGTCTTGCTAGGGCTACTCGGCGGAATGCTGATGATTTCGCGATGGATCAAACAGCGACTCTACGCCTAACGGGTGTCCGAAGTAAACGAACCCCGACATCGCCTTCAACATGAACTCACGCCAACGTGCAACGCAAAGGCGAAGCCATTCCAAACCGTTGAAGGCGGAATCAAGAGACAAAATGATTCAGGGAACCAAGACATAGAACGGAACAACGTACCGCGGTCCCGTTGGGTACCGACTCGAGGTCATCGGGTCCGCTGCCCACGTTGGTCGCAATGTCGGACGCAGTCCCCAACGTGCCGCTTCGAGGCGAGCGATCCGTGCACGCGTTTCTTCAAGTGCCCGAGCTTGGCGAAGCTCCATCGCGGTCGGCTTGTACGGTTCCATGTGTGAACCCGAGGTGTTCTCCAATCGCAGGTCCGATGGACTCGGCACAACCGGATCACCGCTGCGAGGCCGCATCGTTGTACCAGTTCGCGTTGATGCGGGGATGGTCGAGGGACGAGAAAGATAACCCGTAGGCGCCGCATAATCGTTACTGCTTTCCTCATCCGACATCTCGTACTGCGTATCCGCGGGACGAGCGAAGAGATCATCAAGCCCTTGAGCGTTCACACCCGCTGTCGCGGAGAACGAACAACAAGAAATCACGAGAGCACCAACCCACAGCTGTGTTGGCCGAACCAAATACAGACGATTATTCATCACAATGAAACCCGATAGAAGTTGTCCAGTACGCTCGACGTATCGTCTGACTCCTCCTCACCGGTGAAGGGACACCGTTGGATTTCCCGTCCCACCTGCCACAATGATACCAGTCGTTCTCAACACGTAGACTTTGCGGGCATTTCAATTCAGAAAGTCACAAGAAAATTTGACCGGTGGGTGCAAAATTAACAGACTCTGTTAATCTTAATATTCGACGTGGATGCTTGGCTCACTGGCGTTGCCCATTGCCTCGCAGTTCCTTCAACACCTCCCTTTTGAAGTACGAGAGAATCCCATGACCAAGAGAATCACTTACAGCGTTTTCGCGTTGGCTCTTTTGACAACAACGGTCGGATGCCCACCACCAGCAGCGCCGAAGGGCGACGACGTGGACATCAGCACCGACGCTCCTGCTGAAGTCAGCGACAACACCACTGCGGTCACCGAAGTTCCTTCGGACAACATGACCACGGGCAGCGAAACCCCGTAGTTTTGAAAACATGCGTTTGTCAGGCGTCGGCATCGAGCAAATTGCCCAGTTAGCCGACGCTTTGATTGCGGCGGAACGCTGCGTCACGTTGACGCAGCAACCAGCCCCACCACGCTGTTTCGGATTCGTTGGCACACTCGGCGCCGGAAAAACTCGGCTGTGCCAAGAGATTGCCAGGGCATGTGGCGTTGACCCGTCTGAGGTCACCAGCCCCACCTTCACGCTGCTAAAGAGTTACCAGTGTGCCGATCAGGCGGATTCTCCGCAGGCACCGCAGCGTCTTCATCATCTCGACTGGTATCGAATTACCGACGAAGACGAGTTATGGGAACTCGGCATTGATGAACTCTGGGAAACTCCCGGTGATTGGACCCTCATCGAATGGGCGGATCGATTCAAAGAGGCCATGCCCTCCGATACGATTTGGGTTCAGATTGGCGTGACGGATCAAACGGAAATTCTCGCTTCCTCTGAAGCGACCAGCATCACGGAATCAAACGTAGGCAGCGAACACGATGCCTCATATCGCGAGATCGAATTTCGAGTGACCGGCCGAGAACATCTCCGCTGGTTGGATGAGGTTCAAACCCAACTGAACCGAATCGGTTTTACCGGCACGATCGAACCAGCGTGAACTCAGCCGCTGCCTTGGCCGCGAAAGTCGACAGGAACGCTCAAAAATCAGAGGGCCAGACTGGCCTCAGAGCGAACGCGACCTAGGTTTGCGTATGAAATGTCATGAGCTTGCCGAACATCTCAGTCGCGAACGACCGGACCTCCCGGCGATCGAGATCGCACGTCTGTGCCTCATCCTGCTCAACGCGGAAGATAGCGCCGAGCAACTCGCGGATTCGCAGAAGCGAATGGCCGCGTGGCAGCATGCAAGCTTCCGCTTCGAAGCAGCAACCGATCAGTACGCCGCCGTGGTCGATGAACTCGATCAACTCTTCGGCGACGAACCGATTCAATTTCGACCCGACCAACTGTGGACGCTGCTACGCGCTGTGAAAGTACAGAGCCAGATGCTGGAACTCTACACCAATGAAATGGCGTTGGCGTAACCGGATTGACGCTGTGCATTTCGAACCGGCTACGCAGCCCGCTTAAAATGCATTGTGATCGCAGGAGCAGTTCTGCGAGCGACGTTGCTTCTTGATGGGTAGTTACGCTCTCTCGAACGTGGTCCACGATCTCGCGGCGGCAGCGACAGCGAAATGAAGGCGACTTCGCAAAAGCCTGACGCGATCATTCCACTTCGCGAAATTCACCGCCGGTTTGCTCAGCCAATGTCTTCAGAAACTCACCCGTCATCGGACTGACGCCAACACCGATCGTGTGGAACTTCAAGTGCCGCATCCGATTGCGTCCCACAATGTCTTGAAGGATCGCGTCGGGACGCATGACTTTCCCAAACGTCGGCTGACCATCGGTGAGCACAAACACGACTTCGAGCTGGTCGTGAAAACTCAACGCGTCTGACAAGACTCCATGCGTGTTCGTCTTGTCACCCAGCGCAATCCGCTCAACAAACGCAATCGCTTGCCGTTTATTGTCATCGGATGCAGGCAACAAATCCTTTTTCCATGCTTGAATGTAAGTGTCGAACAACATGATCGAGAATTCCGCATCTGGAGACAGTCCCTCGATCACTCGAATCAACTCACGCTTCGCACTCTGCAACCGTGTCTCGTACCGTGCCACGTTCTTCATACTGCCGGAACGGTCGATCACAAACAACATGCGTCCCGCGTTGAGATCAATACCGTAGTAGTGGCTCTTGCTCAACTTCAGCCCACCGGTCGATTCCGATGCCACGTCCTGCAACGTCAACCGACCGGGCACTTCGGGCTCCACCTCCTCCGCCACAAAACTGACCGGACGAATCATTGATTCCGCGGGATGCTCTTTGCAGTAGTTCGCATAGGCCTCACGATCGCCACCGAAATCCCGCAAATCAACCGTTTCCAATCGATTGGTAATTTCGTGACGGAGTTGTCCCTGGAGTTGCTTCTGTAGTTTATGAAGTAACTCGACACTTCGCGGACAATGCAACTGCGCCATCGCACGCACCAACGCGAAGCGATACGCGTATTGCTTTTCGAACTCGGAACGCATGATTTGATCTTGCAGGCCTTCCACTGCCGCGTTGATTTCGCACTGACCGGCAACATCCATCGCGATCATCGAGATGCGTTCATCGGGATGCCCCATCGCTTCGATAACAACGCCGTGCGCATCAGAACTCGGACTGCCACCGAGTACAGCGAGCAATTGGCTGATGCTCTCGGGAACCGGCACGCGATCGGCCACGAACATTTTATCGTTGTCCTCATCTTCGTCCGCCCCGTGCTGCTGCAGCAGTTCACGCGTCGCATCGACGACAACGTCGAGATTTTGGTGCAACAGATCGGGCTGTAGCCGTAACATCGCCACAGTCTTCAGCCGTGCGGGTTCACTGCGACCGGTTATCAATCGCGACATCCGCCGCTGGGCGGCCGTTTCGATTCCCTTTTCCGCTCCGTGCGTCGGCGCGTGCCCCCATCCGAAGGCCAACACAAAGCTGGCCATCACAAACCACTTGCCCATCACCCAAATCCCCCAAAGTACGCAATGCAATCGGTCCGTGCTCGACCGACTCAAGGTTCCCATCGATTCTAGCGAAATATCGCGGCGGTGGTAGAAAAACATCTCTTTCACGAACGTTCATTTGCGAGAGAAACGAACGCGGTCAATTGTCCCAGGCGGGCGATCGCGGAGCCTGCTCACCCCTGAAAACACGGGCTTTTTGAAACACGCAAGCTTCCGTCACAGAACATTTACACTGCGTTGACGCGGCGCGCAGACGACAGACGACAAGACACTCGTAGACTTACGGCAGAACGCCTCGCGAGTGATTGGCCGGCGGCTGCGATATCGATCGCAGCCTGATCGCAATCGAAGAATCTCGGCGCGGCGTGGTATCGCACTCACCAACGCAAGGAACATTGCACAATGTCACACACGGAATTCTCACCCGCCGCCGCGTCTGAAGCGACTCACCGAACTCCCACCATCATCCAGGGCGGAATGGGAGTCGCCGTATCGGATTGGCGCCTGGCTCGCTCGGTCGCGCTCACCGGCCAAATGGGTGTCGTGTCGGGAACGGCGATGGATACCGTTCTCGTTCGCCGACTGCAATTGGGTGACGCCGATGGAAAAATGCGTCATGCCCTTTCGGAGTTCCCATACCCGGCGATGGCAAAGCGGATTGTCGACCGCTATTTCATTGAAGGCGGTAAGGCAACAGACGCGCCCTTTGCGGCCACCCCTGTCGTTTCGGAAAAACCCACGCAAGCTCAATTGGAATTGGTCGTTGCTGCGAACTTCGTCGAAGTGTTTCTCGCCAAGGAAGACCACGACGGTTTGGTGGGAGTAAACTTTCTCGAGAAGATCCAAACACCCACACTCGCGTCTCTCTTCGGCGCCATGCTCGCGGGTGTTGACTATGTCTTGATGGGCGCGGGGATCCCACGTCATATCCCAGGCGTGCTCGATCGTCTCGCCGAAGGACAATCGGTCGAATATCCCCTGTATGTACTCGACGCACCGACCGACGAACCGGTCGTCACCACTTTTGATCCGATGGAGTTCGGCGGCGGAGAAATCCCATGGCTCAACCGCCCTCGATTCCTCGCGATCGTCAGCTCCGCAACCCTGGCGAGTATGCTGGCCAAACGCTCCAACGGACGTGTCGACGGGTTCATCGTGGAAGGTGCTTCCGCGGGCGGGCACAACGCGCCACCTCGAGGCAAAATGCAACTCAACGAACGCGGAGAACCGATCTACGGAAAACGCGACGCCGTGGACCTCAAAGCGATTGAGGCAATCGGGCTGCCGTTCTGGCTGGCTGGCTCATACGGAACGCCTGAAGCGGTGCGGCAAGCACTTGAGACCGGTGCCTCCGGTGTTCAAGTTGGTACCGCGTTCGCGTTCAGCAATGAATCAGGCTTACTCGGCTCGATCAAAACGGAAGTCATCCAACGCTGCAAATCCGGAACGCTCGACGTGGTGACCGACCCGTTGGCTTCCCCCACCGGATTCCCGTTTAAGGTGTTGCAAATGGAAGGCACGGTGTCCGAAGACGCCGTCTATCAACAGCGCCGCCGCGTTTGCGACCTTGGCTTCCTACGTCAGGCGTACCGCAGACCCGATGGAAAGACCGGATGGCGATGTCCCGGCGAACCCACGCAAAGTTACGTCGCCAAGGGAGGTGAGCTGGCACACTGCGAAGGACGCAAATGCGTCTGCAACGGATTGGTTGCCAACATTGGGTTGGCACAGACTCGCCGTGACGGCACCACTGAACCTGCCATCGTCACGTGCGGCGATGACGTCGAGACGATCCTTCAGTTCCTTCCGTCAGCGACGGCAACGGCCTACTCCGCCCCGGATGTTGTCCGCCATCTGCTGAGCGGCGTGACCGAGCAAGAAACCTCGCAATCGCCATCGATGGTTGCGGTGTAATCGAGAGGAGGCTAGGCCTTCAATCCGAGCGAGAGCGTTCGCTGCAAACCGGCGAGGTCACGAATCCGTTTGATCTCGCCGTACTGCCCCGTGGCTTCCGCCATCGCTTTGCACGCGTCCGCGATCATCGGGCTGTACTCGAGAATCAAGCGACCACCGGGAGAGAGCCGTGCGGGAGCGTCGGAGAGGATCCGTTCGATAATCTCTGTCCCCTTATCACCAGACAACAGCGCACCACGTGGTTCGTGCTCGCGGACCGTCGCGGGCAATTCGTCGTACTCGCTCTGACTGATGTAAGGCGGGTTGCTGCAGATCACATCGAATTTCGCCCCTTCATCGATCGAATCAAAAAGATCGCTCTGCAGGAGAGTGATCCGTTCGGTGAGACCGAGTTTTTCGACGTTCCACCGGGCGATGTCTAGCGCAGGCAGAGACACGTCGACGGCCGTTACTTCCGCCTCAGGAAGGTTCTTGGCAATGGCGATCGCGATCGCTCCGCTGCCTGTTCCGATATCGAGGATTCGCAGCGGTCGATCTTGGATAGAAGTTGCGAGCAACTTCGCCTGATCAATCGCCTCGACGACGAGATGCTCGGTTTCCGGGCGAGGAACGAGGACGTTTTCGTCTACGCGGATGGGGATCGAATAGAATTCACGAAACCCGACCAACTGAGCGACCGGCGCGCCTTCACCGCGACGACGGACGAGTTCGCGAAACGCGATTCGTTGTTCGTCAGTGGGGACTTCAGCGAACGCGGTGTACAGCTCGATCCGCTCGCAATCACGAGCGTGGGCGAGCAGGATTTCCGCGTCCAAACGAGGCGATTCACTGCCGCGTGATTTGAAGAAATCAGCAGTCCACTGCAACAACCGCAGCACGGTCCACGGTTCGGTGCTGGGAGTAGTCATGACGAGCGCATCCGTTGCCGAAAAATAGAAATTCCCTCGATCAGTCTCAGTCGATCATGTCGCCGCGAAGCTGATCGCGATCATATTCAATGAGGGCTTCGGTGACAGGATTCAGATCGCCACCAATAATTTGATCGAGCTTGTACAAGGTCAGGTTAATGCGGTGATCAGTCAGACGGTTCTGCGGGAAGTTGTAGGTCCGGATCCGTTGACTCCGATCGCCCGATCCGATCAATCCCTTGCGTGCCTCGGCTTGTTTGGCGTTCTCTTCTTCCCGCTTCTTTTCATAGATGCGAGCTTTGAGAACACGGAGAGCTTTGGCCAGGTTCTTGTGCTGGCTCTTCTCATCCTGGCACTGGACAACGATTCCGGTTTCGTAGTGAGTCAACCGGATCGCCGATTCCGTTTTATTAACGTGCTGGCCACCGGGTCCACTGGCGCAGAACTTATCGACGCGGTAGTCATCCCCTTTCAGGTTAACTTCCACATCTTCGGGTTCGGGCATGACCGCGACGGTCGCAGCCGAGGTATGAACGCGACCTTGGGTTTCGGTCTCCGGCACACGTTGGACGCGATGGCCACCGGATTCGTACTGCAGGTCGCGAAAGACGTTTTCGCCTTCCACCGTCAGCATGATTTCTTTGAATCCGCCCATTTCCGTCGGGCTGGCGTCCATCACTTCGGTCTTCCAACCGACTTGTTCCGCGTGCCGACGATACATTTCGAAGAGGTCACGAGCGAACAGGGCGGCCTCGTCCCCACCGGTGCCGGCGCGGATTTCCATCACGCAACGGGTTCGGTGTGAATCATCACCGCCGACGGTGTAGGTCAGCAAATCCTCCCAGAGAGATTCACGCTGCGCTCGCAGCGATTTGATCTCGGCCTCGGCCATTTCGCGTTCTTCGAAATCGTCGGTCGCCTCTGCCATTTCCTGGCAGTCCTGGATCTCTTCGCTGAGCCGTTTGAATTCGCGGTACTTGCCCACGACTTTGGCCAACCCACCATGCTCGCGAGCGGTCGCACTCATGCGAGCACCATCGCCGAGCACATCCGGGTCGGACATGTCGCGTTCGAGTTTCAGAAATCGCGCTAGCTTTTCTTCGAGATTGTCGCGGATTGATCCGCTCATTTGGTGGCTTTCTTAGCCTTTTTCGGCTTTTGCAAACTGCCATAGGTACCGGCGGCAAATTTCTTCTGGAACTTATCGATCCGCCCTGCGGTGTCGACGTATTTCAGTTTGCCGGTATAGAACGGGTGACAATCGCTGCAAATGTCGATTTTGAGCTCTGGCCGAACGCTTCGCGTTTGGAAGGTGTTTCCACAACCACACGTGACGGTGGTCTCTTGATAATTCGGGTGGATGCCGTCTTTCATGACTGTTTACACAAAAAAATGGGCTGATAGGGGCGCGTCGCTCAGCTGAGAACGCGAAGTGATCGGTATTTCGAATCGCAGATAGTACGCGACAAATGCCTTTGAGTTCAAGGGCTGCCGTGTCCGGATCAGCGGTAATCCCATTATGAAACGACGACAAGGTGGGGATGGAGGGGCGTGAGAGGCAAACCTCGAGAGTGCGTGAGCGGGAAACCGGCGAGGGCGGTCGTGAGGGGAGTGCGAGAGCAGGGGGGACCGAGCGAGCCCGGGGGGCGAGAGTGGCCGAACGGAGTGTGACGAGCGAAGAATCCGGTATGCGGAGGACAGTATGTGACGCCGCCGGGTTGCGGTTGGTTGCTGTTCGTACGGGTTTGGCAATGGCCACCGGAAACCGGATTGGATAGGATTCACCTGTCGATCGGCTTTCGCACGGTTATCTCCTTATTCATCAAACCCCGACGTATGAAACACATTCGGAACTTTTGCATTATCGCCCACATCGACCACGGCAAATCGACGCTCGCGGATCGCTTGATCCAAGCCTGCGGGGGAGTGACCCAGCGTGAGTTCCACGACCAGATGCTCGATTCGATGGACATCGAGCGTGAACGTGGGATTACGATCAAAAGCAACACCGTCACGCTGACGTACACGGCCAAAGATGGTCAGGAATATCAATTCAACTTGATCGACACGCCCGGCCACGTGGATTTTTCCCACGAAGTCCGCCGCTCACTGATGGCCTGCGAGGGTGCCCTGATGGTTGTCGATGCCTCCCAGGGTGTCGAAGCTCAAACGGTCGCCAACCTTTACCTGGCTCTCGAATACGACCTCGAACTATTGCCGGTGATCAACAAAATTGACCTGCCGGCGGCCGACGTCGATCGCGTGCGTGAAGAGATTGACTCCGACCTCGGACTGGACCCGTTCGCGGCGATTCCTGTATCGGCCAAAACCGGGCAGGGCATCGAAGACGTTCTCGAAGGCATCGCCACACACCTGCCGCCTCCCAAAGGCGATCCCGAGGCCCCGTTGAAGGCACTGATTTTTGACGCTTTCTTCGACAAGTATCGCGGCGTGATTCTGCAGTGCCGTGTCATGGAGGGGACCCTGAAGCCGAAAGACACGATTCACTTCATGCACGCCGATCGCGACTTCCTGGTCGACGAGCTCGGATACAACCAATTCAAACTCGTCCCGAAGAAACAGCTCACCGCGGGCGAAGTCGGCTACATCGTCGCCGGCGTCAAGAGCGTCCAGGACATCGAGATCGGCGACACGATCACGTCGGCGAACCGCCCCGCCTCCGAACCGATCCCCGGCTACCAACCCGCTCGACAAGTCGTCTTTTCATCGGTCTACCCGATGAGCACCGACGAATACCAAGACCTCACCAAAGCACTCGAGAAACTCTCGATCAATGATGCCGCGTTGACATACGAGAAGGACTCGTCGGCGGCTCTCGGTTTTGGGTTCCGATGCGGCTTCCTCGGACTGTTGCACCTCGACGTCATTCAGGAGCGGCTGCAGCGAGAATTTGACATCGGGCTGGTCATCTCAGCCCCGTCGGTGAAATACAAACTGACGCTGAAGGACGGTTCGACCATCGACATCGACAACCCGAGCTATTGGCCCGACCCGTCGACCATCGACTCGGCCAGCGAACCGTACATCAAAGCCCAGATCCTCACGCCTGAGGAATTCGTCGGCTCGGTCATGGAACTGTGCCGCGAACACCGCAGCGAAAGCCAAACGATGAACTACCTCTCGGCCGGCCGCGTCGAAGTGGTCAGCGAGATGCCGCTGGGCGAAGTCCTCTTCGACTTCTATGGCAAGCTGAAGATGATCACCCGCGGATACGGATCGTTCGACTACGTGCCGATCGAGTACCGTAAAACCGACATCGTCAAAGTCGATATTTTGGTTAACAAAGAACCCGTCGACGCGCTGGCGTACCTCGTCCACCGCGAAAAATCGCGTGCCCGGGCTCTGCACTACTGCGAACAACTCGCCGAAGAGATCCCGCGTCACCAATTTAAAATCCCGATCCAAGGTGCCATCGGCGGGACCGTGATCGCCCGCTCGACCATCCAAGCGGTTCGCAAAGACGTGACGGCGAAGTGCTATGGCGGTGACATTTCGCGGAAGAAAAAACTGCTCGAAAAGCAGCGGAAGGGCAAAGCCAAAATGAAACAATTTGGCAGCGTTAACATTCCGCAAAAAGCGTTCGTTTCCGTCCTCCGCGCGGACAAAAAATAACCTCACGCGGCAGGACTGCGGCATGAAAACAGCGACACGCAATAAGATGGCGTCACGCGTCGGGATCAAGACGCCGAGACGGCAGCCTCACGACGCGGCCCAATCTGCCGCGGGCATTGCCTAGCGACCCAACTGCCGAGCGACCCAACTCGGCTTCGCAGCCAACCGCGGTCTGAAAACGCGATCGCGTCACGCGCCCGCCACCTAGGCGAGTGCATCTTGCTCCCACCCTGTGAAAAAAAATCGTCTGGGCTAATCTAGGGCTCCTGCCGATCCGTTCCCCCACAAGAGTCTTCCGTTTTGATCACGCCCCCGCATCAGAAACACGCTGCGGCGATGGCGTTCATCCTGTTGACGCTATTCATCGACATCCTGGCGATCGGGATCATCATTCCGGTATTGCCGGAATTGGTGAAGGAGTTCGTCGGCGGGGACGAGTCGATGGCGGGGTGGTACGTCGGAATCATCGCAGCGACGTTTTCGCTGATGCAGTTTTTCTTTGCCCCGGTATTGGGTGCACTCTCGGACCGATTCGGTCGCCGTCCTGTGATCCTTGGTTCGCTGTTTGGCCTCGGCATCGACTTCATCATCACGGGGCTGGCGACGTCCGTCAGCTGGCTGTTCCTCGGACGGTTTATCGCCGGTGTAATGGGAGCGAGCTTTTCGACCAGCAACGCGTACATCGCAGACATCTCGACGAGCGAAAACCGGGCGAGGAATTTCGGGTTGGTCGGGATGATGTTCGGCCTCGGTTTTATCATTGGCCCGGCGCTCGGCGGTCTCCTCGGCGGGATCTCATTGCGGTTGCCGTTCTTTGCCGCGGCGGGTTTGTCGCTGGTCAATTGGCTCTACGGCTACTTCATCTTGCCGGAATCGCTGCCACCGGAGAAACGCAGCTCCACGATCACACTTCGCAGCATGAACCCATTCGGAACAATCACGCGACTGCGTGCCTACCCGATGGTCCTCGGGCTCGCCGCCGCGTTTGTCTTCAGCTCGCTCGCACAACGCGGACTCGAAAACGTTTGGGTGCTGTCGATGGGATTCCGCTTCGGATGGGAGGAACAAACCAACGGATGGATGCTCGCGTTGGTGGGGTTGATGGCGGTGGTCGTTCAGGGCGGAATGGTTCGCCCCGTAATCCGCCGATTTGGTGAACGACGAACCGTGATGATGGCGATGACCGTCTCGTGTGTTTCGTTTCTATTTTACGGCCTAGCGACCAACGGATGGATGATCCCGTGCATCATCATCTTTGGCTCACTCAGCGGCCTGTCCGGGCCCGCGATCCAAAGCCTGATCACCAGCACCGTCGACCCAGCCGAACAAGGACGCGTTCAGGGGGCGCTGACTTCGCTGCTGAGCCTCACCAACATTCTCGCGCCACTGATCTTCACGGCGGGCCTGTTCCGATACTTCACACACGAAAACACGCCGTTTCGCTACAACGGCGAACCGTTCGCGGGTGCCCCGTTCGTGTTCGGATCCTTCCTGCTACTCATCGCGTTGTGCATTCTTTATCGCGTCCTGAAACGATTCCCGGCCAAGGTATCGGCCGAAGGGCCTGCGATTCCCGCTACCCAAGAACCCGCCAACTGACCCATGCGAATCCTCGTCACCGGTTGCAGCGGTTTTCTAGGCAGCGAAATCGTTCGTCAATTGATCGACCGAGGCGATGAAGTCGTCGGTCTGTCGCGACGCGAAACGCCAGACCTCGTACGTCGTGGGATGCAACATCACCGCGGTGACCTCTCCGATAAAGCCTACGTGGAGCGAACGATCAGGGACGTCGACGCAGTCATCCACACCGCGGCAGTTGCGGGCGTCTGGGGACCGTGGAAACACTTCTACGTAAACAACGTGGTCGCAACCCGCAACGTGCTCGCCGCCTGCAAATCCTCCGGTGCAACGCAGTGCATCTACACGAGCAGCCCGAGCGTGACGTTTGCCGGCGGACACCAAAGCGGCATCGACGAGTCGGTCGGGTATCCGGAAAAGTGGCTCTGCTATTACCCACAGACGAAGGCGATCGCCGAGCGTGAGGTGATCGCCGCGGACACCCCCGGCGGTCTTCGCACGGTTTCACTGCGTCCGCATTTGATCTGGGGCGACGACGACCCACACCTCCTGCCACGCCTGCTCGACCGCGCCCGTTCGGGCCGCCTACGGATCATCGGCGACGGACAGAATCGAATCGACACGGTGCATGTCACCAATGCTGCGGCGGCCCATGTGAGTGCAACGACCGCACTTTCCGATAACCCAGACTCCGCTGCGGGGCGGTCCTACTTCATCGCGCAAGACGAACCCGTTCTGTGTTGGGAATGGATCTCTCGCCTGTGCCAAAAATTTGATGCCCCACCTCCGACACGGCACATTTCTTACCGGTCTGCCTACGCGATCGGGGCAACGTGCGAAACCGTCTACAAAACACTGCGGCGCCGCGAAGAACCGCCGATGACGCGTTTTGTCGCCGCGCAGCTAGCCAAAGACCACTACTTCGACATCACCGCCGCGAAAGAGCGACTGGGTTATCGCCCCACGGTCTCCATGGACGACGGGCTCGCCGCACTCAGCCGCGTCTAGAAAACACTCGCTTGAGTTCGTCGATGCTGGTCAGACCCCGAGCAACCGACAGAACGGCTTCGGCCTGGATCCCGCGATGGCCCTCTGCCCGCGCGATCGCGAACAACTGACTCGCATCGCTGGTCTTGGCCAACGCCTCACGGAACTGCGGTCCAGGCCGCAGCATCTCGAACACGCCGATCCGTCCGAAATAACCACGGCCGCCACAAATGTGACAAGGCGTGATTGGAGCGGGCCGGCCGTTCTCATCGACCTGTTCTTCAATCGGTGGCGGAATGAAAGGCTGATACATGACCGGCACACGCCCGGCGGGAATCCCGAGTTGAGCGAGCAGTTGCGGCGGCGGTTCGAAGCCGACCTTGCAGTTCTCGCATAACCGCCGTATCAAGCGCTGGTGCAACACAGCACCGAGTTTTTCCGCGATCATTTTGCGCGATTCGGGGTATCGCCCCACAAAAGTCAGCAGGACTTCGATCGCACTTTCGCCCGCGGCACGGTGGATCACCTGACGGTCTTCTTCGAAAACCTTTTCCATGCAAACTTGCAAGGACTCCGCTTCAGGAGGGTTCGGGAACAGGAGCACGTCGGGCTCCCGCAGCACCATCCGCTGCACGACTTCGAGTTCCGTTTTACCCGTATCACCACCGAAGAAGTTCGAGGTGATGTTAATGATTTCCGGCTCCGGCGCTTCGGCTGGTTCAAACGATTGGAAGTCACGAATCAAACGGTCGGCGGCGTGGATTGCCACGTTCCAAAGTGTCGTGACGCCTTCGCTCTTCTTGGCCGAGATCAAGACAACGTTACCGTGCCCGTTGAGCTGCTCCTTGAACTGCTCGATCATTTTGTCTCGCATGCCCATGTCACTGAGATTGCTGAAGGGCACCTTCTCCGCATCGATCCGGCAAATCACGCGTTCACCCGTCGGAACGCCCTGCGACTGAACGGTCAACTCGAACTTGTCTTTGTTGACCTTCAATCCCATGGCCCCTTTTTGGGCACCACGGCGATCGGCCGGGTTCATCAGACAGAGCTGCTTCAGCGCGTACAGCATCGCGTCGCCGGACTCGCGATCGAGCGGCGGGAGTTGTTCCCAGTTACCGTCGATCTGATATCGAATCGCAGTCGCGTTTTGCGAAAAGTCCAGCAGCATGCGGGTCGCCCGCGACTGAATCGCATGCCCCAATTGCCCAGCCACGATGAGGTAACCGGCGCCTTGCCGCGTCGTGATCAACAATGCTTGCGCGTCGGTACGTGACTCCACATGCGGAACGAATTCCACGGGAGCCACGGTTTGCCATAGTTGAATTTCTTCGGGTGCCTGTGCCACTTAGATAATCCCTGGAGCTTTGACATCGATGCCCTTGAGCGACATCTTCAGTGCGTCTTTGTTTGGAGCGACAGCGAATGCCGTCGGACGATCGATCAGGTCGTCGTCAATCAGTTGTTTCAAACTCATGGTGAAGTCTTGCATGCCGTCCTCGGCACCGATCCGAATCGCGTCGGGCAGTTTACTGTCATGCCCCTCGAGAACGAGCTTACGAATCATCGGGGTGAACGTCATCACTTCGCAGGTCGGCACACGAGAGACCCCCGGGCGGATACTGCGAAGCAATTTCTGAGCCACGATCCCTTTCATATTCATCGCGATTGCCCCGCGAATCGCGCGGTGCATTTCCTCGGGAAAAAGGTCGAGGATCCGCCCGATGCAGGTCGACGCACTCGCCGCGTGAATGGTACCGAACACGAGGTGACCGGTCTCGGCCGCGTGAATCGCCGTCATGAACGTCTCCTCATCGCGAAGCTCACCGACCAGGATGATGTCGGGGTCTTCCCGCACCGCGTGTTTCATTCCGACCGAGAAATCAACCACGTCCTGGCCGATCTCTCGCTGGTTAATCAGCGATTTGTCTTCGGTAAAAATGAATTCGATCGGATCTTCGAGCGTCAGGATGTGTTTGCGATAGATGCTGTTGATGTAATTCAGCATCGAACCGATCGTGGTACTTTTCCCCGACCCCGTCACCCCCGCGAGCAGCACCATGCCCTGTTCATAGTGACATAGATTTTCGATCGAATCGGGCAAAAACAGGCCACGAAAGTCAGGAATGAAGTTACTGATTCGACGAGCCACCAATCCGATGTTGCCGAGCGACTTGAGCATGTTGATCCGGAACCGCCAACGCACATCGTCGACCTGACATTGGTATGAGAAGTCGGCACCGCCCTCTTCCTCGAAAATGATCAGGTTACGTTCATCCATCATCGGCAACAGCAGCCGGACCATCTCTTCGGCATCAATCGGGCCTCGGTTGAGAGGCTTGAGTTCACCACCAACACGGACCATCGGTGGCTGGCCGACTTTCATGTGAAGGTCAGAGCCCTCGAGTTTGACCAACGCGCGGAAAATCTTGTCGACCTCGAGTTCCCTCTTTTCTTGAAGCAGCGAACTCTTTAATCGAGCGGCGACCGCATCGGCAGACATATCGCGAGCCGGCCCAGCAGGGGCCGCTTTGGCAGGTTTTCCGTGTGACATGTTTTACGTATGACCCGACGAAAGGGGGCGAAAGAGAGAAGACGTGCTACTTTAGTTGATTGTAGGAGGACTGCGAGGGGAAAGTAGGAGGCACCCTGCTCAGAAAGCCGCTCCAGCGTCCTGGACGCCGCCCTCGCTCGCAAGCGCCGAAGGTGAGTCCGAAATGCCCGCATCGTCTCCAAAGGTGCACGATCGTCAAACGGGCACCGAATGGTTCAGCCCATTTTGCTGGCGAGAACGATCAATCGATAAAACCCGAGCGAAAAGCCGAGCAGCAACCCCGCGATGGCGAAGTAGGGCGTTGAGTTACCGAGCCAGTGATCGACGCCGTAACCGGCCCCACCGAGAATCAACGAGAAGCTCGCCAACTCAAACCCGGCCGACGCGAGGTGCATCAGAGCGTGACGTTCGCCGGCTGTCTGCGGCGGCATCGCGCGGGGCACAAGGCGGGGCACCGAAGTGTTCGTTTGGCCATCGCCCGCACCGCGCCGATGGCGGCCATCGCCCGCCTCGTGGATGTTCGCCCCGCTCGCCTGAGCGTTTCCATCTGGCGCAGTGTCCCCGTCAGGGTGGTTCTGTTCAGGTTCGGACTTGTCTTCGTCCGGCTCGCTTGGCATTCGGGCGGATCCTCAAAAAAAAAGCTGGCGTTTGCGACTAGCGTGTCTAGGTTGAGATTACGGGAAAAATCGGTTTTGGAACGTTGCTAACAACACTTTTTGGACCGAAATGTACAATTTAATCACCTAGCCCTAGAACCATTGGTGGTCCCTTGCCATAATGCTTTGGCAGTGAATTCCCCCTTTACCGGATCCTTTCGGGACAATCCTGGTATTTGAGGTCGGTCGCCCCAATGGGAGGGTTTCCTGCATGACAACTTTTGCACAAGCCCTGAGCCCGGTTTCAGGTCGAACTGACGAGGAATCCTCCATGATCACCAACGCAGACCTCAGTTCTCAAACACGCCGGGAACTTGCCGAGCTGGCAAAGAACTACGGTATCGCAGGCTGGCACTCGATGCGGAAGGATGATTTGGTCAGCGAGATCACCAAAATCCAACGTCGTCTTCGCCGCCAAGTCGCCGCGGCAAAGAAAGACGCGGCAAGCGACGCAACGCCCGCAACTAAATCAAAACGCGGTGGCGACGTCATCAGCCGCCGAAGCACGTCGGGTTCAACGACCAAACGCGCCACACCGGCCTCAGCGAGCAAGGCTGACTCTTCCAAAAAACTCAAAAAACCGACCGTCACAACCAGTGCCCTTTCCGGGGCAGCTTCCTCCTCGGGAAGCTCGAGCAAATCGACCGGACGGACCAAAACCCGCAAAACCAGCTCCCGCAACGATGTGCCGTTGCCCGAACTGAGCGAACCCAAGGTTTCCGCCAAAACGCTCCGCATTCGAGCCGAAATGCGACGCCGGCGTGAATTGATTCAGAAACGTAAAGACCTCTCGACCAGCACGCTCGTCGCCGGATCCGCCGTGACCGATGGCGCCGAACGTCATCGCACCAACACGCCACACCGCGACCGGATCGTGTTGCTGGTTCGTGATTCGTTTTGGTTGCAAGCGAGCTGGGAAATCACGCAAAGCAGCGTGCAACGTGCTCAATCCGCGTTGGCCGAACGATGGCACACGGCCGTTCCCACCGTTCGACTGCTGAGCGTCGGGGATGTGTCGAGCAACCGCGCCGAAACCGTCAGCCGCGATATCGCGGTTCATGGTGGCGTGAGCACGTGGTACATCGACGTCCAAGACCCACCATCGCGTTACCGCGTCGCAATCGGTTACCTCGCCGACAATGGCGAATTCCACTGCCTGTGCCGCAGCAACGTGGTCGAAACCCCTGTTCCGGGCGACTGCGAACGCCTCGACGAACACTGGCAGGACATCGCCGAAGACTACGAACGAATCTACGCCCTCAGCGGTGGACTCGAATCGGGCAGCGGCGAACTTCGCGACGCGTTCGAAGATCGCCTGCAACGCCGCATGCCACACCCCGCCGACTCGGGCAGCATGACAGGCGACCCGTCGCTGTTACGCCAATCGAAACTGCGATTGGATGTCGAAGCCGAGCTGATCGTCTTCGGAAAAACCGACCCCACCGCTTCGGTGATGGTTTCCGGTCATCCCGTCAAACTGCAGAAAGACGGTGCCTTCACCGTCCGCTTGGATTTCCCTGACAAACGCCAAGTCCTACCGATCACGGCGGAAACCCGCGACGGACTTCGCCAACGCACCACGGTGCTGGCTGTCGAGCGGAACACCAAAGTGATGGACACCGTCGAACTGCAAGAAAACAACTAGGTCTTCGCCCCTCGAACCTCGCGATTCTTCCACGACGCGAACGGTTCGGAGTAACATCAACACGAGCATGCCGAAGTCCCACACGGGACTTCGGTTTTCTTTTGCCCCATCGCGCCCGGCAAACTCCCTTCCCAACACAAAGAACACCAATCGGTTTTCGATAAATTCGCCGCAGTGAGATTCTGACGATAAACTGATTGCTGGCCCTGTATTAAAATCACACACCCGGCCCTACGTTCACTGCCCCCACCCCGCTCCCTCCATTCTGCGATCCCTCAACGATGATGCCATCCCTCCGTCCTTTTGCCCTCCGTCGTCTCGCAAACACGTCACTCGCACTGGTTCTTTCGCTATGCCTTCTGCCGAGCCTCGTTCGAGGCGACGAACCGACA
Source organism: Aporhodopirellula rubra (assembly GCF_014192335.1). Classification (GTDB taxonomy): domain Bacteria; phylum Planctomycetota; class Planctomycetia; order Pirellulales; family Pirellulaceae; genus Rhodopirellula; species Rhodopirellula rubra. The sequence continues at coordinate 28,483 of NZ_JACHXU010000025.1, read as the reverse complement.
ACCTCCGATAACGCCCCCATCAACGTTCTGTTGATCACGAGTGGTTGCTGCCACGACTACGACTTCCAGTCAAAATCACTGCAATTGGCTGCGGAAAAAGCGGGGGTAAAAATCGTGTGGACCGTCGTCTCCGAAGGCGGCAAGGGAACCGATGCGGAGATCGACTTCTACGACAACCCTGACTGGGCCAGCGGTTTCGATGTCGTCGTCCACAACGAATGCTTCGCATCAACCACAACGCCCGAATACATCCGAAAAATCACGACTGCGCATCAGAAAGGCGTCCCCGCCGTCGTCATTCACTGCGCGATGCACACCTACCGCGATGCGAAAATCGACGATTGGCGGGAATTCCTAGGCGTGACGAGCCGCCGGCACGAACACCAGGCGCACTACGGGGTCGAAGTCGTTAACGCGGAACATTCCGTGATGCGTGAATTTCCTGAACCCTACGCCACGCCGATGGACGAACTCTACGTGATCGAAAAGGTCTGGCCGAACACAACCGTCTTGGCAAAATCGAAGAGCCAAGTCACCGATCAATGGCATCCCGTTGTGTGGACCAACCAATACGGTGACGCGCGCGTCTTCGGAACGACATACGGTCACTCGCGAGAAACCTTCGAAGACGAAACCTACCTCGCGATGCTCGTTCGCGGAATGGTTTGGGCCGCCGGTCGGTAGCTCGATTGATCACGGGTGGGCAGTTCGGATAAGCTACGCGGTTTTCTCAACCGCTGGAAACTTCGCTCATGCCTCGCACCCTCATTCGCAACGCGTCCATTGTCCTGCCCGGTGACGGGCTGCGTTCCGCCTCTGGTGAAGTTCGTATCGGAAACGTGCTGTTGGGCGAAGGACGCATCCTCGACGTCGATGCGTCGGATACCGCATCCTGCGACGATGCGATCGACGCGTCGGGACTACATCTTTTGCCCGGTGTGATCGATGACCAAGTCCACTTCCGTGAGCCAGGCCTGACGCACAAGGAAGACCTCTCGACGGCGAGTCATGCGTGTGCCGCCGGAGGTGTGACCTCGTTTCTCGAAATGCCCAACACGAAACCGCCCGCGATCACGATCGAAGGCGTTCGCGCCAAAGAACGACTCGCGGCGGAAAAGTCGCTAGTCAACTTTGGTTTCTACATCGGCGCCACGCCTGACAACGTTGCCGAACTGGCGAAGGCGACGGACGTCCCAGGAATCAAAATCTTCATCGGCAGCAGCACCGGAAACCTGCTCGTTGACGAACAAGAAGCACTCGAGCGGATTTTTGGTGAGACGACGCTGCCGATCTGTTCGCACTGCGAAGATGAAACCACGGTACGCGCAAACACCGAACGCTATCGCGGGACCAACGACATCGCCGACCACTCGCGCATCCGCGACGAAAAAGCCGCGATGATCGCAACGGAACGAGCGACTGATTTGGCGCGGCGTCACAAACACCGATTCCATGTGCTGCACGTGTCGACCGCGGCCGAGCTGGTGTACTTGGCCGATCCTTCGCCTTACCTCACCGCAGAAGTGTGCCCACACCATCTCTTCTTCAACGTCGATGACTACGCTCGGCTGGGCAGTCGGATTCAGATGAACCCGTCGATCAAATCGAGCGCCGACAACGCGGGTCTGTGGCAGGCGTTGCTCGACGACGTCGTGCAAGTGATCGCGACCGACCACGCGCCTCACACGCTCGACGAAAAGGCACAACCTTACCCGAACAGTCCGTCAGGTCTGCCCGCCGTGGAAAACTCACTCGCGTTGATGCTCAACCAAGCTCATCACGGCAAAGTCAACGTTGTTCAAATCGCACACTGGATGAGCGACGCCCCCGCTCGGGTTTGGGGAATGACCGCCAAGGGACGAATTGCCGAAGGATACGACGCCGATCTAGTGCTCGTTGACTTAAACGAATCCCGAACCATCCGCGACGCGGAACAACACACCAAGAACCGATGGAGCCCCTGGGACGGCGAAACATTGACCGGTTGGCCGGTAAGGACCTACGTCGGCGGCCATCAAGTTTGGTCCATCGACGCGGGATTCGATGAATCGGCCCGCGGGACGAAACCCACGTTCGATCATAGCCGAGGCGGATACTGGGCCACGACCGACGGCATCGGCGTTTGAGCAACCATGATCGAGCATCAAGCCGATCGAATGTGGCACCACTGATTCCCCGCAACGTGTCCTTGTCGCTTCGGCCTCCAATCGCATCAACGCCGCCTATCACCCACGGTTTATTAAATTGACATATCGTGAGTTGACGATACAATTTCGGGAGCGGTGTGATTGCTTGTCTCTGCAGAGGTTTCCCACACTGAAAACGGGAAACTTCGATCGAAAACAGCCACCGAAAGTCGCCGTCTTTTTGCCGAAAAGCATCGCAACCACGCGACATAACGACGCACCGAACCATCAACAGGTGACAGGCGATGAAAATCAAATCTTTGCAAAATTGGCTTCGCCACAGCGTGCGATTGATTTCGATCGTCGTCGCCATGGTCGTGCTGGTCGGCTCGATCGCGTGGCTGTCGGGAATGTTCGAAAGCAAGATCGAGCCCGGATGGACGCTAGCGAGCGGAACCGAACTCACCGACCAACCCACCGACGTCGTGCACGAAGTCGAAAAATCCTATGTCGAGGAAGCCGTCGGCACACTCAAGGCGTCTAGCCGAATGATCGTCAGCTCGAAGTTACTGGCGACGATCGACCAAATCACGGTCTCCGCGGGTGACGAAGTCGACAAAGGTCAGGTCCTGATTCGTCTCGACGACAAGGAATACCAAAGCCGATTGGCGCAGGCCAACCGGGCTCTCGAAGCGGCTACGGCGAACCGCGAGCAAGCCGAAAAACAATTCACGCGAATGCAAACGTTGGTCAAACAGAATGCCGCCTCGCGTTCGGACTTCGACAACGCGAGCCGCGACCTTCAAGTCACGATCGCCGATGAAGCGAAAACGAAGCAGGCGGTCCGTGAAGCAGAAGTCATGCTGTCCTACACCACGATCGTCGCGGCAAAGAGGGGACGGATCGTCGACCGTACCGCCGAACCCGGCGACATCGCACAACCGGGGCAGCCGATCCTGACACTCTACGACTCAACGTCGTTGCGTTTGGAAGCCCCGGTCATGGAACACCTCGCGGTCAAATTGCACGCCGGTGACGAACTGAACGTGCATGTCGATGCGCTGGATCGTACATTTCCGGCAATCGTCGATGAGATCGTTCCCCAAGCCGACGCTCCGAGTCGCTCGTTTCTGGTCAAAGCCAGCGTGCCGAAATCCGACGATCTTTACGAGGGAATGTTCGGACGATTGCTCGTTCCCGCGGGAGAACGACGCCACCTGTGCCTCGCATCCGATGCCGTCGTCAAGATCGGACAACTCGAGTTCGTCGACGTCGTGCTACCGGACAACAACATCGAACGTCGTTTGATCAAGAGCGGACAACTCGGAATGCCTGGTCGACAAGAAGTACTCAGCGGAGTCGACGTTGGCGAACGCGTGGTCCTGCATCAACCGGCCGACGTCTCTAACGAATAGTTCCCCCAAACATTCCATCATTTGCATCAACACAATTCATCCCGAACGTACACCGTGATCAACGAGGGAGAGCCTGAATCGCGGCATCGACTTTCACACCGCGGTGCATACACTGCAAACGCCCCGCCGCCCCACCACGTCCCGGACTGATCACCAAACCAACTGCATCGAGGCGTCTGAACCGATGGACCAACAAGATCAATCGCCGATCCTGACTCGCATCGTCGAAGTCTTCCTGCGTGGCGACGTCGCAATCATGCTGATCGCTTTATCGCTGATGTTGGGCGCCGCTGCGTTGGTACTGACGCCTCGTGAAGAGGAACCACAAATCGTTGTGCCGATGGCCGACGTGATGATCAATGCTCCCGGTTTGTCCGCTTGGGAAGTCGAGCGGCAGGTCACCGACCGGATCGAAAAACTGCTCTACCAGATCGACGGTGTTGAATACGTTTATTCAATGTCGCGTCCCGGTTCGAGCATTGTGACCGTACGGTTCTACGTCGGCGAAGATCGCGAAGACTCGCTGGTCAAACTCTATAACAAAATCAACTCTTCGACCGACTCGATCCCACCAGCCGTTGAGTCTTGGGTGGTCAAGCCGATTGAAGTGGACGACGTTCCGATCGTGATCGCGACGTTGTGGTCCGAACAAACCGATCGCTACGGCGACCACGAACTGCGACGGATCGCCGAAGAACTGCAACACGAACTGCAGTCGATCCCAAACACCAACCGCGTCGAAGTGATCGGCGGACGGCCTCGCCGAATCAACGTTCAGCTCGACGCGCAGCGTATGGCGGCTCATCAAACGTCACCGTTGCAAATCGCCAACGCGTTGCAACTCAGCAACGTGACGCGTCGTAACGGAAGCTTTGAACAACAAAACCAATCCTTTAACGTCGAGACGGGCACGTTCATCCGGGGCGTTGCCGACCTGAACGAAATCGTGGTCGGCGTCAACGGCAGCCGACCGGTCTACCTGAAGAACGTCGCCACCGTGGTCGACGGACCTGCGGAAGCGGAAAGCTACAGTTGGATCGGCTTTGGCCCGGCCGACGAGACACCGCGACCCGATGCCTCTCGTTCGGTCGCAGAAAACTTCCCAGCAGTAAACATTTCCGTTGCCAAACGCAAAGGCACCAACGCGGTTCACGTCGCCGAAGCGGTTGACGCGAAAATGCAACAACTCGCCGCCTCGCACCTGCCGTCCGGTGTGCAATACCGCATCACGCGTGACTATGGCGAAACGGCCAACGACAAGGTCAACGAATTGGTTGAAGGACTCGTCGTGGCGGTACTGACGGTGATCGGATTGATCGGCCTGACGATGGGATGGCGTCCTGCACTCGTGATCGCCTTAGCGATCCCGGTTTGTTACAGCCTCACGCTATTTATCAATCTGATGGTGGGCTATTCGATCAACCGCGTGACCATGTTCGCCCTCATCCTTTCTCTCGGCCTGCTCGTTGACGATCCGATCACTGATGTTGAAAACATCGCTCGCTATTTCACGATGAAAATATTGCCGCCACGTCAATCAGTTTTGCGTGCCGTTCAAGAAGTTCGCCCCGCGTTGCTGTTGTCGACCCTGGCCATCATCGCGAGCTTCCTACCGCTCGCGTTCATCACGGGAATGATGGGTCCTTATATGGGACCGATGGCATTAAACGTTCCTCTGACCGTGACGATTTCGACGCTGGTCGCGTTTGTCATCACGCCGTGGTTGGCGATGGTTTCGCTCAAACAACTCAACGACTCACACTCGGAATCGGACGAATACGACCTCACCCGAACACCACTTTATCGGTTATCGAGGCTCGTCCTGTCGCCGATTCTACGAGGTCGCGCAGCCGCCTGGGGTGTGTTGGTCGGCATCGGCATTCTGCTGGTCGCGGCGATGCTGCTACCGATGCTGAGAATGGTCCCCGTCAAGATGCTGCCCTACGACAATAAGAACGAATTCCAGGTCGTCATCGACATGCCCGAGAGCACGACGCTCGAACGCACCGACGCCGTCGCTCGGCGTCTCGGGACGTACATCGGCGGACTTTCGGAAGTGAAAGACTACGAAATCTTCGTGGGGTTGGGGTCACCCATCGATTTCAACGGCCTCGTGCGTCACTACTTTCTGCGTCAAGGCAATCATGTCGCCGACATTCGCGTCAATCTGGTCGACAAAGATCATCGAGTCCAGCAATCCCATGAGTTGATATTACGGATTCGCAATGACATCACCGCCCTTGCCGAATCGATGGGTGCCAACGTCAAACTCGTCGAGGTCCCTCCCGGGCCTCCGGTTCTGGCATCGATCACGGCCGAAGTCTACGGACCGCCCGAAGGCCGCTACGACGAACAGATTGCGTTAGCGAGACGAGTTCGAAATCGGATGGCTGTCGAACCGGGACTGGTCGACCTGGACGTGAGTGCCGAAGACGACCAAGTGCGATACATCTTCGACACCGACAAACCCAAGGCCGCTCTGTCTGGAATCTCTACCAAAACGATTGCCGACACCGTTGCTGCGGTACTAAGCGGAAGCCAAGCGACGGTGCTGCACTTGCCCAACGAGGTCGAACCGTTGTGGGTGGAATTGAGGTTGCCACCGGAGAATCGTTCCGCACTCGATAACCTCGAAGAAATTTACGTCCAGGGCGACAGCGGTCAGATCGTCCAACTCGGATCGTTAGGCGAGTTTCGCTCGGCGGTGGAAGACAAAACGATCTATCACAAAAATCTCAAACGAGTCGTTTACGTCTACGCCGAAGTCGCCGGTCGTCCACCGGCTGACGCGATCATGGACATGCAGTTTGACCGAATCGACGGCGTCTCCGACACGACCGCGACCGAGAAATCTCTTACGAAGCCCACCCCCTCGATCATCCCACTGTCGCAGAGGTCATGGTTGTTGATGGGTGGCGGTGTGCCGTGGACCGTTCCCGAAGGGTACTCGGTTGTATGGTCGGGCGAAGGCGAATGGGATATCACCCTCGACGTGTTCCGGGATCTTGGGATTGCATTCGGTGCCGCCCTGCTCGGCATCTTCGTGATCCTAATGTTCCAAACCGGGTCGCGGATCCTTCCTGTCCTGATCATGTTGGCGATCCCGTTAACCATGATCGGAATCATGCCAGGTTTCTGGTTATTGAACGTGCTCACCGACAAACCGATTGGCGGACACCCCAACCCGGTTTTCTTCACCGCGACAGCCATGATCGGAATGATCACATTGGCGGGTATCGTGGTTCGCAACTCGGTCGTGCTCATCGACTTCATTCACCTCGCTCAAGCCGAAGGGCACGACTTGCGTGAATGCATCATCCGATCGGTCGCCGTACGAACCCGACCGATTCTATTGACCGCGGGCACAACCTTATTGGCAAACTGGGTCATCACGCTGGATCCCGTTTTCTCAGGACTCGCGTGGGCGATCATCTTCGGCATTCTGACATCAACGGGCTTCACGTTGGTTGTCATCCCAGCAGCCTACTGGCTGCTGTACCAAAACAAAGAAGGCTCCACACAGCCGACGCATTGAGCTATTTCAAAGCCGACAAATCCGCACCGTGGTTGATATGAAAGACCTGTTGATCGATCACCAATGCCGGTACCGATTGGACTCCTGCGGCTTCCGCTTCCACAAGCCGCTGCGTCGATTGGCCGAGATGCACCACCTCGACATCGAACCTCGCCGGGTCGAGCGCGCCTGCGACAGTTTGTTCCGCGCTAATGCAGACGGGACACCCCGCGTGATAGAATCGTGCTTGCGTTTTCATCGTTTTTTTCCTTTTCGAATTGAGTCCGCCCGCCCTCGTTAGCGGACGCGTGAGGACTCAAAATCTAGATGTAAAAACGTCATGGACTAGCACTTACCTTTCGGTACCCTACTTACCGAGTGGTAACAATTTGGAAATGCGGGAGTATTTTTTTGAGTGAATCTTCTCAGTCCATCGACGTGGCCACGATTCTGCAAAACGTGTTGGGATGCAAATGGACACTGCACATCCTCGCGGAAGTTCGAAGTGGAGTGAATCGACCCGGCGAATTGGTGCGATCGGCCGATGGATTAACGACGAAGGTTCTTAATGAACGGTTGGTCAAACTCGTCCGTTTCGGAATCCTGCAAAAGACAAGTTTCCCCGAAGTGCCGCCCCGTGTTGAATACGAATTAACCGATTTCGGGAAGCGTTTCTCGAGACTTCTCGATGAAGTCGATCGCCTTCAAGCCGAAGGTCAGGACTGAGTATCGCCGATCGCGTGCATCGGCCCCATCGAACCCGTTCACCTATAAGAACCAACTAACGTGATGAAGAAACATCGATTTGGCATCCAGTATCGCGTCGCTCTCCTACCGATGCTCGCGATCACGTGGGCGCTGGCCGCACCACAACACGCCGTCGGTCAAGATAAATCGCCCACGATCGTCCCGGCAGGCATCAATGATAAATTCAAAGATCCCGAACTCAACGTTGACGAGTGGCTGGCACGATTCGAAGTCGAAAGCCGCGAGGTGTACGCGGCACGTGATGCCGTCCTAGACGCGTGTGCAATCAAATCCGGCGAACGGATCGCCGACGTCGGCGCGGGCACCGGTTTCTACAGTCGCCTGTTCGCTCGCACGACGGGATGGGATGGTTGGGTGTACAGCGTTGATATCTCGCCCAACTTTCTTCAACACATCGCTGCTCGTGCTTCGGCCGATGGGATCGAAAACCTCACTCCCGTACTCGGCACGGATGTCTCAATCCGAATGCCAACCGAATCGGTCGACCTGGTGTTCATCTGTGATACCTACCACCACTTTGAACAACCATCCGCATCGTTGGCATCGATCTACCGCGCCGTGAAACCAGGCGGGCGTCTAATCTTGATCGACTTCAACCGGATCCCCGGCAAGTCACGAGACTTCATTTTGGGACACGTCCGAGCGGGGAAAGAAGTATTCTGTGACGAGATCAAACTGGCGGGATTTCAGTTCATCGATGAAGTGAACGTTGACGCGTTCGAAGAAAACTATCTCTTGCGATTCCGCAAACCCGAATAGCAACCCATCTTCTCGTCACCGACTCGGAAGGGAACAGGCAATGGACGTTGAGATCCTGAGTCGCCTGCAATTTGCCGGCACAATCATGTTTCACTATCTGTTTCCCCCGTTGTCGATCGGGCTGGGGTTACAACTGTTCCTATGCGAGTTAGCGTACTTTCGAACCAAGGATCTCGCCTGGGAAGCCGCGGCACGGTTCTGGACCCGAGTGTTCGCGGTCAACTTTGCGATGGGTGTCGCGACCGGGATCGTGATGGAGTTCGAATTCGGCACCAACTGGGCCGCCTATTCAAGGTTCGTTGGTGACGTGTTCGGTTCAGCTCTCGCGGCCGAAGGGATTTTCGCATTTTTCCTCGAGAGCGGATTCCTGGCGGTGCTCGTCTTCGGTTGGGACCGAGTCGGACCGAAGATGCACCTCCTCAGCACCCTGATGGTCTTTTTGGGATCGGTATTCAGTGCGGTATGGATCGTCGTCGCCAACAGTTGGCAACAAACGCCCTCCGGTTACCACATCGTGTGGCACGACGTTCAAGGCGAGATGATGCCGCGTGCCGAGGTGACTGATTTCTGGGCGATGGTGTTTAATCCGTCTTCGGTCGATCGTCTGACTCACACGCTCATCGGTGCGTTTGTGTTGGGTGCGTTTTTCGTCGCATCGGTTTGTTCGTTTTATCTGCTGAAAAATCGACATCTCGAAATTTCGAAACGCTGTCTTTCGATCGCCCTACCGACGGCGTTGTTGTTCACGCTCCTCGCCGCGGCGACCGGACACGATTCCGCCCAAAAACTCGCTGAAACACAACCCGCCAAACTCGCCGCGATGGAAGGCCACTTTCATACAACGGACGAACCCACCGGGCTCAACCTCTTCGGCTGGCCCGACGCTGAAAACGAAACAGTTCATTTCGGCGTTCAATTGCCGTATCTACTGAGCTTCATGGTCTACAACGACCCGACACGGCCCGTTCCGGGAATGGATCAAATTCCCGAGGACCAACGACCGCCGGTTTGGCTCCCCTTTCAAACGTTCCACCTGATGGTCGGGTTGGGAACACTGATGATTTTGGTCGCCATGTATGCGTGTTGGACATGGTACCGCGGAACATTTGATCAACGTCGATGGCTGCTTTGGACGATCGTCGCCATGCCAGTCGTTGCGATGACGGCGAACCAAGCGGGATGGATCACGGCAGAGGTCGGTCGCCAACCCTGGATCGTTTATCCATCCGTTCAAGAAGGTGTCGAGATGATGGGTCTACGCACGGCCGACGGTCTGAGTGAATCGGTGACCGCGGAACAAGTCCTCAGTTCGATCATTTTGTTCGGCATCATTTATTCGATGCTGTTCGCGGTTTGGATTTTTGTGCTCAATCACAAAATCCAACACGGCCCCGAATCGCCCGAAGAACTTGCCGAATACAAACGAAAACTTCAAACAGATTCAATGAGCGAAGCGTTCGGACACCACGGCACGTCACGCGGTGGCGGAATGATGGAGGATGGAACCTGATGAGCTACGAATTACTAACGTTGATCTGGTTTGGGTTGCTCGGCGTGTTGCTGTGCGGTTACGCGATCCTCGACGGATTTGATTTGGGTGTCGGCATTCTGCATCCGTTCATCGCCAAGGACGATCACGAGCGACGCCTCGTGATGAATTCGATCGGCCCCTTGTGGGACGGAAACGAGGTATGGTTGGTGACCTTCGGCGGAGCACTGTTCGCAGCCTTTCCTGTGGCCTATGCGACGGTATTCAGCAGTTTCTACACGGCGTTCTTTTTGCTGCTGACGTGCTTGATCGGACGCGCGGTGAGTCTGGAATTTCGATCAAAGGTCAAAAGCTCAACATGGCGTCGCCTCTGGGACTGGGCGTTTTTTCTCTCCTCGTTCACCGCAGCACTGTTGCTCGGCATCGCCGGCGGTAACGTGATGGCGGGCATGGAACTGGGTCCGAAGTACCGGTACGAAGGCAGCCTTCTTAGCCAAGTTTATTGGTACCCATTGTTAGTGGGTGGTTTGACGGTTTCGCTGTTCGCGTTGCACGGCGCGATCTATCTCTATTTGAAAACCGAAGACGAGCTACAAACTCGGGTGCGCCGCGTGATTACGCCGTTGTTTTTCGTCTTCGCCGGCCTGTATCTCGTCGTGACACTGGCGACATGGTGGCATGTACCTCATGCGACCGAAAACCTGTCCGCTCACCCCTGGTTGTGGATCGTTCCGGTGCTCAACGCACTCGCGGTTCTCAACATTCCGCGCGCGATGCATTGGGGACGCCCGGGCTACGCGTTCTTCAGTTCATCGATGGTAATCCTAGCGTTGGCGACTTTGTTCAGCGTCGAGATTTTTCCCAACTTCATGCTATCAACCATCGATCCCGCCTACAGCGTCACGTTGCAGAACGCACGCAGCAGTCGCAACACTCTCCAAACGATGCTGATCATCGCGGGAATCGGAATTCCCTGCGTACTCAGCTACACCGTAATCATCTACTGGATTTTCCGAGGCAAGGTAAAACTCGACCCACACAGCTATTAACTGCGACGATTTACTGCCACACAGTATCGATCGTCTACGTCGGAGTGCATGTCAACGCATCTCCGCAAAAGATGCCGCCCAACCTCAGGGGAATGCAATCTGGTGGATTCAGCGTTTGTGAACGGGCAACTCTCAATTTGAATGAGTTAGGCAACCGTCATGGTTTCGACATCGTTGGGCGTCTTTTCACTTTCTTCACCGCCGAGTTGACCGCCGGTTGTGTCATCGTCACCGATACGTCGCACCACCCACCACAACACAAACGTGACCAGCAGGATCGAGGCGATCGCGGCGAGCCCTTCGCGAAACAGCGAACTGCGGAGTTGTCCAACGGGACCGAGCACCTCGGACAAACGGTATTGAACGAGCACGAGCAGGTCCGTGGATCGTTTCGGTTTGCGATTCCCTTCCACCTCGTTTTGCTCGTCCGACAAAGGGGACAACGCCATTTCGTCATCGTCTTCTTGAGCGACCGCAGATTGGCTCGGGGCGTCGGGTAAAGTGACTGGCTGCATCGCAGCGATCCACTGCCCGGCGTACGATTGCCCACACGCAGCCGAGGCCATCGGATCTCGGTAATCGACATCGCCACCTTCGAGCAATTCCTCGATGAGTTCGGGTGCCACCTGATAACGTTCTTCTGACAACGTGACACCCTGACGTTGCTGTTCATCCATCAACGGGTGCTGCAAAACAGTGCCACGCAATTGGCCCTTGCGAGCTTCGACCAAGACTGCCACTTGGCTTCCCGACCGTCCGTTGGGTGCCGCACCGTTTTCACGCAGCAATTCAAAGTCGCCGAGATTGATCGTCGCCACGAACACCGCATCCACTTTGCCCGGCGCCGTCTCGGGATTCAATCGTACGGGAGTGCTGATCGCGATCTTCCATAACCCCGTCGCGGTACTCTGGAACGCGGATGACAAATGCGTCTTCTGCAACGGCGAAACACTCGAGATGGTCAGCTCACCGGGCGAGTAATCTCGTTCCCCGTTGAAATACGCACGGTAGGCGTAGTTCCGACCGGCACTATTTTGTTCCCGCGCGACAGGCCTTCCGTAGGCGATTGAAAAAATCGTTCCCGAAGAGTCGACGACAAACAGCGAGGCGAGTCGTTGGCGATGAGTCGACAACCCTTGTTCGGAGGTGTAGATCCGTAATCGCCGCTCGAGGTAGGCGTTGAGCTTTTCGCGTACGGGCGAATCAAGAATCGCTTCACGAGCGTCCGTTTTTTCAAGAGCCGCTTCCGGTGTTTCCGAAGACGCGATCTCTTCCAACGACGATTCCATGACCGGGTCGCTCAACGTTTCCCGCAACAGCTTTTCGAAGCCATCGCGTCTGGCTTCGCTTTCGGTCAACTGGAAGTATCGTTCGATCTCCGTCTCGAGTGTTTGCGCGGCAAACCGTGCGGCGAGTTGATTACTGCCGAACGCTTCGGTGCGAAGGGCCGTGGTGGCGGCTTCGGTGGCGCGGTTGATACTGCGAATGGCGAAAACACATGTCGCCAAGAGCAACAAAATCGGGCCAACAATTCCCAACAACATTAATGGGCGACGACGTTGTTTGTCTTCACGCTGTTGCAGGTCGCCGAGCACCTGTTGCATGTTGGCGTAACGTTTTTTTGGATCGACCTGCAACGACTTTTCGAGGATCCGGCGCAGCGGTCGGTCGATACCACGACGCGACAGCGAATCGACTGCGGAGGGCGCCGCGGCGATGGCTTCGCGATAACGGGCCAGTCGTCCTGGCAAGGATCCTGCTGTATCGAGTTGCGAGAGCAGCGATTGATCGCGATGCGGTGCATTACCGGCAAGCATCCGGTACAACAACGCGCCGGCGGCATACACGTCCCACCGACTGTCGGGTGTGGAGTTCAGATCAGCTTGTTCGGGTGCCATGTAAAACAGCGTTCCCATCGCGGGCGTCTGATCGTGCGACATCCGACTCTGCCCGAAGTCGGCCAACCTCGGTTCGTTGTCGGCGGCGAGCAGGATGTTGGCTGGCTTAACGTCGCAGTGCAAAACGCCTTTTCCGTGACAATGATTCAGCCCGACGCAGATCTTTTGAAACAGCTCGACCGCTTCGCTGACCGGTAGACGGCCGCGTTGCAGCAGCATCTCTTCGAGCGAACCGCCTTCGACGAGTTCCATCACGTAATACGGCGGGTCGGCATCCCAACCGACCTCGAGCACCTGCACGACGTGTCGGTTTGCGGACAACTGAACGAGGTTCTTTACCTCACGCGACAGCAGCGACCAATTCACGCCGCTGCGATGCAGATAGAACTTCACCGCGACACCGCGGCCGGTATTGAGATCGCGACCGATCCAAACTTGGCCGAACGCACCGGCCCCCAGAAATCGCTCAACCCGGACGCCCGGAACGTCGGCAGGAGGCATCGTCGCCTGCATTGACAACCGACGAGCCGCCGCTTGGCCGATCGCACCCTGGTCCTCGGTGCGATCCGGCTCAGGTTTTTGGGGGGAATTCGGCGGGGAGGATTCAGTCACCCTGTTGTCACCCTGGGGTAGACGGGGAATTGCGGAGGCTCTGATGATATCATTGGATGATGATAGGCGATGACGCAAGCCCGGCGACGAACAGGATTCGTTGAGTTAAACTGCTGGGACACCCGAGGGTCGAACCGACCACTCGCCTGCCCATCTCTTTTCATCTCTTCCGCCCTGCGAGTCGCGATGTCGATTCAAGTCACCTGCCCGCATTGCTACAAACGGTTTCAAGTCAGCGATAAGTTCGCGGGCAAATCGGGGCCATGCCCGGCGTGCAAAAAAACAATCAAGGTTCCTGAACTCAGTGAACAGGTCGTCGTCCATGCTCCCGTCGACGATTCACCCAAGGATTCGCAGGGCCGCAGCGTCCTAAAACCGATCACCGCAAAAGACCCCGAGTTGACCAACCGGATGTTGTTCATCGCGGTCGGTTGCGTCGTCGGGCTGTTCGCCATTGCACTCGGTTTTCGTTTCACCGGCGGCACACCGCTTTGGGCACAAATTCTCGGCGTGATTTTATTGGCGCCTCCGTTGACCAGAATCGGATACAGTTTTGTCCACGATCGGGAATTGGCACCGTACACCGGCATTGAACTTCGCAACCGCGTGCTGATTTGTTCGGCTCTGTTTGCGGCAACGTGGATCATTTACGCGTTCGTCCCCGCGTATGTGTTCGAACTGGATTCACCGATTGAAATGTCATGGACGATTGCGGGAATCACGTTTTGCGTGATGGTGGTTCTCGGGGCATTCGCGTCGGTCGCGTGTTTCGAGCTCGAATTCCCTAACGGCTTGACGCACGCTGGGTTCTACTTCGCCGTCGTGATCATTTTGGCGTTGGTGGCGGGCGTCACGTTGGCCGGTGCCGAACCACCGGACCGGTTTGCGATGCTGACGAGCCTGATCCGGTGAGCAGTACTCTCCCGGAAATCACCGCCCTTCGACGAGGGGCATCGCGCGTTCGCATCCCGCCGTCAATGGATGTGCCGATGACGCAGCGCGTCCGCCGAATCGTGGACACCTCGCCGATTCGCCACTTGGCGGCAATCAGTCAGCTCGGTCTGGTGTCGCTCGTTTATCCGGGGGCAACACACAGCCGTCTGGAACATTCACTCGGCGTCTACGCCAACGGGCTACGGTTACTCGATCACCTCGCGTCGTTGGATCGCCCGATGAACGAGGTCGCCCAAGAAGCGTTCCTCGTTGCGGCGTTGGTGCACGATGCGGGACATTGGCCGTTCTGCCACCCGATCGAAGACATGGGTGACTTCTCGCGACGTGAAACGGACTCGCCAGGCGGGTCACCGATCAAGCATGAGGATCGCGTTGATTCGATCTTGCGTCACTCGGAAATTGCCAGTTGCCTCGACGACGATTGGACCTGTAACGCCGACGACGTGATGTCGATTTTGCGACCAAAGTCGATGAAACAACGCACCGGTTGCCAGCTCTCTCAATCGGACGTGTCGTTTTACGCGAGTTGCTTGAGTGGCCCGATCGACATCGACAAACTCGATTATCTACAACGCGACAGCCTTCACGCGGGCGTTCCCTACGGCAGGAATTTTGACGCCGAACGAATCGTATCGTCTCTTTGTGTTCACCCCCGCGAACCCAAACTCGCGATCGGTGAGAAGGGACGAACTGCGGCCGAAATGATGGTGTTCGGACGTTACGTCATGTTCAGCGAAGTGTATTGGCATCACACGGTTCGCGCCGCGACCGCGATGTTGCAGCGGACACTGTTTTCACTGCGACACGAAATCAATGCAAATTCAAACCCCGCCACGCTAGACACCTCAACGTGGTCAAACCTATCGGAAGCCGAATGGATCGAACGGCTCCGAGAATCAGCGAAGCGTTCGTTCGATGTAAACGCCGCATCACTGTCGTCTAACGCGTGTGCCCAACTCGCCGAAGGTCTGTTCGGCTCGACACGCGGGTTGTTTAAGCGGGCCGCTGAATTCAATGTCGAATCGGGCAAAGAAGTCCACTCGATGCTCGCACGGCGTCCGTACTGGTGGTTGGTAGCCTGTTCGCGGCAATTAGCTCAATCGATCAGCCGCGTGATCGGACGCGATGTCGACCCGGCGCTCGTGCTGATCGACGCACCTCCAGTTAAGCTCGAAGTCGATATCAACATTGATGTCGTCGGCAGGAACGGCGACGTGATGGCGCTCGGCGATGTCTCACCGGTTGCCTCGGTGCTCGCAAACCGCCAATTCGACAATCACGTCAAACGGGTTCGTGTGTTTGTCCCCGAAGACGTGCGAAACGAACTGCGTCGCCGCAATGAGAACTCCCATGCATCGATGCAGGATTGGTTAATCGAAGCGGTCAATGCGATGGAAGATGAGATCGCCTAACCTCGTCCGAGCTCGGTCGCGTTATCGCGTTATCGCGTTGATCGCTCGAAACGCGTTAGCCGATCGCTCCGCGGTCACCGGTTGTCGCGAGAGTGAGATCCGCGGCGTAACAATCGATGAGGGTGCTCAGGTTCGCACTCCGGTCGATCTCGCGAAAAACGCGAAGGGTCCGGTCGAGACGTTGAGCACAATCGTTGTCGAATTGTCCTTGGCGAGCCGCCAATCGCAACTTGCTCCGGTAATGCTGCACCGCGATCGAACACAGATCTCGCAGCGCCGCTCTTCGCAGCGGAGCCTCTTTCTTACTGATCTCGTTGAGATGATCGTTGATGCAGCGGGCGACGATGACCGGATCGGGAACCGGTGTGTCGAGTTGAGCGAGCAGCTTGCCACGAATCTCACCGCTCTGCCCACTGGCCAAACGGGTCGCCACTTGCATATCTCCGGCTGCCAATTCGATCGCCTCGTCGAGCGTCTCGTCACTGAAGGTGCGAGGCGTTTGTCCTTCCTCGGTCAATCGCTCCAAATGGCCACGCAATAACTCGCGACCCTCGGCCCCGACCGGGCTGTTGAAACGCATCGTCTGGCATCGTGATCGGATTGTCGGCAATTGTCGCTGCTCGCTGGTTCCGATCAGGATGATGACCGCGTCGGACGGGGGTTCTTCGAGCGTTTTCAGAAGACAGTTCGCGCCTTCTTCGTTGAGGAAATCGGCATCGTGCAAGATCGCGACTTTGCGTTCACCTTGCATCGGTCGCAAATGCACGTCGTGGCAGAACCCTTGTTGCAATCGGGCTTCCACGGGACCAATCAACGCCTCGAGTGGGATGAGGGTACGGTCCGTCGGTTTGGCAACCTGGATCAAATCCGGATGAGTGGCCGCGCGGACCTGAGCACAGTCAGGACACTGGCCACACGGGTTCATGTCCGACGATGAGTTGCGTCGGCAGAGCACCGTCTGTGCGAGCAACAACGCGGCGGATGTCTTGCCGACGCCGGGCGGTCCGACAAACAGCAAACTGCCGCCGAGCCGCCGTTTTCCGATGGCGGTCGAAACGGCGGCGCGGATCCGTTCGTGTCCGATCAACTCGTCCCAGGACCGGGGGAACGCGTGAGATTCAATGCGAGGAGATGCCAAGACGGTCGATGCCCCAGCTCAGGACGCACGAGAGGAAACGGATGCATCGGGCGCTGGCGTGCAGTTCGCCGAACGGTCCCCCGACGTGTTTACGGTCGATTCGAGGGTCGAAATTTTGTCGACTCGGGTCCCGTGTCGACCGGCTTCGAATTCGGTTCGCAGCCACATCAGCACGAGATCATCGATCGGACGCTCCCCGATCAAGTCGCCGGGAAGACACAAAACATTGACGTCATTATGCCGCCGAGAAATCTCGACCATGACCTCGTCGTAGCACAGCGCGGCCCGGACACCTGGAAATTTGTTGGCGACGATTGACATACCGATCCCGGTGCCACAGATCAAAATCCCGCGATCGAGATCGCCCTCGGAAATCCGCCCGGCCACTTTCATCGCGTAATCTGGGTAGTCGACCGGTTCCGCCGAATCGGTTCCCTCGTCGGAGACCTCGAAACCTGCCGATGTCAATGTTTGCAGCAATCTCGCCTTGATATGCACCCCGCGGTGATCGCTTGCTATCCCAACTCTCAAAATAATCCTCCTCAGGAATTGCTCGTTTCGTCCATGCTGTCGGGCCCATTATGGCCCTCGAGAGATTCAGTGTCAGATGTTTTTGGGAAAAAATCGTCATCTAATGCGTCGAGCCACTTCTCCAACTCGTCGCGAATCTGGTCCGCACACTGCTCGTAGACGTCCACGGGCATGCCGACAGGGTCACTGACATCCCCCCCGTCACGACGAAGGGTGAAAATTCGGTCTTTTCGGTTCGGCCACGCCGCCAGGATCGCGTCTCGGTGCCTTCGGGTGAGCGTCAGCACGAGATCTGCCATCGACATCAGGGGATCGTCGAGCGGTTGGCTGCAGTGCCCCGTCAGGTCCAATCCTCGCCGCCCCATCACCTCGACCGACTGCGGGCTCGCCCCACTGCCTCGTTGGGCGGCCACACCAGCGGACAGCACCCGAGCGACGTCTTCGCGGCCAAACCGGCGGTGCAGAAGGTCGCGCAAGAGAGTTTCCGCCATCGGGCTTCGGCACGTATTGCCGGTACACACGATCACGATCACTGGTTTGACAAACTGGTTCATGGCGGCTCGCTGGATTACCCCTTCGCGAAGGATATGCCAAGAATTTCCTGACACTCGAACAATCGTACCTGCCCCACCATAGCGACTGACACCGTCGTCGAGCAGGACCGGTAACGGATTGTCACCCATCACTGTCGCAAGATGAGTGTCCAGTTGCTCCGCAGTGGAAATCGCGTCCCCCCCCGGAGTCGAAAATTCTCCCCACACCAACGGTGCCGATAAATATCGATGGATGTGGCTGAGCAGCCGGTGATTGGAGACCCGAAACGCGATGTCGGTCATGGAATCCGGTTGCGGCTCCGCCTCGAGATCGCCGTCCTGCTCCCCGTCCAGCCCGTTTCCGGCAAACCGCTGCAGAATCGCCAAGACGGATCGCGGCAACATACCCACCGCCGAAATTCCGCCGTCACAGGGCGAAATCAGCGTCAGCGGGCCCGGGAAGCAGCGTTCGCTCAGCCGACGTGCCAGTTTCGTCCGCGGAACGAGATAATCCCCCGCCGCGTCACTGCTGCGTAGACAAAGTGCGACCTGCCCAGGCGTGATCACGCCCTTTCCGCTGCCGCTCGAATCGGCCGTTTTTTCAGACTTTTGCTCTTTTCCTGCATACTTATTGGCGGCGTCAACCATCGCCGCAACACGCTCCACCGCTTCGGGACACAACGCACTCGCGACTACCCCATAGACCGTTTCGCTCGGCAACCCGATCACGTCACCTTCGACGAGTGCCTGGACGCTGCGGTGGACGATATCTCGGGGGTCGTCGGTTTGCTGCAGGTCGTAGATCATTCGCGGGTTTGGCAGGAGGCAAAAATGCGGACAGCTCATTTTTGAAATGAACTTTTTCGGTTCGGCTCGGTCGGTAGGAGCCGGTCGGTTATCCTATGTCGATGAGTAAAGCCGATCCAGTACGCGAAGAATGTCCCGACCGCCGAAAGTGCTTGGCGATGCTGGCTGCGGCCGTATCGGCTCCGTTGGTGATGTCAGCGAGTGGTTGCGTCGCGACGGGCGGCCCCAGCCCTGTCGACCACGTGTGGGGACGTCGAGGGCTCAGCGACGGACGTTTTCTCAAACCACGCGCGATCACGATCGATCCCGACGACCAGTTGTACATCGTGGACACGACCGGCCGTATCCAAGTTTTCGATGTCGATGGCACCCATCTTCGAACATGGAAAGTTCCCGACACCGCCAACGGGCGTCCGACAGGACTGTCGTTCGATAGCCGCCCCGAGAATCCAACGACGCCACGGTTACTCGTTGCCGACACGCATTACTACCGAATGCTGGTGTTCGATCCCGATGGCGAATTAAAAACCGATCAACAGATCGGCGGCAAGAGCGGATCGGCTGATGGCGAATTTGCGTTCGTCACCGATGCCGTTTGCGATGCCGAAGGCAATGTGTACGTCGGCGAGTACGGCGCGTCCGATCGAATCCAGAAGTTCTCCCCTGACGGGCAATTCGTTGCCTCATGGGGTGGAACCGGCGAAGCCCCCGGCCGATTCCTTCGTCCACAAAGTCTCGTCGTTGATGGCCAGACATTATGGATCGCCGACGCGTGCAACCATCGCATCGTCCGATACGACCTCGCTCACCAAACGCCGCAAATGATCGGGCAATGGGGAACCGAGGGCACGGCGCCGGGACAACTGCATTACCCGTATGACCTCGCCGTCGATCGTGACGGCTCCATCGTGGTGTGCGAATACGGCAACCAACGTCTCCAACGTTTTACCGAAGACGGAGTGTGCCTCGGCATTTGGGGATCACCCGGCCACGAACCGGGGCAGTTGTATCAACCTTGGGGAATCGTGATCGATTCGTCCGGTCGAGTGCATGTCCTCGACAGCAACAATCACCGAGTGCAACGGGTCACCGCGATCTAGCTTGCGGCGATCGAACGAGTCACGCCAATCGAGCCTCGCTCAAACAAACAAAGATCAAACCAACCACTCGGCGTCCAACGTTTCGATCAAACGAGCGGTTTATTGAGGTTGGCGTGTGGCCATGCCGGCGTTCACGCTGGCTCCGTTGACGACGGGTTTGCCTGCCAATTCTTTGGTGGGTACATCAACGCGTTGTTGAGGCGGAACAACCACCCCGCAACTGACCACGAACTGAATCGCTTCATCAATCGTCAGGTCCAAATCGATCGCTTCGCTACGCCGGACCGTGACCGTGAACCCGGTCATCGGCATCGGACTGGTCGGCATCAGAACGCTGAGCATCGGTTCGCCCGCGGCTTCCGAAATTTCTCGCATGCTGTTTCCGGTCACAAACCCGAGCGACCAAATGCCTTCGCGTGGATACTGAATCGCGACGACACGGTTGAACTCAATTTGCCGATCATCGAATGCGAAATCGGTAATCTGTTTAACACTGCCGTAAACCTTATTGACAATCGGGATACGCAGAATCGTCGCGTCGAAGGTGCTTAAGAACCATCGTCCGATCCCACCGGCAAACAAACGTCCGAGGAAGTACAACAACGACAAAAATACAATCAAGAAGACCGGCACCACGACCGAACGCGGCATGTATCTCAATTGCACATAGCGGTCCCAATACGCCGCCGCCGAATTAGGTGCGACCGCGCCGAGGCCGAACTCACCGATCTCGTTATCGACTTCTTGAACGACGTAGCCCGGCAGGAATCGGCGGCCCGTCGGGTCAGGAACGTAGTACAGACCTTGATAGGTGAAGCCACGACCCTTGTTATTGTTGGCGTCCTTGAATTCCGGCAACGGGTCCCGCAGTGCTCCCTGAGGAACGGTCTCACGGATATCCGCGAGGCTCCACACGAGTGTTTGGCGGATGCCCGACTCGACCGGAGCCAACACGTAGTTTTCGATCGCGTTCCATGCCCAAATCAACACCACAATCGTCAACAGCGGTGGCAGGACGACGCCGAGTCCACGAAGCACCGCACGCCGAGCGCCGCCCATCGCCGTTGGCGGCGCGGCAACCAGCAGCGCCTCTTCCGATGCCTCGGTAGAGTGCGATTCGCCGTTTGTGGGCGGGTCGTGAGGTTTCGTCATGGAGTCAGCCGGGAGGGGGTGGCTCGGTGGTGAATAGAATTCGCGGTCAAATCGGGGTGGAGAAGAGATCCGGGATCAAACGGTCCGGACCACCCCACTATTTGGCCATCTGGAAAACTGTAGCACGTGAATACGGATGTAAAAGCGATAACGCCGACAAAGTCGGCACGGTTAGCTCGAATTTCCGCTTTTTTAGTTTTCACGCAAGGCCATTGCCACGACGGCAAGTGAGACTTTGCTCGCTCCCGCGTCCAGCAACACCCCTGCGATCTCATCCGCCGTGGCTCCCGTGGTCATCACGTCATCGACCAGAATGACCTCGCGACCCGATATTTTTTTGTCCGATCCCCTGCAGACACGAAAGGCGCCGCTGACATTGGCCCGTCGCCCATCATCGTCAAGCAACGCCTGTTTGGAGATTTGCCGGCACGTCCGCAGTAGGGACACGTAGGGCAGCCCCAGATGCAGGGCAGTGTACTGCGAAAGCAACCGCGTTCCGCTGCCCCCCCGACGGACCTGGCGAATCCAGGGGCTCGGCACGCTCGTGATCATTGGACCGTCGCCTGCCTGATTCAGCCGATTCCCGTCACGCAGCGGATTAATCCCCGAGAGCGACCAGCCGCGACGACTCTTTCCACCCGAAAGCACCGCCTCCTGTTCGGCAACCAAATCAGTCCAACGTTCGAGACAACGAACCGCCAACCGGATCGCCAATTCGCGGGCAACCACGGAATTATGGGGATATTTCGCCGCCACGACCGCATCCCGCGCGGCATCGTGATAACGGTACAACGGCGTGATTCGGTTGAATCGGTGCGGCGTCTTCCTCGCATGACACCGGGCACAGGGTAAAACGTCATCTCCACGTCCCCCCTCACCCCACATTGCGAAATTCTCATCAAGGCTCGACTCCGCTCCCGAGCCAACCGAACCGGCTCGCGGCGTGCGGGCGCCTCGGGGCCATCCACACTCCTCACATGCCGTTCGCATCATCGGCGAGGATTGAATCAATGACGTTTCGCAGGTTCGGCAGAACGTCTCATATTGTCGTTGAGGAAAACGGCGGCGTTGCGATGATTCGCCAGCGACCTCTCCGCCGATCGCAGGAGTCGGCTCGGTCGCGTCTCCGCACAGCACGCACACCGGCGGGAAAACCAACGGAGCGACCGATTCCCAGGAATGCGAAAGAAAATTCGACGTCGTCGTGCTCCTGCTGATCAAACCTGCCTCCTTCCAATCTCGCTCAATCTTTGACGCCCATTTTGGCTTGAGCGGGTTCGCTTCGTCCGCCGGAAAACTCCTCACCGCCCCAAATATCCGCACCATAACCGTGCTGATCCCTCAATCGCGTGCGAACCGAGCCAAACTCGTCAAACACCGCGTTTTCATTGGTTTTAGCGTGATTAGGCCGCACGGGACGAAAACATATTTGAGAATTTTACAAGTTTTCCTGGTAGCCGCGCGAACCTTCTGCTGAAATAGTCTTCTAATTCAACATCTCACCGACGGCCCTTTTTAGGGGGTGGCTTGGCAAACGATGCAAAGCCGCGTGAGGTAAATTTCCAATTTGTGCTCCAAAACCGCACCATCCGAAATGGTGCCGGGAGGATCCGATGCGAACTCTGATTTCCAAACTGAATGTCATTCGTGCGACCCGCGTCAGCGGCATCTTGTGCAATGGTTTCGACGGAATGGTGACACGCGTCGCAGTCCTTACCGAGAGACTCGCGGACGCGGTCTGGCGGGCCTATATGGTCCATCATTCCGAACGCCCCGAGCTGTTTAGGAAGCCTCTGTATGCCAGTGTCGGCAGTACCGCTGCCGCCATAGGACGCGAGAAACATTCAGCGTTCTCGCGTGGGACGGACCTAACGTGTCCGTCACAGTCGCGATGTTGGGGACATCCCCAATCGATGGAATTCAAAGGTCATTCGGTGACATCCACCGCGAAACCGGCGAATTCAGCAGGCACGGGTTTCAACCCGGCAGGCTAACGCCTGACCAACCGAACCCGCGCTCTTTGACTCGATCGATTTCATCGGCCCGAACATGATCGACGCTGCCTCCTCGCAGCCTCTCTTGATCGTTCCAACCGCTGATTCCGCGTCGGTCAACCAAGACGAAATTCGCACAGCCCGCTAGGCCCGTCAGCCTATCCGGCGCCCCCAAATCGCTACCTTCAGGCCCAGTGACTGTTAACCAGTCGCTTCACCCACGAAGGCAGATTGAGGGCACCGATAGCGAGACATCCCTAGCAAGCATGTGAAGATTTTCGCCTGAGTCGATCGCGATTCCTGAAACGAATCTTTGAAAAATCTCACTGGCAGTTTGAAAAATTGGAACGCCCCGCCGCCTCTGGGGAGGAACCCATCATGACGATTACCCTCGATACGAAATCACAAACCTCCATCTTGCCGATTAACACCGTCGTGGACGATGCTCCATTGACGGTCGCTCAACTCGTTGTCAAAGCGCAAGCGGGCGACCGCGATGCGTTCGGTGAACTGTTCGAACGATACCGGCCTGCCATCGTCGCATTGGCAATGCAACGGGTCCGAAACGCTCACGAAGCCGAAGAACTCGCTCAAGACGTTTTCATCCAAGCGATGCAGAAGGTCGATCAGTTGCGAGTCCCGGAAGCATTCGGCGGATGGTTGCGACAAATCGTTCACCGCATGGCCATCAACCGCGTGACACGTGGTCGGTTGTCGGTGGCGTGCGATCCAGAAACTCTGGAAGCCACCTGCGCCGATGACGCATCGCCA
This sequence comes from Aporhodopirellula rubra, assembly GCF_014192335.1. GTDB lineage: Bacteria > Planctomycetota > Planctomycetia > Pirellulales > Pirellulaceae > Rhodopirellula > Rhodopirellula rubra. Next base: position 4,461 of record NZ_JACHXU010000025.1, on the reverse strand, counting down.
CAAACGGCGGCCGAAGCCCAAGAACGTGACGACGCCGTTCGGGTCGGTTTGACTCGCCTCGGTGACATGGATCAACAAACTTTGCGGGCGTTCTACCTGCAAGGACAATCGTTGATCGAAATGAGTGATCGATTCGACGCTCCCGTCGGAACGATCAAACGACGGTTGCACACCGCACGAAAACGACTCGCCGAAACCATGCGGTCGGACTTCCCGACGACGGTACCGATGCACCTTCCCGTTCGGGAGGTCGCGGTTTGCCAAGCCGTTTAGTACCGATCGTTCGGAAGAAGCGTGTCCCATCGGGCGTCCCCGTTCGTTCACCGTAAACACAAAAAAACACCCCCTCGGTTTTTACAAAGCCGAGGGGGTGTTGTCGTTGATGGCCGCCTACGTGAATCGCTTCTACGTATCCGGCAGCCTCACCAGGTCGTGATCTTAAAACAGATCGGCGATCGCGGCATCCAAGTTCGCTTCGAGTGATCCGTCGCCATCCGAATCCGATCCGCCACCGGCGGCATCGATCGCAATCAAGTCGAGCAGATCGCTCTCGCCATCAAACTCGGATCCACCGACAACCTTCGATCCGCCCGACTCAACGGACGATACCGTTGCGGCGACGCCCGTCGTGGCTGCCACCGCGTCATCCGCTCCCAACGCTTGCGGTGCGATCGGCTCACTGCCGGCCAGACCTGCGTCCTGAGCATTCAAGGCGTTGATCACCCGTAGTGCGTCGACCTCCGTCACGAAGCCGTCATCGTTGACGTCGTAGTAACTGTCGTCGCCTGCGGGAATCGCCGAGATCGGGATACCGCCTGAGGTGCCACCGAGCCCGCTGTTCAACAGGTTGATGATCATCAGAGCGTCGAGTGCGGTTACGAATCCATTGCGATTCACGTCCGTCGGCTCGCTCGGGTTCGTACGCTCATTACTCGTCGTGTTGAACTGAACAACGACATCACCGCTCTTCACTCCGTTAACGTCTTCGACCTCGATCGTTACGGTGTCTTCGCCAGTGTGACCGGGGTTCGGCGTGTATACCAATTGCCCGGCCGCGTTGATGACCGCAACACCGTTTTGGCCATTGATCTTGATCACCGTCTTGGCGAGATCGAGCCCATCGACCGAAACGAACAAGTTATCGAGGTCAACAACCGCCGTTCCCGTACCGCTCGCGTTGTTAAACGTACCGGTTCGAATCGGATCGACCGTCGGTGTGGGTCGGGTAACGATGTGAACGGTCGCCGGAGCACTCGGTTGGCCCGAGACGATTCCGCCGGCATCATTGAGCGTGTACTCAAAGCTGTCTTGGCGGTTGCCTTCGGTCAAGAAGTTTGCGCCCGGCAGGTAGGTCACTTCGCCCGTCACAGCGTCTTGTCGAAGTTCACCGTACTGCGGCTGGATCGTTACCGTGAACGTCAACGGTTGGATCGTTTCGCCTTCATCGATATCGAAATCGTTATCGAAGATGGAGTTACCTGGGATCGTCACGGACTTGGCAATCGGTGCACCCGAGGCGTTTTCTTCGTAAGTGAAACCGATCACGTCGTCGCCCAAGATCGGAGCATCGTTCGCACCGGAAATCGTCAAACGGACGGTTGCAAAATTACTCAACTCGCCCTCCGAATCACTGACCTGATATTGGAACGAATCGACGACCGAGGTTCCCGGACGCAGTTTCTGAATCTCGGATGCTCCGAGCGGATTGTAGGTGATCAAACCGCCCGTCGAATTGATGTTGACCGTGGCTCCGAGTTCCGTGATCAACGTTCCCGTTTGCACCAACGTCAAACTATCACCGACGTCGATGTCGGTATCATTGCCGAGCAGATCATTCACCGTGAACGTAAGGAGGTTGTCTTCCGTCGTCGTGAAATTATTGTCGTTCGCAATCGGCGCGTCGTTGACCGGAGTGATGCTGATCGTCAGCAGGACTTCCGGTGACGTCAACGCAGGCAATCCATCGCTGGTCAACAACTGACCGTCATTTGGATCCGCGTCATCGGTCAGGGAGACTCCCAACACGGTACTACCGTTGGCGTCTTCCTTGAACTGGAATGTGATTTCACCGGTCGCATCGATTGTCGGCAGAACCTCGAACAAGTCCTCGTCACCGGCGGGGACGTTCACGATAAAGCGAGACGTCTGCCCGGTGTCTCCCGCCGAAACGTTGTCGGCCCAATTCTCGATGTAAAGCGGGTCGCCTTCGACCACCGTGATCGGATTATCCCCAACGACATCAAAGGACGGCACATCGTTTGAGGAATCAATGGTGATCGTCAAGATCGTGCTCGCCACGCCGACGTTCGGTGCGTCATTGGCACCATCATCGGTGACGGTCACTTCAAACGTTGCCACGCCCGCCGCACCCGGCAGTACATCGAAGACGAGTGTGTTGCCTTCCAATCGAACAACCGAGTCGAGATCACCATCGGTGAACTGGAACAGATCGCGATAACGATCATCGGTCGCAACCGGTCGAATCGTAATCGAATCGAACGACTGTGCCGGGATCGCTCCCAAACCATCGATCTCGTCGTTGGCGCGTCCGGCACCCGACGAATCTCCGGCAGGTCCAACCGTCACACCTGCAAACCAATCGTCGATACGAACGGCCCCGATGTCCTCAGGCAACCCAACCATCAGGTCGAGCGAACCGAGGTCAGGTGCGTCGTTGACCGGAGTCACGTTGATCAACCAAGTCCCCGGAACATTCGGAGAATCCGGAGTCGCGGTATCGCTGATTTGATAAACCACCGTATCCACGCCCGCGAAATTCAGGGCTGGCGTGTACGTGAACGTCGAACCGGTACGCGTGATCGTACCACCGCCGGTCGTCGTCAACGCGGGTCCACCAACGGTAGGCAGTCCCGAGAAGATGACGAGTCCTTGGGTCGACTCGTCGATCGCGCCACTGCCCGCCGGTGCGGTTGGTCCACCTTGGAATTCCGCCAACAACTCCGATTCGGTGATGGTGGTCGAACCTTCCTCGGCGATCGTATCGGACACGATTCCATCTTCACCCGCTTTGACTTCAGGCGGGTCGTTCACCGGAGTGATCGAGATCGTAAACGGAACCAATGCCGAGGTATTAATGTCGCCACGTCCGGTCGGATCATTCGCACCATTGTCCATCGCAAAGATGTTAAAGACAAAGTTGCCGGAAATCTCGGCGCCGGCTGCGAATGTCAAACGTCCGAGAGCATCGACCGAAGGCGGTGTGGTGAACACGCCTGGATAGTCGACGGCAGGGTCCGGAGTAATGTGGTAAGTCACCGTTTGTCCATTGACGGGATCCGTCTCGTCGGTGGCCGTTGCAGGTCCCGCGGCGCGGTTCGCAATGAGATTAAACGTCACACCCGCCGGTGCTCCCTCCGTCACCGTGACGGTCACGTTGCCACTACCGTCCACTCGAGCCGGATCAATTGTGAACTGAGGAGCATCATTGACCGGATTGAGAACCAACCGAACTCGTCCCATTGAGCTCAACGGATTGCTCTGAAGTACTCCGGACTCAAAACTGGTCGACCCCAGAGTATACGTTTGCCCGTCGTCTTGGACCGTATACAAGAACAAGTCGTTGCCGACGGTATTGATATTCTGATGCGATCGCGGGGTATAGTCGAGATACTCACGACCGTCGACACCCGGTTCAACACCACGCACGAGCGTTCCACCCTGCGTGGTCGTCGCGGGGAAGTTGGTCAGTTGCAGAGACTGAGCGATCGCGGTCGTGGTCGGATTGCCAACGACATTTTGTCCGCCATTGATTTCATCACTCGGTCCGCTCACGAACAGATCCAACAATCCAGGACGTTCCGTGCTGCTGTCTCGCTCGAGATAGATTCGATACGTTCCACCACCATTGATCTGATTGTCTTCCGTCATCGTGATGACCAAAGTCCCGTCCGATTCAACACGGTAACGATCATCCACACTCGCGGAATTATCAACCGGCGTTGGAACAAACTGTGGATTCAAACGCGGTGCGTCGTTAACCGGTTGCACGTGCACGGTCGTTGTGACCTGCACAAACTTGGATACAAACCCGGCTTCGCCTGAGAGCGAGTAATCCAACACATTAAACACGAGCGTTGCGGTACCAACTGCATCGACCGAAGTCGTCAGCAGCAGCGTTCCGGCCTCGGTAACCGCGGGAGCGGTTTCGAACAGTCCGGCTGGAATATTTGACAAACCCGCCTGCAGTTCAAAACGCACACCTTGCGTGGCCAGCTCATCCAATGCCGTCGATTCGCTCGGCAAAATGTCGCTCGCCCAATTGGTGATACTCCGTACCGCGAGGTCATCTCGTTCAAGGATGAACACACTATCATTAAAATCAAACCGCGGAGCATCGTTGACCGAACGGGTCGTCAACGTCATCTGTTTCGGTTCCGAACGGTTGTTCGTGCTCGTGTAATCGATCGAGCCAGTCGCGTCAGGATCAGGGATTTCTGAACC
>NZ_JACHXU010000024.1 GCF_014192335.1 Aporhodopirellula rubra | reverse complement strand
CAAAACGAACCGACAGAGCGTGATGAAACCCTCGGTAAATTCAACTATGTTCTACCAGCATGAAATCCCGAAGTTATTTCCGAACAGCTCCTAAGTGAATCAATCCCTGAATCAGAAGGTGATGTGTTATTGTCGAGCCACGAATTGGCAAACCGCCTCAGCTACTTCCTTACCGCTTCGATGCCAGACGCAGAGTTGAGAGCAGCGGCGGACCAGGGAAAGCTTAACGAACCGGAAGAGATTCGGCGTCAGACACTGCGAATATTAACCGCCGAAGGAACTAATCTTGACGATTCCTTCGGCCAATTTGTGGGTCAATGGCTTGGCACCGCAGACTGGGGACGCAAGATCCGACCTGATCTAAAAATCAATCCCTGGATTGAGGATCATCACATATCGCCAATGCGTGATCAGCCTGTTCGCGTTTTCGTTGAGATACTTCAGAAAAATGCAAGCCTTTTGGAGCTCATTGATTCGGACTGGACCTTCCTAAACCAACAACTCGCCGAAGCATACAATTTTGATCGCTCAACATTGCCTCAAAAGATCAACCGAAATTTCCATCATCACCTGATTCGCGTCCCTCTTACAGAAGACTTTCGGTATCGCAGTGGAATACTAGGCTGCGGCGCCGTAATGGGCGTTACTTCGTACCCCCATCGAACCAGCCCTGTGTTACGAGGAACCTGGCTCTTAGAAAAGCTCCTCGGCGTTGAGATGCCGCCTCCCCCACCTGAAGTCCCCGACTTGGAAGCGTCAAGCAATCTTAAACAACCGATGACTGTTCGCGCACAATTGGAACTTCACCGCGCGAATTCGGCATGCGCATCCTGCCACGATCGAATCGACCCAATCGGATTTGCTCTTGAGAATTTTGACGTTATTGGACGTTGGCGAGAGCAAGACGCAGGCCAAAACATTGACTCATCGGCAACGATGGAAGATGGAACCATCATCAGCGGCCTCGGCGGCCTGAAAGACCACTTGTTATCCAACAAGGAAAATTTCATCCGTCATTTGACCAAGAAAATGCTGGGCTACGCCCTTGCTCGCAGCCTTAGACCGTCCGATCTATGCACACTGGAGGAGATCACCAACAGCGTGATTGAAAATGAATACCAATCCCAAGAACTTATCTTGGGAGTCGTGATGAGCAAGCCATTCACGCACAAGCGAAATCCCAACTTGGAGTAACGAAATGAAATCGCTCAATCGAAGAACCGTCCTTCGCGGAACTGGCGTCGCGTTGGCACTCCCACTATTGGACGCAATGAGTTCACGTGCTCGTGCGCAGTCCACCGACGCTGCGTGCAAACCCGTGCGTTTTGCGGCGTTGTTCTTCCCCAACGGAGTTCGCCAAGACTGTTGGACACCGAAAGAAGTGGGATTCAACTGGACTCCGACCACTCAGCTAGCCCCAATAGCGTCAGCAAAAAAGGACGTCTCTGTCGTATCGGGACTATGGCACCAAGCTGCAGACACCGGGGGCGGACACTACGTAAAAGATGCTGGATGGCTAACGGGAACGACGATCACGAAAACGACTGGTGTCGACTTAAACAGCAACGGCATTTCGATGGATCAGATCGCTGCCCGTACACTTGGTAAGCATACACCGCTGCCTTCTCTTGAACTTGGAAACGAGCGGGTTCGATCGGGGGTTGATGCTGTTACCGGATATACCAGGGTATACGGTGCACACATCTCGTGGCGTAAGCCTACTCAGCCGCTGGCAAAAGAGATCAACCCACGACTGGTGTTCGACAGAATGACTCGACTCGCATCCGGAAAACAAACGGGAAAATCCAATCGCCCCATTCTTGATCTTGTAATGGAAGATGCATCGCGATTAAGGCAGCGACTTGGCCACAGTGATCGTCAGCGTCTCGAACAATACCTTGATTCCGTAGAATCGCTGGAACGACGACTAGAGATCACTGAGGACGACTCAGGCAAGCGATGGAGCTCACGCGTCGATTTCTCGACCCGTCCAGTGCCGGCGGATAATCCTGCTAAACATGCCGAACGCACTCGACAGATGCTCGACATGATCGCCCTTGCGTTTGAAGCTGACATTACCCGAATAGCCACCTTCATGTTCGGCAACTCAGTGAGCGAAGTAAACTTCTCGTTCTTAGATGGAGTGAACGGTTCGCACCATGAGCTTTCGCACCATGGAAACAAGCAAGAGAAGCTGCAGCAGTATGAAAAGATCAACACTTGGCACGTTGCTCAATTCGCCTATTTAATTGAAAAACTTCGATCGATACCGGAAGGCGATTCCAATTTGCTTGCCAATTCCGCCATTCTATTTGGCTCCGGTTTCAGAGACGGCAACGCACACGACCCACACGATCTTCCGCTGCTATTGGCTGGACAAGGAGGAGGCGCCTTAAATTCCGGGCAGCATCTCGCATGTACCAAAGACAATCCAATGTCAGACCTGTTACTTTCCCTGCTACATGTACTCGACGTTCGCGAGACATCTTTCGCCGACTCCACAGGATTGATTGATTCGCTGTTCGCTTGACGATCCCGATGATGCATGTCATTCGATACGCTAGCCCATCGCTCTATAAAACCCATTCACCTTTGCCTAGCAGTGCTTCGCAAAGTTCAGACGCACCGTCTATCAGGCATCGCATTGGCAACCTATCAGAACCGCCGCAAGCGTTGACTGGAAACGGAGTCGCCATGGTCGCATACCTACCTATGTGTTTTCCTATAGAGTATTGCAGATTCAACCCCGCGTATTGGAAGCAATCCAATAGAAGCATTCGCGTTCCATCTGAATCGTGCCAACAAATACATTTGCAAAATACGTTAATCGCAAAACACAACGTTTTTGGCGACAAATCACTTATCTAACTGAACAGGTTGCTCCGCGCAAGAGCCCTACTAGCCCAGCGTGCTCTAAGCCCCCCAGCGAGCTTGTGTGCCTCATTAACAATACGCTCTTGAGCCCTACCTAAAACCCTTGCTCACAACCCTGTTGTTCCTGGTCGGGCGCCTTGTGTTTTTACGATTCCAAACAATCCATGCTCATTCCAGAACAACAACATTCCATGAACACGAACACATCCGGCTAGGATGTCGCACTTGCAAACTTTGCAATGCTTCTTGCTTTGTTTCCTGCAATGCAAAACACAACGCCGCGAAGGCATATAGTTTCAAGTCGCGAACGCATCATTGCAACCTTTGATAGTTATTAGTCTTCTTTCATGGCATGGCCATTGCACCTTCCCTATAGAGCAACAAGAATGCTCTGCCTACTAAGCTCAACCGACCTACCATAGAGGACAATTTCAATGAAGAAGCAGAGCATTTTTGGGGCAATTATATTCTTAGCGTTTTCCCATGCCGTGGACGCTAAGCTAGCTAAGGCAGAAATCACTTTTACCCAACCATCTGATGCACCGGCTTCAGAGTTGGCTTTGTGGTATCGCACTCCAGCAACGCAATGGGAGCCACAAGCACTGCCTATGGGAAACGGCCACATTGGTGGCATGGTTTTCGGGGGTGTGGACCAAGAACAAATCAACCTTAACGAAAAGAGTTTGTGGTCCGGCGGTCCCGGTGCGTCCCGTGATTACACGGGTGGGAACCGGCCTGATCGCACGGAGTACCTGACGCAAATCCGCGCCTTGTTGGCTGAGCAGAAATACGAAGAGGCCGCGCGACTGATGCCGCAACTCATGGGCACTCGCGATGGATTCGGGGCGTACCTGACCTTTGGCGATCTGTACCTAGATTTCATGGGGCGATCACATGTGGTCAAAATTCAGGCCAGTAACCAGCAGGACAATGAGCCTAAGGAGTTGGCTTTTGATGGTCGGAGCAATTCAAAATGGTTCACCGGTTCAACGGAGGGTCCGCATTGGATTCAAGCCAAAATGGACAGCCCCGCGGTTGTTAACGGCTATTCGTTGACGTCGGCCAATGACATGGCTGATCGCGATCCTAAAAACTGGACCCTCAAAGGTTCGAACGACGGTCGCACATGGAACACTTTGGATAGTCGGTCCGACGAAGACTTCCCCACACGGCATATGAGTCGCTCGTTCCGATTCGACAACAATCGTCCCTACCAGCACTATCGCCTGGACATGGAAAACCATGCCGGCATTGGCCTTCAGCTGTCCGAAATCAAATTCGAAACCCTAGGGCAGAATTCCGAGGTTCAGGGGTATCGTCGTGAGCTCGATTTGGCGGAAGGGGTTACCCGCGTGTCGTATGCACTCGACGGCGTCTCTTACACGCGCGAGTATTTCGTCAGCTACCCGGACAATGTTCTGGTCATGAAACTCGCCGCACACCCCGCTGGCAACCTCTCCTTTGACCTGCGTCTGGGCTCGGCTCATCCCAATGCGGAAACCACGATTGCAGACGGCCGCCTGACCTTTCGCGGAGCTCTGACTAACAATGAGATGGCCTTTGAATCGCAAACCCAGGTTGTGGCAGAAGGTGGAACAATCACTGAGGATGCCAAGAGCCTGTCAATCGATCAAGCAGATTCCGTCGTCTTGATCACGGCCATCGGCACGGATTATGTCAACGAGTATCCGCATTACAAGGGTGCTCACCCGCATCAGGCGGTGCGTCAACGGGTCGACGCCGCCAGCGCGTTATCGTACGACCAGTTGAAGGCTCGCCACTTGGCCGACTACCAGCGTCTTTTCAATCGTGTCACGTTGGATTTGAACGCCACCCCATCCGCGCTACCGACGGATGAGGCCCTGCAGGCCTACGACGGAAACGATCCCGCTCTGGAAACACTCTACTTTCAATTCGGTCGTTATCTGCTGATCAGTTCCTCGCGGCCGGGCACCTTGCCGGCCAATCTGCAGGGCATCTGGAACAACGTGATGAATCCACCGTGGAGTGCGGACTACCACACCAATATCAATGTGCAGATGAACTACTGGCCTGCCGAGGTCACCAACCTGAGCGAATGTCACTTGCCTTTGATTGAATACGTCGACAGTCTGCGGCCTCGCGGGCGTATCTCTGCCAAGAACTTCTACGGTGCTGGCGGCTGGACCACTCACCACGAGAACAACATCTTTGGCCATACCGGTCCAAGCACCAGTGGCGCCTTCTATGCTCCGGAGGCCGGTGCCTGGCTTTGCCAGCATGTTTACGAGCACTATCTCTACACCCAGGATCGCAACTACCTCCGCAAAGTGGCTTACCCCATCATGAAAGAGGCGGCCGAGTTCTGGCTGGACTACTTAGTGGTCGATGGAGAGGACGGCAAGCTGGTTTCCTCGCCTTCCTATTCGCCCGAGAATGGCGGCTTTAGCGTGGGAGCTTCCATACATCAACAAATCGCCTGGGACCTTCTGACCAACACCATCGAGGCGTGCGACACCCTTCACGTTGACGCTGATTTCAGGAAGACGTTGATCGCGACCAAAAACAAGCTGGACCCCGGCCTGCGGATCGGCAAATGGGGGCAGCTCCAGGAATGGAAGCCGGATCAGGACAGTCCCAATGACAAGCACCGTCATGTCTCTCACCTGTTTGCCCTGCATCCGGGCCGGCAGATCTCGCCCTTGACCACGCCAGTTCTCACCGAGGCGGCCAAGGTCTCGCTGACCGCCCGGGGCGATGGTGGTACGGGGTGGAGCAAGGCCTGGAAGGTCAATTTCTGGGCTCGCTTGCATGACGGCAATCACTCTCATCTGATGCTCAAAGAACAGTTGATCCACAGCACCCTGCCCAACCTGCTTGATACGCACCCACCCTTCCAGATCGATGGCAACTTCGGCGCCACCTCCGGTATGACCGAGATGCTCCTGCAAAGTCACATGAACGTCCTACACTTGCTGCCTGCGCTGCCGGACGCTTGGCCCAGCGGCGGCATCGATGGTCTTTGTGCCCGCGGCGCATTCCAGGTTGACATCACCTGGAACGATGGCAAGCTGACCGGCGCAACGATCCTCTCGAAGGCGGGCCAAATGTGTCATGTTCGATACGGTGAGTTGACTCGGAGCTTCGCTACGGAAACTGGTGGAATCTACGAGCTTGATGCCCAACTGAATCTTCGCTAGCGGTAGGGTGCTGCTGAGCCGGGGACTCGCTACTACTCGCCGTCCCCACTGCTATTCCCGGCTAGCGAGGCCTCCGCAGTGAGAGGTGTGTTCCGCAATCGTTTTCGGTGCCGAATAGCGGCAATGAGTGTTGCCAAGAACGTCACCGCCTTCGATATGGCAATTTGTTTTCGAAGGAATTGTCTCCAACTGCGAGTCTTGCTCGCTTAACTTTGCCGGTGCGAGAATCGAGTTGCTATCGCTTTCTCGATTCTTTCGCACTTGCGGTTGAAAGCGGTCTGGACGGTACAAAACAAGGCACTTGCCATTCTGCTCCATACGGCTGGCGCGATCGCTTCGTCAATCACTTCTCGTGATAGCGACACTCACGAATGGCAGGGGCGTCTGTGCCTTACTCTGCGATGCCGCATCGATGCCTATTCACAAACTCGCTTCTTCGCTCGAAATCGCCGACGCAGGATGATTTGTGCTGCGGGAAAACCGCGAGGCCCTACGAGCTGAACTCTTTGCTAGAGATGACTCGTTCGAATCCAAGCATCAATCTCGATGGCTGTGTCAGACGTGAGAGAGACCAACTTATTCGATCGCTGCCGAACGCGGGGCGTTCGGTACTGCGTTCATTTCATACCGCGGAACATTCGGCCACCTTCATGGCCCTGGCGGATCGGATTCAGACTCGCGGAACGAAGTTGCGTGGGAAGTGGAGTGCCTGCACGTCGGGCGGGGGCTCGGTGCGTGCCGTCAAACCGTAAGTCTTTATTGCATCGCCGGCATTTTATCTGAGGCGGGAACCTCGTTTCGCAGGACTCGTCCGGCATGGCCCACGAGTTTCAAGTAGTGATCGCTGGGAAGTCCCTCATAGGTCAGGAAGCGGACGCCTTCACCGACCGGAGGCTCGTTCGTGCATTTGAATATTGCCGTGCCTTCGTCGACTTCATCGAACATTGCGACGTAAATCATATCGGCTCCCGAGCGTTTGGCTGCCGCGATTTGTGACCAAAGGAATTGCCCACCGCGTCGTGGGATCGCATCGAGGGCATCGCCCTTTAAGTTGTGCCAACTGAATCCGGGAAAGACAACTGGAAGAAGATCGAGACGCTGTTCCTCGCACCACTGAACATCAGGCGTCCATTTCTCGCGTTCGTGCTTGGCAACCTCTTCAGGGGTGCGATAACGGCCGGGCGTCCATGGGCTGATAACGTCGGCGAGTTTGAGAATTTCATGCAGTTCGGTATCCGTCACGGCGTCCCGGGTCTGTTCCCTCCATCCCGTCGGAACGCCCAACATGACGCTGCAGCCTGCGGACGTGAACGATTGAATCATGTCGCGACATTCCGCCAACGTGTAGGCACCAGGCACGTGCCGATCAGTGAACCCGACACCCCAAATCGCCACGAGCGGTTTCGCGTTGTGAAAAAGGTAGGAGGACGCGTCGGTGAGTTTCCACTGAGCCTGCAGCGTCGACCAATCCTGGTAAACGCGATCGAGCTGCCCCTTCTTGAGTCCTGACAAGTCATACATTACAGCACAAGCTCGCCCGTATTTTTCTGACGCATGGATGGCGTGCCTAAGGACCGAATTCTTGTGTTCGCGATCATATTGCGAACCGAGACCGCTGGCGAATCTTTGCACGAACGCTCCATCGATTCCGTACTCTTGCATCCATTGAAAATGACGGTGAATCGTTTTCGCGTTCCCGCTGCTGAACACCTCCGCCACCGATCCATCAGCAAGCCGAAACTCAGTCGGATATCGTTCGTCCGGCTCGTATTCCGACATGTCGGGCCACAAGTCAACCGTCACATTCCTTGGACCAAACGGCCTGTTTCGATTTCGTGCCCAATGCGTCCAACCGAGATTCGAACCATCGCCATCCGCATTGAACCATCCCTGATAGCCAACCATGACTTTGCCGGACAACGTTGACGTGTCAACGATTGGTGCGAACGTGTGGGAGTGCTCGGAAGACGAAGATTCTTGACCGCTTACATCGGCGAGAACCCACAACGAGCAAGCGAAAACGAGGAAAAAACGCAACGGAAAACTTTCAGTACGGTGAAAACGAACATGCATGAGAGACAATCGTGAATAGGAACGTAGCGAATCTGAAATGTGGTTGAGGCGAGCGTCTGACAACCGGGTTGGCAATCAAATGATCTGACCGAATTTGCGCGCTTCCCAATGGGGAGAACGCATGATTGCGTCGAGTTAGCGTGGCAATCAGCGAGCGACAACGGGGCACCCGATGAGCGGATTGGTTCGCTCACCAGGATCGCCGTTCAAGTTGAGCGTTAGCCCGACGACTCCTTTGTTCGATGGTTTGATGGGACTTGGTTTCGAGTTGCAGACGGGAATTTGAGCTGGAACCGCGAGTTCGATATTTTTCACTGACCACGTTACAATCCGCCAAGCCATCAGCAAGCTATAGCGTTACGAGCGAAGCACACGTCCCATCCGCGTTGGTGAAGATTCCCTTCGCGATCAAGAAACGGCTTTCCACCGCCATTGGTCGCATCCCTAGCATCGTGAAATATAGTCCGAAGAGGCATGATCTTGGGATCTTCGCAATGATCGATTTCCATTCCATACCAACCGGTCGTCGAGGCATACTATCTTGTGACGGTGACAGAATGTGGGGTATCGCAAACGTAAACCGCGCGAGCATTGTGAGCGTGACACCGATGCAGTGCCGCAGGCCCATCTAAACCGGTCTCAGTAGAAAGTGAACCCAAAATTGCGAACAGTGGTTCCCCGAGGCAAAATCGCCACGAAATTGGTCGGGGAAATCGCGCGATAGCCTTTTGCAAATCACGAATCGCCGCGAAGTGCGACCGTTTTACGCGGCCACGAATCCGATGAGTGTTCAGCAGGATAAGTCTTGAATGCAACGGAACAAAGCTCATTTGGACAATCTCGTCGATGTACGCCAGGTCATGGATCTCGAGTGATTTCGCAGGCTTATTGAGGCCAAGTGAATCGTGAAGGGTTGCCGCCTTTCGCAATCACATGCGACGCGAATACCTGGCGCCAAAAGGGGGGGGGTAGTAAGAGGCTGTGGACCGGGCACGACCGTTGAAAACTCGAATACCGAGCCACTCGCGGCAAATAGGCATAGCTCCAGATTCAATTAAGGTTACGTCTAAAACGCCAATTTTCTGCTTATCGTGCCCAATCGAAAAACTGCCGCGGAGGCGAGATGGCGGTCACTACGTACGGGTTACGGAGCTCCGGTAGACAATGCTGCCGTTTTTGCTTCTGCTTCGTAACTTCAACGAGGAACGGCTATTTGCTGTGCAGAAGTTCGTCGGTAGACGGTAAAGGGAATTCCGCTCGGTTCCTACCGCTATTTAGTCCCAACGATATAGTGTCCTGTCGATCTTCCATCTATCGCAAACATTTGCCCCCCCATCGGTTGGATCGATGTTGACATGAGAACGCCTGAGTATTTGCAACTGCTAACGACGACTCAATCACGCCTGTATGGATACATTCTGTCATTGGTATTCGATCCCGATCACGCAAACGACATCCTCCAACAAACCAACGCTATTTTGTGGGAAAAGGAGGAGGATTTTGAGTTGGGAACCAATTTCGTCGCCTGGGCATTCCGAATCGCACATTTCCAAGTGCTCGCACATCGCAAGCAACAACAGCGAGATCGATTGGTATTTGACGATGACATGCTCGGCGATCTTGCGACGATGGCCGGACAATCAGACGACGATTTTGAACTGCGTCAACGCCGACTACGTACCTGCATTGAAAAATTGCCCGCCCGCCAACGTGACATTGTCCGACGTCGCTACACCACGGGTTCGCAATTGCAGACCATCGCAAATGAAACCGATCAGACGGTCAATTCGGTCAAGCAAATCCTCTTCCGTGCCCGCGCCGCGTTAATCCAATGCGTTAACTCCGGCCTGACTCAAGAGATAATCTAATGGACAATCAGATACGCAACGAACTCGGCTTGTTATTGGAGTCACAATTAGAAGGCGATCTCGATGCCGAGGGAAAACAGCGACTCGCTGAATTGCTGAACGCATTCCCTGACGCAAAACAGGTTTACATCGAGCATTGCCAAATGCACTCGATGCTGGCCTGGGAGCACGGGACGCTACCTGACATCGAATTCCACGACCGGCTGCAGGAGAAAATATTCGATCGTCAACAACAGGTCGTCCTGCGTTCGGTTGCCTCTTGGAGGCGTCTTGCGATTGCTGCGATGATTCTTTGCGTGATCTCGTTCGCGTGGACGCAATATCATTCGAATCAAGACACGGTTACGGCGGTTTCGAATTCAGCTTCCGGAACAGTCGAAGCCAACCGTTCGGAAAACATGGTCTCGCCGCCGCGGGATCCTGCGATGAATGTCCAAATTGCGGACGGTGCATGGAATGATCGCCCTGTCTTCGCGACCATCTCTCGCAGCGTCGGGGCAACTTTCCTCGCACGTGATGCTGGCGAGTCACTGTCTCAATCGGACTCAGTTCGCCCGGGCGGCTATGAATTGTCTGGAGGCCTCGTTGAACTGACATTCAACAACGGTGTGCAAGTAATTATCGAATCACCGGCTAAGTGCTACATCGAATCAGAGATGAGAATCGTTTTGTACGAAGGCAGTCTCGCGGCGAACGTCCCACCGGCTGGGGAAGGGTTCACTGTCGACACCCACTCCGCCAGCGTCGTTGATTTCGGAACCGAATTCGCGGTTTCAGTTTTACCAAACCAAGGCAGCGAAGTGCACGTGTTCAACGGCGAAGTCGATGTAAAACCTCGTCATGCCCCTAAGAACACAACCGCCGTACGCCTACGGACCGACCAGGCAACCCGTGTGGAGAGTGCAGGGATCTTCCCTCAAGGGATCGACATCGATCATGAACGCTACGTGCGTGAACTCGGCACGCCTGGTGAAAAACCTTCGCGTTACATGCAGACCATCAGCGAGCTCAAGCCAACGATGTACCTTCCAATGGAAGTCTCCAACGATGGCCAAACGTTCGCCGTCTACGGAAATGCTGCAAGTACCGTCATTCTTCGTTCGGAAAACATGGAGTTGCCTGCACTGGCCCCAGGTTTCCGTGGACGTTCAACGCGATTCGGCGGTCCAGCAGTTGAATCCTATGTTGTCGTGAGCGATTACGAGAAAACCTTAACCAATCAACTCACTGTCTCAGCGTGGATTCGCCCCGAAAGCCGTCCCCGCTGGGCCGCCATCGCGAAACACTGGTCCGTTGAACTCGCAGATGGCGAGGGAGCCAATGTCGGACTCGGCGGACAGTTTCACTTCGGACTCCACGAGGATTCGGGCGATCTTGAGGTGCAAGTCCGTGACTCGAATGGTCTCATCTGCAAGCTTCGCGAAGGCTCGCCGATTTCGCTCAATACGTGGCATCACGTGCTCTTTGTAGCCGATGGCAAAACTCTTTCGCTCTACCGAAACGGTAACTTGCTCGATCAAGTTCCATGTGAGGGTGTCGCCAAAGATGGTCCAAACAAAATGGGCATCGGGGGCAAACTGAATCCGCAGTGTACAGACGCCGACGCACGAAACCCCGGATATTGGCACGGCCGAATCGACGAGCTTACGATTTTCCACAGAGCACTTTCTAACGAAGAAATCACCCAAATAAGCAAGTCGTCTCCCGAGTGATCAAACTGCGTTTCCGCAGCACGATTTGGCCCTGCTCAACTCTGATTGAGAACATTGTCGCACTCGTCCAAAAGCTAAGAATGTTGCCCACGCTCTGGTCGCTGGCCTAGGATTCGCGTGTGTTGCAATCAGAGACGGCCGAGCGTGTCTCGATGCGAAATTCGCTCAGTCTCATCATGAACTCGCGTTTGAACGCTCGGCAGAAAGTGTGATCCGACTGAAAGCCGGACTGATTTGCGATATTCGCGACAGAATCATCCGTCGTTTGAAGAAGCGTTTTCACTCTTTCGAACCGGATCCGACGTAGCTCTTCAATGGGCGCTCGACGAGAGTGCACACGAAACGCCTTCTCGAGAGAACGGCGAGAGACACCAATGTGGGATATGATATCGCACATCTGAATCGGTTCATGAAAGTGACGATGAATAAACTCCAACGCCGCAAAAACGTTCGGTTCCTGAACGGCCAAGAAGTTGGTGCCTTCCCTTTCAACGATCGACGATGGCGGAACGTACAGAGTTTGCCTAGGACTTTCGCCACCGTTGATCAACTGATGCAACAACTCCGCACCTTTGTAACCAACCAGCTCCCAATCAACCTCGATGCTCGACAGAGGACATCTCAAGCATTCACAGATTGCTTCCTGGTTGTCGACACTTAGCACGGAGACTTCATCGGGAACTTGTAGACCTGCACGATCACATGCTTCGAAGATTTCCACCCCATCGGTATCACGGGCAGTGAAAATCGCGACCGGCTTGGGAAGTTGTGTTAACCGCGAGACCATCCATTGATGCCGCGATCGAGGAAGAACTGCGCCGCCTTCGGACCGATCGCCCGCTGACATCTGCGCGAGTTCTTCGATTAAGTATCTTCCCACAATCGATTTCACATCACGATCGCATTCCTTTCCGCGAAGAGTTTTAAGATGAGCCGACAGATGAACTTTGAACTGCCCCCATCTCCAACACGACATCCGATCGTCGGTGCCTTAGGAATGGCACTGTTTTTCCTGAGCATGTTTCCCGTTGGTGAAACCTACGCGAAAGCGACATCTGTTCAGCCCGCGATGCCGTTGTTTATTTCGGGCGAGCACGGATACAACACCTTTCGAATCCCAGCGATTGCTCGAACCACCAACGACACATTGCTCGCCTTCGCGGAAGGACGCGTCGATGGGGCCGCCGATCATGGCGACGTTGATCTGGTCATGCGACGTTCGACCGACAACGGCGCAACATGGAGCGACCTTCGCGTCATTCGCGATGACGGGGAAAACCAAGCCGGAAACCCGTGTCCGCTAGTCGATCAACGAAGCGGCCGTGTCTTTCTGTTCTTTTGCAGTTCGTCTCACAGCGAAGGACAAGTTCTCAGCGGAACGGGATCGCGGGACGTCTGCATGATGACCTCCGGCGACGATGGTCAGTCATGGACGCAGCCGAGCAATATCTCGGCAATGACCAAGAAACCCGAGTGGCGTTGGTATGCAACGGGACCGTGTTCGGCAATCCAAATTCAAACGGGCAAGTACGCGGGGCGTTTGGTTTTGCCCGTCAATCACAGTGTCCATTACAGCGACGGACGCAGGTGGGAATATCGTTGTCACTCAATCGTTTCGGACGATCAAGGAGAAACGTGGCAGATCGGAGAGTCCTCTGACCCCGGAGGTAGCGAAACACAAATTGCGGAGGTCGGTCCTGATCGTTTGATCCAAGACATTCGCATGCAAACGCACCGGAAAGGGTACCGTGCGGTACGATTCAGCAACGACGGAGGGCTCCACTGGAGCGACCTCACGCATGATCGATTGAGACCGTGCCCGAAGTGCCAGGGAACGATCATCGCAATCCCCGGCGAAAGTCCCCAGTTGAACCGACTCGTTAGCGCCAATCCGAAAGGACCGGGAAGGTCTCATCTAACAGTTTACGAATCACGCGATGGTGGCGAGCGGTGGGAAGCAATGACGTTGATTACCGAAGCCCCCGCTGCGTATTCGGACTTGGTAGGCATCGCCAAGAACGAAATCGGATGTCTCTATGAAACCGGGCACAAGTCACCTTACGAGCGAATTGACTTTCAGCGATTCGATATCGCAGTTGACACTGAGTAATGCCTCGCTCGTTTTTGAAAAGTTCGCATCGTGAGAACACGGGTTTGATTTACTGAGCGGAAGGCTGTGCATCAACAAACGCATGTTCATCTGGCTGATCCCCCATGACGATTTCCAGTCTGCCGCCCTCGACGACGTCTTCGTGCGTGAAAAATGGGCGTATGAGCGGCTCACCGTTTAACGTTGCGGACTGGATATAGAGGTTATCTTGAGAGTTGTTGATCGCGTGTATTGTGAACGTTTTCGAGTCGCCCACGTCAATTTTCACTTCGTCAAACAGCGGGCGCCCAATCGAATAGGTTGGATCGCCGGGGCAGAATGAGTAGAAACCCATGGCATTGAGTATGTACCACGCTGACATTTGCCCGCAGTCTTCGTTGCCGGACAATCCATTGGGATCGTTGAAGTAGAGTGTCTTCAAAATCTGATCGACCAACCTTTGCGTCTTCCAAGGCTGGCCCACGTAGTTGTACATGTGCGAGATGTGGTGGCTCGGCTCGTTGCCGTGAGCGTATTGGCCGATCAAACCAGAGATATCCGCGGAAACTTCGTCGCCTGTGAGCGCCGAGTCTTCGCTAAAGAGACGATCGAGTTTGTTCTGAAAAACGCTCGTGCCCCCCATCACTTCGACCAATCCCGTAACATCATGCGGTACAAACCAAGTCCATTGCCACGCGTTGCCTTCGGTGTATTCGTCTTTGCGGTGCTTTGAAAACTTTGGATCAAAGGGCGTTTTCCATGTCATGTCTTGATTCCGACCACGCATGAACCCGGATTCAGCATCGTAGTAGGTCGCATATCGCCTGGATCGGCCGCGGAACTCGTTGGCGATCTCATTCTTCCCGAGTTCGCCTGCAAGTTCAGCGATACACCAATCGTTGTACGCGTACTCGAGCGCTTTCGAAACCGATTCGTTTTCTAGGTCACAGGGAATAAAACCGAGCAGGTCGTTAAATCGCTTGGCAAGGGGATTGAGTTTTTCACGCACATGCTCCGAAGGGAACAAGAACTCGTCATCATTGTCACGGGCAGACTTGACAGCAGCTTGCAGAGCCTTTGTAGCGTCAAAATCGCAGATTCCCTTCTGATACGCGTCAACAATTACAGGGACGGCGTGGTAACCAATCATTGTGCCGGTGTAGTTGCCCGCTAATTCCCATTTCGGCAGCAAACCGCCTTGATCGTAGTGCGTTAACAACGTACGGATGAAATCACAATCACGATCCGGATCGACGATTGTCATCAACGGATGAAACGCTCGAAAGGTATCCCATAGCGAGAAAATGCTGTAAATCGGACCGTCAGTGGCGACATGAATTCGTTGGTCAATCCCGCGGTACCGGTTGTCACAATCGGTGAACAGCACGGGACTAATGGAGGTGTGGTACAGCGCGGTATAGAAGATGGTACGGTCGTCTTGCGAGCCGCCGTTGACCGTGATCTTGCTGAGTTGCTGTTGCCAACGCGTTTTCGCTTCGCCGCGAACTCGATCGAAATCCCAGTCCGGAACTTCCGTTTGGACATTGTTGGCGGCACCTTCATAGTCAACCGCCGAGATGCCGACTTTCGCCATTAGCACATCACCGCTGTCGTCGTCGAACTCCAAAATCGCCTGTGTGTTCCCCGACGCAACCGCCCAATTGCCGATCTGTCGTTTGCCATCTTTGTAGAGCGAACAGGTGAACGGTCGATTGAACTCTGCATGAAAATAGACATGATGATTCTGCGCCCAACCTCGCGTGCGTTTGTATCCTTCGATTTCACGATCGTTAATCACGCGAAATTCAGTAACGGGGTTCTGGTGACCGTGGATTGTGTGCGCCAAATCGATGATCAACTTTGCTTGTTGATCCGACGCAAACGTGTAGCGATGAAAACCGCTGCGTGGAGAGGCGGTTAATTCAGCGGTGATCTCGTCGTCGTCCAGTGCGACACGGTAGTACCCGGGTTCGGCGAATTCGCGTTCATGGCTGAATCGGCTTCGATATCCAGCGTCAGGATTATCGACTGTGCCTGGTGTTAGGTGTGCGTCACCGGTGAACGGCATGAAGAGGACGTCACCGAGATCGCCGATCCCGGTTCCGCTCAAGTGCGTGTGTGTGAATCCGAGAATGGACTTATCGCTGTAGTGGTATCCGCCGCACGCATCCCATTCCAACGTACGTGTGTCGGGACTGAGTTGCACCATTCCGTATGGCGTCGTCGCGCCTGGAAACGTATGCCCGTGCCCGCCGGTACCGATGAAGACGTTGACGTCTGCGAACGCATCAGAGGTCGCGGTAGATTCAGACGATCTCACCACCCCCGGCTCAACCGCATTAATCGCCTTCGCGGGAAGGATGAGCAACAGCAATATGACGATAGAGTGCTTTGACGGCGGCCGCGAGTGCGAGCAGATTCCCATCGATGTACCTTCTTTGCATTTGGTTGCGAACGATTGGAACCTTTGAGCGCGCCAACGTCAGCGAAATTCGACTGCCAATAGAGTGGCCGGTGTGCAGATAGCGACTACCCGAAATGGGTTACGCAGAAAGTACTAAGAACGATTAGTTCGCCATGGCGCACCGAATCGCTCTGTCGCCGGCTCAGAATTCCCGCGTTGCCAACCAATCGCGTTTGGTGGCGGGAGGCTGGGGGGGGGCCGTTTAGGCGAGAATATCCTTCACCACGTGTGCCTCTTCGACGCCGGTGAGTCGGAAGTCGAGGCCTTGGAATTTGTATGTGAATCGGTTGTGGTCGATGCCCAGCATGTGAAGCATGGTAGCGTGGAAGTCGCGAACATGGACTTTGTTTTCGACCGCGTTGTAGCCGAACTCGTCCGTCGCACCGTATGTGGTTCCGGCTTTGACGCCCCCACCCATCATGACCGTGGTGAAGCCCTTGATATGATGGTCGCGTCCATCGCCCTGTGCCATCGGCGTCCGGCCGAACTCACCGCCCCAGATAATTAACGTGTCTTTGAGCATGTCGCGCTGTTTGAGATCTTTGATCAACGCAGCGGTACCTTGATCGACTAGTTTTGCGGTTCGCGCGACGCCCTTTTTGACGCCGCCATGATGGTCCCACCCGCGGTGATACAACTGGATGAACCGGACACCACGTTCAGCGAGCCGGCGTGCGAGCAAACAGTTGCTGCCGAACGATCCGTCACCGGGCGTGCAGCCATACATGTCAATGATGCTCGCGGTTTCGTCAGACATGTCTGTTAGCTCAGGCACCGATGCCTGCATGCGGAACGCGAGTTCGTACGACGAAAGCTTCGACGCGATTTCTCGATCGTGAAGTTCTCTTTGACGAACTTGGTTGATTTTGGCAACCGTGTCGATAATGTCTCGCTGTTGTTGACGCGTGACTCCGTCGGGGTTGCGGACATAGTGAACGGGGTTGCCGGTCGAGTGAAGCTGGACGCCTTGATATTGGCTGGGCAGAAAACCCGAGTGCCACTGGCGTGAACTGATCGGCTGGCTCTGTCCGCCACCTTCGCTCGTCAGGACGATGTAGCCCGGGAGGTTCTCGGTTTCCGCCCCGAGACCGTACAGCACCCACGCGCCCATCGAGGGGCGACCGCTGATCACTGTGCCGGTGTTGAAGAACGTGTGGGCGGGGTCATGGTTAATCTGTTCGGTGTGCATCGAACGGATCACGCACATCTCGTCGGCGACGCCGGTCATGTGCTCGAAAATATCCGACATCATCAATCCGCTTTTCCCGCGAGGTTGGAACGGATGCTGGGGCCCCATCACTTTGAGTGCCTTGCCCTGCAACTGGGCAATCGGTTGTCCGGCGGTAATCGATGCGGGCATCGGTTGCCCGTCGAGCTTTTCAAGCGTGGGCTTGTAGTCGAACGTTTCCAAATGGCTCGGCCCACCCGCCATGCAAAGATGAATGACGCGTTTGATGCGAGGCGGGTGATGCGGCAATCCTTTTGGACTACCGCGACGACTGTCGCTTTCCGCTTCCTGGCTGGCGAGAGCCGAGCCTGCCAGTTCGGGATGAAGGAGACTGCCCAGAGCAAGCGATCCGATTCCTGTGCGACGCAGGAACGTACGGCGGGTCAACTCAAGGCGGGCACGTTGTAATTCGTGATGGTTCATGGTGAGAGAACTGAGAGCAGACGATGGAATGGGAGGGCGATCGATCGGGCGTCCGGGTGTGCGAATCAATACCGCATCATTGTTTCATGCAGGTTCAAAATCGTTCGCGTGACGCTGGTCCAGGCCGCCAACTCAACGGGATCAAGACTTTCGTCGACCGGAGTCATGCCGATGGCGAGGAGTCGTTCCGCGGCAGCCGGGTCATCGCGGTATTGCGTGAGATGGCGGTCGTAGAGTTCGGCGAACAGCGAGACGATCTCATCGTCAGGGGCGTGTGCAATGGCGTTTCGATACGCCCAATGGATTCGCGATTGAGTGTCACCGTCAGCCTCGTCCATGACGCGAGTGGCAAACACTCGTGCGGCTTCGACAAATGAAGGATCATTGAGCAACGTCAGTGACTGCAGCGGCGTGCTGCTGCGTGCACGCTGCGCGGTGCACTCCTCGCGGCTCGGCGCATCGAATGCCTTCAGCATCGGATGCAAGAACGTTCGTTGCCAGTGCGTATAAACACCGCGGCGATACTGTTCATCGTTCGTATCGGCGACATACTTGCGTTTGGGGAAGTTAAGCTGTGCGTAGTAGCCTTCAGGTTGATAGGGCCGCACGCTCGGACCGCCAGCTCTCTCGACCAGCAAACCGCTGACGGCGAGTGCCGTATCGCGAACGAATTCAGCGTCGAAACGGAATCGACCTTGTCGTGCGAACAGATCGTTGTACGGATCGAGCTCTTGCAAGTCGGGCGAGGCCACCGAACTCAATTGGTAGGTATCACTTTCGGCGATCGAACGCATGATGTGTTTGATGTCCCAACCCGATTCGATGAATTCGACCGCGAGAGCATCGAGCAGATCTGGGTTGGACGGATACGTTCCCTGTCCGCCGAAATCGTCGACGCTGGTGCAGATACCGCGCCCGAACATTAAACTCCACAGTCGATTAACCATCGTGCGGGCGGTCAGCGGGTTGTCAGCGCGGCAGAGCCAATCGGCAAGATCGAGACGCGTCGGTCGCCGGTCGTCGACGTCGAGTGCACCCAAGAACTCCGGCACTGCGGGTTCGACAACTTCTCCACTGTCGTCCATCCAATTGCCCCGCGGCAGGATTCGGATCGTACGCGGCTGTACCGAGCGACTGATTACGGTCGACGGAATCGCCTTTTCGATCGCAGAGAGTTCCCCATCGAGTTTCTTGATGCGTCCATCGGCGTCGAGAAGTTGTTTTGAGGACGCGAGATAGTAGTCGTGCAGCTTGGTGAGTTGTTCCGGCGTACGTTCGGCCGAGGGCGTTTGCCAAGCCGCGATGATCGTGTCGGGCAATTCCTCACGCCACCCGGATTCGTCCCACCATGCGGAACCGCCGAACTGCGTGAACGCCATTCCGTTGACCTTCGAGGACTTCAATCGAACGCCATTGCTGTCGGCGGCGGGCAGCCCGACGTCGATAGCGTCGACACTGAGCCGAACCCATTTGCCGGTCTCGGGTAGCTGCCCCATACGGTGATAGCCGTCCCAGTCTTCTTTCGAGTGACCGTAGACAATGTCGTCACTGCCCCAAACGGCTCGATGCGACCAACCGTTGCCGTCGTTGTACTGCAACATGATCGCGGAGGGGGGATTTTTGGGATCCAAATAGACCCATGCAAAAAACTTGGTCTTTCGGTTGACTTCGATCGAGTCCGATGCGTTTTGCACGAAGTGCTGAACCAACGCATCGCTGTGTTGGTAACGTGCTTTGTCTCCGACGTGAACGTGCCCGTCCTCGGCGGTGACGTAGTTCCATCCGCCCTGGTGTTGTCTCTTTGGACGTTGTGTGTCATCGACCCAAATTTGATCGACACCTTCATCGATAACCGGGGCCCAATCGTCGATACTGGCAATCAAATCCGCTTTGAGCCCCTCGCGGTCGGACTTTGCTTTCTCGATCGCCGAGTGGATTTCATCCATCTCGCGTTGTTGTTCTGGTGACGGTAACGGCATTACTGGTGGACGGGCGCCGCGTCCGGTGTAAACGCCGCGTTCATCAAGGTCGGCAAAGAACGCACCGAACGCGTAGAAGTCCTTTGCCGTGAACGGATCGTATTTGTGGTCATGGCACTGGGCACATCCCAACGTCGAGCCCATGAAGACCTGCGACGAATTGCGAACTCGATCAGCGAAGTAGATCGCGAGATACTCTTTCGCTTGCGCGCCGCCTTCTTCGGTGGTTTGGTTGAGTCGGTTGTAACCTGAGGCAATGAGTTGTTGTTTTGTGGGTGAAGGCAACAGATCGCCTGCGAGTTGTTCGCGAATGAACTGATCGTAGGGGAGGTTCTCGTTGAACGCGTTGATGACGTAATCACGGAAGGCCCACTGGGTAACGTTCTGGTCGCCGTGGTAACCGACGGTATCGGCGTAGCGCACCAAGTCCAACCAATACGACGCCATTCGTTCGCCGAAACGTTCCGACGCGAGCAAACGATCGATCAGATCGGTGTAGGCACTGGTCGAGGTACTGCAAACAAACGCATCGACTTCATCGGCGGTCGGCGGAATTCCCGTTAGGTCCATCGAGAGGCGGCGAATCAAGGTGACGCGATCCGCGGGAGCGGCCGGTGTAATTGTTTGCTGTTCCCCTTTTCGAGCGGCCGCCCATTGTCGCTCGACGAATTCATCAATCCACTCGGCAACGCGTCCGTCGGGTCGAGGCAGCATCGGAGCGTAGGCCCAGTGTGCTTCGTATTTGGCGCCTTGCTCGATCCAGCGAACCAAGAGCTCTCGTTCCGACGCAGTTAGTTCTTTATGTGAGTCCGCGGGCGGCATCAACAAGTCTTCGTCGTCGGCAAGAATTCGTTCGACCAGTTCACTCTCGGACGGCTCGCCTGGCACGATGGCGCCCGCATCGATGGCTTCCTCCGCGAGATCTAAACGCAAGCCGGCCGCGGCGTTTTCAGAATCGGGACCGTGGCACGCAAAGCACTTATCAGAGAGAAGCGGGCGGATATCGCGATTGAAGCGTATCTCGATGTCATTGCGTTTTTCGCCCACGGGTTGCTCGTCCGCAACACTTGGGGTAACGAACAAACTGAACAAAACAACGGCTAGAAAGATTTGCTTCATAAGTCAGATGTAATTGCAGCGCACGAAGGAGGGAGAGGAAGTGCAGGCAGGAAGAAGGCTACGAAGCGAGCGATAGGTTTTTGTGATCAACCGCAACAACGAATCTATAGGCCTTGTTGCTGTTAACGATCGCGTTTTGCTTTCGAAGTGCGTTTAACACACTAGCATAAAACACGTCCGATTGCCCGGCTATTCTTGTCTCAATCGACGTTCGATTTCTGCTCGCTGCGGAAGCGATTCTCGATCGCAAAACGGGTCCGCATATAGAGCATCGATTCATGACTGCGGAAAAAACAGTTGCAAGGCGTCAAGCGGTTGGGCGATGCAACCGCTAAAATGCAAACGTGGTTTCACGAGCACGAGGCATCAATAATGATGGTCGCCCTTTACTTTGATCCGTGGCCTTGCGCATCACCGGGACGCGACTCGATGTGCAAACAAACCGTTGTGATCTTTGATGCGTGTTCACCATTTTCTCTGCGTCATTGAAAGCGGCACGTGACGAAAGATTGC
Source organism: Aporhodopirellula rubra (assembly GCF_014192335.1). GTDB lineage: Bacteria > Planctomycetota > Planctomycetia > Pirellulales > Pirellulaceae > Rhodopirellula > Rhodopirellula rubra. The sequence continues at coordinate 117,691 of NZ_JACHXU010000024.1, read as the reverse complement.
TGTATACTTACAATGGTTGCATTACCTGGAAGTGGGGACGACCTCACCGCTCCATACTCGATCAGGGACGGCCCTGCCTGATAGGGAGACATTACATGGCGTGGGTCATCTTAGTTATCGCCGGTTTGTTCGAGATCGCATGGGCGATCGGGTTGAAGTACACCGAAGGCTTCACCAAACCGCTCCCCACGATTCTCACGATCACCGCGATGGTGATCAGCATGACGCTGCTCGGTATCTCACTGAAGTCGCTTCCTGTTGGAACGGCATATGGAGTCTGGGTCGGGATCGGAACCGTTGGCACTGTGATCTTTGGTATCATGTTGTTTGGCGAATCGGCGAGCATGGTCCGATGTGTTTTCGTAACATTGATCATCATTGGCATCGTCGGTTTGAAGTTCACATCGCCGATTTGAACGATTGGTCACTCCCGACCAAAATCGGACTCGAATCATGAAGAACATCACGTTCGCTGCAGTCGCGTTGATTGCCTCAATTCTGTTTTCGCCAAACGTGTTCGGCGACGACGCAACTGTTCAATCCGATTCCAATCTCGCGAGCGATTTGAACGCGATCCAAGGTTCGTGGGAGTTGCTTCACGGAAACAACCCAACAACCAACCGAAGACGCGCAGCGTCAAAACCATCAAGGGCAACACAGAGACTTTGCGACGATACAACATCGCGTTGGGGAAGATGACGCACGAGCACATCGTTGAGTTTGAACTCAGCGAAACCGGCAGCGTCCGTGTGCTGTCGTTCTACCCTCCAGGCGGAACGACCGAAAACGGCCTCTCGTACGTCTACAAGATCGATGGCGACGAGTTCTATGACATTCCTGGGATGTTGCATGGAAACCGGTACCGCAACTACACGCAGAAGCCCGTTGTCTATCGATGGAAAGGCATCACGACGGCGGATCAGCCATCGCGAGATGAGCAGGACGCAGAGTAGGTCCATCGGCTAATCGGGACTCGCTTCGCACGGCCTCGTCACCGGACCCGAGCCAGCGATCGATAAGCAAGTTCTAGCAGGGCCGGTGTGCGGCGGAGGACGCACTGAGACGCTGAACAACTTGAGAAGTTGGACTTGCGGGATGCAAGTGCCGCTCCCGCGAATACGCGTCGGGTTGCTGGTAGTCATTCCATACCGCTGGAAGGGTTAACGTCGAAGCGGTATTTTAGCGAATCGATCGATCGCATGGTCTTTCGAGATTGCTCCCGATTGCCTTGAATTTCCCGCCTCCCCACACCACTGCCCCAACATGACCACATCACGACCAAACTCTCCGATCAAACAAAACCGTCTCGGTCGTGACGGGTTTGAGGTGTCCTCATTGGGCTTTGGCGGTTGGGCCTTGGGCGGACAATGGGGCGTTCAGGACGATTCGGAATCGGTCGCAGCGTTGGAAAAGGCGATCGCATCGGGGATCAACTTCATCGACACCGCTCCCGGATACGGCGACGGTCGCAGCGAGCACGTGATTGCCGACATGCTCAGCCAATTGCCGCCTCAAGTTCGCGAGACGCTCCACGTGGCGACCAAGACGCCGCCGTCGGCCGGACCGTGGCCACCGAGCCCGTATTGTCGGTGGCAGGATCGCTATTCGGCGGCGTATATCCGGTCGAATGTCGAAGAGCGACTGAAGAACCTCAAGACCGATTGCCTCGATTTGCTGCAATTGCACACCTGGACGCGGGCGTGGAACGATGACCCGCAACCGCTGCTCGTTCTGCAGAAATTGCGGGAGGAGGGAAAGATCAGAAAGATCGGAGTCTGCACGCCTGAGCAGGACCAAAACTGCGTCGTCCAACTGATGCGCGACGGACTCGTTGACGTCGTTCAGATTGTTTTCAACCTTTTCGAACAGGAGCCCGCCGCCCAACTGCTGCCCGTGGCTGAGGAAACCGGGACAGGCGTGATCGTGCGGGTTTCGCTGGACGAGGGCGGATTGACTGGGAAATACGGCGCCGATCACCAATTCCCCGATGATGATTTCCGCAGCACGTATTTTGGGGGCGACCGGATGCAGCGGACGGCCGATCGCGTGGCTGAAATTTCGGCGGATCTGGAGGATTTGGGACTGACTGATGACTATTCGCTCGCCGATGCGGCAATAAAATTTTCGCAGTCACATCCCGCCGTCAGCACGGTGATTGTGGGCATGCGAAACCCCGAACAGGCAGCGAAAAACGTTGCCGCTGCGGGGCTGCCCGATTTCACACCAGAGGTATTGCAACGGTTGCGACGGCACCAGTGGTTGCGGGGCGTGTGGTATGGAGGAAAATGAGACTTTCGCGTTTCCCGCTCTCCGGTATCATCATCATCCATGACCAAACACATATTCGTTACCGGCGGCGTCGTTAGTTCTCTAGGCAAGGGGCTCACCAGTGCCTCGATCGGGATGTTGCTCGAGCGACGCGGTCTCCGCGTCCGGATGCAAAAACTCGATCCCTACATCAACGTCGACCCGGGCACGATGAGCCCGTACCAACATGGTGAGGTCTACGTCCTCGACGACGGATCCGAAACGGACCTCGACCTAGGCCACTACGAGCGATTCACGTCCGGGAAACTGGACCGCGATTGCAACTACACCACCGGCCAAATCTACCTGTCGGTCATCGAAAAGGAACGCAAAGGGCAGTTCCTCGGAAAGACGGTTCAGGTCATCCCGCACATCACCAACGAAATCAAAAGGGTGATCAAACGGATGGGTGGTGACGACGTCGATGTCGTGATCACCGAAATCGGCGGTACCGTCGGGGACATCGAGAGCCTGCCGTTTCTCGAGGCGATTCGCCAATTCTCGCTGGACGTCGGACGCGAAAATTGCCTCTACATGCACCTGACGCTGGTTCCTTACTTGAAGGCGGCCGACGAACTGAAAACCAAACCGACCCAGCACTCGGTCGGTCAACTCCGCGAGATCGGGATCCAGCCCGATATTCTCGTCTGCCGTTGCGAACGCAGCATCAGCCGCGATGACCGTGAAAAGATCGCATTATTCTGCAACGTGAAGACGGAAGCCGTCATCGAAGAAAAGGACAAGGACTTCTCGATCTACGAAGTCCCGTTGTCGCTGGTCGAAAACAAAATGGACGAGCTCGTCGTGCAGAAACTCGGCATCTCGGCTGGGAATCTCGACATGACCCCTTGGACCGATTTGCTGCACCGACTCCGCAACCCCCGTCATGAAATTTCTATCGCGGTTGTCGGGAAGTACGCCGAACACAAAGACGCGTATAAATCGATCTACGAATCGATCGATCATGCGGGCATGCAACACGATGCTCAAATTCGCATCGGCCGAATTCAGAGCAGTGATATCGAACGCGAAGGTGCCGAACGGTTGCTATCGGGGTACCACGGCGTGTTGGTGCCCGGTGGATTCGGTGAACGTGGTGTCGAAGGTAAGGTGCAAGCAATTGAGTTTGCACGCAAACGCGGTGTTCCATTCTTTGGGATCTGCCTCGGGATGCAGCTCGCCGTGATCGAGTACGCTCGAAACGTGATGGGATACGGGGGAGCTCATTCCACGGAGTTCGATAAAGACACTCCTTATCCGGTGATCTGTTTGCTCGACGAGCAACAAAACGTCACGCAGCTCGGCGGCACGATGCGATTAGGCAGCCAACCGGCGCGGCTGACGCCCGGATCGCGTGCTCATGACGCTTACCAAGTCGAAGCGATTGCCGAACGGCATCGACACCGCTACGAGTTCAATAACGAATACCGCGACGCCTTCGAACAGGCGGGGATGCAATTCTCCGGCCGAAGCCCAGACGGAGGACTGATTGAGATTGTCGAGATCGAATCGCATCCGTGGTTCGTCGCGGCCCAATTCCATCCGGAATTTAAGAGCAAACCTTTAGCCGCTCATCCGCTGTTCGCCGACTTTATCGCCGCAGCGATTCAGCGACGAAAGAAACGTGTAACTGACGAAATCGAAATCCAAGCAGCAGAAGCGTCGAGCTAATATGTCCAACGCAAACGAAGAACAAGAGTCCACCGAACCATCGCCGAAAATCATCGTCGACTCGGATTGGAAAGAGCAAGTCGCTAAAGAGAAACAGGCCGCGGCCAGCGAAGCGACCGACACGGCACCTGCCGGCGACGAGCAAACCGAGGCTGCAGCGACCGCAGGCGCCAGTAAGCCCGAAAGCAACGCGGCACAATCACCGGTCGCCGACGCTCCGTCCCCCGAAACGTCCGCAACCGAAAGCCCGACGGGTGACGGTGGCCCTCCGCTGCCGACGCCGAGCTTCGAGGTTTTGGTCTCGATGTTGTTCACGCAAGCGATCAGTGCGCTAGGCCAAATGCCGAGTCCCGTCGACGGCGAAACCAAAGTCGACAAGCGGATGGCGAAACACACGATCGACATGCTCGACATGTTGACGGCAAAAACGGAGGGCAACCTTTCCGAGCACGAATCGAAGATGCTCAGCGAAGCCCTGCACGCACTTCGAATGACGTACGTCAGCGTGCGTGGTTAACACGCGTCGGTCCGGCATTGATCACCTGATTCGCTATTAACGAACACGCGGCGATGTATCGCCACACCCATTGTGCAACGTTTGTTCATATTCCGATCAGAAAATACGACGTACGCTCGCCCACCGAAGAGCCCATTTGGGGGTGGAGTCGTTGCCTCAACGCGTTCTCCGTCGGTGAAATCAAATCTTGCATCGGCGACAGACCCGCCGCCGCAATACTTGGTAAACTCAGACGCGTTCTCGCCAAGATCCCGCGTCGCTGCTCCCGTCGACGTTCCATGACGCTCCGATCACCGGAGATGCTTCGCGTCCGAACCACGTAAACCTTTCTACTCAGAATAGATCCCCTATGTTGTTCTTTCGTTGTGGCATCGGTTCACCGCTGTCCGCTCTGATGTTGCTCGTCCTGTTGTTTTCAACAACGCTCCAGGCTCAAGACACTGAGGCGACGTCCGATCCCGCCGCAATGGCACTCTACGCCGACGCCGCAAATTTCCAAACCAACGGCGCCGTCGAATTGGCGATCGACAATTGGAAAGAGTTTTTGGCGAAATATCCGCAACACAAACTCGCCCCGAAGGTCGCGCACTATCTCGGCGTTTGCTACATGCAAACCGATCCACCGGATTTGATCGAAGCCGCGACCGCGTTCGGTCGCGCGTTGCAGACCCCGAAATACGAACTCCGCGAGGAAAGCCTTTCCAATCGAGGTTGGTGCTTTTACGCCGCCGCGATCGGTGACGAAAAGATTGACAAAGGTCTGCTGCAAGAGTCGTTGGCCGCCTACAAACAACTGCTCAAAGAAAATCCCAAATCTCAGTACCGCGGTCGTGCTTACTTCTACAGCGGCGAAGCGGCGTATTCGATGGGTGATCCCAAACAGGCGATCGAGTATTACAGCAAATTGCTACAGATGGGCGACATCGAAAAGTCGCCACTGCGTTGCGACGCTCTCTACGCACGCGGAATCGCTCAAGAAGAAACGGACGATTTTGAGGCCGCAGCCAAGTCATACGAACAATTGCTGCAGGCATGCATCGAGACGGACCTCGTTGTCGACGTTCAACTGCGACTCGGGGACATCCATCTTTTCGAAGACCGGTTCGATCGAGCGATCGGTATGTTTCAAAAAGTAATCGATGACTCGACAGGATTGGCAACCGACGACGATCGTGCCCACGCGTTGTTCCGTCAAGCGTTCTCGTTCGCACGATTGCAAAAGTCAGACGAAGCGGCGACGCGTTACGAGCGATTGATCAAGGAATTCCCCAACTCTCAATACAAGACTGCCGCCGTGCTCGCGGCCGCACAGACACGATACCAATCGGGCCAAATGGATGCCGCTGCCGACGGTTTTCGGCAATTGCTCGGTGGTGAAGATTTGGTCGCCTCGACGGAAGCGGCTCACTGGCTCGCCCGAATCGAATTGGCAGACGCGGCTGCCTCGCCGTCGGGTTCGCCCGAGATGAAGCGGGCTGCCGAAAGCGCCTACACGGTCGCGTCGAACCAATTGGATATCGGGGCGGAAGGCGAGTACGCCGTGTCGTTGCGTCTCGACGCCGCCGAAGCGTTATCGTTTCAAGAAGATAAACTCGCCGACGCGTTGGACGCGTTCGAGAAGATCGCCAACAACTATCCGACCTCGCCATTGGCTCCACGTGCGATCTACAACGGTGCGTTCACGGCACTGCAAATCGGAGAACACGATAAGGCCCGACGGCTCGCCGATGATTTCTCAAAACGTTTTGCGGATAACACGCTTACCCCCGACGCGGCATTCATCAGTGCTGAGGCGAGATTGTTGGCTGGCGATGCAAGTGAAGCAGCCGAGCGTTATCAAAACCTGATCGACAATCCCGCCTATCGCGACAACGGGCAACGTGTCCAGTGGATCCTACGCGGTGCGACCGCGTATAACTCGTCAGATCAACCGGCGAAAACCGCCAAACTGATCACCAGCGAACTCGATACCATTCAGGACGCGAGCCTCCGTGCCGAGGCGTTATTGCTCGCCGGACAGGCACAGCTCAAAACCGGAAACGCCACCGCTGCCGCCGACGCGTTCAAAGCCAGTCGCGAGGCGGATCCGAAATGGGCACGCAGCGACGAGGCATTTCTGTTGGCCGGCGAAGCTCAATTGCAGGCCAATAATCGTGAAGCCGCGATCGGCATTTGGCGTGAGTTGATCGACAGCAGCCCTGATACGAAAATGGCCGATCAAGCAAGATTCAAACTCGGCCAGCTCGCGAGCGATGATGGTCAATTCGCCGAAGCGATCAAAGAGTTCACGCCCGTGATTGAATCGGGCCGCGATCCGGCGCTGTTACCGTTCGCCCTCTACGGCAAGGGATGGGCACAAATGTCACTCGGTGATCACGCGGGGGCGATCCGTTCGCTCGGTGAAACGATCGAAAAATTCCCCGATCACGCGATCCGCGACGATGCGTTGTTGGCGCGTGGCATCTCGTTCCGCAACGTCAACGATTACGACAACGCGGCCATCGATTTGAATCGGTTTCTCGAAACCAACCCCAGTGGCATTCTGCGTGGGCACGGTCTGTATGAACTCGCACTCGTCCGGCAAAACCAAAACCGACCGGAACAAGCCGCCGAGCGATTGGGTGAGCTGGTTCGCGATGTTCCCGATTATCCGGGAATGGACAAAGTCATCTACGAACTCGGTTGGTCGTTGAAGGAAGCCGGTGATGAAGACAAAGCGATCGAGCAATTCCAAACGCTGATCACGAGCTATCCCGACAACCCGATGGTGAGCGAAGCCGCGTACTTCGTCGGCCAAAAACAATACAACGACGAGCAGTGGAAGTCGGCGGCGGAGTCGTTTGAAATTGCGGCAAAACCACAGAACGACGATTCGTCCGAACAGAACGAACTGCTCGAAAAGTCGCTCTACCGGCTCGGCTGGTCCTACTTCAAGTCAGGCAACTTTGCCGCCGCGGAAGCCGCCTTCATTCGTCAGTTCCGCGAAGCCGCCAACGGTCCGCTCATCCTCGACGCGATGATGATGGTGGGCGAGTCGCGTTTCAAACAGAATAAGTTCGACACCGCGCTGCGGGCGTACTCGATGGCACGCGACAAAATCGAGACCGACGATGATTCAGCTCAAACGCTCCGCGATGAAGCGGAACGTCAAGTACGTGAGTTGACGCTGCTGCACGGCGGCCAGAGTGCGGCGCAATTGAAAGATTGGGATGCCGCAATCGAATGGTACGATGAACTGCGTCGACGGTTCCCCGCAACGACCTATCTCCCCCAAGTGTTCTACGAGACCGGGTTTGCTCACCAGCAAGCGGGCAACGAGGACCAGGCGTTGAAACTCTACGGCCAAGTCGCGGACAACTATCGAAACGAACTCGCCGCGAGGGCACGGTTCATGATGGGCGAGATTCACTTCGCCAATAAGTCATACTCTGACGCGATTCCGGAATTTCAACGCGTGATGTACGGGTTTGGGGCGGACCAAGCCCCCGATGGGATCAAAAATTGGCAGGCGAAAAGCGGTTTTGAGGCTGGCCGTTGTGCGGAATCTTTGTTCGATGTCGCAAAAACAGAGTCTTCAAAGCAGAAAGCTCGCGGTTATGCTGTGAGGTTTTACCAATATGTAGTGGACAAACATCCCCGTCACGAGTTGGCGACGCAGTCGCGCGAGCGGCTCGCGGCGTTGAAGGGTTGATCGGCGGGGTGCTGTCCCCCCTGGTTTTTATTCTCTTGTGAACATCTCTCCGCCCTTGAAGGCCCACTCGGGAAGTGCCCGTTCGACAATTCGACGGGTGCGTTGGTAAGATTATTTCGTCAAACCGTCCGCGTAGAAACTGAAAGTTCTGGTATGCGTTTTTTCCCGCCCGCAGACAATTCGTCAAACCGCTCGCGGTCTCACTCGACGCGATCACGATCGGAGCGTTTGGGGATAGCACGGCGTTGGGTGCAATTGCTTTCGCTGGCTCTCGTCGGATGGATGGTGTGCACGTGGACCTTTCCTTCAGTGCCATCGCCCATCTCAACCGCGCATGCACAAGACAGCGAAGACGGTCAAAACGTTGAGATCATCGACGCCGCGGACATCGAAGACGTGATGAACGAGGCGCCCGTCACGGCGATCGGTGATGGCAGCGACGCGCCTTCGGGGATCGATTTGTTGTCGCTGTTTCGGCGCGGCGGATGGTTCATGGCCCCGATCGGTTTGATGAGCATGCTCGTGGTCACGCTCGCCGTTGAGCGAACGTTGTCGCTGCGAACGAGCAAGGTCATGCCTCACGCGTTGATGGAAGAGTTGTCCGATCTCGCCGCATCACAAGATCATTTCCCGCCGTCAACGGCATGGGAAGTTTGTCACGAACACCGTTCACCGGCAGCACGCGTGGTGATGTCGATGTTGATGCGAACCGGTCAACCGCTCGGTGAGATCGAACGAACCGGGACCGAAACGATTCAGCGTGAAGCCGATCGCTATGCCGCGCCCGTTCGATGGCTCACGCTCGCCGCCGCAGCGACACCGTTGATGGGACTGCTCGGTACCGTTTGGGGAATGATCGTGGCGTTTCACGAGTCGAGCACGTTGACGGCCGATCGCAGCCGCAGCGAGCAGTTGTCCGAAGGGATTTACACCGCATTGGTGACAACGCTCGCTGGACTCGTCGTGGCGATTCCCGCAGCCATCTTGGCTCAGTATCTTGAAAATCGGATCACCAAACTGTTTCACCGGATCGAAGAGCTCGCGTTCGGCATCGCTCCCGGTTTGGCACGCTTTGCCGGCCGTTCGAAACTGGACAATGAAGGCCAACTACGCCCCATCGAAGCCTCACCTCCGCCGCTGAGCCCGAGTGCACCGCCCAAGGAGACACAGCACGCCAACGGGGTTTCCGCCACGCCACCTCCCGTCGCGTCGCCTTCCTAAATTGATCATTTCACAAAGACGTTGATGACTGAACGTCATAGTTTTTTTCCGATCGTTGCCGTCCGTCGTTCCGTGTCACTCGTCCTGTCCGCGAATCTCACCGTACCATTGAAGCCCACCACGCATGGCTATCGAACTCAAGAAATCGAATGTCGCCGGGACGCTCAGCCTGACGCCGCTGATCGACGTCGTCTTCCTGTTGCTGATCTTCTTTCTCGTCACGAGTGAGTTTGAAGACGAAGAACGCCGCCTCGACATTGTGCTGCCCTCGGCGACCAGCGCCGTGCCGATGACCAGCAAACCACGCGAGGTGGTCGTCGATATCGATGAGGCAGGCAAAGTTTACTTGCGTGGCAAAGTCACTCCACTCGAGGAACTCGAAGAGCTACTCAAGAAAGCGGTGGCGAATAATCCGACCAATCAAACCGTCGTGATCCGTGCGGATCAGTCGACGAGTTTTCAACCCGTTGTGAACGTCATGGACGTCTGCAACCGAACGGGCGTGAGCGACTATTCGGTTACGACCAAAGACGGTCCCGCAGGTTAAACATCACCGTGTCTTCCATCGATCCGAAACGACCGAGAAAGCCGACGAAGGCATCGTCGCAATTGCCACCGGGACCACCACCTCCGGGAGGCATGGCGTCGACCGGCAGGATTCCGTTTGCGCAGTCACCCGCTGCCCATTCGCCACCCGCCAACCCGCTGTTCCCGATCGATGAGGTTGACGAGGAAGGTGTCGAACGGATGTGGCCGCTCGATGTCGGCATGGCGGCTCTCGGCGGTCTCGTGCTGTACATGGTGTGGAATTATCTGTCGTTCGAAGACACGCGGATTCTGCATAACCGGATGACTTACCTGATCGCGGTGCCTCTGATCACCATCGCCATTTCGTTTGTATTGCATTTCATCGCATCGCAGTTCGTTCAGAAATCGATCCAGGTCGGTTTCTTATTCAGTACGATCGTCCATCTCTTGCTGCTGATTCTGGCCGTGCAGTTGGTGATTTTCCCGCATTACTTTCCCGAGGCGTTCGCGGGCGCGAAGCCCGAGCGTTCTCCGATTCGCAAAACGGTGCCGGAATATCTTTTTCAAAAACCAGAGGAAACCGAAGCGGTCACGCCTGACTGGTCCCAACCCGTTGATGCCGAAACGACCTCGCGCGTCGTCCCACGTGAGGAGCGAAAGTTGCCACCGGTCGCACGTTCGGCACCGCAGCTAGAGATACCTAGGCCGCGTGAAAAGCCGAAACCGGCGCCTCGCAAATTCCTGATGGAACGGCCCGAACCAGAAGCCTCGATTCCGAAGCCCGCGGACGCACCGTCGAAGTTGGCACGTCGCCGCATGCAACGCGATACACCTGCGATGCCCGCTCAAGCGTCGCCGCAGGCACCGACCGTGGAAACCACCCCCATGCCATCGGCTCAAGTCGCTCGTGCGGAGAAGCCGACCACGCCGAGTCGTGCCGAACGCCGTCGTCCGAGCCCCACGGTATCGATCGCCGCTGCGGCCCCGGATCTGCCACGCGTCGAACCGTTGCCGTCCCCCACACCCGCGATCCGAAAACTCGCCGACGCGATGCCGCAAGTTGGCACGTCCGGTCTGTCTCGTCAACGCAGTCAACGTAGGCGTCCCGATCGCGCGGCCCCCGCCGGTTCCGCGCCCGCCCCGCCTTCGGTCGCGATCGCGAAACTGGACGTGACCGCCGAACGGATGATCGCGCCGATCGACACCCCGATCGAACGCCGCAGCGAAGCGGTGGGAGCACAGCTGTCAGCCGCCGCATCGGATTCGTCCGCACCGGCCGTCACGTCGCAGATTGATGAATCCGCCGGTAATCTGCCCCAACGTAGCGAGCTAGCGTCGATGGCGGGATTGCCTCAACCGACCGTTGAAATGCAAGAATTCAGTCGGCCCCGATCCACCCGGCGACGCGGACGATCTGGCCAAGGCCAAGCTGCCGGGGACGCACCCGACGCCGGCGCGATCGCGGAGATGCTCGCCGATGCCCAATCCGAATCCGGCGACGCGGGGCAGAAAACCGACGACGCCGCCGAACGTGCGATGCGGAACACGGAAATCGAACGTTCCGCTCGCGCTGACGATGACGGACTCCCCGATCTTTCCACAACAGCCGACCCGATGTTCGACTTGGCCGCACCCGAAGGACCAGCCGGACTCGCGAAAGCGTTTGCAGAGAAAGCCGGTGTGATCCCATCGACGGATCCCGTCGAAATGGCCTCGATGGACCTTTCCCGTGATCGGCGAGAACGACGTGAAGTCGGCGGCCCCGTAACCCCGGCGGGAATGGCAATTGCCGCAGTCGAAAAATTCAGCCGACGGGTCCAACGTACCAATGGCGGAGCCGCCCCCGCACCAGCAGGAATGGTCGGGCCTGCAACTGAAGAAGCCATCGAACTCGGACTCGCGTACCTCGCATCCTTGCAGAACGAAGACGGCAGTTGGTCGTTGCAAGGGCACGGCGAAGAAGTGCTTCTGCAAAGCGATACCGCCGCAACGGGAATGTGCTTGCTGGCCTTCCAAGGTGCCGGATACACGCACCGACAACATCAATACGCGTCGGTCGTTGCCAAGGGACTCGCCTTCCTGATTCAAAACCAGAAATCCAACGGCGATCTCTACCGTCTCGAGAACGCGGTCAGCGATCAGAACGTTGCCCTGTATTCGCACGGCATCGCATCGCTGGCGTTATGCGAAGCCTACGGCATGACGCAGGACAGCGAACTGCGTGAACCGGCTCAGCAATGCATCAACTATATCGAAGCGACACAGCATCGTCGTCGTGGCGGTTGGCGATACACGCCGCAAGTCAGCAGCGACACGTCCGTTACCGGTTGGATGATGATGGCCGTCAAGAGTGGCGAGTTGTCGAACCTCGACGTATCGCCGGATGTCTACAAAGGCATCGATCGCTGGTTGAGTTTGGCGAAGGTCAGCCCAACGCGACGCGACCTTTACGTTTACAACCCGTATGCACCGGACACGCCGCAACAAGCCCACGGGCGTCGTCCGTCACCGACGATGACATCCGTCGGCATTCTGATGCGGATGTATTCCGGTTGGAGTCGCGAGAATCCCGACATGCAGTCGGCAGCTGACTATATCCTCGCGAGCCCACCGAAGATCGGAACCCGTCGGGCACCAATGCGTGACACGTATTACTGGTACTACGCGACCCAAGTCATGTTCCACATGGGCGGCGATTACTGGAAGAAGTGGAGCGGTTACCTGACGCCGGTTTTGATCGACAGCCAGATCAAACGCGGACCCGAAGCCGGCAGTTGGGACCCCGAATATCCGGTACCCGATCGTTGGAGTCCCCACGGCGGCCGGCTCTATGTTTCAGCGATGAACCTGCTCAATCTAGAAGTCTATTACCGCCACCTGCCGATCTACGAAGAAACCGCAGGCGAAGACTGATCCCCGACGCGAGCGGAATTCGAGAACGCGTGTCCCAAATCCACTCTTCTCTTGAAAACGAGTCTCGCTGAGACTCTTGCCGGCAACGATTCCGCCGTCTCACCAACCGGGCAGTGCGTTCCATCTCGAAGCACCGAGTTACAAGCACAATCTGCCGACTGCCCCATCAACGTTCGCGCCAAAGAGAGCGGACGCACCGCGTTTCGCCAGTCTATTGAGCAACCACTCATCGCGGCCGGAAACTGGTTAGAATAGCTCACACCGACACAGAGCATTGACGCGTCTGCGATCGGTATCTAGCTCATTCTCCCCCCTTTTCTTCACGAACTCTCATGGTATTTCGACTTCGACTCTATCTGCTCAGCCTCGGGCTGTGCCTAACCGGCATGCTACCTGCATCCGCCACGAACGTGGTTTTCGTCATCACCGACGACCAAGGCTACGGAGACTTGGCCTGCACGGGCAATCCAATCATCAAAACCCCAAACATCAATCATCTTGCTTCGCAAAGCTCCGGACTCAGCGACTATCACGTTGCCCCGACGTGCTCACCGACACGTTGTTCGCTGCTGACAGGTCACTGGACCAACCGCACCGGCGTCTGGCACACGATTATGGGACGATCGATGCTGCGTGAGAACGAAGTCACGATCGGGCAAATGTTCAGTGACGCCGGCTACCAGACCGGCATGTTCGGCAAATGGCACCTCGGCGACAACTATCCCTATCGTCCCGAGGATCGCGGCTTCACCGAAGTCTACCGTCACGGCGGTGGCGGCATCGGGCAAACGCCTGACTTATGGGACAACGCCTACTTCGACGGGTCGTACTTCCACAACGGAAAGGTCGTCCCCGCGAAAGGCTTCTGCACCGATGTCTTCTTCGCGCAAGCCAACGAGTTCATCACACGATGTGCCAAAGAAGAGAAACCGTTCTTTGCGTACATCTCTCCGAACGCTCCCCACAAACCTCTTCACTGCCCACAGAAATACATCGACATGTATGAGGGGCAATCCGAAAGCATCGCCGCGTTCTACGGCATGATTACGAACATCGATGACAACGTTGGGAAAACCCGCAAACTCATCGCCGACCTGGGAATTGCTGACGATACGATTTTCATTTTCACAACCGACAACGGAACTGCCAGCGGCGCGAAGATCTACAACGCGGGCATGAAAGCCGGCAAAGGGAGTCCCTATGACGGAGGTCACCGTGTTCCCTTTTTCCTGCATTGGCCCGCCGGTGGAATCACCAAACAACACGACGTTAAAACGTTGACCCATGCCGTCGACATCGTGCCCACACTGCTCGAGATGACGGGCGTCAAGAAACCCGAAGGTGTGAAGTTTGACGGCCTCTCGATCGCCGCACTGCTGGACCCAACCAAGGACGTCGATTGGCCCGAACGTTTCGTCATCAGCGATTCTCAGCGTGTGAGAGACCCGATTAAATGGCGTAGCTCCGCGGTCATGTCACAAAAGTATCGCCTCGTCAATCGAAAACAACTCTACGCGATCGATGTCGACCCTGGTCAAAAGAACGACATCGCAAAAGAACATCCCGAAGTCGTCGAGACGATGCGTGAGTTCTACGACAAATGGTGGGCCGACATCGAACCATCATTTTCGCAAACAACCGAAATCTACCTCGGACACAAAGACCACCCCGTTGTCAGCCTGACTGCCCACGATTGGATTCAAAAGATCTATCCGCCGTGGCACCAAGGATCGATTCGCGAAGCCGATCGAAAAAGCCCGGACGCCGACAAACTGACCCACAAAGGCTATTGGGCAGTCAAGGTGGTCCGCGATGGCAAATACCAAGTCTCACTTCGCCGTTGGCCAGTCGAATCCGGGGTCGCGATTAACGCGTCGCTGCCACCGGGCGAGAACGTCCCCGGAGCCACCGTGCCATTTCGAGCAACACCCGGCAACGCCATCGGCGCGACGCACGCGGTCCTGCGAATCGATAACGAAGACCTCGACCGCAAACCCGTTCCGAGCGGTGCCGAAGAAGTCAGCTTCGAGACCGAGCTCAAACAAGGCTCCTATCAACTCGCGCCCATTTTCGAGATCCCCGAAGGAGAACTCGGCGCGTACTACGTCATCGTCACAGGTCTCGACTGATCTGACGAGAGCGTAAACTACGCTACTACGGGACGATATTCGCTGCGGAACCGCAGCAGGTATCGTCCCGTTTTTTTATGCCACCGAAAAGCAACCGCATCGCGTTTCACTTTCACCGCGACATTCCTCACCTAATTGGTAACGGAATTGCTAAACAACGCCTCTCTGCACGCCGCTCAGTCTCTTGATACCAAGAATTGCCATCACCGATCGCTGTTGGCCCCTTCGAGAAAACATCCACACGACAGCTGAGCCCTAACCCGTCTGCCTAAAAGCAGCGTCGTATGGGGACAACAACTCAACACAAACCGGGCTCGTGATAGAAAGCCAAGGTTCGACAGGTCGCGGTCCACCGTCGGGCGACGATGGCCATTCTGGAAGAACAAATAGCTCAAAACAGTGTGTAGATGAACGGAGCGGCACCGCCCGCCGCTAACAGACTAATGAGTCCAAGAAGTAAGAGAGAACCAATCAGCGGCGCGAGCCACCATTTCTTGTTCTCGACCAAGAACTGGACGAACTCACGAACAATCCCCGTTTCATCGCGAGCGGCTTCTCGCTCGAACTCGGATTTCTGTTCGGATTCGCGGGGCTGAATTTCATCTGCCATTGGAAACCTTAAAACTGCTTGAAGTAGCGGGTTGGGTCTTCATTGCCTACGTCCTTCACGCACGCTTTGTCTTCCCACGCGGATTTCACATGATTCTCGCGTCTCAGGTTCAGCGGATCATGGCCAAACAATCGGAGCAAAAATCCCAAGGGAGTGATAATGCCGAAAAAGACCATCCCAAAAAGGAAGTGTCCCACCAACCAGGCAATCGGAAAAGTGATCCACTGCCAGCCGCGAATGATTGGCAACTGAGTCCGTGGACTCAGATAGTAAACACCGACGACTGAAACGGCGCCGACAAAAATCGCCTGTCGGAACATGCCAGCCGGAGCAGCCATGATCGCTAGAATTGCCAATACAATACCGAGCGACAATCCGAACCAACGTCGCATCGATTTGTTGGGAGCGGCATGCAAATCAATCAGTGGCATCAATCCGGCTCCAATTCAGACAGATAGTGTTCGCTCGATTGCCGCATCGATTCGGGTTGTTCTTCCTTGAGGAAAACGTAATCACCCACCACGAGAACTTCCATCTCGGTCGCCATAAAACAGCGGTAGGCGTCCGCCGCACTCTGAACAATTGGTTCGCCTCGAACGTTGAAACTCGTGTTGATCAGGACCGGGCAACCGGTTTGCCGATTGAATTCGCTGATGAGTGCGTGGTATCGAGGATGCCGAACGGGATCGACCGTTTGCACTCGAGCGGAATAGTCTAAGTGTGTGATTGCGGGCAAGTCGCTTCGAACCGCTCGAACACGATCAATTCCGGTTGCGGCAGGATCCTGCTCAACGCGGTTTTCCTCGTTCACGTATGACGTGAACAACATGTAAGGCTGGTCTGAATCCTCCGCCATCTGGAAATACTCGCGAGCGTGTTCGCGTAGAACAGACGGTGCAAACGGACGAAATGATTCACGATATTTGATTTTCAGATTCATCGTGCTTTGCATTTCAGGATTGCGAGGGTCTCCCAGGATACTGCGATTGCCCAGCGAGCGGGGGCCAAATTCCATTCTGCCCTGTGCCCATCCAACGACACGGCCGCTCGCGATCAAGCTGGCGACGCATCCACAGAGGTCCTCTTCGTGATCGTATTGCTTCGCTACCGCTCCCTGGCCCAGGAGGGCTGCAACCTCGACTTCGGGATCGAGTGCCGGACCGAGAAACGAACCTTCTTGACAATCGTGGGGATTCATTGTCCTCGGATTCCCCAGCATCTGATGCCAAATCGACCACGCGATCCCGAGCGCACCACCGGCGTCTCCCGCGGCGGGTTGCACCCATATTTTCTTGAAGGGCCCCTCTCGCAATAGACGGCCATTGGATACGCAATTGAGCGCTACGCCGCCTGCCATGCACAATGAATCTAAACCCGTTTGCCGGTGGACATGATTTGCCATTCTTAAGACGACATCCTCTGTCACGGCTTGGATGCTCGCAGCAATGTCCATGTCAACTTCACGTACCGGCGTGTCAGGCAATCGACGCTGAACACCTAACAACTTTTCGAGCCGTTTGCCTGTCATCCGTAGCCGATGACAGAACTCGAAGAAGTCCATGTTCAAACGATAGCTGCCATCATCAAATAGAGTTATCAGATGCTCATGAATAACAGAGGCGAACCTCGGCTCACCATAGGGCGCCAGTCCCATTAGTTTGTATTCGCCTGAGTTCACCCGAAATCCACAAAAGTACGTGAACGCGGAATAGAGCAAACCGAGCGAGTGTGGAAAGCGAATCTCCTGCTTCAGATCGATTCGATGTTCGTTTCCGATCCCCCAACTCGTCGTTGCCCATTCGCCAACACCGTCAATGGTTAAGATCGCTGATTCACGGTACGGACTCGGATAAAAAGCGCTTGCCGCGTGCGACTCATGGTGTTCGCAGAAAACGATCCGCCGTTTGTAGCTGTCACCTAACTCCTTTCGGATCTCTCGCGGCAAGTGAAGCTTCGTTTGCAACCAGCTCGGCATCGCACGGGCGAACGATCGATAGCCGCGAGGTGCATAGGCAAGATAGGTTTCGAGCAACCGCTCGAATTTCAACAGAGGTTTTTCATAGAACCCGACGTAATCGATGTCGCTCAAACAGACACCGGAATCGTCCAAACAGGCCTGTAACGCTAAACTCGGGAATGACGCATCTTGCTTCTTTCTCGAGAAACGTTCTTCACTAGCCGCCGCAATCGGCTTGCCGTCTTGGATCAGCGCGATAGCTGAATCATGGTAATAGGCAGAAACACCAAGAATTAACGTCATTCGGATCCCTTCTCACGTCGCAACTCCGTTTTCTCCCCGGATTGCTCGGGCGTACCATCTTCCATCTTAATAAGTGCGTCTGAGAGGCCTTCCGCCCAAAAGATCGCGACCTCTCGATGCCCGAATTGCGTCAGATGAATCGCGTCTCCCAAATGCGTGTTGTTGCACTCAATCTTATCAGCAACGTCGATCAATGGGACATGCGATCGCTCCGCCTCTTCACGGATCACCTGCGTGATCCAAAGACCGAGCCGTTCATTGGCTTCAATCTGTTCAGGCCCATCGCCCAAATACCGTTTCAACTGAGGATCGCTAGCCCCCGCCGCCATCAACTGAGTACTCAACACAGGTACCGCACCCGAGTTTCTAACCGCCTCGACGAGGCTCTGAAGGTCGTTTCTAAATTGTGCCTCACATTCTGTCCGCAAATCCGCATCAGTCGACGACGATGATACGGGCGGAACAAACACGGGCGAGTCCGGTGGAAAAACGCGATATCGAAGCACGCCGTACAAAACGCTCGTCGCCATCGTGCGAGTCCACCATGACGGAGCCGGTGGTGTTCTATCTACCGAGTCCGGGTCTTGCAGCAGAAACTTCATGTCGTTCCACCCCAAGTACATTAGCACGACATCAGGATTCAACTTAGACAGATCCGACTCATAACGCAGACGGCACTGCGTCATGTTGTAACCGGGAACACCTGCGTTCAGCACTTGAACTTTCGAATCGCCGTACCGCTCGTCTTTTGACATTATCTCTTCGAGAACACAACAGGAGTCCTGTCCATCCGGCACGAGATAGCCAAAAACACTCGAGCCACCAATCACCATGACGCGGATACCGTTGTCTGGCTTCTGAACGTCGACTTCTTCGCCACGAAGCCCCAATGAGTTAATCGTGACGTCATAGGCAGACGACTTCATCCGCAGCCCCGGACGCATCGTGTGCCCGGCCTGTTCATGCGGGACGAAAAACGCAACTCCTGTCACGTAACAATTGGGCGTCCAACCTCTGCTGGCGACGTAAACTCGCAAGCCAATTTCGAGCAGTAACATCCCGCCCATTAAACCGATCAACGCCGCCAGCCCCGCGAATATGAGTTTCTTCTTTCGCTTGGCCAATCTGTTCACTCGGCTGGTCCTCTAAGTCCCATCGCAGCGGTCACTCAAAAATTGAAACACTTTCAATTCTGAGTGCAGACGCTTCGCACAACAATCACGAAAGTATAGTTGTTCGAACTGCACGAACGTAGAGGACTGCCCGACATTCGGTTTTTCAGCGAATATTGAGCTGATCCGATAGGGCACACGCCATTTCACTATCCACGACCGATGTTTCGATCGCGGAGTCTGACCGAGAGAGATGCCGAGTTGTGCAACCACTCACCATCACGAACGCGATCGATCGCAGCACGCGTTGTTGAATTGCCGCACACGCGTGGTTCGTCGACGGCCGCCACCGACGGAACTACTTAGCCTGCTTCGGGGCGATCTTGCGTCCAGCGGCTCTGATGTGCTTTCGGATTTCTTCCGGTGATAGAGCCCGATCGTAGATTGCAATCTCGTCTATCTGCCCCGCGAACCGCCGGTATTCCGAATTCGGATAAACACGTCCAACCAGGATCTGAACATGTTCGCTCAAGGGAACTGCATTGATACGTTCTGCTGCGATTTGCCCATCGACCCATAGTATTTGGCGATTGCCCTTCTTTTGGGCAACCACGTGCTGCCAAACTCGTGGCTCGTAGGTTTCTTCCGCGAAGAGACTCGTGTCACTGATCGGCTGTGTCGCGCCGAGTTCACGATGAACGAAACGAAATCGGTTGGGAGCAGACTCGCTCAAGCGATGCGTGAAGTAATGTTTGGCGGTCACCTCCAGCATCATCGTATGCTGATGCCGTCCGTCTTCGAGTTCCTCTTTTTGATGCAGGCAAAGGACTTCGCCGTGATGATAGAGTTGCGGCTTTACCCACAACTCAACGCTATACTCATCCAATGGTTCTTCCGGCCAGGTTTCCAATGCGTGAAACGCCGACGCTCTGGCAGTTCCGACTTCGGCGACACGGTTTTTTCCGTATTGCCGCCACGTTGGATTGCCGACAACAACGGCGTTCATGCCAGGAAGGCTTCCCTCGTTGTCGATATAGAACGGACTTTCCCCATGGAGCTGCTCGAACCGCCAGTACACCCCCGGATCCGATAGCTTCACCGCTTCGACATATTCCTCGCCAATTTCCAACGGATCAAAACCTGCCGAGCGAGCGGAGACGAAGTTCGCTTTAGACGCTGAAAAACGGACAAGCTGCGATCCAGTGTCGGTCGTGGAGTAGACACGAACGGCTTCGGATTCAACCAAACGGATCTGCTCAGTCTCGAACGTGACGTCACGCGGATTCAGTAACGCAGACCCAGTAAACACATGCACTTCATTGACTAAATCGTCGGAGACCAATCCGATGGAACTTTGTCCCGCAACGAGCACGCGACCGATGACCGTGTCAACCACGAGGCTATCGCTATCCGACCCCAGCGAATCGAGAGTCAACGAACCATGCAGAAGTCCCAACTCGCCGTTATCGCGAATTTGAACACTAGCGGGCCCCTCGATGCGAACGACCGCGCCGCGTGTGCCATCGTCACCGACGCGCATTTCCGCGATTCCCTCAACAAGGCTCAAAACCTCACCCGTTGGAATCGGTCGACCAATCGCGGGAACGGAATCATCGGAAGAACGCCACACACATGCCGTCATGGAAACCAACTGTGGAGAAACAGTATGTTCTGTCGTTTTCGCAACGGGCGTGTCTTTTGATAGACTGCCGGCCAACGACCATGCAAGCGAAGCGACTAGAATATTACTCGCGACGAGCGATAGAATCCAAAGGTGATTGTTGGATGATCTCGTCGAACTGAGCGTGCTCGGCTTGACCGGTTCCGCTTTCTGGGGCCTCGTCGAAACTGACACCCCAGCATCACGAACTTGAGGATCCGGTTGGTCGCGTAGCACATCGAACACTTCCTTCGCCAACACGGGCGAGTCGAGCGAACTGAATTCGCTGAACGCGCACAATTGATCGATCACCGCGACCGCTTCTTTCGATCCTGCTTGGGATCGCGCGATTCGATTCGCTTGCTCGATTTCCGATTCGCTCAGTTCCTCATCCTGTGATTTCAAGATCAGGTTCCGCAGCATCGATAAGTCATCGTTGTCGGGTGCCACTAGATTTCCTCTGCTAACGTTCGTTCGATACATCTCGACAGCAATCCGTGAATGCGACTGAGTTCGCGGTAGATGGCGTAACTAGATCGCCCCAATTGCTCAGCGATCTCTTTCACGCTGAGTCCGTCGTAGTATCTGTGTTTGATCAATTCTTTGTCGGCATCATCTAACTTTTTCAGACAAGTGCCCAACGCAGTCCGGCGGTCTCCTACTTCGCGTGCGACGAGGTAAGCATCCGCTGACAGGTACTCAATGGTCTCATCACCAAAAACCTTAACACGCCGCTGCGAATCTCGGTGCTTCAGCATTTCAAATCTCGCTATCCGGCACGCCCATGCCAGAAAGTTCTCGCCATCGAATTGCGAATACTTCTGCCACAGGATGACGCATGTTCTCTGAAACACTTCCTCCGCATCGTCCTGCCGATTCATCGTGATGATTCGGATGAACGACATCAGTCGGCTGGAGTGACTCGCCAACAGTCGAACAAATTCGTCTTGGGAAGGATCCTGATTGATAGCTTTTTCCATTCGTCGAGCTTCTCGATGGGGAACGGCCGACGATCGTAAGCCGCGATCAGCGGGCTGTCGAACTGCTGATATGTTCAACCCAATTCGCCAATTCTTTTTGGCGCCACTTTTCAATATTTCCTATAAATAAAAACGCAGCTTGGACGATCGCGATATAGATTCCTGAAATTTATGCGCAAAAAGTCGCCGTCAGAGCCGGTTTATACACCGACAGGCGGCAACGAGGTTTCACCTCCCATCAATTCCGCATGTTTTTTTCCCCTTCTCTTTTCAGGACATCAAAATGAAACGTCTTCGTCCCGGCTTCACCCTCGTTGAGCTTTTGGTGGTGATCGCCATCATCGGCGTCTTGGTCGGCCTCCTTTTGCCGGCCGTCCAAGCAGCCCGCGAAGCAGCACGCCGTATGAGCTGCAGCAACAACTTCAAACAACTCGGTTTGGCAGTACACAACTATCACTCTGCGTACAACCAGCTTCCCATGCAAGGTGGAGGCACTACGAAAGAAGTAGGGGCCAGCCCATCGGCGTCCGGCCTCGCTCAGGTTGCAGCAGACGTGCCTGCCGCGACCAACGCTTTGGAGCTTAGCTGGCTTGTCGGACTCACTCCTTTTATCGAACAACAAGCGTTGTGGGAGCAGATATCTAACCCCCGGCAGATTCCCGCTGGTATTTTTCAGCCGATGGGCCCAACGCCCCGACGCCGCCTTCAGGATCATAGCAAGTTCCCGTACGACCCGTGGGTAACTGAAGTTCCAGGTTTCCGTTGCCCCAGCGATCCAGGTGTCGGCTTGCCCGCCTTTGCCCGTACGAATTACGCGGCGTGCATGGGTGATTCCGCGATCCAAAGTGGCAGCGGTGGAATTGATGACCGAGGTAATAATTGCTGTGGCGGCAATGGTGCGGTCCGAGCACGTGAATCATGCCGAGGCGCCTTTGTCTATCGGCAAAGAATGAAATTCCGTGATATTCTCGATGGGCTTTCCAATACCATCATGGCTGGTGAGATTGCCACCGATCTAGGCGACCGAGACAAGCGCACCCATCCTGCTAAAAAGGCTTCGGGAACGATGGGTAATACGGGAACGAACAAGTATTGTGATAGCTACATCGATCCCACTCGCCCTCAGTTCTGGGGTAGCGGGCTGGTTGAGACCGACTTCAACGCGAGCATCGGTCCGCTTCCAGAAGTAATGCGAGGCTTTAAGTGGGCGTTCGGTCGTAATGTCTTCTGTGGCATGAACACCACTGCTCCACCAAACGGCTCGCTCTGTTTGGATCGATTTGCCCTCAGCGATGCAGTCGCGCCGCCAAGCAGTCGCCACCAAGGCGGCGTTCATATCATGATGGGTGACGGTGCGGTTAAGTTCATCACCGACTCGATCGAGGCCGGTAACCAAGACAGCGTGCACGTTGGATGGCGAGGTTTCGCTTTACCCCCAGGCTCGGAGAGCCCATTCGGACTTTGGGGAGCCCTCGGCACCCGAGCATCAAGGGAAGTCATCCAGGACGAGTTCTAGTCGTGAACCTGTTTGTGATCACTTTCTAAATGTCGATCCGTCAGTGGTTTCATGCCGCTGACTTTTGGTTGGCCACCTGTCAGTCGGGTGGCCTTCTTTTTCAACTCATTTGACCTACGCTATGGACCCTTGAAATGAAACTATCTTTTTTTACCACCGGCATCCTCTTCGTGCTCTTGGCCACGACGGGCTGCAGTGACTCCAATTCCACTTCCATTCCAATCGACAAAAGTGAGTTGGAAAAATATGTCGAGGAGAACGAAGTCCCCTTGGTGGGAGCCAGCGACTTCGACGAAGTTGATGCAGAGGTTGAGTAATCCGCAACTGTTTCTGAATTGCGAGGACCGCTGATTTTGTGCGTCGCCAGGTTGCTCGATGCAGTGAATGCTAGCCGGCAGTGCAATTTCCTACGCACTGCTGTGAATTCACTGGCAAGTTTAGCTGTCTAACCCGCGTTTTTCCCGTGCTGTGTTTTCAGCACGGGGATACCCAAAAGTGCGATTATGGCGTGTGGCCGAACTGAAGTGCAAACGCCTCTGTTTCGCGTATCACGGCTTAACTTGCATCTCGTTCACCGTGATGCAGTGGCGCTTGACGCGGCAAATTGATGTAACAGAGCTGGCCAAGTCGATTGCCGCGAGAGTCGTCGCCAGGGGTGTCCATGGCCATCTTGCATTCGTTTGCAAGCTGGGTTTGTCTGGGCCGACTAAAGAACGAGCAAAACATCTTTAGCGAATATAGGGAACGATACCACCGAGCAAAAACTTCTGTAGCGCATAGAGGAATTCGCTTTCCTCGCGAGTTACAAATCCGAGAACAACGCCTACTCGAGAGTATAGGGCGATTGATCGCTGACCCTTGCTACATTTCTTTGAGAGTCATATGTCCGCGTTACTATTTGACCACTATCTACTCCGCAGCGTCTTCTCTGCTATTCGGGATCCGTCGCCAATTTGCGCGCCCGGACGACCAGTCGGTTGCTTGACGCTTTTGCTAATCGTCATCGCAGTATTGGTTTCTGATCCAGTTTGTTTTGCGGACACGACCAAAAACATCAACTCCATGCCGCGGAAGGTGAGCCTCAACGCCGACTGGCGTTTCCTTTGCGATGATGCCGAGGGGGCGAAATCGCCAACGTTTGACGACAGCCAATGGACGACCGTTAGCTGTCCTCACACTTGGAATGACATCGACACGTTCGACGATTTCGGAACCGGCGGACACCAAGGTGAAACCGACCTGTGGCAGGGAACGGCTTGGTATCGCAAAGAGTTTTCGCTGCCCGCCGACGCAACGAACAAGCAAGTCGTCCTTGAATTCGAGGCCGTTCGGCAAATCGCCGATGTCTATCTCAACGGGCATCACCTCGGGACCGACAAGACCGGCTTCATCCCCTTCGGGTTCGACCTGACTCCACACCTCAATAAGACCGGCACAAACGTTTTAGCGGTCAAAGCAAACAACGCAGTCGAACCGGAACTCTACTCCGGTACCACGCCGTGGCATCATCAGAATTGGCATCCGCCTCACGGCGGCATCTATCGCAACGTCTATCTTCACGTACTCGATCCAGTCCACGTGACATTGCCACTGTATGGAAAATTGGGGACTGAGGGCGTTTACGCTTGGACCGAATCGCTCAGCAAAGATCGAGCGGTTGTTGGCCTCACCGCAGAAGTGGAAAACTCACAGCAGATGGACACCGATGCGACTGTGACGTTTTCGCTGCGTGGACACGATGGTGAAATTGTTGCTTGCACTGAGAAAATGACCAAAATCGCAGCGGGCGAGAGAACCAAGGTCGAATCATCGCTGAACGTCACCGACCCGCACTTGTGGGAACCCGACTACCCGTATGTCTACACGGTGGAAGTCGCGGTGAGTGTTGATGGAACCCAACGTGACACAAGCACCAGCCCGTTCGGTATTCGCAACTTTCGTTTTGACAGGGACACGGGCTTTTGGATCAACGGCCATCCTCTCAAGCTGCATGGATGGGGCCAGAAGCCGATTGCGGGGTGGGCCGGATTGGGAGCCGGCATTCCGAACTGGATGCACGACTACACTCTGAAGTTAATGGAAGAGGCCGGTGGCAATCTGATCCGCTGGGGGCACTGCGCGGGGCCGGCCGTCGGGGTTGAAAGCAGCGACAAATATGGCTTTGTGACCATCATGCCGGGTGTCGACGGCGAGAAAGATTGTCACGGCGAAGCCTGGCAGATTCGCACCGCGGCGTTCCGCGACATGATCATCTACTATCGCAATCATCCCGCGATCTGTGTCTGGGAAGGCGGCAACTATAGCGTTAGCCCAAGCCATGCCGCCGAGATGAAAGCGATCACGCAAAAATGGGATCCTCGCGGACAACGCTATTTTGGCTTCCGTATGTCGACGCCCGAGATCGTTGAAAGCATTGACTTGGAATTGGGAACGGTGGGACGAACACGTGCGTTCCCATCATTGCCCGTCGTGGAAACCGAGTATGACCGGACCGAGACACCTCGCCGTGTTTGGGACAAATACTCTCCACCGGATTTTGGCAGCCTCGGCAAGCTCGCTGAATTGAATACCTACAACCTCACATCGGAAGGTTTTGCAACCAACGCGATCGAAGAGTGGTGGACTTTGTTTGGAAGCAAGCCTGATCACTCGGGAGGTGCGAACTGGATCTTCTCGGACGGGACACACGGAACGCGGCAACGAACCGATTGCGCCCGGGCGACCGGTGAAGTCGACGCAGTGCGACTCCCCAAAGAAGCGTACTGGGCACTGCAGGCAACGTGGGACAATGATGACCGCGTTCACTTGATCGGACATTGGAACTATCCGCAGGGGACCGTGAAACCGATATACGCGGTCTCGAAGGCAGACAGAGCGGAGTTGTTTGTCAACGGAAAATGCCTCGGTGAGGGACAACGCAGTTTTGGGACGCTTTTCACTTGGCCAGACGTCGTTTTCGACCCCGGGGCGATCAAAGTCGTCGCGTACCGAGATGAAATTGAGATCGCAAGGCAAGTAAAGCAAACAGCAGGAAAGCCTGTAGCCATTCGACTAACGCCAACGACGGCACCCGGCGGATGGCGGGCGGACGGATCTGACATCGCGTTGATCGATTTCGAAGTCGTCGACGCGCAAGGCTGTCGTTGCCCAACCGACCAAGCCCGCGTTGACTTTGATGTATCTGGCCCCAGTGTTTGGCGTGGTGGTTACAACAGTGGCAAGGAAGACAGCACCAACCACTTCTACCTCGATACCGAGTGCGGAATCAATCGCGTCAGCATCCGCTCCAAACCCCAACCGGGTGAAGTTGTCATCACGGCGCACCGAAAGGGTCTCGCATCAGCTACTCTGCGACTTCAATCAAAGCCTGTCGAAATCCACCGCGGCATTATGAATTCGCTGCCGCCTGTTTTCGACACCTCACTGCCACAGCGTCCTGAAATTGACGCGGCCAAACTTGCAGAGCTCACCGTGTTGATAAACGCCCCTCGAGTTACGCTCGCTGAAAACGCCGCAGACGATCGACTCTTTTCAATGTTCGCCTACACGGGCAATGGTGTGGGCGGAACAGAGACGCCGTACCAACACGAGATGCTACCGTATTCCGACGAAGCAAGAATCTACATCAAGGAAGTGCCCGAATTCTTGAAAGACAGTCGCGTCATTCGTACCGCCAAAAACGACAGTGCCTATTGGGCCGCTGACTACATCGTCGCAACCGCCGGGCGAGATATCGATCTGTTCGTGGCACATGACGTGAAAGTCCCACAACCGAACTGGCTGAAGGATTTCGATAAAACCGGTGACCAAGTTCATCTCAATCGAGGACGACTGCAGATCTACCGGACGCGTCTTGCGAAGAATGAAGAACTTCGAATTCCCGGAAACGCGGACCAAGGAAAGGGACGCACCTCCCATCTGAACATGATCCTTTTCTGCAAACCAGTCGCAAACGATTAACACCCCATCTGCGAGAAGGATTTGCGGGGTAATCGGTCCGACTCCGCGGAGCGATCAGCCAATTTCGTCCAGCAATGCGAAGTCTTGATGAGCGGTATTCAGCCGAGGTAAACACACGATCACAACGCGGTGGAGTCGCTCGACAAGGAGTGGCACACTTGTGCGGGAAGGAAGCAACCAACTCGCAAACATCTTGAAAAATGCAACTGTAGGCTCACCGTTCAACGCAGCAACTCTACTCCCCGTCCGCCGCTTTTGATTCACGAAATGACGCTATCCCGACCTGGACTCAGGTCCAAACACTCCAAATGCTCGCATTCTCACGCGATTCGTCGCAATTTCTTTCATTGAACACGGGAAATAGAAGTGCGGCTTCCCATGTGCGAGCGACCGGTTCGTTTTCCATCAAGCCTCTACCCCACATTTGAACGAACACATGATCGGAATCACAAACCGACTCTTCCTGAGCCTTTTAGCAATCGTCGGTGTCTTGTCTGCAATCTGCACAAGGCCAGCGTACTCCGCCGAACAGCGATTGCCTGACATTGTCATCTATCTGGCGGACGATCTCTCGGCGAGAGATTTACCGCTTTATGGTGGCACAAACATAAAGACACCAGCGATCGATCAATTGGCCGCGGAAGGCATGACCTTCGATCAGGCCTTTGTCGCTAGCCCGTCCTGTGCGGTCAGTCGAGCGGCGTTATTGACCGGACTGATGCCAGCTCGAAACGGAGCCGAAGAAAATCATAGCTACCCGCGTGACGATGTCATGCGGCTTCCCAAAGTGTTGCATGACCTCGGTTACCAAACCGCCGCGTTTGGCAAAGTTGCTCATTTGCGTAGTGCCCCCGATTACCACTTTGATGTCTATGACCTGAAACAGAACATTCCGGACCTGCAGATAACCGTTAGAAGCTTTCTCGAGAAACGAACCGACGAACGCCCGCTAGCTCTTTTTGTCGGGGTATCGGATCCGCATGTGCCTTGGCCCAGCGAATCGACTGTCGATCCGGAGTCGATGACAATACCGCCACAATTGCTGGACACGCCACGCACGCGTGTCCAACGTTCGCGTTATCTGCAAGAAGTCAAAAATCTCGACGCGTACTTGGGGGAACTACGTTCGCTATGCGACCGCCATCTATCCGCCGACAGAGTGTTTGTCTTCTCTAGTGACCACGGTGCTCAATTTCCGTTTGGGAAATGGTGCCTTTACGATGAAGGCATTCGTGTGCCTCTAATCGTCTCACACAAAGGCAAAATCGAAGCAGGCACGCGAACCAACGCGATGGTGAGCTGGATTGATATCCTTCCGACGCTGATCGAAATCGGCGGCGGAAACCTACCGGAACAATTGGATGGGCGATCTTTCTTGCCGGTTCTCCTGGGAAATTCACAACAACATCGCGAGCGGATTTTCGCGACGCACAGCGGTGATCTTTTGATGAACGTTTACCTGAGTCGCAGCGTCCGCACGCATCGACACAAGTTGATATGGAATCCGCATCCAGAATTTGCGTTCACGTCCTACATCGATCTTCTGCTCCGCGCGACCTCGGGAGACTATTTCAAGGAGTGGATGGAAGCGGCGAAGACGAACGCTGAAGCAAATGCAATTGTGTCGAGGTACTACGCGAGGCCTGAATACGAGTTGTTCGATCTTCAGCAGGATCCCGACGAACTAACCAATCTCGCGGGAACAGCGAAACTCGCAAACGTCGAGTCCGAACTGCGATCCGAATTGAACGCCTGGATTAACTCGCAGGGTGATGCGTTGACCGTGTTCCACGAACCTCTGATGCTGGACGCCCCCGAGACTTGGGTTCCTCGAAAGAAGCCCAAAAGAGCGTCTCGTAATTAGAAATTGAATTCCAACCTGCCTTTCAAACTCTGGATGATGATGAACCGACTCTTTACAGCCTGCTTTCTAGCTTTCCTGACGACGCTCACAGCCACATCGCTCCATGCCGAACGTCCCAACGTTGTGTTCATCCTCAGCGACGATCAAGGATGGGACGATTATGGATTGATGGGGCACCCTCATATTCAAACACCAGCCCTTGACGAGTTGGCGAAACGTGGACTGGTCTATGAGCGGGGGTACGTCACCGCTCCGCTGTGTCGACCGTCTCTCGCTAGCCTCGTGACGGGGATGTACCCACACCAAATCGGCATCCGAGGAAACGATCCTGTGTTGCCTGCGGGGACCAACCGCAAAGAGGTAAAGTACCGCGAGATTTCAACCGAGTTCCGAGTCCGCATGACCGCGCCGATGTTGAAGTTTCCATCATTCGTGAAGGAACTGCAGAAGAACGGTTACGCGACGCTGCAGACCGGCAAATGGTGGGAAGGCAATCCGCTGGACCACGGGTTTACCGATGCGATGACCCATGGCGATCATTCGCGTGGCGGACGGCACGGTGACGTTGGTTTGAAGATCGGCCGCGAGACGATGCAGCCGATCTATGATTTCGTCAATAAAGCCGAAGCAAAAGAACAACCGTTCTTCATCTGGTACGGGGTCTTCCTTCCACACGCACCACACAACGCGCCGGACCGGCTCTTCAATAAGTACAAAGACATCGCCCCCGACGAGCCGACGGCGCGATACTGGGCCAACGTGGAATGGCTTGATGAAGGTTGCGGGCAAATCGTGGATTACTTGAAGCAGAAGAACATGTATGAGAACACGATCTTCGTTTTTACATGTGATAACGGCTGGGTTCAGAATCCCGAACGCAAGAACGTCAGCATCCGCTCCAAACGGGAGCCTGTCGAAGCGGGTATCCGGACACCGATTTTCATCACGCATGAAGCAGCCATCAAACCTGCTCGCAACAAAACGACTTTGGCTAGCAACATCGATATCGCAACGACGATCTTGCACGCTTGTGATATCCAGCCACCTGCGGAGATGACCGGGCTCGACTTGCGTGATCCCGAGTCATTGCAGGAACGCAACCGCGTGTTTGTGGACGTGTATGAGCACGACAGCGATTTGGATCATCTCGAAGACTTGGACAATGGCTTGGTTGCTCGCGTTGTCATTGACGGATGGAACAAACTCATTGCGTGTCCCACGGGAAACGAACTTTACGATCTAAAATCCGACCCCGATGACCGAGTAGATGTATCGGAAAAACATCCCGAGCAGATATCGTCGATGGTGAGTCTTTTGAAAAAATGGGTCGCTCAGCCCTCTGCCAATCCATGAGAATTGTTCACATGTGCGTCGAAATCATCAACGTTACCAGTTCGCAGCCTCAAAGATCGTGATCAAAGGTTGTCGCAGAACGCCTCGGAAGGCGAGACGACTTGATGACCATGAGTGAGTTCCTGCCGTCTGAGTTGATCGATTAAAATCACAGCCCGCTCGAAGGCGAGTCTACGGCGGTTGATGGGAACCGAATGCCTGTCCCTCTGGCAGGCAATTCGTCAGTTGCAAACCTGGGCCCGTTCTAGTGCCTCAGCTCGCCCCCTTTAAAGCGTTCTTCATTAGCTCAGACGCTCGTACCTGCCCAATCCGCCCTGGCTTGATTGAATTCCGCGCTCGACTGGTAAAAACCGCCCCTTTTTCCGGATTGCGCGCAACTATTCCCCATTCAAACGGGGTTATTAGTGCAATCCCGCGCAATCAACTTGACGCATTCGTTCTACAGACGGGTGGTCCATCCTCAGCGGACACTCAGATCGCGTTGGGACAACGGTCTAGAACACGGTTAGGCCCGACTGATTGCTTACTTCGAGAGACACAACATGGACCGTAGAGACTTCAATAAGCTGGTCGCCGGTATTGGCATCGGGGCAACGATTTCTACCAATCTCCCATCCTTCGGGGCCGAGCTTGTTGCGGGCGATACGGCTGGGACGGAGTTTGATCGGCTTACCAAGAATCTGCTGACGGACTGGTGTGACGGCATGATTCGGCACCAGGTTAACGAGCCGGGGAATCCTGGATTGCACGGCGCGCTCCTTTGCCCGGCATGCAGCCATATTCACGGACGCTGTAGCGATGCGTTGTATCCGTTCATGCACCTGGCGCACGCGACCGGTCAACGGAAATACCTTGACGCGGCGATCAACGTTTACGAGTGGGCTGAAAACAACGTTAGTCAACCTGATGGGAGTTGGACCAACGACATCAATCCGAAAGCATGGCGGGGCACGACCATCTTCGGTGCGATCGCACTCGCCGAAGCACTGCACTACCACGGGGAAGTGTTGGACGAACAGCGGCGAACTGCCTGGACCAAACGTCTGGACGAAGCCGTGGGCGGTTATCTCTCTCGTGACTTTAAGAAGATTGATTTCACCAATCTCAACTATGGGATGACCGGCGTTTATGGTTTTCACCTGTTTGGCGAATTGCTGAACAATCCGAAGTACACGCAGCGAAGTGAACAATTCGCGAAACGAGTCAAAGAGTTCTTCACGCGGCCGAACTCGCTGTTGTGGGGTGAAGGCAAACCGAATAGCAACCGCAGCGGTCGCGGGCTGCTGCCGGTGGACCTTGGTTACAACGTCGAAGAATCACTTAACGGTGTCGTTCTCTACGCTCTCGCAATCAACGACCAAGAGATGCTGGACCTTGCCGTCAAGACTCTCAACGGTCACTTGGAATTCATGTTGCCCGATGGTGCGTGGGATAACAGTTGGGGCACCCGCTCGCAGAAATGGAGCTACTGGGGCAGCCGCACGTCCGACGGTTGCCAGCCCGCGTTCAGCCTGATGGCGGGCTACAACCCAGCATTCGGCACTGCTGCGATCAAGAACGCGGAGTTGTTGCAGCGATGCACCGCCGATGGGCTTTTGCACGGCGGCCCGCATTACGTTTCCCACGGCATGAAACCCTGCATGCACCACACGTTCGCTCACGCGAAAGTGATGGCACTCGTGCAAGACAAAATGCACGCGATGCCCAAAGTCGACAGCACGACGCCTCTACCGCGTCAAACGGCGGACGGAGTCAAGCACTTTCCTGAATTGGACGTGTGGTTGGCGGCTCGCGGTCCATGGCGAGCGACGATTTCGGCATACGATTCGATTTACAAGACAAAGAAATCCGGCCTGTTGCAACAACCCACCGGCGGTTCGCTCGCGGTGCTCTACCACGACAAAGTGGGCTTGCTACTCGCGTCAAGCATGGCACGCTACGAAATGGTCGAGCCGTTGAACATGCAGCCACAACCGGGGGAAGACTTCCCGCTGACGACTCGCCTCGAAAGTCGCAGGGACGACGGTTGGTACACGAATCTGTATGACTTGACGGCCGATCTAACCACCAACGACGACGGGCAGCAAATCGACATTCAGGTCAAGACGTCGCTGCAAAACGAGTCACGCGACAAGCTCGCCGGCGACGCTTCGGCGTGCGAACTTCAATATCAATTCAACGCCACGCACGCACTGATCTCAGCTTCTGTTTCTCCTCTGGCAGTAAAGGAGTACACCGCGGCGTTGGTGCTTCCGATCATTTCGCCGTCGGGTGAAGAAGTTCGGCAAGTCTCCGAGACACGAATCGAAATCGTCAAGCCGCAAGGTACCGTTGTCGTCGAATCGGATGCTCCGATGACGATCAAGGCAACCGAGAAGGGCCGATTTTTCAACATGGTCCCCGGCGCCGAAGCGGTTCCGATCGTTGTTCAATTATCTCCAACCAACGCGATCGTTCAGTGCCAAGTTTCCGTTATCTGACATCCACCGTGAGTTGGAACGCTCAATGCGTTTTACTCCGGTGCACTCGAAAAGGCGTGCTGTCGTTGCTGTTCTTTCAAGATCGCGACATCCTACCCGTGGTGTCTCGCTCGCTTCTCGCTTTGGTGCTCGCCTCTGCGTTGGCGGTATCGGGTTCTGCTGAACCACAAATTCCATTGACATTGGAACAGGGCTTCGAATCGCCACCAAAGCATTCCCGTCCTGAGACTTGGTTTCATTTGATTGGCGGTAACGTCGATCGAGAAGCCGTAACGAAAGACCTGGAAGCCGTCGCGTCAGCCAGGATCGGCGGGATTCAATTGTTTCATGGTCGCGGGCGTCCTTGGCCGGGCGTTCAGCCGCAAGTTCAAACGCTCAGCGAAACCTGGGATTCGCTGCTCAGTCACGCCGCCGATGAAGCCGAGCGATTGGGATTGAAATTCACGATGCAGAATTGTCCCGGTTGGGCGATGTCCGGCGGCCCGTGGATTTCTCCTGACAAGGCAATGCGGCATTTGATCTACAGTCGTGTGAACGTGACCGGTGGCCAACCGATGACGATCAAACTCGCAAGACCGGAACCGAGCCGGGAAGAATGGCGTGACTACCGAGACATTGCCGTAGTCGCCTTCCCAACCGTTGCGGATGACTCAGGACTGCCATTAGTTCCGAATCGAATTACGAGCAATCTGCCCGATGCCGATTGGAAGGGACTCTTCGACGGAACCGACGTCAAGATCCAAGTGCCCGCCGTTTCGAGTGCTTCACGTGGTTCATCGAGCACATGGGTCGAGTTCGAGTTTGACCAATCGGTCACCCTGCGGTCGATTCAATTGCCACCGATCGAACTGTTAATGAAGCGGGTATCATTCGTCCCGGACTCCTCCATCAACATCGCGGCGTTCGAAGAGGACCGATGGAATGATTTGGTCACGCACGTTGTGCCTCGTGGGAACTGGCAGGATCGACAACCGGAGGTCCACTTCGTGTTGGCGATCCCCGATGCGAAATCGAATCGTTATCGCATGACGTTTCACAATGGTCAGCCGATGGAGATTTCCCATTTGAAACTTTCGTCAACCGCAAAGCTTCATGACTGGCAAGCACAGGCTGGCTACGCCCTGCGAAGTCTTGAACGAACGCGTCCACCCGAACAGACATCGTCGGCTTGGCTTCGTCTCGAAGATGTCATTGATCTCACCGAGAAAGTTGACCAAACGGGTGAGCTAGCGTGGGACGCTCCCGACGGAGATTGGACGGTCGTTCGATTCGGGCACGTTAACACGGGAGTAACGAACAAGCCGGCGCCGCCGGAAGCGACCGGGTTTGAATGTGACAAGCTCTCGGCAGCCGGTGCCGAACAGCACTTTGCCGGGTATATCGGCCGGGTATCCAAGCCGGGCGGCCCGGCCGACAACGGCCGGTTGCAGGGAATGTTGATCGATAGTTGGGAGTGTTACACCCAAACTTGGACACCCGCGATGGAATCCGAGTTCGAAGGACGGCGTGGTTATGCGTTGCGAAAGTGGTTGCCTGCACTGGCAGGTTGGGTGGTGCAGGATCATCGGACCAGCGAACGATTCTTGCGAGATTGGCGGGCAACGATCAGTGACCTCATTGTCGACAACTACTACGGTCGACTCGCAGAACTCGGCAAAGAACGAGGACTCGAATTGTCGTTCGAAACCGCCGTTGGCGACGTGTCGCCTGGTGACATCCTGCAGTATTTCAAGTCCGCCGATATCCCGATGTGTGAGGTCTGGAAACCCAACGATCCGCATGAGGGTGGATTGGAAACGAAGCCGATCGCACCGACCACCTCGGCCGCACACATCTACGGCAAGCGTCGCGTCGCGGCAGAGACATTTACCTCAGCACCGATGAATTGGAGAGAGCATCCGTTTTCTCTGAAACACTTCGCCGACCGCAGCTTCGCGCTGGGGATCACACATATCGTTTTCCACACCTACACGCATAATCCGCTAGACCGAAAACCCGGAACATCTTTCGGTAGCACCATCGGGACACCGTTTCTGCGTGGCCAAACGTGGTGGCATCATATGCCATGCTTTTCCGACTACCTCGCCCGTTGCGGTCACTTACTCGAACAGGGTCGACCGGTTGCCGACGTGCTGTGGTACCTCGGCGATGACCTCGATCACAAACCACGTCAAGATTCACCGTTTCCGTCAGGGTATCACTTCGATTATCTGAACGCCGATGTGCTATTGAATCGACTGACGTTCGAGGACGATCACTTTGTTATTCCCGAGGGCACGCGTTGGAAGGTGTTGTGGTTGGCGCCGGAGCAATGCCGACGACTGACACCCACAACGTTAAAGCGTATCAAAACGCTGGTACAGGGCGGCGGCATCGTCATTGGGCAGGCGCCCGTAATAAACGCTTCGCTGAGTGGCGGCACTCACGCCGATTTGGCATTCGAAAACCTTGTTAACGAGCTCTGGGGCAAAGATCGCGGCGATCGAGGTGATCGCAAAATCGGCAAAGGCAGACTGCTATGGGGCGATTCCCTGCAGGACACGCTTGAAGCATTAGGCATCCCGCCGGACGTCAGCGGAACGTTGCCGGAGCGATGGTGCCATCGTCGAACCGACGACACCGATACTTATTTCGTAACGGCCGGCCGAACGAAACCTCTCGATGCGACGTTGCTGTTTCGAGCGGAGGGGCGTCCTGAGCTCTGGAACCCCATCGATGGATCCCACACGCCAGCGATGGTGTTTGACTCGACTGACGCGGGAGTCGCGATACCCATTCGCTTGCCAGCCGCCGGTTCGACTTTCGTCGTTTTTCGCCGCGACCAGAAAGCGGATATGCCGTCGATCTCCGCACTTACTCAAATCTCTCATGACGAGTCGAACTTGCTCGATGCGACTGATTTGTATCGCGTTGACACCGCCGCAGGTTTTCCCGCATTTGGGATCGAGCGTTATGGGGTCACTCAGCCGTGGATTGATCCTTCGCCGCAAACCGTCGAACCTGATCGTAACGGCGAGAACCTGATCGCTTACATCGACGGCCTCTATAAATTCACCCACACCGACGGACAGACGAGTTCGGTCACGGTTAGTGGCACACGTTCGATTCCGCTGCAGGAAGGCTGGAGTCTCCGTTTTCCAGACGGTTGGGAGACACCGGATTCGATCCCCCTGGATCGAATCCAGCCTTGGTCGGAAAATGACGAGCGAGCAGTCCGTCACTTTTCTGGAACCGCGACCTACACGACGTCGTTTACACTCGACGAAATACAGCCGAACGATCACATCCAAATCGATCTGGGCCGCGTCGGCAACATCGCTGTGGTAACGGTTAACGGAGTCGAGGCCGGTACGGTTTGGTCGGCTCCCTATCGTCTGGACATTACCGATCAAATTCGGACGGGTGAAAACTTGCTTTCGATCCAGGTCACGAACACGTGGCACAACCGATTGGTTTTCGATTCGCTATTACCGGTCCAGCAACGAAAGACTTGGACGATCGGTCATCCGAGCAAGGACTCGCCGATCGAGTTTTCTGGACTTAGCCGCGATGTGTGTTTGAAAGTCGGCAAGCGAATCAAGATTCCGGCTATCCGAGATGCAAAGCCGGATGATTCAGCACAACGCGGCGTCGGAAAAACCGGGCCCGCTCTACAGGAGGCAGCGGAAGCTCCGCAAATTTTGA
Organism: Aporhodopirellula rubra; assembly: GCF_014192335.1. Classification (GTDB taxonomy): domain Bacteria; phylum Planctomycetota; class Planctomycetia; order Pirellulales; family Pirellulaceae; genus Rhodopirellula; species Rhodopirellula rubra. The sequence continues at coordinate 81,235 of NZ_JACHXU010000024.1, read as the reverse complement.
CGAATTTCGCTGCGGACTCGGTTGCGGATTCGATCCGTCCTCCCGCCGGTCGACTCGCGATAGTTGCCGATGGCAACTCGCCCGACCCGGACGATATCGGGGCCACCGCTGTGATTTTCGGTTTGCTTCACGCGTCAGGCCTAAGCGATCGGCTCGTACATTTCTCTCATTCGTGTGATCTGAAGCCAACCGCTCGCATCTCCGCGAAAGATGAACTGCGACGGCAAAAGGTCCTGCATCAGATCTGCAAAGACGGTGTAGATCAGTTTGGTCCGTTTCCAAACCTTACTGACACGTTTAATTGCCGGACTGATCAGCAAGCGGCTGTGGATGACTTGCGAGACGCGATCAATGAATCCACTTCGAACGACCCGCTGTGGATCATCGAAGCTGGAGAGCCGGACATCATTGGTTTCGCGCTTAAGGAAGCGGGTCCCGCGCGTCGTCAACACGTTCATGTCGTTTCGCATCACCCCGCGAACGATAACGCGGGTGACTTTTTCTCGTGGCAGCAGATCCTCGATTTCGGCGTCACCGAACATCAAATCGGGGATCAAAACATCGGTTTGAAAACAGCAATCGACAAATGGGATTGGGTGAATGAGCATGACAACGCAAATCTGCAGTGGATCTGGCAACGACTCGCCTACGCCGAGCAGGACGGTGTCGTCCATTTCCAGACGAACCACTTCGATTGCTCTGATGCGGGGATGGTCTATTGGTGGATCACAGGTGCGGATCGAGGTGGCCAGAAACACACGACGCCAATCGGCATCAAAACGATGCTTTTGCGAGGAGGAAAATAGGATGATGGTCCATCGGATTTTCGTTCACGCGTTTGTCTTCCTGTCCTTGCAGGGCGTGTTTTTTGCGTCCGCGCCGGCCAACGACTTCACATCGATCAAAAACTCGATAGTGGATCCGCAGGCGTTGACGTTTGCCGATGGGCCTGCCGCTCGTTTTGGCGGTACCGTCAACGGTCGCTCCCATCAACAACAACCGATCGTCTCTCATCGAGGCTATCAATACGTCGCTTACATCGACGCGAAGCGGCAAGTGTGTTTGGCACGGCGCAAGTTGCCTGGTTCGGATTGGTCCGTGATTCGTTTTGAGGATCATCGTTTCGAGTCTAACGATTCCCACAACACAGCCGTTATCGAGATATGTGAAAAGGATGGAACCATTCATTTGGCGTTTGATCATCACGCGTCTCCGCTGAATTACCGTGTGTCCAAACAGGCTGTGGCTAACCAGCCGGGATCGTTTGAGTGGGATGCGAATCTGTTTGGTCCGATTCAAAGTGCGTTGGAATCGATCGCGGCATCTGACAAAGTCACCTACCCACGCTTTTTCTCATCGCCCGATGGTGACCTGATGCTGTACTACCGCGCCGTGACCTCCGGCAACGGTGACGGCATGATCGAGCGTTACGACGGCGACGCGCATGAGTGGGTGCCGGGAATGGGCAAGTTCATCGCACGGGATGTCGGCATCTATGAACGCAACGGACAGACCAGCCTCTATCGGTGCCCGTACATGAACTCATTGTCGTTTTCAAACCAACGACTTCATGCCACTTGGGTTTGGCGAGACCGCTTTGAGCGAACCGATCCGCGAAACCAACATGACCTGTGCTACGCCTACAGCGACGATATCGGCAAGACGTGGCACAACTCGAATGGAAAACTCATCGGTGTGACGGGCACGAACCCCATCCATCTCGACTCGCCCGGGCTGGTCGTCTTTCCCATCGCACCGGAAAGCCGTGTGGCGAACCAAAACACGCACTATGCATTCGATGACGGCAGCGTCCATGTGGTCGTGAGGCAACAACAAGCGGGCCAGTTCGAGCATCGGTATCACCACTATTGGCGTGGCGTCAATGGACATTGGCACGTGGAAGTCTTGCCGTTTTCGGGACAGCGTCCAAAGCTAGTCGGCGACAAAGGCGGCGTGTTAGTTCTGGTGTACACGGACGAAGTCAACGACGGCTACCAACTATTCCTTGCTCGCGGAATCCCGAATGCGTCACACAGCAAGTGGCAGTGGGAACGACTTGCGGTTCCCGATCAAACAACGTTCGGGGAGCCCTTGGTGGACATTGCACGATGGGAAAGCGAGAGGATTCTGTCCGTCTACGTGCAAGCCGCTCCCACCAAAATCATTCGCACCACCGAGACCGGTCCTATCGACGGAGTCCCCTCACCGCTACACGTCATCGACTTCCATCTCAAACCAATCATCCGCACCAAAACGCCGGAGAGTTCTCTGTGACATTCCCCCGAAATCGTCCGCGTTCCCTGCACGTGTTTCGCGGCGTCATCTTCGGCGTGCTCGCTCTCACTGCGATATTGTTCTCGAACGCTGCGGAACCGACACGGCCTGAAGCCCCGAACATCATCTTCGTTCTGGCTGACGACATGGGGTTCAATCAAATCGGTGCGTATGGCAACACGCCGATCAAGACGCCTCATTTGGATCGTCTTGCGGCCAATGGGATCCGCTTCACGAACGCGTACGCGGGCAACACCGTTTGTTCGCCTTCGCGTGTTTCGCTGTTCACGGGACGCGACGGACGTCTCATGCAGAACAATTCGAACAAAGTCCAATTGGCCGACATCGACGTCACGATGGCTCACGTTCTGAAGCATGCCGGGTACGACACCGCCTTGTTCGGCAAGTACTCCATCGGGTCGCAAATGGGCGTCACCGATCCACTGGCGATGGGATTTGATACGTGGTTTGGCATGTATTCGATTCTCGAAGGTCACCGGCAGTACCCGACGATCCTGTGGCGTGACGGACTTAAACGACGCATCACCGAAAACGAGGGTGGTAAGACGGGGGCATACGCCCAAGAGATGTTTGCCCAAGAAGCGATCGACTACATCAATCAGGATCACGAGAATCCGTTCTTCGTGATGCTCGCGTTTTCATCCCCACATGCAGAGCTTGCCGCACCGGAAGAATTCGTCAAACCATACGAATCGCAGTTTGACGAAACTCCGTACACCGGAATGTCCACCGGCGAACCGTCGGACCAGTACGCGTGGTATTACCCCGAACCGGTCGCTCGGCCACGCGCGACTCTCGCGGGAATGGTTACCGCGTTGGACGCCTACGTGGGCAAGATCGTTGACACGTTGAAACAGCGAGGCATCGCTGAAAACACGCTGATCATTTTCACGTCCGACAATGGCCCGCACGATGAAGGCGGTGGCGATCCGGACTTCTTCGATGCCGCAGCACCGTTCAAGGGTATGAAACGGGACCTGTTCGACGGCGGCATTCACGTACCGATGATCGCACACTGGCCGGCACGAATCGAAAAAAGCCGAATCGATGATACGCCGTGGGCCTTTGCCGACGTGCTGCCCACGTTCGCCGACATCGCTGGCGTTTCATTGCATTCGGTTCCACGTGTCAAAACGAATGGAACGTCGATCTATCCGCTGCTCAGTGACGCCCCAAATCCGATCCCCGAACGAACGTTGTACTGGGAATTCGGCAAACAAGTCGGCGATCCCAACTCGGGCGTTGTCGGCGAAGTCTTCCAGGCCGCCCGGCGGGGCAATTGGAAAGCCGTTCGCTACGGGCTGGATCAACCGACCCAAATATTCGATCTGCGATCAGATCCTGGTGAGACAACCGATCTCGCGAAACAGCATCCGGAGATCCATCAGGAGTTCGTCTCATTGTTCGAAGAACATCGGGATTGAGTAGACGTGATCCCTCGACACTGTGACGAAACTGACTCGAATAATCGAACTAAGCCGATCCAAACGATGAGAATCTTATTGAAAACGTACTGTCGATTTCAAGATTTAAAGCCCCAGAACTGGAGTGCGGTGCGTCTCCTACGGTCCTGCGTCGCAGTATGTATTGGATTGACTGTCGTCAACTGTTCTGCAAACCAAGTCTGGGCTCAGGTGACCTACCCGTTTGATTTGCCGTCCGACATCAATGCCACATTGACCGTTGATACGACGCAATCGAGGCCGGTCAACAAAATGTTGTTGGGACTCAACTGCAATTGGCCTGAGAATCTGTATGGAAAGGTTGGGTACAATCACCCCGACGCTCAGAAGTTGATCGTCGCGATGAATCCATCGTCGCTGCGGTTTCCGCACGGGGTATGGTCAAACTTCTACGACTGGGAATCCGATGGCCGGAGGATCACGGATGACTATGTGACGCCCTATGACTCCTCGGTCAAAAATCATCCCGAGTTGAAGTACGGATTCGAGGGTTTTCACAATCTGCACCAGCGTTTGGGATTCGATGTCGTGTTGACGTTCAACGTGAACTACGACAGCCCGACGAAAGCGGTCCGGCGACTGGAAGATCGTCGCAACAAGGGCTTCGACGTTAGATGGGTCGAACTCGGCAACGAGCCATTCTGGAAAACACAGCGTAGTCGTGCGATCGAGGACGTCGAGAAATACATCAAAGTTTCCAAAGCACACTCCGCGGCACTCAAAGCAGCATCGCCCGATCTTTTGGTGTCTATTCCGGTCCACTGGCGAACGGCGGAAACGAACCCTTGGAACATCGCGGTAAAAGATCATCACTACTATGACGCGATCACGTTGCACAAACACATGGGTTTTGAAAACGCCCCTGACGGTGCCGCACAAACTTTGGGTGCTCGCGAGCACATGGTCCAAACTGGCAAGACGTTACGCAAAATCTTTCCTGGAGTGCCGATTTGGGTTACCGAGTGGTCGGTCAGTTGTGGCAACAACACGTTGAGTGTGCTGGCGATGGCGGATGTTTACCTAGGACTCTTCGAGCATCCGGAGTTGTTTGCCGTCGCCAGCTACTTTCAGATCAACGCCAGCCACAAATTGATTGACTACGACCCCAAAACGGGCGTTCACACCCGCACCAGCTATGGAGCAGCCTACGAGATCGTGCGGCGCGTGTTTGAGGGAAGTGAAATTTGTGCAAGCAGCCTGGAATCAACAGCCATGGCCGAAGGATTGGGGGCCGTTAGCGCCGTCTCGGTTGTCAAAGACGGCACTGTAACCCTGTTCGCGATCAATAAGACACCCCGTCGGGTTCCTTTCGACTTTGTCGTCGACGGTGTCGCCGGACCTCGACCCTCGAAACATCAAGCATTCAATTTCGACGCAATCGATGAGTCGAAAACCATCGCATTGAGTGATGACGTTATGCACGACGTCGAACTTGACGGGAGGCAGGCCGTTCTTCCGCCCTTTTCAATCAATTGCATCGAAATTCAATCCAACCGCGAAGCACGATGAATACTCGCCCAATATTTCCTGTGTTCTTGCTACTGTTGAACGCGGTGGTTGCCTACTCACATGGCTCCAACGGGGGCACTCTTGATGACTTGAGGGTGGAACACCTTCACGATCCCATCCAACTCGACACCCCGCGACCTCGATTAAGTTGGAAGCTACTTGCTGAAGACTCGAACGAGCGAGATCTCACGCAGCAGTCTTATCAAGTGCTTGTTGCCAGTCAGCGCGAGTTGCTGTCCCGCGACCAGGGTGATTTGTGGGATAGCGGTATGGTGCAGTCGTCGCAATCGGTGCTGGTTCCGTATGACGGAGAAGTACTTCGCAGCAGGCAGGTTTGTTATTGGAAAGTCCGTGTCGCCGACAATCGCGGCCGGCTGAGCCGATGGTCCGAGGTCGCGACCTGGAGAATGGCACTGCTGCATCCTGCGGACTGGTCGGGCTCTCAGTGGATCGGTCTCAAAGACGATACCCGTGACTCGGATCTGGCGAGTCGTATGAACCTCACCCTGAACGAATCACTTCGTTCTCATCCTTCACCGCTGCTTCGCAAGGAGGTGACGCTGAATAAGAACATTCGTAACGCGATGGCCTATGTTAGCGGCGTGGGGTACGCCGACTTCTATCTTAACGGAAAGAAGGTGGGCGATCATGTCCTAGATCCTGGCCAGACCAACTATGAACAGCACACGTTGTACGTCGTTCATGACGTAACCGACGATCTGAAAACCGGAACGAACGTATTGGGATTCTGGCTCGGCAACGGGGTTTACGGCCAAAACATTGCGTTTGGGAAGAAGTTCGGTTACGGCGAACCGAGTGTCCGAGCGAAACTGTTTATTGAATACACCGATGGAACCACGCAAGAAGTCATCACCGACGAATCCTGGAAAGCCACTGTCAGTCCCATCGTTTTCGACAATGTCTACTGGGGTGAAAGCTACGACGCGCGCCGGAAGATCAAGGGTTGGTCAGAGCCAGGCCTGGACGATTCGGATTGGCAGACTGCGATCGAAGTTGCATCACCCTGTCGAGACGATCAACTTCGACCGCAACTGATTCCGCCAATCAAAGAAGTCGAGCGAATCAAGCCGGTCAAAATGGAACGGGTGGCACCTACGACGTGGCTCGTTGATTTTGGAATGAACATCGCTGGTTGGGTTGAGCTGACGGTGAACCAGAAGGCAGGCGACGTCATAGAGGTTGTGCCGGCGGAGGTGTTGGACAAGGACACGGGCCGAGCCGACCAACGTACCCAGGGCGGTGGGGCAACGGGCAATCAGTATCGCCTGTTCTATGTATGCAACGGTCGCGGTGAAGAAAAGTGGTCACCACGGTTCACCTATTCGGGTTTTCAATATGTCGAGCTCAGTGGACTCGACAGCCCGCCGGACAAAGACAACATCTCGGCGGTATTTGTTCGAAGTGCGATCGAAAAGACCGGAACGTTTCGATGCTCTGAGGAAATACTGAACCAGCAATATGCGGCCAGCCTGTTAAGCCTGGAAGGCAATTGGCATTCTCTGCCCGAGGATTGCCCTCACCGTGAAAAGTGTGGCTGGCTAGGGGATGCACACGCAACGGCAGACCTCAGCCTGTTCAACTATGACATCGCGACGTTCTATCAAAAGTTCATTCGTGACATCGAGGATAGCCTGCGCAGCGATGCGCGACTTGAGAGAGTACGGCCCGGCAGCACGGGCGTCCCCACAATGGTCGCTCCCGGCAAACGTGCCAATCGGATCGCCAACATCGATTGGGGAGTTGCCTACCTGATCCTGCCGTGGCGGCTCTATGTACATACCGGCGACGTCGAAGCATTCAAAACGCATTTTGGTCACATCCAAGACTTCATTGCCTATTTCCGGACTTTCAAAAACCAGCAAGGGGTGATCGAAAACGGTCTGGGTGACTGGTGCCCTCCGCGTTGGGATCGGAGAGCGGCGCCTGAGTACATGGAGTGCCACCCTCATGTTTCTGGTACGGCGTTCTTCTACCAGTCGTTGCAGATCGCAAGCCAAATGGCATCGATCTTGGGCGACTCCGAATACAGTCGGCAATGTATCGTGGAAGCCGAGAAGGTGAGAACGGCATTTGAAAACGTGTATTTGAATCCGATTAAAGGCAGCAAGCTAGAACACTATGGCAGCCAAACCGCCACGGTTATGGCGTTGAAATTGGGGATGGTTTCACCGAACCAGATCAATGACTGCGTCAAAGGCTTGACCTTCGATATTGGGGAGCTGCACGGCGGCCATCATGCCTGTGGTATCCACGGTTTGCGACATCTTTACACGGTCTTGGTCAATCATGGTCAGGACGAACTGGCCTTTCAGATGTTGACCGACACAACCTTCCCCAGTCCGGGATATGTCCTCGATTGTGGTTTGTCGACTTGGCCGGAGCGTCGTTTCGAATGGAAGAAAGAACGCTACCGGAACTCGTTTAACCACCCAATGAACGGAGGGTTCGCCGCATTCATGCACGAATCTCTAGGCGGGATTCGTCCCCAAGTTTCGGCGCCCGGATATAAGCATTTTCGATTGCAACCGTATCTGACGAATCACTTGGAATGGGTGAACGCAAGCGTTGATTCGCCTTATGGACTCGTTCGAAGTGAGTGGAAGAACGAGGCGGACGCCTTTCTTTGGGACATCGAGATCCCTGTGAACACGACCGCCACAATCTGGATTCCATATTCACAGGGGGTGAAGCTCATTGAAAACGGGCATCCGTTCAGCGAAGACGTGGTTCACGTAGAGACACACGGGCGGCAATGGATTCACTGCGAGGTAGGTTCAGGAAATTTTCGCTTTCGAGTACAGCATCACCAGGAGTCCGAGTGAACAGGGCAATCACGACCTTATTGGCGTTCGTATATGCGTTGGGAATCTCGCATGGATTGGCATGTGCGGGACAACCACGAAACGTGCTGATCTTTTTCGTCGACGACCTACGACCAGAGCTGGGGTGCTATGGCGTGGATTCAATTCACAGTCCTTCGATCGATGCGTTAGCGTCCGAAGGAGTGCTTTTTGAACGCGCCTATTGCCAGCAGGCTCTCTGTGCGCCGTCTCGCATTAGCATGATGACGGGGCAGTATCCGGATCACACTGGGATCGTAGATCTGTTTACTCCGCTGCGCAAGGTCAACAAGACTGCGATGACGTTGCCGCTGTATTTTCAACAGCGTGGATACGTGACCGCCTCGTTCGGAAAGGTGTACCACCACTTACGCGATGACAAAACATCTTGGTCGGAGATCCCGGAACCGCCCAGCAAAAAGTACGCTGATCCCAATACGCTTAACGGAATTGCGAAACGCGTTAGAGAGGCCAAGGAGCAACACCTTGGAGTCGAGAAAACGCGTCTCGCGGAGAAGGGACCGCCAACGGAATGCTTTGTCACCGAAGATGAAGGTTATCGCGATGGCGTCGTTGCCAATCAGGCGATCGCTTCCTTGCGAGAGAACAAAGACAAACCGTTTTTCATGTGTGTCGGTTTCGCTAAACCGCACCTGCCGTTCGCGGCCCCCAAGCGCTACTGGGATCTATACAAGCGTGAGCAGTTCACCGTGCCAAGTCGCGAACGTCCTGACGGATCGCCGGGGCTTGCTTTCACGATCTGGGGCGAACTACGTGCTTATCACGGAATCCCGCAGGAAGGTGAACTGTCTGATGAGATGACTCGAGAGCTTATGCACGGATACGCCGCGTCGGTCAGTTTTGCGGACGCACAAGTCGGCAAGGTAATGGCGGAACTCGACCGACTCGGTCTTCGTGATGACACGATCGTCGTTCTGTGGGGCGATCACGGGTACAAGTTGGGTGACTACGGGTTGTGGTGCAAGCACACCAATTTCGAGTTGGACGCACATGTCCCGTTGATCATTTCTGCGCCGACGCACTCACGTGAACAACGCTCCAAAGCCTTGGTGGAAATCGTCGACATTTTCCCCACGGTGGCATCGATGACCGGTGGCGATGTCCCTGAGTCGTGCGACGGCAAAAGCCTGCAACCGTTGCTGCAAAACCCTGACCAGAAGTTCCGATCGTTCGCACTTACGCAATACCCGCGTGGTTCGACGATGGGTTACAGCCTACGAAACGATCGCTATCGATACACCGAATGGATCCAGGCCGGTACGAAACGGGTGATCGCGAGAGAGCTTTATGATCACCAGGACACTGACACGCCTAGCAGGAATCTCGCAGACTCGCCCGAGCAACGCGAACATGTCTTCCGTCTTTCACAACAACTCGACGCGGCCCGACGAATTGAAAACACCAACGTCAACATGAAAAAATAGATCCCCACCATGCATCACTTCAACTTAAACCGAATTTCGCTCCCCGTGCTATTGCTTTGGCTCGGCACGACCTGCGCTGTCGCGAACGAATTGCGACCACACTCGCTCACCGTCGGGGAGAACTTTGTTGACCCGGTCGGCTATTACGATTCGACGCCGGTGTTCTCGTGGAAGCTGCCCGTCGACGAGGACGTCAAAGCACAAACTGCATACCGAATCATTGTTCAGCCAAAATCCGTGTCCGATGAAAACACCGATCCCATCTGGGACTCCGGCAAAGTGGAATCCGATCAATCGGTGTGGATTCTTTACGAGGGCCCCTCGTTTCATTCACGACAACAAATCACGTGGCGCGTCAAGTTTTGGGACGATCAGAATCGCGAGTCCGAGTGGAGCGACGAGGCCACGATCGAAATGGGATTGCTTGGTCAGGATGATTGGAACGCTCAGTGGATCGAGTTGGACCGCGGGAGTCGCAAGCCCGACGAAGTAAAGATATTGAAGGCGGAATTCGGCAATCGCATCGCGGGTGGCGATAAGGTTCGCGTTGTTACCGAGAACATTCGACGAGCGATCCAGCGTGGATCGACGCCGATCCGAGTTGTTCCCGCTCGACTCGGCGGTGACCCTGCTCCGGGAGACGATAAGACCCTGTGGGTGGAATACGACATCAATGGCGTTCGCAAGCAAAAAGAAGTGGCTGAGAATGGCGCGTTTGATCCGTATCCCAAGACCACGGCCCACCCTGCCTACTACATGCGGCGAGAATTTGAATCGCCGAAGAAAGTTATGCAAGCTCGCCTTTATGCGTCGGCTCTGGGGATCTATGAGTTCCAAATCAATGGTGTGCGTGTTGGTAACGACATGCTGTCGCCGGGATACACCATGTATTCCAAACGCGTCGAGTCGCTGACTTACGACGTAACCGACTTGGTTCACGATGGTAACAACGCGATCGGCGCGGTGCTCGGTGAGGGCTGGTACGCGGGCAAATTGTTACTTCGTAAACGTAGCGATTTGGCCAAACTGACGCCGAAACTGCTCGCACAGTTGGAACTCACCTACGCCGACGGCAGCGTCGAAACGATCGTGACCGACGACAGTTGGCGGGCGACTGACCAGGGACCGATTCGCGCCGGAGGTTTCTATCACGGTGAGGACTACGACGCGTCAAAATCACTCGGTAAATGGGCCGAGGCTGGTTACGACGATGCGGATTGGATGCCGGTGAAGTCAACGGAACTGGGCAACAAACCTTCGGTCGTTCCGAAACGATTGCCACCCATTCAAGTCATGAAGACGCTGAACGCGGTCGAGATGACTCAGCCGGAACCAGGCAAGTACGTTTTCGATTTCGGTCAAAACCAAGTCGGCGTTCCGGCAGTCACGATCCCCGTCACGAAAGGCGAAACGGTTTTGATCCGTTTCGCGGAAATGCTGCAACAGGACGGCACGCTCTACACGGCAAACTACCGCTCCGCTCGATCGCAAGCCACCTACGTCGCGGCCGAGACCGGAACGGCCACTTATCAACCGTCGCTGTCGTTTTTTGGCTATCGCTACGTCGAACTGAGCGGGCTGGCCAGGGGTGAAGAGTTAACCACCGAATCCGTTGTTGCCAACGTGATTCATACCGACTTTCCATCCAAGGGCAGCTTTACGTCGTCGCACGACAAGCTGAACCAATTGCAAAGCAATATTCGTTGGGGCCAGCGTAGCAACTTTGTTGACATCCCAACCGATTGTCCGCAGCGTGATGAGCGACTCGGTTGGACGGGTGACGCTCAAGTTTTCTTGCCAACGTCGTTCTTCAATTTTGACGTTCATTCGTTCTGGGCTCGTTGGCTGCAAAGCGTACGTGATGAGCAAACCAGTGAGGGAGAGATTCCACATACGGTGCCTTCGACGCCATTTGGCTACGCAAGCCCGGGTTGGGCCGACGTGATCGTGACGGCACCTTGGCAGGTTTACGTACGCACAGGCGATGAGGGCATTCTGCGTGACAACTACGAGGCAATGAAGAAATGGGTGGCGGTTTATGAACGTCGCTCGAAGGATTTGATCCCCGATCTAAAAGGATGGGGCGATTGGTTGCAGCCCTACACCAAGACAGACCGCAAAGGTGATACGGCCCAGGAGTTGATCGCCACCGCCTACTTTGGACGCGACGTCCGTATTCTTCACTTAGCCGCCTCCGCACTGGGCAACGATGGCGATGCAAAGCGATACGGCCAACTACACGCCGACATCCGAACGGCGTTTACAAAACGCTTTTTTCCAGGTGAGAAACCTCATCCCGGTGCGAACACCCAAACCGCCTGCCTGATGGGACTCGGCTACGACCTGATTGAACCTGACCAGCGACCAAGAGTGGAAGCGATCCTTTTGAAACAGTTCGAAGACGCGGATCGGCACCTGCGAACCGGCTTTTTGGGGACACCACTGATCGCTCCGGTCTTCGATGAACTGGGGTATTCGGACATCGCTTATGAATTACTTTTCAAAGAAAGCTATCCGTCGTGGTTCTTTTCGATCAACCAGGGCGCGACCACGATGTGGGAACGGTGGAATAGCTACAGCCACGCCGATGGATTCGGGGACGCGAGCATGAACTCGTACAACCACTATGCCTACGGTGCGATCGGTCAATTCATGTACGAACGCGTTGCCGGCTTGACGCCCGATCCGAACCATCCCGGCTACAAGCATTTCTTCGTCCGTCCACTTGTCGGTGGGCCGCTCACGTCAGCACGTGCGGAGCTCGAAACCAACTACGGAACCGCCGTCAGTGGTTGGCAACTGCGGAAAGGAAGACTCGAGATGGAAGTCGTCGTCCCGCCAAACACGACGGCGACGGTCGTTTTCCGGGGAGGCAAGGAGAGCCAGACTCTCGCGGCAGGAACGCATCAGTTCTCGCTGAACAGGTAGTCTCGAGGCGATCGATCTCGAAAGCCACTGACACATTGAATCTTCCAATCATCATTCCAAACCAAACCGCAACACTGCGTTGAAGCCCTTGGTTTCTTATCGCAATCTAAAAATACAAAACCCGGCAACCTCTTCAGAACAATAGCAATGCACAACACCGACGCTAACCTTGTTGATAGGTTTACGCTTTCCGCTTCCGCGATCCTTGCGATCGTCTTCTCGCTGACTTTCACTTACCACAGTTCCGCTGAAAACGCATTCTCGCAATCGTCCGTCATCGTGCCGCCCGAAGGCGGAGTCGACGTGCTGTCGTTTGGTCCCGAGCACTCGGTTGAGTTTGAAATTCGCAACGTCACTGGCGAGGCGCAATGGATCAAATCCGAAGACACGTCTTTCGCCGACGTGTACTGCGTCGAAACGGACACTCGGTTCAGTGATCCTGAAAACATCGGAGTGAACATTCCGATCAACGGATCCGTTTCCAAAGGCGATGTCGTCTTGCTCTCGTTTTGGATGCGTCGTCCGGGTGCGGGTGGTCAACCGAACAACGCCTACCTCTACGTTGACTCGGCGATCGGCGAAACATCGTACCGTTACAACCTATCCGCGTATCGCGAATGGACCCAGCACGTTCGATCGTTCGAGGCGAATCAAGACTTCGATCCGGCGGAGTCCTGTTTTCGCATGCAACTCGGCGAAGCCGGAACCGTTGTGCAAATCGCGGGTTTGCGACTGGTGAACTACGGCAACGAACGGGATATCACGACGTTGCCACGGTCAACGATCATGTACAAAGGTCGCGAAGAAGATGCTGCTTGGCGGAAAGAAGCACTCGCCCGAATTGAGCAACTGCGCAAGGGGGATCTCAAGATCACGGTAGTCGATGCCGAAGATCGTCCCGTTTCGAACGCCCAAGTTCATGTCGCGATGCAGCAGCATGCATTTGGATTCGGCAACGCGGTCAATTCCGAGATGCTCGGTGCCGACGAAATCGATTTTCCGATCAACCCCAAGAGGAACATTGTCGTTACTTGGGAGGAAGCTCAGAAATACCGCGAAGTCGTGAAGAAGTATTTTGACCGAGTCACCTTTGAAGCCGAGTTGCGACCTCATGTTTGGAAGCTGCTCAATACCGACGAAGGCTCTTGGAAACGTAAGAACCGTATCTTCACCGAAAACACGATTCCATGGCTAATCAAAAACAACATTACTGCCCGTGGTCATTATGTCGCGTGGGCGCCGATGGACTTCAATTCTGTCGAAAAAGAATTCGTCGGCAATCCCGAGGGACACCGGGCTTGGCTGTGGGAGCACATGAATGACGTGTTACCCGCGACCGCCGGCTATGTCACCGAATGGGATACGATCAATCACATCATTGGTTGGGGAAAACACACGTATGAGATTGAGTACGGCGGCCCCGAGATTTACGCCGAGATCATGGCTGAAGCTCGACGTCTGGCTCCTCACGCAACGCATGCGATCAACGAAGGGAAAGTGCTGCCCGACGGATACAAGCGAGAGCCGTACAAAAAGATCATTTGCTTTCTAAACGAACAAGGCCAAGCTCCTGATATCGTCGGTTTCATGGCCCACTTCGGTTTGACATCTCTCACGCCGCCCGAAGAACTGTTGCAGGTCTATGACGAGTTCGCCGAGATTGCACCACGTCTGCAACTCAGTGAATTCGATGTCGAAACGGGTGATGACGAACAGTTGCAGGCCGACTACTACCGCGACGTCATGATCGCCTCGTTCAGCCACCCAAACTTTGTCGCGATCGTGCAATGGGGGTTTTGGGAAAAGATGCACTGGAAGCCCGCCGCGGCGTTGTGGCGTGAAGATTGGACCATCAAGCCCGCAGGCGACGCATTCGTCGACCTCGTCGCAAACCAGTGGTGGACCGACGAAGTGACTCGCACCGACAACAACGGCAACAGTCAACTACGCGGTTTCCTGGGCGACTATCAAATCACTGTCACGAACGGTGAGATGATCAAGACAGTGGACACCACGTTGACCTCCGATGGAACCGAATTGCGGGTGCAACTTGCGAAACCAAAAACGATCGTCCATGTTCTTTCTAACTGAAAACGCGGACGTCTCGAAACTTCCCGAGCCAACAAAGACGTTGATACACTGACGAACGAACGCATCGGCAAGTAAAGTATTGGCATTCTTTCGTGACGCTCATCTATAGGTTGCAAACCAGGTGGCGAGAGAAGGGGCCATACAATGCCTTTCAAGTTTTCTACAACCAAGGAACGAACATGAACCTGACAACGAGACTAAACGCGATGTGCATCCGACTATTGATTCCAGTAACACTGGTTTGCTTAACTTGTGTGTGCTCCGATGCAGTCGCTCAGGAGCTAGATCCGCAACAGCAAGCATGGTCGAAACCGTATTCCAAGCAGCCGAACGCGCCCAACCCCGAAGAGATGTTGCTCAATACTGACGACGAGCCTGATTTGAGCGATGGATTCGAGCCTCTATTTAACGGCACCGATTTGACAGGGTGGGTTGCCAAAGGCGGAACCTGCACATTCGAAGTCAAAGATGGGCTGATCATTGGAACGTGCGTGCCGGGATCCAACAGTACGTATCTGTGTACTGAAAAATCGAACTACAAGAACTTCGTCTTTACCTGCGACCTGAAGATGGAAGTCGATGGCAACACGGGCGTTCAGTTTCGCTCGAAAACGAAACCGGGAAAAACAGACGCGGCGACGTCCGAGATTGTGTACGGTCCTCAAGTGGAGATCGAAGGACAGGGCAAGAAGGGCCGCCACTGGTCCGGCGGCATCTATGGACAAAGCTGCGGCGGACATTTTTACCCATTGTGGTTGAAGGAACATGAAAAAGCTCGAGCAGCCGAAGACGCCACGGGATGGAATCGCGTCACCATTTCCGCCGAAGGTGACGTGGTCAAAACGTGGCTCAACGGAGTGCCGTGTGCGCACTGGGTCGGTGACGGCACCTACGCCGACGGATTCTTTGCACTGCAGGTTCACAAAGGCAATGCGGGCACGATTCTGTTCAAAAATATCCAAGTCAAAGAACTAGCCGAGTGAACACACCCGGCCCATGGCAAGCACTCTCTTCGCTGAGGCTTAAGCGTAGAGAGTGCCGAAGGGTCTGGTTCAGATACTAATCATTTCAGAACAATCAGCTTCCCGATCGAATCGAATCCAATGAAACACAAATTTCCCAAGCCGACCTGCCTCTCGGTGTTGTTCTGCATATTGGCCGTGTCAATCCAATCCGATATGCAACCGTGCGACGCTGACGAGGGCACTGCTCCGCCGAGTCGTATGAACATACTGGTTCTCTACGCCGACGATTGGCGGCATGACACTTTGGGGGTCGCGGGAAATCCCATTGTCAAAACCCCAACCCTCGATCAGCTGGCCGGTGAGGGAATCCGCTTCACTCACAACTGCGTCACCACGGCGATCTGCGGAATCAGCCGCGCGACGCTTTTTACGGGCCAATGGATGTCCCGCCACGGAAATCAGTCCTTTAAACCATGGAAGACGCCTTGGGAAGAAGGCTACCCTGGTTTGTTGCGTAATCATGGTTACTACGTCGGCCATGTCGGCAAGTGGCACAACGGCAGGATTCCCGCACAGCAATTTGACTTCAGCCGCGTCTACGCGGGAACCCATTGGATTGACCAACCTGATGGAACAAAGATTCATGTCACGCAGAAGAACGAGAATGACGCACTAGAATTCCTGAAGACTCGCCCGGATGACAAACCGTTTTGTTTGACCGTTGCGTTTTTTGCCACGCATGCGGAAGATCACAACCCGCTGCAGTTCCTGCCGCAACCTGAAAGCATGGACCCCTATCAAGACGTCACGATTCCTGTCCCGGTGAACGCAACTCAAGAATCTTTTGAGCGATTGCCTGAGTTCGTGGGAAATGAAAAGAATGAAGGTCGTAACCGATGGCACTGGCGTTTTGATACGCCGCAGAAATATCAAACGATGATGAAGAACTATTATCGCTTGGCCACGGAAGTCGACACGACGTGCGGTCGCATTCTTGCTGAACTGAAAGAGCAGGGTATCGATGAAAACACTCTGGTTATCTTCACGACCGACAACGGCTACTACCACGCCGAACATGGATTGGCGGACAAGTGGTACCCACATCAAGAGAGTATTCGTGTGCCATTGATCGTGCGTGATCCGCGGATGCCCAAGAACATCGGCGGCCAAACCAACGATGAGTTCACGTTGAACGTGGATCTCGCGCCAACGATCTTGGCCGCGGCAAAGATCGATGCTCCCGAAACCATGCAGGGCCGTGATTTCAGTACGCTCTATCTCGCCAGCGAAAAACCACAGTGGCGAGAAGAGTTCTTTTACGAACATCCCATGCTGAAGACCACCGAGTTTATCCCGGCGTCCGAAGCCCTCGTTCGCAAAGGCTGGAAATACATGTACTGGCCGGAGTTCGAACGCGAACAACTATTTGATCTGACGGACGACCCAATCGAGGAAAAGGATCTCGCTAGCAATCCTGAGCATGCGGTGAAATTGGGCGAGATGCGGAAGCGATTTCTGCAACTCAAAGAGTTGGCAAGATAACCTCATTCCGCAACGGCAGCCAACTCTCTCTTCAAATCAAGAATGCAGTCCATCCATTTTTCAATCGCCAATCGATGCCACTCTTTTACTGAGGCACGCGTGGTTGCAACAACCTTGATGGCACCCACAGGGTTCAGCCGCTCAATCACATACGGCTGCACGTCAAAATGGAACGATTCATTGCCGTTGCCTTGCTGTCCCTAAGGCAAACTGCACGGACTGCAATCACGGAATTTTTGTCCTATCACCGACGTTGTTCCGAAGGAGTTCCGTCAACACCAAATGCGATAAGCAAACAGTGAGCCTATCCCGTTTGCGAGATTGGACGGTCCAAATCGGTCCGACCTCGCACAATGGAATCACAGCACCGACCGCTATCCAATTCGGAAAAGTTGCCTCCGCTCCACGTCGTGCTGCCTTGCCTGGTTCATATTGAACACGGTCGGCCCACATCAGCACGTAGGTTTCGCCACACGGGCCTCAGGGCCAGAGTGCGAGCAGCAGGCCACCACCCAACGCGGCAATTCCGAACGTCACGATGACGTAGGCCAGCAGTTTACGGCTGCCCAGGAAAGCGACCGCGGTGGCTTTGAAGAACAGGTTGGACAACGTCGCGACCAGGATCACGCGCCACGCGGTTCCCGCATCGACGCGGTGGTCGTTAAACATTTTGGCCGTCGATAGCGTGATGGCATCCATGTCGGTTAGTCCAGAAACTCCCGCGATCCAGTACAGAGCGTTGTTGCCAAACATCTCCTTTGCCGCGGCGACCAGGAATAGCACCAACGCATAAAGGACGCCGAACACGATCGCGGGTTTCATTTGTGCGGGATTGTCGTGATCGGCCGGTTGCGATTCCATTTGCCTCAGCGGCACGTAGAGCACGAGACACTCGATCGCCATCAGAATCAGCATCGCGGAGATCGGATACGCGGCAACCTTCAGCAGTTCGGGGGCGACGATACCGATCTCGACTAACACGCGAAAGTTGACAATCGTAGACGCAATCAAAATCACCAACGCTGCCATCCCGCTGATCTCTGGTGCGTCTTTCGTTTGCCGAGCGTAACTCACCGTCGTTGCCGTGCTCGAGATCAGTCCTCCGAGAACCCCGCCAAGGATCGCACCGACTTTCGCACCGAGCAACTTATAGGCAACATACGCCACCATGCTGATGCCGACGATCAGAACGACCATTCGCCAGATATCGTAAGGATTAAGAACTCCGTAGGGGCCGTAAGTTTCGTTGGGAAGGACCGGAAGAATGACGAGCCCGATTAATGCGAGATTCATGACCGACCGCAGATCCTTGTCAGTCATCGCGCCGACGAACCCGTGAAGCGGGCGTTTCCAGTGAAGCAAAACGGCCGCGATGCCGGCGGTCACAATCGCCGGCCCACTTCTGCCCACGCCCAAGGCGCACCCCACCGCGAACATCAACAGTGCTGCGATCTCGGTTGTCATGCCTGCGTCAAATTGTCCGGCACGGAATTTCGCGACGTTTGCCATCATCAGCAGTCCAGTAATCGCCAACAGACCGCTCGCACACATCCATCCGCGTTGGTCGTCGCCGACCATCGTGCACAGCGTTCCCAAAATCGTGATCAAAGGAAACGTGCGTATCCCCGCAATTTCGGATACTTTCCACTCTCGCTGCAGCCCAACGAGGAGACCAAGGCCGAGCGAAGTAGCGAGAGCGAGATAGGTTTCCATGGGGGCGCCATTGGCGGTATGCGTAGCGAAGAACGTGCGAGCAAAACACGTTCCTGTACACTAACTCGCAGGCATGCGTCTGAGAATGCGCAGGCCGTCGGAATTGATCACTTTGGAAACCGGCCAACCATGTCATGACGATTGGCGCGGCAGCGAAACACCCCGCACTAGCGCCTCGTCAAACCTGGCCATCGATCATGCAAAGCCTTCACTTCTTCGGCTGCTTCCAAAGAACGATATTTTCGATATCGTTCTTTGCGGGAGCGCCCTCAGTACTGCGTCCGCGCTCGATATCGGAGGTGAGTTGCTCGAGCAATCGCTTAACGACCTCAGGATTTGATTCATACAGATTGTTCGACTCGCCGGGATCGGCCTCCATGTCGTACAACTGCGCGATCGGGCTTCCTCCCGAGACCTCGTATTCGCGTGGCGAAGTGAGACCGCCCGATCCCTTCGCCAGCAACAATTTCCACTTTCCCTGACGATATGAGAAATACCCGTCAATGGAATGATGAATCAGGCCGGCTCGACTCGATTGGATCGACTGACCTCGCAACGCGGGCAGAAAACTAACGCTGTCCTCCCCAGCGTTCTCCGGCACGCGTACATCAATCATGTCCGCAAACGTTGCCATGCAATCGGATTGACAAATCAATTCATCCGAAACGCTGCCTGGCGCGATCACCGCCGGCCACCGCGCGATCATTGGGATGCGATGTCCACCGTCCCAAAGGTCGCCTTTGGAACCTCGCAAATGCGCACTCGGATAATGCCCCTTTGATTGCAGGTCTGGAATTTTGGCTGTTTTGGAGCAACCATTGTCACTCGTGAAAAGCACCAGCGTATTGTCACCGAAACCGGCAGCGTCGATGGCATCGACGATTTCGCCAACGACCGCATCGGTTTGCATCACAAAATCACCGTAACGTCCCAGTTCGCTTTTGCCTTCCCATTCTTTCGACGGAACGACGGGAGTATGAGGGGACGTCAGCGCAACGTATGCAAAGAACGGTTTCGATGCGGATTGTCCGTTGATGAATTCGATCGTCTTCGAAGCCGTCATTGGCAGAACATCGACGGCTTCGAAATCAGGTTCCGCGGGGCCTTTGCGAAAACCGAACGCTTTCACGACACTACCTTCACCGACGAAGCGGTCGTTCTCAATGTAGATATACGGCGTCATGTCCAACGAAGCGGAGATGCCGAAATAGTAGTCGAACCCACGTTCGGTCGGTCCGCCGCTGATGGTACCCGACCAATCGATATTCTGCGGATTGTGTCCTTTCACCGGGCGGTCGTCAGTGAGCGGAATGTTCATTCCGACATGCCACTTCCCGATGGCTGCGGTCGCGTAGCCTTCTCGTTTGAGAAGGTCCGCGACAGTCGGGCGTCCTTCCTCAATCATCGGTGGACTGTAACCGTACAGAACGAACCGCTGTAGCGTCGTTCGCCAGTTGTATCGTCCCGTCAAAATGCTGTAACGCGTCGGAGTGCAAACCGAAGATGTCGAATGCGCGTCAGTAAAACGAATCCCCTGTTGAGCCAATCGATCGATGGCAGGTGTTGCGATTTTCCCCTTGTCTGGATTCAAACACTGAATATCGCCGTATCCGAGATCGTCCGCCAGGATCAATACGATGTTCGGCGGACGAATTTCCACGGTTTCGGCGTTGACATTTCGGATCGGCAAAGCCACATCAGCGGCCCAGCACGCAACAAGAACGCAACAGATCAGAAGTCGTCGATCGAACATAATCAGCTAGAAAAGCGAGACATGAATTTGGGGACATGAGAAACCGCCCGCCCCATTCGGCGGAGCGAGCCGTCAGACACGGCGACCGAATCACCCGGAACCGGCGACTCGGATTCCTATTGAAGATACTCTGGCTTCCAGGGCTGCCGGCCCTCTTTGGGTTGCAAAAACTTCGCGTCGACGTCCTGGTACCACGCATGAAGTTTCTTTCGCATCTGTTGAACCCGTTCCGGCATTTCTGCCGCGAGGTCTTTGCTCTCGCTAAGGTCGGCTTCCAAATCGTACAGATGAACCCGCCCGTCCTCGTAGCGTTCGAACAGTTTGTACTTCCCAACCCGGATCGCACCGCCCGGGATACCGCCTTGATT
Source organism: Aporhodopirellula rubra (assembly GCF_014192335.1). GTDB lineage: Bacteria > Planctomycetota > Planctomycetia > Pirellulales > Pirellulaceae > Rhodopirellula > Rhodopirellula rubra. The sequence continues at coordinate 60,302 of NZ_JACHXU010000024.1, read as the reverse complement.
GCTGTAGTGTGGGTAGTGCCAGTACAGTGCGTCACGATCGAGCGCCCCCCCTTCGAGTGCTGGGCGGATATCGATTCCGTCGATCGAATGCTCGATTTCAACACCCGCAGCGGACGCAATCGTTGGCAGCAAGTCGATCGAACAGATCGGTGTCGACGATTCCGACCCCGGTTTCGTCACGCCTGGATAACGCACGATCCACGGTTCACGAACGCCACCTTCATAAACCCAACCTTTGCCTCCGCGAAGCGGCAGGTTGCTCGTCGGGCTTCCTTCTGACGTTGAGAGGCCACCGTTGTCAGACGTGAACACAACAATGGTATTGTCTTCGAGCCCCGAATCTTCGATCTGTTTGAGGACCTTCCCGACGGCTTGATCCATCGCCTCGACCATCGCGGCGTAGACGGCGTGCTTTTGCAAAACACGAACCTTACGCGGCTTCTTACCGATGACCTGCTCTTCGTCTGCGAACTCTTCGCCCTCGACCGCTTCGGATTTCTCTTTGTATTTTTCGACCAAATCGGGACGTCCCATCAAAGGTGTGTGAACGGAGTAGAACGCGAGGTAAGCCAAGAACGGTTCGTCTTTGTGCTCGTCGATAAACTTTGCCGTGTCACGAGCCAATCGATCGGGCAAGTGATCACCCTCGGGACTCTCGACTTCCATTTGTGGGTTTTCGAATGGTCCGAAATAGCGTTTTCCGGAATAAGGACCTCCACGGCTATATCCGCCAATGTTGACATCAAACCCCTGGTTTTGTGGGTAGTACTCTTCGGATTCACCGAGATGCCATTTCCCCGCGAAGAAGGTCGCATAGCCTTTCGTCTTCAACGCTTCCGCGATCGTGATTTCCTCGATCGGCATATGATTGTTCAGCGGAGCAGGTTTGAAAGTACCGCCACGCATCCCCGAAAAGAAATTTGTCGCTTGGACGCGAGTCGGATACTTCCCCGTCATCAGACTGTAACGCGTCGGTGAACAGACCGGGTTCGCGGCATAACCATCGGTAAACCGCATTCCTGATTGGGATAGTCGACCGATGTTCGGCGTGTCGTAGAAGCAATCCGGGTTGTTCGCACCAACGTCCATATACCCCAGGTCATCAACGAGAAAGACGACGACGTTGGGTGGTCGGGTAGGGGAAGACACCGCCGCACCTGCATGTGACACTGCGGAAGAAGTAAGTAACAGTAGCACGAGCGCGACGATGCGAAAGCGAGCTGAGTTGTTCATGCGGGATTCGTTTGTCTTTCGAGGGAATTCGTAACGTTTCTGTTGGCAATTTGATCTTTAAGCGGCTCACAACGCGGTCGAGTCAACTCGAATGCTGCGGTGACTTATGATTAAGGAAAACAATGTGAGCCGAAGGGGACCTCACCCGAACAACATTCATCCGAGTTCATGAGTGTTCGGAAATATCACTGCGACATCGCAAACCAGCACGGGGCCTCTCGCTCCGATTAAGGAACGGCACGCCACCTTTCACGATCTGGGACACAACAGATTCGTTTTCAAGTGCGTCATTAGCCATCAATTCTATACATCGAGCGTGTTGCATTGCAGTCGGGCGTACTAACTGAGCGAGTTTTCAACGAAATGGCGAGTGTTCGCACCATCAATCATCAGGATACGGGTTACTTATTCACGTCATCTGAATCTCCATCTTCTGTCCGGCGTTCAGACGCACGCGTGAATCAAACTGTATCACATAGCGATCTTTCACTTGTTGGAATGTTGTCGAAATCGGACCTGCATCAACAACCACGTTGACTTGATTCGGCGCAACGCCTTCAACGCGATCAAGACTCAGTTCTTTCAAGTCGAGGGTCCCGTAGCGGAGGTCAATCGATGCTGCTTGTTTTCCGTCACCGGCGGTTTGTGAGAAACTGCCCCACCCGGTAGCAGTGGTGAATGCGGCACGAAAACGATTCGGTGTCAATCGCGGCGCGAATGCGAGCCGTTGTTGCGGGCCATCGTAGCGGTAGCCACATATTGCAAGATACGCACCGTAACTCGCCATCGCACGGGAATAATGATCGCTACACTCAACCTCGTTGTACGGATTGCGATCTTGCGGCAAATACCGGTCATAAATTGCCTTACCGATAGCGAGGCCTTTCTCGACCATGCCTTCCCAAATCATGTGTGCGGCGACCTGCCACTCAAACCCCGTCATGCACTCGTTTAGATATCCCGCGTAGCTCTTCTTCCCGCTCTTCGGCTCGACTTTGCCATAAGGAAAACTACACATGATCAATCCCGCGTTGCCGGCCGCGGCATACCAACGTCCGTCCGTCATTTTTTCACGAAACAAACCGACGTCGGGTGCGAAATTGTATTTCCATAGAGACTCAAGTGTCTGACGCACCTTATCTTTGGGCAGCACTCCCTCGATCCCCAAGTTCCATAACCACGAGTCGCCGAGTATTTGGTCGATGTGGCAACCGTTGGTGGAACCGTGCCCTTCGTCTTTCCCTGGACCAGGTTTGTGAATGAAATAGCCGAAGTCGTCGTTCCAAAGCAGATCAACCATTCCCGGCACTCCCTTCGCCACAATGGCCTCGTATCGACGCGCAACGTTTGGCTCGTTCATTTGCCGTGCCATCACCGCCGACGCCTTCAACGCAGCATGATACAAATTGATGAGCCAGTGGACTTGGCCGAACCAAGGCTCGTCGAGAGTGTTGTGCTGAGAACCTTCGAGCAGTCCGTCCTCATCGGGATCCCATTTCGCGATGACATGGTCCATCGAAAGCCGGGTACGATCCCATAGACGATGTAAGAACGCATGGTCATCAGACATTTGGCTCTCACGCAGCACACGCAGAATCGTGCCGCAGTTTCCATCAATGGCGTCACCAAATTTGGGATCGGTATAGCGAAAACGAATGCTGCCAGTTTTAGAATCAAACCCCAATCCATACTCGACCTGATCTCGATTTTCTCGTTCGATCTGAGGAAAAATCCGCGAGAGGCCCTGCGCGTAATGCCAAACGTGAGTGCAATTCCCCGGGCAACACTTGACCCCTTCGTCAAAATTGTAGTGTTCCGGTTCCTGTCCCTTTGCCAGACGCTGTCCTGTATGCGTTTGCACGCAGTTCAGCGTCACGAAAGTGCGTTCCAAAAACCAATAGGGAAGCGTCGAGTCATACCATGTATCCGTCCACATCTGAGTGGCACCGAGCAGTTCCTCCTGCTTCGCTGCGACCGTTCGAGCTGCATCGGCAGCCGTTGGAAACTGCGTCGCGTAGTGATTTATTCCGAGCGAAGTTTTCTTGCCGAACACTCGGCTGTACTCGACGTTCGGGAATCGCCACGACAATGTAAAGGTAACCGTTTCCGACTCGCCTGGCCCAATTGACAACGTCTTCCCCATGGCGGCAAATCCGCGTTGATCGAAATCGCGAGTGCTCACCTGTCGATGTTCTACCTCGTTTGACCTGGTATCAAAAATCCCATCGGCGCCAGGCTGTCCGCGATCAATGTCAACGATCGTCGGCCGGTCGTCGCCGAGCAATCCCAACGCGATGTTGCCATAGTCCGCGGATCGTTTGAGCTTCGCATTGTCCAAATTCGCGAAGCACTCAACGGTTGAAATACCTTCCAGCTCGCGATAAACGCAATGTTTTTTGCCCTTCGCTTTTATCCCGGACTTGCGGTTCGAAAAGTTTTCAATCCATCCCGCGATCACAACCTCTTGCTCGCTATCAGATGTATTCGTGATGGTATAACGCATCACGATCACTGGATAACTCGAATCATCGCGATTAAGCGGAATGAAAGGCGTGCACGCTTCGAGTTTGACGCTCACGGGGCAGTCCGGGTCGACATAGTCCACCGTCGCCATCGGGAAGTGGTTTGTGAACGTCACATCCGCAAAACCGTGCTCATCGAGAGTATGCGTTTTCTCTGACCCGACACCGTGGACTTGCAGCGCAAACCCTTGACTCATCGGACTCGCGGCAACATCCGGCTCCAAAAATCGTGGCCCCTTCGGCGTTTCCTTCTTAAAGTCACGAGCCCCGTCCAAATTCCAACGCCACAATCGTCCATCACCGCCGAGATAAACCTGTCCGGTACAAATACCATTGATCGGCATGCCGATGTACTTCAAATCGTCCCCCGTAGCTGTCATCGGATTGCCGCGTGCATAGAGGCTTTCAATCCACTGCTTACTCAGCTTCTTATCCGCCGGGATCGGATGATCCAATTCACTGTCCGAAAAGGGGCCCGCCATCACACCGCTGCGCCCGGCGAGCAGCATCGCAGCAGATAGCCCCGTCGCCTTAATAAATCCGCGACGACCAGTTGATTTAGGCGAACAACACTGCGCATCGGAGCAACAGCTATCGACGACGTTCAATTTTGAAGTGGATTGATTCATGATTAGTTCGCGATTGCTGTGGCACGCGGGGATTGTTCGGCAGGGCTTTTCAACCAACGAGTGTGCCTTCCAGGCACCATTAATAGAAGCGAAAATGACTTCGTGTTATCTCATTCATTCCTGGTCAAATTGAATCGCCTACGCTCGAATTTCGATGGGTTTGACAGAACGTCGCAGGACACGACCCGCTTTCGATTTCTCCTAAATGCCCGCGACAATGGGTTCACCCACCATAAATTGGGCAAACCAAGGCCGGTCCGCTTTTGCGAGAATCGAGGCTTCCATCGGGTCGTCACCCGAAGTGATGCCACCTGACACAATCAGCAACTGGTGCACGGCGATAAAAACTCGAAAAGAGCAGTTGAACTTCATTCGCTCGGATGACCTGTTAAAACGATACCGTCTGCTGAAAATTGAAAGTTCCCAATCGTGGCTCGACGATCACGGGGCATGACGGAACCTCGATACGCGACATGCAACGGAAATGCGACACGCTACGCCGTTTCAAATGCCAACGCAAAACGCTCCCAAAAGAGGCGGATGATCTCGCCAAAATCGCAATGCACATGCTCGTCCATTGCAGCCGCCATTCAATCGCGACTTGCGACATTGCTTTGATGAATTGCGACAAGCAAATGCGTTCAATTGACGCTTTTCAAGAGCAGTTCCCTTCGACGTTATCGCGAACCCTGCCACGGAGGCATGCCGCCCAAATCTGCCAAGCTCGATCGCTACGAGTGAGCGTTCGCCGGGATGTCGGTCTATGGTATCGGCGTCAGTATCATGGCGTGCCCTCCGCCCAACGCCATATTGATCGAAAGCGATTGCCCGCTTTCAACCGTTCGAGTCACCACTTCGTAGGACTCAGGGTTGGTAATGCCATCGGTCTCTTCGGTGTCCCGATACAATTTGGCCTCGTAGCTGATCCCCTCTGTCAGAAAATCCAGCTGGATTGAAATTTCGCGGGCATGCGACTCGCTGTTAACACTGCCGACGAACCAAACATCGCCGGAGCGACGGGCCACCGTCAGGAATTCGCCCATCTGGCAGTTGGGAACTTTCGTGTCATCCCACGTCACGGGCATCTGCTCGAGAAAGTCAAACAGGTCGGCTTTCTTGTCGTATTCTTCAGGCGCGTCGGGCAACGTCACCAGAGCGCTGTTGATAATCAGGCACCGCGCGACTTCACTCACGACGGTCGTAACGTAGCTGTTTTTCTCTTTCGGGCCCTTCATCCGTTCGCCAGCATTGATGCTTTCGATCCCAAAGTTGCCGTTAGAAAGATCGAGCGGACCTACCAACCCATTGATCATCGCTGTCTTCAAAAACGTCTTTGGTGTAAAGACGCGGCGAGCATCTTGTTGGCCGTGACCATATTCACGTGAGATCATGTTCGGCATCGTTCGTTCGACGCCGACCATTGGTACGGGCCCGTCGTGAAAGAAAACCATCAGCTTTGCATCAGCGGCTGCTCGAATGGCCTGTCTCGTGAAGGGGACGTTGTTTCCTCGAAATCCGTACTTGATTCCAACCGCACCGAGATGAGCGTAATGATCAAAGATGCGATCGTCACCGAATTTCCCTTTGTGCTCATCGTAATACAACATCACGCGCACGCCGTGGTCATTTGCATATCGGATGACTGCTTCGATATCGACGTCTGGCGAGACTTCCAATTGGCCGTCTTTCGCTGACGTGAACCAGTAGTCATCGATCGTTAGGTATTCGATTTCATGAGCAACGCAGAAATCAATCTGACGAAGGTAGCTACGGGTGTCGATCCCGTATTCAAACGAACCATTGTCGTAACCGTGAATCCGCCAATCCCAAAGCCCCTTCCCCGGCTGGATCCAACTCGCATCCTGCATTTTGCACGGTGCCGCGAGATTCAATGCCACAACGTTGGTCAGCAGATCGCCAGCTTGGTTGCCGAAAAGAACGACTTTCCACGGGGTGATAAACCCGTCGTTTCGCGGGGTGAATCGAGCGACACTTTGGATCGTCGACGTGTTTGGTTTGATTAAAAATCGTCCCGTTTTAAACAACTCGGCGGAATACAAATCCGATTCCAGCAAGGCAACCCATTGGCCGCTATCGAGATGCATGACGAAAGGCAACGCGACCATTTTCGCTCGCGATCGGCCCATGGCGTTGGATCGAATCGGCCCCGATGGCGACCGCGATCCGGCTTCGCCCCAGTACGCGCTGAACTCGCACTTTGCCCGATAATCAACCGACAGTTCAAATCGCTTATCTCGCAGATCCGGTTGAGACGGAGCCGAAAAACGAAACCCGATTCCGTCGTTGTAAACGCGGCACTTCAGCTCAACCTCAACGCCTGAAATCTCGAGTTTCAGCACCAGCTCGTTGGCGTGGTCACGGATCTGGGAGAAGGCCCCCCAGACAGGCTTCCAACATTCGTCGATCATTTTGGTTTCGACCGACAAAACTTTGTATCGTGGACGCGTCAAAATCGACAGCGGCGATTTCTCGATCAGCGTTTGTCCATTCCAGCTCAACTCATAGTCGAGATCTGAGTCGCTACACCCCAATTTGACGGTGGCCTGACCGTCCGGGGATGAAACCGAGTATTCCTTGCCCGAGACATCGGATATCGAAATCGAGAGAAATCCACACAAGAGTACAATAACGGGGTATTTCATTGTGCGATTTACGATCGAGTCGAGGGAGTTCTAATAGCGAGGATGTATCCGATATCGCACGCGAGGCGAGTAAACCTGCGCCGAAATGTCATGCGTTTCCGAAACATTGTAGATAGACAACTGCTTTGATGGCACTGATCGTCACTGGCAGTCTTCTATTATCTGCCGATTGCTCCATCCAGGAAGACACTATCGTATTCCAAGACAACACTCCAACAGACGTGCACATCTAACGATTGGATTTCGCGAAATCATTCATTTCAAACGCCGCGGTTTCCGTTGCCCTTTCACATAAACGAATCGCGGACCGCAAATCTAAACAGTTCAAACGAAAAAAAATGCAAAATTTCGCTGCGACCCTCCCGCCTTTCCAACGCTAGTGAAACCAACGGGTGGTCACTATGCTCACTGAGAGACGTGGAAAACCTAGCTCAAACCGTTTCAGCTTTTCGGAACGTGTTAGCGTTTTGGAAACCATGATAAGAAACTCGAACCAGACGACGAAATGAGCAGAGCTGACGACCGCGAGAGTCCGTTACAAACGCCTCCACCGAACGTGGTTGTTTTGGGTTCGATCAATATGGATGTCATGATACGCTGCGCGACGTTGCCCACGAGAGGGCAAACGGTATCGGCATCGTCCTCGCGTGAAGTCTGCGGGGGAAAGGGTGCCAACCAAGCCGTCGCGGCCGCCAAGGCTGGTGGATCCGTTCGCATGATCGGACGCGTGGGTGACGATGCGTTCAGCCAACGACTCATCACGAATTTGGTCGAACATCGAGTGGACAGTCAGTCGGTGCGCACGACTCCGCGATGTGCGAGCGGGTTAGCGATCGTTGCGGTCGAGGACTCCGGTGAAAATTCGATCCTGCTGGTCGCGGGTGCGAACGGTTGCGTGACACCCGACGATGTGATTGTTTGCCGAGACACGATTACGGCGTCGGACGTACTGCTGATGCAGTTAGAAATTCCCACCGCGACGGTGCTCGCGGCGGCTCAAATCGCTAGGGACGCGGGCGTTCGCTGCATTTTGGATCCCGCACCCGTGCCTCACGATTGGACAGATCGTTTACTGGAAGTGGATCTCATTTGTCCCAATGAAACCGAAGCCGGCGAAATCACGGGCATTCCAATCGAAACTATCGCAGACGCGGAAGAGGCCGCGAAGCAGTTGCATCGACGTGGTGCCAAGAACGTTGTGATCACATTGGGAGAACGCGGGACGCTCCTTTGTGCCGATGGACGTTGTCAACACATTGCACCTGTCCCGATTCAAGCGATCGATACAACGGCGGCCGGTGACGCGTTTGCCGGCGCGTTGGCAGTTCGTTGGGCAGAATGTGACGATCTCGCCGACGCGGTGCGTTTCGCGAGTGCCGCAGGAGCACTCGCCGCAACCAGCGAAGGAGCGCAACCGAGCCTCCCAGCTCGTACTGAGATCGAAGCGTTACGCGGAACAAGATAATCCTATTTCGCGATTCGCGTTCGTTCGCGGCGTTCACGCGTACTGGTCTAGAAATACTCCCTTCAGCGATCGCCCTTGGGGTAACGATTCCCCACCGGCGAGCGTTTGCAACTGCAATAACGCAGTGGCGGCTAAATGAACGGCAGCGAACGGATTCGCATCAGCTTCCGAATAATGGCCTCCGGACGCAAACTCGAACAGGTCACCCAACGCTCGCGTGGTTGCTTCCAAGGCATAACCTTCTAACGGATCATAAATATCCGCAATCGGTGCTAGGTTCACATTACCGCCGGCGCTGACGGAAAACGCGTCAAACGTTCCTTGGAATCCATCCGCCAGCGTCAGAGCCAAGCGAATGCCCTCTTGCTCCGCGATATATCGTCCATTCTCAAACGCGAGACTTTGTCCGTTGAGCTCGATCACTCGCTCCGCACCATGTGCCCGGTAACTGTTGCCCGAATAGGACCTACGAACTTCCGACGTTGCGCCGGCAATGTCGATCGGGTCAAAGGCACCGACATAGTCTTCGCTGAACTCAAACGTAACGCTGCTGCCATCAACATCAATGTCAAACACATCGTCAGACGACGTGTAAGTCACGCCATTGATCGTTGCCGTTGCGTCGCTACCCCACGCGGAACCGTACTCATCGGCGCCGGCAACGTCGAACGTCGACGGCGTCGAGCGAAGCGTGATCGGGTTCAAGCCGCCGCTGAACCCTGATGCCAATGTAAAGGAAACGTCCGCGTCCTCGATCGTGAATTGGAAATCGTTGCCGTCCGCAATCACGTTTTGCCCGTTAATACTCGCCTCGGCATCAACGCCAGTCGCTACGCCGGAGCCATCGACACCGCTGATCGTGAATTCACCTTCATTGGAAGTCGCCGTCACCGAATCCGCGACACCCGTGAATCCTTCGGCGAGGCCGATCGAATACGTCCCAAACCCATCTGCATAGGAGAGTCGATTGCCGTTGGCCGTCATTTGTTCCCCGTTGATCGTAACCTCTGCGTCGACACCTGCAGCCGATCCGTTGCCATCGCCGCCATTCGTGTTGAACTTCCCTGACTCGAGCGAGATCAACACGGTGCCTTGAGTCCCCTCATTCACACTCTCCAGTGTCAGATCGTTTCCGGAAACGGTTGCGGTGACTCCCGTCGAGGACGTCTCCGCGTTGATTGCGTCGCGCACCGAGTCGAGCGATTGTTTGTCCGCAAAACTAAAGCTTGCACTACCGAACTCACCACTGATCGTGACATCGGCGGCGTCTTTCATCTCTCCGCTTTTTCCTTGGTAAACCAGTTGCCCACGCTCGGCCTCTGTGTTGACCTCAACGTTCAACGTCTGCGACGGCGCGGATTCGAGCGAATCCACTGTAAAACCGGATACTTGAGCGGCGTTGACTCCAGATACGTTGCCCGTACTCGCGTTGACTGTAATTGCGTCCAACGTTCCCGAAAATCCGGCCTCGACCTCGAACGAATAGCTGCCGACACCGTCGCTATACGTGACATGATTGGCATCGGCCGTCACGGCGTCGCCGTTGATAATCAGCTCCGCATCAAGGCCCGTCGCGTTGCCTTCTCCGTCACCGCCGGCGGTGTCAAACTTTCCTGTGTCCGCCTCCGCTGCCACGATTGCGGATGAACCGTAAGTTTGGCTTTTGAGGGTCAGTTCATCGCCCGAAACCATCGCGACCACTCCGGTTTCATCCGTGTTCGAGTTGATCAAATCACGCACCGACACCAACGACTGATTCCTCACGATCAAGATTGTCGTGCTGCCGAGATTCCCTGTGATCGACAAGAGCGAGTTGTCTTTCACTTGACCGTTGCTTCCCTCATAGACCAACGCTGCTTGCGCGGCCGCGATAGCGACCTTACCTTTCAACACGCTTCCGGGATCTGCTGCTGAAGTCACCACCTCAAAGGAGCCGAATTGGCTCGCGTTAACCCCGGCCACTTCGGTGTTGGGACCAATTTCGGAAACAGAAACCTGCACGGATGAGCCAGAGCCCGCCGCTTGACTGCTAAACGTGAGTTCATCGCCATCGACGGTCGCAGTGACTCCCGTCGTCAACGATTCGCCGTTAATGCGATCACGAACATCCGTCAACGACTCTCCTTCCGTAACCGAGTACTCCGCACTGCCGATGTCACCGGTCAATGTGAACGTTGCGGAACTCGCGACAACGCCTCCGGTGCCTCCGTGGTACGTCGCGTGTGCTTCATCGGCGGCCGTGGTGATACTGCCAGTGAGTGTCACCTCGGAACCGTCAGCAATGTCAGTCAATTCAAAAGCGTCGATCTGTTGTGCGTTCACGCCTTCGACGGAGGACTCGTAGTGTGGCACGACATTGTCGACGCGGATCTGCGAGGCGGCTCCCCTCTCCACTGATTGCAATCGCAATTCGTTATTGACCACTTCTGCGGTCACGCCGGATGAATCGGCGGCATCGTTGACTCGCGTGGCTAACTGAGTGAGCGTTTCGCCTTCGTTGGCCGAAATATTGACGGTTCCGTAGGCGCCCGTCACATCGAACGCAGCCGTACCGTTGACCAATCCGTTTCCATCACCAACGTACGTAACCGTTGCGGAGGTTGCGAGAGTATCGCGTGTCCCTTGCAATGTTGCCGACTGCCCCAAACGCAGATCGCTGATGTCGACGTCTGCGACCTGAGTGAGATTCTGACCTTCGATCGTCGGTGCGAGCGATCCTCCAACAACGCGAATTGGACGGACGTCGACCGACAGCGATGCGTTGGCATTTGGATCGCGCGAAGCGAGTTGCAACCGACCGTCCACGTTACTGGCGAGAACACCGTAATTGTTCGAATTGATGGTACGCACCAATCCCGCGAGCGACGTTCCCTCCCGAACGGTAATGTTCTTCTGCCCGTTACCGCTGTCGACCGAGAGCGTGCCACCGCCTTGGATCAATTGGCTCGTTTCCTTGATGACGACACTCGCCGGACGTTCACGCGTGGTGACGCCACCGGAGAACGTCAGGGACTTGCCCAACGGAAGCGACAGCACTTCAACGTTGGCGATTTGATTCGCGTTGACTCCCTTGAGCACCGCGTTATCGGGGCCACCGAGATCAAGAGACGAGCCGAGCAGATTGCTGATTTCGGCGAGGGCATCATCGATCGCCGACTGCGAATACGCTCGCTCCCCTTGCGCGGACGCCATCGCCCGATCGCGAATGTTGGTAACGAGATTCGTGATTCGGCGAAACGTCGGATTGATGGATTGCCGAAGCGTCGTGGTATCGGACGCACTCGAAACACGCGCACTATACTGAACGTTCTCGATCAGTAACCGTCGATTAATCGCAGCGTTAGGCGAATAGCTTGAGTTGATTGACACCGGGAGCACGCTTACAGCGTCACCGCGTAATGCGACGCTGCCCAAGAAGGAAGCCCCCCGGCTCCGCCGGTAATCACCAAACTACCGGCTATAAAACCTATGTTCAATTTGAATGGGATGAGACGAAAAAACGAAAAACGGGCTAGCAAATTCCGTGTCGTGCGGGTTCCCATCCGGCACGAACCACATAACCCGACTCAGGGTGAGACCAGCGGGTTTCAAAACTCGCATTTCCACCTCAACTTGCGTAGTGCATTCCTTCGTCGTGAATGCATTGCCTTCCGCCATTTCAATCAATGCCCGTCGAGACCGATCGATGTCATCACCGCATCTCGGTATGCTCAACTTTGTGCATGCTGTAACAACGCAAATCGCTCGCAAAGCTGGCATGCATGTATCGTGAACGTGGTTATGATGAGCCTCCATATCCGACGTACGCAAGTGTGACGATTCGTCGCACTCCGAATCCCGATAATCCTTGTCGACAAAGCGGCATCGTTTACGGCGAAAAAGTTGAGCGGCACGTTCTTGATGCTGGTAACGTGGTTGCACGATGCAAAGGTCCTGTTAAATGATATTGGCGCAACCGAACGAACCGAGCAAGCGTGGATTCATGCGTCCGCTCAGTCATCTGGAGCTATTGTTGACGCTGGTGTTTCTGCAAATCAGCCAAAGCTTCTTGTCGTCCGAACATTTGGTGCAGCGATCTGTTTTTAACTTCACCCTGCTATTCGTCGTGTTTTCCGCGTTGCGAACGCTCTCACAATCGAAGACGTGGACGTTCATCGCGTTGGCTGCGGGCGTCTTAGGTTATGCTCTCATTTCGTACAGTGAGTTTGCGAGTTCCGTATGGTCTCTCGTAATCAGCGATTTGTGTTTTTTTGTCGTCTTTTCGCTGTTGCTGCTGGCGTTGGGTGAATCCGTTTTCTCAAAAGGACTGAGCGACCTCAATCGAATCATTGGGGCGGTCTGTATCTATTTCATTATCGGATTGCTGTTCGCGTTGTTGTATTCGTTGCTGGAGACGTTCCAGCCGGAATCATTCAGTTTGAGCGTGCATGAGAACGATGCTGCCGGCCATCAGGATCGGTTTGGGCAACTTCTCTATTTCAGCAATGTGACGTTGACAACGCTCGGCTATGGCGACATCCAACCGGTGTCACGGCCCGCTCGCAGCTTCGCAACGTTGGAGGCATTGATCGGTCAGTTGTATTTAGCAATCGTGATCGCGCGTCTCGTCGGCGTGCACATCGCCAACGCATCACGAACTCGAGAATAACCAAACATGAATTCGATAAAGTCTCATCCGTCCGATCGTCATCGGCTAACGCGAGCTTGCGATATCGCCTATCCTGATAGACAGGCCAAAACGACATGCCACCGCCCATCATTTTTCGACGTTGCTGAATCGCTCACACGCGACTTCCTTCACACTCATCCACGACAAATCGGTACGGGACGATGAAACGAGTTCAAACGAGCCTCCTTGTTGGTTTGCCGGTTACCGTCATGTTCGCTTTCATGATCGGTTGCAATTCAGCCAAGAATGACTACCAACCTCCGCCACCGCCGGATGTGACCGTCACGACTCCGGTTCAGCAACAGATCACACCGTTCATGGAACAGAACGGCGTCGTCGAGGCGGTGGAAGAAGCCGACGTGAGATCACGAGTTCTAGGCTTTGTCGAATCAATCGATTTCGAACCCGGCCGAGAAGTCACCGCCGGACAGGTGCTCTATCAAATCGAGCCGGATCAATATGAAGCAGCCGTGAATTCCGCCCAAGCGAGCGTCGAATCCGCCGAAGCGGCTATCGAAGTCGCAAAGGCTTTGGTCGGTACCGCCGAAGCCGAAGCGATGCGAACGGCGCAGAACCTCGTCCGCGAACGATCAATGATGGAAAAGCAAGCGGGCTCACAAGCTCAACTCGATGCAGCGATTGCCGAGAACGACGCGGCGGTAGCGGCGTTGAAATCAGCGAAGGCGAACGTACAAGCCGCAATCGCTGACAAAAGCCGCAGTGAAGCGACTCTGGCACAGGCCAAACTTGATTTGGGATACACCACCGTTACGTCACCGATCGACGGTCGTATCGCGAAGACTGACGTCAAAACAGGGAACTTGGTCGAGAACGGCACCAAACTGACCGCGGTGGTCAATCACGAAAGAATGTTCGCCAACTTCAGCGTCAGTGACCGCGAGATTTTGAGGTTGATGAAGGCCAAACGCGCAGCGTTGCCGCCCGACACCAAGCTGACCGAACCTGATTGGAGCACGATCAAGGTTTACCTGAGGCGCGAATCCGACGATGGGTTTCCGATCACGGGGTTCCTAGATTACGTCGACCAGGAAGGAGTCGATCCGGCGACGGGGACGCTCGGACTCCGAGCGGTATTTGAGAACGCGGATGACCTATTGATTCCCGGACTATTTGTCACAATCCGCATGCCGTTGGGTGACCCTAGGAAAGTCACGTTGGTTCCTGAGTATGCAGTGCTGCGTGACCAACGCGGGCAATACTGCCTGGTGATTAACGCGGAGAAGAAGGTGGAACGGGCTAATGTTTCGGTTTCGCAAAACGTCAGCGGTTGGTCCGTGGTCGAATCGGGATTAACGATGGACTCGCGTATCGTGATCGATGGAGTCCAACGGGCACGGCCCGGATTAGAAGTCAACGCCACGGATACGACGGTAGAGGTGAGTGATCTCGAATTGATGCGGGGAATCGCCGATCCGGATCCGTCGGACAGCGGCGAGTCTGACAAAGTTGATGCAGTCCCTGCGACAGGCGACGCCGAAACGACCACTTCCGAAGTCGAATGAATCGAAAGAAAGCAATCGTCTGATGTCACGCTTCTTCATCTACCGCCCCATATTCGCGTCCGTCATCTCGATCATTATTATGATCGCGGGACTCGTTTCGTTCGGCGCACTTCCGATCGCAAAATTCCCACCGATCGCACCACCCACGATCAGTGTTTCGGCCGTGTACCCCGGCGGTGACGCACGAACAATTGCTGAAACCGTCGCGACTCCCATCGAACAACAGGTCAACGGCGTCGAAGGCATGATCTACATGTCGTCGAATAGCTCCGACGATGGCAGTTACAACTTGACCGTAACGTTCGAAGTGGGGACGGACACCGACATTGCATCCGTGTTGGTTCAAAACCGTGTCGCGATTGCCGAAGCTCAACTTCCCTCGGAGGTTCGGGCCCAAGGGATCACGACAAAGAAACAATCAACGCAAATCCTCCAATTCATCTCGTTGACATCTCCCGATGGCGACTATGACGGGCTGTTCTTGAGCAATTATGCGTTAACGGTCAAAGATGAACTCAGCCGCGTGAACGGTGTTGGCGAAGTCCAGGTGTTTGGTACCGGTGACTACAGCATGCGAATCTGGCTCGATCCGCGAAAACTCAAACAACGAAGCCTAACGACAGCAGACGTCGTTGCCGCGATCCAGGAACAGAACGTGCAAGTCGCCGCCGGTCAAATCGGTGCACCGCCTGCTCCTGATGGAACCGCCTATCAATTGACGGTCAGTGCGCGGGGAAGGTTAGTCGAAAAGGAAGAGTTCGAAGAGATCATCATCGCCACCGGTGCGGACGGCAGAGCCCTTCGCGTCAAGGACGTCGCTCGGGTCGAACTCGGTGGCAAGGACTACACGTTCGACTCGCGATTCAACGGGCAAGCCTCGGCATCGATTGCGATTTATCAGTTGCCCGAAGCGAACGCGATGACCACCGCCGAAGCGGTTCGGACAAAACTGAAAGAACTCCGGTCCAACAACAACTGGCCAAGTGGACTGGAATACACGGTCGGATTCGACACCACTCTGTTCGTCGAAGCGTCGATCGCAGAAGTCTACAACACTCTCATGATCGCAGTGTTATTGGTGGTCTTGGTCATTTACGTGTTCTTGCAAGACTGGCGTGCGACCATCATTCCGGTCGTGGCAATCCCGGTCTCTCTGATCGGTACGTTTGCGATTATGAGCATCATTGGTTTTTCGATCAACATGCTCTCGCTCTTTGCGATCGTGTTGGCGATCGGGATTGTAGTCGACGACGCGATTGTGGTCGTCGAAAATACAACGAGACACCTTGCCAACGGTTTGAAACCCAAAGATGCGGCGGTCAAGGCGATGGACGAAATCACGGGCCCCGTGATCGCAACAACGCTGGTTCTGCTCGCGGTGTTCGTGCCCAGCGCGTTCATGGGCGGCATCACCGGGCAACTGTTTCGTCAGTTCGCGTTGACGATCTCCGGTGCGGTGCTGATCAGCACACTCAACGCACTGACGCTCAGCCCCGCGTTGTGCGGAATCATTCTGCGGGCACCTCAGGAATCCACATTCATCGGTTTTCGCTGGTTCAATCGCGGTTTCGACGCGTCGACATCGGCGTACGGTTTTGTGATCCGATGGTTCGTCCGTTTGGTACTGTTTGTGATGGTGGCGTACGTCGCCTTGGTCATCACCACGGGGGCAGGAATCAGTTCTTTGCCGACCGGATTCGTACCGGATGAAGACCAAGGCTACTTGTTCGTCAACGTGCAATTGCCTGATTCCGCATCGAGCCAACGCACCCGTACGGTCATGCGACAACTGGAAGACATCTACGACGAAGTTCCAGGCATCTCGGACAACCTCTCCATCGCCGGATACTCGCTGCTCGGCGGGTATGCCGGATCGAACCTCGGCTTAGCCATCATCATTCTGGATCCGTGGGACGAACGGAAAGAACCCGAAAAGAGCATCACGGCGATTCAAGCGAATTTGCAACAAAGGTTCAATAAAATCCAAAGTGGAATCGTGTTCGCCTTCGCTCCGCCACCGATCGACGGACTCGGCGCGGCAGGCGGATTTCAGATGGAAGTTCTCGACCAAGGCGGTTCGGGATACGACGCTCTGCAAGCAACTGCGGAGGACATGGTCGCCGCGGGCAACGGTCAGACGGGATTGACGGGGTTGAACTCATCGTTTCGCGCCAACGCCCCGCAATTGTTTGCCGATGTGGACCGCGTGAAAGCCAAGAACCTTAACGTACCACTGGCAAACGTGTTCGGAACGCTGCAAGCATATTTAGGATCGGCTTACGTCAATGATTTCACCTACAACAATCGCTCCTATCAAGTCCGCGTTCAGTCCGAAGCAGAGTTCCGGGCCTCGCCCAGCGATATCGAGGAGCTCGACGTTCGCGACAGCACCGGCCAAATGATTCCTCTCGGTGCGATCGTAAACGTGAAGGAGAACTTCGGGCCTTCAGTGGTACGCCGTTACAACTTGTACCCCAGTGCGGCAATCAACGGCGCCGCAGCTCCGGGAACCAGCTCCGGCGAAGCGTTGGAACTGATGGAACAGATGGCGGACTCGCGAATGGCTCCTGGATTCGGGTTCGCCTGGACGGGCATGTCACTGCAAGAAAAAATCGCCAGCGGCGGACAGGCGACTGTTTTCCTGCTGGCCGTTCTCGCGGTGTTCCTGGTTCTCGCTGCCCAATACGAGAGCTGGACGAGTCCCGCTGCCGTCATCGCGGTCGTGCCGCTCGCGGTGCTCGGTGTAGTTCTGGCGCTCGTCGTTCGTGGCATGCCCAACGATACGTACACGCAAATCGGGATCGTGTTGCTGGTTGCGTTGGCCAGCAAAAATGCGATTCTGATCGTCGAGTTCGCCAGTGAGGAACGACGCAAAGGGCTCCCGATTGGCGAAGCCGCCCACAAGGCCGCGACCCTGCGTTTCCGCGCGATTTTGATGACCGCATTCTCCTCGATCCTCGGCTTCCTGCCTCTCTTAGTGGCAACGGGAGCGGGTGCGGCGAGTCGCCAAGCGGTCGGCAATGCCGTCGTTGGCGGGATGCTGGCCGCGACCGTGTTTTCGCTGCTGTTTGTTCCCACATTCTTTGTCGTGTTCCAGCGACTCGCGGAATGGCGAACGAGCAAACCTGATCTCGCAACTCCTGAGGCATCAGTGGACAAGGCTAGCATCACATCGTCACCTGATAAAACCTCCGACTAGAATACGAGCCCCGGGGGCGATCCCCAATGGGTTCACACCGGTCCGTCAAACACCTTAGCGCCGAATACGGAATTTCCTAACAACGTGAGCAAGCCCGCCCGATTCATTTTGCATCCGACCGACTTCAGCACTGAATCCAGTGTCGCGTTGGCTCATGCGGTGCGTATCGCAGTCAACAACAAGGCGACTCTCGATCTGTTGCACGTTGAAACCGATCCCGCCGCGTACGGGGATGACCAAGACGACGTTCCAGTTGAAGACTGGAACCAGTTTCCTTCGATCCGAACAATGCTGGAAACATGGGGATTGATCGCGTCGGGTGACGCACGGTCGGATGTCACGGATCTCGGAATTGAGATTTCCGAAGTGGTCAGCTATGGCAGCGACGTCCCGGACGCAATCGCGGAGTATTGCCAACAAAGACCGATCGACATGGTCGTGCTATCGACAGCGGGACGTGATGGATTCGCATCACTGTTGATACCATCGACCGCAGAACGTGTCGCCGACAAAGTTTCGAATCTCTCAATCCCGACATTGTTCGTCCCCAAACACTCGCGTGGATGTGTGGACGTCGAAACCGGCCGCGTGACCATGAATCACGTATTGGTTCCGGTTGATCATGAACCCGACGCCGAGGAAGCTGTTGAGCGAGGCCTCCGAGCGATGGCGGCATTTGGTGACGAGCAGGCTGACATGACGTTGCTGCATGTCGGGGCGGAGTCCGAGTTCCCACACGTTGAAATCTCTGGTACGTCTCGCAACGTCCGGCGAATCTCTCAACAAGGCGACCCAGCCACCGAAATCCTCTCCTTCGCACGCGACGCCAAAGTCAACCTGATCATCATGGTGACCGATGGCGAGCAAGGACTGCTCGACGTTTTACGTGGGACAACGACCGAAAAAGTGCTGCGGCACGCTCCGTGTCCCGTCCTGGCCATCCCGGCACGATAGCCGGTTGCTTACAAAGTCACGACCGATTTCCAAACTCGTAGAAAAGCGTTGCCGATTGACTGATGATTGTTGATACGTCTCGGAGCACATGGCGCATGGTGGGCGAGTTATGGTTGCCCATGCTCCCGATCATAGGGTACGTGCTGTTGGTCTCTTGGATCGACATCGCCTACCACCTCGAGGAATACGAATTTCCGATCGCGATTCTTGGTGTCTTGGGCACCGTCATCGG
The DNA here is from genome assembly GCF_014192335.1 of Aporhodopirellula rubra. GTDB lineage: Bacteria > Planctomycetota > Planctomycetia > Pirellulales > Pirellulaceae > Rhodopirellula > Rhodopirellula rubra. The sequence continues at coordinate 41,213 of NZ_JACHXU010000024.1, read as the reverse complement.
ACTCTTGCTCGCCTTCCGAACGAACTCAAGCTACGACCGATGGTGGGAAGCGAGAACCTTGTGGGGCGCGATCGTGAACGATTCCCGCACGTGGGTTCGCCAACTGATCGCCTTCTCAAAAACAGAAAATGTTTCCAAAGAGATCAGTCCAACGGTTCAACAGATGGCGTTTAGGCACGCTGCGTGGTGTTACGCGTTGAGTCGTAATCTCCGTGCCGGAGATCCATTCATTGGAATGGATGAACTCATCGGCCGTGATGAGATCGACACGTATCGGACCAGCAACAACGTTCCCAATGCGATCTTGCATCGCCAAGCCATCGAACTTCGGCGATTGAGGGAACAAAATCAAATCGAGCTTTATGAGTTCGTCGAATTGGAACGAACGCTAACACGACTCACGAATTCGATGGGCGGTTGCGAGCGTATCAAAAACACTCCCTTTCCCGCCCTCTACAGCCGGATGGTACACGGACTCATCTACGGTTTCGTGCTCTTTCTGCCATTCGGTTTGGTTCAGGTTCCAACGCCTGGGCTCATTTTCATCTCACTCTCTCTCTCACTGGGATTCCTCCTGGTCGATCACGTTGCGATCTATCTACAGGACCCGTTCAGCAATCGCCCCTCAGACACCCCAACGCTCGCATTGTCACGCACGATCGAAATCAACATTCGACAAATGTTGGGTGAGACAGAATGGCCCGACAAACTCGAACCGGTCGATGGTGTCCTCTACTAGACATCGCATTTCTCCAGTAACCACCGTCGCCAAACGGTGGACCGCGTACCGGCGAACGCAGCCTCTGCGTCCTACGATGCGTCTTCATGCAACCCCGGAGGACCATCGAGCACGTTGTCGAGGTTTTCAGACAAGATCAAGATCGCTTCCCAGTCTCCGGTGGTGATGGTTTGGCAATGCGCCAGATTGTTGCGGAGCTTCTCGAGCATTTTGGCCGTCTGCTCGACTTGCCGACGTGATTCGAATCGCGTGAGTCCGCGAAGGGTAGGACTTCGTGCGACGATTTGGGATTTGTCAGAGAGTTGAAGGCAATCCAACAACGTAACGCTTTGGTTACGCCGATCTCGTTCGAGCAACAGTTTCTCTGCCTTCTCCACGCGGCTGGCTGACAAGAATTCTCGCCAACTCTCGCCGGGACAGTATTGCTCGATCAATCGACCGAATCGCATTTCGATGAGTGTGACCATGCCAAACAACCACATTCGAACCGGCGGCTTATCGAGGTCGCTGCGACTGACGATTCCGCCGACGCGTCCAAATGTCGAAACGAAAAGACGCCGCTGATCTCGCAAACGCAACACTAACTCGGGCAGCGGTGCCGCACTCAAAATCACCTGCGAATCATCGAACGGTTTCATGAAGTCGCCACATGTTCCATCGCTTACGTCGTCGATTTCCATGTAGCCCTCAATCCGTCCTCTCTGGCGTATACCAACGACCTCATAATGTCCCTCTTCCATCAATTCGCGGACCTGGCTCGTCGGCGCGAAATCATCGAACGAAACCAGTGGTTCGGTAATGTCATGCACGACGAACGCTTGCATGAACACACGACGTAGGCTGTGCACGGTAGAAGGACTAGGGGACATCGGAAGGTCCATCGTTGTGGGGAAAGCCGGCAATTCGAATTGCCGTGAACGTGTTCATTGAATTAGCCGATTGCCGTGCATTACGCTGGTGGAGAAACATTCACTGTTCGGCGATGGGCGGATCCGTTCGCAGCAGACCGGCCAATTCGAGCATTAATCGTTCCGGGGCACTCATTGCAGCACGCTGCTTCAAGACCTTTCGCGCGAGAGCAGGTCGATCCGTTAGCAATCCGTCAACACCGCGGCCGATCATTGTCGACATCGTCACAGGATCGTTGACGGTCCAGACATAAACATCCATCCCGGAAGCGTGTGCGGACGCAATGAAACTACGAGAGGCGAAGCCCGCGTTGACGGCTAGGAAGTCCACGTCGATTTTGCGTAGATCTCCCGCCGAAACTGACATCAACAGCCCAACCTTCCAATCGGGACGGAGTGACTTGAGCTTTCGCACACCATCTCGCTTGAGCGACATCGCCAACACGTCGGAAACCATGCCTTCGGCTTCGACGACATCGACGACTCGTTGCTCGAGATCTTGATCGTGTCCGTAATACTTCAGCTCGATATTGACTCCGATTCTACCTTTGCACGCCCTCAGAACGTCAGAAAGCAACGGCGTTCTTTCACTAGCGAATTCGGTCGCGATTCGACTTCCGATATCAATGTCGGACAAATCATCGATCGTCGCGTCCCAAATTTTCAGTGGGTTTCCACCGAGCTTCATGAAGTCGCTGTCATGTAGCACGACGACTTCACCGTCGGACGTTTCCTGCACGTCGAGTTCGATCCAATCAGCACCATCCTCGATCGCTCGCTCAAACGCCGCCATCGTGTTCTCGGGCGCCACCGCCGACGCCCCACGGTGTGCCATCACCTCAACATCATCCTCCAACCGCACACTTTGAATCGCAAATGCACCAACGGTCGCGGCGACGACGACACCCACGACACCTGCCATAATCAATCGTGTGCGTGTTATCCCCAGACCGGTTTGATTGGTTGACGAGATCGCCTGGCCCAAACTCACCGCAGAAAGGTTTCCACTGCCGCGATAGCGATAGAGATTAAAAAGGATAGCGGCGAATGTTGTCGTGGTGAGCAGGTTGATGGTCACGTTGGCGAATGCCCAAACCGACAGAGTCAATCCGACCGTGACCATCAAGTATCGCAGTGACGCGGTTCCATCCTGCACCAACAGATTCCCAACGGCCGCGACCACTCCAGTCGCGATCAATGCCATTCCGGATGTCGCGATGATCCAACCGACGATAAACAATACGATCGTCCGGCGATGACCGGTCGCCCGCTCGTTGCTTTGACGTAGCGACTGCGAGGGAGACACGTTTTCAAACAACAGCAAAGGCAGTGCGAATAACCATCCTGTGAATGCGCGAAGCAAAATCGCACCGAGCACGGCGAGCAGCATTCCCCCGACACACACGGCAGCAATGAAAACCGGTGGTTTCTCGGTCAAGTAATAGTTGATGTCGTAGTTCGACAGCAGCGTCACGTACGTCACCCCTGCGACGACGGCAAAAGGCAACAACACCAACAGCAGCCAAACCAGCACACGCCCAGTCAATTGCACGACCTTCCAAGCGTTTGCGGCAGCGAATCGCAACGCTCCCACAAAACTCAGCCGCCGATCAAGCTCCGAAGCACACAAAATGCCCAGCAAGGCCGTTTGTTCCAGGGCGATGATCCCCAACCAGCATGCCCCCGTGACGATCACGCACGCCAATCCGACGGGACGCAGAAAGAGATACGCAATATCGACGTCGGTGAGAATCGACGATCCTGAGAGTGCGATCAACGTTCGAAACAAAACGCCAACGAGTGGCGTCAGCACAATGAACGCGATGATCTTAAACGCTGCACCAGTCACAGCGAGCGACTTCCAGTTCGCACGGAAATCAGACGCGGCACGAATGAGCACCGCACGCGAATCAGCGATGGGGTCTTCTGCCATTTCTTATCGAATCCTTCGAAGATGATCACCGGATCAAGGGGCGCCAAATCGATCCGATCGCGTTGGCGATACTTGGTCCTCGCGATTCGTATTAAGCTTGACCGCTCTTCGGCACCGGCAGTTTTCGCATCACAAGCGCGAGCATGATCCACGTCCAGCCGTTGAAAAGCAGCTCGAGCCCCACGAGCAATCCGATGATCCAAAGAACACCTGAAGGCTCTTCGGGCAGTTGCCGGAAGCTGCGGAAGATGATGAGTCCCAACATCGAGGTCACGACACCGTTGAACAAGTGCCATCCCCACTGAGGATATTGCACGATCAACGCCGTCACGATTCGAAAACCACCGGCGATGACGAAGAAACCCGCGAGCATCAGGGTCAACAACGCGAGTGACGTCAGCGGAGCGTCAGTAATGACAAACCCGGTTACGAGGTACACGATCCCGACCAAAATCTGCAACATGAACGCACTCCATTCTCGCGCCCAAAATGCACTGATGATTGTCGTTACGCCGCTGATGATCAGCACCGCGCCGAGAAACACGACCACGCCGAGCGACGTGAACCAGGGATACGCGATCGATGCGATCCCACCGATGACCAGCAAAATTCCGATGACCAGAAAACACCACCACTCTTTGCTCAATCGAGAAAGTTCGTGGGCGGCAAATCCTTGGATCTCTTTTTCGTGGTGTTCTTGGACGTCATTCATCAGAAACTCTCCAGGAGGCAGCAACATGTTATTGGAATGCGGTGACGGCGATTCTCACGCCGTCGATCACCGCGGCAAACTCAATCAAAAAAGGACACGTCCGCCGCCTACCTCTCGCCGATAGATCACGCGTCGACTACTTCACCGCCGACGCGGCTTGCTTGGCGAGTTCTCGCAGTTCGTCAGGGGCGGACTCGTTGTTCGCCAGCGAGGTCAGTTCATCGGCGGCGGCGCTCGCGGCGGAACCCAGCGAACCGAGTGCCGTGATCGCTTCCGCTTGAACACGTCCGTCGGGGAACCGCAGTCCCTCGATCAACACGGGCACGACCTTCGCGGCCATCGCTTCGTCCGACGGACTGATTTTTGAGATCGTCCACGCCGCAAGAAGCTTTTCGAACGGTTCGTCAGTTTCCTCCATGACGGAGACGACTTTGGCTGCCGCGGCGGCAGCACACGGCCCAATGTTTCCAAGAGCAAACAGGGCACCGATGCGAATGGATTCCTCGCCATCGTCGAGCGACCGGATCAATTCGTCTGTAGCCGATGCGGCGTCCGGACCGATTTGGCCAACGACGGTTTGAAGTTGGTTTCGAAACTCGCCCTCGGCCGTTGCGAGAGCACTAACGATACTGGGCATCGCCGGTTTCGCTTGATCGCCAAGTTCTTCGAGTACCGCTACGGCGAGTTCACGCATTTCCTCGTTCGACAGTGCATTAGCCGCCTTTTCAGCCGCCGGCTCACCGAGGCTGGCCAGAGCGTCGACCAAGTTATGTGCGACGACGGGATCAGAGTCGTTCAGCACCTCGATCAGTTTGGGGCCGAGCACTTCAGGATCGACCGGCAACGATTGCAGCCCCTTGGCCGCAGCGAGCCGAAGACTCGCGTCGTCACTGCTGAGGCTGCTGACCAACTGATCCACGGCTGCCTTCAGACGCGCGGCGTCGCCGGGATGCAATTTAGCAAGTGCCCAGTAGGACACCAAGGAAAGCAACGGTTCGTCGCTGTCGCGGGACGATTCCAAATTTGCCGTCGCGTCAACAAATCCCAACGCTCCTGCCGCAAACGCAGCGGCGGTTTGAATCGATTGATTGGAGGTATTTTCGAGCGCCGCCATAATTTGCGGCTGAGCAACTTTCGCAGCCGGTCCGATTTTCGCTAGCGCCAAAATCGCTTGGACTTTGACATCGTCTTCAGGATCGCCCTTCAACAATTCGACCAATGCGGGAACCGTGGGTGCTGCCGATTCGCCGATTTCTTCAATCGCAATGCACGCCCAATAGGCGGCACGATCGTTTTTCAGCGCCGCGTTCAAAAACGGGACCGCACGTTCACCACGCATGACGATCGTTTCGACCAAACGGCTCGCGAACAGTGGGTGCTCCTTTTCCATGATCGACACGGCAATCGGAACGAGCACCTCCGGATCATCGACCAACTCGCGAAGCGAATTCGCTGCGGCGATTCGGTTCCCTGAATCAGGATCACCGACAGCCTTAATCAGCCCCTCGATCACATCCGGACTGCCGTCACCGATTCGGCCAAGTGCGACGATTGCGTGTTTGCGGACCGAAGATTCGTTGTCGTTGGTGGCCGACAAAAGCGATGGCAGCGCGTCTTGGGCTGCCGGACCGAGACGTCCCAGCTCCCGTGCCACTTTCCAACGTTCGGCAGGATCGTCACTGTCGAGTGATTCGACGAGCGTCGCCACGCTCGACGCAGCGGTGGCGGAATCTTGTGCGGTCACCAATTCAGGATTGCATGACAACGCTCCCATCCCGATCGGGGACAGGCACATCAAACAACCGGCGAGAATGCGATAGGCTCGTTTTTTCACGGTGAGGAAACCAGGTGGAGTGATTGAATCAGAAGAGGTGAGAAGCAAAGGCGTACGGGAACGATCACCCGAAGAGTCGCGTGAACTCATTGGTAGTCCTCCTTCACCATCTTTTCCAACCGTCGAAGAAATCGAACGGATCGCGTCAGTTCACTCGCCGAAAAATCGCCGCTGTGATCTTCGACGTGGTACACCCAAAGGTTGAGTAGCTTGTTTAATCGAATGTAATCTTCCGGCGGCAGCGTTCCTTCCTCAGCACGCTTCGCGAACAACTCCTCGATTTCTTTGCGTCCCTTCTCGTCATGCGGGTGCATCAATCCGATCGGCCAACTGATCTTGCCCGTCGGCTCGTAGAAGTCCGAACTCGACAAAGGTTGATATTCGCGACTCTTAATGTACGCCGCCAATTTCTCCTTCTTCGCGTCCGATTGTTTCTTGCGGAATTCATCGCGAATCGCACGGTTTTCGACAAAACTGCTGATGGCGAAGTTTCGATTCTCCAAATACGCCCTTCTCGCACGCTCGGACTCCGTGGCCGCTTGCGCGTAATCAACGGACGCTTGACCACGTGATCGGATCACATCCGCCATTCCACGGGCCATGCCTTCCTCCGCCGTCGAGGCGTGTCCGCCACCGTATCGACCGTAGCCATAGCCGTATCCGGAATAGACACCCGGATTCATGCTGTAGTCGTAACTGCTGTTGTAGCCGGTTCCGTAGCGAGGATCCCCAGCATCTTGGGCGGTGGCAACGTGATACGTCAGCAGTACCGCAAAACTGCAAACCAACAATCGTAGTTTCGAAACGTTCATTACTTGTTCAGTCTCCGTATCGACGGATTTGAAGATCCTGCCGCATTGCAAGATGGAAGGAGCGACGTGTGTTCTGTACATACCGATTCTAACTCCGGCGACATCGCCAAGATACCGTAGCGGAGCCAAAGAAAACTACTTTCCGCGTCGGCCAAACTCTCGCTAGATCGAAAGCCGGCAGGACTCTCATCACGGGTTGCAATAGTAGTATTGTCAGTTGGAAAGACCCTTAGTTTCCTCTCACAAATGATCTGCTCTACGCACCCACCGAGCCGCGACTTCACCACCACCGATCGACGAGATTTCCCTACAAATAATAGCTCGGTTTGAGCATGGCCAAACGACTACCTCACACGAATCAACATGCGTGCGAAAAGGGGACCAGTAACAGCGGTGCACATCAAATTCACGCGCGTGATCCCCGAATTTTCCTCAACCGATCATTCGAAGAAATCGATCACCCGACGCCCTTCACTCAGCCGCCGCCTGATAGATCAACACAATCAGAACCGCCAAGAGCAAAAGCCAAATTCCAACCGCGAGTTGCAACGCCTTCTTAGCACGTTCGGCCTCCCACCACTGACGCGGACGCAGTCCCTGTGCCGCAAAAGTCAGTACGCCGGACAGATTGACGCAGATCACATTGGTGGCCACCAAAAGCAACGCACCCCGCGCCGCTACAAAATCACCCGACCCGATTAAAAGTCCACAGACTGCGAACGGCGGCAACAACGCGACCGCGACCATCACACCAATCAAGGCCGACGGCGCACCACTCGTGAACGCCAGCACCCCGGCGCACCCGGATGCGAGTGCTAACAGTATGTCACCCCAAGAAACCGTCGTCCGCGACTGGATCGACGGAAGATCAACGTCAATCACGAACACGGCGCCGAGCACCATGGAAAACACCAACGCGATCGACAATCCCGTCGCATTTGCCTTCAGAGATTCAAGCGCCAACCGAGTATCGCCCAACGTCGTCGCCAAACAAAGCGACATGTTTGGACCGAGCAACGGGGCGATCACCATCGCGGCGATGATCACCGCGTTATCGTTGCGCATCAATCCGACCGCCGCGACCACAGTGGCGATGATCACTTGCGCCACAAAGGTCCGTGAAATCCTCGCGCCTTCGGAAACATCGGCATAAATTTCCTCGCGACTGATTCTCTCAGGTGACTTCGCAGCCTGGCTCGCGGTGGCGTCATCATCTGACGCTGGGCGCGGCAGAGTCGCTTCGACGGGAATGAGAATCACGCGAAAACCACTCACGTGCGCAAAACGCCCCTCCAAATCATCCAGCATCGCCTCCGTGTTCGATGCCTTTACAAGCAATCGCACGATCGCCTGTTCGTCGTTGAGACGATCGTCCCATCGTCCTAGAACGGTGTCGCTGCGCGGTAGATCGTCAATAGACGACGTCGACTCGACAGGAAGAATGATTTCGAGAAGGCGTAGTGACATGCGAGCGACTGCTGGGGAAAACTTTTTCGGGAAAGACGAACGTAACGACGACGCCCAAAAAGAGAGACGAACTCATTCGCACAATTTGAAATCGCAAGAAACGCAGTGATCACAGCACGAACAATGCCGAGCACGAATGATTTCAAACCGAACTCAGTCATCGACATTTGAATCAATAGAGAGTCAAAGAGTCCGACCTCGCAATGCCCCACGAAAATGAAAGCGAACCGCATGCCCGTTCGACATGCCGCTGTGAACAATCTCAATAGAGCGGCAATCGCACACTTTCAGATTGGACGCAAACCTTTTCGCGATTTTGTCTCTCGAAGCAATCGGCCTGCCTCGCTACGTTGACCAAAACGTGCGTTAATGCACAGTTCGTCGTTCATGGTCGATCCTGAACCTTAGGACACGCCGTTCCTATACGAGAGTTTGTTTGACGCACCACGCAGCCATCATCAGATGTCGCACAATCAGACCGAAATGATCGACGATGTCTTGTAAGTCGAACAATTTCACATGGAGCAGTTCGCTTACATCATCGGAAAGATGGACGCGATCGAGCAGTCCGATGGAACGTCTCTCCTCGACAACACGTTGTTCACGTGGGGATCCGGACTCGACGACGGTTCGACGCACCAGTAGAACGTTTTGCCCATCATTATCGCCGGCGGTGGAGCCCAAGTCCTATCGGGACACACATCAACATGCCCGAGGGCACACCGCTAGCTAACTTGTGGCTGCCCCAGGCACGGATGATGCGATTGCAACTGCCTCGCTTCGCCGACAGCATCGGCATGATCGAAGAACCAATCGATCAACGCCGCAATGTCCACTGATCTATTCAACGTCAAAGCGTTGTCGCACGCTCCGCGTCGTGTCAGTCGCCTTGACGCTTGTTCGAATTCTTGGTGACCGTCTTCTTCGGCGTTTTCTTTTTCGATACCGGTTTCGGGTAGACGCCCACTCGATCAGACCACACGTTCCACTTCGCGGCCATTGCCGCCGTTCTTTCCGGCATTGCCGGCGCGAGGTTGTTCGTTTCCGTACGATCGGCTTCCATGTCGTAGAGTTCCCACTTTGTCGCATCCACGCTGCGTGCTCCAGCGACCCCGCGTCCCACCAACTTCCATTTCCCGTCGCGCAAGAACGCGTTCTGTTCGTGTTCGATGCAAATCGGTTCAGCCCGAGCGAGTGGTTTGCCGTGGAAGGCGGGACGAAGCGAAATGCCATCGAGTGGCGGGATCGGTTGGCCTGCTTTTTCGTCTGGATACGTCGCACCGGCAACGTCTAACAAAGTCGGCATCACATCAATTAACTGTGCCGGAGATCGATACCACTGCGGATTCGGTCCAATCGAGGAGGGCCAGTGCATGAGGAACGGAGAGGCCGTACCACCTTCGTGAGCGAAGTGTTTGTAGAGCCGAAACGGTGTGCTCGACGCGTTGGCCCACGCCTCACCATAGGAGTTAGCCGTTTCGAGATTTCGCTTATCAACATCATGAAACTCACCACGCCCCAACATGCCGCCTTCGGCACAGGCACCGTTATCGGAAAGCAACACAATCAAAGTGTTTTCGAATCGCCCCAACGACTTGAGCGACTCAACCAGTTTTCCAATATTCTGATCGATCCGGTCGATCATCGCGGCATAGATGGCCATCTTCAAATCCATCTCATCGCGTTGCCGCTCGGACAAAGTCTCCCACTTCGGGATACCCGCAGTCGAGGGGCTCAACGGCCATTTCTCGTTGATCAACCCGAGTTCAATTTGACGCTGATATCGTGCGCGTCGAACCGCATCCCATCCGTCACGATACTTGCCCCGATAACGATCAATATCGTCTTCGAATGCTTGCAGCGGCCAGTGCGGTGCCGTGTACGCCAAATACAAAAAGTACGGACGCTCAGGAGACTGTTCACGATGGCCGCGGATGAATCGAATCGCGTGATCCGTAAATGCATCTGTTGTGTAGAACGCTTCCTCCGTCGTGCTCTCGGGATTTTCCACGGGAGTATTGCCCGACGTCATGCCGCGAGGATGCAGTGGTGCGAAATAGCGAGTGGCTCCCGCGAGGCTTCCGTAATACTGCTGGTACCCTCGCTGCATCGGCAACAAACTCGCGTCATGCATGCCGAGATGCCATTTACCCGACATGAACGTCGCGTAACCGCTCGGCGCGAGAGCCTCCGCGATCGTGACGCAGCGTTCGTTAATGTAGCCTTGATAATTTGCGGGACGGTCGTTCGGTTTTTGCGCCGGCGACAACGTCATGTGACCGATTCCGACTTGATGGGGATGCAGACCGGTCATCAATGTGGCTCGCGTCGGACAACATCGACCGCTGTTATAGAACTGATCGAACCGCACACCTCCCGCGGCCAATTGATCAATGTTGGGGGTCTCGATTTCGCTTCCGTAACACCCCAGATCCGAGAACCCCATATCATCGACCATGACGAGAATGATATCGGGCCTTTCGTTCGCGAACGAGTTTCCAAATCCAAACAGACTCAGCAAGAACAGGAGCAACACAAACGAGCGGGGCATGGTGGGCCTCATCGGTGGATCGAATTGGGAGAGAGGGCAAGACGAGTTGATAACGTCGTCTACAAGTTGGCGTGGGGGCTCGGATACTCGTCGAGAATCTGCAATAGACTTCTCAAAACCGAGGGCTGTTCGTTGGCAACGTTTCGGGTTTCGTTGGGATCCGTTTTCATATCGAAGAGTTCGTAAGTCGCATCACGTTCCGGCGCCGCTGGTTTTGACCATTCGACGAGCCGATAGCGAGACGTACGAATGGCCCTGCCGAGTCCAAATCGCGGGAACACGTGATAGGCGTGGTCGCGAACACGAGCGTTCCCATCTTTGAGAACCGGCACAATACTGACGCCATCGATGGATTGAGGACCGGTCGGATTCGGCAATCCCGCGAGTTCAGCGAGCGTCGGATAGATATCGACGGTCTCGGTCAGTTGTGCCGTCTGCGAATTGGGCTGCGTCACTCCCGGAGCGACGATGAAGATCGGGATTCGGGCTGCCTGTTCGTAGTTCGTATGTTTGGTCCAGAACCCGTGATCACCGAGATGAAAACCATGATCGCCCCAAAGCACAATGATGGTGTCGTCGGAAAGTTCGAGACGATCAAGTTCGGCGACGACTTTGCCGATTTGAGCGTCGACATAGCTCGTGCTGGCATAGTAGCCATGGATCAGAGTTCGCGTTAGCTGATCGTCGATGGCAGCCGGGCTGTTCTTGTCGGGGACGGGAAAGTAATTTCGAATTTCCCCCTGACCGTTTGGCTTGCCTGCCTCAATCGGCGAGTCGAGCGGACTCGTTTTCACGACCGGCATGGGCAATGACTCGCGGTCATGCATGTCCCAGTATTTCTTCGGCGCACTGAATGGCAAATGAGGCCGCGCAAATCCCACGACCATAAAGAACGGAGTCCCATCCGCTTGCCGTCGTTGCTTTGCATGACGCAAACGTGCAGCGGCGAGTTCGGCGATTCGGCCGTCGGCGTAAGCATTGTCCTCCACATCCGGCGATTCGAACGCAGCACCACGGGGCAACGAATTGTTATCCGCAACGCGATGATTGGTAAAGAACGCTTCCTCTCGCGTCAATTCACCCGATGGGGTGCTTTCCGGATCGACATACTCGATGACCTTTTCGTGATGATGGGGCACACTGAACGAATCGGGGTCGCCGTGATTGCCATGCCCGATGTGGAACACCTTGCCCATTGACTCCGTGCGATACCCATGGCGTTGGAAGTACTGCGGCAGAGTCACTGCATCAGGCACCAGCTTTCGCAAATGGCTACCCAAACCATACAGTCCGGTTGAGGTGGAATGCGCACCGAGCATCAGAGTGAACCGCGACGGTGCACAGACAGCTTGGTTGCAATACGCGGCGTCAAATCGCATGCCCCGCGCCGCCAACGCATCCAAGTGCGGCGATTTAGCGTGAACATCGCCATAGCAACCGAGCGTCGGTTTCAGATCGTCGACCAAAATCATCAGAACGTTTGGCCTCGACTCAGCCTCAGCGTGCGCCGGCCCAACACCACCAATAAGAACACAAACAACGATCAACAAAGCAGCGGAACGAATCATCACAGCACGAAATTCAAAGTTGGGAAATAGATCGACATTGTGGACGGAAACCAATCAATGCACACAAACAAAAGAGCACAACCGAAGGAGTTCGAGAACTCTTCCTTAATAGTCTCGCGGTAGGCTAGCACCCCAAACGCAGCCCGCGAACCGCATGGGCCATCGAGAGACGGGTATCGTTGATGCCATTCAATTGCGGCCAAATCAAATCGTACCAATGTCGAGCGACGGTTGCCTACTTCGATCGCACTCGACCATGAACTTCACCGCCCCGTCACGGATGCCTAGGTCGCATTCGACAAATCTCGAATGCTGACAACACGACAAAAACCTGCTAACCGCAGGCGTTCTAAACAGGTGAGATGGGAGTGGTGTCATGGTGCTACTCCGATGTGTTGCCTTTCAAAGGTCTCGTTGGACGATTGCACGGATAGCTCTGCGTACAAACGCAAATGTGATCAACCGAGGCGGATCGCTCTGATGCCCCCTCCGTCTAAACCTAACACGCCTCCGTCCGAACCTAATACGATCGCCTCCCCCCAGTCTCTACATACCTTCGAGAGATTTGGATTCGCCCTCCGAGTCCGTTGACTCATCACGAACCCTCAGCGATTCAAAATGGACCGTGAGTCGCCCCTCTGCCATGCGACTCTCTGCCGCACATGTGATCTCGCGCACGGCGATTACGTTTTTGCGCCAACTAACGGCAATGCAGTACTTTCGCGTTAAAATGATAGCTACAGTGGCGTCCCGCACGGCGGTTCTCCCGCACCCGAGTTTGTATCTACACGAGACTGAAGAACGTGACTACCAATCCCGATTCCCAACATCGATCCGCAAACCAACTCGGCTTCTCACGACGCGGCGTCCTGGCGACCGCCGTTGCCGCCGTGTTGGCACACGCAGACGCATACGCCGCAGAGTCGTTCGCGCCGGCGAGCCGTCGACTGGCAAGCAATCGCCCCCCGATTGAGCAGCGTCGATTTACCAGCGAGTCGGTCGAGGCGACCATTGAGAAGGTGCGAGCGGACATCAAAGATCCGGAACTGGCGTGGTTGTTCGAAAACTGTTACCCCAACACGCTCGACACGACGGTGGAATACGATGAAGTCGACGGAAAACCGGACGCATTCATTATCACCGGCGACATCGACGCGATGTGGTTGCGTGATTCAACGGCGCAGGTCTGGCCCTATTTGCCACACATCGGGTCTGATGAAAAACTAAAACGTTTCGTCAAAGGACTGATTCATCGCCAGAACCTTTGCATCCTTTTAGATCCTTACGCGAACGCGTTCTACAAAGACGCGACGCGGCCATCGCATTGGGCGAGCGACCGTCCCGAACCGATCGCGGGCGTGCACGAACGTAAGTGGGAAATCGATTCGTTGTGTTATCCGATTCGTTTGGCAAACGAGTACTACCGATTGACCAACGATGCGAGCATTTTCGATGACGAGTGGGAACGCGCGATGCGTTTGGCGGTCCACACATTACGTGTCGAACAACGCAAGGACGGCACCACGCCCTATCGCTTCGTTCGTGAGACAACACGGATGCTCGACGCACCGCCGTTTGACGGAACGGGCCGCCCCATCGCTCCCGTTGGCCTGATCGTTTCGGCGTTCCGGCCGAGTGATGACAGCAGCCTCTATCCGTATTTGATCCCCTCGAATCTGTTCGCCGTGCAATCGCTCAGGCAACTCGCGACAATCTTCACTGAACATATCGACGACGTAGAATTTGCAAACGAGTGCACCAGTTTTGCTGACGAAGTGCATGGTGCGATCCAGCAACATGCGGTGAAATCACACCTCGATTTCGGGACGATCTACGCCTACGAAGTCGACGGGTTTGGCAACGCTGCGTTTTGGGACGATGCCAATGTCCCCAGTCTGATGTCACTCGCGTATCTCGGAATCCATGATCCCGATGATCCGATTTACGTCCGCACTCGCAAGTTCTTGCTCAGCCCCAGCAATCCGTATTACTTGACCGGCACCGCCGCGTCGGGACAAGCGAGTCCTCATACGGGCAAAAATCGCATTTGGCCGATGGGAATCATCCTGCGAGCGTTATCAAGCACGTCCAAAGAAGAAATCTACGAATGCCTCACGATGTTGCGAAATACTCACGCCGGTACCGGATTCATGCACGAGGCGTTCAACAAAGACGACCCTCGTGACTACACCCGTGATTGGTTCGCGTGGGCCAACACGCTCTTTGGCGAATTGATCGTCAAAGTTCATGCCGAACATCCCGACTTGCTCGCCCGCTCGTTCGACGATTGAAATCGATCTGCACGCCAAGTGATCGAAGCGACAACTTCACGATCGATCACGTTCCCTCCTCAAACCATCCCGCCGCAATGAAACGCCGTCTTCTGGAAACCTTGCAATTCGTCCTCACCACCGGACTGATGTTGATCGCATCGTCCAACGTTTTCGGCGAATCACTCGTGTCGTTAGCCAACCCGCTACAAGGGACCGATTCGGTCCAAGACTTTTCACACGGAAATCTCTATCCCGCGATCGCGACTCCGTTTCCAATGAACGCATGGTCGGCATACACGCAGCCGATGCCCGATTCGTTCTACTATCAGTATCAACAAACGAAGTTTCGAGGGATTCGGCAAACGCATCAGCCGAGCCCCTGGATCAACGAGTACGCGGCATTCTCTTTCATGCCCGTCACGGGCGAACTGCGTGTGAACGATCGCGACCGAGCCTCTGATTTCTCACACGAACAAGAGCAGGCTCGCCCGAGTTATTACCAGGTCTATCTGCAGACGCACGACGCGACTATCGAGGTCACTCCAACGCCGCGATGCGCGTCCTTTAAGGTGACGTATGGTGACAGCGTTGGTGAGGATCGCCCCGCCTACATCGTTCTCGACGCCTTTCGCGGTGGGTCGTCGGTTCAAATCTTGCCCGATCGTAAAACCGTGATCGGTACCGTCCGCAATAACAGCGGTGGAGTCCCTAGCAATTTCGCAAACTACTTTATCGTGAAGTTTGACCAAGCATTCGAATCACATGGGACTTGGACACCCGACAACATCGCCGAAGGCCAAAACGAAGCCACCGGAGATCACGTCGGTGCGTATTTTCAATTCAACACATCCACGTCGCACGAGGTGACGTATCAAGTCGCATCGTCGTTTATCAGTCATGAACAGGCCGAACAAAACATGCGATCGGAGATCGGGACCGATGACTTCGATACCGTGCTAGCCAAAGCCGACGCAGCGTGGAACGAACACCTTGCTCGGATCACAATCGAGGGAGGCAGTCACGAACAACGCCGCACGTTCTACTCGGCAATGTATCGCACCATGTTGTTCCCACATCAGTTCTATGAAATTGATAGTGCGGGCACCAAAAAATACTACAGCCCGTATGACGGAAAAATACACGAAGGTGTGATGTATACCGACAGCGGCCTGTGGGACACGTTTCGCGCGTTACACCCGTTGTTGAATTTGATCGCCCCCGAAACGAACGCTGAAATTCTGCAAGGACTCCTCAACGCATACAACGAAAGCGGATGGTTGCCCGCGTGGGCGAGTCCCGGACACCGTGATTGCATGATCGGCAATCACGCGTTTTCACTATTTGCCGATGCGTGGGTGAAGGGTATCCGAGACTTCGATGCCGAAGCGGCGCTGAAGGCAATCGTTCATGACGCGAACAACGAAGGTCCGATCCGCACGATCGGCCGTCAAGGTTGCGATTTCTATCGCGAACTCGGATACATCCCTTCATCGGAGATTTCCGAAGCCACCGCGAAAACACTCGAATTTGCCTACGACGATTACTGTGCCAGCGTTCTGGCCAGGGGACTCGGCGAAGACGAAATCGCGGACCGATTTGCCGCCGATTCGACGAAGTGGCGAAACGTTCTCGACACCGAAACCGGATTCGTGAGAGGACGCAACAAAGACGGCTCTTGGGCGGAACACTTCTCGCCGGACGAATGGGGAGGCCCATTCACCGAAGGCAGTTCATGGCACTGGACGTGGTCGGTGTTTCATGACATCGACGGTTTGATCGAGGCGTTGGGTGGACGCGATGCATTCGCCAAACGGTTAGACAGCGTTTTCAATGCTCCCCCGACAGTTCGCACGGGCTCCTACGGAGGGTTGATTCATGAGATGACCGAAATGATTGCACTCAACATGGGGCAATACGCTCATGGCAATCAACCAATCCAACACATGATCTATCTCTACGTGCATGCCGGCCAACCTTGGAAGACACAATATCATGCACGGCAGGTGATGGACCGACTGTACGATTCCTCGCCACGAGGACTTTGTGGTGACGAAGACAACGGGCAAACTTCGGCTTGGTACGTGTTCAGTGCCTTAGGGCTTTATCCCGTGACTCCAGGTGACACGACCTACATCATGGGAAGTCCGCTGTTCGAACGGGCGACCGTGCAACTCTCGAATGACAAAACGTTCACCGTCGAAGCCATCGAGAACAGCCACGAAAACGTCTACGTCCAATCAGCGACATTGAATGGCGAACCGCTCGATCGAGCTTGGTTGACTCATGACGAGATCGTCAGCGGCGGAACCTTGAGGCTGCAAATGTCCGACGTCCCCAATAAGATGTGGGCATCATCACCGGAATCTCGCCCGGCCCACTAACGCACGTGGAACATAACGTGCCTCGTCACGACAGTTGCATTCGCTGGAACTCGGTTCCCCGATATCTGGCGACATCGGCTACGGCTGTTTAGTAAACGCTCTCGTAACGATCACACCGATACCGCATCCACGAACGGCGATTCGCTAACGGCGATTCGCTAACGGATGCGACGAATGGCCGCGTGAATCGACCCGCGGGAATTCACGCAGTCGTCTCGCGTAGATCGACGCGAAAATACCGTCTTTCGCAATGCGAAAAACGCGTCCTGGTCTATTGATTACCGTGTCGTTGATCGCTTGACTGAGACGTCGCCGGACATCTCGCCAGCGGCGGTCAGAAAATCGCCTTCTCGCAGTAGCGTCACAATGAATTTGTGATAATGTTGGAACGACAATGCACGCGGCGCATCGTCCAACGAGAGCATTGGACCACATCGTGCATGCTCTATATCGCTGACTCCGCTTCGCTGTATCGCGGCGAGTAATTGTTGACCCCATCGGTCAAATTGCACGGCGAGTCCCTTCGGTCGAGCGGCGCTGCGTTGTTCCCACCTCTCGAAATCCCCACCCACCCAATCACGCAACCCGTTGGTTGTCTTCATCGTGTCCGAGTTGCGAACGGCGCGGCCTCTCGCGCGCAACATACGTTGACACGCCGACGAAACCAACCATGACCCTGCGTTGCGTTCACCCCACCTTCGTGCCCATGTCACCGAGCGTCATGATCAAGAAAGCAATTTGCGTTATCGTCGTCTTAAGCTTTTGCGGTTCACTCCACGCAGAACCCCCGTTGCCGCCCGTTGGAAAACGTTGGGTGCTGAACCCGAATTTGTCCGACGAGTTCAACGGAACAGAATTGGACAATTCCAAATGGCTCGATCATCACCCGACATGGCGTGGACGCGAGCCGGGGATCTTTCTGCCGTCACAAGTTTCCGTCGCGGATGGTTTCCTGCAAATTCGTGGCGAGAAACTGAAAGAAGAAATCGTGGTTCGGCGAGGGCGGGGACACAAGGACGTCTATACGATCGCGGGCGGGGCCGTCGTGTCTAAGAACTCGGGCCACTTTGGCTACTACGAGTGCCGATGCAAAGCAGCTGCGACAACGATGTCGACCACGTTCTGGTTTTCCGGCGGTGGCGGGATCGGCCCCAACGGCTGCGACTCCTACGGTCAGGAATGGGACATCCAAGAATGCGTCGGACGCCGCGGCGATTTCGACGGGAAATACTTCGCCAGCGGAATGCACTCCAACGGACACTACTGGTACACCGACTGCGATGGCGAGAAACACGACCACCGTGCTGACCAAGTCACATTTGAAGATCCCGGATTGGCGTCCGCCGCATTCCACGTCTACGGCGGATGGTGGAAAGACGCTACCGAGGCGAGTTACTACTACGACAACGGCCCCGCCAAACACCAAACGTTCTACAACAAGATCAGCGACACGCCGTTCGACAAACCGATGCGGATGAACCTCGTTTCGGAAACTCACCCCTTCCCATGGATCGAATTGCCGACCGACGAAGAACTCGCCGATCCGGTGAAATCCGTTGCCGTTTACGATTGGGTGCGAGGATATTCGCTCGTTGATTTTGACGCGTCCTATGCTGCCGAGCCAAACCCCAACATGGCGACCAACGGCGGTTTTGAAACAGGTGATTTGGATCAATGGAAAGGACGTGGCGGATCACGCTCGGTTGTGTCCTCACCCGAACATGTCCACGACGGGAAGTATGCGGTTCGTCTACACGGGGCGGCATTGTTGTCGCGTTTGGTCTTGCTCAAACCTGAGACCGATTACGATTATTCTTGCTACGCAAAAGTCACCCCCGGCAGCACGTTCACGTGCGTCTTGAAGTCAGACGACACTTTCACCGCGAAGGTCACCGAACAGCAATACGAACGCAAATCCTTCCGATTCCGAACTCCCAAAAGTGGAAACATTCGGATCGAGGTGTCTTCGTCGGGAGAAGACCACGAAGGCTATTTCGACAATTTTGTGATCCGCGAATCAAACCCGGATATCCTTGAGCAACCGCCCATCGTCGACGCATTCCAAGAACGAATCGAGTTCGGCGGCGAGGTGATCTTTGACGACCGTGACAACGCCCTTGCCGTTCCGATCATCTACGCAGCTAACCAAGATCGGCAAGTTCGACTGACACTCCGACATGGCGATAGTGTTGTTTCCCAAACGACAATCGAGGCAAACGCCGGGTTAGCGAACGGGATCGTCAAGTTTGTCGTGCAGGAAGACTTCAGCGACTCAGGGCGTTACGCGTTGCATGCCAGCCTGATGGCGGACGGCAATTCGGATGCCACCATCGGCGAAGCGGTCCAACAGATCACGCTGCCCACGGCGAATCAATAACTCCCGATGTAGATCTCCGCATCCCTGAATGCGGCTGAATACATAACACAAACACGCGATCAACACGTTCGCGGGCACGAAGCCTCTCGTCGCCGCTCCCTGATCGCTGCGTGACTCGAAGTGGGCGACTTACGCAAATCGCAACGATGCTTTAGCCTCTGCGATCAGATGGCGACGCCGCTGCATCGCCGAGACAAATTTTGATTAACCCTCCGTCCAGTCATGCCCGCAAATACAGCCAATCTCGACACCGAACTGTTAGCTTACCAAGACAACCTATACACGACGCCACCGCACAAGGTTTCGTTTTTCTCACGGATCGCCCCGACGCCGGTTTTCTACTGGAAATTTTTGACCAACGTCTACCGCTCGAGCGGACAGGCACGCAAAGGGAAGTACGACGCGGCACGCTGGAGCGAAACCAGCCATCACGTTCTCACGGCCCTCGAATCCGTCGGCGTCAACGTCGAGATCAGCGGTGTCGAACATCTTCGACAACTCGACTCGCCGTGCGTGATTGTTGGCAATCACATGAGCATGCTCGAGACGATCGTATTGCCGGCGATCGTTCAACCCGTCAAGGACGTCACATTCGTCGTCAAACAAAGCCTCTTGGATTACCCAGTCTTTCGTCACATCCTCCGATCACGCGATCCGATCGCCGTGACTCGTGACAATCCGCGAGAAGATTTCAAATCGGTGATGCAGGGCGGAACCGAACGGCTTAGCAACGGCAGGTCAATTGTCGTCTTTCCACAAACGACCCGGTCGAAAACGTTTGAGCCCGAGAACTTCAACACGATCGGCGCGAAACTAGCTTTGAAAGCGCGCGTTCCGATCGTGCCGCTCGCGTTGATGACTGACGCATGGAGCAACGGAAAACGGATCAAGGACTTTGGCCCGATCCTTCCAACCAAGAAAGTACGCTTTGCATTCGGCGAGCCGATTGTCATGTCAGGGCGCGGCGCCGAACAACATCAACAAACGATCGACTTCATCGAATCAAAGTTGCGTTCGTGGCACTCACGATCCGAGTGAATGTCACGACACCCACTCCCAGTCACGTCTCAAACGCATTTCCTAAAAGAAGATCGCAAGAGCGTTTCTGTTAATGATGCGGGTTTCATACCTTGCTACGTTTGCCAGAACATAGGCCACCGCTGGGTGACGGTGGCTACCAAACAGTCCACCGTCGGGGTGGCTACGGCAATGGGAAAGTTTAGCGATCGAATGCGTCGATCGATGTGGCGAATTCTTCCTCGAGTCCGAACAACAAGTCACGTGATTCCGAATCATTGCCATCTTCGCCGGGCAAAGTGGCAATGACATCACTCGCAACGTCGAGCGCATGTGCCGAAGGCGACGTTTGGGAAACGAAGGCGAGCGATTCGTCCCAGAGCGTCTCTGTCGAGTCCAGCTCCGATACGACCGATCGCGTTTCCGATGTCGGTAAACCGCTGACCACGATCGTCGTCATACCGACCGGGACCATCGGCGAGATATCGACGGGCTCGGACGCGGGCGCCGAACCGGCATCCATCGCGTTGAGGTAATTGATCGCTTGCAACGCATCGAGTGCCGAGACAATCCCGTCGCCACTGACGTCGTAGTAGAACATCGTATCGCTGGTTAAACCGGACGCAAACTCGCCGCTCAACGCGTCCGGCAGTTCTCCTTCGCCGTTCTGATTCAACCGATTGATAATCAACAGCGGATCGAGCGATGACACGCCACCGCTTCGGTTAACATCCGGCGCGAGCAGCGGGTTCTGCCAAATGGCACTCGCGGCCAACCGCAACGTCGCACCGTTAGATGTCAATTGATGCGCCGGAACTCCCTCCGTTAACACGGGAACGTCAACCGACCACTCATCACCGAGATCCAATACATCGGTCGCGTCAACTCGCAAGAAAAGTATGTTTCGCGAGTCTGTCATCGCCTGAACTGCTCCACTACCGATCACGAGTGTCTGCGTGCCGTCGCCAACCGTGTTGATTTCTTCGATATTTTTCACCGCTAAAAAGGTGTCCGCGTTGAATGCGGGAATCGTCGCGGGAGAATACTCGAACCCATCGATATCCAGATGCAACGTGTCGTACCCCAGCGATCCATCAATCGTCACACGCGTCGGTGAACCGATCATGATATGGTCGTCACCACCGGACGTGTTCAGTGCAATCGTTTCGGCACCCGTGTCGGGATCCACCGTAATCGTTTCGCCACGCAGCCCTGTCGTGAACACCGACGAGGAGACCGGTTGGGTGATCAACGTCATTCCGGTCACTTCATCGACGAGTACAAATTCATCATCAACGCGGCGAACATGCAGATCGCTGAGTTCAGCATCGACATGAATAACCGACAAACGTCGCCGACCGATGTCAGGGTACCCGTACGCTAGCGTTGAATCGGAAACATCGAGATAGATCAACCCGATGTCGTGACCATCGGCATCAAAGTCCAGGTCAGTCACGACATCGACGGTTTGAGGGATATTCCAATTCTCGGGAGTAAAGGTCAGCGAATTGGGTGACACCTCGACGCTGTCGATGGCCGAATTATCGAACGTCAACGTCACAGGAGCCGTTGGCTGCGCCCCCAAAGTCACCGAGAACGAGTCCGCCGGAAGTCCCAGTTCGCTCGCGTAGGTATTGCCGAGGGTCTCGTTGATCAAGATCGATGCCCGGTCATTGTCGACAACAACGACCTCGAGTTGTTTCGGCGGCACACCGCGGAAATGCTCATCCGATTCGCTATCGATCACCTCGATCGACACCACGGAACTTTCGTCGCCACTCGCTCGTGAGTCATCCAGTGCAAACACACGAACCTCTTGCGGAACGTCCCAGTCAAACGGCGTGAACGTCAACTCCGTCGCCTGAGAATCGTTCACTTCCACGCCGAGCCTTGCCGGCGCATTCACTCTCAATCGCACGTCCGAAAGTGGGGCCGATGCGAGGGTGAGGCCGAGCGTTTTCGAAGACGCGTCCAATCCTTCCGCAGACTCCGTCAATCGAATTTGGCCGGCGATTGTTTGGCCCGCTTCATCCAAAACAACCAACCCGGCGACCTCGTCATCGATGATCGTCGAAGTCACTTCCGTTGTCGGATGTCCGGTCGCACGCACCGTCAAGGTGAACGGACGGTTTCCATCGACAACGCCATTGTCTCGTGTCGCAATCGGAATTTCGATTCTCCGGTGCCCGCGAGGGAACGTCACCAACGTCGGCCATGTCAACTGCTCATTCGGCGACGTGCTCAGCCGTACCGTAACCTGACTGATCGTATTCCGCGTCAACACCAACGTGCCTGCGCCGTTTGATTCAGGAAGCGTGTTCTGTGAAGCGCCCGCCTGACCGACCGGAAACACCAACTCCGCGGTCAACTCAGGCACATCGTCTTCGTTAATCGTCATCCCGATTTCCGACGACTGATAGCCGATCGCATCGGCAATGATCTGGAACGATCGATTCCCGCCCACGACTTCGTTATCAACAGGATCAACGGGGACGTCCACAAACGATTGTCCGACCAAAACCTTGACCGACGCCGGAATCTCAACCGACTGCGGTGATGTTGTCGTGATCGCGACATCCAGAGGCCCGTTTTCAAACGTCACCGCCCGCGGCAGACTGACCCGAACGAAAACCGTCTCCGCGTCTTCTAAGACCGTGTTGTCAGTGATCGCCGAACCATCGGCGCGGACGAGTTGGGTCGACAATTCCTCGTAATCCGACACCGCCATTTCCGCCGTCGCGTCGACGTAATCAGGTGCAGACGCCGTGAGGACGAACATCCGTGTTCCAGTCAGGAAATCGTCATCGATCGCATTGAGTGCGATTGGCGTTGATAACAAATCGCCGTCCACAAAATGCACCGCCGATGCGAAGGAGACCCCACCACTCGGATCGACGCTGAGCGTGCCTTCGAGTGCACCGCTGCTGTCGGTCCTTCGAACTCGCACCACCGCAACGCCATCCTTTTCGCTGATTTCGACAGGAGATGCGGGGTCATCGAAAACGATCGACAGCGGCTCATAATCCAAAATTTCGATTGCGGTGTTTGCCGAAACGTAGCCGCCCGCCGATGCGATTATTGATGCGGACCGACTCCCGTCGAGCACCGTGTTATCACGCGCCGTCAGCTCAAACGGTAACGACGAGGTGCTGCCGCTAAGGAACGTGACGGTGAGCTGCTGCGTGAACGCGTCGGACGGATCCGAAAACAGTTGAGCGGTCAGGTTTCCGTTCGGATCACTACGATGCAGCACTCCGGTGATCGTTCCACCGTTCTCCACCACACTGGTGCTGTCGAGTTCGATCGCCAACGTTTCGTAATCCGTCACCGCGAGATCAATACTCTCGTCGACCAAGCCCACTCCTGATGAAGTGATCGTCACGAACTGAGTCCCATCGAGAATCTGGTCATCCAACGCTGTGATGGGAACACGGATCGTTCGTTGGCCTTCTTCAAACGTCACCGAAGCCGAGATGGAGGCTTCGCTCGTGTCGTCAACGCTGAGGTAAATCGTCTGTTCCACCGAGGCATCGATTCGATTCAAAATCAATTCCGTCGCCCCACCCCGCTCACTGATCGACAAATCCGCCAACGCCATCAACAGGGATTCGTAATCAGTAACCCCGATCTCGCCGTCACCGGGTTCAATTCCCGCGGCTCGTGCGGTGATGGTCACCTTCTGCGTTCCGTCGAACAGCGTGTCGTCGATCGCGTTAACAATGAACGTGACCGATTCAGCTCCCGCGGGGATCGTGACGTTGGGAGGCACCGTCAATTCGGTACGATCCGAACTCGACAGATTCACGATCACTACTTCTGACGTGTCCGCAAACAAACGCGAAACCGTGACCGTCCCCGTGCCACCATTTTCGCTAATCAAAACGTCTTGCACATCAACCGCCAAACGTGGCGGCGAATACGAGAACGTGCTTCGGTACGTTCCACCGGCGATTCCGTCCCCCGACGGTGTCTGCGTCCAAATCGCGGCGTCGGTATTACCTGGAATGTGGCTACTCAGGAATTCGCCGTCGAGCAACGAACCGGCCGTATTGGCGATCCCGCCCAGTTCTCCATTGGCCTCGAGTAGATAGAAACCTGCTTGCAGCGGTTCGGCAAAGTTCAACGTTGCGGTGAAGGTCGTCGCGTTCCACTGCACAATGCCATCGGCGTCCTCAATGATGTCATCGAACGGGTCAAAGAACAACGAATCGTCGCTGCGCCGCAGACGCAGATTGTCCGTCGTCAAAGTTTCCGGATCAATCGAGCCGCTGAACGTCACGGAGAAGGAATCAAGTCGGTCGGTCGTGCCGCCGTCCAAACCGGGGTCCGTCCGATGCGTTCCCGAGGCGAGTGACGTGCCAACGATGGCCGGACCGTGGACCAGACCGAGCGTATCGACTGCCCGAGTGGGCCGAATCCACTCCAACGAAATTGCTTCACCCGCGGAAGCCTCTTCATACTGAATCCGGATCGCATAGGTGCCCGCGAGCAGTGGTGCCGACGGCGACCCCGCAACGTAACCGTGGCCACTGCCCCAACCGTTGTCCGCGATTTCGGCTGCGGTGTTACCGAACACGCCATTGCCGTCGATATCAACGATCACCCGACTTCCGTCGTCGCTGCGTGTGAGTAACTGCACTCCGTCTTCCGGAACAGCAATGTAACCATCCCACTGAACCGAAAAGTTCTCCCAATTATCGTCGGTGCCACCGGTCACGCCGACTTCTTCCCGCGATCCAAAATCGCCTTGATTTACGAACGTAATCGATTCGTCGACACGCGTGCCCGCAATCGTCTGCGTTTCTCGCCAATCTTCCACTGCCGCGACGTCACGCAGCGACGCGTCGACGTAACTGCCGACCAATCCCGGCTGCGTGCCAGCAGCGTCTTGATACAACACGGCGGCGGGCACCGTTCCCGTCACCGCGACTTCCTCACTCAAGTTCACCGTATAGCCGGCTCCGTCGGTAACGCGACCTTCGATGCGGTACAACCCCGAGTCCGGAATCCCCCGGGTGTAGAGCGTCAACGGAGCCCGGCGGGTCATCGCGATCGAATCGTAAACCGCGTCGAGCGGCTGGAACGTATCATCGGCCGTTCCAAAGGAGAGATCGCCACCGGCACCATGAAGCGTGAACGCGGACGATCGAACCGACGACAACGATAGCTGGTCCGTCAGCCCCAACGTGAATTGCCCCCGTTGATAAGGGTCGCGGCTGTAGTTCACCGAAAACACCGAAACGGGAGTGACATCCTCTGAGGCAATCGTGAACGTCGACGTGAACGCACCACCCTCAGTCCCGTTGCCACTGACGAGAGGGAAGGCGAAGTCCGCGGCGACTTCACCGTCGAGCGTATTCCCGTTGAAATCAGCGATCCCATCGAGCGTAACCGTGTAGGTCCCCACCGGCAACGGCAACGTCGCCGTCCAAACCAACGTGCCCGCGAGTGAATTAACGCGAGCCGAACCGCTGACCCGTTGCCCCGAAGCATTGGTCACGCGCACCGTGTCGCTGTTGATGGTGTCCGAGTCAATAATGTCGTCGAGCAGCACGAGAATTTGGTTCGTCGTGTTCAACACCGCGCCGTTGTCAGGCGAGATCCCGATCACGCGTGGCGCGTCGGTTTCCATGGCACTGCCCGGTGTCAACTTCATCCGATACGACGCCGAAGAACCATTGCGACCGGTCACTTCGATCGTCAGCGGTCCCGCCGGAATCAATCCAGCCCCGCCGAAATCCAAACGGATGTACGGGTCCACCGAAACGATTCCCGATTGCCGATCGACGGCATCATCGCTCCGCGCGATCACATTCCCCGAACCGTCACGGATGGTCAAAATTGCATCCAGTGGCATTTGAAACTCAGCCGAATCGATGTCGACGTCCCACACCGTTTCGCCCGTTGGATCGAACGTGTACCGGTCAACGTCGTCCACTCCCTCGAGAGACGCGAACACGACGACTTTATCGTTCTGAGGGTTGTCTGCCGATTGCGTCGACACCGTCAGTGCATTGTTGTTTGCGTCCGCGGTGATGAACTCTTTGGGCCCGGTGCCGTCCAAATCCGCGGCCACGATCGAGTACTCGTTCCAGTTCGTGCCACTGGTCCAGACCGGACGCGTGAAACCGCCTTCATTGTCGCCGAGCAACACGCTCGCGGAATAACGCCAACCTCCCACCAACAAATCAACCGCGCCGTCGCCATCAATGTCGTCCGCGGAAATCTCATGCGGCTCGTTTGTCATCGATTCGCTCGCCAACAAACCGAACTCACCGTTACCGAAAGACTGATAGATTTCCAACAGCGCCCCATTGCCACTGACGACGGCAAAGTCCGCGGCGGTGTCGTTATTGAAGTCCGCGACTGCGATCCCGGTGGAAAACTCAGTAATCTCGACAGAGTCGCCGCGAACGAAACTGCCAAATCCGGCGTTGCGATGCAGCGACACACTCGCCGACGCGTTGCTCGCGACCAGCAGATCGAGATTGCCGTCACCGTTGTAGTCCCCCGCATCGAGCGACGATGGACTCGCGACGGTGGTGTACTCCGCTGCTTCACCAAACGTCCCGTCTCCGTCGCCCAAGAACACTGTCAATTGGCCGCCGAACGACGTCGTTGCGATATCAAGGTTTCCGTCACCGTCCAAATCAGCGGTCGTTGTTGCACTATTGCTGCCCGACGTCGTCAACGGCGTTCCCGCTGCGAGCACACCGCCTGCTCCCGCCAACAAGATCAGCACCTGCGCCTCGCTCGACATTCCGATCGCCACATCATCGCGACCGTCATTATTAAAGTCACCGATCGAAATCGGCTCGGTCGCAAAGTTAAACGTACTCGTGATTTCAGTCACCACGGCCTCGCCGAGTGTCCCATCGGCGGCCGACAAATACGTGTGCAACTGGTTCGATCCCTGTTGCAACGAAACCACATCGTCGCCACCGTCTCCGTCAAAGTCCCCCGCTCGGACAAAAACGGGACGCTGTTCCAACTCGATCGTTTGCGACACCTGATGATCGATCGTCATTTCTTGCAGATAGCGATCGAGCGAAACGGCGACTTCGTTCCCATCGCTATCGCGTGTTTCTTCCACGATGACTTGCGCCCCCGCCTGCAAATTCCAATCGATGTAATTGCGATGGTTGTTGACCTGGCTGCCCGGTTGGCGAGAGTCCGTCCCTTCGAACGCAAAAATGCTGCCCGTGGACAAATATTCCGTCCGCCCGACATACGACATGAACGCCTGGACGTCTCGCGCGTGCGGCAGTCCCGCGGCGTGGCCGAATTCATGATTCACCGTATTCGTCGAGAGTGCCGAGAGTGCACCAACGCTCGTTTCCGTCGCCCCCGTCATCGCCAACCCGTTGGCACTGCGTTGGCCTCCACGCGAACTGCCTAACCCGCCGGCACCGAAATCGCCAAAGTCGCCGATCCCCTGCGTGATTCGCTCGTTCCCGTCCGCGGGCGCCTCGGTGACCGCGTTGACGTCATAGGGTGCATACTTCGCGTTGAACGAACCGATGTAATACGGCCTCGCTTCATCAACCGCGTACGCGGCAACACGATCAAAACCGAAATACGTGCTCTCGTCGTCAAAGTCAAAAACGTGCGTCGTCGCATCACGCTGCGGCGAAAAGTTGTATTGGAAATTCGCGAGCACCCCGTACGCACCAACGCCAATGGGTGAGCTCGCCGAAACGGCCAAGTAATAAACGCCGGGGGCGAACGCGTCCGGACGGCTCGTGCTGAGCGTATTCGAGTGAGTGTCCGCGAGGAATTGGCCGTACTGGTTGTACAACGTCATCGACTTACCGTCGCCGGTCACCGCGTCCGAACCGCTCAGGGCCAAGCGAAAGTTCACCGTGCTCAACGAGTCGATTTCGAAACGAAAGACGTCAACATCGTCGACGTCCTCGATCGTGCCGGCAACCTGCTGTTGCCAATTGTTCAATCCGCTGGGCCGGTCGAGTTGCCATTCGTACGCACCGGAGAGTTCCGAGCCCGTTTCCTCCGCCACGAACGCGTCACTGAGTACGTTCACGACCATGTTGTATTCGAGTGCCAACACATCGAGCGCATCGGACCGTTGCAGTCGCAATGTGATCGTGCCGCCGTTTCGAATCGTGGCAGACAACCCTTTGCCAGTCGTGTCGCTGGTGATCACGTTCCCAAACCCATCGATCAGTTCAGTCGCGGGGCCCTGCAGCGGTAAACCCGCAAAGCTAACCACGACAACGTCGCCCGGCTGCGTGTTGATTGAGAAGTGATCAATGTCACCGCCGCCGTCCAACGTTCCATTGATCGGAATGCCCAACGCAATCTCAGGAGCCTCTGATTCCGGCCCGTTGGGTTCCGGTTCGGTATTGATCGCACCCGTGCCCGTTTGCGACTGCATGCCGTAGTCACCGACAAAGGTGCCGAACGCGTTACTCGACGAGATACCGAGGTAGTACGTCCCCGCCGCGGGCGCGACGAACCCCAGGTCGCTGCCATCATGTGACGTCGCCAACAGGTTCCCGTCGTCATCGAACAACTCGAGCCCCGGAGGCAACGTCGACGAGAAACGCGGTGCGTTTTGATTGAACGGATTCAGCGAAAACCGTTCGCCTTGGGCGAGGTTGAATTGAAAGTAGTCCACGTCGGTCGCGCCAGACAAAACCCCCTCGGCGAGATCTCCCGCTGGCAACAACGTCGCTTGAGCGATCGTGTCGTTCGGCTCGACTTCGGCGGCGAGCAATTGTCGCGTTTCCAGCGTCTCAATCCGACAACGACGCCAAGATCCGGTGCGACGCGACGAATCAGACAGAAGACGACTTCGCCGGCGGCGTGTCTCGGCCGAACAGGGCCGTTCACCCTCAATCGGTTGAGCTGAACGTGATTTGCCGGCGGCAGATGCCTGTGATTTCCAAAATGTCATCGAAGTGGACTCAGTGGGGCTAACCCGCCCGATTGCAATCCCGAGCAGAGTGACTCATGCCCTGTTGCAAACGTCGATGGCGGTGATCCGGGAACAAATGCGTGAGCGATAGTGTAATGGAAACAGGTGCCGGTTGTGCGCATCGTGCCGGTTATCCGGCCGAACGATTTGTGCCGTCAAGCAGCACTTTTCACATACAAAATTCGCAAAATCGTCCCCGCTGACGGACGAACTGCCCGTCGCCCGCGTCCAACCCCGCAAGGAAACGCCTCGACCGCTCGAACCACTCACGCCCACACGGGCTCTCGTGTAGCAACCGACAAACCGCCTGCGTTACAATACGACACTCCCCTCTCCTCCACGATCTAGCATCTCCCGCATGACCGTCCGATTGCATCCCATCGCGAAGTCGAACCGCGGTCCCATTCATTTGGTGATCGCCGGTTACCGTTCGCGCCCCGATGCGGCCTTGATCGAGGCCGCTCGGCTGCCCGGATCGACCTACGCGGTGCACTGGGCAGCGGGAAAATGGTCCGAAGCGGGAGCCTCCGTCGGCGTGATTGCTCGCGGCGTGCGAGTCGGCGTCCCGGCAATGCGAACGGGCAAGATGCTCGTCGGCATCGGATCGATCGCGGGGTTTGCCGGCGGTGCACTGGTCGTGGGCGCAGGACAATTTCGTCACCGCTATTGGTGCGCCAACCGCGATGGCCAACGACTGCCCGCCCTGCTCAGCCAAATCCCGGGCATCCGAAACCGGCCGCTGTATCTGTACGGCCACTCCCTCGGCACCGTTGTCGCTCGCGCTGCGCTCGAAACCATGGACGATGACAAATTCCGAATCGAAGACGTCGTCTTGATGGGCGGGATGGCCTCGCGTCGCGGTTGGGAATCGGTCGCCGAACGATTTACCGGACGCCTGATCAACATGTACTCGCCACTCGACCGCATCCTTTCAATCGCACCGGTCTGGGACCGCGTTGTCGGAACCGGTGAAGTCGTTCTCGAGGAGAACACGAACCTGTCTGCCGAACGTGTCGTCAATCACAATTTGTGCGAACGTTTGCCTAGCCAATTCAACGCGATCGCCCACCACAGCGGATATTGGAAACATTTCGGCGGCTACGTCGGTCGTGATCGCGTTTGCGTTGACCGGGACGTTCGCTCATGAATCAGAAAGTGCAGGATGCACTCGAGATTTCCAACCTCAACGTCACCGCGGCCTCGAATGCGTTGTTGCGTGATGTTTCCGTTTCGGTCGCCGGCGGCAAAATCACCGTCTTGGTCGGAGGCAGCGGCGCGGGCAAATCCGTCTTGCTGCGATTGCTATCCGGAATTCTTCCGCGTCAACAATCGCCCGTCCACTGGGAGGGCCAAATCACCCTCGGCGGCACGCCGCTGGGGGCACACTCCCAAGGTCGAACGGGGATCGTTTTTCAACAGTTCGCGTTGTTCGACGAACTAACACCGACCGCCAACATCCAATTCGCGATCGATCACCGCGCCGACCGATCCAAGCCTCCACGGCACTCCGCATCCGAATGGCTCGAACTGCTCGGCGTCCCCGCGTCGCCTCCGGTTGCCGCACTCAGTGGTGGACAAAAACAACGGCTCGCGATCGCGCGGACGCTCGCCGCCGATCCTCAGATCATTCTTTATGACGAACCGACTTCGGGTCTCGACGCGGCGACGGGCAGACGTGTCGCCGAGTTGATCCGCGAAACGCAGAGTCGGTTCGGGCGTACGAGCCTGGTCGTCACGCACGATTATGCGGGATTACTCAAGATCGCCGACGAAGTCCTGCTGCTCGATTCAAAATCGAAAACGATCACACGAGTGCCACCCGAACAATGGGACGAAATCCCCGAACGGATGCAGGCCGTCGCACTCCCCACATCGGCCGACCGCATTGATTCAGCGAACCCGCGACCAAACACGCGCGGAATCGCGAGGCGAGTCATCGACAACCTCGGCGGGCGTTGTCTCGACACCGCCGGACGTTTTTTCGGCGCAACCGGTGGCACCCTGGTCGCCGCAGCACGCTTGCCCTTCGACGCCTTACCCATCGTACCGCGACCGAAATGGGCGGCCCGTTTCCTGTTGCATTTCCTTGCCCTCGTCGGCGGCCCGACGGGATGCGTTTATCTGTTAATCGCGGGACTAATCGTCGGGTTCACGACAACCTACTTCACGCTGCGGTTCCTACCGTTTCGGCTGTACACGCAACCGCTCCTGATTGACGAACTGCTCGCCGCGATCGGTTTTGCCCTCTATCGGATCTTGGTCCCCGTTTTAGCGACCGTGTTGATCGCCGCACGATGTGGTGCGGCGGTGGCCGCGGACGTCGGTGTGAAACAATACGGCGGGCAAATCGACGCGTTGAAAACGTTCGGCATTCGGTCCACGGCCTATTTGCTCGTCCCGATCATGGGCGCGTTCTTGATCGCAACTCCCATCCTCGAATGGCTCGCGTTCACCGCATCCCACTGGATCAGCCGCATGACGTTTGTGGTTTGCTACCCCGAGATCGGCATCCACTTCTGGAACCAGCACTTCTTCCGCGGCATCACACTCGCCCCCGATGCACTCGGCAACGCAGCATGGGGATCGAGCCTGCCGGTCGTCGGTTGGTTCCTGCTGGGCAAAGGCTGGGGCTGGGTTTTGCTGAAGAACACGTTGTGCGGATTCGGGACCGCCGGAATCGCCTACCATCAAGGACTCACCCCCAAACAATCCGCCAGCGACGTCAGCCACTGCATCACGGCGACCGTATTGTGGGCGACACTGTATGTCTTAGTCGTCCATTTTGTGATAGCTTTATTAGAGTTTTAAGAAACCACTCACTCGAACTGACATCGAAGGCGGTATGGACAAGAAAGCAAAGAAACGTTTGGAAGTCATCAACAAGAAACTGCAAACCCTGCGACCACGTTTGGCGGGATCGAAAGAGCAGGCCGACGACCCGAACGAATTAGCCGAGCTCGAAAACGAGATCTCCAGCCTCGAAGCCGAAGCCGCCGAGCTCCGGAAGTCAAAATAGCGAAACCGCTAACGCTGCTACAAAACGGTTGACGCCGCTGCGAAAAACGGCCGCCTACAACAAAAAAGCCCAGCCCGTCTGGGCTAGCAAAAAAACGAGCAACGAGCAACGAGCAACGAGCAACGAGCAACGAGCAACGAGCAACGAGCTTCTAGCTTCTAGCTTCTAGCTTCTAGCCCAACTCGTACTGCTTAATCTTCTTGTACAGCGTATTGCGATTCATCCCCAACCGCGCCGCCGCTTTGGTTTGAACGCCTCCGCACTGCGCGAGCACCTGAGCGATCAATTCTTTTTCGATTTGATCGACCACCGAAGCGTGCACGTTCTCTTCTTCATCGGCTTCCGCGAGGCCGCGTGAGACGACGAACCGGGTCAGAGTTTTCACGTCCATGCGATCGACGTACGCCGCAGGACTCTCCGCGGCCAACCCCGGATCACTCCCACGTACTCCTCCGCCGCCCATCGCACCGCCGGCTCCCAGCGAATCACCTGATGACATTGCTCCCGGTGACATCGGGCCCGGAGACATTGGGCCCGGTGATATCGCCCCGGGCGACCCCATCCCGCCCGGATGGCCGCCCGCGAGACTCGCCCCCTCATCGCTCCCCGCGAACGATCCGCCGAATTCATTCACCAACGGTTCACCGCTGAGCACACACGACGGCAAAAGGTCCAACGTCAATTCGTCCGTGTCGCTCATCACGACCGCTCGTTCGACATAGTTCTGCAATTCGCGAACGTTCCCCGGCCAGTGATATTCCTGCAGGGCCAGCATCACCTCGGGCGAAATGTGCGTGACGTAGCGGTCGTTGATGTCGTTGTAGTAATCCAGGAAAAACGAAACCAGCGCCGGGATGTCTTCGCGCCGATGACGCAGCGCCGGAATCTCGATCGGCACCACATTCAATCGCCAATAAAGGTCTTCGCGGAACCGGTCGTTGTGCACCTGACGCATCAGGTCGCGGTTGCTCGCCGCGATCACGCGTGCGTCGGTGTGGTGCGTGGTTGTGTCCCCGACCCGCTCGAACTCCTTCTCCTGCAACACCCGCAGCAACTTCACCTGCAGGGTCATGGTGGTCGAGTTGATTTCGTCCAAGAAGATCGAACCACCATCGGCCGCCTCGAAACGCCCCGCACGGTTCGCAATCGCACCAGTAAACGATCCGCGAACGTGACCAAACAATTCGCTCTCGAGCAAACTCTCGCTCAACGCGCCGCAGTTAACCTTCACAAACGGTCCACCGCTGCGGTGACTGAGTTGATGGATCGCCGACGCCACGAGTTCTTTACCCGTGCCGGTTTCGCCCAAGATCAATACGGACGCGTTGCTCACGGCGACCTTGCGGGTCACACGATCGACTTCGCGCATCGCGGGAGATCCACCGATCACACCCGGCAACAGTTGATTCCGGACACTCACTTGGAACTGGCTTGACTGGTACGATGATCTGTCACCCGGCTTCCCAACCTGACGAGGACGAATTGACTGCCGCGACAAATTATCACGAACCGACGTCGTGGGCTATGCGGTCCAGCGCTGAACGCTGCCGAATCGTCGGTAAAGTCCGGCATGAAATTGCACATTGTGCCGATCTTTTAGTCTCTGAGGCACGCAACGACCAACGCCGAGACGAAATTGAGACCGTCGCATCGGAGCTGATCCCCTTGTGCGATGCTTTAGGGTGGATCGCCCGCCGTGGCCCTCGCGTGCTCCGAAAACGCAGCGTCGGACTCTCGCGACGCCCCATTTGGATGTGGGGCGTTCGCAGTATCGTCCAACGCGTTCCGCTGGGCCGCGTCCTGATCCTCGGGACATGGAATTACCCGCTCTTTTTGAGCGGCGTGCAGGCGGCCCAAGCTCTCGCGGCCGGAAACAGCGTCCTGCTCAAACCCGCTCCCGGCAGCGAACGCGTCACCTCCGCGATGGTCGACGCGTTCCACCGCGCGGGAATCCCCAAAGATGCTTTGCAGCTCCTCGACAGCTCCACCGACTCGGCAATCTCCGCGATCGACGCGGGAGTCGACCTGATCGTCCTGACCGGATCGGCCGCCACGGGAAAACGCGTCCTTCGCCAAGCCGCCGATCACCTCACGCCCGCAATCATGGAACTCTCCGGAGTCGACGCAGCCCTCATTCTCGATGACGCCGACCAGGAACGTGTCGTATCCGCAATCCGGTTCGGCCTGCTCTTCAACAGCGGCGCGACCTGCATCGGCCCCCGGCGGGCAATCTACCTTCACGCAACCACCGCCGCGAACGAGCCCGACGGCTCCATCGGCCACACCATCCCAACCAATCCCCGCAAACTCGCACAACCTCCATGGATCGACCGCCTCGTCGAAACGTTGCGTGCCGCCGATCCAGTAATCGTCCACCCCGCCGCCCGAAATACCGTTGCCGATGTGATTGAATCTGCGATCGAACTCGGAGCCGTCGACCGAATCGGGAAATTCAACGCCGACGAAGTCCGGCAAACCGGATCGATGTCGCCCGTCGTCATGGCAAACGTTCCCGAAGGACACGCCGTACTGCAGTCCGATATGTTCGCGCCGGTTCTCTCACTCATGCCCGTTGACTCCGTCGACGACGCAATTACGGTCATCAACACCTGCCCCTATCGCTTGGCCGCCTCCGTCTTCGGCCCCACTGCGATCGCTCGCCACGTCGCCTCTCAACTGAGCGTCGGTTCGGTCGTCGTCAACGATCTTGTCGCCCCCACGGCCGACCCCAGGTTGCCCTTCGGCGGACGCGGCGACAGCGGATTCGGCGTCACGCGTGGCCCCGAAGGCCTGCTCGCGATGACCACACCACGAGTCATCTCCACACGACGTGGACGAATCGCGCCGCACTTGTCAGCCCGCAACGATTCTGACGCGGAATTGTTGACCGGTGTCCTACAACTGAACCACAGCCGCGGGTTTCGCGATCGATTTGAAGCGCTGCGACGACTGACCACTGCCGCGCGGCGACGCAGTTAACTACAACGGCGCTGTTAACTACAGCGGCGCGGTACAACATCAGCCCATGAACACGTCGCGTGAATCGCCTGCAAATCGATCACACCAACACCGTTCGACACTCCGCCTCCGTTTTGCAATCCTGCTCGTCACCAATCAACCCGTTGCCGGCATCCGTTTACGACGGTTGCGTTTGCTGAACCTTCACGAACAGCCAACAGGTCGCTCAATCGATCGCCTCCTCCGCAATCCGTCGACCGAATACGTTTGTCAAAACTCAAACGTTGACACGCCGTCTTCCTGACCACTCTCACGAACCCACAATACGATACAATCGCACGTTATGATTGCTCCTGAAACTCGCCAATCGAGCCCGACCAGTGATCCGCAGCATGTGGTGGTGGTCGGAGGTGGGCTGGCCGGATTATCCTCGGCATGCGTCCTGGCCGCCCGCGGCCACCGTGTCACCTTGTGCGACAAAAACGATTGGCTCGGCGGCAAAGCTGCCGTGCATCACACCGACGGCTATCGCTTTGACATGGGGCCGACCATCCTGACCTTGCCCAGCGTGCTGCGACGAGTGTTCGCCGAAGCCAACCGGAACATGGACGATTATCTCGAAATCGTTCCGCTCGATCCGCAGTGGCGTTGCTTCTTTGAGGGATCTCCGCAAGCCGGCACGTCGGAAAATACCGTTCTCGATCTTGTCGCCAACGTCGACGTGATGAAGCGTCACCTTCGCGATTTCACGGGCGGCGATTCCGCAGGCAACGGCTACGAAAAATTCCTCCAAGTCAGCGAGCAACTCCACGGCGTCTCGGATCGATTTTTCTTTTGGCGATCGATCGGTGGTCTCGCCGACACGATGGAAGTCGGAGGTGCGTTCTCCGCCGCCGTTCTCAAAGACGTCCTGTCACTGAGAATGGGACGCAGCGTCGCGTCGGTGGTGCGTTCGCACGTGCCCGAGCATCGCGTCTCGCAGATGATGGACCACTTCACGCAATACGTCGGTTCGTCACCGTACGCGTCACCCGCCGTCTTATGCGGAATCGCCCACATGCAAACCGAAGAGGGCATCTGGTACCCGATCGGCGGTACCCGCGCCGTCCCTGAGGCCCTTATCAAACTCGGCACCGAACTCGGAGTTGACTTTCGTACCGGCACCGACATTCTAAAAATCGAAACGTCCCCGTCCGGCGTCACCGGCGTCACCACCGCGTCCGGCGAATCGATCCCCTGCGACGCAGTGGTCAGCAACTGCGACGCGGTGCGTACGTACCGAGAACTATTGCAGGGAACTGAAGAATCGAAATCGTTCGAAAAGAAAAATCGTCACGAGGCGGCCTGCAGCGGCGTAGTTTTGTATCTCGGCCTCAACCGCCGGTATGAACAATTGCTGCACCACAATTTCATCTTCTCAAAAGATCCCGAAGCGGAGTTCGACTCCATTTACAATCGCGGCGAACCGGCCCCCGACCCGACCGCCTACGTCTGTGCCCCCACCATTTCAGAACCAGGCGTTGCGCCGGAGGGCGGCGAGGCGTT
Source organism: Aporhodopirellula rubra (assembly GCF_014192335.1). Classification (GTDB taxonomy): domain Bacteria; phylum Planctomycetota; class Planctomycetia; order Pirellulales; family Pirellulaceae; genus Rhodopirellula; species Rhodopirellula rubra. The sequence continues at coordinate 4,184 of NZ_JACHXU010000024.1, read as the reverse complement.
GTACATTCTCGTCCACACGCCTTACCTGCGCCCACAACACGACTGGAAAGCAATGCTGCCCGCCTACCGTGACGTCATTCTCGATAAGCTCGAGCGGACTGCGGGAATGGACGGCCTTCGCGATGCGATCGTAACGGAAGACTCCCTGACCCCTGAAGGGATCCACAACCGCTACCGCGTTCTCAACGGCGCGATCTATGGTCTCGCCAGCCACGGCAAATTCACCGGTGCGTTCAAACCGGGCAACCGCCGAAGAGACATCCGCGGTTTGTATCTCGCCGGCGGTGCCGCCCACCCCGGCCCCGGAATGCCCATGGTGTTGATGAGCGGATGGATCGCCGCCGACTCTCTCGACGAAGACGCACGGGCGGGTAAACTCGCCACCGCCGCAGGGTCAAGGGCGTGAATGCGGGATCCTCACCTACGCCATCCGGACAATCCACGTCCATCGGGCACGAATCCGCGACGCCGCTCGAGATCATCAAACCACCCGCGGACTGGTTTCAAAACGGATTCCATCGTTTCCTCGAAACGTACCTCAAGCGACACTTTCACGCGATCGCGTTCGAGCAAACCGAACTGCCGCCCGTCATCGCCGATGCCCCCGACGTCCCCGTGATCGTGTACTGCAACCATCCCTCTTGGTGGGATCCGCTGTTGGCGCACTTCATCAATCGTCACTTATTCAAACCCCGCCAACTGTACGCCCCGATCGACGCCGCCGCACTCCAGAAATACAAGGTGTTCGAAAAGCTCGGCTTCTTCGGTGTCGAGATGCACTCCAACCGCGGCGCCGCGGCGTTCCTAAAGACCACCGCCGAACTCTTCCGTCGACCGGCGACCGCATTGTGGTTGACCCCCGAGGGTCGGTTCGCCGATTCGCGCGACCATGACGCCGAACTGATGCCCGGACTCGCTCACCTCTGCACACGCACCCGCGAAGCTCTCGTCGTACCGTTGTCATTGGAATACGTCTTCTGGGAAGAACGTTTGCCCGAGTGCCTGTTCCGATTTGGCGAATGTGTGGCGTTGTCGGAATTCCCCGGCCGCACGAAAGCCGACTGGGCCGATGATCTCGCCACTCGGTTGCGAGACAACCAAACGCTGCTCGCCGAACGCGTGATCGCCCGATCCTCCGAACCGTTCCACAATCTGCTCCGCGGCAAACAAGGCGCATCGGGCATCTACGATTGGGGCCGCCGCCTCAAATCATGGATGAAATTGCGTCGCTTTGATGCATCGCATGGCGACCAATTCGGGAGCCCGAGCGGTGGATAATTGGTTCGTGTTCCTAATGTTGTGGGTGTTGCCAACGCTCTCGTTTCTACTCGCGTTCATTGCCTCCATCATGTTCGCGGGAAATCTGCCGCAATTCACCCGTTGGCGCGGCGGCCAACTCAGCCCCGAGGACGAACAACCCGCCGTTTCAGTGCTCATCCCCGCTCGCGATGAAGAAGCGGGCATTCGGCAGTCCGTGCAATCCGTACTCGATAACGCCGGAGTGACCCTGGAAGTCGTGGTGCTCGACGACGGTTCCACCGATGCGACCGCCCACATCGTCCGTTCGATGAGTGACGAAGACCCTCGCGTCCGGCTGCTCGACGGCATCGACCTACCCGACGGATGGAACGGCAAACAACACGCATGCTACCGACTCTCGCATGCCGCGCAGTACGACCTGTTTCTGTTCCTCGATGCGGACGTTCGACTCACCCCGACGGCACTTCAACAGCTCGCCCGCCGGCAAGCACAATCGATTCAATCTGCCAACACGCTCGACACTCCGATATCACTGCTCAGTGCCTTCCCGCACCAAGAGACCGGCACGCTGCTCGAGAAATTGCTGATCCCGATGATGCATTACATTCTCCTGTGCTACCTGCCGTTCTCGCGGATGAGGTCCAGCGTTCATCCGGCCTACGCTTCCGGATGCGGGCAATTGTTCTTCACCGACCGAGACTCATACGGGCGCAGCGGAACGCACAAAGCGATTCGGGCCACCCGCCACGATGGACTGCGGTTACCGATGGTCTATCGCGAACACGGAATGCTGACTGACTGCGTCGACGGAACCGGACTCGCGACGTGCCGTATGTACACCGGTCCGACCGCCGTCGTTCGCGGACTACTCAAAAATGCGAGTGAGGGCATCGCAAACCCACGCCTGCTGTTGCCGTTCACGGTGCTGCTCGGTGGGGCCAGCGTTCTGCCGTACTTCTTACTCGCATATGCTTTAACGCGGCAATCCGACACCGCAACCCCGTTCGCGATCGGCTTCGCGATCTTACTCAGCCTCTCGGCAATCTTCCTGAGCCACTTACCACGCTGGGTCGCCGCGCGAAAATTTCGTCAAAGCGTAATCGGTGCCCTCCTTCATCCGCTCTCAATCGCAATTTTCCTGCTGCTTCAGTGGATCGCGTTTTTCAACCATCTCACAGGCAAACAAATCGCCTGGCGTGGACGTAGCACGTGATCGGCGTCGCAACTCGGCGTGAACGCAGAGCCCACCTTTAACCACGAGTCACTGAATCATGTCTGTTATGACAAATCACCCGATCGCCACCGCCTTACGATCACTCACGACATCAACAGGAATGACAGTCGCACTGTCAGTCGTGACCACCGTCGCTCTCGTCACCGCACTGCCCGGATGCACCAGCGACACGACGACAAAGAACGAATCCGGTTCACCGACATCCAACGAATATTTACTAAGTGAGAAACCCGACTCTCCCGTATCGTTGACCGAAATCGCCGAAACCTTCACACCGTCCGACGATCCCGAAGCCGCCCCCGTCGCGAGCCGCGAAGTCGTCCTGGTCGGCCGAATTGACGCCGGAGATTTCCCCGCGTTTCAAGAAGATCAAGCAACGTTCATGCTGAGCGAATTGCCCGCCGAAGGCCACGGCGCCGACGATCCCGACCACGAAGACAACTGCCCGTTCTGCAAACGCCGAGCGTCCAAGGCCCCCAAAGCGATCGTCAACATCGTATCCAAAGACGGCACCCCACTCCCCACCGACGCCCGAACCCTTCTCGGAGTCGCCCAAGGCGACAAAATCATCGCCATCGGAACCGCCTCCTACGACCAAAACCTAAACACAATCACCCTCAACAGCCAAGCCATCTACAAACCCCAATAACCAACCGCCCAACGCCCCCCGACACCAGCCACCCCATAGTCGCCAAATTGCTCCGCCAATTTGCCCCCACAACCTCCCCAAAAACCAACCACCCCCAGGCCCAACGGGCCGACACAAAACCCATCCACCCCCGTAGGCGACCGAGGCCCTCGGTCAGCCCCCCACACCATCAAGCCCCAACAGCCGCAGCCCGCCACAATCCCACACACCCCAAAACCAAAGATCAGGATTAAGATTAAGATTAAGATAAAGATTAGGATCAAGAATCCCCCCCAATACCAGCCACCCCCAGGCCCAACGAGCCACACATAGTCGCCAAATTGCTCCGCCAATTTGTCCCCACAACCTCCCCCAGAAAACCAGCCATTCCCGGGCCCAACGGGCCGACACAACAACCACCCACCCCCGTTGCTGACCGAGGCCCTCGGTCAGCCCCCGCACCCATCAAACCCCAACAGCCCCACCCCGCCAAAACCCAACTCCCGCCACCCCAAAACCAAAGATCAGGATCAAGATTAAGAGAAAGATTAAGATCAAGGCTTCAAGCTCCAAACAACGTCCCGAAAAACAGCCACCCCAGGCCCAACGGGCCGACACAATTCCCTCCCCCAAGCCCTCAACCTTCGATCACCTTCATCCGCTTCCAGGCCGGCACGTTAGCATCTCGCTTTGATCGCAAAAACGCGATCACCTCGTCGGCGGAAAACTCTCGATGAGAAAAAGGTGTGCGGTACCGAAAAGCCGCAGCGGTACCGGCCTCCTTTTCGTCGGCACCTTATCTCTTCGGACAAAGAAATCGCCCTAGCGACCTCGCCCCCGGCCGGCCGCGTTTGGTTGGCGGCATCTTTTGACAGTAATGTTTGGCGATTCGGTGTCCAGCATCGCCGGGCATTCACTCCGGATCACACAAAGATGACGTGCGACCCTGCCAGCTCACCTATCGGTTGAAACCAAACACGGTGCCGTCACGAAGCCGAAGCCCGCCTAACTGCTTCCTCTTCCCGCTCACGAACCAACCGATCCAGCGGACTAACCACCTTC
>NZ_JACHXU010000023.1 GCF_014192335.1 Aporhodopirellula rubra | reverse complement strand
TCAATCAACGCCTCGCCATTCAGCCCCGGGCATCTTGAACAGAGGACTTGAGCTTCGGCTAGGCGAAGCGTTTTGAACCGCGACGAACGAAGCAACATGAAAGAGAAGGTGACTCAACCGTCGCATCCACGCGAAGTCAAATCCTTATTGGTTAGCTACGAGGGTGTTTGGTGGATGATGTGGGCTGGTGGGGTTGGTGATGGGGCGAGCGGGGTTTGGTGTTTGATTGAATTGTGGCGGACTGAGGCTCTCAGGGTGTGTTGGTGTGTGGGGCTGACCGAGGGCCTCGGTTAGCTACGAGGGTGTTTGGTGATGTTTGGGTTGGTGGGGTTGGTGATGGGGCGTGTGGGGTTTGGTGTTTGATTGAATTGTGGCGGGCTGAGGCTCTCAGGCCGTGATGGTGAGGAGCTGACCGAGGGCCTCGGTTAGCTACGAGGGTGTTTGGTGGTTGGCGTGGGTTGGTGGAAGCGGGGGATGTTTGGGGTTGGTGGCTTGGTTGCTTGCGTGGGCAGTTCGAGTGGTGGCTCGAATTTTTATTTTTTACTGCTTGAACTGCTTCGCGTTCCGCTGTACTGTGGTGCTGGTACACCAGTAAGCCAGCTCAGGACATCGGTGCGAACATGTTTTTTACAGTGGACCCGTCCAACGGGGTCGCGATTTATTCTCAGATCGTTCGGCAAGTCAAATTTGCTGTGGCGGAGCAGACGCTGCGTCCGGGGCAGTTGCTGCCCAGTGTGCGGCAGCTTAGCCAGCAGTTAGCGGTGAATCCGAACACGGTCGCTCGCGCGTTTCAGGAACTGCAATCGGAAGGCGTGATCGAGACACTTCGCGGTCGCGGCGTTGCGGTTTGCAAGGGCGCTGTGGAGCGGTGTCGCAAGCAGCGTCGTCTGATCTTGGCGGACCGTTTGTCTGCTGTCTTGACCGAGGCTCTTCAGGCCGGTCTGTCTTCGAAGGAAGTTCGCAAGTTGGTTGACGAGCAATTGCGGGCACTCGAGGGAACGATCGAAGCGATTTCTGAATTGCAGTGATCGCCATGAACGGGGCCAAGGATTGTGACGGCCCGAACGAGAACGCGACGAATCGCGGATGAATCAAACCAATTCAATAACCTGGCCAATCCATTCCACTAAAAAGGGATCGTCATGATGAACGCAGTGATCTCCACCGATCAATTGACCATGCGTTTTCGCGGTTGCGACGCGTTGATGGGGTTAAACCTGAATGTGCGTCCGGGAACTGTGTTTGCATTGTTAGGTGAAAACGGGGCCGGTAAGACAACGCTGATTCGCATTCTGACGGGGTTTCAGAAACCGACATCGGGATCCGCACGCGTCTGCGAGTTCAATCCGTTGACGCAGCCGTTGGAGGTTCGCCGGCGTGTGGGTTATGTGTCCGACAATCCGACGCTCTACGACTGGATGAGTGTCGGGCAAATCGGTTGGTTCACGGCATCGTTTTATCCCGATGGTTTTCTGCAAAACTATCGTGAGTCGATTCTTCGCTACGAGATTCCCGAGGATCGGAAGATACGCGTGCTCAGTAAAGGTCAGCGTGCAAAGGTGGCGTTGTCGCTAGCGTTGGCACATGATCCTGAGTTGCTGATTCTCGACGAGCCGACCTCGGGGCTCGATCCGATGGTGCGACGTGAATTTTTGGAGAGCATGATCGGGCGTGCCGCATCGGGGAGGACCGTCTTTCTGTCGAGTCATCAAATCAGTGAAGTCGAACGTGTTGCGGACACGATCGGGATTCTGCACAACGGAGCGATGCAGGCGTGCGAATCGTTGAACGATTTGAAAGGCTCGATGACAGAGCTGACTATTTCGATGGACGATTCGTTGGTCACGTTGCCGGAGTTGCCGGTTCCTGCGGTCGCGATGTTGGAGGAGCACCGGGGACGGCAGCGTCAGGTCATCGTTCGCAATTTTGAGCCGTCGATGATTAGTGCGATCGAGGAGGCGCCTGGGGTGGTCGCGGTGCGAATGCGTTCGATGACGTTGGAGGAGATTTTTATTGCCCACACGAGGCGAGGTTTTGGCGATCGTTCGTCGCCACCGGGCCCGATGTTTGATCTCGCGGACGGAGGTGAACCGAATGGCGGTAGCAGTGGTGACGCCGTGATTGCATCGGGAGAATCGCGATGAACACGCATGCGGTTTGGCGAGGGCTGGTATGGAAGGAGACGCGGCAAATTGTACCTCTGGTCATGATGCTGTTAGCCGTCTCGGCAGTGCTGTTTTTGATTTGGTCTTTCACATCGAGGCAGCTCAACATTTCGTTACGCGCCGTCGGCAGTATTGTTCCTTTGATCATGCCGGCACTCTATGCGGCGGGAGCGGGTGCGATTCTGGTGAGCCACGAGAAGGAATCAGGCACCTGGAATTGGCTCGCGTCGTTACCCGTGCCGGCTAACTCGGTTGTCGCGACCAAATTGGCGGTTGGCTTTGGCGGGTTGGTCTTGATGTGGATCGGGTGTGTGATTTTGTCGGTGGTGACAGGGTTGGAGCGGACGATTTCTGCGGGCGGAGGAGACGGACTGGCGCAGTTTCCGGTGCCGGTTTGGATCGCACATTCGGTTTATGTTTTGTTCTGTGGTTTTTATACCGCGTGGAGGAACCGAAACGCGTTTCCGGCTCTGTTGTGGATCTTGCCGCTCGCGATCTTGCCTTTCGTCGTCTGCGAAATTTCGCTTGCGTGGTCGGGCCCGGGCATGGGGCAGTACGTGGATGCGACGCAGAAAATGTGGCGAATGGGGACGATCACGACGATTGCGATTCCGATCATGGGATGGTTTGCGGTGCGTGCCGGCCAGCGTGCGTTGAGTCCCCGGGACGCGGACATTCTTTCCGATGATCGTTTGCAATCGGGGATCGATGCCTGGCGTCCGCCGCCACCGTCGAACATGGTGAAACGACCGTTCTCAAACGATGTTGCTGTATTGGCGTGGCAGTCGATCCATACCTCACGTTGGAGTTCAATCGGTTTGGTATCGATGCTGGCGATGGGGGCGATAGCGTGGTTGGTGGCGACGAATTCAAGGGATGGCGTGAACGGGTTAAGCGGGAACGTGGTCGGGGTTTTGTTAGGTTCCGGATTGTTGGCGATTTCTTGGTTGGGTGTGTTTGCGTTTACGGGTGACGGTGCCGCGACGCGATTGAAGTTTTTGGCGGATCGTGGTGTATCGCCCGCACGTGTTTGGCTGGGACGTCTTGGGTTTGGTGTCAGTGTCCTCTGCTCGGCTGCGCTGTTGATCTTCGCGTGGCAGATCTTCCTCGGTTCGCCTGAGGATTTGGGGCGAATGGACGGTGTGGTGTTTCCGGAGATGTCGTTGCTGACCGTGGTGTCTGTGTTTGCGTTGATCTACGGCGTTTCGCAGTGGACGAGTCAAGTGGTTCCGATGTTGGCCGCGTCCGCGTTTCTCGCACCGGTGCTGTCGGTGTTGGGATTGTTCTTTTTGATTAGTGCGGGGATGAGTTACGGCGTTTCGCTGGGGTGGTTGATTGCGTGCGTCGCGATCCCGTTTGTTTCGACGTTGTGGACGATGGGGGCGTTCATGGACGGGCGGCGGGGGTGGATGTATTGGACGATCACGGTCGTCGCGCTGTTCGTGTTTGTGGCGTTGCCGGTGATTCCAGTAGCGATTGATCGTTTGAAGTTTCCGTCCATGTCGAGTGAACGATTCGCGGTCCTCGACGCCGAAGCTCGTGGGCACATGCGGCGGTCATCGTTGCAATCAGTCGCGATGCGTCAAAGCAACTTTCAACTGTATGACAATGATCAGTTGTTTTTCGAAGATCTCGATGGCAAGGTTGCGGTGGACCGGTTGCGGCAGCGTGATCTGTATTCGCCGGATAGTTGGGTGATCATCGGTGACGATCGCGAAGTGCCTCTGAGGGCGGATGAGTATGTCTTACAAAACGCGTTGCAAGTGGCGACGTTGCTGAAGTTGCAATGGGAGCAGAACCCGGAGGATAAAAACGCGAAGGATCAGTTCAGGCGTTTTGTCGAACGGATAACGCACGCGGCCCAAGGGTTGCGGCTGAGCACGCGTTGGGTGGATCAAGAGTGCGCTGACGTTCTCGAAATTTGGCTCACACAAACTCTCGCGGACGAGAGTGTCGCAGGGTTGCGGGAAGAGCCGTTCATGCAGGATGCGATCGAGGTGGTTCGGGATTTCGAAGGCCGCCAAGATGCTCGGCGGCGAGCGTTGCTGGTCAGTTGGCTGCGTGATCGTGAGCTGAGTCAGGGGCGTCCCAGCGGAGCGATGATCGCGGGCGTGAGTGCCAACGACTATTGGTTCGAACGGGTTCCGATCGGATGGCGCAGCTCGATCTTGCAGCAGGGAATGGGGGCGGTCGTGGAGCGGTGTCTCGCATTAATCGAAGCCGGACGCAAAGGCGAACCGGTAGACGCAGAACTCCGCGGATTGCACCGGCTGCTGAATTCAACGGGCGGCGAGTTTGAGGTTGGTCCGTACGGTGAACGCAATCGCATGGCGATCGGGCCTGAATGCGTGTTTGCGACCTTTCAAAATTGTTCTTACCCGGGGACTCAGTGGTTCGCGCCGTGGGAAGAAACGGCACGTGCGATGAGTGTGCACCGCGAGTCCACTTCCGTTGCCACGGTTCCGCGTCAGGAGAATTCGAAATGAAGTTGCGAACGAACGAAACGCTCTATCGGATTTTGATTGCCGGCCCGCCGCTGCTCGTCGTCGTTGTTCTCGCGTGGGGGATGGTTCGCGAACGTGCGGCGGAGCAACGGTTTCATCTTCACGTTGCCGAATTTGCCAGCGAAGGCATTCCGACGTCAGGTTTAGCGATCTTGCAAGCAATCGATCAGAACACGTCCAAGCAGCATGCCGCTGCGTGGTCGGAGGTGTTGAATGCAGCTTCGATCATTGGCGAGATGGAACGAGATCACGTTAAAGGCATTGAGGAACTTGTGCCGCCGGGCGAGCCATGGGCTGCCGAACCGTTCGCGTTGGCGATTCACGAGCACGCCGAGCCGGTGCTCGCAAAGCTGGACGAACTGCTGCGAGTTGATGAGAAGGTGTGGCAACCGATGTTGCGCCGAGCCTACTACTTTAGGCAATCGTCCCTGTGGCAAGTGGACTCCGTTGCGGAGTTGTTGATTAATCAGTTCCGAATCGCAGTTCATGCGGGTGACGCGGAACAAGCGATCGAATGTTTGAGCAAGTGCACGGAGGTTGGGCGAAGGTTTGACTGGGAGGCAGGGAATTCGCAATATTGGCACTCGCGTTGGTCGCAAACACTGGAGCGTATCATGCGTGAATCGGTCGCGATCGAGTTTTGGAGCGACGAGCAGTTGGTGGAGTTGACGCGGTTGATTGTTCCAGACCGCGTCTTCCAGCGTCATTTGGAAGAGGCGAGTGAATTTGAAACGGCGGCTTTCGTTGCATCGCGACCGCTCGACTCTCCTGAAATTTCCGTTGGCGAACTGTGTCCGTTCGGTCTATCACCCTTCCACGCGTTAGCGGAACTGGAATGGTTGCAGTCGGCGCCGAAGGATGCGAGATACGATCGAATTGCGAAATTGCCGGCGAAGACAGAAACGGCGATTTCGGACGAGGCGATCATCGATCGTCATCGCAGTTGGGTGTCTGTGCCATGGGCAACGCTGAACAACGCAATCCAGCGCAGTTTTCCAGTGACTCCTGGCTGGCAACGTGTTTCTCTGTTCGCAAATTATGACGCTCGGCGTTGGACGCTGACGGCGATTTTGCTGCGCCGGTTCTATCATGCTGAACGTCGTTTTCCGGCGTCGCTTGACCAATTGACTTTGGTCGGCGCGACGCCGGATATCTGGACGTTGGCCTCTAGCGAGCCGCTGGGGTACCGTGTCGGACCGGAAGGGAAGTCTGCGGTGCTGTGGACGGACGCCTACCGGAGTTATCCCGGTGATAACGGGGGTGAAGGAGTGGGAGTCATCCCCTACAGCGAAAGAGCGGTGGGACCCGCGAGGGCCGAATCGTTCGAACTCTGGCTCGGCGAGTCATCACATCAATAAGGTTCGCGATTGTTTTGCACCAAGGTGATCGTTGAACGGCTTCAGCGAGCTCACCGCCTCGGATTTTGTGTTTGCCGCACTGTATTTCAGGTTTGCGCCACTGTGTTTCAGCGAATTTCAGAGCCGTATCTGAATTGAGATAGCTGGGGGCCAAGCGACGGACGCACTGAGTGTTGGTCTCCGGCTGCAGTGAACGGCAGCGTCTTTATTCGAAAGTTCCGGCTGTGCATTTAAGGCAGGATACCGTTGTCAAGACGACGACGGTGCGCGTCTGTGTTGGTCCGGTTGGGGTGGCAGGTGTTGTCAAATGTGCGAATCACGGCCCATTTAGGTGGCATGCGGATCACGAAAGCTGGAGAGAAAATGAGGGATGTCCCCTAGTGGTGGCTTTTTGTCACACGTGCTCAAAAGTAGCGTTGTAGTGTTTTCCAGACCGAGCAACCGTTGCTTGGAAGCACGAGCTTGATTTGGGGCAAATCATGATTGGGGCAACTTTCGTACATCCGCGTCCAGCGCGAAATCTCTCGATTTCGCCGGATGCAGATCCTGATTCAGATGACCATCCGTCATCGGGCGAAGCGAACTCGCGAAACGTGACATCTTGTGATGACCGTTATGCAAAAACAGATTGGGTGTTTTGCTTAATCACGGTCGTTCAATTGATTACGATTTCGGTCGCCGCTTCGTCGGTATCTCCGACCAAATTAAACAGTGATATAGATAAACCGGGGCTGCATGTCTGGTCGACGGCAGCAATTGGTAGTCTTTTTTGCATTGCGCCGACTCTCTTGGCGGCGCAGTATGCGGGCCATTTGATAGTGCGCTATGCCTTTGCCGTCGCGCAGGTGATTTGGGCAGGCGTTATTATCTATCTTTGCGAAGGCGTGCCGGTATCGCACTTATGTATCATCGTTTCACTGTTTCTCTTAACGCTCTATCGCGACTACCGCGTCCTGATCACGGCCGCCAGCGTCGCGGCATTGGACTACGTGATACGAAGCAAGTTCTGTCCGCATTCGTTGTACGGTGATCGGGTCGTTATCCAGTATCAGTGGCTCGAGCATATCAATTGGCTCGCGATTGTGACTGGGTTCCTCTGCGTCATTAGTTATCGATGGGGTCGACGTACGAATCACGGCAGCACGAGTGAACACGCATCATTGTCCAATGACAGTGGGGGGAGTCTCGATCGTGACGAAGCGTATTTGTATGGATCGGAATCGGGTGCCCCGTCATTGGCGCGTCAAAGCGATGGTGTTTTTGATGCGGCGGATCCTCGGTATGCCAACCGTTTGATCGCGAGTGAGGATGCAGAGCACGCGATTCATGAGCTGCTGAATCGAATCAGCATTTCGGTGACCTTGCTGCACGATCGTTCGGGGTCGAGCCGCGTGTCGAGTCTGGCGAGTCTCTCTCAGAACGTCACGAATCGAAAGGACGATCTCGCGGATTACCTGACCAAAGACAGCCGTGGGAAACATTTTCCAAGCATGCTCAATGATTTGGCTCGGAAACTGACGAACGAGCATCGCGATCATCAGCGTGAATTGGAAGCGATTCAACAGACGATTGAGCAGCTGAAAACTTTGGTCGAACAGTCTGTCGTCCGCCGAGAAGAGGCAGTGACGTGTTAGGGAAACGTGAGAAGCGAAATATTGATACACAGCTGATGTTGTCGCAATGTGAACCCGATTTGGGTACGGGGCGAGAGCGGATCAGTGAGTGGCTGCGCGGTCGCGCGATGGCGTTGGCGATCTTCTGTTTGTCGCTGATCTTGACGGTGTTTGTCTGGCATCAGGCGGATCGACACATTGAACAGCGGAACCAGGATCGGTTCGGGTACCGGATCGAGGAAGTGAAGTACAGCATCGAAGAGCGGATGCTCGAGTACGAGCAGGTTTTGCGAGACGGTGTCGCGTTTTGGAATGCGAGTAACTATGTCTCCCGAGACGAGTGGCGTGACTATGTCAAAATGACTGAGATCCGAGAGTACTTTCCCGGGATTCAAGCGATCGGGCTTTCGCTCGTAGTCCCGAAGGAAGAACGGGACGAGCTCACCAATAACGTGCGTAGAGAAGGTTTTCCGGAGTATCGAATCTATCCGGAAGGGGATCGCGATAACTATACGGCGATCATCTACATCGAGCCGTTTGATCAACGGAACCAATTGGCGTTCGGATACGACATGTATTCGGAGTCGGTCCGACGCGAGGCGATGGATCGTGCCGCGCGAACGGGCAAGCCTGCGATATCGGGCAAAATCACGTTGGTCCAAGAAACCGGAGATGATTTCCAGTTTGGTGTGCTGTGCTACCTGCCGCTTTACGAACGTGGTGCGAATGTCTCGGACGAACGGTCACGCAAGGCTGCGTTGAAAGGTTGGGTGTATGCCGCGTTTCGAATGAATGATTTGATGCGAGGGATTTTGGGAGATGTGACAAATGACATCGCGTACCGAATTTATGACACGGGTAATGATTCAGAGATTGAGTTGCTTTACGAGAGCTGTGAAGCGGCGGGCCAGCCTCCACGCGGCAAGAGCGTCGGATTCTTCCAGAGTCATGTCATGCCAATGTCGGGGCGTGATTGGGAGATTGATGTCACGGCGAAGGAGGGGTTCTTTTCCGCGACCGACGATACGATTCGTCCAATGGTCGCGATCTCAGGTTTGGTGATCGATGTTCTGCTGTTCCTGGTCGTTTCGTCGATCGGTCGTCAACGCTCAGCCGCGATCAAATACGCGAAGCAAATGACAGAAGACTTGCACGACAGCGAGTCTCGCACACGTTCCATTTTGGAGAACGCAACGGACGCGATCGTGTCGGTGGACTCCGGCGGGCGGGTATCCGTCGCGAACGATGCGGCGAATTGGATGTTCTCGCCGCTGGCGGCATCCGGAGGTAACGCGGAGTTGGTCGGAGTGCGCTTCGGCGATCTTATCGAAGATATGTCTTTCGCCGGCGTGATTGAGGCGGGCGTTCGGTCGCGAAAAAACGCGAGCGACAGCGAAGACGGCATTGCGGTGCGGTGTCGGCGAGACGACGGATCCCTCTTCCCGTGCCGGATGTCGATCGGGGTGGTCGAGGGCGGTGACGGATACATCGTTGTGGCGCGTGATGAAACAGCTCGATTTGAGTTTGAAAAAGAACTCGCTGAGACTAATCGTCAACTCGTGAAGGCATCCCATAAGGCCGGAATGGCGGAAGTCGCGACCGGTGTGCTTCATGACGTCGGCAATTCGATCAATGGAGTGAGCACCTCATCGAATTTGATCGCTGCGATGTTAGACGACAGTGCGGTTCCAACGCTTTCGCGAGCGATTGGTGTGATGAACGAACATCGTGAAGATCTACCCGGCTTTTTTGCACACCACCGTCAAGGCAAGCATCTTCCAGAATTTCTGACGCAGATCGAGTCGACGCTGCGTAGCGAGCGAGAAAGGCTTATCGAAGAGAATCTGCATCTCGGTAGCCATGTCGGTCACATCAACCAGATTATTCGTGCGCAGCAAGATGAAGCCTGTTCTTCGATCATCGCAACGCGTGAGTTCGCGTCGGAGTTGATGGAACAGGCCGCGCTCGTAAACCTTGGACGACACGCTGAGTTTGACATCACTCTCGAGCGTGATCTCGATTCCACTGTGACGATTGAGACGGATCGCAACAAGGTGCTGCAGATCTTGATCAATTTTGTCGCCAACGCGCAGGATGCGGTTCGGGAAGTGAATGATCGACCGAGGCGGGTAAGGCTTTCCACACGAGTGAGTGGCGATCAGGTTGAGTTTTCGGTTGTCGATAATGGTCCCGGAATCGCACCGGACGTCCTGCCCAAACTGATGGAATTTGGTTTTACCACCAAGAGCGATGGGCATGGCTTCGGATTGCACTCCTGCGATCTCACCGCGAAAGAACTCCAGGGTGAGTTGCGAATCAAAAACAATGAGAGTGGTCATGGTGCCTGCTTCACACTGGCATTGCCTCTCGAGCTCGATAGCGAACCCGGTGTGACGTCGGCGGCCGTGTTGCAACGTGATGACGATCAAAACGGCGATCGCGGTGATCAGACATTCCTGCCCGCACCCTGCGTCGTTTCGAGGGAGGATTGAACATGAATCGAAACAATTCTCATCGTCGATCGCAACGCGTTTTGGCTTTCATCATCATTCTTTTTAGTGGGACGTTGTCATCCGACGCGTATTGCGGCGAGAGTTCCCATGACATCCTGCTCGGGATGTCGACGGCATTGTCAGGTCCCACCGCTGATGTGGGCATTAATGTACGAGTCGGCGTTGAGGCCGCTCTGTCGGAGGCCAATCAGCGAGGTGGGGTTCGGGGGCAACGTCTGCGGTTGATCGCCATGGATGACGGCTATGAACCGGCGCGTACTGTTATCAATATTCGCCACTTGATTGAAAAGGAACACGTGCTCGCGATTGTGGGCAATGCGGGAACCGCAACCGCGATTTCAGCATTGCCGATCATTAATCGGTCACATGTTCCGTTTTTGTTTGCGTATACCGGCGCTGGAGTCTTACGCCGTCAACCCGCGGATCGATACGTGTTTAACTATCGAGCCAGTTACGCGGAAGAGACATGTGCGATGGTTGATGCGATCATCGGACATACCAATATCCGCCCGAACGAGATCGCATTCTTTACCCAGCGAGACGGATACGGTGATTCGGGATTCAATGGTGGGATTGATGCGCTAACATCGCACGGACTCGCGAGCGAAAACGAAATTGCTCATGGCAGGTACAAACGCAACTCGCTCGCGATTGAGAATGCGTTAGCCGAAATTCTGTTTCATAGCGTGCCACCCAAGGCGATCATCATGATCGCGGCGTACGCGCCGTCCGCGAAGTTCATCCGGATGGCGAAAACGTGCGGATACGATGGATTGTTTCTAAGTGTATCCTTCGTCGGTGCCCTGCCATTAGCAAAAACGCTCGGTGATATGGGTGATGGCGTTATCGTGACCCAAGTCGTTCCACATCCCGAGTCGCATTGTTCAATTGCACAGCGTTATCGGATCGCGATGGACCGACATGCTCATCGAGACACAGGTTACTGTTTCGGCTCTTTTGAAGGCTATATCGCTGGACGCATTCTTTTGGTTGCGCTGGAATCGGAGGTTTACGAAGGAGGTCGTGATGAACTCGTTAACACATTGGAGGCATTGGAAGAGTTTTCGATCGGGTTACCGAAACCGCTGAAGCTCACTCATTCACGCCATCAGGCGAGTCATGCGGTTTGGCCGACAGTGATCCGTGACCGGTCGATTGAGCCGATGGAGTGGTCTGACCTCGCGAGAGGGCACGCGGATGAATAGATCCAAACATTCCGATCGTCTCGTGCTGCCTCAACACCGCATCGGCCTCGTCTGGGGGTTGACGGCGGTTGGTCTCAGTACGGTGTTGTTGCTTTTGATTGCCTCATGTTGGTCGCTCGAAAGTGTGCGTGAAGACCGCGTGGCAAGTGATCAGTTGCGTACGGTGGTTTCCGAGATTGCGGGGCGGGCCGACCGAATGGTCGAAGAGTATGGACGTAACTCGGCAACGCTGCTTCGAGATCGTTCTGATCGTGAATCCGTCGAGATTGGTAAGTTGGCACCGAAGGAAATGCGGAAACTGCTCGCGGATTCGCATCAACTCGATCCACGTCTGACGGGTATCGTTCAGCACGTCGAATCGACGATTCTACGCATTAAAACTTTGAATGCGCGGTGTTGTGATTTGGCGATGCGCCGTCGTCAACTGCAAGCTGAACGCGAGGGGAATATTTGTGAAACGCACGAAGCGTTTGATCGCTTGAACTCGATTTTAGTTTCCGCGAAACAATTGCAGATGCTGCAGTCCGCAAGGGCGATTCATGCCTATCGGAAGATGAGTGGTCAACCCGCTAAAGAGGCGGCACATGAAATCCTGCAGTCATGGACGCCGAAGACGAGTCGCTCAGAAGAGGTGCAGGAGTTAGATGAACTCGTTTTATTGCATCAGAAGTTACTCGCAGCGACGGATCCGGACACGCTCGTGGATCTTCGTGACAACGAACTCAAACAGCGTTTCGCGCGACTGCACCGGATCTTGGACACACCGTCGCAGGACGATATGTCGGCGTTCGAAAAAATCGAATGCCTCAACGACCTCGAGGTCGCGTTCTTTGGCGAAGGGTTCGAACATAGTGAGGACGGGCAGGGAATCGAAAATGGCAAGGGGGGACTGTATAACCGCTGTGCCGAATGGCTCGAATGCATTGTCGAACGGGAACGACTCCGTGATCAACATGCGGACAGTCTTAACGCGTACGCCAAAACGAAGACGCGGTTGCTCAGCCGATTGTCGGCGATCACGAGTGATTCGGCACTTCAAGCGACCGCGATCATTGTTAAAGGGTTCAAGTCCATTTTTGCGGTCGGGTTCGTCTCCGTAACCGTATTCTTGGTGTTGGCAACAAAGATTGATAAAAGGCTCGCAACTCAGTTTCGTGCGTTGTGCAACCAATCGGTTGAACTCGCGAAAGCGAAAGCGAAAGCCGAGAAACTCTCTCTCATCGCGAAGTTTACCGATGACGCGGTTGTTATCACGGGAGCCGATGCGCGGATCGAGTGGGTCAACGATGGGTTCACCCGTTTGACGGGCTACAAATTGGACGAGGTGATTGGGCTCGTTCCCGGTCACTTCTTGCAGGGGCACGACACGAACAAAGAAACCATTGAGGTGATGCGAACTGCGGTGCGTGAGGAACGAGGTTTTGACGTTGAACTTCTTAACTATCGCAAAGACGGAAGTTCGTTCTGGTTGGATCTTCACGTTCGCCCGATTTATGGAAACGACGGTGAGCTGACCAACTTCATCGCGACGCAGTCGGATATCACGGCGCGGATTACCGCGGATGCGCAATTGAACGCTGCTAATCGGGCGTTGATTACGCAGAAACAAACGTTGAACACAGTGGTCGATAGTGTCTCCTCGGGGATCGTTTCGCTCGATTATGACGGTGAACTGTTGAGTTACAACGCGGCGGCTGAGGCGATCTTTGGCGAAGACTGTATCGCCCTGGTGAACGATTCGAGAGAGTCGAGCCGACTCGGGTTTTACGATCCGGTGACGATGCTGCCCATTGCTCCGTCTCGATTGCCGATCCGTCGTGCGCTCAATGGTGAGCCGGTGCGAAACGAGGAATTGTTGATTCGGTGTAACGGTGCCGACACGGTTGTTTCGTTTAATGGAACGCCATTCTCCAAATACGATAACGCAGGAGCAGTGTTCTCTTTCAGCGACATCACCGAACGTTGGGAACGCGATTTGAGTTTGCGGCGTCTGCGTCAGGGTATCGATACGGCGTCAGACACGATGATCATTTTTGACAGTTCGGGGACCATCATTGATCTCAATCGGGCGTGCTGTGAGATTCTCGGCTACGAGCGAGACGCGTTGCTCGGGGTGCGGATATCGAAACTTGATTCGGTGCTCGATGCGGTTACGTGGGAAGATTACTGGCGTGAGTTGCAGCACTCGAAAACGGTGACCAGCGAGAGCACGATGACCCGTCAGGACGGATCGTCGTTCCCGATTGAGGTATCGACCACGTACGGTTCGTTCTGCGGGACGGAGTATGCGTGTCGAATTTCACGCGACATCAGCGACCGGAAACGGGCAGAACGGGAACGCGAGGTTCTCGCCGGAGAATTGCAGGATGCAGCCCGACAAGCCGGGATGGCGGAACTCGCGGGAGATGTACTGCATAACGTCGGTAATGCGTTGACCAGCATCAACGTTTCGACGCAGACTCTACGCGATCGAATCGAATCACCAACGTGTGAACACCTTGTGAAAGCGTCACAGGTCATTCGAGACAACGAAAATCAACTCGGTGCCTATCTGAGCGACGATCCCCGTGGTCGAAAGTTCCCTGGGTTTTTGTCGGAACTTGCCGCATCGGCTTTGCGTGATCGCGAGGTGCAGATGGAGGAGATTAGCGAATTGATGAACAAGGTCGAGCACATCAAAGAGATTGTCGCCAGCCAGAAAACGTTCTCGCAGCATCGCTCGCCGAAAGAGCCCGTGTCGCCAACCGCCTTGTTTGACGAAGCGGTGAAGATGAACCTTCCCTCTATCCGTCGTCACGGCGTGCACGTCGAAACTGACTTCGAGACTGGAGCCGATTTGCTGCTCGAGAAACATAGCGTGATTCAGGTGCTGATCAATCTGATTAAGAACGCAAAAGAGTCCGTGGTCGCAGCCGAAGTCGAATCACCGACGATTCGACTTTCGATCAAGCGTCTCGACGGTGACGTGGTGTTCTCCGTCGAGGACAACGGGTTAGGCATTGCGCCGGATAACCTGATTGAAATTTTCCGTCACGGGTTCACCACCAAAGCCACCGGACTCGGTTTCGGATTGCATTCATCAGCGAACGTCGCTCAAGAACTCGGTGGTTCACTCTCCGCAGAAAGTCGAGGCGAAGGATCGGGAGCCACGTTTACCTTGTCTGTGCCCGCCTTGGAGATCATTCCATGTGTTCCATCTATGTCCTAGGTGGCATCCGGCGAACGGATGAAGGCCTGCAATCGCAACAATTTGTTACATCTCATTTTGAAATCCTAGATTTCCTTCCTCGTTTGAGGACCATCGAGTTATGAATATTGAATCAACCAAACCTCGGATTCTCATCATTGATGACAACCCTTCGATCCATGAAGACTTTCGCAAAATCTTTACCGTCGACGCGTCGTCGCAAAGTCTCGCGGAGGCTGCCAACGCGTTCTTTGGTGATGACGACGACTCGTCGGAAGAGAGTCTGCAAAAGCCACTCGAAGTGGATTTAGATTCGGCGTATCAGGGTGAGGAAGCGTATCGCAAAACGATCGCAGCGATGAACGAAGGACGTCCCTACACGTTGGCGTTCTGTGATATGCGTATGCCACCGGGGTGGGATGGTTTGACGACGATCGAACACCTTTGGAAGGCCGATCCGAATTTGCAAGTGGTCATTTGCAGCGCGTATTCGGACAACACGTGGGCTGATATTTCAAAACGTTTGGGACGGTCGGATCGGTTGCTGATTCTGAAAAAGCCGTTCGATAACGCGGAAGTCATGCAGTTGGCGGTGGCGTTGATCGAGAAGCGTCGGCTCATTAAGGCGGCGTCGATCAAGCAAGTGGAGCTCGAGACGATGGTTCAGGAACGAACGGCGCAATTGGAGCAACGAGACCAGGCTCTCCGGCAAAAGCAAAAACTCGAAGCGATCGGATCGCTCGCCGGTGGTGTCGCTCACGAGTTCAATAATCTGTTGCAAGCCATCGGAGGATACACGGGTTTTGCGATGGAGGCGATGAATCCGGATGAACAACCGTATGAGGATCTCACTCACGTGCTGGAGGCCACTTCACGAGCGTCCGCGATCACGGGACAGTTACTCAGTTTCAGTCGCCAGCAACCGCCGAAGAAAGTCGTTTGTTCGGCGCAGGAAATTATTGACTCCGCAATGGTATTGGTGAAACCGCTGTTGTCGTCGGCGATTGAGCTGAACGTTGAAACGTGTAGCGACCCCGGCAACGTTTCCGCGGACGTGAACTTGCTGTCGCAGGCGTTGTTGAATCTTTGTATCAACGCGCGGGATGCGATGGAGGACTCAGGGAAGCTTTCGATTCGACTCAATCGGGAAACGATTGGATGGAACGAATCGGAGTCGGGTAATTCGATTGCCGATTTGAAACCCGGCGAATACGTGGTCGTGTCGGTTGCCGATACCGGCGGTGGCATGTGCGAAGAGGTGGCCAATCGAATTTTTGAGCCGTTCTTTTCAACGAAAGAGGTTGGAAAAGGAACAGGCCTCGGTTTGTCGATGGTCTTTGGTGCCGCTCAGGATCATGGCGGGTGCGTGAGAGTCACGACTGACAAGGGAGTGGGCTCGACGTTCCAGTTGTATTTGCCGACCGTGAACGCGACTGCGGATGCGATCGTTTCGGTCGATGTTGGGAAACCAGAGCAGCCGTCAAACGGAAATGAGACAATTCTGGTCGCCGAAGACGATCCGAATGTTCGGGAAATTACCATTCGTTCGTTAACCAATGCTGGCTATTCCGTGATCGATGCGATCGACGGGAATGATGCGATTGAGAAGATCGACTTGAATCTCGATGAGATCCAGTTTGCGTTGATCGACGTCGTCATGCCATTCAAAAACGGACGAGAGGTTGCTCAGCATCTCGCGAGGGTGCGTCCCGATATGCAGATTCTTTTCTGCAGCGGTTACGACGTGAAGTCGAGCAAGACCACGTGGGATACAAAATCGCCGAAGCTACCGATCCTCTCAAAACCGATTGATCCGGCGACGTTGTTGAATGCGATCCGCGAAATGCTCGATGCTCAACCGCAGGAGCAACCGGTGTGATGTTTCGAAATCCAAATCGCTGCGTCCGAGCCAATGGGGCATGACGACGACGTTGGCGACGCGGTAATCGGAGTCTCGAGATCCGATTCGTGGATCATGCTCGGATCGATGACCGCGAGATTGTGCCGTGGAAAGGCGTTCTTGTTTTTAATTATTCCGTTCGTTCGTTTTACTTTTCTTTGTAGGCAATGTTATGAATCACCATTGTAGCTCTGCACTCGTTGTTGACGATGAGCCATTGGTTCGCAACCTAACCATTCGTGCTCTGGCTCGAGAGGGATTCCACTGTGACTCTGCAAAAGACGGCAGGGAGGCGGCCAAGCTCGCTGCGAAGGGAAACTACGACGTCGTCGTGACGGATTTGAAAATGCCCAATCAGAACGGGCACGCTCTCGCGGTCGAGTTGATGTCGATGCCGAGTCCACCGTCGGTGGTGGTTTTGACGGGCGTGACGGAACCGCGGTTGGCAAAGGACCTCATCAGTCGCGGCATTGATGACATTATCTACAAACCGATCGATTATTCGGTGTTGAGCATGAAGGTCCGTGCGATCGCGGAACGATCCGCAGCTGCGAGGGCGTTGACGACGAAAACGACACAGGCGGATTGCGTTGAACCAAACGTGGCGGCGCCCGCGTCTAGCGTCGCAAGTGATTCTGGCTCGAGCGGATGTGTCGCACCGATCACTCAACAGGATGTCGCGGACAATATCAAAGCACGGAAATCGGTGGTGCCGATCTGTGACACGTCTTTGAGTGTCTACCGAATGAGTGGTTCAGAGCAAATGGACACGAAGGCGTTAACGGATGCGATTTCCAAGAACGCTCGATTGACAGAAGAGATTATCAGCATCGCTCAAAGTCCGTTTTATAACCAATCGGGTATCGCGATTGCAGATTTGCCGCGAGCGGTTGTTCAGTTGGGACAGAAGCGTGTTGGCCGGCTCGCGTTGGCCGCGACCGCGCAGGCGGCGCTACTGAGCGACGAACCGTCGCCGCTGAATCTCGGTTTGATCTGGGCTCGCGGCGTTGCCTCGGGGTTGGCGATCGAGTTGATGATTGAACAGGGCGGTCACGAATCGATTTCGGATGGATTGATTCTTTGCGCGGCAATGCAAGACGCCGCCCGCGTGGCGCTCGCGAGATTGTATCCGGAACGCTATCAGGAAATGATCGATGAGTGTTTGGAATCGAAACGCTCACTTCACGAGATGGAGATGATCGTATTCGGCATGGATTCACAGACGATCAGCTCTCTGTCGATGAACGCGTTTGGGATCAACAAGTCCGAGATCGATGTGCTGGTTCATCTGCATGACAGTGATGAATCGTTGTCACGATTGCCTCAGAAGTTGCAGACGCGAATCAAGCTGGTTCGACTCGCGGGCTACGTTGCTCAAGCCGTGATCGGGATCTGGGAACCATGGGTCGAGATCCAGATTCCCAGACGCGGTGCGGCAGACGAGTTGGAGTTGTGGTCGATCGATTCGGTGATCGAAAAGACCAGGGAAAACAGCGAGGGCATCAATTTCAAGCCCGCCGTCACGAGCAAATTGGGCACGCAAGAGACGACCCAACGGGGCCTCGATTACTGCAGTGCCGCATCGGATTCGTACGATTTTCTCGAACCCGTGGTCGCATCGTTGCGACCGGAAATGGCAAATTGTTTCAATCCAACGAATGCGGACGGCGACGTTTTGTTGAATTTTCTCGGCGGTCAAAGTGCTGACGCCCAGAAGATGGTCGACGCGGCAACGAACGCGAATATCTGCGTTGCGATCCGTCGCGAAGACGCCGAGTTCTACCAGGCGTTACCCAACAAGATCGAGTTGCCGCTCAGTTACGGCGCCATGCACAAAAAACTAGGTGATTTGAATTCAGACGCATCGTAACCGCGTCAGCGGTGACCATCGCGGTCGGTTTAATTGTCGACGCACGTTTCGAGGAAGCGGGCGAGGCGGTGGAAGTCGGAGTTTTGTTCGATGAAGCGAACTTTGGTGACCAGCGTTTGCGGATCGACCAATTCTTCGAAGGGGACGAAGTGCAGGTCGAATTGACCGGCCGACGATACCATCACGCCGTTGAGTTTTTCTTCCACGAGGGCGCGGTAGGCACCGACACCTAATTGCGAACCGAGAATCACGTCGTAGGCGTGAGGAGGGGCACAACGGGCTTCGTATCCGAGTTGCAATCCGTTGACTTTCCGATGCTTGCCAGTGCGTTCGGTGTATCGTTCGGCGAGCAAGCGAGACATCAGAGCAGACAGGTTGATCAAGGAGATGTTAATGTGGCCGTGATCATCGCGAGTGATCCCTTCGAGATACTTCGACGGGAGGAACTCGGCCATGCCTTCGGCGATGACGATCGTTCCGTACGGTCGGCCTTCGCGTTCGCGAGCCAACATCATGTCGACCATGCGGTCGATAACGCGGTCGATCGCCATCACTTTGCGGGTGGCTCCGGTTTCCGCGCTGATGACTTCTTCGTCGGCGAGAGCACCGGTGATGTCCTCGACGCTGAGCACCATGCTGGCTTCGCCCGCGATGGCGGCACCGTAGGCGAGCCATCCGGCGCTGCGGCCCATTGCTTCGCAGAGGAAATAAGCGCGGCCGGCGGCGGCGTCAAAGTTGAGGTTGCGAATTTCTTCGGCGAGTGTTTCGACGGCGGTGAAGAAACCGAACGTGAAGTCGATGCCGGAATAGTCGTTGTCGATCGTTTTGGGTAAGTGAACGACCGGGAAACGTCGCGCGTCGCCGGGCAAGTTGTCCTGGAACATCTTGAGTTTGTTCGCGGTCTTCA
The DNA here is from genome assembly GCF_014192335.1 of Aporhodopirellula rubra. Lineage (GTDB taxonomy): Bacteria > Planctomycetota > Planctomycetia > Pirellulales > Pirellulaceae > Rhodopirellula > Rhodopirellula rubra. The sequence continues at coordinate 120,700 of NZ_JACHXU010000023.1, read as the reverse complement.
GCGTGTCGTCGCCGCCGATCGAGATCAACGCGTCTACTTCGAGAGAGCACAAACCTTCATAAACTCTTCGCAATGGTGCGACGAGTTCAGGGTCTTTCAAGTGCTCGGGGCTGCTGACGTGTTTGCCGGGGTTGGTTCGCGCGGTGCCGATCATGATGCCGCGGCTACTGCGTGCGTTAATCAGGGTGTCGTGCGTGAATCGAATGTAGTCGTCGCCTTCGGTGAGTGGACCGGCGGCGGTGTATTCGGCCAATCGGCTGTAGCCGTGCTTAATCCCAAATACTTGCGCGCCTTCTTCGAGGAACGAGAATGCGGCAGTGCTGATCACAGCGTTTGCAGCAGGGGCCGGGCCACCGGCGAACAGGATGGCAACGCGTTTGATGTCGAGATTATGATGAGCCAGATCGGGCACGGCTTCACTTAAAGGTTGGAGGTCAAATTGGGGGGGAATCGTTTCTTCGCGTCCGAGATTCTAAGCATTTATGGACGCACGCCAAGATATCCGATTTGATCCAAGGCGGGGGACGCTACGCCGTGGCTCTCATAAGTTTTGCAAATACTCAATGCTCTGCATGATTTCCTGCGGGGCGGTCTCAGGCGGCATGTCGGATCGCCCGACGACGAACGGTCCACGATAGGGAATGTCTTCGAGTTGTCCGATCAGCGAGGGGAAGTCAGCCGTCCCTTGGCCAACCGGAACGGCGATGCCGCGTCCTGCCGAGAGATCGAGAACTCCATCGACGGCGTTGACGATGCGTATCCGGTCTTTCAGCGCCGCGACCGCGTCCGGGACGCTGTGACGATTGATGATCAATTGACCAGGGTTGAGAGCGACGGCGATGTAGGCCTCGGAGCTCATGTCGATCAGTCGGGCGAGATGTTCACCGGGTTCGGTACCGGTTTCGGCGGCGAAAAAGGAACCGACGCGAGCGCCAAAGCGGCCGAGGTCGTCGAGCACTTCGCGGAGCGTGTTCCAACGCGGGTCAACGATTTCGGGACCCGAGGAGGCTTGTGGCGCCGAACCGCTCGCCCACGCCTGGGCTTCGCTGAGGGTTAGGCCCGCGGGGGGGAGGCCGCCCGTGAGAATGGAGCCGTTGTGATCGCCCGCGGCTCCCCCAGCGGACTTTGACGCCGGAGGAGCGGGAACGGGGCCGATTTGGTTGACGACGAGGGGGGCACCGAGGCGGTAGGCGGCCCGCATCGCGGATTTGGTCGCTTCGATCCGGCGGTCGAGATTTTCGAGATGATCGAAGCCGTGGCGGGTCGGAAAACGAATCGATGCGATCTGCAAATTCAGATCATCCAGAATTTTCCGCAAGGTTCGCACAGCCGTATCCGATAACTCAGATACGTCCAAAACCCGTCGGCCGCATAATTCCACGCTGGTCGCGCCCGTGGATGCTACCCAACTTAAAACACGACGCAGTGACGCCGCCGACGGATTGACGTTGCCAATCGAATCCACTCGCACGGCGATCTTTATCTCAGCCAATTTGTCGCCTCTTTCCAATTAAAGACATTTCTTCCTGCCGCCCATGAAGGTACGAGCCGCTATTGATCGCCGACGGCGTCTCGGGAAAACTCCCGCGGCTGTCCCGGTATCGCATGGCGGTGCCGCCGCGAATCGACGTGTTCTCGCCAGTGCAGAGGCCAAGCGTCTGCGGGTTTCGGGCCCAAACATGGTGGGCCTAAACATTGCGGCCCTGATGTTGACGGTGGTATTGGCAGGCACATTACCGCTTTCGGCCCAACAGTCGACAGCTTACGCGAGACCGACCGAGGGCACCAGCGAGGCGCCAATGAAGCCCGAGCGCGGCCGATCGTCGGAGTCATCCGTCACGGCGGCCGGCGGCGTGATCGAGCATATCGGCCCCGCGGGACTGAAAACCTATCGGTGGGACTTTTCACGATCGGGTGACTCAAATTTCGATCGATGGCCGGACCTTTTTACTCGTCATGTCGAGACCGGGTATCCGGAATACGTTCGCATCATGATCACGCCTCGGGATGAGGCGTTGGAATCGAACGTCCTGGCGCTTGACACCGCGCTGTTGTTGCGTTGGCCTCAAGTCCGGCGCGCGTTGAAATGGGTACCTCAATCCGAGCTGCTCCCACCGCTGCCCCCATCGCTGGCGGACTTTTTGGTGGACCGTTGTTTGACGATTCGTCTCGATGGAGGCCAAGCTCGAGTTACGTCACCGAGTTTGCCGACGAGTCGTCGTTATCAATACCGGTTTAGCGTCGATGTGCTGACAAAAAATCTAACTCACGACTCGGTCTATGCGCAGGTCATCTTCTATGACGATGAAGGCAATGAGTTGCAGCGGACCTCCACGCCCGCGGTCACCCGAACGACTCGTTGGCGGTCGCTCGTGATTGAAGCGTTGACGCCGCCTCGAGGCGCTCGTCAGATGCGAGTTTCGTTGAACGTGATGGGTGGTGAGGACGGTCTGCAAGACATTCGCGGTGTCGTTTCGTTTGACAACATCACGTTTCGTCAATTTCCACAGATGAAGGTCTCCACCGACCAGCCCTTCGGCGTCTATCGAAGCGGAGAACGTGTCACCGCGACAACACAGTTGATGGGATTGCCGAGTGAGCCGACGCGTGTTCGATTGCGACTGTTGGATCACAATGAAAAGGAATTGAAATCGGCCAGTCGTGAGTTGGCGGTTGCTGATTTCAATCGCCCGTCGGACGAAGAACGCGCCGACGAGAGCAAGATCGATTCGGGAAAAATCGTGTTGTCGAGCAACCCGGACGCGCGGGGGGCCGATCAAGATTCGTTGTGGTTTGATTGGGGGCTTTCGGATCTCGAGGCGGGCTTCTACATCATCGACGCGGCCATGGAAAATGAACGCGGTGCGTCGCTGTCGAATCGGTCAACGTTTGTGATCGTGGATCGGTTGACGGATGACCCACGAGAATGGTCCCCGCCGGCATCGAACGATCAGGGGCGAGCGGACCAGCAGTCAGTGATGTCGGTTTTCGCTAACCAAGAGACCGAGATTGAACCGTTGCCGTACGGTTGGACGATGCCACCGGATTTGATTTCACGATTCCGCAACAAACAAGTGTCCGGTAAAGTCGTCTCGCAGTGGTTGAGCAATGTGGGTGTGGGTTGGGCGAAGTTGCCGGTTTGGTTTTCTCCCGAGGATACCGCGTCTGCCGATACCGCCGCGACGTTGGCTTCGCGGCTTCGTGACGTTGGAATCAATCCGGTCGGATTGCTGGATCGCCCAAAGGAAGAACAACTGAACCTCTATCGAGTTCGCGAGCGTGGTGATGCGCGAGTGGCGGGCTTCCTCAACGACGCGGGGATTTGGCGTCCGCAGTTGGATGCGATTATGAACCGGATGACGTTCCGGATCCGGATGTGGCAACTCGGTGATGATACCGACTTCAGTTTTCAAGAATTGCCGGATTTGTCTGAGAAGATTTCGGAGATCGCAGACGGCCTTCAAGGGTTCGGCCAACCGCTCGAAATCATGGTTCCGTGGGCTTGGTTGGATCATTCACCGGAGATCATCGGCGATTCGTGGAAGGGGGTGGTTCGGCATCTCGAGCAACCCCTGACTTCTAATGAACTCGATGCAATGTTGGATCTCGAAGAGGCTGCCAACAGTGCGGCGGGTTACCCCGTAACGCAAACGTCATCGACCGGATTCGGGCAATCAACCGGAGGCGGGCTGCCGGGATTGCCTAAGAGCGGCGGGCGGCGAAAGAAGGGCGATACGTGGTTGACGATCGATCCGTTGCCGGCAAAGAAATACGATCGCGATTCCAGAATCACGGATCTTGTGTTGAGAATGGCGACGGTGCGGGGGCACAAAGTCGAGGCCGCGTTCGTGCGTCGACCGTTGGCTCCCGAGGCGACACTGGTGAAGTCGGATTGGCATCCCGATGATTTGCTGCTGCCATGGCGAACGACGAGTCTCCTATTGGGACGCGCACGAAATATTGGTTCGTTGCGGATGCGTGGCGGATCACAGAACATCGTGTTTCGGAGTTCGCACTCATCGGTGATCCTGATTTGGAGCGACACGCCCCGGACGGAACGGCTGTTTCTCGGCGATAACGTTTATCAGGTTGACGTTTGGGGACGTCGCATGGAATTGGAAACGGAGAAGATCGATGGGCAGGTCATCCATCGAGTCGATGTGGATCGGGTGCCGAAGTTTCTCGTTGGAATCGATCCCGCGCTCGCGGAGTTTCGGATGTCGGTCGATATCGACAAAAAACGAATCGACGCATTGCTCGGTCGCGAACAACCGATCGGCGTGCAGTACAAAAACCCGATCGGCCAATCGTTGGTGGGAACGATCTCCATCGACCCGCCGCCGGCGTGGAGTATCCAACCGCGTGAACGCGAATGGGATTTGAATCCATTTGAAAAGGGACAGACGGACTTTTCAATTATTTTGGGTAACAATGCGACGATCGGTCGTTTTGAGTTGCCGATTGCGATCAAGTTTGCGACGTCGCCACCGACGACGATCCGGGTCTACCGCCAACTCGAAGTGGGACCGGAAGGGTTCGATCTCGTTGTGTCTACGCGAATGGTTGGTGATCGATTGCGTGTGAAAATTGAGATGACCAACCAGACTCGCCGCACGGCCAACTTCGACTGCCTGTTGTTTGCCGGTAGTGATCGGCAATATGAGCGACGGGTGCTCGCGGTCGGACCTGGCGAGACGGCAGAGCGAAATATCGATTGGACGGACGGGAAGAATTTGATCGGCCAACGTTTGCTGCTGCGTGCGATCGAGCAGGAAGGCAACCGCGTGATCAACTACACGTTTGAAGTGACTCGCTAAAACGTTTCGTCAAACGGCCTCGGCTTGGGAGAGTAGCTGCGGTCGGTTGACCGGGGGCCAGCGTCGGGCGATAGAGGTCACAGCGAGAAGGCTGTCGTCATCGCTCCTGGTGAGTATGCGTTTGCGATATGTGGTGGTCTGTGGAAACTAAATTTTCTGGTAGTGGACGAGGTAACGCGTCCGCTTGATGCGACGTATGCAAAGGACTCGTTGCCGAGCCCACTACGGCGAACACTACGGCCAACGCTAAAAAAACGGTCACAGATGATGTAGTCTGCTCGATCTCATGTTACTGGCTTGCCCCCTCGTTCGTTGGAGGTTGTTCGGTTGCGTTGTTCTGAATTGCCATCGTTATGATTAGCCGTGCGTCATTGAGTTCGAGTTCACTCAAAGGCACCGCGTCGACGGCGGCTAATTCCTGGGCGTGGTCGGAAAGGCAATAACGCAGGAATTCTCGAACTTCCTCGCGGCGCAGCGATTCGCGATTGACGACGAAACGCAATTTTTCGACGCCGGAGGGAAACCGAGCCATTGGGACTTCGATGGTTTGGATACCCGCGTTTTGGCAGGCGGTGCGTTCACGGTCTCTTATCGGACGAGATGATTTGATGATGTCCAAGTGACCGAGCGCGAAGTGCTTGAAGCCCGCGCCGCTGCCGGATTCTTCGTTGGTGACCTTGAGGTGATAGTTCACTTCCTGGGCCGTCTGAACCCAAGCCCGCGTGAGGCGGTTCAGGTGAGACGTGCCGTCCAACCGAACGGGATCCGCTGCCGTCACGTCGTCCGATGAAATCAGGTAAACGAACGTTAGGCACGCGGCAAGGGCGATACGAAGATGGTGCATTGGGTATCCTGCGATTGTAGTATTATCGTGTCGATTAGCGGATCAGAATTCGGCCGCGCCGAACAAGAGTCCATTTTAGCCGAGATCGGTCTACGTCGACGTAGAGGGAATGCTGCCGAGGGCAGGGAACAAGCGAGAACGTGGGCCTTTAGGTAAGCCGCTGCGGAACGGTGGGGCGGTTCTATTTCGGCCTCACTATCTACGCCGCCTGGCGAGTCGGCACGTTTGCGGCACCGATAGAGGTGAGCAATCGGGGCAACCGCGTTGGGACTTTTCGCCGCACAATCGGACTGCCGCCGCACATCGTCGATCAAATGGATTAAGTTGTGGAGACGGTGCCCAAATGTTTTTCCAAAGGGCGTCATCGGCTGGAGAAGTTTCAGCCGTTCGTCATCGATTTTTGCCCATCACTTCGAGATGGAATTCCCCACGGATCGAACCCCATGAACCGAATCGCGTTTTTCTTAATCGTTGTTGTCCTTTGGATGATTCCTGCATCGCTGCAGCAACGTACGGCGTCGGCACAAGAGAAGCTGAAGGTGTTGATCATCGACGGCCAGAACAACCATGCGGCGTGGCCGAAGACGACGATCATGATGAAGAAGTACCTCGAGGAATCAGGACGGTTCACCGTCGACGTGGCTCGCACAAAGTACACGTGGAAGGGCGGCAAGTTGCTCGAGCAATACCCGCTCGAGGATGGTAAGACCTACGAAGACCTGAGGCAACCCAAGACGGATCCAGATTTTGAACCAAACTTCGCTGGCTATGACGTTGTGCTCAGCAATTTTGGTTGGAAGGCGGCGCCGTGGCCGCAGAAGACCCAAGACGCGTTGGAAGCGTATGTCGCCGGTGGTGGCGGGATGGTAATCATCCACGCAGCCGATAACTCGTTCGGTTCATGGGAAGAGTTCAACGAAATGATCGGACTCGGCGGATGGGACGGACGCAATGAGAAGTCGGGGCCCTATGTTTACCTCGATGGATCCGAAAAACTCGTTCGCGACACCACTCCTGGTTCGGGCGGTGACCACGGGCCGGCACACGAGTATCAAATTGTTGTGCGTGTCCCCGATCACCCGATTACCAAAGGGATGCCGCGATCATGGATGCACGTCAAAGACGAGCTGTATCAGAAGTTGCGAGGCCCGGCGAAAAACATGACGATCTTGGCGACATCTTTCGCGGATCCAAAATACCGCGGCACGGGGCGACACGAACCGACGATCATGACAATCGAGTACGGCGACGGGAAAATTTTTCATACCCCCTTGGGACACGATGACAAGACGATGGAGTGCGTCGGTTTTATCACGCTATTGCTTCGCGGCACCGAATGGGCGGCGAGTGGTGAGGTGACTTTGACGGACATCCCCGATGACTTTCCCAAAGCGTTCGATTCGAGCCAACGGGATTTTGAATAGGCTCGTTGATGCCTAATCGGTCGCCGCTCGAGCACGAGTGCAGCGAGAGAGGGAGTTCGGAATTCGGGAACCTGTGATACGATTGCGTCAGGTGTGTTTCCGTTTGCATTGCTCTGTTTGTCGTTGACCGGATGTTCGCGAAGTCTGATTCATTCATGCGTTTCCAAGCGTACCTCGATCCGTTCTCCCAGCACCCGGTGCTGCAGCAGCGGATTTTGCACGTGCTCGAACATCTTCCCGGTGATGTGCAGGACGACTTCTTGAACGATCCGCGTTTTCGCGTGACGGTCGATAATTATCAGCCGGGCGTCGGCTGGTCATTTCTGATGCCGGCTCCGGGGCTCGACGGCAACGGCAGTCGCTGTGTGATTCTGCGTTTGAAACTGAACGACACGTCCGAACCGTTCGCATGGTACGTGATCGCACACGAATTCGCACACGCGTATCTGCGCAACGGCGGTTGGGGTGAAATCACCGATATCGAAGAAGCCGCCGACGCCTTGGCGAGTTCATGGGGATTCCCGCGTCCCGAACGTTTCGGTTGAATTGCGTCAATCGGTTTGCGTTGATGGTCTGGGCTCAAGAGATGCCTGCGAGAAACATCCAGCCGTTCATGGTTGATACCTGCCACAGCGAGCTCGACGGTCAGATTGATAGGACGATCCGGATCATTGCGATAAACTTTGATCTGCCGACGATGCCGCGATAACGTCACAGATCGTGTTGACCGGTGTATTGTCGGTGGATTCTGTCGGAATTAGGAGCTCCACAGACGGGAGGCATTGGCTGCATCCGCTGTTGCGATCTGCTCTATAGGCATTGCTGCGCCCGCGATTTCGCGATTGGGGCATGGTTCAGGCGTGCAATCGTGGTCGGAGTTTCGCTGAGGTAGCCGAGTTGCGATAATCATGTGATCAATCCGGCGGCGTCAGTGCGTTGGGAGTTTGGCCTGCCTTTTCGTCGGTCGTGGAATGGTTGAGAATGGACGCATATCGGAGAAATCGAGAATGAACATGCGAACTGACGCAGGCGATAATCGAAACACGACCGCCTTCCCCAACCTCGACGATTACGAGATGGAATGTCTCGAAAAACTCGGGACGCTCCGGACGGTTGGCGACGGTGAGGTGCTATTCCAATCCGGTGATTGTGACTATTCATTTTTCGTGATCAAATCGGGCGGGATCACCATTACCGAATCGTCGAGCGGCAGTGCTCGCGTAGTGGTCACTCACGGGGCGCGAGAGTTTACCGGCGACGTTTCGATGTTGACCGGACGACCAGCGGTCGTGACAGCGATCGCGGCGGGCGACTCGGAAGTGATCGAAATCACGGCGTGCACGATTCGTTATATGTTGGCCGAGTTGCCTCATATCAGTGACAAACTGCTTGACGCGTTCCAGGTCCGTCGCAAATTGTTAGAGGCGTCTGACTTTCTCGGCGTGCGAGTCTTCGGGACCGTCGACTCAAAGGAAGCTCTGCGTCTGCGAGAGTTCTTTTACAAGAACAACGTCACTCACACGTTTTTTGATATAGCCGATGATGTCTCGCGGAACGCATTGGACGGCCTCGGGTTTGCTGCCGAAGACGCTCCTGTGATTGCATGCAGTGAGCACGTTGAGTCGAAACCTTCGCTAGCGAAAGTCGCGGAGTGTTTGGGGATTTCACGCCACATCAAAGACGAACTGTACGACGTGTTGATTGTTGGTGCCGGGCCCGCCGGGTTGGCGTCGGCAGTCTACGGGGCGTCGGAAGGTTTGCGTACGCTTGTCGTCGACGGAGTCGGGCCCGGTGGGCAAGCGGGCCAGAGTTCCAAGATCGAAAACTACATGGGATTCCCGTCGGGCGTTTCGGGTACCGAATTGGCCAACCTGGGATTCTTGCAAGCAATGAAATTCGGCGCTGAATTTACCGCTCCTGTGACGGTGCGGTCGATGTCGTGCAGCGAAGACGGCAATCATTGCGTTGAGTTGTGTACTGGACAAAAGGTGCGGACCAAAACAGTGCTGATCGCGACCGGTGCCTCGTACCGACGACTACCGATCGAAGGTTGTGAACGGTTGGAAGGGATGGGCGTCTACTTTTCCGCTACGTCGGTGGAAGCTCGCGTGTGCCGTGACACAACGGCCATCGTTGTCGGTGGTGGTAATTCGGCAGGCCAAGCCGCGATGTACCTTTCGCAGCATGCCAAACGCGTGAAGCTGCTGCTGCGAGGCAACGATATCCGCAAAAGCATGTCCGAATACTTTGCGAGACGGATCGAGCAGAGCGATGTGATCGATATCGTGCACGAGAGCGAAGTCGAACACCTTGAGGGCAACGGCCGGCTCGAGAAGGTGTCCATCCGCAACAACGTCAGCGGTGATTGTGAAAGCATTCCGTGTTCGGGTGTGTTCATCTTTGTCGGTGCCAAGCCACACACGGAGTGGTTGCCCGAAGAGATTGAACTCGATTCGCACGGGTTTGTCTTAACGGGGCCCGGCGTTCGTAATTCGCAGCGTTGGACGCTCGAGCGAGAGCCGTGTGAACTGGAAACGACGTACCCGGGCGTGTTTGCCGCGGGCGATGTTCGAAGCGGGACGACGAAGCGATGTGCTTTCGCGGCGGGCGACGGTGCACTCGGAATCACCTGCGTGCACCAATACCTCAGCCGAACGGGGCGGGCGTGAGGTGCGGGGCGGCGTGGCGTAAAGGGTGTCTCTGAGGAGCGTATTATCGCGATCCGCTAGGCGAGTGATTTCTCGAAGAGTGCCAACATTCGTGACCATGCCTTTTCGGCTTGTTCGTCGTTGTGCACTCGCGTGTCGGGTGGGCACCATCCGTGTCCGGCTGGGTAGACCTCGATTTCCGCGTCCAGATTCGCGTCCGCGAATTTTTCCTTCAGGACTTCTTTGCCTTTCGGATCACGTTCGTCGTCGTTCTCCGCGATCGCGATCAAAAAGTCTGCTTGCATTTGCGGAATCAACAGGTGTGGGCTGTCGGGTTGATCGGTAACCAATCCGCCGCCATGGAAAGTCGCCGCGGCACCGACGCGGTTCGGGACTGCTGCGGCGGTTCGCATGACAATGGGGCCGCCCATGCAATATCCGGTCGTTCCGACTTTTTTGTTCTTGTCGACCTGTGGATGTTCATCGAGCCATGCGATGAGTGCTTTTGCGTCGGTGGTATGCGTGGTCGCGCTGAGTGAACGTGCCAGAGGGATGACATCGGAAATGGGAGTGTTTGCCCCTTTGTCAGCGGTTGGTGCTTTCTGTGTTCGGTAGAACGGATTGACGACCAATACCGCGTATCCGGATTCCGCGAGACGTTTACCCATTTGTCGAAACGCGGGACGCAGTCCGAAGATGTCCGGCCAAACGAGTACCGCGGCATGGGCACCCGTTGTCGGTGCCACGAAATAGGCGTCGCACTCGCCATCGGGCGTCGTGATGCTGACATCGCTCGAGCTGACCTCCGCAGCATTTGCGGCACGCGGCAGCATCATCGCGGCGCCGATTCCGGCGGCAGCGAGTGCACCGAGGTCACGGCGTGAGTATTTCTTCATGTCATCTTCAAAATGGTCTTGGTCGCACATCAGCAGCCTCGTTTAGAAAAACTAAGTGGAGAGTTTGGTTGTTTGGTCAGCGTCGTACAGGGCATCGGCGCGGTAACGTAAATCAACGCTAGCAATCGGACGGCGTAACTCGCCGATTGAATTCTTCCCGATCTAACGTGTTGCGTCAGACGCGTCACGACGGTTCCGTGCGTTTAACGATTCAGCGGTGCCTAGCTGAACAAAGTTACTGTACGTTGGCCAGTGAGCATTTTCTAGCACGAGGTGTCAGGGAGACGATTGCGACGTCGCGGAATTGGGTGCCCGGAATCGACTATGATTGGCACCGATCACCGGCGTGTGATTGCGCCCACACGAATGCCGGTGCGATCGTGAACCTGACGCCGGAAATTGCACCGATGTGTTTTGTTTTCTCTTATCCTCTAAATTGTCTCATGTTTGTTAATCGATGGACTTTCAATTTCTATTGGCTGTTGCTGTTATCGACGACGTTCGCAATTTCCGCGGTGCCGACTGAGGCTGCGTCCACTGAGATTGATTGGCAGGGGGTGGAGGATCGGCGGTGGCCCGGAAGGGAGATTTGGGCCAATCGGCTGCAAGATTGGTCTGTCGTCGATGGGCAATTGCAGTGTGCCTATGAATACGGTGGCAGGGATTGGCGGACCGCACACGTGTTGACCCACGATGTGGACCCTCGCGGTGATCACGTCAAAGTGGAGTTGGATTTTCGGGCAGCCGCGAACGGGCACATGGGTGTGCTGTTAGGCGGTGGTGAAGGGAAACTGAATTACAAACAAGCGTCGATGATTCAGGGCGTTCCTGGATTGGGAGGCGGATTTGTAATTGATGTCGCATGGTCTACTAAGAAACTTTGCATTCGTGATTTTGGCAGCGACGCGGAGGTCAAAATTCCGGTCCCGATAGCGGAAATCTCATTGCCTGCGACCGTCAAGTCGGGATCGAGCATGACGCTGGTTGTTGAAGGGCAAAGGCTCGACACGGAAAAGTTCTCGTTGACGGCAACGCTGCGAACAAACGGAATTTCGATTGCGCAGACGCAAACAGAAGTCCCCGCTGAACGTCTGGTAGGGAACGTTGCGATCATCAGCATGGATGGCACGCTGCAATCACCCCATCAATTCACTCGCGTGCGATTAGTCGGTGAACGCGTTGCCTCGCACCCCGAACGAGCTTACGGACCGATTGCGGGGGTTCTTTATTCGGTGGCCGGAGGCGATTTGAAGGTAGGGGTGCAGTGCATGTCGGTTGGCAAGTCGATCCATGCGGCGACCGAATCAAGAAAGGGAACGCGAACGGGCGTGCAATTGGAGCAACAGCAGACGGACGGTTCGTGGAAGAAGGTTTCGCGACCTATCGGAATCAGTGAACCCGACTATTACGCGTTGTTGCGAATTAAGGATTACGACAACTCCGCACCGGCGAACTTTCGCGTCGTGATGCTGCACGGTCCCAAAGACGCGGAACCTTATCGGTTCTTTGTGCCCGCTGAACCGGTTGATCGCGAATTGGTTGTCGGTGGTGTTTCGTGTACGGGAGACATCGGGCGTAAGAGTCTCGCGAACAAGTCATTGCTACAACCGGGGGAATCATACATTGGTGTTTGGAGTCCGGCGAATCAATGGGCACCGTTCGGTGGAATCACGGAACCTTTGATAGAAAGACGACCGGACATCGTCTTCTTTACCGGTGACCAATTGTACGAATGGTGGCCGACGCCGATCGACATGACTGACGCAATGCCGGTGGAAGACTATCTCTACAAATGGCTGATTTGGCATTGGTCGTTTCAGAACGTGACGTCGCGTGTGCCATGTTTGCTCCAGACCGACGATCATGATGTGTGGCACCCTAACCTGTGGGGCGATGGCAGCCGATTGATGACCGAGGGTTGGGATCAAGGTGGCGGTTACATCAAGAGCGGATACTTCGTCAACATGGTCCAGCGTACGATGTGTGGCCACAATCCGGACGCGTACAGTCCAGGGCCCAGCGACAGTGGCATCACGAATTACTTCTGCACGTTCAGCTATGGTGGCGTGGATTTCGCGTTGCTCGAAGATCGGAAGTTCAAATCATCGTTGCCGAGCGTGGACGCGGGAGTGGAACCGACGATGCTCGGCGACACCCAATTGAAGATGTTGAGCGAATGGGCCGACGTACCGAATCCCTCGAAAGCACGTGTGATCGTTAGTCAAACGAACTATGTCACGCTGAACACGATCGGCAACGGGAAACTGTTTGCCGATCGCGATTCAAACGGTTGGCCTAAAACGGCACGCGACCGGGCGGTGGAATTGTTCGGCAGAGCGGGCGCGTTTCTGTTTACGGGGGATCAACACCTCGCGTCGGTCACTCGCATGAATACACCGACGTCTAAGGACGGCGTTTACCAGTTCTGCCAACCGGCGGGAGGCTGTATTTGGTGGCGATGGTTTTACCCGAACGAGAAAGAACACCTTGGTGGCGGTCCGTGGGAAGGAAAGCCGAGTTATATCGGTGAGTTCAATGATGCATTCGGAAATCATTTCGAAACGTACGCTGTCGCCAATCCCGGTCCGAAAGAAGACATGCCGGGATACAAGAACACGAGTCCCTCACGGTTTGTGCTCACGCCCGAGCAACGTGAGGCAGGTGTCGGAACGCGTTACCGTATCCATCAGGGAGAGGGATTTGGAATCGTCCGCATCGATACTGCCAACGACCGAATGATCTTGGAATGCTGGCCTGATCGCAACGCGAGGATGCTAACGCCGTATCGGCAATTTGACGGTTGGCCGATTGAGTTGAAGTTGGGCGGGCGGGGGAGGTGACGGGTTGCAGGTTTGCTAGAAGCTAGAAGCTAGAAGCTAGAAGCTCGTCTCTCGTCTCTCGTCTCTCGTCTCTCGTCGCTTGCTCAGCGGGTGATGGCGGCCATGGCGCGTTCGGCTAGTGTTCGGTTTGGGAACGTTCGGACTTGGAATCTTCCTGCTGAACGACGCCTGAGGTCTTTGACCATTTCTGGGGAACTCGTCAGTGATACTGAGCTGCCTGAGATGACGAGATAATGAGTTTGGTTCTTTACCGGGTCGACGTAGTTGAGACTGAGGAGATGTTTGTTCATTTCTTGTTCGGTGTCGCCGTAATCTTCCCCAAAGTGTTTCGTAAACATTTCGCTCGGTGATTCAACGGGGACGGACAGCCCTTCGATACCCTCCAGCGGACGGCGTTTGCTGCAATCGAGAATGCAAGCGAAGAGTTCTTTTTGATGTCGTCGCGAAAGCATGTGGATCAATCCCCACGCGTAGGCGTAGTCGAGTGAATCGAGTTCATCCGCGGACGTGATGCGACGGATCGTCGAACCGGAACCGCGTGGCTTTTTATCTTCCCAGTCACGGGAGATTTCCATCATTCGCAATTGGTTTGATGACCCCAGTCCACTCCAACGGATGCCTTTTTGGACGGATGTCGGAGCGTAGAATTCCGCGAGCCCTTCGCTCAGCCACAGCGGCCATTTGGAAAGCCGTTGTTGCACGCCAATGTTGTGCAGGATTTGGTGGGCACCTTCGTGAGCGATCGTCGAGATGGCATTCTTGACGGCGATCTCGGGTGCATGAGTCGACAATGCCGAACGTTCATAGATTAGCGATGCGTTGGTTTCCGAATCGTAATAGGCGACGACGCCGGACGGCATGCGACGGTATTCTTGGAATTCTTCATCGGTGGCAAAGGCGATCACGACCAACGGCAACTCCGGTTCGTGAACGTCGATCCCCGAACGTTCGAAGTATCTCCGCACGGCGGGATACATGGATTCCAAAATCGTACGCGATGAGCGAATGAACAACTCGCTGCTGTTGTAAAGGTAAAGAAATCGCCGGCTGCGAATCGTCTTGAACCCGGCGAGTTTGGGATCACGAAGCAGTTTCGCTTCGATCGCATCCATCTCCATTGGTACAAACGGACGGTCGGTCTCCCGAGTTTCGTCGATCGAGAATGTTTTCAAACGTCCGTCGGGCATCAGGACCACGCGTGTCTCTCCGACGCTGACGTGCAACCGGCCGATGACGTCGTTTCCCTCTTCGTCACGGACGAGGACGGATTCCCCGTTTGAATGAGTGATCGAACCTCGAGATAAACGCAGCCCACTCGTTTGTTCCGGCTCGTTGTCTGCCATTGCCGAGGCAGGCGGGTTGTTGTTACCGAATGGAGTCCCGGGCAGGTTCCTCATCCGGTCCTGCATCTCTCGGCTTTTCGCGTCCATTTCCCGCAACGACTGCTCCATCCGACGACGCTGTTCGTCGAGTTGTTGTTGGAGTCCGCCGAACGGGTTGAACTGCGCTTGGGCAGGTGCGATTCCGATAAACGTGAACAGCAACGCGGCAATAATGGCGAAACGATGCATCAACGGCCCCTCAGTGTCGAATAACGATAGCGATTTAACAGCTATGTTAAGTCGTCCGAATCCGTGATGAAACAGCCGCGTGCGAATTCGGGGACGCAAATTGAAACTGAATTCGAAGAGACGCCGGATTTAACCCGTCATTTGCGACAATCTCGCTAAGTTCCGCAGAACGTCGCGTGAACGATCTCATCCGGTTTGGGCGGATGTTCGTATTCGGCGTGCTCGGGTTGCTCGGTGAACGGAGCTCTCAGTAGGTTGACCAAGCGATGGAAGGGCTCGAAGTCGCCTTCGTATCCGGCTGCGATCGCTTGTTCGACACGGTGATTTCGCGGGATGTAGATCGGGTTGGTTGTCCGCATTAATTTGACCGCGGCTTCACGCTCCGGAACAGGAATCCGCAAACGCCAATTATCAAACCATTTCGTGAACGCATCCGGTTGGTCAAACCACTTGGAAACCGGTTCCGCGTTGTCGCGTTCGAGTGCGTCGGGGAGATGACGAAACACTAACGTGAAGTCGGCGTGGTTTTCGGCCATCGTGGTGAGTAGCGTGTCGACCAATTCCCAGTCGCTGGCATTATCGTCGTCGTTGTTGTCTTCGGCGATGCCGATCTTTGCGTAAAATCGGCGACGCATTTCGGCCCGATGAATGTCGGGGTACCTGTCGAGAGAACTCTCGGCCTTCTTGATTGCGGTGTCCTGATCGTTATCGAGTAGGGGAAGGAGGGTTTCGGCAAATCGAGTGAGGTTCCACTGTCCGATGGGGCTCTGATTGGCGTAGGCGTATCGGCCTTGATGATCGATTGAGCTGAATGTCTTGCCGGGGTGATATTCGTCCATGAAGGCACACGGGCCGTAATCGATCGTTTCGCCCGAGACGCTCATGTTGTCCGTGTTCATCACACCGTGAATGAATCCCAACTGCATCCAGTGCGCAATCAGTTTGGCTTGGCGCTCGATCACGCCGTCGAGCAGCGCGAGATAAGGATTGTCCGCTTCCTTCACGTCGGGGTAATGACGATCGATGACGTAGTCGGCGAGGATTTTTACGTTCGCGTCATCTTCTCGCGCGGCAAACCACTGAAACGTGCCGATGCGGACATGCGAGCTCGCGACACGAGTGAAGACGCCACCAGGGACGGGGCCTTCTCGGTAAACAGGTTGGCCGGTGGCAACGGCCGCGAGTGCCCGTGTCGTGGGGACGCCGAGAGCCGCCATGGCTTCGCAGAGAATGTACTCACGTAGCACCGGCCCGAGTGCGGAGCGTCCGTCGCCACGGCGGGAAAACGGCGTCTGCCCGGAACCCTTGAGTTGGATGTCGAAACGCACGCCGTCATCGCGGACAGCTTCGCCGAGCAGGATCGCACGCCCGTCACCGAGTTGCGGCGAGAAACCACCGAATTGGTGCCCGGAATAGGCCATCGCGATCGGCGTGGAATCTTCGACGACTTGGTTGCCGGAGAGAATCTCGGCGCCTGAATTCGATTCCAATTGCAAAGGATCGATGCCCAGTTCGATGGCGAGTTCCCGATTCACGCGAATCAGCTCCGGGTTTTTCACCGGAGTGGGAACGACATTCTCGAAAAACGTGGCGGGCAGGCGAGCGTAGCTGTTTTCAAATCGGAAGGGCACGAGTGACAATCATTGGAAGGTGTGAAGCAAACTCTCGGTGGAACGAGCTGGAAAATTGTAGCAGCTTTCCAAGTTGGTTCGCCTTCCCCGTCGCTCAATACGCCGGTGCGAAATGGATCGACTTGAGGCTCGCGGTCTCGAGTTCGCCTTCCAAGCACCTCACATCAATCGTGTATCGACCGGCGGACGGGAAATTGATCCAACCGATCGGGAACAGTTGATAGTTGTGCGACGAGTTTTGCTGGTTACGAATTGTTTCGCCACCCTCGACCGAAACTTCCCAAACGAGTCTGCCTTCGCCGGAGTAAGTCAGTTCGACGTTGTAGTCACCGGGTTGCAGCACATCGAGCGTCCACGATGCCTTGCCGTCGGTATCCCAATCGAATGCGTGGACGACGCCTTTCCATTCACCGAACTTCTCCATCCAGCGCTTTTCTTCTTTTTTCGCGTTGGAGACGTCAGCGAATTCGGCCAAGAGCATGGTTTCCACACTCGGATCGATCGCCCAAGTAGGATCGACAACCGGCGCTCCGGCGAGTTTGACCTCGATTACGGAAACCAGTTTTTCGGGGGCACGAGGAGGCAATGTGAACACCGCGTGATCGCCCTGCTTGCTGGATTCAATCGCATCCGATTTTGGTCCGTGGAGCAGTGAGGCGGATTTGATTTCGGTTTTCAAGTTAGGTAAATGCAGTTTGCCCGATGCGGGCCAATCGAAGACACAAAGGTAGAGCGTGTTGTCGCGACCAGTCACATCGCCCCACGGTAAGGCGTGTTGCCATGGTGAAGCGTCGGCGGCGTAGACGACCTGCGGGTAACGGCGGATCCACTCGCCCGACATCCGCAATGTTTTGACGGCTCGTTCGGGAATCGTGCCATCGCCGCGCGGGCCGACGTTGAGCATGTAGGTTCCGCCGCGGCCGACGCAGGCGAGCAAGCGTTTGAGGATTTCGCGAGGCGATTTCCAGTATTCGTCGTACCAAGCATAGGCCCATGAATCGTTCGTCGTGTCGACGCTTTCCCACATGCCGTCGATGTTATGTCGGGGCACTTCCATATCGCCCAACGTTTGATAGTCGCCCAAACCGTGGCCGGCGCGTCCAGACACCATGGCGTGTGGTTGGTTTTCGTGGACAACTTCGACGAGTTGTTCAACATACTCTTTTGGCATCTTGCCCGGCGTGTCGAACCAAACGATCTCAATTGGACCGTACTCCGTCGTGATCTCACGGACCTGCGGCAAACACTTTTTCTTGAAGTAGTCATCGAACGTCGCGCGATTGCCGTTTTCATCTTTGCCCGGTCCGCCGCCACCGCCCGGGAAGGTCCAGTCCTGGTTGTGCGAATAGTAGAAACCGAAACCGAGTCCGGCATCCCGACAGGCTCGAGCGAGTTCCTTCATCGGGTCTTTGTTCCATGGCGTGGCGTCGACGATGTTGAAGTCACACGCTTTGGAGTGATACATCGCGAAGCCGTCATGGTGTTTGGCGGTGATCACGATGTATTTCATGCCCGCGTCTTTCGCGATGCCGGCGATTTCGTCGGCATCGAAATCGATCGGGTTGAAAGTGCCCGCCAATTCTTTGTAGCGATCCTTGGGGATGCCGGCCATGTTCTTGTTCATGATCCATTCGCCGATCCCATAATAGGTCTTCCCGTCAACCTTGTTGGCGAGTTGCGAGTAAAGGCCCCAGTGGATGAACATCGCGTAGTTGCCTTCGTCGAACAACTGACCGCGGTTGGCGTTTTCGGCTCGCAGTTTGACCACGCGTTCGCCCCACATCTCGTCCATGCTTCGCGAGCGAGTGTTGGTCGCGTCTTGCGCCGGAAGCAGCGTCGGTATCAGGAGAACGCCGACGAGGCACAATTTCGAAAGGTGTTGTTGAAGCATGTTGTGGTTCCAATATCGAAGAATCAGTTTCGCTAGTTGTTTGAGGTGATTGATCGCGAGCAGGCGGGAGCGAGATAACCTGTGACGTGGGCCTGTTTAACCCAAATTAAATGCTGATCGCAGTTCCGCGATGACGGCGTCCGGCATGACCGAAACCGTTCCGACGGAGCCGGCGTTGATGACCGCTTCGGCGGTAGCCTCGAGGACTTCGAGTCGGTCGAACGCGTCGAGGATGCTCTTGCCCGCCACTACGACGCCATCGTTTTCTAAGATCGCCGCGGGCGATTTGGACGATACGAAATTTGCGATACTGCCATCGGCGAGATATTGCACGCCGTAGGGAACGTGCGCCACGTCGAGCAGGAAGACATAACTCTCGGGGATCGTGCGGGTATCAAAGACCACGTCCGTGACACTGAACGCGGTCGCGTTGACCGGGTGAGCGAACACGATTGCTTGAATCGCGGGATCGCTGTCGTAAATTGCTTTGTGAGCGAGGACCGCACGGCTGGCTTTCTTGCCCAGTTCACGTTGACCGCCGTTGACCAAGACGATGTCGTCAATGTTCAGGCCTTCGCGGTCTTTTTGAGTAGGTGTGATCAGGAAAGAGTCATCGTCCAATCGTGCCGAAAAACTGCCTTCGGTGCTGATCAGTAACCGTTGCCGGCAACCACGTCGAACGAACTCGCACAATTGGCGCCGTAGCTCTCTCTCGTCCGGTTTTGCGGTGTCGGGTTCGAAGGTGGGTAAGTCGACGCTGCGGTTGTGAGCGATCTCTAATTGTTCGCCGTCGAGATAGCGGACCGTGCCGAGTTGTTGAGCCTTGATCAGGGTTTTGCCGGCGAACTCGAACGCCTCGAAACGTTGGAACGCACACGGGAGCGAATCGCCGCCAACTACCACGCCGTGATTCTCCAAAATGACGCTGTCGCATCCTTCGGCAAACGTGGCGGCGATGTTTGTGCCGAGCTGTTCGCTGCCGGGACAGGCATAAGGTGCGAAGCCGACCGACCCGCTGACCGAATGCGTTTGGTGAAACAGTTTGGTGTTCGGGGTTGCCTGACAAATGCTGAACGCGACCAGAGCGACGGGATGAGCGTGGACGATGGCCCGGATATCGGGGCGGGCGTCATAGATTGCTTTGTGAAATGGAAATTCCGACGAAGGCGGATGCAGGCCAACAATAGTGCCGTCGGCTTGGACGCAGACGATATCGTTTCGAGTCAGATTCCCCTTGTCGACACGGGCCGGAGAGATCCAAATGTCACCGTTCTCATCACGGATCGATAGGTTGCCGCCGGACGTTGTCGTCATGCGATAGCCGTAAATGCGGCTCATCGTTTGCGTGATTTCGTCGCGCGGATGGATCAAGGGGCGAGGTGGGTGCATGCTAGGGATCTCTGCGGATTTGGGGGAACCGCCGTTGACGACGAAAAGAAGCGTCTTTGGGACATCGCACATCAACGGCATGGAACGCCTCGGTTCGGGTTGTGCGAACGGAAGCAAGAGTCTCGATTGTACCACTTCCACTGGAGTCGCGACCGTTGTCGAAATGCCATTGGAGCATCCGTCCGTTCACATGTCAGAAGCGAAAAGAGTTGCTGAGTGACGCGTTCGATGGGTTTGCGAGTCTTCGTACTGTCCTCGGTTATTTCGTCTCGTGCTTCTTGCCGCTGATCCTTCCTCCGCTAATTGTGTTGTTGTTTGATGTACGGTGTTGTTCGTTCGTTGTCGTGTTTGTTCACGCGATAGTGAGAGCGACGTAGGTTCGTAAAGGTCGCTACGTTCGCGAGAACGTGGGCCACCGTTTGGCAGCGGTGGGCGCGTGGTGATTCCTCGTTCTGAAATACACTCTCGCGTTTTGGTCGGACGCGTTTTTTCGAGTCGCGTAGTTTTGCGAATCGTTGTTGAGCGTCGTCCCATTGCTGGCTTTCGGACGGTTTGAAGGTGTCGATGGGGAACGAATCTCGCACCAAATCACGCATGGCGGCGAGGGATTCCAAATCGCCGAGGGCAACCGCCTGAATCAGGACGTTGCCGATCGCGGTGGCTTCCACGGGGCCCGCCAACACGGTTCGTCCCGTCGCGTTAGCGGCGAACTGATTCAGTAATCCGCTTTGGCTGCCTCCTCCGACGATACGCAAAGTCTTGATCGTGCGTCCGGTCAAACGTTCGATAGTGTCGAGTGTTTCCCTGTAGAGTAGTGCCAAACTTTCGAGAATACATCGTGTAAATTCACTAGGCGACGAAGGTTCTGGTTGCCCGGTGTCTCGGCAATAGCTGGCGATCGCCTCGGGCATGTCCTCGGGGCTGAGGAAGCGAGGGTCGTCCGGATCGATCAGGCTGCGGAACGGTTCGGCGGACTCGGCCATCGCGTTGATTTCCGCGTAATCGTACTCGTGGCCCTGTCGTGCCCACGCCCGACGCGACTCCTGCAAGAGCCATAGTCCGACGATATTCTTGAGGAAACGGGTTGTTCCCCCGAATCCTGCCTCGTTCGTGTAATTGCCTTCGCGAATCGTTTCGTTCACCAACGGCGACGGCAATTCGACACCGATCAGCGACCAGGTTCCCGAACTCAGGTAAGCCCAGTGATCGTTTGATTCCGCGGGCACGGCGGCGACGGCGGCCCCGGTGTCGTGCGAGCAGGTCGCGATTACCTGAACGCCGGTCAGCCCCGTGTTGCTGGCCATTTCCGTTGTCAGTGGTCCGAGCGTCGTTCCGGATTGAACGATCGGCGGGAACAAGCGTTCGGGCAGGTGGAACCGGCGAATCAGTTCATCGGACCAGGTTTTCGTGTTCGGGTTGTACATCTGCGTCGTGCTCGCCAAGCTGACTTCGGCTCGCGCCACGCCGCTGAAGAGATAGTTGACGTAGTCTGCGATGTTCAGGAATTGATCTGCGATGCCAAGGACATCGGGGTTTTCCTCCACGTCCGCGATCAGGTGATAGAGCGTGTTGATCGACATGAACTGGATACCAGTTTCCGCGAAGATCTTTTCACGCCCGACGTTTTCTAACGCGTCGGTGTATCGCTTTTCCGTTCTCGCGTCGCGGTATTGGTACGGCAGCGAGAGCAGCGGTTGACGTTCATTGAACAGTGCGTAGTCGACGCCCCAGGAGTCAACGCTCACCGAGGCGACTTCGATACCACGAGCGGCGATCTTACGAAGCCCCGCTTTGAGTTCTTCAAAGATCCCGAGGATGTTCCAACGAAGCGAATTTTGAATTCGGATGGCACCCGTTGGAAAACGGTGGACTTCCTCGAGTACTAATCGGCCGTCGGTGACACTGCCCAGCATCACGCGGCCGCTCTCTGCACCTAAATCACACGCAACATAGAAACGACTGGTCATAGCTTGAGTGCTCGTTGGCGATAGTGTTCGTCGATCCGATTGGCGATCCGGTCGACATCTTCATCGGATAGAAAAACGGGACCGCCCATGGCAGCGGCGCCGACGAAAATTTCTGCGGATTTGTGGGCCATTAACATAGCCGCTTTCACCGCACCGGGTGTTTTGCCGAGCGTGATCAAGCCGTGGTTGGCTAGCAAGATGACTCGCGGCGGGGCACCGAATTCGTCCATGAATGCGATCGTCTTTTCACGGATGACTTGCGAGAGACGCAGCCCCGGATCGGTGTAAGGCACGAACACCGATCGGGCGCCGCAGCATACGATTTCATCGGGGAACAGCTTCTTCGAGGCAAACTGTTCTGCCAACGGTGAGCAGAGAATCTGGTTCACCGGGATGCTGTGCGTGTGCCCGACAAAACTGATTTCGGGCAGCGTCAGGAGGTAGGCGTGAAACAATGTTTCCACAGACGGCTTCTTTGACTGAGTGTCGACACGACACGCGAGCAAATGATCTTCGATCTGTTGATCGGTCAGGTCGTCTTGGTCGAGCATCGGCAACAGCGCGTCGAAGCGACAGGCGACAACGTCGTCCGGACCAAGCGTCTCCAGACAACTGCCGCTGGCTTTGACGAGGAACGTCTCGTCGTCGAGTTTGGCCGAGGTGTTGCCTTCCCCCAGGATCGCGAGGTCGCGGTCTTCTTGGCCGAGGAAATGAGACAGTTCGAGCAGGTCAGTTTGAGGTGATTGAGGAGCCATTGGATCTTATTACGAGAGGCAGGCTGGAGCCTGCACCTAGGAAATTGTCAGTAGATAGAACGTCACCGGAACGAGCTGGTGACGGATGTCACTATGCGCGGCCGTAGAGAGGGCCGAAGTTTTCGCATGCGCGGAAGTCAGCCGATTCCAGGTTGTCGGTACCGAAAGCGTTCCAGGCACTCGGGCGGAACACACGTGACTCATCGACGTTGTGCATGTAAACCGGGATTCGCAAAATCGACGCCAACGTGATGAATAGGTGGCCGACGTGTCCGGCCGTCATCACGCAGTGGTTGGCACCCCAGCGGTTCATCACATCATAGGTTGACGTGAATGCACCGCGACCGGTGACCGTTGGTGCAAACCAAGTCGTCGGCCAGGTCGGGTTGGTTCGCATGTCCAACGTGTCGTGCACGTTGTTCGGCAACTCAACAGTGTGTCCTTCGGCGATTTGCAATGCCGGTCCGAGCCCTGAAACCAAATTGATCCGGGTCATCGTTGCTGGCATTCCGCCCAACGTCGCGAATCGGCTGCTCATGCCGCCGCCGGGGAAGTATTCCGTGATCGAAGGGTGCCACGAAGTCGCTTTGAGGCACTCTTTGACTTCCTCATCGCTGATTTCCCAGAACGGTTTCATCGTCGGTTTTCCGTCCGCATCGCGTTGGCGTCCGGTGCCATCGAGTGCGGCGGGGCCCGAGTTGATCAGGTGCAACAGCCCGTCCGATGCGTGACCTTCGAGTTGGTAGCCGTCGCACGCGGAAGCAACCGCATCGGGACTCCAGTAGGTCCGCAAGTCCGCGAAAACCTGGGCGGTGTTGGTCAATAAGTGTCCGAACAACATGGTCGCGGCGTTGAGTCCGTCATTTTCGGTCGCAACGATGTAAGGCGTGCGTTTGCCGTTCCAGTCAAACGAGGTGTTAAGGATGGCTTCCATGAAGTCGCCATTGGGGAAATGGTCGGTCCATTGACGTTGGCCTTGGAAGCCCGACGCGATGGCTTGGTGACCTTGGGCCTGTTCCTTGAGTCCCATTTCGGCCAACTTCGGATTGCCGACCATCAGGTCTCGGGCGATCAGGACCATCTTCACGCAATCCGACCATTCCGCGTCGAGTTGTTCTCGCGAGCGTTTGGTGTCGTCGCTGTTGTAGTCGTCGCCTTCGGGGCAATTCTCTTTCACCCAAGCCAGAGCGGTTTCGTATTCCGATGCATCGTATTGGCCCTTGTTCATCCGTCCGATGAACTCACTCATGTCGATGTCTTCGACACGCATGCCCAGCCATTTTTCCCAGAATGAGAAATCAACCATTGATCCGGCGATACCCATCGAGGTTCCGCCCATCGACAGATAAGATTTGCCTTTCATCAACGCCGCGGCCAAACCGCACTGCGCGAAATCCAGGATTTTCGCCGTCACGTCGGCGGGCATGTTCGAGTCACCCGCCGATTGGACGTCGCGGCCGTAGATGCCGAACGCGGGGATTCCTTTCTGAGTGTGTCCGGCTAGCACGGCGGCGAGGTAAACGGCACCGGGGCGTTCGGTGCCGTTGAAACCGAACACGGCTTTCGGACGCAGCGGATCCATGTCCATGGTTTCGGAACCGTAGCACCAACACGGTGTCACGGTAAGCGAGACGCCAACGTTTTCACGTCGGAAGAGATCGTCGCACGCGGCCGCCTCGGCGACGCCCCCGATGCAGGTTTCCGCGATCACAATCTCGACGGGTTCACCGTTGGGATATCGCACGTTTGACGCGATTAGCTCAGCGACCGTTTTGGCCAAATTCATCGTTTGGTCTTCGAGCGATTCACGCACACCGCCCAAACGACCATCGATTGTGGGACGGATGCCAATCTTAGGAAGGTCGCCTTTCCAAAGGGTCGGTGATGAGTTGTCGCTGGACATACTGTCGTTTCCTTTCAGAGAACGCGTGTTGGCGATTGATAGTGAACTCGTTGTTCGCGTTCAAACGCGGTGGCGTGGGGGATCAAGAGGAGTGGGGATAGATTGTTTTAACTTACGGGCGACGGTGCCGTTTGTTTGCTCCGCATGAACGCGACGGAGAAACCGAAAATTGCGATCACGACGAAGCAGAACAGGGGCAGGAAGAACGAAACGCGAACGGATTCTAATACTTGGCCCGCGATCGTCATGCCCTCGCCGTCGATCAACGCACCTTGGTAACGTGGCATGAAGGCTCCGCCGACGATTGCGAAAATCAAGCCCGCCGATCCCAATTTGGCGTCGTTGGGTGTCAGGCCGTTCAGGGCGATCCCGTAGATCGTCGGGAACATCAGCGACATGCACGCGGACACGCCGATCAGGCAATAGAGGCCTGTCATGCCCTGTAGGAAGATTGCTCCCGCGGTCAGCATACCACCGCCGATGGCAAGGATTCCCAACAGCAAACCGGGATCGAGGAACTTCAAGATAAACGTGCAGATGAACCGGCTCGCCAAAAAGATGCCCATTGCGACAATGTTGCAGTTCTGAGCTTGCGAGGCACTCAATCCGACCAGCGTCATTCCGTAGTGAATGATGAACGTCCAACACATGATTTGGGCACCGACGTAGAACGTTTGTGCGATCACGCCGCCGACGTATTGCCAATTCGTCAACAAATTTTTCAGTAATTGAACGAGGTGGATTTCTTCTTCCTCGTGGCCCGTGTCGGGCAATTTTGTCAGGATGAAGAGCACCAGCACGGCCAGCACCACGACCGCGATAACCACGTAGGGTGTTTTGACGACATCCAAATCATGCGCGACCATTTCTTGGCGTGCTTCCGGTTCGGCGATCGCGTGCTCTTCCATCGACGTGGTGATTAACCCATCCACTTCGCTAGGCAGCATCGTTGCGTATTCAGGGTGTGCAGCGATCTCGGCGGCGCGGAAGTCGGCGACTTGCAAACTCGGCAAGATAAACGTGCTCGCGACCACCATCCCGGTCAACGATCCGATCGGGTTGAACGCCTGCGCCAAATTCAATCGCTGCGTGGCCGTTTCGCGCGGGCCCATCGAAAGGATGTATGGGTTGGCGGTCGTTTCGAGAAACGCGAGTCCAAACGTGAGGACATAGAAGCCGACCAGAAAGATGTTGAAATCCATCATCATGCTGGCGGGAATCGTCAGCAGGGCGCCGATCGCGTACAGCAACAGACCGATGATGATGCCGGACTTGTACGAAACTTTGCGAATGACCAAAGCGGCCGGAATCGCCATCGTGGCGTAACCGCCATAGAACGCCCACTGTACCAAACTGCTCTGCGCGTTACTGATCAGGAAGATCTCTTTAAACGCACGAACCAACGGGTTTGTGATGTCATTGGCGAAACCCCAAAGGGCGAACAGGGTTGTGACCAGTATGAATGGAAATAGATACTGGGTCGGTACCACTGAGGGCGTTGAGGTCGTTTTGTTTTCGATGCCGGATTCCGGCGTGGGGACGTCATGATTCATGTTCGCGATTACTTCGCATTTCGAAAAACAGGAAACGGTGCACCGGTCACCGGATGAAATCGTAAGATCGCTTTCAATCGCGATCGGCGAGCCCTGAATTCTTGAATCTTGGAGGGCGAATTGTGAGAATCAGCGAAGTCGGATGCGACGATTTGCCACCAACTGACTTCCCTCAAAAGCCGCAAAAGAATAAAATGCGTCTTCCCTTGGCACGCCAACCGTAGAGAATAGCGAACCAAGTCATGCAAGCTGGAACAATATGCGACACAGGTTTAATGTTTTGCGTCGAGCAAAGCGGTTGTGGAAAATGTCATGAAACCAAAATCACGTCCCCGAATCGCGTTGCACGTCGAGGCCTCACGCGCCTACGGTCGTGAGCTCTTACGCGGCGTCGCGTTGTTCGCGCGAACGCAGGTTGATTGGTCATTGTTGCATCAGGAGATGACGCTCGATTCTAAGATTCCCGATTGGATCGCAACGTCACGAATCAGTGGTGTGATTGCGCGCGTCGACGTGCACTCGATCGATTCGCTTCGCAAACTAAACGTGCCGATCATTGACGTCCGTTGCAATCGAAAATTCGATGGCGTCCCACAAGTAGAGACGGATAACAAGAAGGTCGCTGAGCTCGCGTTTGAACATCTTTGGGATCGTGGTTTTCGCCGGTTTGCGTTTTGCGGCTATCGGTTTGCCTCCTACTCGGAAGCCCGCTTGCGTTACTTTCGCGAGCTTGTTGCCAAGTCCGGTTGCTCGCTGACGGTCTATGAGTCCAAAGGGAAACCGACCAGCTCGCTGACAATGTTAGAAGAAGCTGGGATGATCGATTTCGAGCCGATGTCGAAATGGCTCGCCGAGCTGGAGCGGCCGACGGGTTTGTTTGTCTGTAATGACATTCGAGGTCAACAGGTTCTTAACGCCTGTCGGACGATGGAGATTGCCGTGCCCGATGACTTGGGCATCATTGGTGTCGATGATGACGACGCAATCTGTTTGTTGTGTGACCCGACTCTATCGAGTGTGCGTCCTGATGCGGTTCGTGTCGGTTATCGTGCGGGCGAGATCATGCATCAAATGCTGTCGGGATTGATGCCCGAAAAGGACATTGAGTTCATTCCGCCCACATCGGTTTCCGAACGCTTTTCTACTCGCGTCATTGCGGTCGACGATGTTGAGCTCGCAAGGGTGTGCCGGTTTGTTCGTCAACACGCGTGCGACGGAATCAACGTCGGCGACGTTGCCGAGTTCACGACGTTGTCGCGCCGGCAGCTCGAACGACGATGCCAAGAGGAGTTGGGGCAAACGCCGCATCAGTTGATCACCGCGACGCAAATCGCCCGCGTCAAGCAGTTGTTGTCGGAGACGAAGATGACGCTGGAACAAATCACGCGACGTGCGGGATACAGTCATAAGGAACGACTCAGCGCCGTATTCAAACGCGAGACCGGCCAAACCCCCGGCGAATACCGCAGCCAAAACGCCAAGCCGCCGAGTCCCTAGGACAGCGTGTTGCTGAGGTGGTGGGTCGGTCATTCCTACAATCTCGAGGACTCGGTTAGGTTTCGGAGAAGCTGATTGGTTCGCGAAACGGGCGGCAATTGGGATTGTCGTGCCGAGACTCCTGGTTAGGCATTCGGGTGCTCTCGATGCATTATCATGTTCAGTGATGCGGTGATCCTGTTATCTCAGGATCGTCGGTTTCCCCATCTCCGAAGGAATCTCACTGATGCATCCGTTGTTTTATTCCAAGCATCTTTTGTTTGCTGTGATTGTGGTTGGTGCGAGCTTGGCCTTTGGGGCAGGGACTGGGGTCGGTGCAGCCAACGCGGCTGATCCACCCCGTCCGAACGTCATTCTGATTTTTATCGACGACATGGGGTACGGTGATGTCGGATTCAACGGAGCGACGGTGCCGCAGACGCCGAACCTGGATCGCATGGCGAGCGAAGGGATGAAGTTCACGGACTTCTATGTCGGGTGTGCGGTTTGTTCAGGGTCACGGGCGGCGTTATTGACCGGGTGCCACTACGAACGGCTGAGTATGGATGCGGTGTTGTTTCCCCACAGCACTCACGGTCTGCATCCCGATGAGGTGACCATTGCGGACATGTTGAAGTTGACCGGTTACGACACCTCGTGCATTGGGAAGTGGCACCTCGGGCACCTTCCGCCTTGCCTTCCAACGGATCAGGGGTTCGACTCGTATTTCGGGATTCCATACAGCAATGACATGTGGCGTGACCCGGCGAACAAAATCGTCGATGGCGTTGAACTGCGCCTCGGTGTGACGCGTGATGATCTCGCGAGCGGGCACAAACAGAAAGATGCCGTGCCGTTGATGCGTGGCGATGAGATTGTTGAATATCCGGCGGATCAATCCACCGTCACAAAACGTTATACCGAAGAGGCGATCCGGTATATCAACCAATCTCGCCAATCGCCGTTCTTCCTGTATCTTCCGCATACGATGGTGCATCGACCCTTGGCCGTGTCTCCGGCGTTCGATAATCCGCAGAAGGAACTGATTACCAATGCGATCGAAGAAGTGGATTGGTCCGTTGGCGAGATTCTTAGTGCGGTCAAAGCAGCGGGAATCCAAGATAACACACTGATCCTATTTACCTCTGACAACGGTGCGGCGGTCGGTTCATCTCTTCCGCTTCGAGCAAGAAAGGGGAGTGTTTACGACGGTGGCATTCGTGAACCGACGTTGATGTGGTGGCCCGGCAAAATTGCAGCAGGTTCAATTTGTAAAGAGGTAGCCGCCTCAATCGATGTGTTGCCGACCTTGGCGGGACTCTGTGGCGGCGAGTTGCCGAGTTGGAAAATCGATGGCAAAGATATCTGGCCGCTGATGAGCGGCGAGGCAGGTGCGACAAGCCCACACGATGCATATGTGCTCATGCATGGTCCGGGGGCCGTTCGCAGCGGCAAATGGAAATTCTATCCGTGGCAAGAAGGCAAATCAAAATCGAAACGTGACAACACGAGGAAGGCACGTTCAACGTTCCCGGTGCAGCTCTATGACACGGTTGCGGATATCGGCGAAACGACGAACGTCGCGGAAGATCATCCGGAGGTCGTGCAGCGTTTGACGGAGGCATATGAAACGGTCGTCGCAGAAATCAATCAAAACCGACGGCCGAACGCTGAGATGATTCGCCCGAGCGATGCGTTCTCGCCGAGGCGTCCTCGTCTCCCAGCGAAGAATGTGCCGCAGAACAAGAGCGAAAAACAGAATGTTGGCGTATGAGGTGCGTTGCGCGAACTGCCGATCTCGCAACGGTGGTGCTAGATCGGTTCGGTGATCGCGGCGTAGGTTCTCTTTCCGTCGCGTCCGATCCATAGCCCCAGTGGCGCGTCGCCGCAGCTTTTCATTTTGCGGCCCAACTGCGTCGGATCGAGATCGCTGCCGCGGACCTTGATTAAATCCGGGTAGGCTTTGCGAGCCCGGAAGCAGCGTCTCAGTTTTCGGTCGTCGCAGCCGACGACTTCGATCACCCTCGCAACCATTGCCATGGACGCCCACGGCTGTAACGCGTCGAGCGAATCGCAGGTCAGAAATCCACTCGCCGAGCCGATCGTTCGGGCGCCAATGGCGCGGGCAAACGATTCAGTCAAACCGGCGGCACGGATTGCGGCGTCCGGATCGACGATCCATTCTCCGACACCTTTCTCCGGTGCGTTGTCTGGTAATTCTCCTGAGGTCGGCTCGGTATACGCGTGTGGGACTCCATCACGGATGGTGATCGCGGAACGCTCGCCTGCTCGCAAACCTTGTTCGGTCAACCATACGTTGTCGAGGGTGTCGCCGTAGATCGCAGTTTGTTCACGGACGCTGCCGGAGGTGGAAATCCATGTCCGGTGGAGGCCTACGGATTGTACGTCAGAGAGTTGGGTGGCGGGAGCCAGTTTGACT
The DNA here is from genome assembly GCF_014192335.1 of Aporhodopirellula rubra. Taxonomy (GTDB): domain Bacteria; phylum Planctomycetota; class Planctomycetia; order Pirellulales; family Pirellulaceae; genus Rhodopirellula; species Rhodopirellula rubra. Next base: position 90,655 of record NZ_JACHXU010000023.1, on the reverse strand, counting down.
AATCCGCCCCGTGTCGCGTCCATCAGTTCGCACACGCGTTCCCAAGAGGGGACGAGGTTGTCGGCGTCTGTATGACGTTGCCCGTCGGCGCGACGATCCGGATCAATGTGGAGTAACTCAGAGTCGCCGAACAGGTCAGATGGGCGTGTTTGGGTGACGTCGAGTTCACGCAGTTCTGCCGTCGTGCCTGCCGCGTGTAGGTTGGACAGGGTGAAAGACAGAACGTCGGTGTCGATGTCGACACCCACGGTTTGTCCGCGACGGGCAAACGCGATCAAGTCGCTGCCGAGTCCGCAACAGAGATCCGCGACGGGGTGGTCGCCCATCCAGCTCGCCTTTAACGCCGCCACGCGGTAATGCGTGGATTGTTGCAACCCACGGCGGGTGACCCACCACGCATCTTCGGGATTGGCGGCGGCACCGAATGTCCGTTTCGCTTTCACTTGCAGTGACGCAATGTCGACCAACACGGCTCGCTGGGCTGACGTGAACGCATCCTGATTCGATTTTGATCCCGGATCGTTACTGAGTTCATTGAGTCGGGCATGCAGTTCGGGCGTGATCGCGCCGAGTATTCGATGATGGAATGAGTTAACGCTCACGTGCCGGTCTCCGCTCCGGCGCGAAGTGCGGTCAAACGTTCGACTGATTGGCGAAGATTGGCACTGCCTACGATCTGACTCAGCCAATGGACGTGACGAGGCACGATCGGCATTGCCGATGAGTGGTCAAACTCGAGTGGACGAAGGGTCGAGGAGATTGCTTTCTTGAGTGCTTCGATTCCGTTCTGCTGCGCCTCCGCGTCATGCGCGATGGTGCGGAGCCACGTTGATTCAGAGTGTGTTTCCTCTGCCGTTTCGAGAAGACGGTCGGCTTTGTTGAGAACACGTAGAATCGATGCGTCGGGATTGTGAGAGGTGATGGTTTTCTGTATCGAATCGGCGTCGGCGAGAGAATTCGGGTCGAGGACCATTACCACGAGATCGGCGTTGGCAATCGCGAGCGATCCTCGTCGGATTCCTTCTTGTTCGATCACATCACCGCCAGCACGAATTCCCGCGGTATCGCCCAGACGGATGGCCAGTCCGTCGATCACGGTGTCGCAGTCGACGACGTCGCGAGTGGTTCCCGCGGCGTCATGCGTGATGCTGCGCCCGTAGCCGACGATTCGGTTGACCAAGCTGCTCTTGCCGACGTTTGGTGGCCCGGCGAGCACGACGCGGTAGGGGGCCGTGAGGTGCATTCCCGTCGACGCTCGCAATAAGACGTCCGATGCCGAGGCACGCAGTTCTGCGAGCAATACAGACGACGAATGGTCTGATCCCTTTTCGAGTTCATCTCCTGCGATTTCGGTGTGGATTCGATCGATCCAGTCGCAAGTCCATCTCAGAAGCGAGCCGCGGGTTTGCGCGAGCGCGGTCGCTGCGTTGCGGCGTGTTGTGCATTGCGTCAGGACAGACTCCGCTTCCGCGATCAACGGTTCGAATTCCTGATCGCGAAACGACGCAGAGAGACTCGCCCACTCGGCTGAGTCGACGTGGGTGGCACCGAGCTCAACGAGCGATTGGATGATTCGATTGACCGCGGCGGATCCCCCGTGGCCGTGAATTTCGAAGTGGTTTTCGGCCAAAGGCGTTAACACGACGGACTCGCCTTCGATTTCGTCTGATTGCGTTTCCCTGTCGGCTCGCCACGTTCCGTAGCGGATTTGGCCGGGGGTCCATGATGAGGACGTCGCAGGTGCAAAGCAAGCGCGAGTGAACGCTTCGGCTTGATGCCCGATCACGCTGACAACCGCGACGGCAGATCGACCCACAGCAGTGATGCGACTGACGTACGTCGCATTCATGAGCGATTCGGTGCGGTCGGGCCGCCGACTGACGTTTGCTGGCCCGAGTGCTTTTTCAGAAGATCCCATAACCGTGGATCGCTCAATGATTCCGCGATCAGGTGCGTCCCGTCAAATGCTTGATCGCGGGTATGTTCATTGGGAATCGCAACGGTGACGGCGCCCGCGGCGATCGCAGCGTTGGCTCCGTTGCCGCTGTCCTCGAGTACCAGCATTTGTCCGGGCGGTATGGCCAATGCTGCGGCCGCTTTGAGGTACATCTCAGGGTGCGGTTTGCCGTTGGTGACATCATCACCGGTGAGAACGAACGCGAGTTGTTCGTGCCAATGGGTTGTCGGCAAAATCATGTCTACGAACTGACGCTGGCTGCTGGTGGCGAGACCAAAGGGGACACCACTGTTGATCAGGTATTCCATCCACTGATCGAGGCTGGGCATCGGCCGAAGATGTTCGAGCAGCAGTTCACCGTAAACGGAGTTGGATTCCTCGAGCAATTCAGCCGGATCGTCACTGAGTTCATGAAAGGCGATCATTTCCGCGATCGCGCTCAGCCCCACACGACCCATCATTCGAGATTGCAGCTCGTTGGAAAACCGGAAGCCTCGTCGTTGCAGCACGACGTCACCGACGCGGTAATAGATGCGTTCGGTATCGAACAGCAGCCCATCCATGTCGAGTGCAACGCCTAGGATATTTCGCTGAGTGGTGGATGTGTCGACGGAATCAGTGTTTTGGGTCAAAGGTCCATCTCATCGAGTGTGTCGACGAGTCGATCGAGCTCGTCTTTCGGTTGATTGCTGCGGGCCGATTGGCGTTTCTTCAGTCGCTCGTCGATTCCGACGGTGCCACGTCCGGCGAGTAACAATTGCTCGTCGCGTTCACGCGCCGCCGTTGCGATTGGATCGTCACCGGCATTAGGGGCACCAAACAGTTGCGAAAGGTCAATCTTGAATCCCTCGTCCCCTTCGGTTTCGGCACCGGCGATTGCGGGAGCTTTGTGCTGAGGGAAGATGATTGCGTTCTCGGGACACACGCGACTGCAGGCAGGGCAACCCTTACGACAATTGTCGGGTTGCTCGACCATGATGCTTTCGACACCATCGACGCCGTAAACGCCGAACAGGCAGAAGTCGACGCACTCCATGCAATTGGTGCACCTACTGTAGTCGATGACGGGATACCAACGCCTGCCCGCGGTCTCCTCAACCGACTCGATCTTTCCACCCACGATGGGCAACGAGCGGTTGTCATTCGTTTCGGAGTCGAGACCCAGGATTCGCTGAATCTCACCGACGAATTCGGTCGTGTCTTCGGATGACTTCAGGTCGATGCAAAAGATCTTCCGACTTGGACGCGGGTAAAGGTCCGTCATCCGTTCGGTTGAATCGTCTTGCGCCTCGGCGGCAGGTTCAGGTTCGGCTGCGTCGTCTTCATCGTCGCTGTTACCGAGCAACACGTCGCCGGGCGTGCCTCCGACGCCGTTGCGGTCGAGCACCCAGTGGGCTGCACGCGGAAAGATCCAGCTCGCCAAAATCACGTCGCCTTCGATTTCGCGGAGCCGACTGATCGCGTCGCCGTTTTTCGGCAAATCGTAAAGGTGCGGGACGACGAGGACGTTTAAATCGGGGATCTTGCCTCCCGCGTCCGCGATCGCCTGTTCCAGGGCCCGTTTCGCCGGGTTGCGAGACTGCCCTTTGGAGACAACGAGCGTGCAGGAGCGAGTTTTCTCGGCAAGAATCATGACGCGATCGGCGGGGGAGTGGGAGGGAAGGCAATTGGATACTATCGTGACTGCCGAAACGACATCGATCAAGCCACCCGGCGTATTTCGCGAGGTGGACGCTGTCTTTCGCGAGTGACGGATTGCGATTTGGTGAATTTTACGAGTTGCCGACTTCGCAAACCCGCGAATCGGGTTTGGTTTGGGCCCGCACGTTGGCGTGGTTCAGCCGCCGTCACCGTCGCTACTCGTCACTATTCTAAGGCATTGGTAAGCTACACGCCGTCTCCATTACCCCCCGCATCATTATGTGTCTGTTGTCAATAAATGCCCCTCGGGGAATAGTCGCTTTCGCCGGTTGCCTCGGTGTTGTTTTCCTCGGAGTCACCTGCCAAACATCAGTGGCCGATGATGCGAATGGTTCCCGCCTCGGAGTTTTACTCTTGAATAATCAGTCCCTCGTTCGTGAACCGATTCGTGCGTTTGTGGGTGAAACCGATTGGCGGCGAGTGAAAGAGTCGTTGTCGCCCGAGCGACGAGAGGTCGTCGACGAATTGACCAAAGTCGTCGAAACGCGATTGCGTGAGAGCAGGCCCGTCATGTTGACGTTCATCTGCACTCACAATTCACGAAGGAGTCAGTTCGCACAGGTTTGGGCACAAACGGCAGCGGCTCACTTCGGTTTGACGCGTGACGATGTGGTGTGTTTCAGCGGCGGAACCGAAGCGACGGCGTGCAACCCGAGAACGATCGCGTCGTTGAGGCGGGCCGGTTTCGTGGTGAGTCGTGATGAAGACGCGAGGCCCGAGACCGGCGAGAACGTGTTCTATGACCTGTCGTTCAGCGACTCGCATCCGCCGGTGATGTGCTTTAGCAAGGTTTATGATGAAGCTCACAATCCGAAGTCGAAATACATCGCCGTGATGTGTTGCGATCACGCGGACGAGAACTGTCCCGTCGTTCGCGGAGCGACAGACCGCGTGGCGATGCTGTACGTCGATCCGAAAGCGTCCGATGGCACCGAGGAAGAATCGGCGACCTACGACGAACGCAGTTTACAAATCGCAAAAGAAATGTGGGTTGTGATGGGAGAATTGGCCGACCGGATGAAAACGCAATAGCCCAAACTTTCAATACTCAGTAGGGCACTGATGAATCGACGCTGGTGCAGTTATGTTTCAACGCGATAGCAACCTGGTCGGCGTTTCGGTGCGGCGGAAAACGTGTGCGATGTTGTGTCGCGTCAAAGTCTTGCTATTGGTATTCGCGTCATTTGGCGCGTTGATATTGATTGGCGGTTGTTCGCCGGTGCCGCCGTCCATGGCTGTGCCGGGTCCGCCGGTGGTCTCGTGGGATCATCTGCTGACTGAACAGTGGCGGTACCGACTCGACAGTGATACTAAGATTGTCGAGTACCGCTTTATGACGGGGGGCGATGTTTCGTGCACGATCGGAACTCATGGTGCCGTTGATCCCGTTCACGGCGACGTGCCGTTGTCGTCTGCCTATGGCGTGGTCTGTGACTGGGAGATCGATGATTCCGCGGATTTACTGATTCGCGGTTTTGAGCCCGGTCAAACAGGCTCGCGCCTGCGGTTGCTTTCTCTCGATGAACGTTCCGCAAACGTGCGGGATCTGGATACCGCCGAGTCGCTCTGGTTCACCCGTACGTATCTCGGCCGGTAATGCGTTTCGTTCGGTTTTTGCGTGTTCAAACCGCGTCTCGGTCGACGGGTTGTCGCGGTCGTAACTGCTGTCGTGGCGCACGGATTATTACGGTTGCTTAAACCTCGCGGACGCCGATGGAAGAGATAGCGAAGTGTTCGGCGGCGTGCCGGGTCGTGCTGGATCAACAACGAGCGGCTCTCGCGTTTTAGAGAGAGTCGCGTCATCAAATTCGATCATGTGAATCGGCATTGGGAGAAGTAGGGATGATTGGCGGACGCATTGGAAAGATCGCCGTATTAGCCGTCGCCGCTGGAACTCCGTACGTTGCCAATGAAACCGAATGGGGGCGCGAAGCCACCGCAACGATCACAAGCCAAATCAACGGTGAGGCCGGTTCGTTGACCGCGTCGGCACCGTGGAGCAGCGCCGCAGGCGAGGCGCCCGTCGGAGGCGTGGTGCAAACACCGGGGTCGGATCGCTATCCGGTTCACTCGCATCATCAGGTCGAAACGTTGCGACCGGTTTCTTCGTCGCGATACCGGTACGAAGAGGACATCGCCCGCAAACTCGGCGCGATGCCGGAGGACGCCAACGCCACGCCGAGTCTCGCGGGCAACAACGTGGCCGACATCCGCGAGGCGTTGCGGTTTGATTTGACACCGCCGATGATTCTCAACCGATTTTCGCGCGTCTCGACTGTGCTCGCGGACCTGCAGCTCGAAGGTTTGCGGGTGCCGGTGGTGACGGGGATTCGCAGCGATGATCTCGCGGGAACGTTGACGTATTACTTCGATCGTTCCGGTTCGATCCAACGAATCAATCTGCACGGATTTACCGGCGACGCTCAGCGAATGATTTCGACGCTGACGAGTCACTACGGCCTGGAAGGCGAGAAAGCACTCGACGCGGGCGTTTACACTCGTCGATGGAACGGGATTCCCGTCCACCTGTTGCGAATCACACACGCGCCAGTCGTGTTCAGCGATGCCGTCCACCAGAAGTACACCGTGTTCCTCGAATTGAATCAGCCGAACCTGAAGTACGGCATCAGCGAAGAGGCTCGCCGGATCATTCAAACGGATCGTTGGACCGGACGCTGGTAGGCTGCTCGAGGGCTCCCGTCGACGTGCTTTGCCAATCGATTCGTGACGATTCGTTCGCCGTCGCGCCATGCATCTTGCAGGTTGCGAGGTTACGCCCGCGGCAGCCCGGTCACTGAAGTCCAATCGCTGAATGCCGTCGAGGATCCTGTTGAGCGGGAAGCCGAGGGTATAAAAAAAGAGCGTCTGAAATTTCAGACGCTCTTTCGTTATTGAGTCATCGTTACTCGCGACAGATCGTTACGACTTGTCTTCGGACGATTCTTCCGGTTTTTCGCCTTCGGATCCTGCACTGGCGCCAACGGTTTCTTCCGCATCCTTTGGTTCAGGCAGGCCGCGAGTTTCGCCTTCGAAGTTAAGACGGGTGATCTTGCCAGAGTCGTCGCGATGGACGTCGATGACGATCGTGTCTTTTCCGACAAAGGTTCCACGCAGCAATTCTTCGCCGAGCGGGTCTTCGATGCGTTGCTCGAGAGCACGACGCAATGGACGTGCACCGTAATCGAGGTTGCTGCCCTTCTTGACCAAAAACTCTTTGGCGTCGTCGGTCAAATCGAGAGCCAATCCGCGTTCGAGCAATCGCTCGCGGACCTTCTGCAATTCGAAATCGATGATGCCCTTGAGGTCGGTCGTCGTCAGGTGGCGGAAGATGATCGTGTCGTCGAGTCGGTTCAGGAACTCAGGACGGAAGACACGTTCGATCGAGTCCATCACGCGTGATTTCATCGAGTCGTAGCTCGCGTCGCCATCGGGTTTCGCAAAACCGAATGCCGCTTCGTTCTTGATCGCTTCCGCGCCGGCGTTGGTGGTCATGATCAAGATCGTGTTGCGGAAGTCGACGTTGCGACCGAAGGAGTCCGTCAAGCGGCCTTCTTCCATCACCTGCAGCAACATGTTGAATACGTCTGGGTGAGCCTTTTCGATCTCGTCGAACAGGACCACTGCGTACGGACGACGGCGGATCTTCTCGGTGAGCTGACCGCCCTCTTCGTACCCGACGAATCCGGGAGGTGCCCCGATCAGTCGGCTGACGTTGTGTTTCTCCATGTACTCCGACATGTCGATGTGCACGAGCGCGTCAGGGTCGCCGAACATGTATTCAGCGAGTGCCTTGGCGAGCAACGTTTTACCGACACCCGTTGGACCGGCGAAGATGAACGAACCGGTTGGCCGTTTCGGATCTTTCAGACCTGAACGACTCCGCCGGACAGCCTTCGCGATCGCCGTGACGGCTTGTTCTTGGCTGACCACACGCTCGTGCAGTTCGTCTTCCATCTTGAGCAGACGCAGCGAATCTTCGGTCGACAGACGAGTCAGTGGGATACCGGTCATCTTGCTGACGACTTCGGCAATCACTTCTTCGTCGACGACGCCATCGGTTTGCTGGCTCTTCTCACGCCATTCTTGAGTGATCTTCTCTTTCTTCTTGCGAAGTTTTTCAGCCTGATCACGCAGATTGGCGGCCTTCTCGAAGTCTTGGTTGGCAACCGCGTCTTCTTTGTCCTTGTTCAGCGTTTCGACTTGTTCGTCGATTTCTTTGAGGTCTGGTGGACGAGTCATCGAGCGGAGTCGCACACGTGCACCCGCTTCATCGATCACGTCGATCGCCTTGTCGGGCAAGCAACGAGCGGTGATGTAACGCTCACTCATTTCGACGGCGGCGACAACCGCATCGTCGGTGAATTGAACGCGGTGATGCTCTTCGTATCGCTCACGCAGTCCCTTGAGGATCTCGATCGTTTCGGCGGTTCCGGTCGGTTCGACCATGATTTCTTGGAAACGACGTGCCAGAGCATTGTCCTTCTCGATGTACTTACGGTACTCGTCGAGGGTCGTTGCACCGATGCACTGGATCTCACCCCGAGCGAGCGCGGGTTTGAGAACGTTAGCGGCATCGATCGCACCTTCAGCACCACCGGCACCGACGAGGGTGTGCAATTCGTCGATGAACAGGATCGTGTTCTTGACGCGACGGACTTCCGTCATGACGGCTTTGATCCGCTCTTCGAATTGTCCGCGATATTTCGTACCCGCGACCATCATCGCGAGGTCGAGCACGACAATTCGTTTTTCGCTGAGGATCTCCGGAACCTCACCGTTGATCACGCGTTGAGCAAAACCTTCGATGATCGCGGTTTTCCCGACACCGGCTTCACCGAGCAGGACAGGGTTGTTCTTGGTACGTCGGCAGAGGATTTGGATCGCACGTTCGATCTCACGTTCACGCCCGATCACCGGATCGAGTTCACCCTTGCGAGCGAGTTCCGTGAGGTCACGACCGAAACTGTCCAGGGCAGGAGTCTTGCTCTTGCCGCTCTTGCTGCTGCCGCCGCCACTGCCACCGCCCTCGCTGCCTTCGCCCGAACGACCACCGCGTTCGCCGACTTCGGCACCTTCGAGCCCATGGCCGAGGAGATTGAGAACCTCTTCGCGGACGTCTTCCAATTTCAAACCCAGGTTCATCAAAACCTGAGCGGCAACGCCCTCTTGTTCACGCAAGAGACCGAGCAGGATGTGCTCCGTGCCGACGTAACTGTGATTGAGGTTGCGAGCTTCTTCCATCGAATATTCGATGACTTTCTTAGCCCGCGGGGTTTGTGGCAATTTGCCGACGGTCACCATTTCGGGACCGCTTTGAACGAGTTTTTCGACTTCGAGACGAATTTTTCGCAAATCGACGTCGAGATTTTTCAGCACATTGGCTGCGACGCCACTGCCCTCTTTCACCAGCCCGAGCAAAATATGCTCAGTACCGATGTACTCGTGATTGAATCGCTGAGCCTCTTGGTTAGCCAACTGCATGACTTTCCGGGCTCGGTCTGTAAACCGTTCGTACATGTTTTTTCGTCCTTAAATCAAAAACTTCAAATCTGGTTCCGAACCCTCAACGCTGTTGGCGGATCACGGCCCGCATCAACATTTCTTAACGCTGTCAAATTGGCGAATCTTTCGCGGCACTGTCAACACCAACGCAAACCGCACACCAAAACCTTAGGTTACGACTGGCCTGTTGTCATCCTAGTGGTTTAACGTGGATTGGGGGATAGGAGTTCACTGACAGCGGCAACTCCAAGCAAGTCACCGCGATCAAAACAGAATTTTTCTAATTCTGCGGCAATTTGCCCATCACCCTTTTCCGACGCTCGTCCCGCCATTTCGATCATTTCAGGCATCACTCGCCCCAGCGGCACGTCATCGGGGAAAAGTTCCATCGCGGCACGCAATGCGTCGGCAGGTCGACCGAGCCGATCGAGCAAGTCGATATAGGTTTCGATCGCGGCACTGCCGTGGACCACCGAATCGACCGTTCGGGCTCGCTGTTCAAATAATCGTACCGCCGTGTCTACGTTTTTCCCCAACAGAGCGGAGAAGAACGCGGCGTGAGCGGGGTAGAAATCAACAAACGGTTCTTCGCCCGGATATTGGAAGTCCGATGGCAGTCGGCGGCCATATTGGCACAACTGCAACGCTTTTTCGAGTAACTCGGGGGCGTCCAGGACCAGTGAAAAACGCACCACGGACGCCAAATGCGTCGTGTCGAGGTGGTAACCGCCCCCGCCCAGGATCCACTTGTGTTTCGATACGAGTTCGCCCAGCGTTGCGTTTTTAAGATCGAGCTGAATTTTTTCGGAATCGACGCCGTTCTTTTCCGCACGCTCCGAAAAATCCTCCCGAACGCGTGTGTCGAGTTCGTCGTAAAGATGATTTAGAAGACATTTCGACGCAATTTTTTTGTCTTCCCGGCTCCGCGATGCGATGGCGGAATCGTACAGCGTGATCGAGTTGCAGGTGCCTTGCTGGTTCAGGACGGCATCGAAACCGCGTGCCAGGTCGACGCCTTCATGCAGCAGCACGTGGACCATCTCGTCATAGTTGTCCTCGGTGATTTCGACGTTGGCGAACAGTCGCTTGGCCAGTGCCGGGTCACCGATCGGACGCAAGTACATCCATCCTTCGCCGATTTTTCCGTCTTCGATCAGCATCGCGCCGGCTTGCCGACACGCGTCAAGAAGTCCCTCCTCGAGTCCACGTTGGATCTCGACCTCTCGCGGGGTCTGCATTCCGATGCTTTCGTCCGGAGGCGCAATCATGGGCAAACCGAACCGCATCCGGCTTTTCATCTTCAGAGCTTCGAATAGTTCGACCGGTCGACGTTCGCGGCGATAGAACGCGATCACTTCATCAATGCGTTTGGCAGGATCGCCGCTGAGTTTTTCCAGCATCTTGGGATCCAATGAAGGTGATTCGGTCGTCGTCGGAGCTGCGTTCACGGCGGGGGCTCGGTGGGTGATGGAAGGTGGGAGAGCGTCGATTGCCGATGATGCCGGTTGGCAACCCATCCTAGTGACGCCGCTTCCTTAGACTCTAGCACGTAACGACTATCGTACCGACTCATGACGCGTTGGGGACGCCGGATGTTCGTTGTTGTCTGCGACCTGCACCGGTTGTCGAGAGGAATCGGGCAAACCCGGACGATTGGTCCGGTTTGGATTGCACGGATTCAATCGTGTCGCCGCTTCCCGAGCGGCGCGTTGCGTCTGCAAATGAGAACAGGCAGCCCCGTCTAACTGATCGAAGACGCGTGCGGGGCGAAACGTGATTTGCGACAGAAGGGTGGATGCGGGCGTCAATGTCGAGCGTCTGGATTAGCTGCCGTCCGGATTGATACGCGACTCCAGCGGCTGGTCTCCTTTGGCCCCAGAGCCAGCCACTGGGTCACATTGCCCCAGCGGCTTTATTATCCAACCGTCAACGCTTCAGGGTCGATAGGGGAAACCACCCATTTGCGACGATCGTTTTGTCAAATACGTGGTTTTAACGCCACTCGTGCGAGTCTCGCGTGTTGTGCTGTCGGTTCCGAATCAGCTCGGGACGACGGCTCCGGCCGGTTCTTCGGACATTTCTAAATCAGCGGCGGCGAACTCGTCTACTTGTGGGGCTTCTTCCTCGGGAGCCGGTGCGGCTTGGTTGGCTCGAAGGTTTGCGTTCTCTTCTCGCAGTTCGAGCACGGTCCGTCGCAGTTCGTTGAATTCGGTTGCGAGCGTATCCCAGTAATCGTCGTTGCGGAATTTAAGCCCGCGCCCGTTGTCACCTGCGGCAATCGCTCGCATCTCTCGCCTCATGCTGTAGATCGGACCGGCAACCCGGTTCGTAATCCGTAACATGTCATAAACCATCAGGGGGCCAAGAACGAGAAATCCAGGTACCCAGTAAACGGCTTCGTCGGTCAACGACAGAAAAATCTCCGACATCAAGATGCCAGGATGATGCATCGCTTGGGTGAAGAACTGAATGACGGTGAAGTAGGTCATGCAGGCGGCACCATACAGTACCGCGCGGAAGACCAAGCTTACTTGGACATCCTGTTCGACCAACAATTGTTGGCGAATCGGGCGTGAGGACATTGTGGATCTCGATAGCGGTTTGGGGGCACAAACGGCGGCATCTTCAGTCGGCACTCAACGAGAGCGTCGAGGGGTGGGAGCGTTACGCGTTTCCGATTGCTTCAGCGGAATTCGTAAAGCTCTCTTCAGCGGCCTGAGTCATCAGGTTCACTCCGACCATGCAGGTCACAGCAATCATGGCGACCATCACGGCATACTCGACCGCAGTCGTTCCGTCTTCGTCGGCGATCCAGTTCAGGACGCCTTGCTTGATGGATTTTGACTGTTCATTGCAGTTAATTGTTTGCCACTCGGTACCGATCGCTTCGCTAGGCGGGAGGTGTGGAGTGTTGGTAACGACAGTCATGATCGCATCATGGGCGCAAGGGGACGAAAACGTATTGAACGCAATGTGGGTAACTTTTCCACTAGAGCAAACGTAGGTCAGCCGCCGAGCTTGATACGCCTGAACAGTTGGAGTCTTCCTGCAGGTTTGCCAGAAGTTGGTCAAGGAAAACGGTTGTGCCGGTCGTGTCGATTGATTGTCTTGGCCGTCGGCGACAGCGAAACCGCGTCGCTCACTATCGGCCACCGACCTATCCGTTATCTTGGGGCCCCTCGAACTGACTCCCGTTCTGCTGCCTCCCGTTTATTAAGTCTCGTTGGCGGCCCACTCGTCGCTGGAGCTCCGTCGCTCGACTAGCGTCACTGGATTTCCGACGAATTGGCGATCGATACCGATCACGAGCGGGATTGCCTGTGACCGGAATCTTGCCTTCATCTCGCCGACGCTCTTCACCGACTGAATTCGAACCAAGATCATATGAGCGGATATCTCAACGAACTCACTCTGCGATTGGCGATCGGTGCCTCCCAGCTCGATCCGGAAATGCGTGACACTCATGCCACTTGGCTGCGCCGGTGCCAACGAGGCGATGGGGGATTCGCCGGTCGGGAGGGCGAGAGTGATCCGTACTATACCGCGTTCGCACTTCGCGCATTGTGGGTTCTCGGCGAGCTCGACGCTGACGTGGCCGAAGGGGCTGCGGAATTTCTGCGCAAACGAATGACGCAGCGTGACAGCGTCATCGATTTGATTTCGCTGATTTTCGCCGCCGCGGTGCTGGAAATGGCCACCGGTATCGTTGTTATTTCCGACGATGACACGACTTGGCGTTCGAATGTCGCCAACACGCTCGGGACGCTGCGATGTGCAGACGGCGGGTTCGCGAAAACGCCCGAAGGTCGCGCTGGTAGCACGTATCAAACGTTTTTGACGGTCCTCTGTCATGAATTGATGGATGTTCCCGTTCCCGACGCCGAGGGCATCGTTCGGTTTCTCGAAACGCAGCGACACGACGAAGGCGGGTATCTGGAAATCCGGGTTGCAAAACGAGCGGGCGTGAACCCAACGGCCGCTGCGATCGGTACGCTGAAAACTCTCGGCCGACTCGACCCCAACAATCACACCGAAACGGCAGATTTTGTGGCCGATATGCAGAGCGACGAGGGCGGCTTCACGGCGAACACTCGCATCCCGTTTGCCGATTTGCTCAGCAGTTTCACGGCACTGACGACGCTCGCGGATTTGAACGAAGCCGACCAAGTTTCGCTGCAAAGGGTGAAGCAATACGCCGAATCCATGCAGGTATCCGGTGGCGGCTTTGTAGGTTTCACGCTCGATCAGACGCCCGACGTGGAATACACCTTCTATGGCCTCGCCACCCTGGCGATGTGTGCCGTGCTGACTGCCGATCAGTAGTGCGTCGTTGAATCGACGCGTGAACAAAACGCGACTTTTGGTCTGGCAACGACGATTTTAGCGATTGTATTCAATGATCGTTCCGGTGGTGCCGATTAAGACGGATAGCGCGTTGATAGAACTCGGCGCCGCATCGATCGATTAACCGGTCTGCAGCAGCGATTTACCGCATAGAGGCGTCATGCCATGATATTATGGACAATTAAACTCATCAGCAGCGTTCGCAAGGCGATTGCCGGACGGAAGCATCCGTCGCAATTGGCTTGGGGCGTCGCGTTCGGGGCCTTGTTGGGGCTGATCCCACACGGCAATCTGTTGGCCGTTGCTCTCGTGCTGTTGGTGTTAACTCTTCGCGTTAATCACGCAATGGTCGCGTTGGTGGGCGTGGCGGTGACGTTTGTTGCGCCAACGATTGACCCCACATTCGATTCGGTCGGCCGGTGGCTATTTGATCGCCCCGACGTCGCGCAACAGCTCGCGATCGCGTGGCAGTACCCACTCGTTGCGTGGACGGACTTGAACAACACCGTGGTTGCAGGCAGTTTTGTAATTGGATTGGTCGCGTTGGTTCCGTTGTTCTTGCTGACCTATCCGATCTTTCGCGCATGGGCGCCGATCGAAGATGAACTGGAAGACGGCGTTCCCGTTCAACGAGTTAAGCCACAATCGCCTGCCAAGAAAGACGAGGCAACAAGCCAACCGCTCAGTCGAGTTGATTCTCGACACGCACAAGCCAGTCGTCCACATTTCGCGCCTTCGGCAACTCCGGACGGCGCCGCGAAGCTCGATGACGCATCCGCGGCGAGTTCGGTGGCGCCTGGTAAACCGTTGACGGCATCGTCTGGGCGTGTTTACGACGTCCGGCGAGTCGACGCCGCGAATACTGACGGCGCAACCACACAACCGGCGACCGCTGCCACGCCTGCGCGACAAACTCGCGTAGCGATCGCAGGCGGCACGGAAAAGAAAGAGTCTCGAACCGAAACGTCCGCGGCTCCGACGACGTCCCCATTAGCTGCTGCCGACGCCAAGGCTTCGGCGGCCGATGACCAGCAAAAGATTGACGAAGCGCTCAGCTATTTGCTTCGACAGTTGCGTGATTCTCAAGACAAGGATGCGGCATGATTCGTTGGCGTTTTTTATTGACACGAGTAATTATCGTTGTCGCAATATTGATGATCCTTGCATTGGGCCTCGGCCCAATGGCAACGTACATCACGGTCGCGGGCCTGGAAAGTTCCACGGGTGCGAAGGCTGAGATCGGTTCGGCGAAAGTCGGCCTGTTTCCGCCATCGATCCACTATGCCAACGTGCATGTCGCCGACCCGCGAGACGGCAAGGAATTCCGCGACGCATTCGTTGCTGACTCCGTCGATCTCGTCATTGACGGCGACGCGTTCCTGCGTCGTCGTTGGGTTGTCAGCCAAGCAAAAATCGCGGGGCTTCAGATCGGTTCGCAGCGAGACTTTTCGGGGCATTACGAAGACGTTGTCGATCCCACCCAGGACGCCGACAGCCCTTCGATGATCAGCAAAATGCTCGCTCAATTCACCAACGGATTGACCGACAGCGCCGAAGAGATCGGCGAAAGCCTCGAAACGGTGAAAACGGGCGAAGAGATCCGTCGGCGCTGGGAAAACGAGTACGCCGATCTGTTGCAGCAAGCACGTGATCTGGAGCAACGCGTGAAGACCATTCGTGATACGGCGAAAGGAATCGACAACCCACTGCGAGATTGGCCCGAGCTCGAACGGACGCTCGCGGAGGCACGCTCCGCGCGTGAGGATCTGCTGCGTGTGCGTGCGAAACTCGACGCGTTGCCCGACGAGATGCAATCCGATTTGCAACGTCTCGAAGACGCACGTCGAGCCGACCTCGCGAAAGTCGACGCGTACGTTCCCGGTGACCTGAGTGAATCAAAGAACTTTGGCATCGATCTGATTTCGGCTGAAATCCGTCGTTCGCTCGCACAACTGCGCGGCTATCTCGATAGCGGCCGAACGCTGGCAAATTACACCGTCGTGGCTCCCGACGCGGAGCGTGTTCGCGGTGAAGACTTTGACTTCCTCGGTAGAAATCGACGTCCCGAAATGCTGATCCGTGAGTGCCAAGTCGATGGTCTGATGCGTGCCGACGGCAAAACATACGCACTGACCGGTGTTGTCGAGAACATGACTCCACAGCCCGAGTTGCTCGAAAACCCAACGCGTGCCCGATTGTTGCTCGAAGGGCCGGAGACCGTGCAGGTTGACTACGTTCGCGACCGCCGTGAAGGCGACTCGCTCGATCGACTCACGCTGCACTGGCCACAAATGCGGGTGGATCCTGTTCGCTTGGGTGACGGCAGCGACGTTGCCGTTGCGATTAGCGGAGGCCAGCGCGAAGTTTGGGTGCAGTTGAACAGTCAAGGCGACGACGTCGAAGGCCGTTTGGTTAGCAAACAAATTGGCGTGAACATGCACTTGGCCGTTGAAGGCAAAGCTGCCAGTTCCGCCGCCGTGGTTTCGATGAATCAGTCACTCGCGAACGTAAACTCCATCGAAATTGATGCGACGTTCAAAGGCGATTGGAAAGACCTCGATCTCGACTTGGATACGAACCTCGGGAACGCGTTCAGCGACGCCGCCCGCGGCGCGATTGCCAAACAACTCGAAGTCAGCAAAGCGAAGTTGGCTGCGAAGGTCGAGTCCGTTCACCGCGAGCAAATGCTCAGTATGCGAGAATGGATGTCGAAACAACAGACCGAAGCTCAGACGTTGCTGGCAGGTGCGGATCGTTCGATCGAAGAGATGAGCCAAAAAGTGCTCTCCGAAGTCGGAGACGCCGACAGCTATCTCGGCAAACTACGCACCGCATTCGGCAAAAGCCTACGCTAACGCGTAACCGCAAGCCGCCAGCAATTCGTACCGCAGGCTGCTGTTAGCCTGCATCCAAACGTAACGCAGGCTGCTAGCCTGCAGCACCCACCACCACGCATCGTTTCAGTGACTGCAGGCTGGCAGCCTGCGGTACGTGATTCGCCTGCGGTTTCGTCTGACGTCGTAGCCAGGCTCCTGCCTTCTACAAACTCACGCAGACGGATTTGGTTTGCAGGTAGTTTTCCAGTGCCGCGTGGCCCATTTCGCGGCCCCATCCGGATTGCTTGTATCCTCCGAACGGCAATGCCGCGTCGAAAATGCTGTAGCAGTTCACCCAGACCGTGCCGGCTTTCACTGACTTCGCTAGCCGGTGTGCTTTGGAAACGTCGCGTGTCCAGATACCTGCGGCGAGTCCATACGTGGAATTGTTCGCCTGCGTCGCAATCTCGCTGTCATTATCAAACGGCATCGCAGCGACGACCGGTCCAAAGATCTCTTCGCGCACCACGGACATCTCCGGTGACGCGTTCTTGAGCACGGTGGGTTGAACGAAGTATCCGTTGCGGTCGACGGTGCCGCCTCCCGCGGACGCTTCGGCGCCCTCGGCCAGTCCGGCACGTAGGTATCCGCTCACGCGATTGAATTGTTCGCGAGACACCAGTGGTCCCATTTGGGTTTCCGGATCGAACCCGCTGCCCACCTTCATGTTTGCGGCGATCTCGCTGACGCCCGCGACTACCTCGTCATAGATCCCACGCTGCACGTACAAACGCGAACCCGCGCTGCAGACTTGGCCCTGGTTGAAAAAGATCGCGTCGGCGGCTCCCGCGATGGCGGTATCAATGTCCGCGTCGTCGTAAATCACGTTGGGGCTCTTGCCGCCGAGTTCGAGTGTTACCTTTTTGAGGTTGCCGGTTGCCGCGCCGATGATCAACTTGCCGACTTCCGTCGAACCCGTGAAAGCAACTTTGTCGACGTCATCGTGAGAGGCGAGGGCCGCGCCGGCGGTTTCGCCGAATCCGGTTACGATGTTGACCACGCCGTCCGGAATGCCTGCTTCGGCGACCAGTTCGCCGAGTCGCAGTGCCGACAGCGGTGTTTGCTCCGCCGGTTTAAGAACGATCGTGCATCCCGTCGCTAGTGCCGGACCGAGTTTCCACGCCGCCATCAAGAGCGGGAAATTCCAAGGGATGATTTGACCGACAACGCCGATCGGTTCCTTCAATGTGTACGCATGGAATTCACTGCCCGGTGAATAGGGCACGTTCAACGAAATGGTGTTGCCCTCGATCTTGGTCGCCCAACCGGCCATGTAGCGAAACATGTCAGCGGCCAGCGCCACGTCAGCGACTTTGGCGACCGCCAGTGGCTTTCCGTTGTCGAGTGTTTCGAGTTGAGCTAACTCGTCCGCGTTGGCCTCGATCAGATCGCCGATCTTCCAAATCAGTCGGCCTCGCTCGGATGCAGTCATCTTGGACCACGGCCCGGTATCAAACGCCGCACGAGCCGAGGATACGGCAGCGTTGATGTCTTCCCGGTCACCCTCGGCGACTTGCGCGATTACTTGGTCCGTCGCAGGGTCGTAAACGTCGAAGGTCTTTCCGCTCTTGGCGTTCACCCAATTTCCGTTAATCAACATTCGTTTCGGCGACGAAAGAAACGATTCGAGATCGGATGGAATCGTTGACGGAGCAGCGGTGGATGAAGACATCGATTTCAACCTTTGGTAGTGGGGATGAGACGCGGTAGAGCAACCGAATATCGTAACACATCTGCTAGCCCCGCTCGGACCGCCAAACAACCGCAGCACGTGCCGACAAGACTTTCGTGATCCGCCGAGAAGTCCGCCGGATTTTGGTAAATTCGGCGACGTCGGAGTCGCGGTCTTCCTTCGCGGAAAACGCATGCTGGGGGACCAGCCGAGTCGACCCGTGATCGTCCAGTTGGCTCGTGATCGGGCAGCGAACCGCTGGGTTTTCGAATGCTCAAATTACACGATAATTTGATAGCAACCCGGTAACTCTCGGCTATGAGCTCCGATTCGCAATCGGGAGCCTCGAAATGCGACATGAACAGTTGTAAATGGCGCGAGATGTGCTTGCTCATGTTGCGGAACACTTGCTCCGGCATTTTGGGGCGCGGGCCCCGTCGGTCATCTTCCCATCGGTCATCATGATGACGGCTGGTCGACCCCTTTTTTCGAGTTCAATTGATGGTTCGTTTGAAAGAACAAAAGCACATGAGCGACAAGGCTGCAGGGATTTCGCAGACAGTAAACGATTGGAACTTAAAACAGTGGATGAAGGCGGCGCTTGCCATAGCGGAAGAAGGTGTTCGACACGGAGAGAACCCATTCGGCGCAGCGATTTATCGATCCGATGGTGAGCAAGTCGCGGTCGCCCACAATACTGCACGCTCGGCCAACAACCCTTCCGCGCATGCCGAAATCAATGCAATCGCTGCCGCGTGCAAGCAACTCGGCAAGCGTGATTTGAGTGGGTGTTGGCTGGCGACGACCGCTGAACCGTGTCCTATGTGTCTATCCGCTACCGCTCTCGCCGGCATCCGGCACATCGCCTTCGGTGCCAATCAGGTAGTCGTCAGCGAAGCGGGCTACGGAGGACTCGGAATCAACGGTCGGGAATTGGCGAAACTGTTTTCCTGCGACATCGACATGCGTGGTTCCGTCTTGGGGAATGACTGCATCGCGTTATTGTTGCGAAATCGTAAACGAGAGCGAAGTGCGTAAAGCTGTTTTGCTTTGTTAGCGAGCCGCTCTGTCAGAATATTTGCATGCGTCCGCTCGACGCGATATCCTCGGCGTCCGTAAACGACACCGAGAGCCCCACCTTCGAGTATCTGGCATGAACCGATTTGGTATGAACCGACGTGGATGGACGTTGCCCGTTTGTCTTTTTCTGGCATGCTTGAATGCGTCGATCGGGTTGGCCGAATTGGCGCAACCCGCGGCGATGCCGGAGAGTGACGGCAATGCACAACCGCCTAACTTTGTCTTTCTTCTCGTTGATGATTTGGGGTGGGGCGATTTCGGATGCTACGGTGCCCGGTTCAACGAAACGCCTCACATCGACGCGTTGGCGGGGCAAGGGATGACGTTTCAAAACGCCTATGCCGCGTGTGCGGTTTGCTCGCCGAGTCGTGCTGCAATCTTGTCCGGTTGCTATCCCGCACGCCTGCATTTGACTGATTGGATTGCCGGCCACAATCATCCTCACGCGAAATTGTCGGTTCCGGATTGGAACATGCGGATCGATCATGAACGCATCTTATTGCCAGAGGCGTTGAAAGAGTCCGGCTACACAACCGCATTCTTCGGCAAGTGGCATTTGATGCCGATCGGGCAAGACGATTTTGATCAACACTATCCCACCGATCACGGTTTCGATCTCAACGTGGGCGGTCGTGAATGGGGGCAGCCGAAAGGGCCAGGCAGGTATTTCTCGCCGTTCGATGTTCCTAACCTCGACGACGGAGAACCTGGTGAGTTTCTGACCGACAAACTGACGGACGCTGCCGTTGAGTTTTTGGAGGCAACACCGCAATCGCAACCCTTTCTCCTGTATTTCTCTTACTACACGCTCCATGGCCCGATCATGTCGCCGCCCGAATTGGTTGCGAAGTATAAAGCGAAAGCAAAAACGTTTGAGAACACGAATAACGAACATCTCGATCCGGCTCGTGCGGGGATGGTCGAGCGGCTCGATGAGAGCGTCGGGCGATTGATGCAAACGCTGGATACTCTTGGAATCGCCGATAACACTGTGATTGTCTTAACGGGTGATAACGGCGGCAATTTTCAGGGCACGTCTGGTGGCCTACGTGATTTCAAAGGGTTCTCGCACGAGGGCGGTACTCGGGAACCGTTGGTGGTGAAGTGGCCGGGTGTGACCAAAGCAGGCACGTCGTGTGACGAGCCGGTGATCGGAACCGATTTCTATCCCACGATGCTCGACATCGCCAACCTGGCGCCGCGTCCTGATCAACACCAAGACGGGCTCAGCATCGTGCCGCTGTTGAAGGGCGATGCGACAACGCTGTCACGCGATGCGTTGTATTGGCATTATCCACACTATCACCGCACGGCACCGTACGGCGCTATCCGGCAAGGTGACTGGAAACTGATCGAGTTCTTCGAGGACGGACGACTCGAGTTGTTTGATCTGAGTAAGGATCCTAGCGAAACGACAAACCTCGCACAGACGTACCCGGAACGGGCCGAGCGATTGCTTCAGCAGATGGTCGCGTGGCGGGAAACGACCGGAGCTCAAATGATGAGCGACAACCCGGATTATCGTCCCGAGGAAGCCGGAACGGTTACGCGGCAGAACCGGAAGAAGAAGTGATGCCGCTCTTTCGGATTGCTAAGGTTTGGCCATCTTCTCAAGGTCACGAACGTAACCCTGCTTCTCGATGCGGAAGTAGGAATTCGGGTCAACGATCGTGTTCAGTTTGTCGCTGAGTTCTCCGACCAGTTGCTGGTCCGCCCGTCCGTTCTTGGAAACGCCTTCCAGTAACTCAGGTCCTTTGAATTGAACGTAGATCAACACCGCGCGGTGTCGCCGGTCGTCGGTTTCCGGTAAGTGCTCTTCGGCGATCTGGAGCGCGTATCGAATGTGGCTCATCGCCATCTCGGGATGTTCGGCGAGGCGGTGCACCATGGCACACATGCAGTGCCAATGAACTTTGGTTCGGTATGACGGCGCGGCGAGTGTCTTTTCAACTTCAAATTCTTGCGCAGACGGGATCGGTACCGTGCCGAGCTGACTCATCAGCGTCATCGCTTTCTGCTCGCGGTTACTATGGCGTCTGCCTTTGGGTGACATCAAGAGATCGAACAGATAACCGTTGAGCCGATGGGTTTCGTGCATGAACGTCGGATAGCCGAGTTGCTTGCGAACGGCGATCGCTTCGGCGATATATCGGTCCGCATCGTCGAGCAGTTTTTGCTTTTCCGATAATTCGAGGTCGGTGACTAGTCTCACCGTCGAAATGTTTACTTCGGCGGCCGTGGTCAATCGATCGTCGTTGTCGAAATGCCATCGAGGCGGTAATGAGACGGCAGCGGAAGCATCTTTTGCGGCGAGTTCGAGCAATTCGCGTTTGCGAGGTAGTGTCTCCTGAACGGCCAATCGACTGAGCAGGCTCGCTCGGCATCGATAAACACTGCCCCGAAGATCGGGCGGTACGTTTGGGTTCTCAATCAATTGGGTGTACGCACCACGTGCTTGGACGTAGTACTTGAGCACATCCTCGTCATCTCGGCTGAGGTATCCGCGTTGGTCGGCGGCTCTGGCCACCAGGAATTGGCGGTAGATCGTCGGTGCGGAGCGTGACGCGTTATCGCCCGCTTTCTCATACGCGAACAAACGCTCGATCATCTCGACCGCGGGGAGGTCGTCGATCTCTTCGTACCGCGTTTGAATGAACGCTTCGGACGCGATCAACAGAAACTCGTCACGTGCGGGCACGTCCTTTTCGATCATCGCAGCGGTCGCGGCGGCAAACTGGACCTTCTCTAGACGATCAAGAAAACGGCCGTGGTCTGATGGGGCGGTCGAATTAGCGATCGTATCGAGATATCGTTTGCATAAAACAAACAACTCCGGTCGGTCTAGCCTCTGCGAAATCTGGGGCATCGCATCAATCGGATGCGTCGTCATCTTGTGAACGGAATCGAGGGTCTGGTTGATGCGATTGGCGAGCGTCTCGCTGAGCCGAATGTCGGAGCCTAAGCGTTCGCCCGCGGTCGCGTTGTCCAATTGTGCGACCGTTGCGAAGACCAGGTCGTTGGTGATCGCGGCACGTTCGGTATCAGAGATGTTGTCTTTCAAACGTCGGGAACACAGTTCCCAAAGGGCGTACCCGATCTGCGGCGTTGTCCGCGGATCGTCCATCGAAAGATTCATCGCATCCCACGCTTCCATCGCGGTGCGGTAATCGCCTTTCGCCGCCGCGAGCAGGAATTGTTCTGGCTGGATTTTCTTTCGCAGGTCCGCTGATTTTCCCGCGAACCGAGACACCAATTCGAGCACGCCGGTGCCGTGCCGCGTCGACTTGCTGAAGCGGACGGTTTCGATGTCATTGTCATCCGCATCGGTGTTCTCGGCGAGCCAATCGAGGCATCGGTTTGCCACATCGGTTCGCCAATCGTCTCGCACATGTAAGTCCAGCAGCGCGTCGTTTTGGATGGCGATCCAATGCTTCATCGCATCACTGACACGGTTCGCATCCCACATCGCCAATCCAGCCGCAGCATGGGCATTCAGGTTCAGTTCACCGCTGACCCGGTCCCATCCCGTTTTCTGATCCGCATGAGCAGCGGGCTTATCGAGATCACGCGTGATATCTACGGCAACCGCATCGATCACTTCATTGCGTTGAGCCGAAGAATCGTCGCCGCCCCCGGCGTCGTCACGAGCCACCCGCAAGGCGACCAAGTCTCCCATTTGAGCTTCAGCGAGACGCGATAGCCGAACCGGATTCAAATTCAACGCATTTGCTCGGTTCAAATCGGATCGCCGTTCTTTGGCGATCTCGATTTCGTCGTCATCAAACGAAAGCGACTTCTTCGCGTCGACAATGAATTTCGCCAAAGTGTAAGACGCATCGGCTTGGTGTTCGGACGATGGGAAGCGATCGTCGTCGCCAAACAGGTCTCGAAACGCAGCAATTCTCTGGGCTTGCTCTCCACGCAACGTTTTGCGGACGTCGTCTTTCGCATCGGGAGAAACGGATGACGATGGGGCGAGCAACGAGCGAACCAGCGAACGTAGCGATGCCAATGCTACTCGGCCCGCGAGAACGTTCGCATCTTCCGTCGAGATGCGATTAACCTTGTTCGCCTTGTCAGCGAGCGTTTCGTCAGCGAGCGTTTCGTCACGAAACCGGTCCGCGATCGCAATCACCGAGGGAACGTGACGTTCTTCAAAAGGCGACTTGGTAATACTGGCAATCTGCGGATCAACCCAGTTGCCGTCGGCATCCAGGGTCGGTGCGAAGGACTCAATCTGGTCTGCGAACGCTTCGAGATCGGTACGTTTGATGATCGCGGGATCCTGTGTGGACCAACGATCGAGCTGATCGACGGCTGCGGCGAGATATTCGTCGATCGTCTCGGGCGTGCGTTTTGGCTCGGTGGGCGGATCGACATTGGCGGGTAGTGTCGTGATGACTGGCGGCGCGTCGGTCGATGGATCCATCTCTATCGGATCAGGTCCCGTCGAGACGACAGGCATCTCACCCGACGTTGGATCTGGAATAGCAGGTGCAACGTCCGTATGTTTCTCCGGTGCATTGGCTGGTGACTCCTGGCCCATCGAGAGAGGAGGCGTTGAGTCTGGTTCTGTCGTGTTTGGGGGCTCTAAAGCGTTTGGTGATAGATCGGCGGGGTCCTGTGGTACCGAGTCGATAGCGAGAGCGTCATCAGGTCTTATGTCCGAGTCAAACGCCGAACTTTGTTCGGCCTCGCGATTGTTTTCAAGGGGATCCGTTGAGGAGGATTGGATCGATTCGTCAGACTTAGCGTCGTTCTCCGCAACCACCGTCTTCGGAAGCGTCGAAACGTAATAGGCAACGCCGCCACCGATGAGAGTCAGCAAGCAAATCGCGGTCGCGATCAGAGCCTTCGTGCGTCGCCCGCCCGCTCCACTCACTCCAGTTGAGAAGATCGCTTCGTTAAGTTTTTCCGCGAACTGCGAACAGGTTTCGTATCGCTCTGACGGATCGAGGCGAGTCGCCCGTTCGATGACCTCGCGTTCACGCACCGGCAACTCATCGAGCCGCAGTTCTCCGTTGGCTTTCGCTCGCAGAAAAGACGAGCGACGGGACGTCTCAAACGGCAGGTTGCCCGTTCGCATTTCGTAGTAAGTGATCGCGAGCGAATACTGATCGATCGTTTTGGTGTAGGTCTGGTCGAATAGCATCTCCGGCGCACCATAGGCGGGTGTGCCGATTGCTAACTGAGTGCGTCGATTCTCGTGGACGCGACGAGCTAACCCGAAGTCGCAGACCTGAGCGTTTCCACCGACGATCAAAATGTTCTGCGGCTTGATATCGCAGTGGTAAATGTTGTGGTGGATGTTCAGTTCGTCGATTGCCGACGCGGCTCCGGTGATATACCGAATCAATTCAGGGGCGGGAACTCCACCGGGCAAATGCAGCGGATCGTTCTCGTTCTCCGGTGCGTTGCCGGGGGCACGCATTTCGACCAATCGGTCGTGCAGTGTTTTCTCACCGAGGCCCATCGCGATGACCATCTGTTTGGCGTCACCGAGTGACGAATCAGGATCATCTTCGTTGCGTCGATCGCCGGGCGTCGGCAACGTTGACGAATCCGACCTCGGCCGCGTTAGGTCCGAGCCTCGATTTGGACGCGGGGTAGACTTTCGCGACAACGCCGACAGGAAGCCCGAATCATCCGCCGCGTCACCCTTGTATTCGCCCGTCTCTTGCAGGTGGCTGTCGCTGGGGGCAGACGGATCACGCGGGTTCAGGTCGACGTTGGAATCTGCCAAACCCATCGCATGAGTTTCTCGCATCTCGTCCGAGTTGCGGTCGCCGCTGAGACATTCGGTGTCGATCAACGAGGATTCTCGTCCGAGAATATCGTCCGTCGCGGAATTGCTGAGCAATTCCCCGTCGGCATCGAAAAACCAAACGCCAATCAATGGGCAAAGGTTCGTGTGTTTGACCTCACGGACAATCCGCAACGCACCGAGCTCGCGTTTGCTACCGATCATGCTCATGTCGCGAACGACTTTGACCGCAACGTAAACGCCGCCGGACGCACGAGCCACCCAGACCTCACCCGCCATGCCCGACCCCAATCGGCGAACGAGCGTGTAACCCGGCACGATCTCGAGTCCGCGTTGAATGAGGGAAGTCATCGGCGAATGGTATGGCTAAACAGATGAAAGGGAGAGGCGCGCACGCATCGCACGGGCCCGACAATGCCCCCCGTCAGTCTAGCGAGATTCAAACAGGTCTTCACCGTGGAACATGAACATTTCGGGGGTTTTCTGTGACCGGTTGCCCTCAATCGCTGTCTAACGGCGCCGGAAACGGCCCCCAGATCGATGTAAACCCAAAATTCTGCTCATTCCCACCCACGTGTTCCTCGGTACAGACCGTGTTATCCGACGGAGACGGTCTTGCCGATTACATCCCAATTCGCAGCAGACGTTAAAGGCACGCAACTCATCCGAGTTGCGAACCAGGGCGATTGGGCCACACTGGGCAATCTGCAAAAGTGAGCAAGGACCCATGTTTGGGCGGTTGATTCTCCGCAGCCAGCCGGGGGCACTCGTTATGGCATGTCTCGACGGAACGCTCTACTTCACGGATTGATCAGTTTTGGCAACGTAACCGACCCTCGTCCAGGAGAACCTGTCTATCCGCTGGTCAATGTGCTGTTCATGATGATTTGTGGAGTTGTTGCAGGAGCAGACGACTTCCTTGCAATTGCGCGATTCGCAATCACGAAGAAAGACTGGTTTGCCAGATTCCTGGACTTGACTCATGCCAAACCGAAATCGCTGCTAAGATCATCGACGAAGGCGCGGACTCTTGCTTGGCTGTCAAAGGAAATCAGCCGATGCTTCACGAGGGGATCAAGGCGTTCTTTCTTGCCCACCTGGAAGATGACTTTGCGAGAGTGAGTGTTGTTGAACATCACACAAAAGAACACACTCATGGTCGAACCGACGAGCGAAGCTACTACTTGTGCGAACTTCCGGAGGACCTGCCAGATGGCTCAAGGTGGAAGGGACTCCACGCCATTGGAATGTCGATCAACAACACTCAGCGCCGCAAGGGCGATGAGATCGCGATTTGATATTACATCGTGAGTACGATGCTGCCAGTTGAAGCCTTCGCCGGCGCGGTTCGTGGACATTGGGGAATTGAAAACAGTTGCCACTGGCAACTTGATGTGACCTTCGGCGAAGACCAATGCCGAATCCGCAAGGGCCATGGGGACGAGAACTTCAGCACGTTGAGGCGAACCGCACTCAGTCTGTTAAAACAAGAGAAGACAGCCAAGTGTGGCGTGAAGAACAAACGCCTCACTGCGGGATGGGATGACAGCTACATGGAACAAGTCGTTTTCAGCTCGTGATTCCCCGTGCAAACGCCCTGGGTGAGCATTGGAGCAAAAGTTTGCAAATTTTCGAGCGAATAGGAGTCGACCACAACCTTCCGGGGAGCGACTCCTGCCTTCATCCGACCCGTGTACGGGGAAGGGACCAGCAACGCGGAGATTCTATCGTTTGAGTTTTCTACGCTCGAGTGATGTTATCTCAAGGGAACTTGTCTGGATGTTAGGGTGTCTAAATCCCCCAAGGGAAGAAATGATGGTATTGTTTCTATGCAGACGATGGTAATGCGGATTGGGAGGGGCACGAAATGATACTCATGAATAATCTCGGAACGATTTCAGGTCGAAGCAGGATCGTCCGCTGTGGTTCTTCTTTGGCGGGAATCCTTCTCGGTGCCGTTAACGCTACCGCGAATGCAGCGCAGGCGAATCAGGGTGCTCCCGAGAAGGGGCTGGTGGGTTTCATAGTCGTGATTGTAATTGGCCTCGTGATTGTCGGCTTTGGGGCCTACGCGATTTGGTTAGGCATCAGGGAGCAAACGGAGGCGGAGAAGGCAAAGTACCGTCGTGACTCGTTGGCTGCTTACGGTTACGTCAAGCCTCCGATTCCGATCTACAAGAGTGCGATCGCGGTTGTTGTCGGCATCGTAATCCTTTTAGGTGGAATCATCTTTCTGATCTTTGTGCCCGGCAGTGCGAAGAAGGCGCCCGTGGCATCATTGCCGAGAGTAGATGTCTCGGTTGCGAAACCGACCATGCGGTCCGTAGCCTCCGAACCTGCGGTTGCATTCGAGTCCCAAATTGTGCCGCCTCTCGAAACACCGCCGAAACCGAGCGTCGACAAAATAACGGCGTCTTCGCCCGCGATTCCCAGCGAGAAAGTGGAAGAGACGCGGTCCCGAGGGGATGCCATGCCAAAGGTGGAAGAGCCGGATGCACCCAACGAATCCCAGGCGTCGATTGATCGAGAACCTGCCGCGTCGCCAAAGCCGTTGGCTGGTGTGACACGATACAAAATCGGGATCCCGCTACCTGACGGCGCGATGATCGTCGCGCCCGAAACTCCACTGTCACCTGGCATGAAGTTGGGGGCCGTGTGGGGGCGAAAATGGAACTACGTCACCGTCGACCGGGTTCATGACGATGGCACCGTCGATGTTACGTGGGACGGTTGGCGTACAAAATACCGAATGGTGAGAGAAGACCTTGCGATCGCTAAAGACGTTGCACTCGCCCAGCAAACACGGGACGCCGTGTCAGTAGATGGGGCATCGGGCGTTGGGGTGAACGGCAATCGTGAACGACTATGGAACGATGCGTCCGGCAAATTCTCCGTCTTGGCGACTTATGTAGATTCTAAAGGCGGTTTTGTTTTGTTGCGGAAAAGCAACGGGGATGAGGTGTCCATTCCGATCATTAAGTTGAGTAAACCGGATCGCATTATGATTCTCAAACTGGCCAAACAAAAGTCGCTCCAAAACGATGATTCGTAGAAGCGAGGGCCGTCGTGGTGACAGGTAAGAGCCAATTCATATGGTCGGAAATGTTGCGAGAGTGTTGCGAACGTTTCGGGGACGCCCCTCGAAATTTTGGCGATGCTGAAAAGCGGTATTTGCGAGTAGCGTTTTCGTTGATTACGCGCATCGTATCTCGATCCGATGGTCTTTGCCGACCTTTGTCTGCTCAGCGAAAAGTGTTTCGCGACGGCGTGATCGTTTGGGGGCATTTGATCCAGGCCAATGGCGGCCTGTTTGTACCTGGGCAGCAAAACCTTCCCGGTGAAATGGTTTACAGCTTGCAATCTCACGGTCTTGATCCACAGGAACTCGGAAACGTGGCTACGGAATTGGCCACGCTCAAAGGGACGCAACCGACGTCACATGCGCTTCGCGAGATCGCGGATTACCTTACCGATGAAATGATTCGTGTTTTCGGGTTGGCGGTCCCGCCGAGCATCTCACGTGACGGGTGTTTGATTTCAACGGTTCAATTCGCTCGCCATCATTTGCCGAACCAAATGCTCAGCGATAGCGTGTTGCCGCTCGTGGTGGCTCCTCAATCGCCACACTATGCATTCGTTTTGCCTGCGGTCTATTGGCCCGAGCAATTGCTGCATTGTTGGGGCTGCGAACGTCCACGCATTCGGTAGCGTCTAACCATCCACGCGACCGCTTTCGATCTTGGCAAGATGTGCTGTCTCATCGACAGCCTGTTCGATGAATCGTCCTCTCGATTGCCAAGAGGGGCTTAACGAGAGCACCAGGGATTGGTAACAAAAACAGTCGTAAAGCATTGCAGCGAGTCTGTGAGGAACATTCCTGGTTTGATGCGATATTCCGACGATCCAAAACAGTTGGAGGTAATAGGCATGAAACTGTTCTTTTCAAAGCAGAGGCTGTTTTCGCATCATGAGTTGCGTCAGCGCATTTGAAATATGAATTGGGGGCGTGTTGGGGACTGAGCGAAACTACGATCGCCGCAAACAGGGAGGTACTCAGTGGCGAAATTGGGGACCGCGTTAGCATCAAACCCACGAGGCGGGGCAAAACGATTTCTATTGCCGAAACTAAGCGAGCGTCTGGAAAAGCTCATTTGCAGTAATGTGCGTTTGACGTGCGTCCATTTGAACCGTAGCTGCGTTTGACCGGTCGCCTGTCTGCAACGAAACCCCACCACGTCGGGCATTCGTTGGAAGAAATCGATTCAAACCAATGACGAACAACAGAGCGACGTCTATCAAAACTGAAAGTTCGGGAAGGGGAGCCAGCGTCACCTGGATATCGCGAACAACGCGTTGCAGGACAGGGGGTGAAGGCAAACGCTACCAGAGGGTTCTCAAGCCAATCTCGGGGCCTCGCCCGATTGAGGACGCGGCGTCAGAGACAATTCTCGAAAGAGGCGTGATTCACAGCGGATTAGCTCATTCGAGTCGTGTCATTCATGATGGGGACGGATTCCACCGCGATGGTGTGAGGAGGATTTCAGGGCGCGCTGAATCGTTCGCTACGAATCACTTCGCCTAGCAAGGTCTGCAACCGGTAGTTGTCGTCGGCGGCACGGGCGAGTATTTCGTCCACCACCAACGTGTCGGCGGGTGTGAGTTCTTGTGCGAGTGCAAAACGCAGCAGGTGCTTGGTGAAGGCTTTGGCGAAACGATGTCGCTCCTTCACGACCGCGGCTTTGAAACTGATCGCTTCGACGAAATCATGTTTTCGCATCAGCGTGCCGCTGGCATCCACCGCGCGACCGTTGTCGTACACATCGCGCCATCGACCGGTGATGTCAAAGTTCTCCAATGCAAAACCGAGGGGATCGAGTTTGGTATGACAGCCCGCGCAGGACGCGTTGTCGCGATGAGCGGCAAACCGCTCGCGGATGGTCTGGTCTTTGTCGCCAGCTTCTTCATTGAGCGGCGGCACATCGTTGGGCGGTGGATCGGGTGGATCATTGAAAATCACCTCGATCACCCACACACCTCGGGCCACCGGATGCGTTCGCTGGGGCCCCGAAGTCATGCTGAGCACGGCGGCGTTGGTAATGATTCCGCCATACCTTGGATCACGAATCGGGACTCGTTGAAACTCGCGGGCCTGCATCATTGTGCGGAGCTGGTCGTCGTACGTTTGCTGAGCGGCCCGGACGACGGATGCGGGATCAATATTCACAGGCACTTGGTTCAATTTTTCCCGGTGATCGGCCAGGGCAGCGACCAATTGGTCACGCCTCAGTCTCTGATCAGGAGTCATCGCCGCGACCAGATCGCGGGTCGTGACAAAGCCCTCCCGCTGTGCCACAGCCGCTTCAACTTCGTCCACCGTCAACGCTCGATCGTACAACCGAGCCCGATCGATGCTAACGGAAAGAAACCGGTCGCCGCCCGGCGGCAAATGACGGAGTCCGAACATCACGTTCGTGACGTCGCGTGGAAACGTCGCCTGTCCCTTCTGATACGGCTGACCGTAGGGCAGACCGTTACGGTACAACCTCTTGGTCCCGTCGTCCTCGTACACCATGACCAGATGCAGCAGATCGTCGGCGATGGTCTCGTCATACGCGTCAACAATGTCTTCGGTACGCTCAAAGCCGTTGCTGCCGGACATCCAACGCAGGTTCTGCCGTTCTCCCAATACGATGCTCTCAAACAGTCCGCCGGTCACTTGGAGGCCCATTAGTCCGCCGCCGCGTTGCTCCAATGTCGCGAGCTGAAACCAGACTTCCATCGTCTTGGCGTTGAAATCGATGGGCAGCGGCTTGCTGAGTAAATGAGCGCCGTCCAAGACAACCCGCCCATCGCGAAACTGAATCTCGCCGTGTGCCGTCAGATCCAATCCCCGCACGGACTCCGATAAATCGCCATCAAAGTCCCAGCTGGCATAGGGTTTCAGATCGACGGGGGGGAGAACCGACTCGGAGCGTTGACGCTCTTGCAAGACCGCCCGGCGGACCGGCTCCACAAGCTGGCTCCGTTCCGCCTCCAAGCCGGCAATGGCTTCCTGCAGTTCACGTCGCCGTGTGTCCCTTTGTTGATTCTCGACCTCGATCGCCTGCACATCGACCGGCGGTGGCGACAATTCGCTGTGGTACCACGTCTTTAGAAATTCACTCTGATAGGCGAAATCAGGAGCCAGCAAATCCGCAATCGGTCGATCCTCGACGAACACCGTATCGAACAGCAACAGCGGCTCCAGAACCATTTGCACGCTCGCGGGCAGGTTGGGTGCCAGAGCAAAGTAGCGATTGATCTGCGGATCCGGAGTGACCGCGAGCACGTTTTCCAACTGCATCCATTGGGATGGAAACGAATCTAAGAAACGTTCGATCCTGGGGTCCGCCAACATCCGCGTGAGAGTCTGATCAAGGATGGCCGGATCGGAAAGCTGTCCCGTCGCAGCCAGCCGCAACAGGTCTTGGTCGGGACAACTGCCCCAGAGAAAATAAGACAGCCGCG
The DNA here is from genome assembly GCF_014192335.1 of Aporhodopirellula rubra. GTDB lineage: Bacteria > Planctomycetota > Planctomycetia > Pirellulales > Pirellulaceae > Rhodopirellula > Rhodopirellula rubra. Next base: position 59,252 of record NZ_JACHXU010000023.1, on the reverse strand, counting down.
AAGCGAGCACGAAAGGTTGTTCCGACGGATCGGTCGCCGGTGAGCGATACAGGAATAGAGGCGACGACAGCACCGCCGCGGCAACCTTTTTCATGCCGTCCGGAAACGACAACCCGCCGTCCATTTTTGCGATCGCGTAGCTCGTGTACCGACCGATGGTTTCGTCATCGACCGGGCCACGGAAAGCGATTCGCAGGAACGGCTCCAACCGCTGCCGAATCACCCCATTGTGATCGCTGGAATCCACAGGCTCGGCAAAGAAATCGCCCCAGATGCCCACGGTCTGTTCGTTGAACTGCGGGCTTTCCACAATCGAAACACTGAGTCGCAGGAACGCGTCGAGCAACAACGGCGACAGCGTCAATTGACTCGCTTGATTATCGAATCCGTGTTCGGCTCGCAGGTCTTTGGGAAACGGTTTCACCCCTTCCAATCCCGGTTGGGGTTGCAATGAATGCGACGCCACCTGAACCGTATCGGGCATGTGAAATGGGTGCCCGCCCTGATTTCGGTCATGCAGATAATTGTGATGACGAGTCATCAGTTTTTCGGGCAATGGAAACACGTCACGATCCAGATCGAACAGATCGCGGACGGTATTGTTGTACTGAAAACGATTCAGTCGGCTGACAGGAATGCCTGTTGGAGGCTCGTGCTCGGTCGCCTTACGCAGCATCGCTCTCAGCGAGTTCACCGCCTGGGTCTGTTCCGCTTGGTTCAATCCCGGCTCCCCATCGGGTGGCATCGCACCGCTGGCGATGGCATCCAACACGCTGTCGATCCATGCGGGTCGGGCAAGAAGATCTTCTGCCGTGGCCAGCTTGTCAAAATCGATGTCCGCGTTTGCTTCGTCGGCACCGTGACAATCCAGGCAATGCTGCTGAAACAACGGGACGAGCACTTGTTGAAAATCTTGGTCCTGAGCGTGTGCCCCCTGGCAGGCCGCCCAGACCAAGCCAACGACAACGCAACTCCGTCTCATCATCGAGATTCGATGGAGATCCCGTTTCTTGTTTGTGATCATGTCCACAAGTCCGAAATGACACCGGTGCTGTCAGCGTAGGAGTCGATCTCCAAGCCCATCAGTTGAGCAAACGTCAGCCACAGGTTTGAATTCAGCGTGCCGCTGGGCAATTTGATAAATCGTCCTTGCTTGATTTGCCCCTGGGCATTGCCAGCGACCATCATCGGCAAGTCGTAATACTGGTGCGTCGCTCCATCGCCCAGTCCAGCTCCGAACGCAACCAGCGAGTTATCCAGCATTGAACTGCCGTCGGCCTCTGTCATCTCTTTCATTCGCTGGATCAGGTAGGCGTACTGCTGCATGTGGAAAACATCAATTTTCTGCAGGTCCTTGTAGCCATCTCCTTTCTGGTTGTGTGTCATGTTGTGATGCTGGACAGGTTTATCGAAAACGCCTTCGTACATCAACGTTGCATCCCAACGTTCTGGCCCTAGCATGAATGTGCAGACGTTGGTGATGCCCATCTGTAATGCCAAAAGCATCAGGTCCATTTGCAGGCGAATGTACTCGCCCCGAGGCAGCACTTCATTCTTGGGGACTTGCACGTCGACCTGGGACAACATCCGATCCATTTTTTGGATCCGCAATTCGATGCCGCGAACCATCTCCATGAACTCATGGAGCGTATGGCGATCCTTGTTGGCTAGTTTGCGAGACAGCGTCTTGGCATCCGCCAGGACCAGATCCGTGACGTCGCCGACGTGCTCGCGATAACTCTCACGCAGGAACAGGCGGTCATACAGTTTTTGAGGTTCACGAATCGACGGCGCGATTCGGCCGGGACCGTACCACGAGATGTTGTCGAATTCGATCGGTTCCTTCGGCGCGGTGAAGCCGTTGCAACTGATCTCCAAGGTGTTGAATACTGTGGAGTGGCCCACCGCGTCCCCAATCACCTGGTCCAACGTTCGACCATTGGGATGGGCAATGCCTTGCCGGGTGGCCTGCTCGGGAGACAAACTGGTCAGGTAACACGACGCTCCCTGGGCATGCACGTCCTGCCCGTCTTTGTAGGTTCGGTCGAGTCCCGTGATCAACGTCAGATCTTTGACGTGATCCGCCAGCGGCTGCATCGTTTCCGTCAACTCGATCGGATAGTAGCCTGGCTTGTGCTTGAAACGCCGCTCGTTCTTGATCTTGTCGGCTTCGAAGTTGCCAATGAACTCCGGTACCTCGGCGTTTTCCTCGCCGGGAAAAAAGCAACGCCGCACGATGCCGTTTGGCAAGTAAACGATCACCATCTTCTTGTTTGGCGTACCGATCTCGGAAGAGATTCCATCCGCCCAAGCCAGCGACGGGAGGAAGGGAAGCACAAGCGTGCCACCGTGAATGCGCAAGAAGCTGCGGCGGGAATGATTCATGGGGAAATCCTGCAGTGGGCGGGCAAACTGTTGATCAGTCTGTGTTGGGGGGGCTCCCGATTCTACCACGCCAAGGCTCCCCGTGTTGACATTGAGGGAGGACGAGAGAGAGAGGGGGGGCGGCAAGCCGCCAAAGATCAGCAGGTGTGAGGCAGCATCGAATACAAACGGCCTGAGGAGCAGGTTGCGCTAACAGGCAACCAATCTAGGCGTTGGGCAGGGCGACACCGTCCGCCAGACGGCATGGCATGGATTGGCTGTGGGGGGGGCGATTGTTGTCGGTAGGTGACCGCGTTCGATGCCAAGTGTGTCTCGGCAGCAATTCGTTTCGTGATCGCATGGTTCAGAGATTGACATGCGATCAGGGGCGATATTTGTCAAAGCAACTTTGGTGCCCATGCATATATGAGTTTGCGCAACGGAAAGTTTACTTTCCCGCAAAAGCAGTGAAGCATCGTGTAACGCCAACAGTCATAAGCCGTACGCGGAATAAGGAGTTAGCGAAAAAAAGAAAAGATGTGTGTTCCCAAGTGGGGCTTGCTGGCAAATTGTTGAGATTGATTTCGTGCCGTAAAACGCGGGGTAAAATGACTGATGTCTTGTTTGTTGGGAACTCGCCTCAAAGGGCATAAAAGCGTAGTATGTACCCTTTGTTTTAATGAAAAATTTGCTGGTTGAAGACCAACGAGCCGCCTTTAGAAAAATTGTTAGGGACTGCTCGTTCCCTTAGTCAATGGAGTTCGCAAACTGGTCTGTTCATGCTCGTTTGAGTGACTAGGTTTGTTTTCGAGGCGGATAGTTGGTCAGTTACTTCAAACGTGTCATAGGTGTGTGTATGCAAAACTCGATTCTTCAACTCGTTGGTCTTTTGATCATCCTGAGTTCGCTTGCTGGTTGTGGCGACAGTGGCGATGGGACTACCTACCTTCCGGTAGCGCCACCGACCGCCGAAGAGAGAGCGGAAGCGGCAGCGTACACCAAACAAATGACTGAACGTCCTGGACGCTGACCTGTATCGATACGGCTGTGGTCCTAGTGTGGATTGGAGCCTATCTCATTGAACACTCGTTTTCTATTTTTGAGGTATCAGATGACTTTTACCAAGCCACCCAGTGTACGCCACGTAAACCGTGGATTCACTCTGGTCGAATTGCTCGTTGTGATTGCGATCATCGGTGTATTAGTTGGCTTATTGCTCCCGGCTGTACAATCGGCGCGGGAAGCAGCGAGACGAATGAGTTGCAGTAACAACTTCAAGCAGATCGGACTCGGGCTCCATAACTACGAGTCCGCGTACGGTCGATTGCCTATGAATTCCGGCGGCACAAAGTCGGGCGGATCCGGCACGAACAACTCGCTTTGGCTGAGTTGGACAGTTGGTGTTTTGCCATTCATTGAGCAGCAGGGTTTGTGGGAACAAATCAGCAACCCATACGGATTCGAGCGTGACCGAGTCACGCCAATTTCGCCGCCCTATCCACCCATGGGGCCGCCGCCATGGGAAGAGTTTTATGCTCCGTGGTTGACGCAGGTGAATGGCTATCGTTGCCCGAGTGATCCGGCAACATTGATTCCAGGCAAGGTTGCCTTCAGTAATTATGCCGCCTGTGCAGGGGATGCTATTAAAGAACAGCATCACTCCGGGATTTGGCACGACGGACGCACCGGTTCAGAAGGTGGATGGTCGTCATGGTCGGTTGAAAATGTGGGACGTTGGGGACGCGGCGCGTTTCATGCTCGCCACTTCACGCGATTCCGTGACTTTCAAGACGGTTTGAGTAACACGATCATGTGCGGTGAAAACGCAGCCGACATTGGGCAGCAGCGTGAGGTCATCACAACCTGTTTGCTCGATAGTGAGGTTGAACGACGTCCACCCAACTACTACGAAACGTCCGGTGCGTTGGACGCGTCCCGTCCTGGCTATTGGGCCGAAACGGCGACGTTGGACGACAATATCAATCACGGTCGTGGGCATCGCTGGTCCGATGGACGCCCGCAATCATCGGTCATCGTCACGATCAGGCCTCCGAACAGTTACAACGTCGTCGAGGCTCACGGCAGTCGTGGTTTGCTCAGTGCGTCGAGCAGACACGTCGGTGGTGTGCATGTCTTGATGGGCGATGGGGCGGTGAGGTTCATCACCGAGTCGATCGATGCGGGTGACCAAAGTCACATACCATACGGTGAACCGAATCCTGGCTCGACGGGATTGGGTGCGGGTGAACCGAGTCCGTACGGTTTGTGGGGAGCTCTTGGGACGAAGGCTTCGCATGAAGTAATCGCGCAAGAGTTCTAGCTGCACCTGTTGAACTTGCGTTCATGGTGGTCTTCGAAACCATGGGATGCGTTACTTCGGTTTCGACCGAGGTAACGCGTCCTTTTATCTTGCGCGACGCAGAACAGTGTTCGCAGCATGTCGTTGATTCTTGTTCGGATCTGTGGTTGATATGAATCATTGCGTTGGTTGTTTTCGCGGGCTAAGAATCTGCTGTCTGTTGATTTGCGTCGCTTTGGCGGCGAGCGGTTGCGGCGACGATCAAGCACGCGAAGAGACGCCGCGCGGATCGGAGAGTCCTGCGTCGACGTTGGCGCAAGACACTCGTCCGATACCCGAACCTGAGTTGCCGGTTAGCGAGATCACTTCGTCGGTTCAGCGGGACCTGAATGAAGTCGCGGGCTTGATTGCGAATCGACAAATCGAGGATGCGCAGCGCGTTCTGACACGTTGCTTCATCGCCGATCCGGAAAACGTTCGGGCGTTTGAGCTCAACGGTGATTTGCTATGGATCGCAAATAAGCACGAGGAAGCGATTGCGGCCTATCGATCGATGTTGGAGCAAGGTTCTCCGGTGCCGGCGTCGCTCTACCGGAAAACAATTGACGCCTGTCTCAAGAGTGGGCACCCGTTTACAGCGGTGGAAGTTTTGAAACTCGCCACCGAAGTTTATCCGAAACATAGCCAATTCCATTATGACCTCGCGGGGATCTCAGCCGCCATCGGTGTGGTGGAAGAAGCGATCCCTTCTTTAAAGACGTTGGTGCGGCACGGAGTTGAGGACGTCGAGTCGCTCGTCATTACATCGAATCCGGATCGTGTTAAACCCGACTGGAAATACCTATACGGGCTCGTTCGCAGCTATCCGGCGAGTGAAGAGTTGCAACTCGGATTAGCAGCCATTGATTTTTCGAATCTTCGTTATCGTGACGCGGCCGAGAAGCTCGAACTGCTTCTCGATCGCCAGCCCGACCGCGACAAAGCACGACTGTTGTATGGGCGTTGTTTGGTTGAAATCCATGATGGCGAGCGGCTTCAGGAATGGCTTGCTAATCTGCCCGCACGGTTGCATGACAACGCGGCGTATTGGTACATCGCAGGTCGATGGGCGCAGACGCGTCAGGAATATCCGCAGGCCTGTTTCGCGTTTTGGTCTGCGTTGCAGCATGACCCTACTCATTTCCGTGCGATGACTGATCTGCATCAGTCCCTATTGCAGACGGATCATGATGAAATCGCTCAACAGGTAGAAGAGGTCGTTGCGTTGGAGACGCGACTGCGGAGTCAGTTGGATGACTTTTTTGCCGCCGAGCAGAATTCGCAACGAATCGCATTCAGTCTTGCTGACACGCTTGAACAGCTCGGTCGGCAGTGGGAGGCCGATGGTTGGGCGAAATTGGCTGTTAAGATGACAGATGACTTGGTCAGTGAGCCGGTCCCGCGAGCAAAAGCGATTCGGAAACAACTGACGAGTCAGACGCCATGGCAAAAGCAGGGCGTGGGTTTGGCAAGTCGTATCGATCTGTCGTCGATGCCCCGCATGAAGTGGGAGTTCGCTAATCCGTCGAGCCGTTCGCTGAACCAAGATGCCTTGCGTGCGCCCATGCTGGCCAACCGGTCGTTAGAAATGGGGTACGATCACACATCGATCCCCGGACTCGAAATCGGAAAGCATGGCTTTTGGATTTACCAAGCGTTAGGCGGGGGCGTCTCGGTGATCGATTTCGACTTGGATGGTTGGCCCGATCTGGCGTCTGCGGTTCTCGATGGCGAACCGTTGCGGCGAAATTCGTCAACAAACCAATTGCACCGAAATTTAGGTGGTCGATTCGTTCCCTGTCACACACAGGCGGATTATCACGATGTCGGGTTTGGGCAAGGGATCGCGGTCGGTGATTTTAACGGCGACGGTTTTCCCGATCTGTACGATACGAATATTGGTGAAGCGAAGTATTTCCAGAACAACGGGGACGGAACGTTTACCGACATGACCAACCAGATCGGCGTCTCGGGGAGTCGTTGGGGAACGTCGGTGGTGATCGCGGATTTTGATGCCGATGGAAATGCCGACATTTTTGAAACGTGTTATTGCGGTGGAACGGATCCGTACTCGAAACACTGCGGAGGTGGCAGCGATGTGGTGACATGCTCGCCGCTGAAGTTCGAGGCTGAGTTGGATGTTCTGTGGCGCGGCCAGGACGAGCTCGGAGTTCGTGACGCGAGCGGTCAACTGCGATCCGTCGCCGCGCCCGGGCGCGGGCTGGGCTTAGTGGCAGGTTTTTTCGACGAAGCGGCAGGAATGGATTGCTATGTCGCTAACGACATGTCCGCCAATCACCTTTGGTCCGCGTCCGATGGCGAGCGGGATGTCTTGTTGAAAGAGCAAGGCACCATACGCGGATTGGGGCTGAGCGGTATCTCGAAGGCGCAAGCGTCGATGGGGGTTGCCGCCGCTGATCCTGACCGCGATGGCGACATCGACTTTTATGTGACGCACTTCACGACCGATTACAACACGCTCTATGAGCAGGTCGCACCGGGAAGTTGGGTGGATCGAACCGTCCAAAAAGGATTGTTGGATCCGACCATGAAGTTCTTGGGGTTTGGTACCCAGTGGGTTGATCTGACCAACCAAAATGCCATGCAGCTCTTTGTCGCCAACGGGCATGTCAATCAGGTGGAGGAATCCGGAGAAGCATTCCGAATGCAACCGCAGTTGTTTGGCCAAGTGTCAGGTGGGCGATGGAAACAACACGAAGGGAACGAGGTAGGAGAGTATTTCCTGAATACTCATTTGGGCCGCGCGGTCGCGATCGCGGATCTCAATCGTGATCAACTCAACGACCTTATTGTGACGCATGTCGACACCCCGAGTGCGTTGTTGATGAACCAGACCGGCGAACCAGGAACGGCGATACGGTTTTACTTGAAGGCAACTCGTTCTCATCGTGATGCCATCGGCGCGAAAGTGTCTGTCGTCCGCGACGGGCAGGTCGAGGTTCACCAATTGCTCGCCGGTGATGGATTCCTGTGTTCCAACGAACGCTGCATCCACATCGGGCTTGGCGAGCAGTCCGTGGCAGGCGACGTGACGGTGTCTTGGCCGTCAGGGCATGTCGATCGGCTCGGCAATTTAGACGCGGGCCATGATTTCCTGTTAGTCGAGAACGAGCCCGCGTTCGAGCTTGCCACGCCATAACGCAGCGGTGAAACCGTTCGTCACGTTCGTTGATCTGATCGCTTTAGTGATATCACGCGTGAGTGCGGTGGTGAGCTGAACGCAAATTGGCGAGGCAATTCGATCGCCGGCAAAATATGCCGCAGCGAATGGGCGTCCTGCCGTTTGACTCTTAGCTTTGTTGTTCCATGGATTGGGGATCACACGGAAACAAGTGAGTCGACCATGCGTCTGTCCGCAGCCGAACGTCTCGTTCGGCCACGGTCGGATTGGTCTTTGGGGCTCGGTGATTCGAGGCACTGGCGATTTTGCTAGAACTCGTCGATCACTTCTTTGCCCTTGCGGGTGCCGAGTGCGTTGTAGAGTTTCTCGTCGATTTGGTCGGAGATCGCGCGGACGGATCCGTCGCAGAGGGCGAATTGGCAGAGTCCGACATGCGGGGCTGAAAGGCCTTTGTCATCGCCGTCAATTTGGTTCGGGCGATACTGAGTCTCAAACAACACCATGTGTCCGTGGTCATCGGCTAGATCATCGATGTCGCGGACGGCAGCCGACCACGCGGTTTCGAAGTGCATGTGACCACCGGCGGAGGCGTTGCTGGTGGGGAGAGGTCCGTTGGTCCGTTCGCCGAGTGCCAGCGTGTTGGAGAGACCATCGAGTATGTCTCGAAACCGCGTCGGGCTGTTTCGATAGAAAATGCCTTGGCTCTGCAGTGGTGTGTCATCGAGGTTGACGGTCGTGGTGGAGGGGCCCCAGTTCGCAGCGTATGAGGCTGCCGCATAGCGTTCAGTCGGTGTCACCGAGTCATCTCGAATCACGTAGGAGTCTTCCGAATAGGTGTCCGAGGGGCAGAGAAAGGTTGCCAGCGGTGTTTCGCGGGCGTCAATATTTTCGATGTCCCAAACCGGGCGGCTGAAATCGAATTGGTCAAACAATCCAGGTTGTTCAATTTGGGGAAGAATGGCTGTCCCCCAAGCGAACCCCATGTGGTTTGCGTCGAAGAGCGTGCCGCTCGGTCCCGGTTTGTGCAGGTAGCCCGGCGGAAGCCTGCCGAAGGTGGATTCGTAGTTTTGAATGCCAAGAGCGAGTTGTTTGAGGTTGTTGCTGCACGACATGCGGCGGGCTGCTTCTCGGGCGGCCTGCACCGCTGGAAGTAAGAGGCCGACGAGCACGCCGATGATGGCAATCACGACCAAGAGTTCAACAAGGGTAAAAGCCTCGCGGGAGTGACGGGGCGAAGGAGAAGGTTGCATTTGCATTGCTAGTTTTCGGTTCATTGTGTTTGGGTTTTGAGTGGATCACGGTTGCATCTGCGTGCTCGTGTATCCGCCCGCGCATGCAGATGAGCGTTCCAACCGAGGGCGGTTGTGTGCCTGCAGGAATGCGGTCATCCAGTCGCGACGAACGGCGCGTCTGCGCCGACATGACGGCAGACCGGTTGCGACGAGATAGGACGAGCGAACACGCAGCGATACAGACGCGGTCTCAACGCGAGAGGCGGAGAGAACAGTGACCGTTTGTTGCGTTCAAGATGGAGTTCAGATAACGCTGTAGGACGTTAAAGAGTGGCGAACTCGGGAGGAGGCGTGGAGGGAGGTTCGTTGACACGGCCTCCGTTCATGCGAAGAAGCAGGTCGCAAAGAATGCTCGCGGGCGTTGGCTCGAAAGCGAGGCTTTCAGGCGACAGTGGGCTGCGAACGTTGAACACGCGAATGAGCCAGGAGCGCAAGTCGACTGCGTCGAAGCCGTCGTTGGCGATCGCTTCGCGATTTCCGGATTCGAAAACGACAAACTCAAATCCAAAGAAGACGTAGTGCGAGTGAGGGTGAGTCGAGGCGATCTTGGTCGCGGAGTCAGGCGACACCGTTTGTATCAGTCGATCGTGGGAAATGTCCTGTTGGGAAGAAGTTGCCGGTGCGTGCGGGTGGGCGTGTTCGTGAGGGTGTGCATGGGCATGATCGTGCGCATGTCCATGTCTTTGTCCATGAGGATGGGGGTGGGGGTGCTCGTGGTGATGCGGAGACGATGGCGAGGATGAGATCGCTTGGACGTGAACGTGTTTTTCCTCGCCATCGGAGTGGCTGTGCGTCATGACGCCGCGCAGACCCAACATCGAGATCACGGCTGTCGCGAGGATCAGCAGAACGATCGATCGATAGAGGTGTCGATATTTCACGGCTCTCGTGTACGTCGCTGATGAGGTGAGCTGGGACCGAATGTTGGTGGGAGTGCTCACCGTGCTGGATCAGAACGCGGTGATGGTTCGGTCGGATGGGCCTGGCATCATAGTTAGCCCCACAGAGAAGGCAAAAGGGGACAACGTTTGGACAGGCGAAATGCCAACGAGAGCAAGCTGCCCAGGGGCGTTTGGGACGCGAAGGCAGTGGCCAACGCTCCCAGGTCGGGGGGCTTTTCTCTGACCACTTTGCGCTCGGCCACTTTGTGGTCATGGGGGGACTGATCTTGACAGCGGGAGACTAAAAAAAGAATGCTGCGGCAGCAGGGGCGGGGATCTTGAACGATTCTTGCGAATTTCACTCTAAAGATAGTTGCCGGTGCTCGACTCTAACTTCCTCTATCGTTTCATCATTGAATCTCCGATGCGGATCGTCCGTGCTACCGTTCTCATCGCTTGCGTTGTTTTCGTGACAGCGGATTTGTCGGCTCAGGATGCTGCGGACCCCTACGCGACCAGCGGATACGCGCCGTCTGGAACAGGATATGGGCTTCCGACGACCAATATTTTCACATCACCTCCGACTTGGCTGACGTCGAGCCAGTGGTCGGGCAGCGCGCCGGGTTACACCGGGATTCCCACCATCGGTTCACTCATCGGTGTCGAACCAGCCAGCCGTTTATGGCTCCGCGGCGAGTATTTACATTGGTGGACCGAGGGGATGCAAACGCCGGCGCTCGCGACGACGAGTCCCGACGGCACGGCACAAGCGGAAGCCGGTGTGCTCGGGTTTAATAACACGACGGTTCTGTTCGGTGGCAGTATTAACGACGGTTCCACCGCGGGGCTGCGACTTGAGGGCGGTTTCTTTTTGACGCCGACGGCCGCGTTCGGAATTGAGGGCGAGTACTTCTCTCTCGCCGAACAAGATGATGGGTTTTCGGGAGGCACGGGGCGTCAGATCCTCGCCCGTCCGTTTTATGACACCAATGCAGACCAGGAAACCTCGCAACTGATCGACTATCCGGGGTTGGTGGACGGAAGTCTGTCGATTCGCTCGGAGTCGAATCTGCGATCGTTCCTGATCGCGGGGCGAGCATCGTTGTGTCCTACCTGTGGCGGGAATTGTGTCGCCTGCCGAAACACGGACCGCGTCGATTGGATCGTTGGCTACCGGAATGTTCGGCTGGAGGACGGGTTGTCGTTTTCGGAGACTCTTGAGTCGCTCGACCCCGGAGCACCGGGGACGGTGCAGTTGAGCGATCGATTTCATTCCAAGAATGAGTTCAACGGTCTGCAGCTGGGCGTTGCCTATCAAGCCAATTTGAAGCGGATTTGGCTTGAGTCGTTGCTTCGCGTCGCGGTTGGCCAGAATACGCAAACGGTTAGCATCAGCGGCCAAACGGCGATCACCGAATTCGGAACCACAGAAAACTATCCCGGCGGTCTATTGGCCCAACAATTCAATTCCGGAACCTATGAACGTGATGAGTTCACGATGATTCCCGAGATTGGACTCACCCTTGGCGTGCGAATTTTTGACTGGATGCACGCAACGGCCGGATACACGCTAGTCTATCTGCCGGCGGTTGTTCGCGCCGGCGACCAAATTGATACTGATGTCAATCCCAACTTGTTGGCGCCGCCGGTCGATCCGCTGACCGGTTCACGGCGTCCTGAATTTAGGTACGTCGAAAGTGACTATTACGCTCAAGGCCTCAGCCTCGGACTGCAGCTCCAGTTCTGAGCATCGGGGCGCCTCTGACCCCACCGAGTCCGTGTCGACCTCCCGCAATCAAACGCATGAATTCGAACGCTCCGATCGTAAGATCCGGGAGGTTTGGATCACTGCGTCTCCCAAGGCGGGCAGCGGCGCGGGGCGAAATCAAATCGATCAACTGGTTACGTTGTTGCGCGGTCGCGGGATCGATTGTCGTGTGACGCACAGTATCGATGCGCTGCAGAAACGCGTTGCCGATGAGGCGATGGGAACGCAGCAATTCGCGGTTGTCGCGGCGGGGGGGGACGGAACGATCGCTTTGGTCGCACAGAATCTTCCACCGGAAATCCCGATCGTTCCCATGCCGATGGGGACCGAAAATTTGCTCGCTCGTCATTGGGAATTCTCGCCGATCGCGGCTGATGTCGCAGCGACGATCGAGCGAGGCGAGCGTTTTCAGATGGATGCGGGGTTGGCCAACGGGAAGTTGTTCCTCGTGATGGTCACTGCGGGGATGGATGCGGAGGTTGTCCGCGGCATGCATCTGACCCGGCGCGGGCACATCCGCAGATGGAGCTACGCCCGCCCGATCCTGCGTGCCCTGTCTCGTTATTCGTATCCGATCATTCGATCTGTCGAAGATGTATCTGAAGACGTCGATGAAGATGTTGCCGGTGATTTGTCCGGCGGCGGAAACGTTGGTCGAGATGAGCAATGCAAAGCCGTCGTTGTGAATGGGCCGATCGACGCGTGCTGGATGATGGCGTTCAATCTTCCCCGCTACGCGGCGGGACTCGGGATCGAGCCTGATGCGACGCCGAACGACGGTTTGCTCGATGTGCTTGCGATGCGACGTGGTTATCTATGGAGCGGGTTGAATTATCTCGCCCGCATAAAGCTTGGTTGGCACCTTTTGCACCCTGACGTGACCCGGCGCCGTGTTAAACGAATGACTTGGACGGCGCCGGACCGTGTGCCTTACCAGGTCGACGGTGATTACGCCGGTCGATTGCCGGTCAAGATCGAAGTCTTGCCGAACCGGGTCACGCTGCTTCAACCATCGAAAGCGTAGCCGATCGATGCGGTCACTGTCGGGCTCACGTCGCGTAGAACGTGAGCGAGTCCGGTTCGATCGGATCGCAGTGGGCAAGGCAACTGACGGCGTTCCCCGCCGCCGCATCGTTTCACTGTGTCGACGCATTCCGCAGTGCTGCGATGGAGCATGCCGCGATGTGCGATCGTTTGTCGCAGGTACGTGGATTCGTGTCGTGCGCAGGCGGACGGGGAGTCTTCGACTTTGCATTCGAGGTCGGTGCGACACTTGACGCGAAAGTGTGCAGGCTCCAAGATGCGGCGGGAATCTTCCCCTCACGGGGCGAGAAATGCGGCGATGTTGCTCCGTAGTAGATCGCCCGCGCACCGATTACGTTGAGTCGCATGGTGGCCAGCGGTGGCCGGCTCGTCTCCCTTTGTCCGACGCGGTGACTTTGGCTGCACGGTATTGTTGGGCCATCGATGCCGCTTATTTGAATTCGCCGAGGCATCGCTTGCGTGTGCTTGTCAAATCGGCGTTATCGAATCTTCTGGTCTGATTGCTCCCCTTTGTTGTTAAGAAATGTGATTGTTGAGTCATGACTAAAGCATGGTCCAGTTTTGTTGCAGGTTTGCTGATCGGCGTATTTTTGGCGACCGTTGGGTTTGCCAGCTATTTGCGTGTTCAGAAGTCGAGTGGTGGAGATCGGTCGACTCAGAAGGTGCTGAAACTCGGCCATGGTCTCGACACCAAGCACCCGGTTCATCTGGCGATGGAATCGATGAAAAATCGGCTGGAGGAATTGTCAGGCGGAACGATGACGGTCGACATCTATCCCAGCGCGGTGTTGGGGTCGGAAACCGAGTGCATTGAACAATTGCAGAACGGTTCGCTGGCGATGACGAAGATATCGGCTGCGGCGTTAGAGAATTTTATACCGTCAATGGCCGTGTTCAGTCTGCCTTATGTCTTTCGTGATGAGACCCATTTTTGGAACGTGCTCGAAGGTGAGCTCGGTCAAGAATTGCTCCGTAAAGGCGAGCAGAAATATCTGCGGGGACTTTGTTATTACGACGCGGGCAGTCGGAACTTCTATACGAAGTCGAGTCCGATTCGCACGCCCGAGGATTTGAAAGGAAAAAAAATTCGGGTCATGAACAGCGCGACGGCAATCGAAATGGTCAAGGCAATGGGCGGGGCACCCACGCCAATCGCTTGGGGCGAATTGTATTCCGCACTCGCGCAAGGCACCGTTGATGGGGCCGAAAATAACGCACCGAGTTTTTCAACGAACAAGCACTACGAGGTCTGTAAACACTTTTCGCTCGACGGCCATTCTCGCGTTCCCGACATGCTGTTCATGAGTCTTCCTGTGTGGGAATCCATGACCGAGCAACAACAGCAATGGTTGCAGCAGGCGGCGTCGGAGTCGGCGGTTTTCCAGCGAGAGCTCTGGCGCAAGGAAACGGACGCGGCGCTCGAGAAAGCGAAAGCGGAGGGCGTGACGATCTACGACGTCGACGTCGAGGCGTTCGCGGAGAAAGTGCAGCCGATGCTCGATCAAATCGAAAACCCGGACATCAAATCATTGCTCGATCGAATCGGTAGTTTGAATTAGAGCGTGAAAACGAATGTATCTTGTATTAAAAAAGATTACCGACGGACTCACGAAGATCCTGCAATTTCTGTTGATCGTCGCGATGACGCTGCTCGTGTTCGACGTCGTATGGGGAGTTCTCACTCGGTATGTCGGCGGTGAGCAGGCGAGTTGGACGGAGGAGCTTGCCCGGTTTCTGCTGATCTGGGTTGCCTTGCTGGGGGGCGCGGTCGCGTTCGAGACGAAGAGCCATCTCGGGGTGGATTACTTTGTCGGTAAGTTTGAGCAGAGCGTTCGGCGGAACCTTCAATTGCTGAGCCATGTGGTGGTTTTGTTCTTTGCGATCTCGATTTTTATTCTCGGTGGCGGGCGAGTCGTTTACGACGCCTTGGTTCTCAATCAAACGACTCCGGCACTCGGATGGAAGATGGGATACATCTACCTCGTGATTCCGGTTGCGGGTTGTTTCATGGTGCTGTTTACGATCAACAACCTGTTGGAAACGCTTCGGCTCGGCTGCGATGAAGAAACCGAGAAGGTGGACTGATGGGCAGCGTCGCGTTGATCTTGATTGTGACCTTTGCGGTCTTGCTCGTGTTGAACGTTCCCATCGCTGTTGCGATTGCGTTGGCGAGTTTTGTGGCGATTCTCGCTGAAGGCTCGGACCCATCGGTCGTGTTGGCGTCGCGCATGGTCAGCGGGGTGAACAGTTTCGCGTTGTTGGCGATTCCGTTTTTTATCTTGTCGGGACACTTGATGGGCAAAGGTGGTCTCGCGCGGCGATTGATTGACTTTGCCGCCACTTTGGTCGGGAGGTTGCCCGGCGGACTCGGATACGTCAACACGCTGACGTGCATGTTGTTCGGTTCGATTTCGGGATCGGCGGCCGCAGCGGTTTCATCCGTGGGCGGGTTCATGATCCCGGAAATGAACCGGAAGGGATACTCGCGTGAATTCAACATCGCCGTCACAACCACGGCCGCAACCACGGGGCTGATGATCCCGCCTAGCAATATCATGATCGTGTATTCCGTTGCAGCGGGGTCGGTTTCGATCGCGGCAATGTTCATGGCAGGAGTGCTGCCGGGGGTGTTGTCGGGATTGTGCATCATGTTTGTTGCCGGAGTGATCTCGATCTTTGCCGGTTATCGTGGCGAAGTGATCGAGATGGCGAAATGGAAGCCGATCGTCGCGACGTCGGTGATTGGCGCGACGCTTGTGACCGCCATGATGTCGCCTCGCATCGGATTGCTCGCCACGGCGGCGATCGCTGGTGCGTTGACGTGCGTTTGCCTGGGCTGTTTTACGACGTTTCGTCGAGCGTTCTTCACGTTGTTGTTGATCGTGATTGTGATCGGTGGGATCCTTGGTGGGATCTTCACCGCAACCGAGGCGGCCGCGATCGCGGTGGTCTACTCCTTTGTGTTGTCGGTGTTGGTTTATCGCGAAATCAGAACATCGGAGTTGCCGTCGATTCTGTTGGAGTCCGGAATCACGACGGCGGTGGTGATGTTGTTGATCGGTGCCAGTTCCGGGATGAGCTGGATCATGACGATGGCCAACATTCCTCAAACGGTCAGTGCGACTTTGTTGGACGTTTCTGACAACCCGCTCGTGATTCTTTTGTTGATCAACCTGTTGCTGATCCTGGTCGGGACGTTCATGGACATGACTCCGGCGGTGCTGATTTTCACGCCGATCTTCTTGCCGGTGGTGACAACGTTGGGCATGCATCCGGTTCACTTTGGAATCATGATGATCGCCAATCTGTGCATCGGGCTTTGCACGCCTCCGGTCGGCACGTGTTTGTTCATCGGGTGCGGTGTCGGCAAGACGTCGATTGCGAAAGTGACTCCGACAATGTTGCCGTTCTTTAGCGCCATGGTGGTCGCGTTGATGGTCATCACCTATGTCCCCTCCGTATCGCTCTGGTTGCCGGTGCAGACAAAACAGTTGAAAGAAGCCGAAGTCGAAAAGGCGTTCTTTATGGGTGAAAAGCCAATCGAACAATGATTGAAAATTAATTTGCCTCAGATCCCGGTTGGTCGTGAGAAATAGTCAAAACGAATGAGACGTTTTGCGTTGTCAAGCGAGTTCGATTGGGTTCGAAGACGCACACATCGCTACTTGGAAAATTTTGAGAGACGTAATGATGCACAACATGAAATTGCTGATCGCCTTTATGAGCGTGCTGTTGCTCGGCGGGACATCCTTCGCGGATGGGATTTACCATGACGGATGGATCGACCGGAACAAGAACGGTGAAATGGATCCGTATGAGAATCCAGAGCTACCCGTCGAAGAACGTGTCGCCGATTTGATTGGTCGGATGAACATGGACGAAAAGACCGCGCAGATGGGAACCATCTACGGTCACAAACGGGTTCTCAAAACGACGCACCCGACCGAAGATTGGAAGAACCGCGTTTGGAAAGACGGTATCGCGAATATTGACGAGCACGCCAACGGTGTTCGTCAGGTGATGGACATGACCGGACATGTCGAACACGCCGAATTGTTGAATCTTATTCAGCGGTGGTTCATCGAGGAAACTCGGTTGGGCATTCCCGTGGACTTCACCAATGAGGGGATTAGAGGGCTTTGCCACACGCTCGCGAGTAACTTCCCGAGCCAGATCGGGATTGGTGCGACATGGGATCGTAATCTCGTTCGTCAGATTGGCGAAATCACGGGAAAGGAAGCTAAGTCATTAGGGTACACGAACATCTATTCGCCAATCTTGGACGTCGTCCGCGACCCACGATGGGGACGAACGATCGAGTGCTACGGTGAGTCGCCCTATCTCGTCGGCGAACTCGGCAAGCAGCAAACACTTGGGATTCAGTCGCAGGGCGTTGCCTCGACGGTCAAGCACTTCGCCGCCTACAGCACTCCTCACGGCGGTCGTGACGGACGAGCCCGCACCGATCCTCAAATTCCGTTTCGGGACATGCACGAGATCTTGCTGCACCCGTTCGAAAAGGTAATTACGGAAGCCCATCCGAAGGGCGCGATGAGTTCGTACAACACCTACGACGGTGTGCCTGTCACGGGCAGTCGGTACTTTCTGACGGAGTTATTGCGTGACACGTATGGATTCAACGGGTATGTCGTTTCCGACAGTGGTGCGGTTTCGCGTTTGCACGAACAGCACGAAGTCGCCGAGGATTTCGAAGCGGCGATCGCTCTCGCGGTCAATGCGGGAATGAACGTTCGGACAACGTTCAAGAAAGTAGAAGACTTCATCGTGCCGTTGCGGAAGGTGATTGCGGACGGACGCATTTCGGAGGAAACGGTTGACGCACGTGTTGGCGATGTATTGCGAGTGAAGTTCGAGTTGGGGTTATTCGATCGTCCGTTCGTGGACGCCGAAGCCGCACCGTCGATCGTTCACACCGACGCGAACGAAGCGGTCACTTTACGGGCCGCACGTGAGGCGATGGTGTTGCTCAAAAATGACGGCGTCCTGCCGCTGAGCCCCGACACCTGTGGCACCGTGCTGGTCACCGGCCCGGCGTCCGATGACGCATCACCCATGATCAGTCGGTACGGACCCGGTACGTCGGATGTGGTCACACCGTTGGCTGGCATTAAGGCGTTCCTCGGTGATCGGGCCGACGTGATTCACTCCGCAGGCGTCGATTACTATGACGCGACATTTCCTGGTTCGGGAATTCTGCCCCAACCGCCCAATGACGAAGAACAAGCGAAACTGAACGAGGCGATCGAGGCGGCGAAGAAGGCAGACGTGATCGTTTGCGTGATGGGAGATAACGATGACACCGTCGGTGAATCGCGTTCCCGGACGGACCTGAACCTTCCTGGTCATCAAGATCTCTTGGTCCAAGAAATGGTGAAGACGGGCAAGCCGGTTGTGGTTGTGTTGATGATCGGTCGGGCCGCGAGCGTGAATTGGATCGACAAGTACGCAAACGGCATCTTGGTTTGCTGGCACGGTGGCGAGAAGGTCGGCCAGGCGGTAGCCGAGACGGTCTTCGGGCAAAACAACCCCGGTGGAAAATTGCCGATTACGTTTCCAAAAACAGTCGGCCAGATTCCGTTGGCTGTCCCCCACCGCAATGGTGCGTGGTCCAAACAGGAGGCTCGCCACGATCCCAACGGATGGGGAACCACACGCGTGCTCGGTCCGTTGTATTATTTCGGCTTTGGGCTGAGCTACACAACGTTCGAGTACGAGGACCTCGAGATTACGCCGGCTGAACCGACTGCGGACGATGAGATCACGGTAACCTGCAAAGTTGCCAACGCGGGAGACCGTGAGGGCGACGCCGTGGTGCAACTTTACATCAAAGATGCGGTGGCGTCGGTGGCTCCGTTCGAGCAACTCTTGCGTGGGTTCGAACGGGTTTCACTCGAGGCAGGCGAATCGAAGACGGTCCAATTCAAATTGTCGCCAAAGCGAGATTTGAAGATGCTCAACCGTGAAAACGAGTGGGTGGTCGAACCCGGTCGTTTTGACGTGATGATCAGTGACTCGTCTGGAGAAGGCGGGATCCAACAGAAGGGCAGCTTCACGATTAAGTAGCTGCACGAGTGAGTCGCTGGGCGAGTAGCAACTACTTGGCTACGCGACTAAGTGACGAGGTGTTTTCGCAACTAAACTGGTTCGAGAATAGGTGGCCTCGCGAAGAGGCAGCCAGAGTTGATGGCGCATGCAACCTGAATGCGGGATATCGTTGTCTCGCGGTTCGGCGTCATTTCATGGTGATGAGTGAGTCAAAGGTGAGTCGCGATCGACCGCCCGGGTTTTATGGTGAGCATCGGCGTCGCCGGAGATGGAGATTTTGGAGTGGGACCACGTGAGAAAAGCATGACGGGATTTATTCGATTCGATCGCACGGCTGCGCAGACGCCTCTCACCAGAGCGATGTTGTTGGTCGGTGCGTTTCTGGTTTGTGTCACCAACACGTTTGCCCAGTCTCGCTCAGGCGATTTTGTTGCCGAGCACGGGCAGTTGTCGGTTTCGGGAACACAGTTAGTGGACTCGGCGGGTGCACCGATTGTTTTGCGTGGGATGAGTTTTGGGTGGCATGTTTGGTGGCCGCAATTTTGGAACGCGGATGTCGTGTCCTGGTTGCGTGACGATTGGAATTGCACCGTATTGCGAGCGGCGATGGGGATCGAACCCCGTGGCGGCTATTTGCAATCCAGCGAAGAGGCCAAACAGATTGTGAAGACGGTGGTGGATGCGTGCATTCAAAATGGAATGTATGTGATTATCGACTGGCACGATCACAATGCCTCGAAGCATCTCGATGAGTCAAAGGAGTTTTTCGTTGAGATGGCACAGACGTACGGTGCCCATCCCAACGTGATCTACGAGATCTACAATGAGCCTGAGGGTGACACGTGGGAAGAAGTCAAGCAGTACGCCGAGTCGATCATTGCGGCGATTCGCGAAGTCGATCCCGATAACATCATTCTCGTTGGCAGTCCTCATTGGGACCAGGATGTTCACTTGGCGGCGGACGATCCGATCGATGGCGTTGCGAACGTGATGTACGCGCTGCATTTCTACGCCGGGACTCACAAGCAATCGCTGCGTGATAACGCCGATTACGCATTGTCAAAAGGGCTGCCGCTGTTCGTGTCTGAGTACGGGGGTTGCGAGGCGTCCGGTCTCGGCAAATTGGATCTTCCCGAATGGGATCGATGGGTGAAGTGGATGGAAGATCGCAAAATCAGTTGGTGCAAGTGGTGCATCGGTGACAAAGAGGAGACTTGTGCGGCACTGATTCCGCGCGCACGATCGACGGGAGGGTGGTCGCAAAGTGACCTCACACATTCGGGTGTCTACGTTCGAAATCTGTTGCGCAGACTGAACCAAGCCCCCGTCACTCCCTCGTCCGGCGAATAACGCGTGACCGGACTTCAATCGAGAAGGTTTCTCGAATCGGAGGCCGAGTGTTATTGTTCGTTCAGCGTGGCCGTCGATGGGTGTGGCTGATAGATTGGCGGGGCCCTCTTCATCTTGCAAACTCGCACGCCCTGTTATGCCGTCATCCAACATGTCTCAAACGCTGTATCCGGTTGCTGCTTTCGTTGCCGTGATGTGGGTGGTGTATTTGCTTGACTTCGTCGTCCCCGGATCGTTGCTTGATTTGGGTTTGGTTCCTCGGACGGTACGACGGATTCCTGGGATCGCGTTCATGCCGTTTCTTCACGCGGGTATTGGGCACTTGATTGGGAACACGATTCCCGTCGCCATCTTGCTGTCGTTGACTGTGTTGACGCGAGAACGCCCGTGGGAAGCCGTGGTTGGGATTGTGGTCTGCGGCGGCGTGCTGTTGTGGTGTTTTGGACGCTCGGCCAATCACGTCGGGGCGAGCGGGTTGGTCTTCGGGCTGATCACGTTTTTAATGATCGTCGGTATCCGCGAGAAACAATTCGTTTCGCTTGCCGTTGCCGTCGTGGTGGGATTGTTCTTCGGCGGCAGTTTGCTCGGCGGCGTGATCCCGTCATTCGGATCCTCGGTGTCCTGGGACGGGCATTTGTTCGGCGCGATCGGCGGTGTCATCGTCGGCATCGCGACGACCGAGAAAGTGGCTGGCTTCTTCTAGATAATCGTTTTGCCGGGTCTCATAGGGCGAAGTGGCGATTGAAGGTCGTCTCGACGTGACTGTGGCAGGCACGCCGTGTCGTGCCGAGAAGACTGTGTGAGCGAAAAAGTTGGCGACTTATTCGGCGTTGGCTTGTTTCGCGAAGTGGCGAATTCCTTTTTGCAGGAGGCGGTCAAAGGTGGCCGCGAAGGCTTTTTTGTCTTTGTCGCCGTAGGGGGCACTGCCGCCGGTGACCATGCCGGTGCCGCGGAGTTCGTCCATGAAGTTTCGCATCGACAACCGGCTCGCGATGTTCGCGATTGAGTATTCCTCACCGCGTGGGTCGATGACCATGAGTCCCTTTTCGACAAGGTCGCCGGCGAGAGGAAGATCGGCGGTGATTGCGATCTCCATCGGTTCGCCGTGTTTGACGATGTACCGGTCGGCTTGATCGGCGCCTTCGCGTACGACGACTGATCGCACCGTTGTGGCGTTGGCGGGCGCCGCGATCTTTTGGTTGGCGACCAAAATGGTTTCGATGTTTAGGCGTGTGGCAGCACGAAAGACAATTGTTTTGACGTCGTTCGGCGCCGCATCGGCATCAATCCAAATTTTCATGAGTCGTTCTTGTCCCATGCGTTTGGCATGAATGCGCTGTAAGAAGCATCCGCGGGCATTCGCCAGTCGCCGCGCGGAGATAACGAAACCGAACCGACCTTCGGGCCGTCGGGCACACAGTTGCGTTTGTATTGGCTCGTAAAGAAACGCTTGATAAACGTTTGCAATGTCTTTGCGATTACGTCGCGGGAGTGCGGCTTAGTGAACTCGGTTTGCAATGCCAGGAACTCGAGTTTGGACGCATCGCAACCGCCGCGGATGAAGTGGTAGAGGAAGAAGTCGTGCAACTCGTACGGACCGAGCGACGCCTCGGTGCTTTGACGGATCTTGCCGTCTTTGGTCGGTGGCAGCAGTTCAGGCGAGATCGGCGTGTCGGCGATTTCGTGCAACAGCGTTCGCATCGGTTCGTCATAACGATGGTCGGCGATGTATCGCACCAAGTAACGGACCAGCGTTTTGGGGATGGAACAGTTGACGTTGTACATCGACATGTGATCGCCGTTGTACGTGCTCCATCCGAGTGCCTGTTCGCTCAAGTCGCCCGTGCCCAGCACAAAGCCACTGTTCATTAGCAGCAGCGTCCGCATTCGGGCTTGGACGTTTTCGAATACGAGGTCATAGGCATCGTCGTCGGTGGCCTGCAATTGTTGTTGTAGTTTGGCGACGTCGGTCTGCTCGTCCACTTTGATTCCCATCGGGGAATGTTCGAGGCCGATGAAGGTGTCGAGCGAGAGTTGCCGGATGTCAACGGTTTGGCACGTGACACCGAGACGTTTGACTAAGTCGATCGCGTTTTCTCGCGTATGATCGGTCGTACCAAAACCCGGCATCACGAGCGCGTTGATCACGGAGCGATCACGTCCGAGATGGTCAACCGCTCCGGCCGCAACGAGCAACGCCAGTGTGCTGTCGAGGCCTCCGGAAACGCCGATCGATAGCGTCAAGTCCGCGGGCAATCCACTGAGTCGCTTCACCAAGCCGCCCGTTTGGATTGCAAGAATTTCGGCGCAGCGGGACTCGCGTTCTTCCGGATTGTCGGGAACGAACGGGTGCGGATCGATCCGTCGTTGCAATTGCAATCGACTTTCTACGCTCGCGGTTGTCCTTCGAGCCTCGACATTAATCGTGCGATAGGGACGCGGCAGGGAATCGCGGAAGTCGTCGAACGAGCCAATCACTCGCCGGTCGTGGGCGAGCTTTTGCAGGTCGATGTCGCGGGTCAGCGAAGTCGTGTCTGGCAGGACGGGAATCTCCCCGTCGCCGATTCGGCGGGATTGGCCGAGCAGCCCGCCGTTTTCGGCAATCAAACAATGTCCGCCGAAGACGAGGTCGCTCGTCGATTCGCCACCACCGGCGGACGCGTAAACGTAACCGCAGACGAGTCGTCCCGATTGGCTGACCACGAGGTCACGTCGCCACTGTGCTTTGCCGACGGTCTCGTTGCTCGCAGACAAATTGACGACCACGTTGGCGCCCGCGATGACGGCGTGGCTGCTCGGTGGGACGGGGACCCAAAGGTCTTCGCAGATTTCGACCGCGATTACCGCGTCGCCGTCACGAAACAACAGGTCTGTCCCGAACGGAACCGTGACACCGCCGATCTCGACCGACGTCGGATCCGAATCACTCGCCGCACGGAAGTGCCGCCCCTCGTAAAATTCGCGGTACGTCGGCAGGAAGGTCTTGGGGACGACCCCATGGATGCGACCACCGCCCAGCACCGCGGCGACGTTCATCACGCTGGTGCCGACCGTCATGGGGAGTCCTGCGATCACCACGCCAGGTTGATCGCCAGTCGCAGCGGCGAGCGATAACAAGGCGTCCTTGGCCGCGTCGAGCAATCGTGCGACGGCGAATAGGTCGCCGCATGTGTAGCCCGTCATCCCGAGTTCCGGGAGAACGATCAGATCGGAGTCATCGAACCGTTGCACCATCTCGATCGACGATTGAGCGTTGAACGCAGGATCGGCAACGCGGATCTCCGGAGCCGCAGCGGTGGTTCGGTAATAGCCGTGACGGCGTAACGGGTCAGAAACGTCTTCGCAGGGCATCTTCGTTTCGCTTTTACTTGGTTGGGGCTGAGTCACGGTCGGAAATCGTTACGGCGTAAGTTCGTCATTGCAGGAGCGTTGTCTCTGGGATCACTTTCGCCGAGGGCGGTCATCGCTGCCGGCATGCTCTTCTGCTCACATGCATGGCGGAAAACAGTGAGTAGCGGCAAAGAGTGGCAGGATATCTCGAAAGTCATTCCGGGGCTTCGTGAGGTTCGCGGTTAGAAAGAGAACGATCGAGCCGGTACCGCGATCGATGGTCACATCACAACGCAGCGTACGGGGAATGCAGGGCCACGAATGGACGCTGGCAGGCACGCTCGGTTCCCGCCGCAAACTCGCCCGTTGCCTGATCCCGACGTAAGCCCGTCTCGAGCCAATATTCAGTTCCCGCCGAACCTTTCTCGCCGCCGCCCGCTCATCAGGCGTGGGTGAGTGGCAGAGTATAACGGCTGTGCGATTTTTATTGGAGTTGAGAGCCCCAGGCGGTCTTGGGCTTTGTAATCCAGGGTTGAAACTTTGTAATTCCTTCCACAACTGGGATTGTTGTTCGGTAGGGCGGAAAAGCTCAGGAAACCCTAAGTCACTGTGTGTGTTGGCTTTGCGAACAAAATACGGGTTTCATTCCAGAGTTTGGCATCACGGTTGCGTTAACACTCTTTCGTTGCCCCGAGAAGGATGGACTTCTCAGGGTAGCCCCCGCCTTTCACATCTTTTCGAGTTTCAATCCTGGTTCTGACGTCGCTCCCTTTGGGGCGTCTGAGAGACCTGGGCAAAAAGGAGAATGCCATGTTGGTTCTGACACGAAAACTCAACGAACAAATCAAAATCGGCAACGACATCACGATCACCGTCATCAAGTTGCGTAACAACCAAATTCGCCTCGGCATCGACGCCCCACGGGATGTCCGAGTTCTGCGAGCAGAATTAGGCGAATCGGTCGCCGACGCGATTGTCTCCGCGGACGCCGCTCAGAACGCAAAGGCAAACGACAACGAGGCCAGCAAAGCCGATGTCGTCACATCGCCGACCAATCGTGTTCGCACTTTCTTGGACGTTGCCGAGGTTGCCGAGCCGAGCGAAGGTCAGTCGGGCGAACAAGGTGCGATCCGCAATGACGTGGTCGACGGTTTGATGTCCGCAGACGAAATGATTGCGGCGGGAAAAGATATTGACGACGGTAAGTTCGACAATGGCTGCGAATCCAGCGGAAACGATTCACCGCAAAGCTCGGTTCAGTTGTTCTCGGGAACGATCGGCCGCGACGGAACCCTCCGCGAGAACGTCGCTCGCGACCGAAACGCGATCCGTGGCCGGGCCCCTTTGGCCGCGTTCTTCACCGCACCGTAGTGGGCGGCGGGTTGGATAATGAGTTGCCCGTCGCGGGCGACTGGTTGATAGAACGAGTAGGTTTGCTAGCTTGAGGCTCGGTTGCCCGTCACGGCGTTCTGTCGCGACCGACGTCCGTTCGTGCCCTCGACATCATGCCTTCGACGCTGAATCACGTGACTCGTCCCAATAAGAAAAAGCAAGTTTCACAGCAGACGCCCGTATCCGCCGAAACTCCGTGGTATGCCGATGGCTTGCGATTCGAATGCACCCAGTGCGGGAAATGCTGCAGCGGTGAGCCTGGGTACGTCTTTATCGACGAGGCCGAAACTGCCGCCATGGCCGCTGAGTTGAAGATGTCGGTGGATGAGTTTGAGCAAAAATTCACCCGCCGCGTTGGTCGCCAATCCAGTTTGATAGAATACCCCGACGGCGATTGCATCTTCCTCGAGCCGAAGACTCGGCACTGCATGGTCTACAATTCGCGACCGATTCAGTGTCGCACGTGGCCGTTCTGGGACAGCACACTGGCGACGCCTGCCGATTGGCAGGAAACGTGCGAAGTTTGCCCCGGTGCTGGGGCCGGAACGCTGTATTCTCTCGATGAGATCGAGATTCGGCGGACCGAAAAACCGGTTTAAGCGAGGGGACGACTGGACGCTCGGAATTGGGTGCGGATTTCGTCCTCGTGATTTCAGAAATTCGTCAGATTGATTGGACTTTGACGATTGTGTCGGTCGATACCCATTGTGCGGGTTACTCGGCTACGAGTGCGGTTTTCAGGGCGGATTCAAATTTCCTCCTGTTTTCCGGCAACACGTCGCCTTGACACTCGCCCGTCCACGTCAATACAGTGAGGACTCCTAAGTCGTGCAGCATAAAAGGTTTGCGTTCGTTGAACGCGGCCAGAGGCTGTGCAGCATCGCGAGTCTACTGGGTTGGGAGTGCTGACGGAGTGACCAAAAAAGAGATCGTGCGAGTCATTTCCGAAGAACTCGGATTGACCCAGCAGCAGACGAAAGAGGTGGTGCAACGGACGTTCGATTCGATCGTCGAGACCTTGGTTCGCGAAGGCAGAATTGAGTTGCGAAATTTTGGTGTGTTCGAAGTTAAGCTTCGGGCGGCCCGCAACGCAAGGAATCCTAAAACGAGCCAACAAGTTCATGTTCCTGAAAAATATGTCGTCAGTTTCAAGCCCGGAAAGGTAATGGAACAACGCGTTCAGGAGTTGAGCGAAGAGCCCGGCCGACCGGCTTGGCTCGACATGACCGAAGAATCGAATACCCCGAGCAAGGGCAAGCCAGCCGCCTCAGAAACGAAACCCAGCGCCAGTTCAAGTCAAAATTCAAATTCATCTCGCGATTCAGACGGCCCGATCAGCCCTAGTGGCAATTGGGGATAGAGTGAGTCGCGAAAGTTTGTTGTTCACGGAGGAACCCCAGATGACACTTTCGACAGAGGCGATCGACGCCACCGAAGCCAAAAACTCGGCTGGCTCAGCGACACGGACTCGCTCCACGCTGCATTCGGCCGCCATGCGAATGATCCTTGGGTTGACCATGATGATCGCGGTGTCGACCAGCGTTGGTTGTTTCTTGCCAATCTACTCCGCCCGACCTGAGCGTCGTGTGCAGCAGTTGCTCTACACTTCGGAAAACTTGCGTGCTGTAGTCGACGAGTGGGAACGGTTCTGGCAACTCGACGCACCGAGTCACTTGACTCCCATCCGCACCCACGGCGGTGTGCTCTAATTCGGGATAGCCCGAGTCGGGTTTGATAGCGGATTTCTGTTCTTGCACTCACCACCGTCACCAGGCGGTGGGCGACGTCCTGTGAACGCTTCTTTAGCGAGCGAGTCTGCTGCGACGAGACTGCTGTGGACAGGCAGTTCAAAATTTGAAGTGCTCCAGCGAGAAGAGTGTCGTTGCCCCGCGATCTCGCGGGCCTCTTGATGCAAGGCATGCGCCAATATCGTTGGCGTGATCTCTATGCCTGGCAACGATTGATGCGCGTGAATGCGATTTGCCGGTCTTGCGTTACGACCGGTTGGGCAACGAAGCCACTGCCATCGTGGTTACCAACCTCGTGCTCGCATTCGCATGAGAATCTCAACACGGAGCGGACCTTGGGCGGTGCGCAGAGCGTTCTGGTAGTTTGCGCGTGCCATTCTGAGGTTGCCTTCTTCTTCGGCCCGTTGCCCACGCTCGAATGCGTGTTGTGCCTTCTTTTGCACCGATTCTTGATGAGCGGCGCTACGACGCTGCATGTCGGCCACTTGAGACCGTTGGTATTCACCAAACGCGGCGGTCGGTGATGGTGGCAGCGGCGGCATGCTCGACGTGAACGCTTGCCCGCCCACCACCGGAACGATGCCCGTCACAAACGGACGCACGGTTTGGCTGCTGATGTATCCCGGCATGCCGTCCGTTGTTGTCAGGGATGCGGACGTCGAGACGTTGCTGCGGCTGCTGCCTTGGGCGAGGTTCAAACCAATGCCGCCGGAGAACCCGCCACCGGCGATGCCGACTCCGGTTCGCAATCCCGCGTTGGAGTCAGGGTTACCGAACGGAGCGATCGCGTTGCCGCCGCCGAAGTTAGCGAAAAATCCGGGGCCCTTGAAATTCCACTGGACACCGTTGTTTTCGAAAAACGATGAGCCAATGTTCTGATTCGGAATCGTTTGCTGGATCAACTGAGCGTTCGCTGGCTCGGATTGCAGGATGCTCGTCACGAGTGCGATCGCCAACGCAAAGTGGATGCTAGCCACACCGAGAGGTCTGTGCCGGGACATTGCGTTGATTTCCGTCGAGCGTTGGCTGGGCATCGGTCGGGCTCCCCGGAAGTCGTTGGGCGTCTTCCGCGTGTGATGGAACGGGTTGGCTGTCGTTCGCGTTTGCGGGTTGTTGTCTGTGTACGCGGGGCGACTCGTTCATCGTTGCAGGTGACGGGGGCGTGGGCAAGCGTTCCAGGTGTTCCCGCGACGAGCTCTGGCGAAATTGCCACGGCGGGGAAACCGTTTCCAGGCTTTCGATTTTGTTGCGTCGGCATCTTTTTAACGCTAGGCTTCGGTCCTTTCTGGGCTCGGCACGCACCGAGCGGCATTGCGAGAAATATCTACTCCTGAGGGAATCGTCCGTTGAGCGAACCTGCTGTTTTCGTTGTGATACGCGATCAGGAACGGCGATTCTATTACGATCGTTGGGCTCACGTTTTCCTATTCCGTAATCTCGTGTGGGGCCCCGACGCACTCGACGAATGGTTGAGCGGCGAGGAAGTGCAAGAGGAAGACGAGGAGGATTGGTTTGCCGAATCGAGTGGTGGTGCGGTCATCGATCACGATCGGCGACACCTAGTTTGGGACGGCGACGATCACGACCTGGGTGTTGCACGCGTTGGCAAGGTGTTGCACGAACTATTGCGGGCGGCGTGGCCCGGTTACGAAGTCGAGTATGCGTCGCGTGGGATCACTGATCTCGCAATTGCCGCGGGCGTCGACGTTGCCGAGGAGGGGCTGATCGAGACGGACGAAGATGAGATAGTAGATCGTCCGTCGACGGTTCGCGAGGCCGCCGGTTTCTACGATGACGATGAATCGGAGGGAGACGACGATTTCGATCTCGACGACGACGATGATCTCGAGGATGGTGGCCGCGATGAGATGGATGACGAAACGACGCGCGCCTGGGTGACGTTGATTAACGAGCAAGGTGTCGTCCGTCACCGACAGCTCGATGAGATATCGCAGGACATCATACGAGGCGAGAAAGCCGCGATTCGGCAGTTGATCGAGTTGGGTGCGGGAGACGTGCCCGCCGAAGCGGTCGTTACCGAAGGGATCTGGTTCGACTTCGGTCGGCGTGAGATCGGGTATTGGGGTAACATTGCGGCACGTCGTACCCTGGAGCCGTTGAGGCGAGGATGGCGGGGATGGGATATTACTTGGTCCGAGGAAGGGTACAGTGACCAATGTCGGGTCAGTGGGCCATCGGGGATCCCGATGAGAGACGCCGAGGCGTTGGCGAAACTGACACCGAAGATATTGTCGACCAAGCGGATTGATTTGGGCAGTGTCCTGGCGATGTTCGGTGGCAAGGTCAAAAAGACAGCTGTGAAGGCGACAGGTTGCCTGACGGTGATTCTGTGCATTCCCGTGCTGTTGTTTGGTTTGATCGCCGGGAAAATGCAAGCGGCGATGATCACGATCCTGATCGTCTGTGTCGCCGTCGCGATTGTTTTTAAGTTGATCGAGCGGAAATTCAAACGCAAGTTCAATGATGGTCCGATCGGCATGCATGCCGGGCAACAGGGTGAATCGGGGGCTAGAGCTCCGGTTGCGGGGCCGCTGGATCCGACCGAGCGTCGAACTCGGTTGGAGGAACTGCTCCTTGCGGCAGGCATGCCGAGTTTGAGCGAAATCGAAATTCACGTCAGGGAGGACGAAGAAGCTTTGAGCGAACTGTTGTGAACGCCGAGGGGAGCCCGTGGGCTGCACCGGATCGGAGTGGACGGCAGCGAGAATGTGAGCCAGGACAGGCTAACACGCGGTATTACGGCGAGGTAATCGATGCGATCCCGTTCGCGACAATGGTGAGGTTTCTCAAGAAGACGATCCCATTGCCGATCGCATTCGGGGTGACGCTGTACTTTCGCGTTCGGAAGTGGCTCGGTATCTCTGTGATCCCCGCGTACGGATCCGGCGGCCCCGGCAATGACGAGGTGGTGGAGCGGCAGTCGATGCCGCCACGTCCGATGTCACGATGGGCGGCGTGGTTGGAACAGCTCGATGAGCTCGGCTTCACGGCACTGCGGTTTTCGATCGGTGATCACATCGGTGCGAAGGAGTCAGCGTGGGCGATCTACCTCGATTCGGACCGGACCACGTTCGCGACGTTGCAGTGGTTTCGGATGCCCGGTGCGGACGGTGTCGAAGAGCGGCGACTGATCGAATTCAACACCGTCGTCAATCGCAGAGGCGGCAGGAACGCGACATCAGTGCCGACGACAGAATTGATGACGGCGCTAGTGAGCGAATCGGATCTCGGTTTGCAGGACGCCTTCATGCTGGACTACATCGACACCGTGTACCTGCCCGAATCGGTGGGATTGATGAAGGCGTGGAAGAACCATGTTGAACGATTGGCGAACTATACGACTCGCTCGCACAGTGAAGACGAAGCGATCCGCGTCTACGACCGGTTGACGCAGGGGCGGTTCGATTGGGTGCTCGACAAAGGGTATCTCCGTGAACTGACACCGAAAGAGATCCGCGTGATATCCAAGAAACGACTGGAGTGACCGCCCCTCGCACGATCGATCCAGCCGAACAATCGCGTTCGCCTTCGAATCAGTCGGGGGTATCGAGATACGGGTCTTGGCCGATCTCACGCTGCATCTTTTTGCGTTCTTTCTCGTGGTGCATGAGCACCATGCGGTCGCGAAAGTGCTTGCGTTCGACTTTGCGTTGAGCTCGCGTGAACATGTTCGCGAGTCGGTCGGCTGATCCCGTGTTGGCGGCTCCGCGTGCTTTCATCTTTTCAGACTTTGGTACGCCCAGCCCGCCTTTGAGAATATCGTCATCGAGCGAAAGGTATTGGCGATACGATCCACGGTCACCCTGCCGTCCGCACCGACCGATCAATTGGCGGTCGATTCGTGCGGCGTCGTGAAGTTCGGTGCAGATCACGTGCATGCCACCGAGGCTCTCGACTTCGTCGGCGAGCTTAATGTCCGTACCGCGTCCGGCCATGTTGGTTGCGACGGTGACGCGTCCGAGTCCACCGGCGGCGGCGACGATCTCGGCCTCGCGTTCAACGTTGTTGGCGTTCAGGACTTCATGTTCGATGCCCATTTCCTTGAGCAGGTTGGACAGCAGCACGCTTTTGTCGATCGATCGTGTTCCGATCAGGACCGGACGTCCTGTCGCGTGAACGTCTCGCACTTCTTCCGCGATGGCTTGGAATTTCGACTCCAACGTGCCGAACACTTTGGGTGGCAACTGTTTCCGTTGTGGCGGTCGGTTGGTGGGCACGCGAACGACCGGCGTGCGATAGATTCGCCGCATCTCGCTGGCGCTAGTCGCGGCCGTCCCGGTCATTCCGGCGAGGTGCGGGTACCGTAGAAAGAGGTCCTGCACCGTGATCCGCGCCGCCTGGCCGGTCGGGACACTGATTTCGATTCCTTCTTTGGACTCGATCGCTTGGTGAATCCCGTCTCGCCACTTACGCCCTTCGGCGAGTCGTCCGGTGAATTCGTCGACGATCACGATCTCGTCAACGTTGGGATCTTTTTCGCTCGGGCGGATCACGTACTGGCGGTTGAGCAGGAACTCGCGATGGACCTTCACCGCTCGCTCGATGTATTCGTACAGATCAACCAATCCCATTGTGCGGACGAGATCGCTCTTGGGTAACGCTCGCACGCGACCGCGGCCACGTGCGGTGAGTTCGATCTTTTTGGTCTCGTTATCGATTTCGAAATGTTCGTCGATCTCAAAACTCGGCGCGTGTTCGGATGCCCAGCGATACGACTCGACGATCTGGTCGCGAACGGTGTCCTCGAGGCTGCCGATGATCAGCGGTGTTCGGGCTTCGTCGATCAGAATACTGTCGGCTTCATCGACGAGGCAGAAGTGCATGCCTCTCATCACGACTTGGTCCCCCGAATCGGAGAAGCCCCCGTCGCCGCCGCCCAGCATTTCAGTCTGCATTCGGTTTTGTGCACGCAGCAACAAACGGTCGCGAAGGAAATCGAATCCGAATTCTTTGGCCGTGCCGTAGGTGATCGCACACGAGTAGCTCTTGCGGCGTGCGCCTTGGTCGTCTTCGGTTTGAATGATCCCAACGCTAACGCCGAGCATATCAAACAGGGGCGTCATCCACTCCGCGTCACGACGAGCGAGATAATCGTTCACCGTCGCCAGGTGGGCCCCTTTGCCGACGAGCGAGTGCAAGTACAGAGGCAGTGTCGCCGTCAGCGTTTTGCCTTCCCCGGTTTGCATCTCGGCGACGTGTCCTTCGAACAGCGAGATGCCGCCGACGATTTGGACATCGTAGTGACGCATTGAAAGCGCGCGACGTCCCGCCTCACGACATAACGCGTAACCTTCGGGAAGCAGCGTGCTGAGTTTTTCACCCGCCATCGCGCGGTATCGCAACGCGAGGCTGCGCTTGCGGATGGTAGCGTCGTCTTCGGATTTCAGAATCGGTTCAAATGCGTTGACGCGTGCGAGTTGCCGCCGCCATCGAATCATTCGCGGTCGGAGGTTCCGCGCCGACAAAAACGAAGTCGCTGAGGCACTCGGGTCGCCCGACCGTCGTTGGTTCGCAACATCGGGGGCCGTTGGATTGGGCGTCGTCGGATCGGGCGTAGCTGATTCAGAGAGTGTCGAGCCAGGGAGCGTTGTCATTCCACTGGCGCCACCGGCGTCAACTGCGCCGTCGTCGCTTTCGTTGCCTTTGGGGCCGCCGCCTTCTGTTCCGTTGCCTTCTGTTCCACTGCCTTCTGTTCCACTGCCCATTGCTCCCACGCCACCGGTGCTCGCAACGGTTTCTTCAGAAGAGTCTGATTGGGAAAGGGTCGAGTCGGACATCGTTTCAACGTTGTTAGGGATCGCAGTAGGAAACGGATCACTGAATGAGGCACGGTCGGTGTCAGCACATACCGAATTTCGCTTTATTGCCAGAAAAAGCAACAGTGAGATTCAGGGTTTTACGTGCTAACTGCCCACTTCGGCGAGGTGCAATCGCCGTGAAACTGCATTTTACCCAGATTTGTGGGGGGATAGATAAGATGTTCCGCCAATCTCTTTCAATTCAGGCAATTTGCGTCATCTGTTCCTAGTGATCCGTTCGATCTGAATACTCCAGATGAATTGGTCGATTCCATTATGCAGATCAATCCCGTGTTCCCGGACTACACGAGAATCCTAATGAAGAACAATATGAAAACTAAATGGAAGATGCTAGCGTTGACAGCGATGCTGTCAGCAGGAACGACCACCGCGAATGCGGCTGACAACAGCTATGTAGGCGATCTCGGCGAAGACGCCTATTACGCTGAAAGCTCCGAATACGTGGGTGACCTGTACAACGATGACAGGGCCGAACCTACCGCAAACGAAGTTTCCTATGAGGAAGCCGCTGAGCCCGCTCAGTACTTCCCGTCGGAACTCGAGCCGGTATCGTTCGTCGGCGACTCGCAGCCCACTTACCAGGGTGACGTCGGAAGCGGCATCGCAATGGCCTCCGCGTCATGCGGATGTCAAAG
Source organism: Aporhodopirellula rubra (assembly GCF_014192335.1). Classification (GTDB taxonomy): domain Bacteria; phylum Planctomycetota; class Planctomycetia; order Pirellulales; family Pirellulaceae; genus Rhodopirellula; species Rhodopirellula rubra. The sequence continues at coordinate 26,062 of NZ_JACHXU010000023.1, read as the reverse complement.
CGGCGATTGCGGTGGCAGTTGCGGAAACGCCTGTGCCCCAGCTGCCTGTGCCCCAGTCGCGTGCACACCGTCGCGACGCGTCGCTAGCAAGACAGGTGCGTGGATGACAGCGGAAGCGTTGTTGTGGTTCCCGCAAGTACGATCGACGATCCCGTTGGTCAGCACAAACGATGCAGGCGTGCTGCCTGAATTGGACCAAGGTGCAACGACCGCTTTCGGTGGACAAAACGCCTTCGGTGGCGATCTGCAAGCCGGCTTCCGTCTCGACGGTGGCGTGATGCTGACCGAAGACTTCGGAATGGGCGGCCGTTTCTGGATGCTCGGCGAAGCCGAAGACAGCTACAATGCGGGCGGCGACGGAACGGCCGGCTCGATCGGTATTCCGTACTTCGATTCTGATCTCGTTACCGATCAAGAAAACTCGCTCAAAATCGCTTTCACCGACGGTAACGCCGCGGGCGAAGTCGACTTCCAAGGCGATATTAGCGTCAACACGACGCTCGAAATGTACGGTGCGGAAGGTTACGGCCGTTTCCGATTGCTCGGCGGCAAAGGCTACCGCAGCGATTTGATCGGTGGTTTCTCGCACTTCGGTATCGAAGAGAACCTGACCCTGGCCGCGACGACGACTCAAACCGAAGTCGGTGCCGGACAAGGCGATGTTTACACCTTCAACGACGACATCACCGCAGAAAACGAATTCTTCGGCGGTCAGGTCGGCTTCTTGACGACTGTTGGTCGTGGATCGTGGACTCTGTCGGCGTTGACCAAGGTTCACTTGGGTAACATGGACCAAACCTGGACCAGCCGTGGAACACGTGGCCGCTCTGGTTTCGCGGATCAACCTGGTGGCATCTTCGCCAACAACGCTGAGCAAACGATCTCGGAGAGCAACTTCAGCTTCGCTCCTGAGGCCAACATCAAGCTCGCATACAAGTTGCGTCCTCACGTCAGCTTCTCCGTCGGATACTCGTTCATCATGTGGGATGACGTGTTGATGATCGGTGACAACCTTAACCGCAACATCAACACCGGCTACTTGGTGCTCGATGGTGCCGGTGCGGTAGAAGCCGCTGAACGACCACAATTCGATGGTCTCGAAACGGATTCGTTGTTCGTTCACGGTGTCGACCTGGGCTGCGTCATCCAGTTCTAATCGAGCCGAACCACCCTAGGCGAGATGGTTTTGCCGGGTGAAATCCGGCTCTGATATAGTCCGGATCTCCGAGACGGTTTTCGCTCGGCTCTCGACGAACTGAAAGAATGTTAGCAACAGCGTGGCAGGGCAATTTTGGCTCTGCCACGCTGTTTTCGTTGATTCATGGAAATTTCGTCTGTGTGGGACACGTTTTGTTGAAAAACAAGCAAGACGCATGGTTCTTCGCTTGCGTCGCCCAAGTCGGATTTGCTAACGACAACGGTGCAGCGTCTCGTCATGAAGGATATGTCGAACGCGAAAAACATAATGCGACTCAGTTGGAGATTGACGATGAACCGATTCCACGTATGCGACGCAAACACGGCTCGACTCCCGCTCTCGTGCATCCGTTGGGTCGTTCTGATCGGTTGCATCGGAATTGTTCAAACGGCGTCAGCGCAAATCACCGCTCCCCGGATCCTGTCCGCCGACATGGATTCCACAGCACGTTTGGAAGAGCGATTGATAAACCGTTTGCACGCGACAACGGAAACGCAGGCTGCGTACATCCGATACGTTGTGAAATTGGTCGAAGAGGAAAAGCTCGAGACCCGCCTTGTCGTCGCCATCGAACAGTACGCCATTCGCCGTAATTCGCGATACGCGTTCCCGTTCTTTGAGCGAGCACTCCGGTACGAAGCTGCTAAACGAGGCGTCGCACTCACATCGGTCCGCCACTTCCAGTCGACCGCCGCCCCGCAAAGATAGCCGGCGCACATGCCCTGCAGCAGCGTCCACGCCAGGCTGCCCGCACCTAAGACCACGAGTCTTTGCTGCCGCCAAACGCTCTTGCAGAACTGACATGCCGCAAAAGAAAACCTCCCCGTCCTGAGACGAGGAGGCTATGAGGCAACTTTAGCTCGCGGAAGGTTGATTAGAAATCTTCGACCTGTTCCTTCATCGCGCGAGTGCCGAGTGCTCCCCAGAGACCGAACGGGCTTTCGCGACCGACTTGCGGCCTGGTGTTGTAGTCTCCTGCTTCAATGGAATCAGTGATGAATCGGATTGCTCCGTCGCCCATGCACACGTGTGCTCCGCCTTGGTGGCGACTGCCGACGGTGGAAAGGCCCTGAGCTTTGTCACGTCCTCGAACACATGACGGTTTGTTCGGTGGGAGGATGGTTTGTACCGAGGTGTACAGCAAACGTCCGTCGCCCCAAACGTAACCACGCGCGGACTTCCCGGCACTGTTAGCGCACTCCGTGCCCGCGGTGAAGAACTTCGGCCGTTGTGGATCGACGAGGTCGAGGCATCGTTGCACGTCCCAATTCGCCGCGCTAATCAGGCCGTCGTTGACGAGGTGAGCCACGTTCGCATTGACTTCGTTGGCACCGAGGCTGGTGGCGAGTTCACCTGCCATGATTGTGTTCGAAAGTCCGTCGAGAACGTCCCGGAAACGAGTTGAGTGGCGAGTCCAGAACATTCCACGGTTAGTTCCGCGTGCTTCGATGGCTGCTGCCGAATCATCGCTGAGGCTGACGCCGTCCATGCCACAGTTGTCGTCATCAGGCCCTTCGTAGAAGCCGCGTTCGTTGCGTCCGCCGCTGTTGGTTAGTCGCATGTGGTCTCCGATACACGCGCCGTAGTTGCTGCGGCCGTTCGCGGGCAATCCGAACCCAGGGTCACTCGGGCATCGGAACGCGGGGATGTCCGTCATCCAAGGCGTGAAGGATTGATCCCAAGGCTGTGGTCCCATCGGTTGGAACTGGGTTCCGTCGGAGTCGACGCCGCTGGAAATGTTTTCCCAGATCGCTTGTTGTTCAACAAACGGCGTGATCGCCACGAGCCAGCTCAGGTACAGCCGAGCGCTCGACTGGCTTGCGTTGGCGGGCGCGAATACGGTCTCAGCCGATCCGCAGCCCTGTTGTGGCAATTGGTTGAACGCGGCGTGATAATTATGTACCGCGAGTCCAATCTGTTTGAAATTATTGCTGCAGCTCATTCGCCGCGCCGCTTCGCGAGCCGCTTGAACGGCCGGCAGGAGAAGTCCGACCAGGACTCCAATGATCGCGATGACGACTAATAGTTCGACCAGCGTAAAGCCAGCGTTTTTTCTTCGGACGCTCTTCATGATAATTTTTTCAAGGGGTAATAAGGGGGCGCCCATCGGGCGCAGTTGATGCAGGTGTTGTTTATTCGTTCATGTAGGCCTCGTATTCCTCGTTTGCGATTCGCAGCTCTTCTGCTTCTTCAGCCGAGAGTTGGTCGGTATCGATGACAGACGGGTTGGAATCACTGCAGCCGTTAAGGCAGCAAAAGAGGGCCAGTAACACGATTGCGAGGGTGCTCTGCTTTAACACGAAAAGTTGACCTTTGAGGGAGGACGAGGGCGTAACGGTATCGCGTGTGCCCGTATGGTGACGAAAAGGGAAGGGGAATGCCCCTTGAAGGAAGTTGAACTTCGGGTAAACTCAGGCTCGAGCTATCGAACCTATAGAAATATCCCGATCGCGCTTCATTTTTTGCGGTGAAACTGCAAGCTTTTTGAAAACTAATTCTCGCTACCGGGCGACAGGTTGCCCGCATGCGTGGAGTTGGCGAGTGCGTGTACCCTTATTCCGGTTCGAAGCTCATGAAACCAAAACATCAAACAACTCCGCCACGTCTCGCCCGTCGCTCTTTCGTAGGCGGAGTCGCCGCCGGAATCGCGACCGCGTCGCTGGCGGGAAGAGTCCATGCGGCCTCAGCGAATGACGAAGTCCGGATCGCCGTACTCGGTGCCGGTGGTAAGGGAAGTCAGTTGGCTTCCTATCTGCACAAGACTCGCGGTGCCAAAGTTGTGATCGTGGCCGACCCCGATATTGGGCGCGCCGAAACGACCGCGGCGTTGTATCAAGCCCGACCTGTGATCGACTTGCGTGAGGCGTTGGATTCTCCTGACGTAGATGCGGTCGTGATTGCGACCTGCGATCACTGGCATTGTCTTGCCGCGATCTGGGCCATCGAAGCCGGCAAAGACGTCTACGTCGAAAAACCGCTCGGACACAACCAGTGGGAAGGACGCCAGGTGGTCGATGCCGCTGCCAAGCACGGGCGAATCGTGCAACTCGGCACCCAGCAACGTAGCGATCCGATCCAAGCTCAAGTTCGAGAGTTCTTGCACACGGAGAAGACGCTCGGCGAGATCCAATACGTTCAAGCGAACCGTTTGGGGTTGCGTGGCCCCGTTGGTAAACGAGCCGAACCTTTGCCGTTCCCCAAGCACATTGATCGTGAGTTGTGGTTCGGCCCTGCGGCCGTGGAACCGATCTATCGCAATCAGTTGCACTACGATTGGCATTGGGATTGGAACACCGGTACCGGCGAGATGGGCAATTGGGGCGTGCACATTCTCGATGACGTGCGAAACGTCGCTTACCAAGATTCGCAGGATCTGCCGGATCGGATCACTGTCGGTGGCGGTCGCGTCGCATGGAACGACGCTGGTCAAACACCGAACGTTCACTTCGCATTGTTAGAAACGAAAACGTTCCCAACGATGATCGCGCTGAGTAACCTTCCCGTCAAGCCGGGTGAAAAAGGGGCCTGGCATGTTTCGAGTGCATCGTCACCGGACCAATGGCCGGCGAACGCACCGGGCAGTGGGTACGTCGTCGTGTGCGAGGGAGGTTTCTATCTCGGTCAACGGGGCAACGGCCAGGCGATTGATCGCGATGGCAATGTGATGCGGAAATTCCATGAAAACAACGTGATCATTGCCGACCACCTTCAGAACTTCATCGACGCGGTCCAAACGCGAGATTCATCGACGTTGAATGCGCCTATCGAAAACGGGCACTTCAGTACCGGGTGGTGCAACCTTGCTAACGTCGCGTTTCGCGCAGGTGGCTCATTCTCGCAGGAGCAACTGATGGCGGATACCGAGGTCGCGGCATGGAATCATCTCGTCGGTGGCATGACGTCTCACTTGTCGAAGTTTGGAGTCGATGCTCGCACACTGAAATCCTGCCCGACGCTCGTGCACGACACAAAGAACGAACGTTTTGTCGGCGCTCATGCGGATTTGGCAAACCGGTTCCTGAGTCGCGAATACCGACCCGGGTACGAAGTCAGGGCGATTTCGTAAGTCAGCCTTCGCGGCGACACGTCGGCTCGGTAGGCATTTTTTGTAAACGCGTTCGCTAAACTTGCGATCGGGCCGAGGTTTGCCACTGCGCCGGTTGTCTTGTGCTAGGCTCGTCGCACGACGATGCCGTGCATCACACGGAAAAATCGCAGGAAATTTCGAGATTTTGCGCAAAACATTGCGATCTTGCCGGGAGTCTAGGTGCTGAGGCCATGGTGGAGTTGTTCCGTCTGCATCCTGCCGTTTCAGGTGGTTCCTGCCTTTCCACTGTCGAGGGCGAGAAATGGGAACGCGTTTGAGTCAGCAGACCGCCCGACCGGCCTCCTAAAGAAGCGTGGAAAATGAATCCATCGGATAAGGTGAATCCTGTCAACGAAGATAAATCACAAGACGAATTTGTCGGTCTCCTGGCGTCAATTACGACTCAGTTGATGTCGTATATTCGAATTTTGGCTTTCAATAATCGCGAGGATACTGAGGAGGTGTTCCAACGCACGTGTCTTATTCTGTGGCAAAAATTTGGTCAGTACGACCGTGAAGGCAATTTCGGTGCGTGGGCATGTCGGATGGCGTACTTCGAGGTGTTGAAGCATCGAGACGCGCGCCGCAAAATTAAATTACTGAGCGATTCCGCGATCGAATCGTTGGCCGATGCCGCGGTGCCGATCTCGGAACAGTGGAACAGCCGTCGTCAAGCACTTTCAGAGTGTGTTGAGGAACTCGAGGCGGAGCAGGCCGACCTCATCAACCTGCGATATTTTGAAGGCGTGGACGTGAAAGAGATCGCGAAAACGAATAACCGATCCATCCATTCGATCTATCGTGAACTCAGTCGAGTGCACGGTACGTTGATGCGTTGTGTCGAATTGAGGCTGTTGGAAAGCATGTCATGACTCTTGATCCGAATGAACGATTTGAACTCAGACGGTTGATCGTCGCGTCCCAGGACGGCGAACTATCGGACGATGAACGCGAGCGGCTTGATGCGTTCGTGTTGTCACCGGGCGGAGCTGAAGAAGCTGCCTCGCTATTGGATCAATTGTCTGCGCTCGAGGACGCCCCTTCGATGAGAAGGCCAGCCGGTAGTTGCGCCGGAGTGGCTGGCAACGCAGGCACGCCGATAAGCGATTCGGAAAACGCGTCAACGACCGTTGATCGAGGCAATTCTGCCGGACGGGATCCGACCAAGTGGCGTGGCATCTCGTCTTGGGTGATTGCGACTAGTGCCGCAATATTGATCCTTTCTCATCTGTCTATCGGTGCGCTGTCGTGGTCGCTTGCCCAGCGGAAAACCGCCTCGACGATTAACGCGAGCGAGTCAACTGTACTACCCGAAGGTACCACTCCCGTGGAGTCCCCTGACGGTGCGACGTCGTACCTTGTCTCGACCACGGCCTGCGTTTGGTTCCCGTCCCGAATGTCGACTCCGAAGGTGGGGCAATCCATGCGTTTAGGCGAAACGTTGAGCCTTGTCGAGGGAATCGCGGAGCTCGGTTTCGGCCCGTTCGGAAACGATCGAGTGCGAATCGAAGGACCCGCCAGTGCGTTCATCCGTCCCGACGGTGCGCTTTCGTTGCAGTCAGGCGCGTTGACCGCGGAAGTCGCCGGCGGCAGCCCGCAGCACTTTGTCGTCGACACACCCATGGGACCCGTTCGCGCCGCAAATGGGGCGTCAATGGGGATTGTCATGAACCTTCAATCGATGGAACTGCATGTCTTCAAAGGTCGCGTTATCGTCGAAGCCGGCGAAGAGCGAGAACAGGAGTCCGCGATCGAACTGGCCGAGGGCGAAGCGGTGCGTTTCACCATCGACTCCGAAGGCGAGATGGAGATCGTATTCCACAACGCTTCGGCGACCGAGTTCGCGTCCGCACGCAGTATGGGATTCGATCCGCTCAAAATTTCAGATGAGTATGTCAGCACAATCCTTGAGGCCGATCCGGTGATCTATTGGCGTTTTGAGGAATCGATTGCTGATTCACCGAAGCGAATCGCAAACCAAGGCAACCTTCCTGGTTTCGATGCTGTGATTCATGGCGACGTTCGTTGGCGACAATATGCGTCCAACCGTGTCGCGGAGTTCGGTTTGTCGGATAACTCGTCAGTGATTGTTTCCGAGAAACAGTGGCCTTCGAAAGAATTAGATGAATACACGGTCGAACTTTGGATGAAGCCGACTTGCTTCCACCATGGCACTGGATTCTGTTTGACATCGCCAAACCCATCGAAAAATAACGGGTACGATCACGGTTTGATTTTCGAGGTCGGTGCGCGGCACTGGTCAACATTGCAGCATCTCAAACCAAACCGAACTCGCTTTGTTCATCGATCACCCATCTCGAATGACTACAAGACGGGGACGTACTTGTTGTCAGAGGACGTCTACAAGGTTCGCACGTGGCAACACTGGACGCTCCGCAAAAATGGCGATTCGCTCAGCATGTTGGTCGATGGACGGATCGTTGATGAGAATCGCGACCCGAGCAAGCTGAGTCCTAACCTCAATTTGGTGATCGGTCAGTTATATCCCGATCTCAGTCACCGACCATTCATTGGTCAGATCGATGAGGTCGCCGTCTACGAGCGAGCACTCTCGGATCGCGAAATCAAGGAGCACTACCGCATCGGTAAATCGGCACCAAAATCAGCTGGTGCTTCTGCGGACTCCTTGACACAGATGCCATCGATAGACTTCAGGACGAGTCCGTTTTCGGATCGTCTGTAGAGGTGTTTGCGGGGGTGGAAGTCTATGCATTTGACGATGTTTGAAATGCATTAAAATCGGCCGAAATGCGGCAAGCAGATTGCGAGATTTTCGTGTAGGGTTTAGCTTTGTTTGCAAGCCTCTACCTTCCTTCGAATCACCGTGCTCGTTCCATCCGAGTGCGGCCCGCCTGCTTATGAATCGATTTCCCGTTGTCGCGGTGTTCACCGTTGCGCTAACGCCATGTCATCTCGTGTCCGCTCAGCGGGTCGAGTTCAATCGGGACATTCGGCCGATCTTGAGCGACAACTGTTTCTATTGTCATGGTTTCGATGAAGCGCACCGTGAAGCGGGATTGCGACTCGATACGTTCGAAGGTGCGACCGAATTCGATGCGATCGTTCCGGGAGATCCGGAAGAGTCTGAGCTCATTCGACGGATTTTGAGTGATGATCCTGATGAGACGATGCCGCCGCCTGATTCGGAAAAGACGTTGTCGACTGAGCAACGCGAGCTTGTTGCGCGATGGATCGAACAGGGCGCCGAATACCAAGAACATTGGGCATGGAAACCTCTTCGGCGTCCGCCGGTTCCTGGCCCTGCGACGAACGCGCTGCCGGATGCCGTTGACGCGTTTTTGCAGCACGGATGGGCGGAAAATGGGTTGTTTCCCGCATCGGAGGCGACGCCACGGGAACTGCTTCGTCGGCTGAGTTTTGACCTGCGTGGTTTGGCGCCGACCGCTGATGAGGTAGCACGATTCGAATCGGAGCCAACTGTCGAACATCTCAGGCAGTTCCGCGAGGAATGGATGTCCGAGGTGTCATTCGCTGAACACCAAGCGGTCCGGTGGTTGGACCTCGTGCGGTGGGCGGACACCAGCGGTTTCGTCAGTGACGAGCCGATCGATTCGGGGGCTTACCGACGTTGGGTGATCGAGTCGATAGGCAACAACATGCCCTTCGACCAATTTTCGATCGCACAGCTGGCGGGCGACCTTTTTCCGAATCCGACTGACGATGATTTGATCGCCTCGGGATACAACCGCATCGTCAATACGAATTGCGAAGCTGGAGCAATCGAGGCCGAGCAGTTGTACAAGCTCAAAGGTGAACATGTGCGAGCGATGGGAACGGTATGGTTGGGGATTACCACCGGGTGCGCCGAATGCCACGACCACAAGTTCGATCCTATCTTGGCGAAAGACTACTACAGTCTCGCGGCGTTTTTTGATGACCTTGTGGAGGCCGGTGTTTACGCACCGGGCGATCGTCGGGAACCGTTGCATTACGTTTACGAAGAAACGGATCGATCAAAACAGGACAACCAACTCGCAACCGGAATCGAACAGCTCCAGCGAAAGATCGCGGCCAAACCGATCGACGAAATCGCAAACTGGGAAGAACAGATTCTCAAACGTCTTCGCGACAAAGAATCGCGTGGAGAATTTGTATGGGTTCCCGGTGCAATGACGGCGTTACGCGTGCTCGAAGGAGACGTTGACCTGACACGCAAAGACGAACGGACTGTCCGCGAAACCGTCGCAGCTGAAGGCGAATTTCGACGTCATCACGCGGCCGAATTCATGACCGGTTACATCGACCACGGTTCCTACAAGTCCGACGCGGCGCGCGACGCCTGGTACGTCGACGTGTGGATCGACGAAAACTCCCGACCGGAAATGTTGGGCATCCAAATCTCACACGGCGACTATGGCCGATTGGGTTGGAAGGCGGCGAACTACGAAACTTACTACTGGGGCAGCGATACCTCCGGAACCCTTGACGCATCGCACCCGTGGAGCGAACCAACGCGTGTGAAGCGAATGGGTGAACTGCCTGAAGAATCGGGTTGGGTTCGATTGCGTGTCCCCTTCAACGAAATGATTCCCTCGGTGAGCGGTCAAGCGTTCGAGGCCGTAGGGATGGCGTGGATGCAGTGTGGCGGACGCGTGATGTGGGGCAACAGTGGTTTGGAACTTCGCGCCGACAAGGTCGCCTCGCTCGAGTTGGGTGAAACCGCGATTCGCAAATGGTGGCAGCGCCCCGTTAACCGCCAGCTGTACGAACGGCGATTCGAATATGTCGCATCCGCTTTGAAGACCTTGACGGAAGATCGTGACGCGTTGCAACAAGAAATCGTTGAGGATGTCTACCGCGAACACTCACAACCCAAACGCATGAAAAAGCTCCGCCGGTTGGAAACACGTCTGGGCCGGTTGAGGTCGCAGGCAATGCCGGTCTTGGTATCCAAGCAATCGCCCAAACGCAAAAAGACACGTTTGCTCAACCGCGGCGACTACCAGGATCAAACCGGACCGTTTGTGTCGCCTGCCGTTCCTGAATTTTTAGGCAACCCGATTGAGTCCGCGAATCCGAGCCGACTCGATTTGGCCGAGTGGCTCTTCGACGAACGAAATCCACTGACCGCGCGTGTTTATGTAAACCGCCTGTGGCACCAATTCTTTGGACGTGGCATCAGCGACACGCTCGATGATTCCGGAACGCAGGGCGAATGGCCGTCCAATCTCGCGTTGCTGGACTGGCTCGCATGTGAGTTTCGAGACAGCGGCTGGGATCGAAACCACATGATCCGGTTACTCACATCAACGCGAGCCTATCGGCTCAGTTCCATGGCGAGTGAGACGCAGTTGCAAATCGATCCGGAGAACCGACTGCACGCGAGACAGCACCGGTTCCGGTTGCCCGCCGAAACGATACGAGACGCGGCACTGCAAACCGCGGGACTGCTGAGGATCACCGATGAGGTGCCAACGCGAAGCGTATATCCATACCAGCCGAGTCCGTACTGGACCACGTCGGACAAGGTGATGTTCGGTAGTCGTCATCTTCTGTGGGCAACGAGTCCGCGACGCATTCAGTACTCACGCAGCCTCTACACATTTTGGAAACGGCAGAACATCCATCCCACGATGTTGGCGTTCGATGCACCCACGCGTCAGGAATGCACGGCAAAGCGAAACATCACGAACACGCCGGGACAAGCGTTGGCGTTGCTCAATGATCCGATCTTTGTGGAAGCCTCACGCGTGTTCGCGACGCGGGTAATCGAAGAGACCGGAGCGGACGTGGATGCAGATGACAACGAGAAATTGGATCTTGCGTTTCAGTTGGCTCTCCAGCGACCGATCCGCAACGAGGAGCGGCGGGTGCTGAAAGAGCTTCTCGATTTGCAGCGAGACGTGTATCGCGAGACCCCCGAAGACGCCGACGCGTTGATTTCGATCGGCCAAGCACCTTGTTCGGAAAAGATCGCTCCTGCGGAATTGGCTGCTTGGACAGTGGTGACTCGCGTCATTTTGAATCTGCACGAATTCCTGAACCGGTCGTAACGCTATGAAAGATTCACTCATGAAGCCGTCTCCGGTCGTCACATCGATGTTGAACACGACGCGTCGTCATTTCTTTTCGCGTGCCGCCTCTGGTATCGGTGCCGCCGCACTGAGCAGCATGCTGCGCCGCGAAACTGCATCTGCCGCGCAGACGCAATTTCCCAACCATCCGCCAAAGGCAAAGCGGGTGATCTATTTGTACATGTCCGGCGGTCCGAGTCAGTTCGAAACGTTCGACGACAAGCCGATGCTCCGCGAACTCAACGGCAAGCCAATTCCGAAGTCGCTGACCGAAGGCGTCAAGCTCGCGTTCCTGCAGTACGAGGCGTTGAAGTGTTTCGGCACAGAGATCAAATTCAAAAAGTGTGGTCAATCGGAGCAATCAATCTCAGACGTTTTCCCGCATCTCCAAGAGGTTGCCGATGACCTTTGCGTGGTCCGCACTTTGCAAACCGATCAAGTAAATCATGATCCTGCCCACACTTTCATGAACACGGGATTTGGGATCGCGGGGCGACCCAGCATGGGATCATGGCTGTCTTATGGGCTCGGCTCAGAGGCGGCCGATCTGCCGGATTTCGTCGTCATGCGCAGCGGACCCGGCGGCCAACCGATCCCGACGACCGCGTGGCATAACGGTTTTTTGCCCGGTAAACATCAAGGTGTTGAATTTTACAGCAGCGAACAGCCGCTGAACTATTTGAAGTCGCCATCAGGCATCGACCGAGCGACGCAGGAGAGATCAATCGCGTCGATCGAGACGCTGAACCGTTTGCAGTATGACCGTTCTATCGACGAAGAAATTCTGACGAGAATCGATCAATACGAACTCGCCTTTCAGATGCAGACCAGCGTTCCGGGGCTCGCGGACTTTACATCGGAAACCGCGGCAACTCGCGAGCTCTACGGCGTTGACGAAAAGCCCGGCGGCAGTTTTGCGTCGAACTGTTTAATGGCACGCCGAATGGCCGAGGGTGGCGTGCGGTTCATTCAGTTGTATCACACCGGCTGGGATCACCATAGCGGGGTCGTCAAAGGCGTCAAGAGTCGCGCGAAGGAAGTCGACCAGGGCTGCGCGGCTTTGCTAAAGGATTTGAAACAACGCGGCATGCTCGATGAGACCTTGGTGATCTGGGGAGGTGAGTTCGGACGTACGCCGATGTCTCAGGGCGGCAGCGGACGCGATCATCACACCAAGAGCGGCGCGTTATGGATGGCCGGTGGTGGCGTCAACGCGGGCACGAGCTACGGCGAAACGGATGACTTTGGTTTTACCGCGTCGATCGACCCGTTTCATGTTCACGATTTCCACGCAACGGTGCTGCACCTAATGGGAATCAATCACAAACGATTGACGTACAGGCACCAGGGATTCGACTTTCGGCTGACGAACGTTCACGGCAACGTCATCGAAAAGGTCATTGCTTAAACGCCTGAGCATGCATTCGATTTGGCGTCAAATTCGAAATGATCGCCGGCGAACGCAATTCTGAGAGGGAACGGCATCACTCAGAGACTCTGGTGAATCACGCCGCTCGGGAACAGGACTCGTCGACCGTGGCCGCGTGGTTGATCAGGGGCGCCGACAAATCAGCCCGAGTGATCTGCCGAATCCCCGCGATCTGGCCATGGACGAGCGCCGTGTGGACGAGTGCGCCGAGCCGGCGAATCGAACCGCCACTGGATTCGGCCAGATGGGTGACGGCCGAAACAGTGAATGCGGGGCGAGTCCCTCCGGCGTGGTGCATCGCTGCGTTCACGCATCGCCGCAGTTCGCTGCCATGCGGACGCGAAAGGTGATGTGTCGGCATACGGAGTTCTGGCGACGTTTGAAAAACGCGAACGCCACTGAGTGAACGCTTGCCTCTGGTCACGACGACCATGTGGACATTCTGCAATCGCTCAGCCCTAGCCGCATGCCAACCTGCTAACAGTGCAAGGCGATTGATGTTGGCAACGGGAGTCGATTGGGTGCCGGTCGTTGCGTGGATCAGCCACAGCGTTTTGACATTTGCTTTTGATTCGATGTCTCCTGCGAGACGGAAGAGAGTGTTTGTGAGATGTTCGAGAGACTCGTTTTCCCATCTCGCGACGGCGGTTTCGAGCGCGGTACCGCCCAGCCCCGAGGTTGCTGCGAGCTGACGCAACCATGTCGTTGCGCCCGCTCCCTTCGATGCGGTAACCACGGCGAGCGAACCGGGACCGATGACGAGACTCTGCAACCACGAGCATGCCGACGCGTGGGCGCTGCTGCGGAAATAGAAATCAGTGACACCCAGTGGGGTATCGAGAGCACGATCAGGAGCGAACGGGCTACCGATCAATCCCCAATGCTGCAGAACTTCCGGCGGTAACGGTTGCACGGTAGCCGACGGCGACGAATGGTAGCCGTCGTCAATGATCTCAGCCGGTGCTCGCCGGGCGTCGCGTTTTGGTGAGACAAATCGTGGGGAGTAGGTCACTGGTGTTGGCCTCAAAAAAGCGTGTTGCCGAAATTTCGCACATTTCGGCGGAAGACCGTTTCATCTATGAATCGACCAACTGCCGACGGGCACTGCGAGCGAAGCGTTCGAGGCGTTAAACTCTGCCCGATGCAACACATTTGCGGACTCGCACTCGATTGCCGGATACAACGGTGGTTCCGACGTCGCGACCGCATCGAACTTGAAACAATCTGAGCGATTTTCTGATGACGCGACGCTACTACACCCCCGACCTGATGATTCAGCAGCCGATGGTGGAGTTACCCGACGAAGAGGCAATGCACGCGGCACGTGTCATGCGGGTTCGCGTCGACGACGAAATCGAACTCTTCGACGGCAAGGGCAACCAATCGGCGGCGAGGGTGACGTCCGTGGATCGGCGACAATGCGTTTGTCAGTGTGAAACACCCGCGTTTGTCGACCGCGAGCCCACCGTCGAATTGGAACTCGCGATCGGATTGCCCAAACCGGATCGCGCGAAGGAGATGATCGAACGCTTGACGGAACTCGGCGTCACTCGCATTCAACCACTCGTGTTCGAGCGAACACAACGCCCGCCCGCCGATGCATTTCTAGGCAAACTGGATCGCATCGTGATCGAAGCGTGCAAACAGTCCGGCCGAAACCGGTTGATGTCGATCGCGCCCGTCATGCGATTTGCCAAATGGATTTCGCTCCCGCCGAACGCGCAATCGTCACAACCGGCAAACTCTGGGGCTAATCACACGGCAGAGTCGACCGACCGCGATTCGCTTGTTCCAGATCGACGACTCGTCGCGATGCCCGGTGGTGGCACGATGAATGAGATCGTTGCGGAATTTGCCGCCCAAACGCAGTTTCGATCGTTGCAGTGCACCATCGGTCCCGAAGGCGGATTGACCGACGATGAACTATCCGCGTGTCGGGATGTCGGGATGGTGGCGGTTGATTTGGGGAAACGGATTCTGCGAGTTGAGACGGCCGCTTGCGTGATTGCGGCGTGTTTTTTGAGAGATTAGGCCGCTTGCAACTCGTTCGATCGATTGCGGCAAAACGTGAGCTACGTTTGCGTGGATGAAAGTCCGTTCACACCGTTGTGGGCGAATTACCGCTTTCGTCATACGCAATTCTGCTAGCCACATTGGACGAGTTGAAGACCGATGACCGCATTGATGACCGATACCCATAGCTTCGAATCGTCGGCGCTTGGCGGACTATTGACGGACGACACGTTCTGGCCCGCCGAACCACGTAGCCTCAACGAACTCGGGCTGTCGATCACGTTCGTCGAAGCGTTGCTGGTCAAGATGATTCATCAAACCGGTACCATCAGCGGCCGTAACGTGGCAACACGATTGGGTTTGCCGTTTCGGATTGTCGAGCCCATCGTCGACGCACTTCGCGTTCGCAAATTTGTCGCTCACGTGCGACCGGCGGCATTTAACGATTACTACTACTCGCTGACCGAACTCGGGCAAAAGCGAGCCCAACAGCACTTCTCGCAGTGCAGTTATGTCGGTCCGGCTCCCGTTCCTTTGAGTGATTACACGTTGAGCGTGGAGGCTCAAGCGGCGGGCGTGGATCCGATCGACCGCGATCAACTTCGCGATTCACTGTCGCGAATCTCCTACCAAGACGAACTGCTCGATCAGCTCGGCCCCGCAATCAATAGTAACACCGGCTTGTTCCTATTCGGACCTCCCGGAAACGGAAAGACGACCATCGCCCGCAGCTTGACGCGGTGTCTTGGTCAAGAAATCTGGATCCCCCATGCGATCCTGGACGACGGCAACCTGATCAAACTAAAGGATGACGCGTTCCACCGCGAAGCCCCGATTCCCGAGGGCGACGGCAGCATGTTGAATTCCCAAGAATGGGATAAACGGTGGGTGCGGATCCAGCGACCGAGTGTCGTCGTCGGTGGTGAACTGGTGATGGACAACCTCGAGGTTCGTCACGACGCACGATCGAACATGTGCGAAGCACCGCTGCAAATGAAGAGCAATTGCGGTTGCCTCCTGATCGATGACTTTGGTCGTCAACGGATCGCACCGGAGGAGTTGCTCAATCGATGGATCGTGCCGCTGGAGAATCGATGCGACTACCTGACGTTGCCAACGGGTAAGAAAATTCAGATTCCGTTCGAACAGTTGATCATCTTTTCGACCAACTTGAATCCCGACGACTTAGTCGACGAAGCGTTCTTGCGGCGCGTGCCGTACAAAATCTTTGTTGATGATCCGACACCTGCGGAGTTCCGCGTGCTCATGAAAACGGTCGCATCGCAAATGGGCTTTCCTGACACACCCGAGGCGTCCGAGCATCTCCTCGCGTTCTACCAATCGAAAAAACGGCCGCCACGACGCTGCCATCCACGAGACCTGTTGACGCAAGTCGCGAACTTCTGTCGCTATCGCAATCTACCGTTGACGTTGCGACCGGAGTATCTCGATCAAGCCTGTCGTAACTACTTCAGCGCCCTGTAAAGCATTTCGAATGATAACGCGCTCGTACACTATCGTTGAATCTCCCATGATTCAAACCGTGAAGTCTGGCGACGTCAGCAAGATCGTTCTTCGGAATTGCTTTTGTTTATCCAAGCGACGTGTCGTGTGACCGTTGCCGAACCATTGCCCTGCTTCGCCCTCCAATATTTTTCGTTAACCCAATTCCCAATTCGTTCCCATGACTGTTCAAAGCGTTCGCAAAATCGCGCCGGGGTATGAGCCGATCTCCGGCTATACCCTCGAGCAGAAAATCGGGGAAGGCGGGTTCGGCGAAGTCTGGCGGGCCAACGCACCCGGTGGTTTGAAAAAGGCGGTAAAGATCGTCTTTGGAGCCACCCATGCGAATCGTGGTTCCCGCGAACTCAAATCGCTCGAGCGAATCAAAGGGGTTCATCACCCGTTCTTGTTGACGCTCGAACGTTTCGGCGTCGTGGACGATCAATTGGTGATCGTCACCGAACTCGCTGACGGATCGCTCGAAGATGTTCTCAAGCGGCACATCGATCGTGGCTCCTGTGGAATCCCGCGTGCGGCGTTACTGTCGTACTTGCATGACGCCGCTGATGCGTTGGACTATTTGCACAAGAGTTACCAACTGCAGCATCTCGACGTGAAGCCCGGTAACCTCCTGATGGTGGGCGGGCACGTCAAAGTCGGTGACTTCGGGTTGCTCAAGGATCTGCGAGAAACTGACAACTCGATCGTCGGCGGTTTGACACCAATTTACGCTCCGCCGGAGGTCTTCGACGGACGGCCAAGTATGAACAGTGACCAGTACTCACTCGCCGTGATGTACCAGGAACTGTTGACCGGAACGCGTCCCTTTTCCGGACGTACGATCGCGCAACTCGCGACCCAGCACGTTCACGCGGCGCCGAATCTCGAGCCGCTTCCGCCCGCAGATCGCGTGGCCGTGGCACGGGCGCTCGAAAAAGATCCGGATCGTCGCTTCGACAGTTGTCAGGAATTCGTCGACGCCCTGAAAACGCCTCGCCAACGTCAAGATACCACCGTCCAACGAGTCACCACGGGACCTGTCGCTGAGGAAGTTGCGGTCGAGGACTTGCCGAGCATCAACGCCGACAGCGAGCAGCTCCGTAGCCGTGTTACCGGACATGCGTTGTTGGTCGCCATTGGTGGTGTCGGCGCGGAGTGTTTGCACGAACTCCGTGGACGCGTCGCGACGCTGCACTCGGCATGTCCGCTGGATTTGCATTCCGTGTTGATCGATACCGACATGCATACGATCCATGCGGCTCGATTGACCGAAGCGTCCGACCGAATCCCACCCGCGACGATTCTGCACACACCATTGCGTTCGGCGTCGGAATACCGCGCCCGCCCAACCGAACATCTGCGAAACGTCTCACGCCGGTGGATCTACAACGTTCCGCGAAGTGCTGCGACCGAAGGCATGCGCCCATTGGGACGGCTCGCGATGGTCGATCACGCTGAGAAGATTGACGCCGGGCTTCGTGAAGCGATCGACCATCTCGCGGCCGTTTGTGGAGAACGTGTACCCTCCATCTACATTGTGGGCTCCATTTCCGGAGGGACCGCGAGCGGGATGATCTTAGATCTCGCACCGCGACTCCGCACGCTCCTCGATGAAGCCGGAATGGAGCACGCACCCGTTTTGCCGCTGTTGTCATCGGTGTGCATGAAGGGAAACCCGCATCAAAACGTTTCTCTGCACGACACGCACGCTGCGGTCTCCGAAATTCGTCATTACGTCACCCCCGGTAACAGTTACCCTGGTGACAACGGTGTCAACTGGCCTGGAGTCCCCGCCGTTCGCAACCCGCTCCGCGATGCCTACCTGATTCTCGATGGCGATCATGCGTCGCCGGACTCACCGTCCGCATCCGCGACAATCGTCGACTACCTATGGGCAGACGCGACCGGTGCCGGAGAACTCTTGGCGTCCGCTCGACGCTGCGACGCTGCCGATGCCGTCGGTTTGGCAAAACCAATGATCCGCAGTGTCGGCGTGACACGATTGAAATGCGTTCGAGCGTTAGAAGAAAACTTGCTCGCTCCCGCCGCGGCACGTCATCTCTTGTTGCGTTGGCTCGGACGCCCCGCCGAATCACGTGATATCGCGGGACCGCTCGCCGAACGGCTCCGCAAACGATGCGATATCAATCCGCAATTGATGATCGGACAAATCCGCGGTTTGTTCGGCGAAAATGAAGCCGCGATCGTCGATCAGTTGGCGGCCTTGCTGGCCCCGCTCAGTGCCGAAGCGATCGGTCAATGCGAAACAATTGAAATGGTGATCCTCGGCAGCCTCGACGATGCCGATATTGCTACGCAGTTGCAACGCAGCGTCGCCGCGCAGGTCGTTTCGCTGCGACGCGAGTTGGTCGTTCGCCTGCAAGACGGACGCATCGATATCACGTCCGCCGTTCAGGCGATCGAAAAGCTGATTGTCGAAACGCGCGAAACGTCACGTGTGCTGGCTGAACAGTCGCAGTCGAGCGTGTCGGATATCGGAACGAGTATTGGCGCGAGCGATGAAGAAATGGTCAATCGCCTCGAAGCTGCCGAGCGGATGGCGCTTACGCGTTTGATGGCGATCGCCCTGCAATTGACCAGCCAATCGTACTCGCGGTTGACGAAACAACTCGAGACCCTGCACACTCAATTGTCCGAAGCCGCAATCGGGATCGCTCGCGCCGTCCGATGCGTTCCTGGTGACAACCGTGACACCGAGAACCCATGGACTGAGATGCCGCAGGAAATCCAGCTCCGGTTCACTCAGGTCCTCGACCACCTCCACAACGAGTCGGCGCAGCGGTGGCTTATCGCTCCCGTGCGAAAACCCGATGCAGCATGGGATGTCAAAACGATGGCGAGCGAACTCGTATCGCTGTGCCTTCCCATGGTCGAAGACATCATCGATCAACATCGACGCGTAACGGACGTTTCCGCCTCGACAACATGCAACAACTTGCTTAACAAGACCGATGTGAATGTGACCAACGTAACCGCGTCGTTGGGACAGCCTGATTCAAGTACGAAGGCGACATCGGACACCGTGAAGGTCACCGCGCACTACATGACGACACCAGCCCCGGCAACGATGGAAACGCAAACTTTCACGCCCACGGGCGGCCAACGCAACCGATGGAACGAGCAGACGACGATCGAGTCTGCACTCAAAGTCGCGATCCCCGGTCTGTTGCAATGTGGCGGACGTCAACGGTTGTTGCTCTTGGTCGGCAGCGACGGCGAGCGAGAACGGTTGGAACCGAAAGTCGCCGCCGCGCACCAAGGCTCTCTCACCACCGTCGTTATCCCCGGCATCACTCCCGCACTCGTGCACGAAGCTCAGCAAATTCCCGTTGACGAGGTCATTCGCAGGTTCGAAACACTCACCGGCGGCAACACCCAAGTCAGCAAGCGGCTGCATGCCCGCACCGACATCCAATGGGATCAGCCGTAGCAGGAGACGGCTCGCTGAACGTGGTCAGCGGCCTGGTACGCGGCTTGGTACACGCCCGAAAAAAGTGCGATGGTGAGACGATCGTGTTCATTGAGCGTTCGCGGTACCCACAAAAGTTCTTCGGTTGAGAATTCGCGTCATCTGACGAGACCCTCCCGGCCAGATGAATTGATGATCTATTCACTGTGGCCGGTACAGAACAGCGGGTCTGGTCAGGGCGTCACCTAGTTTCGGTCTGCTTTCACGCGCAATTGAACTCGACTCTGAGTTTTTCATTATTGCAGGGAATTGCCCAGAAAGCTCAGTAGCCGAGGGCCGACATGCCAAAAATGAGACTGTGCAAATAGCGGCCTGGCATGAATGTAAACGCGCCGGCGATGACGATTGCTCCGGCATACAGGCTGATCATCGAGATTTGATGTGTTCGCGTATCCCCACGTCGAATGGCAAAATAGGCTCGTGGGACGGAGAAAAGTGTTAGTACGCTAAACAGATGAATGAACCCGAAATGGTCTAGCAATCGAGGGCCGACCACCGCCGGCATGAACAAGGTTGTTGTCGCAGTCGCCATCATCAAAATCATGTAGATACGACCAATACGCCTATGAACGAGGGTTCCTTTTTTTATCA
This sequence comes from Aporhodopirellula rubra, assembly GCF_014192335.1. Lineage (GTDB taxonomy): Bacteria > Planctomycetota > Planctomycetia > Pirellulales > Pirellulaceae > Rhodopirellula > Rhodopirellula rubra. Next base: position 5,695 of record NZ_JACHXU010000023.1, on the reverse strand, counting down.
CGAAGACAATCGCGCCCAAGAAAACACAAGGAACAACCGTCGCCAGGTGCAAAAACATGAGGTGTCGATAATCCAATTGAAATCTCTTCCATTATGAAATCAGACAAACAGCACCGTGTCTCGAGTGACGCTCTTCTCTGACTGCTGTGACCGAATGACATTCGCTAGGGCCAGCAGATGATACACCTGCGCCCGTCCTTTGCTTACCCGTCAGGCAGAACGCGAAAGATACAAGCTTCGGTGCGTACGACGTAACCGCGGGGCAAACGTTCTCGGTCGCGACGCGTGCAGTACGCCCCTATGGTGTACTTACGGGGGGCTGCTGGCTTCGAGACGCAAATCGGCTACCAATAAAGCAACTGCGAACTTCTCCACGCCCAAAACCCAAGCCACCTCACACTCCCCGTAGCTGACCGAGGCCCCTCGGTCAGTCCCCACGACCACGGTCCAAGAACCACAGCCCGCAACAACCCACCCCACAATCCAACACTCCCCGTAGCTGACCGAGGCCCTTCGGTCAGTCCCCACCACCACGGTCCAAGATCCTCAGTCCGCAACAACCCACCCCACAATCCAACACTCCCCGTAGCTGACCGAGGCCTCTCGGTCAGTCCCCACCACCACGGTCCAAGAACCTCAGCCCGCAACAACCCACCTCATAAACCAAGACTCCCCGTAGCTGACCGAGGCCCTTCGGTCAGTTCCCACCACCACGGTCTGAGAGCCTCAGCCCGCAACAACCCACCCCATAAACCAAGACTCCCCGTAGCTGACCGAGGCCCTTCGGTCAGTCCCCACCACCACGGTCTGAGAGCCTCAGCCCGCAACAACCCTGCGCCAACCCATCCGCCAATTTCGCTTTCCCAATCACCGCGCACCAACAACCTCTCGCCTACTTAATAACCCAACATAATCCAACGTCCGCCAACGCAACCTACCGCTCCGACTCAACGTAACCGACGATCATATCGCGAAAGAACAGCATCTCCGAATCGCTCGACTGCGATAACCGTCTGCGCCAACCCAGCGAAAAAAGTGCAAGCCGCTGCACCGGAATGATCAAGACAAATGAAATTGGTCATTCAGCACCCGTAAGGCATTCAAATTCACCTGCCCAACGTATAGCTAGTGTGCGTTTGGTCAGTAAATCCGCAGTTTTCGGACTAGGGAGACCGCAAAATCTTTTCCATTTTGCGTCCTTTGGCCAATTCGTCCACCAACTTGTCCAAATATCTGACTTGTTTGGTCAACGGTGTCTCAATTTCTTCGATTCGATAGCCACAAATTGAGCCAGTGATCAGGCTTGCGTTCGGGTTGAGCGTGGCGGCGGCAAAGAATTGTTCGAACGTAGCCTCGTTCTTAATCAGACGTTGGACATCGTTCGCTTTGAAACCCGTCAGCCATGAAATGACTTGTTGCAGCTCTTCTACGGTTCGACCCTTCTTCTCAACCTTCGCAACATAGTGCGGGTAAACAGAGGCGAACGTCATGTTCGCGATACGCTCATCGTGATCCCCGGTGGACTTCATGGTGGCTTTGCAATCTCTGAGGCAGCAAGCAGTATTGGCGGTGTTGGATTCTAGTAAGGATAACGTTTGTGATCGGTGGGGGCGGCGGAATTGGCTTCGATCCAAAACGAAACCGCACCACCATCGCTCCCTTGCATCCTATCATTCGTCTCAATTGCGAGTTACGCGGAAATTGTCGAATCGCACCCAGTGTTCGCGGTCGGATGGGGCACCGGATGCAGAAAGACAGAAACCGCGTTTCGGTTCGTTTTTGCGGAGCGCTGAGTGGAAGAAGTTCAAGTACTTACCCGCCGGGGATGGGCCAACCTGGAAGTGGCCATAGTGCCCTCGAACGATGATCCGTAGTGGACCGTAGACCTCATTCGCGGGCCAGAACTTCAACGCATATTGCTGCGGATCTCCTTCGTCTCCTTTTTCCCCAATGAATTCTACATTTCCCGGCGAGAACACAAGATGCCCGTTCATGTTCCTCTTTTCCGCGCCAAATTCTCGGCTGTCAGCATCCGTCAGGAAGAGTCCTGCAGATTCGTCCGGTTCCGTGAATCGATCCAGTGGTGTCACCTCTACGGACGCTGTCACAGTCTCCGATGTATTGAAGGGTAGCAAGACCATTAGCATCGGAGTGTCGCGAGTACGTCTGCCTGGTTGAACACGCATCTCCAATCCACCGTCGCGGATTCGGTAGTCGTCTTCTGTCAACCCGACAGCCTGCCACTTAGTTGAGAGAGTGCCGCTAAAACTATCTTCAAAGAGCACGTCTTCTGCGGTTGCATGTCGGGCTGTCCCCAACGCCGCAATAGCAATAGTTGCGATCAAGGTGCATCGTAGCATGGTGGTCGATCCCTATTGTGGATTGTAAGACAAACGTCTGAGATCACTGGACCGCGGCTAACCAAAGTGGAATTCCGGAACCGCGCGGCCCACCGTTCCGGATGTGTGCTTTATGACCCGTCTTTTTCGAAATGCGAAGTAACTTGAGTTAGCAATTCCATGATGGAAGCGAAAGTAGCGTCAAGTAACAGCAGCCCATTAATGAATGTCAAGACGCCATATTCTAGCAGGTTCATGTGAGCGAATGAGCCACGTGCAAGGACTTGTGCGCCTGGCAGTCCACATTCAACCAGGCGGGCTACGATTGGCGACGCGAACGACGCAGCATCATGGACGGTGGTGCCACTGGTAATCTGAAACGCGAAGCTCGTGTTCTCGCAAGTCAAGCCTCGGAAGTAGAGGACCCGTTCAAGCTCATCAAGCGACTCGACGCACACCCAAACGTTACGCCCATTTCGAATAATCGATTCGGCGTCATCCCACGGATTGGCAAAAGCCCAAGACACACAATTTTCATGCAACGAATCATAATCGCTGTTCGGTGCCGGATAGCTGGCCGCATCCAGGGCACCCATCGACGACACGTCCGCAGTTTTCGTGATGCTTGCCGTTAGCGAGGGCGGCGCAGCGCCGATCGTATTGATTTGCTATTCGTTATCCATCGACATTTCGAGGCTATCGGCCTCGCTGTAGGCACAATAGGAAGGACCATCGGACGAATTATGCATGCAGATCGAATAGGCGATTGTTGGAAGTCCTCGTTTCATGATTATCCGGTAACGTCACTTATCACTCGGGGGCGATGAAAAATTGACCATTTGGATACGCCCGACTTCATCGCACGGGTGCAGCGGATGATTATTCGCCGGTGTTATGCTTCGCAGCTCGCGATTTTGTTCTGTATTCCAGGAGCGACCTGATCGTCACCTCTACCTCACGCTGGTCGAGCCATCTTCGGACTTCTCCAAGCGTTACATCAGAATCGACTGTGTGGTAGCGGCCAGCGGTGACAGCGTGTATTTGATGATCATGAGGTAGGTCGACCGCCCATTCAGGGAGGGCGATGTAGGCGGGAGGGGTGACGTCGTCGACTTTGCTGCTCAAGTGAACGGTTGTCTTGAACTGGGAGTGCGGTGACGTCTGGATGACGATGAAATCGACTTGCAACTTGTCGCTATCGGCTTTGCCACGTCTGTATGCGAAGGTGACCTCCGCGAATCCGGACGGACAGCTCAAACGGGTTGATGTTACCGTCAACTCGGCGAGCGGGCTCTCTTGGCCACATGCATTTGCCGTAGCAATAGTGATGAGTGATGCCGCAATTAGAAACCGCATTTTTGGATTTCCCTGTCGTCAATGTTTCGAATCGGATAACGCCCGGCGTCACCGGTAGGGGCAAGTAAAGTTGTTCATTTTAGACTCGGCCCCAAGCCCCGCTCCGCGTGCATGCCATGGAGATCTTTCGTACTTCGCGTACGAAGAGGAGGCCTGGGAGGAACTGTTGTCGAGAAGTTGAGACGAAATGATTTGTTTGACTGTTCACACTGCTGGCGGGATAATACGACTACATGGATGGGTCGCGGAGGCCGTCTGCGGATTGGTGGCATTGTCCCCGATGGAGATCTTGGTCCTGTCCGACTCTTGATGTAGGCATTAGTGGCATGCTGGCATTGCGATTTGCAGTGCCAGTAAGACCCTGTTGGTGAACCTAACAAGCGATATGTCGGGTACGCCCATCCTTTCTACAAATCGCTTACGAGCATTCCAAAACTGGCTCCGCTCGCCTGCTCTCTTCGCGCGCCACTCGAATCAAAAGCAATCTGAAGGCGATAACCAACCTAACAAAATCACACAAAACACGGGTTCAAGCTTCAAGGTGTAGTTCCTGGTGATCCATCCTTGATTGCACCGGCACTAAGGTCGGCCGCGAGTTCACGATGGAAAGATTGTAACGCATCGAACTCGACTACAAAAGCAAACCGAACACTGGCTGCATTGGGACATGGATCAATCAATAGCTGATCAACAACACCTGAGTCCCAGTTTGCATCATGCCCAGCGTTGTTTGAGTAATAGCGGCAGTTCACGACAAAGCCGGAAACAGGCCCAGAATTTATCTGATGTTCAAGGATCTGAAGCTCAAAGCTCTGTTCGTCAATGACGAAACGCGCGGACGGCACTCTATCCAGCAAACGCGTCAACGGAGCGATATCAGGTAGCTCCCCGTAGAACGTGGAACAGATGTCCTGAGTAAGTGATGCAACGGAAGAAGGCATTCGCACCGCAACAGAAAGTTGCCATGCAAAGAGATCCGGTTCTGACGCTACCAGTTCGGGTCCAGAAATGTCAAATGCCAATTCCTCACCGCGCGATCCAAGAAGTCGAGACGTCAATATCACGGCCTCCCAATTGGGTAAAGAATCCATGTAAGTCCGAGGTTTGAAGGGTGGGAGTCATTTGTCAACAATGACTGGCGACTCGGACCCGTGATCTGGGCAGCCTGGGGCTGCTTGTCACATTTACTCCACCCAACAAACACAAGGATTCAACTCAATGAAGATTCTCGCACTTGACCTCGGCAAATTCAACTCGGCTGCCTGCCTTTTTGATTCTCAAACCCGAAGGACTCAGTTCCTCACCACGCCGACCACACGCGACTGCTTCAATACGCTTTTCGAAAGCCAGCGTGCTGACCTGGTCGTCATGGAGGCGTGCGGCCCTTCGGGATGGATCAACGATGTGGCCCAGCAGTTTGGCTTCAGCACCCTCGTTTGCAGCACCAATGAAGAAGCCTGGGCGTGGTCCAAAGTCAAGCGAAAAACCGATCGTGACGATGCACTCAAACTCGGTCGCTTGGCCGCCATGGGGGAACTCAAGCCGGTTCACGTCCCCACGCTCGAGCACCGTGAATTTCGATCCCTCGTGAAGTACCGCAAAACACTCGACCAACGGATCAACAAAACCAAAAACACCATCCGTGCGTGGTTCGTCAACCACGGTATCGAGATCGCGACGGGCGAGAAAGCCAGTATCGCGTAACTGATGGCGTGACGTCGTGATAGCGAATCGGACCTGCTGGCCCCTTCTTGCCCCTCTTTGCTCAAACTCACCCATCGTCCATTACTGTCAATCGCACATCATTTACCCCCGGGAGGCCGCTGTCGCCACTGCTCAAACCGCCAAGGAACAGAACTACCCGAGGTACGAAGCACTAAACCAACCTGATGCGGAGCGGTTCGCTTTAGGCCCGATCTTGATCGATCGGTAGAACCTTCCGACACATCGCCCTAAAGAATGTGCCGTACCCAAGGAAGACGCTTGCTGCTCACTAGAAG
>NZ_JACHXU010000022.1 GCF_014192335.1 Aporhodopirellula rubra | reverse complement strand
ATGATGCAACCCCGCGAGGTCCTACGAGCAAGACTCGCTGCTGGAGACAACTTGTTTGAAACAAAGTAGATATGTCAATGACTGTGCCATTCGTGCCAGACGCATTGATTCGCTTCTTATCGAAGTTGCTTTGCTTCCTTAAAGAAGGTAGCCGAATCTAGGACACTGAGCCCAACGTTTTGGCCTCTCTAGATTCAAAAAGGATGTCTGCCAACGAAATGGATTACTTGGGGGCGCCGACAATCGTGCGTCTTCATGGGACGTCCCATACAGTAGCGATGAGGCAGCCTGTATCACTCGTCAAGAAGGACGCAACCGTTTGGGCGGGCTTCTTCGCGATTGCTAGTGCGACGTTCCAGTAAGTGAATTCAGCGTTTTTGAATCGAGTTCAGCCGATCCGAGCAAACGCAGTTCGATTGAAGTGTTCATCGAAGGGGGGGCTCATCGGTAAGGAGGCTTGGGGCGAAGACGCGGCGAGGCAGTTTGATGACCATGCATCGGCCGATCATGCCTCGGTTTTTTCACGATAATTGGAGCAAGGCGGCGCACCCGTCGGTGCAAACCCCATCCGCCGAAGGCTCGATTGGCGATCCTATTGTCGGTTATCCGTTTTAAGTCCGTCTTTCGTTTGCAAATTGCATCTGCACGGATGAGAAAACGAGTTTCCAAGAAAAGATTTCAAAATCTTGCATCCGTTTGCTCCATGTCCACGAATACGTACACGACTGGGCCAGTCCCTTCGTTCACGAGAGCGAAGGACCGTATTTCGAATCTAACCAAAAGACATTGAGCACCGGAAACATGAACACTTTCAAACGCTACTGCTTGACCGCAGCCATTGCCGCCGCGACCGTCGTCAACACTCACGCCGCCGATATCGTCGACACGGCCGTTGGCGCGGGATCATTTCAAACCCTGGTCGCTGCAGCGAAGGCCGCCGGATTGGTCGACACGCTCAAGGGTGACGGACCGCTGACCGTTTTCGCGCCAACGGATGATGCGTTCGCAAAACTACCTGAAGGCACCGTGGAAACGCTGCTGAAACCAGAGAACAAAGCAAAGCTCGCGGGGATCTTGGCCTATCACGTCGTGCCGGGCAAAGTGATGGCTGCGGACGTGGTTTCGGTGACGGGAGCCGAGACGGTCCAGGGACAACAAGTCGACGTCAAAGTCGACGGATCGACCGTCATGATCGATGGAGCCACGGTTGTGAAGACGGACATCGACTGCGACAACGGAGTCATTCACGTCATCGATTCAGTGATCTTGCCGGCAGACAAGAACATTGTCGAAACGGCGGTAGGAGCTGGATCGTTCAAGACCCTCGTCGCTGCCGTGAAGGCGGCTGGTTTGGTCGAAACGCTCTCCGGCGATGGGCCGTTCACGGTGTTTGCACCGACCGACGAGGCGTTTGCGAAGCTGCCTGAGGGAACGGTTGAGTCGCTCCTGAAGCCAGAGAACAAACAAAAGCTGATCGACATCCTGACCTACCACGTCGTGTCGGGCCGGGTCTATTCGAGTGACGCGGTGGCTGCGAAGACCGCCAAAACGCTGCAAGGTTCGTCGCTGACGGTGAACGTCGGTGACTCCGGTGCGACGATCAATAACGCCGGCCTGGTCTCCACGGACATCGACAGCTCAAACGGCGTGATTCACGTCATCGACTCGGTGTTGATGCCGCCTGCCAAGGGAGCCAACGCGCAGGGAATCATCCATGGTGCGATTGCTCAAGGTTCGCAGTTGTTCAACGCGGGACACCACGAGGCCTGTGCAGACCTCTATACTCAGACGATGCATACCTTGATGGATGCGGACCTCGAACCGACGCTCCAACATCACTTGACCAGCGTCATGGAAAATGCCCGGACGCAGCATTGCCCCACGACACGAGCGTGGACTCTGCGACGCGGCATGGATCAGATGTACGCTCAGTTGGCGTCGAAGTAGAGTTCTGCAACGACTGGATTTTCGATCTCTCTCCGGAAATGACCTTGTGACTGAATCGGTTTTGACGCGTATCGCTTCTGGCGATCGCACCGCTGTCGACGACTGCTTAGACCGCTACGGTGGTTTGGTTTGGTCGTTGGCGAAGCGATGGGTCGGCAACGTGGACGACGCCGAGGACGCGGTTCAGGACATCTTTGTCGAACTGTGGCAACAGGCCGGGCGTTTTGACCCGGCGGTTGCCGGAGAGGCGACGTTTGTCGCAATGATCGCTCGTAGGAGATTGATCGATCGGAGACGAAAACAGTCCAGAACACCCGTGATGGAAACGATCAGCGTCGAACCTGTCGACGCGAATGCGGATCATGGTACCGAGGAGATCTTGGTACGTGGAGAAGAGGCCGCTCAGGCGAAAGAGTGCCTTGGGAAGTTGTCCCCGACTCAACAACAAGTCCTCACGTTGTCCGTGCATCATGGTGCATCGCACGCATCGATCGCCGGCAAGTTATCACTGCCACTGGGAACGGTTAAATCGTATGCCCGTCGTGGTCTCATCCAACTCAGAGATTGCATGCGACTTAGTGCGGATGCGGTCGATGCCGCCGGCCTTGTTGCCAGCGGGCCATCGGCAAACGTTGCACCCACGGGGAGTCGATCATGAACTCATCATCGTTACCGCCGTCGGAGTGGGAAGAATTGTTGGCCGGTGAGGCAATCGGTGATCTGGACACGAGCGAACTCGAGCGGCTCGACCAAGAGTTTGCGAGCGGTCGTCCGGATTCATCCGCCGAGTTGATGCGTACCGCGGCCGCACTGGATTTAGCATTGGCCGGCGCTGAAGATGACGCGATGCCGGATCACCTCCGACGCCGCGTTGCACTCGATGCGGTGAAATATATCCCCGACGCGAATAGCAATTCAGCAGGCGTTGAACTCGCGTCCGACCAGCAACCGCATGCAACCATTCCGCTGCGTGAGCGTGTCGCTTGGTTGGCCGCTGCAGCCTCGATCCTATTTGCCTTTGGCACGTGGGCTCTCCGCGAAAGAAGCGGTGGCAACGGTCCGGGCGACGCGATCGTTGCGATGGATTTCGGCAAAGAACGAGCGAACCTGAAAGCGACCGAAGATCATATCGCTGTCCAATGGGCTCCGGGAACGACGCCCTTCGAAACGCCTGTTGCGGGAGACGTTGTGTGGAGCACGACGGAGCAGAAAGGCTTTATGCGTTTCGTTGACATGCCGATCAACGATCCGACCAAAGAGCAATATCAGTTGTGGATCATTGACCCGGCCCGAGATGATGAACCGATCGACGGCGGCGTGTTTGACGTCACCGCGGCCGGTGAAGTGATCGTGCCGATTGATGCCAAATTGAAAGTGCTCGATCCGGCCGCGTTTGCAATCACGATCGAAAAACCGGGCGGTGTGGTGGTTTCCACCCAGGAGCGTTTGCCGCTTCTCGCTTCGGTCGCAAATTAAACACGGCGCCTGTTGAACTGAATGGCGAAGGCGTTTTGTATTGCCGAAGTCATTACGGATTCGGATGACTTCGGTTTTAGAGTGAAACGCTGTCGCGCATCTTTCTCTGCATGTCATGCAGCGGAGGTCCTGCGACGGCATTGAGCCGAGTTGTTTCGCGGATATCCCCGCGTCCGATGGTGATCTTATCGACCTGCGATTCCCATTGCTCGATCGAGACACGGTCGCCGTCATCGACTTCGATAATGTCGAAGAGCGGTTGTGCTCCACACTTCGTCAGCCATTCGTTGATTTGGCGGCCAAATGCACAGTATTCTTCGTAGTCGCTGTCACCGAGCGCGAGGATTCCGTAGCGTAACGACGTCATGTCGATCGAACGGTTCATCAGTTCCTCGGCAAACTCAAACGCGTGATCCGGCGGTTCCCCCTGTCCCGCAGTGCTCGCGATGATGAGAAACGTCTCTTCACCGCACCATCGACGTTCGTGGAGTTCGTCGATCGCGGTGATCTCACTATGAATGTTGTTCTCGGTTAACCTCGTCGCGGTCTCAATCGCCAACTCTTCCGCCGTTCCCGTTTGACTGGCATAGAGCACGACAACCTTGGCATCGTTATGAACATCGCTCGGCGTATCCTCTTCCAATGAATTTGCCGCGTTGTCGTCATAACTTGTTTGCTTCACGGATGGACCACGTGATGGAATCCACGCGATCCAGACGCAAAGAACAAGATACGTAACCATGGTCATGACCGCCGAGACCCAATGGCTGGCCCGTGGCGTGGCAATCCACCAATCGCCGGGTGTCCACCAAAGCAGCAGCGCAGCCACGATCAGCAGACAAGCGATCGTGACCACGCTTACGAGGTCGAGTTTCCGTTGGGAAGTCATTGATTGCGAACTCACTAATCGTGAACCAATAGCCACTACTGCGGCAACACCTCAAGCGTTGCTGTGTAGCTCAGCCGTCGGCTCGTTGCTTGTGGAATACTGGTGTCCGAGTCCGAAGTGCTGGTCGAGATCCAGTACATTCCTGGCGAGTTCCAGGTAATTGAAATTTTGCCATCGGCATCTGTGACGACTTCGGTTTCATCTTGAGTGTTGCGATATCGAGTTCCGCCTTGAATGACTGCTACCTTCATGTCTGCGGCTGGCTTTCCGTTGACGATCAATTGAAACTCAGCGGTTTCACCCGCGTAAAGATCGTTGGGGTGGGTGACAGGTTTCAATTCGATTCCCCTGCCCGTTGGTGCGAGCGATTCGGTCGATGGGCCACCGTTGGTGACAAAAGTCTCGACTCGCATGATGTTTTCGGTCACTTGCAAGTTAGTCGCGTCGGAAGGGATTTCCGTTGCGATGTCCTCGGCCTTTCCTCGCCAACGACGACGCTCACCATCGGCTTCGTAGCTCGCGAAGACACCATCGCTAACCACCGCGATGCGATAGGTGCCGCGTTGCTGCAGTGGCAAGTCGAATACGCTGCGGTACTTGCCTTTGTGTTGATTCTGAGCTTCCACGAGGCTTCCGTTCGGCGCTACGATTTGCAAGTTCTCAATCGAGAGAGGAAAGTGATTGAAGTAGAACAGGTCATTCGACACTGCCGCGTCGACCGTCACCCAGGGTTCGGCTCCGGAAAGGACCGTTTGCGAGGGGCGCAGCCAAACTTTGTGTGCGAACCCGGTAACGGGGGTCAGAAGACAAGCGAGCAAAGTGACAACTAAATAGCGATTCATTGGGATACTTCTTCTTTGTTAGGGGGAAACGTGATTGAGATCGAGGTTGAGTGGTTGACAGAGAACGTGAGCCAAAACAATTCGTCTCATTCTGCGGGATGCAGTTTCAGTGAGACTTCACCGAGTTCTTCTTCGCCGGCGACCTTCGTCGAGAAGTCTTTCGTGATAGGCCATTCAAAAGCGATCTCGAGAACTTCTCGGCCACCGACTTCACGTGCCGCTTCGACGAAAAGAATGTATTTTCCCGAAGGCATGTCAGCCAAACGTGGGTCATTGAGTGCGAACGAAAGTGAATGTTTGCCGGCCGGACGGGACGCGCCGGAGACGCCATCGACGGGCATCTCGAGACTACGTCCTGAACGTCGCCACCATTGCCGCAGATCAGGCAACCATTTCGTACCGGCGCCCTCTTTCGAGTCCTTCATTTGGTACCAAACGGCGAGGTTCGCCACGGCCTTGCGGTTTTCATCTTGAATCCAGGACGCCACGTAAGGGCGGTGATATTCCGAAACGTTCATCTTCGGAATTTCGATCGTGACATGAAACGACTTGTTCGGTTTGTCAGCGAACGCGATGGTCGTCCACGCCGTGCTAACGATCGCGAGTACGAGATGGTACAGATGGTTCATGTTTTGAAACTTTTGAGTTAGTGAATCAGTAGGATGGCAATGAGGAATGGAGCGACGAACCCCAGTCCCACGAGCGGCCACGTCATCCGTCGACGGCGAGCGTGTTGAATCAGTAACAACAACCCGGTCAAACAAAACACCAACGTGGCGATGGCGAACAAGTCAAGAGTCCATCGCCAGGCTGGCCCGGTGTTGCGGCCTTTGTGTAGATCGTTGAGATAGGAGATAAGCCCACGTTGTGTTTCTTCGAATTCGAATTCGCCGGTTTCGCGATCAATAGCCAACCACGCGTCGCGTCCTGGCCCGGGCATCGAGAGATAGACCTCGTCCTCAGACCATTCGGCATCACGCTGGCCGATCGAAAATGAAGTTTGCTCAGTGAGCCAATTGGCCACTTCGATCGGCAGCGGTGCGTCATCGTCGTGCACGTGCTGGCCGAGAATCTCGAGTAACTCTGATGGCATCTCAGCCATTATCGTACGAGTTTCCGGTTTGGTCTCGATCTGCGAAGCGTGATTCAGCGTGATCCCGGTGATCGCAAACAGCAACATGCCGACGAGACTGATCGCGGAACTGATCCAATGCCACGCAATGAGTTGGCGCCCCCATTTGCGAGGTCTTTGGGGACCTCGCTCGGCGGCGTGTGCTTCATCGGATGGGTTGGATGACATGGGCGAGTCGCGGGAAGCGGATGTTATTCCGACGATACCGTTTTGACTTCGCGACCGTAGCGTGTCCAACTGGCGTGCCAGACGTCGCGATCGATCGAGTCGGTAACGTTACGAACGCTTCCGTCAACCAAGCAAACTTTGACGAGGCCCGTGTGATTACTGCGGGCCGCAGACAACTTGGACGAGCCACGCACCATGTCGGGAATCGCATTGTTGGGCGTCATCCGGCCGTTGATGACCGGACCGCTCGGCACACTGCCTCGCAACCAGTAGTGGTTGCGATCGCCGGTCCACGATGTGATGTAGGTCGAGACCGAGTTGATGTCTCCGGTATCGGCGAGGGCGGCAACGGTGTCGTCCACAGTACTTGAGGCTGCACGGTAAAACGCTGGATCCATGGTCGGTGTTGGGGTTGCTTGTGAAATCCCGCCACCAATCAATGTTTCTGCAAACGCGATTGTGTTGCTCGTTCCATCCAACACGTCGCGGAAACCGACTTTGGCACCGATCCAGCAGAGTCCGTCCGATGGTGTGCCGTTTCCTGGGTGGAAGACGCCGTCGAGGCCGCTGCCCTGGTTCATTGCATAGCTTGTCCCTGCGATTTGGATGGACGCTCCCGATGGCATTTCTAGACCGTGCAAGGCGGCATTGATGTCGCTCGGACATTCGTAGGCGGCAACACGGGTACTGGCGGCTTCGTGCAACCCGACGGGAAGATCAGCGAGGGCGGGGTGCCCCATGTAGATATCAAAGTCGATCAGGTCTTGAAGTTGTGCTTGCTCAATAAACGGCAGCACCTTCGCAAACGGTGAATAGTCGCTCGGGTAACCGCCAGGCCATGAGTAGCCGTTGTTGGGGAACGCACCGTTGTAGGCCGATGCGTAGTTGTGTAACGCCAATCCGATTTGTTTCAGATTGTTGCTGCACTGCATCGAGCGAGCGGCCTCACGGGCGGATTGAACAGCCGGTAACAGCAGTCCCACGAGCACACCGATGATCGCGATCACCACGAGGAGTTCAACGAGTGTGAATCCGCGACGAAGTTGAGTCGGCGAAACCGAGCGACGAGAAGCGAGAGAGTGACACGCTGCAACCGAATGGGCGTGTCGAGGTCGAGACAGAAAGGACATGGGTATTTCCAGCCAAATGGCACACGAGAAATGGAACTGTCCCAGAAAGCAGTCCATTCGCCGACGCGGCGAAAACTAACTGGGAGACGGACCGAGCGTGGCTGGCTAGAGGGCGTGAATACCCGTTGCTTGCTTCGTCGATGCAGCACTGTTGCTGCTGAGAATCATTCGCATTATGCGATTGAAGGCGGTCCGGTACAAGGGTGGCTTGTCAAAAAATGTAGAGTTTTGAGCGTTTGTTGCGGGGGCGGCGGGGAGACCGACAGCAGGGGCGGGTTAGGCGATAGCCGGTTCCCGAGGACCGACCAGGCGGTGGTAGTGAGTGGCGAGAGATTGAGCGTCACCGTGGTCCGCGGTCGCGAATTCGTTGAGTACTTTGCCGTCTTTCAGAACGATCACGCGATCGGCCCACGCGGCAACGCTCGGTTCGTGGGTTACGATCACGATGGTCCGCTTCTCGTTATCGCATAGCCGTCGCGATAGCTCACAGATGGATTGTCCGGTAACGGAATCGAGACTGCCGGTGGGTTCGTCGGCAAACATGACTGCGGGGTTGGTGATCAGAGCTCGAGCAATCGCGACCCGTTGCTGTTCGCCTCCACTGAGCGAATCGGGACGATGCGTCAATCGGTCTCGAATGCCGAGCCGGTCGGCGAGGTCATCGAGTTCGCTCTCGTCGATGTTCTTTTGTCCCGCCGCGAAGAGGGGAAACAGAATATTGTCGCGGGCCGTCAGTGACGGGATCAAATTGAACGCTTGGAAGACGAGCCCGACATGCTGTCGACGGAAGTGAGTGAGCTTGCGATCTGAAAGACTCTCCAGTTTCTGCCCGTCGATCGTCACGTCCCCGTTGGTTGGGCGGGTCAGTCCGGCCATCAAATGCATCAGCGTGCTTTTGCCAGAACCACTCGCCCCCATAACGGCCACAAATTCGCCATCGGCGATGGTCAAACATACGTCCAGCAGTGCGGCCACCGATCGATCGCCTTGGCGATAGACTTTCGATACGTGATTGACGGCGGCCATCGTGCGTTGCTTCGATGTCGTGCGTTGCGGGAATTCAGTCATGAAGGGATGCGGACTCGGAGTGTGGATAGGGGACAAGTTCCCCGCGGGCTGTTTCGTTAATATCTCAGCGATCTCATTTGCTCACGTCCCTTAGCACAACCTGTGCCAGCGTCCTTTCACGTGCGCTTTCAGTGATTGACTCGCGGGTGATTTCGGTGGCAAAACACACGAAGTTTCTAATTCACATGCTCGCGACGTTCCTGCTCATCTGCAGCACCACGGCGAAGTTCCCATCTCGTGTGACTGAATTTCCACCGTGGGGTTTGCATCAGGCATTCCGCGTGTTGAGATGAACGACGCCTCACGTTCGTGTTTTTAAAATGGAGAATAGTGTGACGAAGCGTCTTTTAGCCATCTTGTTCCTTTGCCACGTCTGTTCACCCTTTGCGGGTAGCGCGGATGAGGTCAGTGTGATCCAGCCGATCGATGGGGCGGCGTATGACGGCGAGCTATCTTCAGCCGAGGATTCTCAATCCATTCGCATCGACCTATCGCCCGGCGATTTTGTGCGCGGATCCGTTCGTGGAGAGGAGATCACGGTGTGGCTGTTGGGCCGCGATCAGTCCAAGCTGCGCCGTTTGGCGTCTAGCATTGGGACGGTGCAGAGTTTTATGTTTGTGGCGAGCGATCGCGGTCCGTACTCGTTTAAGGTGAGTGGGCAAAGGGGGACAGGCTACAAGTTGCAGCTCGATAGTGTTCTCGCACTCGCCGATCAAACGCCAATCGCCGAAGAAGTCGCCAGTCCGAAATTGAGAGAGCTGCGCAAGCGGCTTGACGCTGGCGAGGACATTTCGAAATGCTGGAGCGAAATCGTTTCCCAAGGTACTCCGTTGATTGAAACGACGAACGTCAAACCGTCGCTCCCCGAGGACGAAGTGTTGGTCACGTTTCTATGGCGCGGCGCCAAGCGGAACGTTCGAATCTTTGGTGCCCCGTCAGGCGATCACGACGAATTGAAACAACTCCGCGACAGCAACATCTGGTACCACAGTTATCGAGTTCCCGACACGGCACGCATCAACTACCGACTGGCGCCCGATGTACCGGATTTCCCAGGCACATCGACACAGCGACGTCGGGCGATCCTAGCGACCGCGCAGCGTGATCCCCTCAATCCGCTGCACGAACCCGATGAGCCGATCGACGACTATGAAGGGTTCTCGATCGTTGAACTGCCCGACGCACCCAAAGCGGTATGGTCGACGGTCTATCCGAGTCACCCCAAAGGCACCGTCGAAACGCATCGTTTGACGAGCAAGATTCTTGGTAACACGCGCGATATCCACGTCTATCGGTCTGCCGGATACGAAGCAAACGATCCGGAAAGGGCTTTCGTAGTCACCTTTGACGGAGACCAATATCGCGACGAAGTCCGTGTTCCCATCATCATGGACAACCTCGTCGCCGCCGGGAAGATTCCTCCCACCGCCGCGATCATGATCAGCAACCCGAGCCAGAAGAGTCGTTCGACGGAACTACCGTGCAACAATGATTTTGCTCGCTTCATTGGCGAAGAGTTGATGCCATGGGCAAAGACACAAAACGTCACCGCATCGAGAGAACGCACCGTCGTCGCAGGAGCCAGCTTTGGCGGACTTTGCTCAGTATTTATTGGCCTGAAGCATCCTGAACTCTTCGGCAACGTCTTTAGCCAATCGGGTTCGCTTTGGTGGGCACCCGGCGGGTTTGAAACGAAAGGCGAAAGCGAGTCGCAGTGGCTGACACGCCAATACGTATCGGCGCCGTCGCAACCGGTCCGGTACTACTTGCAAGCGGGAACATTTGAGGAACCGAGCGGGATCCTACAGTGCACCAAGCACTTGCGTGACGTCTTGCAGGCGAAAGGTTATGACGTGACATACGGTGAGTTCGTAGGCGGCCACGGTTACTTCTATTGGAGGCACAGCTTTGCCGATGGCATCATGCACCTGCTTCAATAACGAACGGGCGCCATCGTATCGCCTCGTGAGACGCCCATGATCTCACTTCGCCGCGACTACGTTGCTTAGTCGGAACACAAGGTAAGGTGTTCTTTGAGGATACAGTAGAAGCATGGCACCAAGACCTAAGTGATTGAGCTTGTAAGCAAAATTCTAGCGTCTGGCGAATTCGCCAACGGACTGATGCATTGGGCCGGAGGTGATTCCCCAAAAAAACAACGGGATCAAGGCGTCAACGGTAGTGATGGTGGTTCGCAAGATGGGGCGTAAATGTCGCAAACCGGCGGTTTGCGGGCGTCGAGGTAGCGTGGTGATCGCTACATAGCATCAGTGCCCGATTGCAGCAGACTCATCGGACGCGATCTGCGGATCGAAACTGCGGGCCAGGTTGCCGTTAGCATGCCCAATACCCCAACGAAGACGGCGCCACCGACTATCGGAATCCAAGGGATCACCATTGGAGGATGAAGGCCACCAAAGAAGCTGACGTACTGAGCCAACTCGGCTCCGCACCAACCGGTCAAAATCCCAAATCCAATGCTCAGCACCGCCGCCATCAACGCAATCATTAACCCTTCGACCAGAATCGCTCGAGCGAGTTCATTGCTGGTGAAGCCAATGGATCGGAGGACTCCGAACTCCCATCGCCTCGCACGAACCGATGCTAAGATTACGTTCAGTACACCGATGCTTGCGATCAGTAATGTCACCAACGGCAACACGCTAATCATCCACAACCATCGACGTGCTCCGTTGAGCAGTCGATCGCGAATGCTCTCAATCGAGACGACCTTGACGCCCACCTCGTCGCTCGCCGCGCGCGGACCATGCGCTGATTTAACCAATCCCGCAATAGAATTCTCGAGCTTCTCGTCATCAACCGAATCGTGTGCGTACGAAAGCCAAACGTGAGAGGCAACGGGCAAGTCAAAATCATCCGCGACGGAATCGTAGTCTGCAAAAATGAGTGCCGCGGCGCGATGGGTTCGCGGCCGCAAACCGGTCAGTTTTGTTTGCCAGTGCCAACCTGGCAACTTGACCGAACCCACGATCGTGTAAGCGGCCGTCGCCCCCGCGTTGCGAGGCGGATCAACCGCGATCGTATCACCCAGTCGCAAACCGGTTTCTGCCAGAAAATGATCGGGGACGACACAGGCGTGTCCTTGCTGCATTTTCGCGACCGCTTCGTCAGCGTTCCCTTCGACCCAGTCGAGTTGCAGCAAAGGTGTGTGACCTGAAAAAGCCCCACGGGGATCGAGTCCCACGATGATCACGTTGTCTTGCCGGATGACGGACGGTCGCGCCGCACTGCCGGTGATGTCATCAACAAGCCGCGGTTGTTCCACAACGAGAGGCAGGCATCGCGATTCATCCACATCTGGCAACGCCGCTATTTTGGTGACCTCTTCCACCGGGAGACCAGGTTCCAGAATCGCGATCGCATCGGGCGTCCAATCACCCGGAACGAAGGCCTCCAACATGGTGAATCCCCAAACCTGAATGCCCACGAATAGGCCCAATCCGAACGCCATGGAAACCGAAGCCCCCACGGTGCGCCAAATATTGCTGGTGACTTGGCTGGCGAGCAATTTTGGGTCGACGCTAAAGACACGAGCTAACAACGGCCCGAACAAGCGATCGACCAAGACAACAATGGAAGGTGCGAGAACGACGAATCCAATCGCGATGCTCGCGAAACTGGCTGCCATGGCAAACCAAATCTTCTCCTCGTTCGGCGGAAAAACGAACGACAGAAGCGGCCCGATCGCAAGTAGGATCGTCCCCACGATCAGGCTCGGCCACGTTAGGGAGGTAGAGCCGGAGGCGGCTTGTCGCGGAGCCATCGCGTCAACCGGTTTTACTCGCGTGGCTTGGTACGCCGGAATGATCGACGCCAACAACGCACCGCCGATCGCCGCGATTGTCGCAAGGACCAAACTGCTGGTGCCGAATCCAACCCCATGGTACAGCAAACTGCCGAATAGGCTTTCAACGAACTTTAGCAGGCCCCACCCTAAAGCGATGCCGGCAACCAAGCCGACGATTCCGAGAACGAGCCCTTCGATAACGATTAACGAGCCGACTTGGCTGCGAGTTAACACGACGGCACGGAGGATCGCGTACTGCCGAATCCGTTCGGTCACTCCCATGCTGAGTGAACAGAAGATGACCAGCATCGCAACCAACATCGCTACTCCCGTCGCAGCGTAAGACTGCATCCGAACGTTCTGAGCCGCCGAGGCTTGATCGAGAGCCTCTTCAATCTCGAACGCCTGTTGAAACTGCAACGGCACAGAATAGTCACTTAACCGCGGCCCCCAACTGAAGCGAAACTTCGTTATGTCCGCTTTCGGATCGACGGCCACGCCGAGTAGGCTGATTTGAAATGGCTCGCCAGTGATGCGCTCGATCAGTGGCACGGACAAGAACGCTTCACCAGAACTCGGTGTCAGCATCGGGATACCTGCTGAACCCGCACCATGCAACGTCGGCGCGTTAACAATGCCGCCGACGTTGACGGCGAGCGTTGTTTCGCCCGATGCGTTAGGACGAGGTAATTCCAACGTCAACTGATCACCGAGTGAAATTCCACGTCGCGTGGCAACATCAGCCCGAACGACGATGTTGGGGACAACGTCTTCCGAATTGGGGGCTTCGTCCGATTCGCCGCCGACCCAATCTCCTTCGGCCATTTCAAACGGCGGTTCGGGGGCGTCCGTGGCGATGAACATCAGTGATGGCAGCGGGCTGTGAGACCCCGAACCGGAGTCTCGCCCACGTGCGGTTTGCTCGATCGGTAGTGGCGCGTCTTGGAGTTCGACCACCGGGATTCGGCCAGCCCACATCGGATCGACCGCATTCACGGCAGCGTCCTCTCTTAGCGAATTGACCGCTTCGTGTGGCACATAGTCAGTAGGCTCACCGCTGATCGGCGCGATTGCGAGTTCATAGCGGCCGAGTGCTAGGTTCGCGTACTCGTCGTACGTTTTGTGCAGTGCTTCGTAGCTGCTGGTGACCCAGATCACCATGCTGACGGCGGCCGATGTTGCCACGACGGTCAGCACCGTGCGTGTTTTTCGCTCACGCAAGAAGGCGATTGCGAGTTTGAGAACCTTGCTCACGCTACCGCCTCCGCGCCGAGAGCTTCTTGGTAATTCCGGGCGACGGTTTGTGGGTCACGACGCCCATCCGTTTTGAGTTCGGCTAAATTGCTTCCGTCTTTTAACACACAAATGCGGTCGGCCCACATCGCGACGTGAGGTTCGTGGGTCACCATCACGATCGAGCGGCCTTGTTCGTCCGCGAGCGCACGGAGCAGTTCACAGATTTGCGTCCCCGAAACTGAATCCAGACTCCCAGTCGGTTCATCTGCTAGCAGAATCGCAGGGTTGCAAATCAATGCACGGGCAATCGCAATTCGCTGTTGCTCGCCTCCTGACAAAGCACCGGGTTTATGATGGCGACGTGCGGACATGCCGAGGCGCTCGAGTAAGTCGTTGACGGTGGTGTCGAGTTCACTCTTTTTCCCAGCAGGAACGGGTAACCGGATGTTGTCTTCCGCGGAAAGACTGGGAATGAGGTTGTAAGACTGAAAGACGATACCGAGATTATCGCGTCGAAATCGAGTCAGTGCCCCATCGGAGAGTTCTGATAAATCCTGTCCGGCGATTACGACACGCCCGTCATCGATGTCGATCAGACCTGCCATCGCATGCAGCAGAGTGCTCTTTCCAGAACCGCTCGCACCCATCACGGCAACAAATTCACCGGAGGCGATGGACAAGGAAACGCCGTCGAGGGCGTGGATTGTGGAAGCACCCTGTTTGTAGGTCTTAAGGGCATTGTCAACCACAAGTGGTGTCGTTGTGTCGAAGCGTTGCACGGCGGGCGAATTTCTCAAGAGGGCGGAAGCAGGTAATCAGGTGGGACGGGTTCAGCGAAGCGAATTGTCGATCGATACAAACATTTGGCCGTCGAGTGTTCAACTTTCGTTGAGAGCCGCCAAAGATTCGGCGAACTGGTACGGCAGCATGAATGCGACGTGACGGGATTCCCGTCATCGACGGCGGAACTTGCGTCGCTCCCATGAGCGAGCACCTTTGATTTGCCGAACGTTGTTGACAAATCGGACGTTGGCATAGCTATTGCAATCGGCGTTCCCAGCAACCGCGAAGCCGCGTTGGTGAATCACCATTTCAGTGGAATTCACACAGCCCTTTGCGAATCGACCCGCCGGACTCGTCAATCGAACTGCCCAACACACCAACGATCTTTGATCGCAATCGGCGACATGTCGCGAAGCGCGTAGCGAGCAAACACGCATGCTTTTCGTAATTAGTCCCGACATCTCGCAGCACTACCGTCCTCGCCTCCTCATTGGCATTGCACCACCACCTATGAACCAACTTCGCTTTCTCGCTCGACTTGTCTTCTCACAATTGCGTATGCATCCGGGACGCGCGATCGTCACCACGTTGGGCATCGTCGCTTCGACCTGTGCCGTGGTTTGGGTTGTCAGCGGGTATGACGCCTTGGTTTCGCAGTTCGATGAGAATGCGGGAAAGTACCTGGGACGATACGACGCCTTGATCATGCCCATCGGTGGGCCTCCTGGTACTCCGACTCCGACAATCGACGACTCACTGATCGCGATCTTGTCGCAAGACGCGGGAGTGTTGGAAGTCAATCCGGTTAGCAACGCTCGCGTGTCGGCGACAAAAGTCAGACGCGACAAGGGCGAGGACGAGTCGGAGTCGTCGCTCGGGCTGCTCGTCGGCGATCGGCCGCCTGTCAACGGAGCACCACCGGTCGGTCCAACGCTGGTCAGTACTCCTGCACTGGAGGCACCCTATGAGTTGGTTGAGGGGAGGTGGCTAGACGATGACGCGGGATCGATGTCGGCCGTACTCGGTGAAAACGTCGCGAAAGAGATGCAGGTCAACGTCGGAGATGAGTTGCAGGTCACCACGTTCGGTAACCGCCTACGGCTTTCGGTGGTGGGCATCGTCGAACAGGCCCCAGAAGCGCCGTCGCTGCGTGGGGGCGCAGGGGGCGGGAGACGCGGAGGCGGGAGGAGTCAAGGAGCCGCAAGCGAGGAAGGCGGACACCGCGAAAAGCCACGCGATGATTTGTTGCCGCGTCGCGAGCCAAGACCGCAAACACTTACAGACAAGGCACAAGTCAATATCAGCTTACCGAGCGGGATGATCCAGGGCGTTGCCGCGAGTGCGATCTACGTTCGACCGGACGTCGCGAGCAAAATCAACGGCTACACCGCCAAACCGCAGGTATTGCAAATTGCGATTCGCGACACGGTCACGATTGACCAGTTTCGTGACATTTGGCAAGCGAAACTCGCCGCCTACAATCCGCCGATGCAATTGGTTGACTATTTTGCCGTTCGAAAGGGGTTGGAATCGACTCGCAGCGTCTACGGGCAGCAATCCCAGGCGTGGGCAGCAACGGGGATGGCTTCGTTGGCTGCGATCGCCATCATCTTCTCAACGCTCAGCATGGGAGTGACCGAACGCATTCGTGAGTTCGCCATGCTGCGGGCGATCGCGCTGACGCGAACTCAAATCGCGAGCATCATTGCGATCGAGAGCATCGCGTTTGCGTTGATTGGCTGGACGGGCGGTTTGTTTGCCGGATGGCTCATGGTGCTCGTCGGTGGCCGTATGCTCCCAGGATTGTTTAGCTCCGGCGCAGTACTTGGTTGGAGCTGTGTCCTGTTGACGGGCGTGACGGTCATGGTCGGCGCGATCGGTGCTGCGGTGTTGCCTGCTTGGCGAGCGATGCGAATACGCCCACTCGATGCGATGTCGGATCGTGCGACAACGCGACGTTTGAATTCCTGGGCGATGTTCGGGGTTATCGGTTTGGCTCTCGTCGTGTCGACTCCGATCGTCGTCTTTGCATTGCCGATGGATGACGACGTAAGAAAGTGGTGCTATTCATTCATCACCTATCCCATGTTGTTGGTTGGAATGATCTTGTTAGCTCCCGCGATCGTTGTCCTTGGCGAACGGTTGTTTGCTCCCATCGTGACGAACGTTTTGCGACTCGATCCACGAATGATGAAGACGCAATTGTCGAGCAACCTGTGGCGATCCGTCGGCGCGACGTTGGCGCTGTCGGTTGGGCTAGGACTGTACGCGTCGACGCAAACGTGGGGCTATTCGATGTTGGTGCCGTTCACCCCCGGCAATTGGCTGCCTGATGCACTCGTGGCCTTCCATCCCGTTGGAATCGCTCCCGAAGTCGAATCCCTGATCAGTGAGGTCGATGGCGTCAATTCCGATGAAGTAATGCCGCTGGCCATTGAGCAAGCGAAAGTGGATTGGGGCGTCGCCGGTGAACCATCGCGTCTTCGTACCGGGGCAGACAACGCTATTATCTGCGGTCTTGATCCGCAATTTGCATTTTCGGACACGTCCGGAATGCTGCCGGTGACCTTCGTCGAGGGAACTCGCGAGTCGGCGATCGAATCGCTCGCCGGCGGCGGAGCCTGCGTGATCGCGGAGGACTATGCGATGGCAACCGGGCTAGGCGTCGGTGACTCGCTGACCTTCATTCCTCCGTCAGCAGACGACGAGCGAGTCGAATACAAAATCGCTGGCGTTGTCGCGTTACCCGGATGGCAATGGGTGTCCAAGTTCTCGGGGGTTCGACGCCATTTCGTACGCACCGGCACAATGCTCTTTGCCAACCGATCGGACGTGCAGAAGGACTTTCACTTGCCACGCACCGAGTTTTTCTGGGTGAACTTCCAACCGACGGCGGATCACGAGCAGATTGAAGCCGAGTTTCAGTCGATTGCCGAGCGTCACGCTGGTGGTACGTTCACCGCGGCGGGCGTTGGAGAAGTGCAAACGTATCGCCCGTTCGCGCGAATGACCACGACCGAGAATGTCAAAAAAGCGATCCAACTTCGAGCCGACGACATGATTTGGGGCATGAGTTATCTGCCATTGATCACACTCATCGTGATGTCTCTCGCGGTCGCCAACACAATCATTGCTTCGGTGAGGTCCCGCACGTGGGAATTTGGGGTGATGCGTTCGGTCGGCGTCACTCGCGGTCAACTCGTTCGCCTGGTGATTGCGGAGACGATCCTCATCGGCATCGCCGCGTGCGTGCTCAGCCTCCTGTTTGGTTTGATCGCGGGCTGGTGCGGCGTCGGCATGGCCCAATTCGGAGGCTGGTTCGCAGGCCCGCCATCGTTCCGAATCCCGTGGATGCATTTGTCGTTCGGGTTCGCACTCACCTTGATGCTGTGCCTACTCGCAGGCCTCTGGCCAGCGATCAAAACGGGGCGAGCCGAACCGCTCGGTTTGCTGCAAGCGGGAAGATCGTTACAGTGATTCCACGCGTGCAAATCAGTCCATCACAATGCAGACTTTGCCTTCCTGGCCTTGATCGGACAACTCGTACGCTTTCGCGGCTTCGGAAATGGGCAGTTTGCGTCCACAAGTAGATTCCGGGTGCACGCCGCGAACAGCGAGCAATTGGGCCAAATCTGAAAGGTGTTTGCGCGACGTCACCCACGAACCGAAAAGAGTGATTTGTTCGTGAATGAGATACGGCGAGACGTCGAATTCGACTTTGCCACCTTCCCCAACGAAACCGCAACGTCCCCACTGGCGTGTCGCCTGCAGTGCGAGCAGGCGAGCGGGCGCGGCACCAGAGCAGTCAATCGACACCTCCGCACCTTTGCCTCCGGTCAGGTCTTTGATGATGTCGAGCGCAGAGTCATCCGATTTCAAGACGTGATCGACGAGGGGGACACCCGATTTATATTCCAAGTCCTTGGCGAGATTCAAACGTCCGTCTGCCAAGTCGAGTCCGATGATTTCGTAAGCACCAAGAGCACGCCCGAGTTGGGCGGCGGCGAGTCCGACGGGACCGAGCCCGGTAATCAACAGACGATCTTTCCCGCAAACTTTCATGCGATCGAGACATTCCCATGCGGTTCCAAATCCGCACGCCATGAATGCTCCGTCGACGTAGCTCAATTCATCGGGTAGCGGAATGCAGTCCGGTTCATCGGCGAGAAGGTATTCGGCGTGTCCCCCGTCGCGTTGCCATCCATAAGCACGGCGATACTGTTCGCTGCTGCAACTGATTTGATATCCGTGCATGCAATCGTCGCAAACGCCGCATCCGGAGATGTGATACATCACGACGCGATCGCCAACCTTGCGTTGCCGGCAACCCGGGCCAACCTTGACGACTTGTCCGCTCGGTTCGTGGCCGGCGATGACACCCTGATACGCTTCGGGCCCCTTGCCGAGGTGCTCGCGGTAGATCGCGCGAATGTCGCTGCCGCAAATAGACGAGGCTTTCATTTTCAACAGCACTTGCCCGTTCCCGGGCTCGGGAACGTCGTACTCGCGCATCTCAACAGTGCTGTTTCCAGGCAACACGACGCCGGTCATTTGTTCGGGGATAGCAGACATGTGGGGATTCCTTAGCAGGTGGATGATCGAAATTTCGAAATGGAAAGATTGGCAGCAAACTACGCCGTGGTCACTTCGCCGTTGACGTCCCAGAGATCTTCCCAGTGTTGGTCCGCTTTCCACAGAAAGACCTGACCTTTGATTAGTCGGCAGTTTTTGTCGATTTGGGAGATCGCTTGCATCTCAGCATCGCTCAGCGGATCTTCCGTCACGGCTTTGAGGTTTGCGAGGATGTTCCGCCGTTTCGTGGACATCGGGATCGGGATCTGGCCGCGTTGGACCGCCCATTTCAAGCACACAACTGCGGGATGCACGTCATGATCTGTGGCAATCTTGACAATCACAGGATCTTCGATGTCCACGGTATCGGCGGCCGTTCGATCCCTTTCCGGGCGGGCGGGTGATCCGATGGGTGAGAAACCGACCGGAACGATCCCGTTGTCGATATTGAATTGAAACAATTCCGGTTGTTGGAAGTGTGGGTGTAGTTCCATCTCGTTGACGGCCGGTTTGATCTTTGCATCACGGAGCACGAGTTTCAGCTTCGGAATCGTCATGTTGGACGTGCCGATGTTGCGCACCAACCCCATTTCAACGAGTCGTTCCATCTGTCGCCATGTCTTCATGAAGTTGTCATGGATGTACGGCTTCGCGTCGGGGCTTCGCGAAGTGATGTCACAACCGGGGGCGTGAAAGTTTGGGAACGGCCAGTGAACGAAATACAGATCAAGGTAATCGAGTTGCAGGTCTTTAAGAGTTTGCTCGCAAGCAGGAATCACGTCCTCTTCGGCATGCTTATCGTTCCACAGTTTCGAGTTAATCCACAACTCCTCGCGAGCGACGCCACCGTCGGTGATCGCTTTGATCGATTCGCCGATATACGCCTCGTTTCCATAAACGGCGGCACAATCGAAGTGCCGGTATCCGACGGATGCTGCCGTCACGACTGCTTCGGCGACGAGTTGGTGATCGGCATGGTCACTTCCGAACGTTCCCAAACCGATCGATGGCATTTTGTCGCCCGAAGGGAGGACATGGTTTGGCACGGCGGCGGGCTCGACAGAGTCGTTTGCGACACAAAATGAAGGGGAGCTTGCGGACATCGGTGATAACCTCGTGAAAATGATGGGAAGGGTGAGATTGGGCATCGAAGCGTTGGTCGATTGCAACAACGCAGCGGTGCGCTAAAAATATTTCTAGGCGTTGATGCGATCACGCAGATCGTGCTCGGCTTCGTCATCCCAGTAACCACAGTCGAGCTGGATGAACACGGACGTGTAGGGCAACGTCATCGTTGTCTTTAGCAACAACACCCGAAACGCTTTGCCAGCTTCATCCAATATTGCGATGATCTCGTCGTGGGGTAGAGATTGCACTGGCGTGTCTACTAGCGCTTCGTTCAACTGCTCGCGATACCGATCAATACCGGGTGCAAATTTTTCGGTAAGGAACGGCAGTTCGCCGTCGAGATAGACGATGGGGCGAACGTGCGATGACGATTCGATCTCCTTCAACGTCTCACGCAACACTTCGACCTGATCCGCGTCGGTGCAACGGGTTTCGATTCCGGGTGACGTTTGCGCGGGATACGCCGCGTCCGCAATCACGATCCAATTGCGATGACCGAGCAAACTCAATCGCTGCGGTAAGATCTCTTTCCAATCTTCGGTCGACTTGCAGTACGTCATTCCTGACTCCTAGAAGAGAACAGCGTTGAGCAATTTGCTCGTGGTTGATGGGTTCCGTTTTAGCGTTTACCAGAGACCGTTCAATTCACGTTCCCGCCAATCTCTATCACATTTGCGTCAGGCCGCTTACACTGAAGTGCATAGTTTTGCGTCTCGAATCAGCTTCGGCTCTTCGGAGGGTTCACAAATGCGTATCGGCATCGTTCCATGAAAAACTCGAAGAGGGTCGCGTTGGTGATCGAGACTTCCAAGGCGTTCGGCCGGGGGTTGCTGCAAAGCATTAGTCGATATGCGCACCTGCACGGCCGTTGGGCGCTTTCGTTTGAAGAACGCGGTCTCGACGATCCGTTGCCCGATGGCCTCACGTCGGAGCAGTACGATGGCATCATCTTGCGTACGCGTTTGCAGAGCCAAATGCGAGCGGTTCTACAGACTTCGATCCCTACGGTATGTGTCGGTGAAGAGAACCCACCTGGAGCGTTTGCCGTTGGATGCGACGAAACGACTTGTTCGGAACTGGCCGCGGAGCATTTGGTGGAACGCAACTTCCGACACTTCGGGTTCGTCGGAATGGCGGGATACGTTTGGTCCGATCGACGTCGCGATGCGTTCGTGCGGTTTGTTCGCGATGCCGGTTATGATTGTTCCGTAATCGAGCCCAATGGAAAGGATCGACGGATCAAGACGTGGGAACCGATTCGAGATCAACTCGAAGATTGGATCGTTAGCCTCCCGAAACCCATCGGTGTGATGTGCTGTTACGACGTGATGGCGCGTATCGTCTTGGAGGTCTGTGAAGGACAGTCCATTTCGGTTCCCGAAGACGTGGCGGTCATCGGCGTGGACAACGACGAGGTGCTGTGCGAGGTCAGTCAACCGCCTTTGTCGAGTGTGATGCACGATACGAAACAGATCGGGTTCGAAGCCGCCGCCATGCTAGACAAGCTAATGAGAGGCGAAACCGTTTCACCATCGGTCATCGTCGCGCCGACGGGAGTCAAGACACGGCGTTCGACCGAAACGTTGGCAATCGAAGACCGTGACATTGCTGCGGCGGTCGCGTTCATTCGACGTCACGCGTGCGACGGAATTGAAGTGAACGATGTCGTTGACCGGGTGCCCCTGTCTCGTCGTACGTTTGAGCGTCGTTTCCGCGAGCAGGTTGGGCGTTCGCCGTTAGCGGAGATCAGACACGTGCGGATGACTCGCGTGAAGCAGTTTCTTATCGAAACTGATTTGAAACTCGATGTGGTTGCCGCGCACAGCGGATTCCGGAACACACCCTACATGTCCGCTCAGTTTCGAAAAACGTTTGGGGTCACGCCCGGTCAATTCCGCTGCCAGGCTCGGGATTAGACAATGTTTCCGAGTGACCGTTCTCGAGTGGGCACCAACGCGCAGTCTGACCGACCACCGTGCGATTCATGCACAACGCGGGAAGGTTTCTGACGTAGTTATTGCCGAGATCACGGGAATTCGATACCTGCAGTTGCGGTTGTAGCCGGAGCGTGACCGACGTTCCGCCGAATGCAACCACCAATTAGTCTTCCGCGGTTTTCCATTCCCTTCTCATATTGATGCACTGATTCCATCGGACTGGGATCTGGCATCGGACTTGCTGCTTTCGAGTTCATGACAACTCGGCGATCTACTTCCCAAGGAAAAGTCCCATGAACGCATCAGCCCCCTCTTCGACAACGCACACCGCGACTTCGACTACGTTTTCGTCCGCCGCGCGAGGAGCGGAACCAGACGCACACGTCGTTTCGCGGCACCTTCAAACAGCACTGCTGTTACTGCTAATTGGGTTTACGTTGGCAACCATTGCGTTGCTGTTCCTCGCGCCTTCCTACACGTATCTGGCGGTTATCCCAATTCCGTTCCTAATGCTCGGACGTGGAGTTGCCAAAGCCATGGAAGTGTCAACGACCGCCTCTGAATTGAGGCATGGTGACCAAGACTCGGTCGCGAAGGACGAAATGGCGGCCGATTTGCAGATGGTCGCCATCATGACCATCGTCAAGGTTTTCGGCGTGCTGGCGTTGGGAACGTTCGTTATTGCGACGATGTATTTCGACGCGGCTGCTGTTGCAATCGCTGCGGTTGCGTTTCTCTTAATGACTCTGTTGATCGAGCTGCCGTTTATCCTCGCGGGCGTCGAGGAAGCCCAAGCTGACGAACGAGAGAAGTTGACCGGGAATCGCGAAGCCTGAGTGGTCAACGGCGGCGCGAACGTTTGCTAAGCTTCATAGAAACTCTATTTTTGGGACTCGCATCATGATTCTTGTTTGCTCACAATGCGGCGCCGTCAATCGTGTGCCCGATTCCAAACGTCACGACAAACCGGTCTGCGGAAAGTGCAAGCAATCACTCCTGCCGAATCATCCCGTCGAACTGACAGACACGTCGTTCGCTAAGTTCATTGCGAAGACGCAAACGCCGATTTTGGTCGACTTCTGGGCGCCATGGTGTGGCCCCTGTCGGATGATGGCCCCCGCATTTGAAGAGGCTGCCGCCTCGTTGTCGCCCGATGTCATTCTGGCGAAACTTAATACCGAGTCCGAGCCTTCGACGGCGTCCCAGTTTGCGATCACTGGCATTCCCACCATCATTCTGTTTAAGAATGGCAGAGAGTTTTCTCGGCATTCGGGAATGCTCAACGGGGAGAAAATCACTCAATTTGCCATGAATGGCTAGACTTTCATCTCTCCCCCAATGGATGCCGTGGGTGCGCAGGTCTAACGATCGATATGCTCTCGTGCGGTTATACGAATTTCGATTGATACGAAACGAGGGCACGTGTGTAGTTGGCTCGTTCGTATGCGGACGGATCGATGCAGTTAGCTTGACTGACGCTTCCCTTCATCTGCTTCACCGATTCGTATTCGTGCTCCTCAAGCCATGATTGCAATTGTTCGAGTAATTTGGTGATGTGAGTCGGCCCGTACTTCAGTAGAGCGGACGCCATCATCGCCACGTCGGCACCGGCGAGCAGCACTTTGATGACATCGTCGCGTTCGTGAATGCCCGAGTTGGCGGCTAACGACGCGATCACGCGACTTCGCAGGACCGCAATCCATCGCAGCGGAAGGCGATCCTTCTGTTCGGTACTGAGCACGAGTCGCGGAACCACCTCGAGTGTGTCGAGATCGATATCAGGTTCCAGGTATCGATTGAAGAGAACCAATCCGTCTGCACCCGCGTTAACCAATCGTAATGCCATGTCGGCGGGCGAACTGAAGTGAGGTCCGATCTTAACGGCCAGCGGAATCGAGATGGCCCCCCGAATTGTCGAAACGAGATCGACATAACGCTGCTCGACTTGCTCGCCCGAAAGGTTACGTTCGGTCGGAACGAAGAAGATGTTGAGTTCGAGAGCATCGGCTCCCGCGTCTTCGATCATTTTTGCATACCGGATCCATCCGCCGACCGTCGTGCCGTTGAGACTCGCGATGATCGGCATGTCGACGGCGGCCTTGGCGGCCTTCAGGTGATCGATGTATCCATCAGGTCCGGCGTTGTAGTTTTCCATTTCCGGGAAATAGTTCTGTGACTCGGCACCTGAGTTGGCACTGAAGTCATACAGATGAGCGAGTTCGCTGTCTAAGTGCTCGATCTGTTCCTCGAAAAGTGATGGGAGCACCGCGGCGGACGCACCGCAATCTTCAAGTTGACGGAGCGTTTCGATGTTGCCGGATAAAGGACATGCGGAAACGACCAACGGATTCTTTAGCGACAATCCGAGATACCGTGTTGTCAAATTCACACTCATCGTTTTGCTCCTTCGTCCGATTCAACGGCTTCGCGTTCAACACCTGCCATCTGTTCGTAGTATTGCCAGCGGTCGTAGATCTCACGCTGCGCCAAATCAAACAGGTGAGCCGCACGTTCCGGGTTTGTGCGAGTCAACATCGCGAACCGTGCTTCTCTCATCGCGATGTCACGGAACGAAACGGTCGGTTTGCGACTGTCCAAGTGGAACGGATGTCCGTGATCGTGAGCCGTCCGGGGATCGTATCGGTATAGTGGCCAGAAGCCGGATTTGACCAAATCTTTCTGGTGCGACATCGATTTCGACATGTCAATCCCGTGTGCAATGCAAGGGCTGTAAGCCAAGATCAATGACGGACCTTGGTAAGACTCGGCTTCGCGGAACGCCTTCAACGTTTGCAGAGGTTGAGCTCCCATCGCGATTTGAGCAACGAACACATTCCCGTACGCAACGGCGAGCATGCCCAAATCTTTGCGTCCGATCGACTTTCCGCTCGCCGCGAACTTGGCAACCGCAGCACGCGGTGTCGCCTTGGACGCTTGTCCGCCGGTGTTTGAGTAAACCTCCGTGTCGAGCACCAAGATGTTGACGTTTCGGTCCGACGCGAGCACATGATCGAGCCCGCCGAAACCGATATCATAGGCCCAGCCATCACCACCGATGATCCACACGCTCCGAGGCACGAGCATGTCGGCAAGTGTCAGCAACAGTTTCGCGTCAGGGGTATCGTGCGATATCAGAATTCGTTTGAGTTCCGCAACCCGCTCACGTTGGGCCGCGATCGCTTCTTCATCGTTGGTGCCTGTTTCGAGCAACGCGCGGACGAGAGTGTCACCAACTTGCGGTGCCAATCGAACGAGTAACTCCCGAGCGGTCTCTTCCTTTTGGTCTACCGCCAAACGCATGCCCAGACCAAATTCGGCATTGTCTTCAAAGAGAGAATTATTCCACGCTGGGCCGCGCCCGTTGCAGTCGACCGCCCATGGAGTTGTCGGCAAATTTCCTCCGTAGATGGAAGAGCACCCGGTCGCGTTCGCCACCACGATGCGGTCACCGAAGAGCTGCGTCAACAGTTTCAGGTACGGCGTCTCGCCACAACCGGAACAGGCGCCGGAGTATTCAAACAACGGCAACAATAACTGCGATCCCTTCACGGTTTCGATCTTCGTCTGTCGTCGATCGACTTCGGGTAACGATTTGAAGTATTCAAAGTTTTCACGTTCGGCGACAAGGTGATCGTCCTTGGGCGTCATGTTGATGGCTTTGTGGCGGGCAACCTCTTTGCTCTTTGCCGGACAGACGTCGACGCAAACACCACATCCAGTGCAATCATCCGGTGCGACTTGGATCGTCAGCGAATGCTCATCGAGTTCCTTACCCGTCCACGGTTTCGATTGGAATCCGTCGGGAATGCCGTTGAGCGACGATGCAGGATAGGCTTTCGTACGGATGGCAGCGTGAGGACAAACCATCGCGCAGAGCCCGCATTCAATGCATATGTCGGCATCCCAGATCGGAATTTCGTGAGCAATGCTGCGGCGTTCATACTTCGACGTTGCGGTCGGGAACGTTCCGTCCACAGGCAGAGCACTGACGGGCAACAGGTCGCCTTTGCCCGCGATCATCATTGCTGTGACGCGTTTGACGAAATCAGGACTCGAGTCTGGAATCGGAGATTGTCGATGGTTCGTCGCGTCCGCGTTCGTTGGGACGGTGACTTCGCTCGCAGCATCAAACGATTTTTCGACCGCGTCGAAATTGCGATCGATTACGGATTGTCCCGCCTTACTGTACGACTTTTGGATCATCTTCTTGATGTGACTGATCGCTTCGTCACGTGGCAGGATTCCCGTCAGAGCGAAGAAGCAAGTTTGCATCACCGTGTTGATGCGATTTCCCAAACCTGCTTCGCGAGCGACTGAGAGTGCGTCGATGACAAAGACTCGCAATCCTTTATCGATGATCTCCTGTTGTAACTCAAACGGCAGCTTCTCCCAAACCTCGTCCGCACCGTAGGGGCTGTTCAGCAGGAACGTGGCCCCTGGTTCGGCCATCTCGAGAACGTCAATGCTCTTCAGGAATTGAAATTGATGACAGGCGACAAAATTGGCTCGTTTGACGAGGTACGTCGAATGAATGGGACGAGGCCCGAACCGCAAGTGGCTGACGGTGATCGAACCGGACTTCTTCGAGTCGTAGACGAAGTAGCCCTGTGCGTACATGGGCGTCATTTCGCCAATGATCTTAACCGAACTCTTGTTCGCACTGACGGTTCCGTCGCTGCCGAGCCCATAGAAGACTGCGCGCGTGACGTCATCTGGTTCGGTTGAAAACGCGTCGTCCCACTTGATACTCAAATGGGTGACGTCGTCGATAATCCCGACGGTGAAACGTTTCTTGCTGTCTTCTCGAGCAAGTTCGTCAAAAACCGATTTGACCATCGCCGGAGTGAACTCTTTGGATGACAGTCCATAGCGTCCACCGATGACATGAGGTGTCGGCGCGCCGGGGTGAATGTCGCTCCACGATTCAGCCAACGCCATCGAAACGTCCTGATGCAACGGCTCCGCGATCGCTCCTGGCTCTTTGGTTCGATCGAGCACGGCAATTTGTCGTGTCGTCGCGGGCAGGGCGGAGAGGAAGTCAGACACCGAGAACGGTCGGAAGAGCCGGACCTTTAATAGCCCTACTTTCTCACCGCTGTCTATCAGTCGTTCGACGGCCTCTTCGGCTGCCCCACACCCGGACCCGATCATCACAATGACGCGATCGGCATCGTCCGCACCCACGTAGTCAAACAAGTGGTACTGCCGTCCTGTCTTGCTCGCAAAGAGATCCATCGTTTTCTGCACTACCGAGGGGCATTCGTTGTAGTACGGGTTGATTGCTTCACGCGCTTGAAAGAACACGTCCGGGTTCTGTGCCGTTCCCCGAAGAACAGGGCGTTCTGGATCGAGCGCCCGCTGGCGATGTTCTTGAATGCGTTCGACATTGATCATCGATGTGACAACGTCGTCAGGAATCAACTCGATCTTGTTGACTTCGTGCGAGGTGCGAAAACCATCGAAGAAGTGCAAAAACGGGATTCGCGACTCCAGCGTCGCCGCATGTGCGATCATCGCCATGTCGTGAACCTCTTGCACGTTGTTCGATGCCAACATCGCCCAACCGGTCGAACGAGTTGACATCACATCGCTGTGATCGCCAAAGATCGAAAGTGCATGAGTGGCCAGTGATCTCGCCGCAATGTGGAAGACCGTCGGCGTCAATTCGCCAGCGATTTTGAACATGTTCGGGATCATCAGCAACAATCCCTGCGACGCCGTGAAGGTGGTCGTCAAAGCGCCGGCTTGCAACGAACCGTGGACCGCTCCAGCCGCTCCGCCCTCACTTTGCATTTCGATTACTTCCGGAACGACGCCAAAGATATTCTTGCGCCCCGCCGCGGACCACGCGTCAGACAACTCGCCCATCGGCGAGGCAGGCGTGATCGGGTAGATCGCAATCACCTCGTTGGTTGCGTGCGCGATCCGCGCCGCAGCTTCATTGCCATCCATCATCGCGAATCGATCGCTCATCGTTCGGTTTCCTGCTGCGGGGATATTGAGGGCCTGCGACGGTCGTCACCAATCTCGGTCGCTCTCATCTTGAGAGACCGCCAGATCGACTCTTCGATCGCGTTTCTTGTTCAACGACATCCAACCGATGATCCCGCTCGCCGAACCAAATGACTGCACGCAAAGGGAACACACTCTCGAATGTGTCCTTTCGTCCTGAGGTCACTAGTTCAGCGTAGCGAACACGGCGTCTGTGAGAACGACCGTAAAACAAATCCTGGCAGGCCAGCCTCGCGGCGAAAACACCCCGAGACGAGTTGTCGCAATGCAATTGGTTGGCGAAATTGACATCGCACCAACTTCGTTCGCCGTCCAATCAAGCGGCGTTACAACCAAAAACGTCTTGCGGGGATGCAAGTCGCATACCCGTCATTGGCGGCAGTACTTAATATCCAACGTTCCGCGACACGGATTGCAAAACGATTCGCAAACGCATGTGCGAATGCATCCATGATGCCATCGATTGTTCCGTGAACTTGTGTCATGAATGCACACTCACGCAAATAGATCCGTGCGTATCGGCACGCCTTGGGAGTGACATCAACCGGGTAAGCGAAGAAGCAATCGGTAATCGGGATCGTGAATCCGACTCAGAATTTCGGCTTAGGCGGTTTCTTCCGTGCCGTCGATTTGATCCGTCGATTTTGACTCCTTGCCCAACGGATTCCAGTACCACCGCGCGGCGGCGCTCAACGCTCTCGCGAAATCGGCGCCCATCAATACGGCACAGGGGACCATGTAGAGCGTGATCGCTGTCGCGAAAAGAACTCCAAACGCCAGCGATACCGCCATCGGGATCAAGAATTGAGCTTGGATCGATTCGTCCAGCATCAACGGCAACAGGCCCACAAACGTCGTGATCGAGGTAAGGAAGATCGGCCGAAAACGTTTTCCGCCCGCTTCCAAGGCGGCATCTGTCAAGGAAGCCCCCGCGGCACAGCGGCGATTGATGAAATCAACCATCACCAACGTGTCGTTCACCGCGATCCCCGCTAACGCCAGCATCCCGAATATCGAAAGGTACGACGGCGTTAGGTCTAATAAAATGTGACCGACCAACGCGCCAATAATCGCGAAGGGAACCGCCAGCAGAACGTAGATGGGCTGCGTCATCGATTTCAATGCGATCGCGAGCAACCCGTACAGCGTCAGCATCAACAACGTGGCACCCACAATCGTTTGCCGTTTGGTCGCTTCCGCCTCAGCGACGTAGCCGAGGAACTGATACGACAATCCGTGCTCGATGCACATCGCCTCGATTTTGGGAGCTAGCTCCTTCGAGATTCCGACAACATCGACGGCTTCATCGATCGGTTGTGCACCCAAACGGATGATCTCGGCTCGGTCGTTTCGTTCAACAAAAGACGGAGCCTTCACCAGATTGATTGAGGCGACGGTGTCCAACGGGACTTCCGCCCCACGAGGCGTGCGGATCTTCATCCGGTCGAGGGTGTGCAACGATTGACGAGCTTCCAAGGGCAAGCGGACCATGACGCGAATGTCATCGACACCGCGTTGTAACCGTTGAGCTTCTTCGCCGAAGAACGCCTGCCGCACCTGACTCGCCAAGGCTGATTGCGTGAGGCCGAGCTCAGCGGCACGCGGTTTGAGACTTAACTCGAGTTCGTCTTGCCCTTCGGTGACCTTCGCCCATTGATCCTTCAGTTCGCCGTATTCGTCGAGTAAGGCCTTGATGTCACGCGCCACTTGTCGCTTCTCGGGTGAATTGGGCCCACGCAATTCAATGTTCAGGTCTTCGTCCGAATACTCGCTTTCGCGAACGATCGATGACTCGGAGCGAGTTTCAAAGCGTCGAGCTTCGGGAATCTCGCCAACCAACTCCGACCACCGCGTCGCCAATTCGCTGTTCTTTGGTCCCGGTACGGATCGCTTTTCAGGTGGCATGACCTCGAACGCGAGATAACCGCGAGACTTGTCGAAATGCGACCCGGGGCGTTTGGCGCCGGTCACACGAACAACATTTTGCACCAACGACTCGCCCGTACCGGGATCGACAAATTCCGTTTTCAATTGGTCCAAGGCGTCAGAAATGCGATCAACGTAGATTTCCGTCACTTCCAGTGGCGTGTCGTCGGGCAAATCCAGCTGGGCACTGATCCGGGTGTTATCGACCGAGGGGAACGCAACGAATCCCATTCTTCCGCCAACGCAGTATCCCGCCATCAACAGAGCTAACGCCAGAAATCCTGCGATCACCGACAATCGATTTTTGACCGCGAGTCGAAGCGATGGTTGGTAAACCGAAGCGACAAATGTTTCCAATCCGGTTGCGACCGCTGCCTGGAAGCGATTGAAGAATCCAGTTCCGCTGGCACGCCGAATGTGTTTGAGGTGGGCGGGTAGGATCAGTTTGGATTCGACCAGCGAGAACAATAGAACCGGTGCAACGACAGGCGGAACTTGCCGAGCGTAGTCGCCCCACGTTCCGTCGAAAAACATCAGCGGAAGAAACGCGACCATGGTCGTTAAAGCGCCGAACGTGACGGGCGTGGCGACCTCTCGTGTGCCCTCGACTGCCGCCTCGAGCGGATCGACGCCTTCCCTGATTTTGGAGTACACGTTTTCGCCCGTGACGATCGCATCGTCGACAACAATGCCTGTCACGATAATGAATCCAAACAGACTCATCACGTTCGCGGTCAGATCGAACCAAGGCATGAAAAGGGCCGCCCCGGCAAAGCTGACCGGAATTCCGATCACAATCCAAAACGCCAGTGCGGGTCGGATGAACAAGCCCAAAATCAACAGGACAAAGAGCCCGCCCTGCAACAACGACCACGCCAGCGTGCTCAAACGATGGCGTATTGCCAGCGACTCGTCGTCCCAGATCTCCAATTCGATGCCTTCGGGAAAACGCGTCCGCACCGTCCGAATGTACTCACGCACTCGGTTGGAGATCGCCAGTGCACTCTCATCGCCGACCCGCATCACCGGCACGAACAACGCGGGTTTCCCGTTGAAGAACATCTTCTGATCGCCTTCGACGAAACCGTCTCGGATCGTTGCGACTTCGCCTAGTCGCACCTCGGCACCAGCGGCCGACCGGATCGGGATGTCTTCAAACTCGTCTTCGGAATAAGCCTGACCGCGTGTCCGAACGACAAACGTGCCGCTATCGCTATCGATCGCTCCGGCGGGCAGGTCCAGCGAGAAACCGCGGATCGCGTCTGCGAGATCCTGAAAACTCAGGTTGTAGGCAAGTAGTTTCTCAACATTTGCCTCGATCGAGACTTCGGAGACCTTTTCGCCGCGGATATCGACGCGGCTGATACCTGGCATCTCCAGTAGATCTTGCTGCACCCGTCGAGCGACTTTGCGCATGTCGTGTGGTGACAACTCGCCCATCACTGCGATTTGCAAGATGTCAAAGACGTTCGTTGATTCGGGGATCAACACGCGAGGCGGTTCCGTTTCATCGGGAAACGTTGTGATCGTGTCGATGCGTGCCTTGACGTCGTCCATCAAATTCCGCAAGTCCGTTCCGCGACTCGCTCGCAGAAAGAACCTGGCCCCGCCACGATATCCGTCGGCGTTGAGTGATTCGATTCCGTCAACGCCCTCCAGCGCCGCTTCCACCGGAATCAAGATCGCACGCTCGACATCTTTTGCTGTGGCTCCCCGGTAATCCATTTGAATCATCACGGTGTTCCAACTGAGCGCTGGCGTGACTTCCAAGGGCACGTGATTGATCGCGACGTATCCCCCCGCGACAATGATTGCCAACATCAAAAAGTTGGCAGCAATCCCGTTGACCGTAAACCAACGAATCACGGCGTGGCTTCCAATTCCGGTGGCTCGCCAGCGAGAGACGATGCGGGGTAATCCTCCGGAATGATTTCAACCGGACTGCCTTCGGGGGCGTAGACCAACATCGTCGTCGCGAGCAACTCGTTGTCCAAGATGGAATGCCCCGAGACGACTACGTTGTCCGAATCCGACCACAGCGGGTCGATCGTCAGCGATCGCAGCGTCAGCTTGTCTTCGTCGATCAAATACACTCGATCCAATCGTCGCACGGCTGCACGCGGGATGACGACGATGTCATTAAGCGTTTCGCCAAAGATAGTGGCAACGACCGGTTGCCCGATTCGCAGCACCGGATTCTCACGTTGCAACGCAAACGGGTCGTCGATCCGGGCGATCGCAAACAACTCTAAAGAGTCGGCGTCGAGTGTGCCTTCGGTTCGAACGATGTTCGCTTTCCATACCGCACCCTCGGACGAATCGATCGCATCGCGTAGTTCCACTTCGACCGGCGGATCTCCCTCCATCTCCGGTAACTGCAAATGTCTCAAGTCTCGTCCCGCGATTGGCAACCGCACCTCGGCATAGTCGACGGCAAAAACATCCCCGAGGATCGTTCCGGGACTGACCAATTGTCCCATTCCGATTGATTTGGCGACAACGCGGCCATCGAAAGGAGCGTAGATTTTGGTCCGAGCCAAATCTCGCTCGGCGATTTCGATCGAGGACGCCGTAATTTCGACTTCCGACTCCGCTTGAACGAGCGACGCGTACGTGCCGTCGACCTCCGACGAGGAGGCGCTGCGTTGGCGAGCGAGTTGTTTCATCCGCTCATGGGCGTTTTCGGCGAGTGCCAACGTCGCCTTCGCGAGCTGATGTTGTTCTTTGGCAATCTTCAACGCGGTTTGATAATCGCGGTCGTCGATTTCGACCAACAACTCGCCCTTTTTGAAGAAAGATCCCGCCTCAAACGCACGCTGGGTTGATCGGATCACGCCGGTGACTTCGGCGCTCAACGTCACGCGGTTGTGTGGCCCAACGACGCCGTGCGTCTCGATTCGTACCGGATAGTCGCAGATGCTCAGCGAACTCACTCGACTTCGCAGAACCTGCTCCCGTGGCGGTTCGCTGTCTTTATCGGCGGGTTCCACTGACATAACAGCAAACCCGTATCCTCCAGCGGCCAAAATGCCAATGGGAAGGAGCACTCGAAAGAGAGTGTTGACCAAAAACTTCATGTCGATTGGGTGCCGAGAGTGGCGGGTGGGAAAGGAAGGCGGGGCGGTCAGTATGACTCCCACCGCTGGCGAAGTCAAAAGGGGAGTGGGGCGAATATTAGCCGTCGTAATTCACGCTCACATCATAACTTATGACCGCATTCGGGTTGAACGAGAGGCTCGGGGCGTCTTTTGACGCTGTCGTGAGATGCGTCGCGTTGCGTACCAGCGTCTGAGAACTCTACACCCTCGGCAACGCGGTGGCGGGAATCATCGTGTTTTCATCATGGAAAGCGCCTCGTTTGGTTCGGAAACATGCCCTACCAGCAAGCTATACTTCCCAGGTCCGGAACCTTCCGAGACCGACCCAGCGGGCATTTTCCCGAATACCCGTACAATCAACACGAAATCACGATCTCATGAAATTCGACCCTGATGACTGGCGCGACATCGATTGGCGCAATATCGACTTTGGACGACTGCCCGTACTTTGGCTGGTTCCGATTCTCCTTCTGGGGATCGCTGTCTTCACCAGCGTGTATACCGTCCAGGCGGAATCGCAGGGCGTCGTGCTGCGATTTGGAAAATACGTCCGCAACGCCGAACCGGGACTGCGGTTCAAACTGCCGTTCAATATGGAGAAGGTCGAGATGGTGCCCGTCAAACGGCAACTCAAACAAGAGTTCGGCTTCGGCACCCCGGGTT
The DNA here is from genome assembly GCF_014192335.1 of Aporhodopirellula rubra. Classification (GTDB taxonomy): domain Bacteria; phylum Planctomycetota; class Planctomycetia; order Pirellulales; family Pirellulaceae; genus Rhodopirellula; species Rhodopirellula rubra. Next base: position 108,915 of record NZ_JACHXU010000022.1, on the reverse strand, counting down.
CCACCAACCCGACGCAGTATTCGTCCGAACAAAAACTCGAACGAGGCATGGTCACCGGTGACCTGAATGCCGCGACGGTCGAATGGATTATCCAGTACCGCGTCCGCGAACCAGAATTGTATCTGTTCAAAGTCCGCAACCCAGACAACACGCTGCGTGACATTTCCGAATCCGTCATGCGAACCGTCGTCGGTGATCGTACGGTCGATGAAGTCATCACCGTTGGGCGACAAGAGATCGAAGCCGACGCGCTAATTCAACTTCAAGAACTCGTCGACAAATTCGAACTCGGTCTAAGCATCGACCAAGTCCAGTTGAAGAACGTGAATCCTCCCCAGGCGGTGCAGCGTTCGTTCAACGAAGTCAACCAAGCCCAGCAGGAACGCGAACAACTCATCAACGTTGCCAACGGTGAATACAACAAGGTTGTTCCGCGTGCCAGTGGTGAAGCCGAACAGATGATTCAGGCGGCGGAGGGTTACGCTCTCAAGCGTGTGAACGAAGCCGAGGGTGACGTCGCACGATTCAACGCCGTCTTCGCGGAATATCTAAAAGCACCCGAAGTGACGAAACAACGGATCTACATCGAGACCATGCGTCAGATCGTTCCCAACCTCGGCAAGAAAATCATTCTTGACGAAGACGCCAGCCAACTCCTTCCAATGCTGCAAATGTCTGCCGCCTCTTCAAAGAAATAAACATGAAAAATCTTCCCCTCCCCGCACTGATTGCGGCGGGCGTGCTTGCATTGTTTTTACTTTACAACGCGTCCTACACGGTTAACGAAACCGAGCAAGTCATCATCACGCAGTTCGGGAAACCCGTCGGTGATCCGATCGGCGAAGCCGGGCTGCATTTCAAAACCCCGTTCATCCAAGAGGTAACCAGCATTGAAAAGCGGATCCTCGAATGGGATGGTCGTCCCAATGAAATGCCGACCAAAGATAAAACGTATATCGTGGTCGATACGTTCGGCCGTTGGCGGATCAACGACGCGAAGCAGTTCTTCTTACGTTTGCGGGATGAACGGAGCGCCCAGTCACGGCTCGATGACATTCTCGGCAGCGAAACACGTAACGCGATCGCAAAGCACAAACTGATCGAAGTCATCCGAACGACCAAAGATCGTGAACCGGCCCGCGATGCGGTTCTCGTCGACGCTCCGGGTAACGTCGGTGTGTTGTATCCGATTTCCAAAGGACGCGCTCGTATCGAGCAAGAGATCTTTGACAAAGCCGCGGTGAAGCTCACCGATTTTGGAATCGAACTGCTCGACGTGCGTTTCAAACGGATCAACTACAACGAGAGCGTTCAACAACGCATTTACGATCGAATGATCAGCGAACGCCAACAGATCGCTGAACGCTTCCGCTCCGAAGGCGAAGGCGAAGCGGCCAAGATCATCGGTAAGAAAGAACGTGATCTGCTCGAGATTGAATCACAGGCCTACAAACGCGTGCAGCAAGTCCAAGGGGCCGCGGACGCCAAGGCGACGGAAATCTACGCATCGGCGTATAACCAGAGCGAAGAATCAGTAAATTTCTATGCGTTCATTAAGACGATGGAGACGTATCAGGAAATGCTCGGCGGCGACAGTACGATGGTCATGACCACGGACAGTGATATTTTCAAATTCCTGAAAAATGTCAATCCAACGAGCAGCGAATAGTCCGCCTGCGCGTTGCAGGTTCAACGGCGGAGACGAGGTTTTATTTCCGAGTCTTCGCGGTTTCGGTCGCGATGCTTATGCCGATACCTTTGCAATCGCGATTCCTTTGCTCGCCAGAAACGCGTCCATGGCTTCGATGACTTGACGGCTCAAATGCGAATCCAAGCCATCGGGATGGGGTGTCCCGAAACGCTTGCTGTCGTTGTCATAATATTTTCCTGACGCGTCGGCGAACTCATCGGAAACCGCTGCTCGCGTCAGAATGTCCGCCCCGATCATCACATCGCTGCCCGGGATTCCGAATGTTTCGTTGACCATCTTGGTAGCCAACAAAGATCCGGGGTTCACGGAAACCACCAGCGGCTGATTCTCTCCCAGCGTCGTGGCCAGTTCACGTGACCACATCATTAACGCGAGTTTACTTTGGGCGTACGCTGCGTTGTGATCGAGTGGCACGGGCTCCGAAAATGCCGCGAGATTAACGGGAGCCTGCGCAGCCGACGAAACATTGACCACACGCCCGTCTCCGTTCATGAGTGGGAGCAGTCGCCGTGTTAACCAATACGGAGCAATCGTGTTAACGACAAAGCGGACGTCGATTCCATCCGACGCGATCGTTTGTGATGTTTTGTAAATTCCAGCGTTGTTGATCAGCACATCGAGATGGTCGCATCGTTCCAGCACGTCCACGGCCAGTTTGTCAACGTCAGCCAATCGAGAAAGATCGGCCGCGATCGTTTCGACGCTGCCACCGTAAGAGGGCGTTCCGATGTCGCTCACCGCGTTGGCGAGTTTCTCGGCATTCCTCCCATGCAACATCACATGGTGACCGAGAGACAAAAGTGACTTCGCGGTTTCAAATCCAATGCCCGATGTGGCGCCGGTAATCAGGATTCGCTTTTTCATTGTGAACTCTTTGGCGTGATGGAACGGTTCGTCCGGGCGGAATGCCTGTTCGAACAGAACCGAATTAGTTGGACTTGATCGTCGCGGTATCCCGTCCCATGCGTTCGGAGAGTGCTTATGCGATCAACGTCATTTCGTTAACGGTGATCGTTTCGATGGAGCCTTCCGTTGCCGCAACAAAGTCGTGGAAGTGTTGAGTCTCGGTATGTGCCAACCAAAGCTCTCGGTTCTCCCAATTTTCATAGAACAGGAAATGTGCCGGGCTTTCATTGTCGTGATGCAAGTCGTATCGAATGCAGCCGTTCTCCGCTCGGGTAGGCGAGATCAGCTTTTCCAGTTCCGACTTCACAAAATCGATTTTGTCTTCTTTGGCGGTGATGTTTGCGATGATGGTGAGTTTTGACATTCGATCATTTTCCTGCAGAGTGCATCGTCAGTTATCGAGACGACGACATCCGAATTGGCGTCGAGTGTTTCGTCAACCGGTTGCGACGAGGATGCTCGTTCGTCGTGGAAACAACCGCAGGAAATTTTCGGTAGATCGGCAGATTGAATGCTGAGTAAATCGCTATCTCAGTCATCGCCTCGCGAGCGTCGGCATTGCAAAACACTTTGCCCGCTGAGATACTATGCATACAACGCCATCGAGCAAGTACGCACAACAAAGACACGTAGGCACACAATGGATACTAATGAAGAAAAGACGCCGAAAGCGGCTCGCCACGTCAACTATGAGTTACCCGCGTGTCCCGTCGAGGCGACGCTCGAGCTGATCGGCGCGAAATGGAAAGGCATCATCTTGTTCTATCTGCTCGACGGCCGGGTCCGGTTTAGCGAATTGAAACGCCTTGTCGGTTGCGTGACTCAGCGAATGCTGACCAAGCAACTGCGGGACCTGGAGGCAGGTGGGCTGGTGAATCGAATTGTTTATGCCGAGGTGCCACCGCGCGTCGAATACGAACTCACCGAGGAAGGCAGATCACTCGAACCGATCCTGCACGCGCTCAAGGATTGGGGTGAGCAACATGCGATGAAGTTGATCGCGGCACGGCACGATGCCGAATCGCTCAAGGCAGAAAATCCTAACACGTGAACCGGTCATCGGGGCGTTGTCGTTCTCGCTCGGATACGCATGTTGCATTAGATGCGACGTGCTCGTTCGCTCATCACAATGCGAGAACAAGGGGGAGAATTTTCGGGGTGCTGGCAGAATAAGGGGCCGGACGATCTATCTGGGGCGAGGCGTATTCATTTGGTGGTGACAACGCCTTTGAGGTCGGAACATACTTCCATCGCGTCGATTGAACCGACGCGTTTGCCGCCTCCGAATCCAGCCCGTCTATGCACTTCACGTTGTGGCCGTTCCTTAGCCGGAACACGTTCCATCTCGCATTGAAACAAACCGAGTCTGCCACGACACTCGCGCGAGTGGTTGTTTGTGCAAGCTTCTCACTCGGTTGTGCCTCGATGTCAACGCTGGTGCGTGTCTGCGCACAGCGCCAAAGTCTTTTGAACGAACGTGGCGGCAATGGTATTTCAGCCGCTCTTCGACGTGCTACTCTGTCGGGATGTGACTCGATCGTTCGCCCCCTTTCACCATCCCACATAGCATTCCATGAAACTTCTGAAGAGATTCATTTTCACTTACGTAGCCATGATGATGGTGATAGGACCGGCTCGTGCAGAGAGCCCCGTCGATGGAACTCGCAACGCAGGCGACGCGGCCAAAGACGCATCCGTCTACGGAACGATTACTGAAAAGACTCCATCGATCCCGCAGTACTTTTCGTGGATCAATAACACCAACGAAGGATCGACCGAGTCACAGACTCTTACCAATTTGGAGTTCTTTAAGTGGTTGCATGATGAATACGGCATGAACCTCGGCATCTATGCCTGGGATGCGGGCAACATCGACAGCGCCAACTACTACGGGAACATGCAGAGCGACAGGTTCAACCGTCAGTTTCCAAACGGCTGGGACGAAATCGGCGGTCTCGCGAAATCATTCTCTTGCCGCCTTGGACTTTGGGGCGGTCCTGATGGATTCGGAAACACCCCCGAAGAGGAACAGGCACGCATTGATCTCTTAGTGAGCCTTTGTCGTGACTACGGTCTACAGCTTTTCAAATTTGATGCCGTTTGCACGCAATTGCGAGACGAGAAACAGACGAGTTTTGCCAAAGCGATGACCGAATGCCGGAAGTACGCACCGGATCTCGTTGTTCTCAACCACCGGCTCAATCTCGGTGTGGCAAAACCGCATGCGACGACGTTTCTTTGGGGCGGTGCGGAAACCTACATCGACGTCCACATGCGAAATCAGACGACCGCACCGCATAACCGAGCCGGTGCATTGTCACGCGGATTGCCACCCGGGCTTCAACGTCTCACCGAGGACCATGGTGTCTGTATCTCGTCGTGTCTCGATTTTTGGGAAGACGATCTCGTGCTGCAGGGATTCAACCGCAGCCTGATCCTCGCTCCCGAAATCTACGGAAACCCATGGCTCCTCCGAGATGACGAATTCGCGAAGCTGAGCCGTATCTTCAACCTTCATTTCCGTAACCGAGAGATCTTGGTCAACGGCATGGTGCTCCCCGAAACATATGGAAGCAATGCGGTCGCACGGGGTGATGAGTCGACTCGCTTCATCACGCTGCGAAACCTTTCGTGGAGCCCAGTGACCTACAAGGTCAAACTCGATGAGGAGATCGGTCTCACCGATGACGGACCTGTTGAGGTGCGGCGTTACCATCCCTCGGAACGAATCCTAGGCACGTTCGATCACGGCCAGAGCGTGGCGGTGGAGGTTCCACCTTTTCGTTCGTATCTGATGATGGCGACGACGAAACCGTGTGAAGAAGTTGGAGTTGTCGGCTGTGACTACGAAGTCGTCCGAGACACACAGGACAAACCGATCTTGATCAAACTGCTCGGAATGCCCGGTGCCGAGACAACCGTTTCGCTCAAGCCTGGACACCGCTCGTTCGGCAGTGCGTTTCTCGGCGAAGAGGAATCGAAAGATCTCCTCCGCGGTGAGGTAACGCTGAAATTCCCAGGCGAGCCCATTGCGATGCCCTGGCACAAACTGATGACAAAACTCGAGCCGGTGGACGTCCCGTCCGACGCACAACAGTTGTATGAAGCCACCTGCTTCAGCGCAGAAAACAACGCACTGGAGGTTCAGTCACTGCACCGTTCAGGCCCGACATCGATCCCGCAAGTTCAAGCGGCACGTGACGCGTTCTTTGATCAAGAACTTTTTTGGCGGCGGGGGATTTGGGACAAGTACCTGTTCGATGGCAATCCGGAAACCTTCTTCAGCGTATTGCATTACGGTCGCGACAAACGTCTCGACGGCGGATCGCTTCGCGTCGATATGGGCAAACTCGAAGCGGTGGACCGACTGTCGATCGATGCGTTGTTTCCGTCAACCGATATGAACCAACCCGCGTCAATGCTCAATGCGGACGTGTCGGATGACTTGGTCACGTGGAAATCAATCACGCTTGAGAAAGCTGACCGGCCAACGCGAACGGCTCGAGTCGCGGACATCGGACAGAACGGTGGCACCTGCGAATTGATGGATGCCAACGTCCTCACGTGGGAGGCGACGCTGCCCGAAGCAATGCGATTCCGATATGTCAGAATTCCGAATGCACCCGAACGGGTCGCCGAGTTTGAAGCGTGGAACGCAGACGAGAAGATTGCGGCGTCCGAGTGGCACGCGACCAATCTTTTTGCTCCGTTCAGTGCGGCAGCTCCCGTGGCGGCCTGGCAAGCTGAAACGGAGATCGCGGACAACGTCGCCGAGAGCAGCTATTTGTGTGTTGCCCTTGATGGCAAACATGGAGCCAACAAAGCGTACGCGGCCTTGCGGGTCGACGGGAAATGGATCGGTGCATCACAACGGGCGCCTTCGTTCCCATGCGTTGCGTGGGAGTATCCGGGGCGAAGCCAAGCGAGCAATGACACTCACTATTTCCCGATCACCGACGACATGCGTGGCAAGAAGATTGATGTCGTCGTGTTGGGGCTAGCCGGTGGCAGTGCCGAGATTACACCGCACGTTTGGGTGACATCGTATCAAGCTCCCAATGAATCGATTTCGTTGAGACTCGAATGACCCGCGGAACTCGCGTCAGATGTCCATTCGGTTGTTCTATTTGAACGTGGGAACGGGCGTGGCCGGATAGCCTTCCGATTTCGCACCTTCAGGTATGGAATCCAGGAAGAACTGGTCACGCTCTTTGTGGTAGTTCTTGTAGGGTTCCAAACGGCCGGCCACGTTGCTGTGATTCCATGACAACCATTCGCGTCGCAGTTGCTCGGCTAACTCAGGCTCTGCGTTCATCCGGTCATTTTGTTCGGAAATGTCAGTCGACAAATGAAACAGCTCAGGCGTGCGACCGGGATTATCGAGAATATGTTTGTTCCGATTCGAATCCAAAATGGACCAACGCACCCCGCCATCACGCCAGTAGAGGAATCGCTGAGTTGATGTTTGATTGGCGTTTGAGAGTAGTCCCATCAAGTTAACGCCTTCGAGATCCGTAGGCGGTTGATCGGAACCACTGGCGATCGATACGGCCGTTGCGGCGATATCCAGCGAGATAACAGGCATTTCGTAGACCGAACCTTTCGCGATTCGTTTCGGCCACGACGCGATGAACGGTACGTGAACACCTCCGTCGTACAGATTGCCCTTTCCGCCGCGGAAATCACCGTTGGACGACCCGTTCCATTTCGAGGGCTGGCTCTTGGTCGATTGGGGACCTCCGTTGTCGCTGAGGAAGAACACCAACGTGTTGTCACGGAGTCCATGTTCTTCGAGTGCGTCGAGAATCTTTCCGATTCCGGCGTCCATGACATCAACCATTGCGGCATACCGTCGTCGCTTTGAGTCCTCAATGTCTGCATACTTTGCGATCGCTTCATCGGGCGCCTGCAAAGGGGCATGGGGTGCGTTGTAGGCGACGTAGAGAAAGAACGGCGATGCTTTGTTGGATTCGACAAAATCGACCGCGTCCTCGCTCAACGCGGTCGTGAGATAGCCATCGAAAACGGCAGGCTTTCCGTTGCGTTCGAGTGCTTCGGTGTAGCCTTCCTTGACGGGCTTTCGAAGGTCGATCGTAAAGTAGTCGTGACCACCGCCAAGGAACCCGTAGAAGTAATTAAACCCTCGGTTGTTCGGATGAAACGGCGCGGCCGCGCCGAGATGCCATTTGCCGATCGCCCCGGTACGGTACCCCACCTTTTGCAGACGCTTGGGAAAGAGTTGTTCGTTGACATCGAGTCCCATATACGGGTTCGCCGGATCGTAGGCGGGATTCGTTTCGAATCCAAAGCGTTGTTGGTAGCGGCCCGTCAACAATCCCGCACGACTCGGACCACAATACGGATGCGTCACATAGCCGCTCGTGAAAACAACGCCCGATGCAGCGAGTGCGTCGAGATGCGGCGTTTGGATGTCCGTCGCGCCCGTGAATCCGGTGTCCGCGTATCCCATGTCATCCGCCATGATGACAACGATATTGGGACGATCTTCAGCTGAACCAACACACGCAATTGAAACAGAAAGAACGATGGATGCGACGAGGATTTTCATGGCGAACATTCGTGGGGATGGAGGCAACCTGCACGGCGACTCGAAAAGCAGCTATCTGTCAAATAGCGATGCGAGAGCCGTCTTTCGAGTCATGTGAGAAGCACGTTTATCAGTAGCATACCAGGATGTTCTTCCCTCGGTTGTGCTCCACCGTCCCTCAAACAGTCGTGTCGACAGTTCTGTTCTGTTCTCGGCGTGAGCGGCTACTGCCAACGCTAGGTTTGCAGCAACCGGAAAGAACACTTCATCTTGGACGAGTCCAGCATCGATCTGGCGAAGATTAAAAAGGATGCTTCCAAAGATGGTCGATCTCGCTCACGATTGAATCGAAGAGGCGAGAGAATCGTGACGGCGACAGCAGTGCGGAGATGGGCCGCGTTCTGGCTAACGCAGTTACTTCCTCAGCGCAATTTCATTTGCGGAAACGATGCAAACGACGACAGCCGATCTCGCCTGGTTTGGACGGTCTGAATTCTTTCGGATTCAGACCCCGCGATCGGCCGCGTCGCTCTCGAAATAACCGTACGTGCGGCGGACTACTCTGCCGCAACGGCTTCGAAGATTGCGATTCGTCCGTCGTTGCGTTTGCCGTTATTGTTCTCGCCACCATTCGGCCACGACAGCGCGATGCCGAACAATTTCCCATCACGTTCAACGGCACAAAAACCGTGCATGTGGTGCATGTAGTTCAGACCTTCATACTCGGCGGGCACCAATCGTCCGACGGGTTTTCCGTCCGAAACGATCAGCACGGGAGCCACTCCGTTGCTATCTGCCAATGGATTCAACAAAGGCAAGAACATTTCGTTGCCGTGCAGCGACAGGTTGCAGGGATTCGATCGTGCGGGCAGTTGGATGAACTTCTCGTCGAAAGCACCTGGCATTTGAATCATCTCGCCACTTGCGGTGAAACCATAAATGCGACCGTGAGCACGCGATGCGACTTCGACGACTTCGTTTCCGTCGATCTTTGTCACTTCGACGCCGTGAGCGGTCGAAAACGGTCCACCTTGATTCGTCTTTCCGCCCCAAGCCGCGCCGCTCCATTTCCATGTGCCGTCGACGTTTTTGGCCGTCAACGCATAATCGCCGGGTGCATAGCCGGTCACGACGATCAACGATTGAGCTTCGGGCGCGAAGACAACGTCGCAGGGAGCAAATTTGCCACCCTTTCGGTAGTACTCGTTAATTTTTTCGTCATCAAACTCGCCACCTTTGGGAGAGGTCAACGACGCCAAAATTTCACCACGTTTTGAGATCACGACTTCGCCCGTATTCGTCGATGAGAACGCCCACAGCGATTCACCGTTGAACAGGAAGCAATCGGCACCGTGCGAGTTCATCCCCGAAGCAAATTTGGGATCCTGGTCGTCGACCAATTTCCACTCTTTCATCTCTGGATCCAGAGCAACCAAACCGTAGCGGCTGACCACGGTGACCATCTCGTTAGTTTTTTGGTCTTGGTCGGCGTTGTTGTGCAGACCGCCTTTGGCTGCGGCGATCATTTTGTCGGACATCTTGCCCAAGTCTTCGCGGTGTTCCCAGCGGTACGTTTTGTCGCCAACTTGGAATGTGCTCGAGGTGGCTGCTTCCGCTGCATTGGTAGTCGCGGTGAGCTGCGATGCCGAGTGATCATGCCCTTCATGGGCGTTTACTACCGAAGCGATCGAACCCACGAGGAGTCCGCTGAGGGCAACGCGGGCAATCCGCAACGAAGAAATTTGGAAAGGTGCAATGACGCGCATCGAGGGGCTCTTGAAGTTCAAAGGTGGGAGCGGAGCAGGTGGGGCAGGAATAGGAAAGCGACGGACCGGCTTCATTCGCGTTGGCAAACAGACGCGTAAATACGCCGACCATTCGTAACGGAACGAGCGTGGTTGGTGACGCTGCCCGCCACCCTTTCCTCATGTTTCGATTCCAAACCGAACGGGGAAATACTCGTAGCTACTGACCGCTGTGTCAAATCTATAGGGAAAACGCTAGCAATCGAATATATCTCGTTCCTAGCGTGGGAGGCAGTTTATACCCCAACTCGAACGCGTCGCCATCCCTAGCGACGGCGACGCGAACACAAGAGTTCATAAATCAGGACGCGTGTCGCATCACACCAAGGAGCCTTCGCTGGCGTACCACGTCGTCCCGTTACGGTTAACGCGTACGCTATTTAACCGACTTGTTCGTCTTTTTCGACTTGGATTTTTTGCCTCGGACAGCGTTCGGATTGGGCGGTGTTCCGGGAGCATCGTGCTCGGTGGCATGCATATCAAACGGTGCCATGATTTTCATCAGCCGCTCGCGCTCGCTGCGATGAAGTTCGAGAGCATCGTTCCAGTCATCGATTTGGGGATAACTGATCAAGTCTTCGGGTTGTTCACGCACGTCCCACCAACGTCCCCAACCGTCACGCATCAGGTATTGACTACGGATGAGTTGATCAGCACCGCGGTAGGCGTAGATCCAGTCGCGGTGCGTCGTCTTATCGGTCGTCAAGAAGGGCCAAAGCGATTCGCCATCGATTGGATAATCTGCGGGAATCTCAACGCCGACGATCTCCGCAATTGTTGGCAAAAAGTCCGCGAGATTAACGAGAATGTCTTGCCGCCCCTGCTTCGTCATCCCCGGGGCGTAGATAATCAGCGGAACGTGAGTGCCCTTTTGGCGATCGGATTGATGCTTCCCGTAACCGCTGGTGCCGTTGTCGGCGCAGAAAATGACAATGGTGTTGTCGGCGATCCCAAGTTCGTCGAGCTTCTTTCGATACAACCACATCTGATAATCGAGATAGTTCACGTGGTTGTGAATCCCCGGTTCCGAAACGGTGCCGTGCGTGTCATACACACCCTCGTCGCCCGAAATCTGGGGCTCCACACGCTCGTACGCACTACCGTCCCATTTTACGATCGGCGCCCCCGGCCACTTTGTGTTGACGTCTGGATGGAACCAATCAAATGCGTCGTGGCCGAGGTGCGAGCAGTGATAGATGAAAAATGGTGCGTCCGCGGCATGTTGCCGATCCATATAGTCGAACACGAACTCCAACTCGACGTCGGGCCCGTATGTGTGCGGTCCAAAACTCTCGCGTGATTCCGGCGTGTTGGGCCACCACTGAAACGTTTGATCTGAGTCAGGGTGATTCATCAACCTAACGTGCGGATACCAGTACCAACCGTGTTGCATGTACGTGTCCGCTGGTTCGCCTGTGTCGACATTGAGCAGGACCCGTTGCCCCTCTCGATTGACATACGTGTGTTTGAAATCAGTGTACGGGTTGTCTTTGTCGGACAGATTGCCGGGCGTGAAGCAGCCTTCGTCGAATCCAAACTTTTGCAAGTCGCCGACCATCTGCGTCTTTCCTGCCCAGTAGGTCCCATAGCCCGCTTGTCGGGCGATGTGTCCGATTTGCAGCGGCGAACTCTCGTACAACGGCCACTTCTCATAAACGCCGTCGCGTCGTTGCACTTCGCCGATATCACCGTTGGTCCACCATTTGTGACGATGGGCATACCGGCCCGTCATCATCATGGCACGACTCGGCGAACAGACCGTCGTCGCCCAAGCAGTCGTCACCCAACATCCTTCCTCGGCGAGCCGATTCAGCACGGGCGTTTTCGCACGGTACTTCATGTCGCTGGTATCGCCACCTTCGGGCGGACTCCATACGGAGGAGCCATAAGGCGGCAACTCCCGCGCACTGATGTCGTCCGCGAACAACAGAATGATGTTTGGCTTTTCCGCGGCCGAGGCGGCAACGACGCAAAACAGCGTGGACGATAACAATCCGACGACAAGACGCATCATAAGAATTCTCGAAGACAAAACGGGTGGGGAATCAGAGACAGGAGTATTCGGCTAAACAGCATAGGACCAAACAACGGGCATCGAATGAGTCATCTGGCGTGCAACTCATTCTTCGCGAATGCTTTGCATGTGTTGCATGCGATGGATCCTAATATGATTCGTGAGGAATTTTAGGGCTGCGTCAGATGGACGCATAACGGTTCTTCAAAGGTGATCGAGTCCAATCGTAGATTGGTTTCTACGTTACCACTTCGATCATAGGCGAAATCGTATTCCTAAACGGCCACCATGTCTGACGCGCCATGCATATGTTGCTTGCTTAATCCATAGACCGCTGGAGCGAGATGACAGACAAACATTCGCTAGCTCAATAGACCTCGCAACAGAACTCAACTGCAATCTTGTTAACGATCAATCATTGATCTTTTGACAGTTCTAGCAGAGACTAGGGAAACGCACGTGAAGACTTTGCGGTCTCGCCACGAACCTTCCCCACATCCCACCTCAGTTCCCGCACCGCGTTGACCCTTGGTTGTCACGCTCAGCGGAGGAGTCTCCTGATGAAAAGCGTAAAACGCGTGACCGGCAATCGGCGCCAATTTCTTACTTATGCGAGCGCGGCCGCCGCGGCAGTCACCGTTCCCTACACGTTCACGGCACGTCGTGCATCGGCACAATCAAAAAGCGAACGGTTGCGATTCGCGTTGATCGGTGTCGGAGGCAACGGAACACGTACCGCCCCCGTCGGCAAAGAGTTCGCCGACTTGGTCGCGCTCTGTGACGTCGACTCTTCGCACTTAGCGTACGGAAACGATTTGCTTTGCGACGGTAAGGCGGATCTCTACAGCGACTACCGTGAGGTACTCGCACGTGACGATATCGACGTGGTGCAGATTTCCACGCCGGACCATTGGCACACCAAAATCCTTATTGAGGCAATGCGTGCCGGGAAAGACGCGTATTGCGAAAAACCTTTGACGCTCACGATCGACGAAGGCAAATTGATTCGAAAAGTGCAGAAGGAAACGGGACGCGTCGTGCAAGTCGGAACACAGCAACGCAGCAGTTTCAACTTGTTCAACAAAGCCCTTGCTGTGATTGCGGATGGACGACTCGGCAAACTGAAGCGGATCATCGTCGGTATCGACGCGGGCGGTTGGAGCCCTGAGATTCCCGTCGCAGCGGTTCCAAAGGAACTCGATTGGGACCGATGGTTGGGGCCGACTCCCGTGATGGAATATCGCTACATGGCCGACCCGAAACCCGGCGTCGATCGAAAGTACACCAACGGGCACACCCATTTTCGTTGGTGGTATGAGCATTCTGGTGGCAAGCTGACCGACTGGGGCGCACACCACATCGATATCGCGATGTTGGGCATCGCAGCGGCAGGGCAGAACAACGACCCCGTCTCGGTTGGCGGAACAGCCCATCACGACGTCGAATTTAAAGACGGCATGCCCGTTCAACACAACCGATACAACACCGCCCGCGCGTTCGACCTCAATGTCGCGTTTGCCGATGGTGACGTCACAATGAATGTGCGGCACGATGTCGATAACGGGATCCTCTTTGACGGCGAACGCGGACGGATTTTTGTCAACCGTGGGAAACTCGTCGGGGCACCGATTGAGGAACTCGCGGACAATCCGTTGCCCGAAGATGCGATCAACAAAGTCTATCGCGGCATGCCAATTGTCGGAAACGATCGACCGGCACACTGGGCGAACTTCGTTCATTCGATCGAGCACCGGACGTTGCCGATTTCGGATGTGCACTCGCACATGAAGATGCTCAATGTTTGCCATCTCGCCGGCATCTGTTGCCGTCTAGGCCGAACGATCCACTGGGATCAATCAACCGAGATGATTGTTGGTGACGATTTGGCCGCCAGCATGATGAGCCGACCGTACCGAGAAGGATACGAGATCGAAGCCTAGCGATTCGCTGACGCACCAACTCGGCATCAACGCCGAGTCCATCGAACAAAGCAGCACGGATACAACGTTTATGCCAACTCCATCAATCCCCACTCTGAGAGCCCCAGTTCCATGATTCTGTCTCACCTCACGATGCTGCCACTGCTCTTGATGGCTGTCGTCAATGCGAATATTCGCAATCAGACTTCCGACGGTTCGCCGTACGAGTTGGCAATCGAACACATGAAGACATTGCCCGCGCCGCCCGAGGGATTCCAGTGGGCGGTGAATCCCACGTTTACTGACGAGTTTGAGGGGGATTCACTCGATCAACGCAAGTGGTACGACAAGAGTCCCTATTGGCAGAACGGACGGCCACCGGCAACGTTCAAAGCGGACACCGTTTCGGTGCGAGAAGGTTTTTTGCGGATTCGAAATCGTCGGTTGATTCCGTCGGAAGGCAATGACGGAAAACCGGGCGACAAATACACACTCGCCGGTGGCGCCGTCGCGTCGAAAAGCGATCAAGCTTGGTATGGCTACTACGAGACCCGAATGAAAGCGTCGCGTACTCCGATGTCGTCGACGTTTTGGTTGAAAAACCTTCCACAGTCCGTCCGCTACATCAAAGAAGACGGATCAATGGTGAATGAAAGTCATCGACAAGAACTCGACATCATCGAGACTATCGGTGCGCCAACCAAAACGCCGAGTTGGAACCGAGAGTTCCATGCCAATACGCATTATCAGGTGAACGTCAGTCGCCGCAGCGATCCGCCGAACGTGAGCGTGGGCGCTCCTCGTGATGAGCGGGCAAAAATTGAAAACACCGCGGATTTTTTTTACACCTACGGCGTTTGGTGGATCGATCCGAACACAATGCGTTTCTACTACGACGGCAAATACCTGTTCACCGTTAAACCGGCAACGGATTACAACCCGCTGCCCTTCGCCCGCCCGATGTACATGCACTTGGTTACCGAAACCTACGATTGGGAACCAGGACAGCCAACGGATGAAATGCTCAACGACGAAAATCAAAGCAGCACGCTCTACGATTGGGTTCGTTCCTACATTCTCGTGCGTAAGTAAGTCGTCTGTCGCGAATACTGTATTCTCTGGCGTCCGATCGCGATTCCAATCCTCGGCCGATCAGCGTGATCAACGGTAGAGATGCTCGTCTGGTGCGTTCGCCATCAGGTGAGCGGCGTCTCACGACAACGATTGGCCGCTCCGCTCGGAGCGAAGTGTGCATTTTTACTCGACAGCAATCACGACGAATTCCAATGTGTCCTAGCTCCATTCGCCGCCCCGCCATTCGATCATTTCTTAGTATCGTTGCCGCGTTCGTTTTCAGCATCTCATCCACCCATGCGGACATTGTTTTGCTCGGAGAGAATCCGCCCAACGAAAATGTGAACGATGGGAACTTTGATTTGGTTCCAGGATGGCAAACGCATTCTTCTCCATGCTGGACCGTCAACGCTGAATTGACGAAGGGGAACCACATCGCGGGGGTTGCGTTGGGAGAATTCCGAAGTGCCGGCAATGAGATCACGGTTGTCGAGTCACGCAAACTCGACAACATTCCCACCTATTCGAAACCGCTCGTGGGCGATGTTTTCGAGTATCGCTTCACCGCACATGCTCGATACGAGATCCCCGCGTTCGTATCGTTCAGTTTGGTGTTCGGTGATCACGTTCGATTATTGGCGGACGATGTTCCGGTTAACGGCGGTGCGGCGCCGGCGGATTTCTATTCAGGTGATTACAAAGTAACCGCCGATGATGCAGATCAGGGAATGCCGTTTGTTCGTATTAGCCTGCGAACCACCGCACCGATTTCTGTTTCCCTGGATGACGTTAACCTCCGTGTTCTCGATAGGGCAAGCGCGGGACCGTCCGCGTTAAACGCTACAGCGGATGAATCCGGCATCACGTTAACATGGTCACCGCGCGGAAATTTCGCGGATGCCGAACATCGAGTCTACCGACGATCGTCCGACGCAAAGAAGTTCACGCTGCTTGGTTCGGCGAACAAAACGCACCGGTTTCTCGATGAATCGATCGTCAACGGCATTCAGTACAGCTACATCGTCACCCGCGTATTGGATGGCGTTGAGTCTGCCGCGTCCCCGTTGGCGACCGCGAGACGTCTCGATTCGCAACCACCACCCGCCCCTCGACTGTTCGATGCGGTGTCATTGGATGCGGAAATCGAATTGGCGTGGGAATGCGATGATGAGGATGTCGCCTCCTTCTCCGTTTATCGAAAAACGAACGACGAACTTGATTCAATTGCGTTGGCCACGGGAGTTACCAAAAACACGTTCACTGACATCACCCCTGTTAAAGGCGAACGGAACACGTACTTTGTTCGCGCAATCGACCACAGCGGAAACGAGAGCGAACCATCAAACACCGCGTCAGGGCGAGTCCGAGCGATGCGTGGTGCGTCCTTCAGCGATCTAATTTTGCCGATGCCGATTCACACGGAATTACGCAGAGACCTGTGGGGGGCCGAGGAAGTTTTGCCACGTGATCCCAATAACGGAATCGAACATCCAGAGTGGTCCTACTGGGGTGGGCGTCCCGTTAAGGATGACGATGGAAAGTATCACATGCTCGTCGTACGCTGGCCCGAAGCCGCGCTGCGAGGTCACTGGGAATGGGTGGCGTCCACCGTGGTTCATGCCGTTGCGGACGAACCAACGGGCCCGTACCGCCCGACCGGGGAAACCGCCTACGCGTATCAGGACGGGCACGGACATAACGCCGATGTCGTTCGACTCAACGACGGCACCTACCTGCTTTACTCGCTCATCCACTGGAAACCTACGTTACTGAGTTCGAAATCCATGCGTGGTCCGTGGGAGGTAGTGGGTGAAATGAGTGTCGAGTACGACGCCGAGTCTCTTGGCGACAACCGTGAGTATCAGGTGCAACGCAATTTATCAGGTGTGCAACTCGACGACGGCAGCATGTTGTTTGTATCGAAATTTGGACGCATGATTCACAGCACCAACGGATTGCTCGGCCCCTACCAAGTCCTCAGCGACGTGGTGCAAAACAACAAATCGATTCCCGATCGATACCGCCATTCCAATTATGAAGATCCTGTCATGTGGCGGGATGAGGTTCAGTTCCATCAAATCATCAATGCCTTTTTAAACTACCGTGCGATCTATCTCAGGTCACCCGACGGGATACACTGGAAGTGCGACACGGGATTGGCATACACGCCCGATTGTACTACGTACGAAGACGGCACCCGCACGCGTTGGCATAAGCTCGAGCGACCACACGTCCTGCAAGATGAATTCGGTCGTGCCACGCATCTTTCGCTCGCGGCGATCGATACGGTCAAGCGACAGGATTACGCCAACGACCAACACAGCTCGAAGAATTTGATCATTCCATTGGTCGTCCACAAACGTCTCAGCGTCCAGAACGATTCACCGATATCATCTCAAACTGCTGAAATACGAATTCTGGTGCACTCAGAGGAAGGCTTCGACGCTCAGACGGACATGAACTTTGGCAGCCTTCGATATGGCGCTGCGGAGGAGGTCGACTTTGGCCGAGGAAGTCTGGTCGTAACGACGGAAAAACACGATCAAGGTCTGGTACTCGTCTTCGAAGGAGAGTCCGCCGGTCTCACCGAGCAAAATTTCGCCGGCAAACTGATCGGTGAGACACGGGGTGGTGAGCTGATCGTCGGCTTCTCAAAGCTGAGCCGATAACGAGTATCGAAGAATGATACCGTGAGTCAGGCTGGCTCCCACCGAACAAAACCATTTCGCCCGGTGGTTGCCTTACCCGTTTGCCCTCAGCGGAACCGAGGACAATGATTCGGTTATCTCTCATTCGTACGTGAACGTTGCAGTCGCTTGGCAATTTGCGTCGGAAACCAAACGCACCCAGCTCGCGGAGAAACCATCGGCAAACGAATACTGCAACGTTTCGCTGGGCTTGACTTCGACGTGGTCTAGCGGGCACCAGAGTCCGTCGCCATTGATGTCAACTTCGATGGTAAAGCCAACTGGCTCCGTGCGATCGTGTTGCAGTGTTAGCGATTTGCGATCGTAGCCGGTCATCAAATAGGCATCCGAAGGCTTGCCGTTTTGAACATCGGAGTCTTTCCACGGACCGCCTTGACCGACGGGTTTGCCGAGCTTCCAAAGATCGTCAACGCCGCCGAACCACAACGAAGCGGTGCCATCGGCCGCGGCGAAGACGTGTTCGTCATCCGATACGTCTTGCTTCACACCGGCGAGGACGAGCAACCCGTTCCACGAACAGTAGTCCGTGATCTGCTTGGAGTGGCTCGACACCGGGCGAACTTGATTCCATGCCGGCGGGGCTCCATTGGTTACCAACGGCAACTCGTAGAACGTACCGTGAATATTGGCCAGGATACGCTCTGACTCGACCTCGCGGAGATCGCGTGGGCTTCCCGATCGGAATGGGCGGTCGTACGCGACGTGTCCCTTCGGTAACCGAAATTTCTTCCCGTGATGCGACACAATTACCGAAGCGTCGTCGACCGTGAATTCCGGCTCGACGTGCAACCGACGTTGCAAATTCGTGTCCGGTTCGGTCGCAACGAAATCGAACCCTTCCTTCGTAAATTCGAGCTCAATCTTGTCGTCGGCGATGACTCGAAGGTTTCGATTGCGTTGGGCCGGGTAGATTAGGGCTGATGTCGCGTTCACATCTTCGACATCGGCCAATCCCGCGAACAACGCTTGGTTCTCGGCCGATGCTCCATCGACAAAGCGACTCGTTGTCTGGTGCAGGAACGCGGTCGCGATGCAGTCACGATTCGTCACTAACCGGAGCCACACTGCATCGAGATCGTTTGGTAGTGGATGAGCAACGTAGCCGTCGTCGCCGACGCGAACCTCGCCGAGGCTTGTCCACTCGCCGTTGCCGTCACGATCGACCTGCAAGGTGAATACGACGGGATCGGTTGATGTTTCCGATTTCGGTTCCTGCGTTGCTGGTTCCGAGACGGTGGCCAGCCCCTCTGCCGTGATCGAAACGGTTTCACCATCGGGCGACTGAACAAACGCGAGGTGGGGCATGCCATACGCACCTTTGCTGTGTTCGATGTCGTTAGCGGGAATGGAAACCGTTCCAGCGGAGAACTGTCGCACGTAGACTCGGTCGTCATGGTTGCTGCCCCAGGTCACGTCGAGATCGGTGAGACGCCACGACGAAGGCAGCTTTGGATCACCTCGTTTGTCCACTGCGAGATAAACATTCACAGCGATATCGACGTTGAACTCGAACCCCGGTGCGGGCTCACGCCAATTTCCGCGCGGAATCGAGACGCGGGGGAGTTTCGCGAGTTCGGGTGGTAACCCGTGAATCGTCTGCTCGTCCGATGCACGCAAAATTTGCGCAGTGACCGGTGACAATTTACCGACCGCCAAGTGCAAAACACGTCGATCGAAACCGGAGACGAGAAACGGATCCGATGGAGTATTCGCTGCTACCGAGTCCTCAATCCACGGACCACCGTAGGCCGACGCGGGGCCCCATGATTTCAGATCGTCAAATTCGCCAAACCATAAATTGCTCTGCGGTTGTCCGGCGAGAGGGTTGCCCTGAATGCTGGTCTCGTCACTCGCCAATACGAGCTTGCCATTCCATTCGCAGAAGTCTGGAACGTATCGGAGGTGACTGCCGATCGGTTTGATGCCGGCCGAGTTCTGAGAGGAAAACGTTTTAGGGAATTCGTAGAACATCCCGTGCATGTCCATCATCCAACGGCCATCGGTGATTTCGCGGATCCGCGGCCATTCCGTGTACCATCCATGGCGAGCGTCGTTGCAGTACGCGGCCTTGGGGAGCAGGTAAGTGTGCCATTTACCTTGGTCGAGAACCTTCAGACGTACCGATCGACGGTCCCATCCCATCGTCCAAATCGGATCGTCGCCATCGCTACCACCGGTGATACCGCGTGGCCCGGTGACCTCCGTGAATTGACGGCGCTCGACGATGTTCCAGTTCTCGCCGTCGTACTCCGCCAGCACGCCACGTTCTTCCTCGTTGCGAGCTTTCCCGCCAACCAAGACATCCCCGTAATCTCCCACGTGCAACTCGCCGTTGTTCGATACAACGAGCCGACCCTGTGAGGTGTATCCACCCTTTCCATGCCATCCCGGCACTGGCTTTTTAAATAACCGCGACACCGCGAGTGTATGAACGTTGGCTTCCCAGATGGATCCTTCCATATCGATGTAGTAAACCATATTTTCAGGATCTTTCAGGTGTCGCGCGATCGCGGTGACTCTCATCGGCATGTCATTAGGCGAAATTGTGCGAACATTCCCTTCAGCATCGATCAAGTGGTGAGCAATCAGGAGCTGGTTCGACTCCTCATGGATCATTCGACCGGCAGGCGTCCCGCCAACGCTTTCGGGATGAATCGTCAACGGTTGCGTGAGATCCGGGTCAACCGAAAATAGTTTGTGCTCGCTACCTTTGGGCTGATGCGGTGCATAATTGACCATCCATAGTTTGCCCGCCCAGGGAACGATCGCACCGATGCCACATTCGTTGTGCCCTGATTTGTAATGACCGCCGTTTTGACTGTAGATTCCATAGGTGGTCAGGTGTGGGTAAACGCCGCTGAGAAGGATATCAGTGCGAATGTCGCCCGATTCCGAAGGTGCTTTCATACGATTCCGGGCAGTCAACTGAACCGCGTTCGATTCGAGCCCAGCACGTTGTTGCTGCAATTGCTTGGAGAGTGCCTGAACCTTTTCGCTGTATTCGGGATTCTCAGCGAGGTTCGTCTGTTCGATTGCATCGGATTGCAAATCGTACAGTTCCTTGAACACGCCGTCGGCACTACCGTCGGGATGCGTTTCGACATATTTCCATCGATCATCGCGGACGGCCCACAATGGCTGGCTGCCTAATTGAGGCGTGGGGGCTTCGTACAGGAAGCTCGTTCGCCAATCCGACGGCGAGTCGTTCTCGACAATCGGCAAAAGGCTCTTACCGTCCATCGATTTTGGAACCGGCAAGCCCGCGAGTTCATAAATCGTTGCCGTGAGATCGATGTTCAGCACCAACGCATCGCTGACCTTGGCCATGGTTCGTGGTCCCGCGATCGCCATCGGCACATGCATCGATTCTTCGTACGGCAGCACTTTGCTGGTCATGCCGTGTTCACCCAACAGCCATCCGTTGTCGCCTACGAAGAGGATCCAAGTGTCGTCCTGCACGCCGAGTCGGTCGATTTCATCGAGAACGCGGCCGATCGCCCGGTCCATTTGTTCGACACTGGCGTAGTAATCGCGAGTGTGTCCCTGAATCTTCTCCGGCGAATCGTATCCGTAATGCAACGCTTGGGTTCGATTGCGAGACGTTTTGAGATACTCCGGCTTCCCGGACAAGTCATCATTCCAGGTCTTCGGCAGCGGCATCGCTTCTGCGTCGTGAGCGTCAAGATACTTCTGTTCCGCCGGCCACGTGTGCTTGTGGTCCATGTGTGGAACCTGCGTGCACATCCAGAGGGCGAACGGCTTTTCGTCCACCACGGACCGTTGCATAAACCGAATCGATTCGGCCGCCGTCACATCATCGACAAACCCAGGCATCTTCTTGGATTCGCCATCAATATTGAACTGGCGATCGTACCAAGGTCCATTGGCCCAACATGTCGAAATGAACTCGAAGCCGCATTGTTCCGGCTTCGTCTTCAGGTGCCATTTCCCTGTCACGCCGGTTGCGTAACCCGAATCACGAAGTGCGTCAGCGAAGGTCGCCGCGCCATCGTTGATCGTTACGATTCCAACCGCGGTGACGCCGTTCTTGCTGCCGTAACGCCCCGTCAAACAGGCCGCACGGCTAGGCGAACAAATCGCCAGCGTGACAAACGCGTTTTCGAATCGTGTTCCGCGACTCGCGATTCGATCGAGATTCGGAGTCGACAACAATTCATTTCCTGCTGCGCTCCAACCGTCCGCACGATGGTCGTCGGTCAAGATGAACACGATGTTCGGTCGGTCACTTTCGCCAACTGCAACAGTTGCCTTGACGACTGAGAGCATCGTCAGGCAGGTGAGAATGATGGAGAGGGATAGGTATTTCATGGAGATGCGATTTTGGAGGGCTAATCGGAATGGGATCCGTCCAAACGATTGAGGGGCAGAGGGATGTGGGGTTAGAGCATTTCCTATTGGTTGTAGCCACCGTCGCCCGACGGTGGATCACGCTCTGGCGAACGTAGCTACTATTGATAACCTTCGTCATTGGCTGAAACACTCTAAAAGGTCGTAGAGATTACTCGGTCGCCTTCGCTGCGCCGGCGTTATCAGATTCGTTTTGAGCTTTAATGGCGTCCCAATCAACACCTTCGGGTGTATCGAGCTTGCGAGCGGTGGTATCACGCGAGCATCCCGTGTGGACGGACAGAACGCAAAGCACGAGACAGCCGGCGATGATGGTAATGGTGCGATTTCGGTTAAACATTTTCAGGAACTGCTTGCGTTTTGTGGAGGAAGTTTTTTGGTGAGGAACTCGCTGCGTCAGTCGGGATAGAGATGTTTTTGTTCGGAGGTGCATCGGAGAATCCATGCACGACCCGGATTCCGACCATTTGAGTCGGTCGAAACGATGATCCGATTCGGAAATCGATCCATTCGCCTCCGATACGAGGGCGCGTACCGGCGGCGGTCATTTCTATCGAGGCGTTCGTAACGACTCGTATCAGATGCGGAACTATGGGAGAGAAACGGTCTCTTTGGCTGCTTGCGTTCCGAGAGCCCCCCAAACACCGTACGGACTTTGCTGCCCAACGTTGTTGTAGTTCTTCGAGATGCTGTCTGCCTCGGTGTTGCCCGCTTCGATTGAGTCTGTGATGAACGTGACGCTGCCGTCTGCCATTAAGATATGAGCACCGCCTTGGTGCCGGCTGCCGGCACTGTAGATCCCTGATTGCCATGCCACGCCCCAGTCCAACGGGCAGGTAGGCGAGTTGGGCGGCAGGACGGTCGTAAAACCGTTAATCATCAAGAAGCTATCGAACCACCGGGCACCTCGAGATGCACCACCGGTGTTCCACAACGGCACCGAATCATCGACAAACTGTGGACGTTGTGGATCGGCAACGTCGAGACAGAGTTTTCCGCTGGTTCCTAACGCGGCGCTGTTTCCGAGATGAGACTTGTTGACGACTGAACCGTTGATTTGGCGATCGCCGAGATCGGTTGCGATTTCACCCATCGCGACCGTGTTTGCCAACCCGTCGAGCACGTCACGAAAACGTCCTGCGACTTGCGGACGGAACATGCCTCGAAATGCACCTCGGTCTAAGAACGCGTTGGTGGAGTTGTAACCAACCCGCAGAATCGCATCGCCATGGCAGAACGCGTAGTTCGTCATGCCGTTACCGGTCGGTAAGGTTCCCGGGTCACTGGGGCAACGCAGCGTTGGGATTTCGGTTTGCCAAGGATCGTAAATATCCAGATCTTCCCAAACCCGTGGGCCGAAGGCAGGCCACGATCCGTTGGCGGTCAAAATAGTCGGCTGAGCGGGCGTTTCTCCCGCCTCCGGTTGATGCGGATTCGACAATTGTTCCCAAATTGCCTGCTGTTCGAAAAACGGCAGAAAGCCCGCCATCGCTCCGAGACGTCGCTGATTAACGAGTCCCGAGGACTCGATACCAGTGCCCGTTCCGTTGGACGGGAGGCGATCGTAAGCAGAATGATAGTTGTGCATTGCCAACCCGAGCTGCTTGAAATTATTGCTGCATGACATACGACGAGCCGCTTCTCGGGCCGCTTGAACGGCGGGTAACAGCAGGCCAACCAGGACGCCGATGATGGCGATCACCACCAACAACTCGACTAACGTAAACGCTCTTCGCTTCATAGGATTACTCCGATACCAATAAGGGACAAAAAACAGAAAGACAACACTAAAAAACAATGGCTACTCAGCCGTTGAGCTCGATTGACGACCTACCAAACGAATGGCAGGAGGGAATGCGGTGGGATGTTCTTTACTTGCGAATGCGTGTACCAACCCACCACCATCCCAGTGGTCTTCGCGGGTCTGCCGAACGATGATGAGCGTGATGACGCCGTTGGTGTCTGATTCGATGAACTCGCGAATCGAATCGCTCTTCAGTCCCACGGATCCGGTTTGAACGCCTTGTGGGATTACAAACGATCCCAGCGCGCGAGTTAGGTTTGGATCAACCGCGTCTGCCGCGTAAGCATTCGCGGGGGCGTTTCGCCAATTGATCGATAGTTCGTTCCAATCGTCGAGTGACTCGTCGATGATTCCATAAACACGACAAACCGCATTTTTTTGCCGTGTCACGTACCCGAGTTCACTGGGGACGAGGGTGAAACGCAGTTCAGCAGAGTTGATTTCGAGATCTTTGGCAGAGCTCACGTCGAACGAAACATAAACCTTGCGATCCCACTCGGGACGATGCGATACGCAGTGCTTTAGCAACAACATCTGATCGGACTCATAACCACTGCTACGTTCCCGCCAAACAAATGCATCTTGCCCGCGACCTTGGGCCGTCGTTATCAATCGGGTCGTGGACTCTTGCAACGGTTCAACCCGCGGATCTTGCGAGGAAATAGATACTTCCATGGCTTCGTCGGATCGATCGAGTTGCGTCGCGTTGACACTGACTATCTGATTCTCAATGAGTCGTTGCGACGCTCCGGATGACCGGTTGGTAACATCCACCTCACCGGACAAAACACGCACTCCCGTGCGACCACTCTCTTCGACTCGCACCGAAAATTCCGTCCCCAGGTCTAAGACTTCACTCGTTGGGGTGAGAACCGTGAAGCCGATTTCAGGTCCTGGCACCACGGCCAACAACAATCCCGTCGCGACCTCGCACTGCGTCGGTGAGACCAGTCGAAGTGACACCGGACCTTCGAGCGACAATTTCACGCCGTTGTCCAGTTCGATCTTGGCAAGACCTTCGAGCAGTTCCAGTTCACCTCCCGTCAAACGAGCACCGGGATGGGTCGGCAATGTGCTCGTTCCCCATTTGCAGTGCGACAAATTCGTGACGGTTGCGAAGGCATTCGAAACGGATCTGCGGCTAGAAAAACCACCCCACCAGAATCCTGCCAACACGAGCGACATTGCGGTCGCGTAGACGAGAACCGTTGACCAAGAGCGTTGCTTCGACCGAACAATCGTTTCTCCGTGCCCTGCATTTGCTCGCTGGAATAGGGCATCCAATGTCTGCTGCCCGGCCGCGCTCGTGTATTCTTTGGACGTGGCGTCATGTCCCTCCAGCACCTCGCCGAGGTGTGAGGCCATCATCATGTAGTCAACGCAAAACTCGCGACTCTCATCATCAGCGACGAGTTCTTGCAATCGCGTCCATTGTGAGTCGGTCACGGTCTGTTCCCGCACCGCCTCACACAATTCGTATAGCTCAGTGCGTCGTTGTTGATCCATCATCTGATACTCAAAAATTTGCTAGAACCGTGCTGATTCACCACGTTATTCATTTCGCGAGCGTTCATTCCGAAGTTGCCAATTTGCGACGTGTGCATTCAAACAACGCACGGTGGATACGAGACATCGCCTTGTACATGCCTTCGACAGGACGTCCGACCGCCTCGGCGACCGATTTGATCGTGGCACCTTCCTCGTAACGACGTGTCAGCAACTCGCTGTCCTTCGCGCTCAACATCGAAAGACACTCGTTCAGAATTTGCATTCGGACGTCCACGTTGGTACCGTGTCGCTCGACGTCATCGGCGATGCTCTCGCAGAGCGATTCGTCGAAGATCATTCGCACTTTTCCACGAATTCGCGTCAGTGCCATCACTTCATAACGTGCGATGCGAAACGCCCATGCGCTGAAGTCGGTGCCCGCTTCGAATTGCTGAAACTTCTGCCACATGACGACGGACGTATTCTGCATCGCGTCTTGAGCGAGATCCTGGTCGGGCAACAGCGTCAAAATGAAGGACTGGATTCGCCGGTGATTCGCCGACAGGAGACGAACGAACTCAGCTTGCTGTTGTCGTGAGTCCATTGTTTCCGCCTCTCCTCTCGTTTAAAAACCGTTCAATTCACGTGTCTGTAAAGGTAACGTGAAGGCGGGTGAGAATCTGGAGTCGGAAAACAGAAGAAAGTTCAGGATTACTGCGTCACGCTTCGCTGTGGTGCGTCTGCCCACCATTCGCTCGCGGCCTGCGACAGCAAATTCACGGTCGTTTATCCCGCAAAAGAGGAGATAAACTGGGCTCCGACACACGCGTACGCGTGAATCAGAGGAACGAAGGGAGCACTCACAGCTCGTTTGCCGAGCTTAACCGCATCTGCGCGCTGTAGTCTTAGACGGAGCGATTGAAACGATGGGCGATTAGGACTTGGCAGAATTCCTGCGTGCTCTTCGATTTTCTTTGGCCGGGTTCGGGTCCTTGGCCTGGCTTGCGTTGTTCTCCGGTGGTTTGTTGCCCATCAGCGAGGCTTTCTCGTTCAACTCAATGGTGCGGTCAAAAAGCGTTCCGTACCGTTGATAGTCGTTGTAGTCGACCGACTCTGATTTCCAATGGTCGAGCTCGTGATCGTAACGTCCTCTCATCGCCTCGAGCACGTTGCTGTACTCAGGGTTCGCAGCGAGGTTGTTCAGTTCCAGCGGATCGTTTTCGGTGTCGAACAATTCTTCGACCGGTTTGACATTCTTATCACCGAACCACCAATACGTGTATTTGAACTGCTTGGTCAAACAGGTCATGCTGGTCGTCGCCTGCGGCCCCCAAGTGTTGATGAACGCCAACTGCTCATGTCCGCCATCGGTCGGATCCTGAAGGAGACTCAACAAACTCAGTCCGTCGACATTCTCTGTTGGAGCTAGCCCCGCGAGTTCGAGAATTGATGGGGAGAAGTCGATGTTGCCGGTCAATGCTTGACAACGAATCTGTTTCCCATTGAGCGGACTGCGAGGGTCGTACATGATCATTGGCACGCGAGCTGATTCCTCCATGGGTAAAACCTTGGATCCATATCCGTGCGATCCGCAAATGTATCCGTTGTCGCTGGTGTATATCACAACCGTGTTGTCGGCAACGCCTTCGGCAGCCAAGGTATCGCGAATCATTCCGAGAGCCACATCGATGCCGTAGATCTGCTGATGGTACTTTCGCATTTCACCGTCATAATCGGTGTCGTATTTCCAATCGTGGAAGCGAGGGTACTGGCGTCCCATCTTGCTCTGAGGTGACAGATGTTCGCTGTATTCGCGACCAAAGTTAGCTGGCTTGGTAAACGTTTTCCCATCGTAAACGTGTTCAAACCGAGGATCCGCAATCGCCGGTTTGTGAGGCGCCTTGAAACTGATTGAAAGGCAAAACGGCTGTTCGCGTTGCACCGATTCGTGAATTACGTCTGTCGCGAACGCCGCATACGACAACGTGGAGTGCGGAAACTCCTCCGCATACTTCTTCATCGACTTGTTTTTGGCGGTGTCGAAGCTCGTTTGCCCTGGTGCACCTCCCCAAAAATCAAAATCTTCCTCGCACAGTCCTTTGCCATCGACGACGAGTCCAAATTTGCCGGCGAAAGCGGTTAAATATCCCGCCTTGCGCAACGCGACCGGATAACTCTGATTCCATACGTCCTGCCGCATGTCGCCGTGCATGAAGTTGCAGCCGGTCTTGTACTCATACATGCCGGTGAAAATGTTCGCACGACTCGCCATACAAATCGCAGTCGTGTTGTAATGATTGTCAAACAGAACTCCGTCGCGAGCCAACTGATCCATGTTGGGCGTCTTCACGTCGGGGTTACCGTAACAGCCAACCGAATAGGTCGATTGATCGTCGGCAAGCAAAAAGACGATGTTCGGTCGTGCATCCTCAGGACTCGCGGCGCCGGTCGGGACAGCAGCCGTAATCTGAATGAGCACGCATAAACCGAGCATTACAACAAACAAACTTGATTTCATCTAAAAACTCCGAGACGACGTGTGGGCGAGACTTCGATAGGACGCGAACTACAAGACTGGGGCGACCCAATCCGGGATGCCGTCGCTCTCTTTTTGTTTGTTGAATTGAGTTTGAAAGGGTTTCTCGACGTCCAACGGAGCATCTTCGTTGACCATCATGGGGCGCACTTCGTCCCACCATGCGTTGAAAACGTCCAGCATTTTCGACGCGACTTCCGGATGTGTTTTCGCGACGTCGGTTGTCTCACCGGGATCGTTTTCGATGTCATACAACTCCGAACCCACTAAACGCCAACGCTCATTGCGGACGGCGAAATTGACGTATTTCCCCGACTCGGGCCCCGTTTCTCCTTGGCCCCAACGTCTCGGTGCACCCGCTTTGTTCCAACGACCGCCGTGGAAGACGAGATTACGATCTGGCCACGATGCGTTTGTATCCTTGAGCAATGGTAGCAAGCTACGCCCGTCTAGCTCCACATCCTTAGGCACCGACGCTCCCGCAATTTCGGCGAGTGTTGGAAATAGGTCGTAGTGCCGCGTGAGACGATCAATATCGACACCGGCCGTCGTGGTTCCCGGCATTCGCATGAACAGCGGAACGCGAGAACCGCCCTCATGCGGTGAACCCTTCTTGCCTTTCATGCCGCAATTGAAACTGCCTTCGGCGGAACCGTTGTCGGTCATGAAAATCAAAAGCGTGTTGTTGGCGATCTGCCATTGATCGAGTTTCTCCATGAGAACGCCCATGTTTTCATCGATATTGGTGACCATTCCAAAGAAGGCTGCCGCGTTTGCGTTGCATTTGTCTTTGTAGAGATCAGAGTATTTCGCATCAACCTTGCGAGGAGCGTGCGGCGCGTTGGTGGCCAAGTACGCGAAGAACGGTTTTTCGCCGTCTTTCTGCTCCTTCATCCAACCCAATGCCTCCTGAAAAAACACGTCCGTGCAATAGCCTTGTGTTTGAACGAAGCGATTGTCTTGTTTGATGATTGGGTTGAAATAGCTGGTGCCGGGAGCGTCGCTTTGGGAACCGGCAAAGTTTTGCCCGATCCCGCCCGCACCGTGAATGAACGTTTTGTCAAACCCACGGTTCTGTGGCTGGTAAGGATCTTCGTCACCTAAGTGCCACTTTCCAAAGATGCCCGTCGTGTAGCCCGCCGAACGCAGCACTTCCGCAATCGTCGTCGAGCTGAGTGCCATCCGGTCTCGTTCTAAAATGGTGTGGGTGACACCGTTCTTGAACGGCGCCTTCCCCGACATCAACGCCGACCGCGTAGGCGCACAAGTGGGGCTGGCGTGAAAATCGGTGAACCGTGTGCTTTGCTCGTACAGTTTGTCGAGGTTGGGCGTTTGCAGAAATGGATGCCCATGGCAGCCGAGATCGCCGTAGCCCTGGTCGTCCGTCAACACAAAAATGATGTTCGGACGCGATTGGCGCTCTACTTGAGCTTGTGCAACCGGTGCACGGTTCAACAGCGCGAGGGCGAATATCGCCGCGAGCAAACGAGTGGCACAGTGTTCCGATTTGATCTGATTCATTGATTATCGTTCGTGGAGAGGAGGATTTCACGGTCGGAAATCCGGAGGGGACGGATACAAGCCTGCTGATGTGGGCGGAGCTTATTGCAAGGCGGCTTCAATCTTTGACGCGACCACGTCGGCCAAGAACTCGGAACCTTCCTTTTTGAAGTGAACGTTCTTGGGAAGCTGCAACTGATCTAACTTGTCAAAACATGCGGC
Organism: Aporhodopirellula rubra; assembly: GCF_014192335.1. GTDB lineage: Bacteria > Planctomycetota > Planctomycetia > Pirellulales > Pirellulaceae > Rhodopirellula > Rhodopirellula rubra. The sequence goes on along the minus strand of NZ_JACHXU010000022.1, from coordinate 79,312 downwards.
GTAGAGATCATTCACTTCGACATCATGTTTCTTCATGATTTCGAGAGCGGCCTCATTGTACTGCGCCGGCGCTTCGACCTCACGAAGCGGGCCGCTGCTATTGGCGACGACGGGCGTCGTTGTCGCAAAAATAAGTTTTGCCCCCGTTGCCTTTAACTTTCCAACAATCAATTCCAAATTCTTGCCATACTGTTCAACGGTCGCCTGAACTGGGTCACTCTCCTTTTTCGATACACTCGAACCACCGGGCTCCGTAACGTGCTTGAGATCGTGCAATCCCCAATTGAAATGAATGACGTCCCATTCGGTTTCAGCGAGCCATGCGTCGATCTGCTCAACGCCGCGTGTGGTTCCACCGCAGTTTTGCGGTTTTGTTTTCGTGGCCATCGGGCGGTAGACGTTCGCGATGCCTTCGAGCTTTCGTTTCAACGGGAGCCCGTAGCCGATCGAAATCGAATCACCAAGGATTAACACGTTCGGTAGCTTCGGATCAGGTATGGTCTCCCAAGAAATCGGTTTGGTCTTGGTTGACCTAACAACACCGGTCTTCGTTTTGGGTTCACGATCTTCGGCAAATAATTGACTGCTGAACACAGCGAGAAGTACGAACGCGGGGATCCGCGTGACGCGGTAGATCGTTTGCATAGAGAAACTGCTTAACGGAGGGATTGAAGGAGGGAGGGTTGGCGTGAAATGCGAATTGGAATAGCGACCCAACTCTATACGTTGGACTCGCATCGAAATCAGGGGCGTTCAGAATAGTCCGAACTGGCAATCAGTTTACCGCTGTGGGCGTTGAGAAACCACGCGGTCGCATCATTGGGCAGCGTCGCCGACAATTTCCAATCATCGTTAGACGCCGCGAAGGTTGCCGGTGACAGGTTCCATTTTCGTTCGCCGGTAATTCCGGAATCGGACGTCCACACGAGTGTGGCGTAGTCTATTGTTTTTGACGATTCGAATACGACGCTAACGTTGTTGCTGGCGGACGACGCGGACAGTTGCCGGCACCACGGTTGTCCCTCGTCGACGACGCTCCTTGCGAACGCGTAACTGTCCGGCGGATTCCATCCGGCGCCGTGCCCGTGACGCATTCCGGGAATAAGTGTCAGAAGGTGAAGACCTTTCGCGGCGTGATAGCACTTGGCTTGGCAGTCGAGCGGAAAGTGCTTGTCACCCGGCCATGAGAGCCATTGCACAGGCATTCGCACGCGCCCCATCCGCACGAACGGATCCCAAACTTGCTTGTAAAGTTCGTTGTGGCCCAACGCACGACCGTACTGATTTTCAGCGTCAAACAAATGCCCGCATCCATACGTCGGGATAGCGAACCGGAACCGCGAATCAATTCCGATCACGGTGCTCGTGATCACGCCGCCCCACGAGATTCCTGCCAATCCGACATTGTCCGCGTCGACGTTCGGAAGCGAACGTAACAGCGAATTGGCGAGAATTGTGTCAGCGACGGCGTGGAACATCCACTGGTCCTCGAGCGGATTCGACGAGTCGCCATAAATCCCATCACGTTGTGGGCCGCCCCACTCGTGTCGTTGCCAACCTTTGCCACCGGGCGATCGTTGGTCCGTTTGCCCTTCGACAGCGATCGAGATAGCTGCGAAACCATGGCTGTTCCATTTCTGCACCCATTCCTTGAACGCGCTGCCGCCCCCGCCATGCACCAGCACCACGCCAGGAACCCTCTCTCCTGATCCGGCGAGGGCCTCGCCGGATTTCGAGGCGGGCATGCCTAACCAAGCGAAAACGCGGGTTGGCGTTCCCTTCCACGGCAAACCGTCAAAGTAGATCGCACGCAAGTTTCCGTCGCCCTGTTGGGCAAGGACTTCGTCATAAACATGCGTCTTAGGTTGTCCTGTCAGCTTGCCGAGATCCAAGACCTGCTGCCGCTGACGCTCAAAATCATCTGCCTGAGTTGGCAGGCACGAAAGTGCCACCGCGATCGCCGCAAACGCGATGGAATGCAGAAGGTCGTTACGTTTCATCTGCTCAATCTCGTGAATTGGATTTGTTGAATTCGCAAGTCCAAATACACTGTCGATCAATCGGCAGGCGAAACGAGCCCGAAATGCGTCAGCATCATAACAATTTGCGTCACGTGTCAGGCAATTGTAACCGCCCACGCATTAGCAACGCCGCCCGACTCATGCCGCGTCCGCCGATGGTGGCACAAACTCTTTACGCCACGGGACCGTGCTGGCGTACGTTAGCACCGCGGCGGTCAACGCCAGCAAAAGTACCAGCAATCCTGATTGCCAGAACGGAATCCGATAGCGAGACTCGAACTTGAGATCGAGGTCCAACGGTGCGTTCTCGGTCACCTGCACCGTTCGGCTGAACGAATACATCGTGCCCTCCTCCGGCAAACTAATCTGAATCGCTTGTGGAGCAGTTTCGGTTGCCCGCTGATGTTGAACGAGGCGATATGCGATTGCCTGCAATACCGCGTTGTCCTCCGTCGTGTTACCACGCAGCAATTCACTGAGTTGTTGCGGCCGAAAATTCAGTTCTTCCTGTTGCAAGATCGGATTGTCCGCCGCCGCTTGCCTCAATTGTTCGTCACCCAGTGGCACGGCATCGTTTTTGTAATTGTCCATGTAGAGACGTTGACGCCGTGTGTTGAGGCCAACGATCGCTTGCTGCGTTTGCAGGTTTTCTAGCTGCACCCGAGCATCTTCGTTTGAGGCCGCGTCGAGACCATATTGATTCGCGACGCTGTTGAACGCCCACTTCGCTTTCGTTTGCTCGCCGGCCTGCAATAGCTCGTTAGCCTGTTCGAGCAAACTCGCTGCCTCCTGAGCTTGGTTCTGACGTTTGCCCTTCATTTTGGAAAGATATGACGCGCGATCGTAAACGTCCCGGTTGGCTTGTTCAATCAATTCCAAATTGCCATCCGAGTCAACCATTCGGAATCCCTCCGGCGCGAGCACATTCCATCGAATGTTTTCCAGCGGAACGTTCAGCACCGGGCTTTGCAAATGGATGCGTTTGATCCGGTCGCCTGGAACCGAATACACAAACCGAACTTTCGCGGTGCGGTCATCGATCCCCGGCAGGATGTAGAACTGCCACGCGTTAACGTTTCCGCCCTGACGGATCGAGTGCACGCTTTCGCCGTTGACGAAGACGTTAAACAACTCGCTGCCCTGGGGCAGTCCCACGCTCAGGCTACTTCGCTGGATCACCTCGACGGTTAAGTCGACGGCCGTCAATTGATCGCCGGTCGGCGAAAGAATCGTAGCGAGCGTTCCGTCGGCGACTCGCAACTTCAATGCGTTCGCGAGCGAGTGCCGGTTGGCTCGAATCGGTAACGGCGACTCAGGCGAGACCGCTCGCAAGGTCAACGACGGGACGCTGTGGTTTTCCGCATTACGCAGCGTCGATGGGATCGTGTTCCAATCAACACGCTGCCATCCCTGCGTCAACTCCTCGTGATCAATCTCGAGTCGACCTCCGGCGCGAATGCCGTAGTAATAAGAAAGCTGCCTCGCCTGAGGAAACTGAACGGGGACCAGCGATTCGGTGTCGTTGTCGCGGTCACCTCGTCGCTCGTACTCAATCCGGAAGTCAATCTTCCCGAGGACTCGGCGCTTGAACTGGACTTCCCAGATATTGGAATTGGGTTGCGTCCGGACGAGATCGCTGACAATTTTTCCGTTCGCCCGTAACGTCTTGATTTCGCTTTCATCGTCGATCGGCAGCACGACTTGCATTTGCCGAATCGAGGCGTTCTCAACTTTGAAATTTGCGATCAGCGTTGATCGTGTCTGACCTTCTCGCATCGTGATCTCATGCAGCACCTGCCCCGTCACCCACGGGGCGAGTTGGTCGATGCCCAACGTCAGTTTCCAATCACGCTGCAAGAGGCGAAACGCCAGTCCACCGGAGACGCTGCCTCGTACTTGATCCTTAATCGCACGCGGATCAGTCTCCGAAACGTTCTGCCGCGTCACGGTTCGCAATCGAATGCCCGTCGTCGGACGTACGACCAGTTCGCCAGTTTGCCGATTCGCTTCGGTGAACGCAAACCGAGGGATTTCCCATTCGCGTTCCGCAGACGGTGACGCACCGGACAATACGATCGCAAAGTTTTGCGTGCCGATCGTTTTACCATTGAGATGAAGGACAATCACGCGACCATCGTTCTCGTTCGACTCTGACCAGTGATGCAGGGCCGACCCCGAAATCGATTCCACTTCGAGCCCCGCGGGCAAGGGAAAGCTCAACTGAAACAGACCCGCTCGGGTGATATCGGCGATGCAGTTGATGTTCAAAACAACCCGTTCGTCACCGAGCGACAACGCCTGTTGGCTTGCAACGCGCACCTCCGGTTCCACCGGCACGACGCGAAGTCTTACAGTGCCACCTTCGGCACCATAGCGATAAACCCGATGCAACACGTCGGATTCTTGAAACATCATCTTGCTGTCGAAGTCACCAAGGTTCACCGCCGACATCGTTTCGGGTTCCGCCTTCTCCGGTTGAGCGTCAGGCCCGAATGCGATCGCCAACAATCCCACTTCGCCGCCCGCGTCAGCGACCCGCAGCGGTTCCAGTTCGAATTCAGCAGGCAGCTTTCCGAGGCTCCTTTGCGTGTTGACGTTGACGTAAAACGCAGACGACTGCGTCGGCTCAATCTGCAAATGCAAGCGTCCTTGATCGGCATCGAATTGCCACGATCCGACCGAGCCCGTGACATCGCTGACCGTCAAGCCTTCGGGGACAGACACGTTTAGCTCATTGACCTGTCCTTGTGAGGGGCGGACATGAATCCGGTGGCGACCATCGACAACACCGGGACCGGGACGATAGAGATTCGACGATTCGATAAAGAACCGAGTCTGCTCGGACGCGACGTCGCGTGCCTTTGGCTTCAATAGCACGGTCGCATCACCCGGGCCGAGCAGGACATTCGCGGAAGTGCCCTCGGAATTTTCGTCTCCATTCTTTTCGATCAAAACGGCCGCGGGACAGGACACCTCCCACCCCGCCTCGTCGTATCGCACTTGCAATTCGGCGACTGAGGCGCCACCGGTCAAGACGGGGATTCCCTTCAATGTGGAGACGGATTCGATTTGATATTCAAACGTCGCTTTGTATTGCCGCATGGCGTATCCCGATTCGCCATCATCTTCAGCATCGCGTTCGGTCGCGTCCACTGTTTCGTCGTCCGCGTTCTCGTCGTCTTCTGCCTCCTCCTCCTCAGCATCGACATTCGACTCCGATCCCGCGTCTTCTTCCACAATGGGAATGCTAATCACGTAAGACAGACCGATTCCCGGGACACTCGTTTTGGTCAACCGCAGGGCATCGCTGGCGAACTCAGTCAACGTGGCCGGAGCTTTCAACAGCAAGAACTGATCTCCCGGACGACCTGCCAGGGTAATCGTTCCCGTCGCACGAAGACGTTCATCGTCATGCGCAATCTGCCACTCTTGTTGAATCGAATCGGCAGCGACGAAGCGGGGCGTGTCGGCCTCGTTGGCGATCACGTGCGAGGTGAAGGACGAAACCGTCAATGCGATCCCGACGATCATCGAAGTTGTGATTCCCGACGCGTTTTCGGGCGTCGTGTCCGCATTCGACTTGGCTCGTGATTGTCTCCACCGCCGCCATTTGTGACTCACTCGTCGATACGAATCTCGAGCTTGCGGGATGAACAACAACGCGAAGATTGACAACGCGAGTAACGCATAAAACACCGCGGCACTCGCACCTTGGAACAGCACGCCGATCCCGATTAGAACTCCACCGGCAACCCGTGCGGCCGGGCGAATCCAATTCGCATCGGAAAAGAACCGCGACGCGATCACGGAGGCAACACCGAGCAAACCAATCAAAAGACCTAGCAACGAGAAGTCGATGCGCCAAACGGGAATGTTGTCGACATCCAACACGACCGATTCGCCCGCTGCCAGGATTGGCACGCTCAACTGCAGGATTGAGGTTCCGCCCGCACTGAGTACCGCCGCCAGCGACGTGAACACCGCCACAACGATAGCGATCACAAAACTGACCATATCTGCGCCGGTCCAAAATCCGCCGCGCCCCGAAACCCACATTCCCAACCCGGTCAGGCCGACGATCAGCGCGAGCGAAACCAGTCCATATTTCGCCACCCAATGGAATCCCGTCGGACGCAACACGGGAGTCGTCGGCTCCACGGTGCCGCCTTTGGGCACGAGCACCGATTTCTCGTCACCGACAACCTTCCACTGAGTTTTCAGGACCGGCGCCATCACGGTCGGCAACGCGAGTTGTGCCGACGACGCGCTCACGGCAGGCTTGCCCAATCGCAGATTGACCTTCACCGGTTCATTGGGATCCGTTCCACCGGGCAACGGGATCAGCGTCGCTTCCTCCGATTGTCTCGCCGTGACCGGGCGACCGTTAACCGACACCGCCCACAACCGAACGGGCTCTCCAGGCAACTTGATTTGCAACGTTCGCCGCCCGCGTGATTTCACAAAGTACACCACATCGGTGACCAACTCTCCGTCTTTCGAAACCCGACTGTTCGCTTCGGCAAACTCGACCACTTGCGTGACCATGGTCCCCGGTTCAAACCATTTGACTCGCAAATCCAATTGAAACGGTCGTTCGGTGTACTGCCACGTTCCCAATGAAGGCGACGTGCTGAGCAAGCGAAACTCCGCGGGCAGTTCCAGCGGATCGAGAATCAGCATCCCGTCATTCATTGCGCGAGTCGTGATTTCGACCTGCATCGGACTGACGACTTGGACAAATCCACGTTCGCTTTGTACCTCCAACGGCGTTACGCGGCCCGCGCTGAAATTGCTCTCGTCCTGGTCCGGCTGTTCTTCGAACGTGACCAGTAACGTGAACGCGCCCATGACGGGTTGATGCAGCGACACGATGAGTGTGTCGCCCTCGCGTTGCCATGTGCGAATGTCTTGTCCATCCACCATCACGTTGCCTAATGACTCCGGAACTGTGAGACGCCACTGCGAAACCGGGGCACCGGTGACGAAGTAGTTGATCAACGCACTCCCATAGATCGTGCCCTGGCTCAGCGAATAGAGGTGGAAGGCGTCCGATTGCACGTTACGATCCAGCGGTTCAATCTGCATCACCGCAGACCAACCCGGTTCACGAATACGAAAGGCATGCTGCAAGTTCGCATTGGGTTTGGGGAAGTACGACAGCGGCTTTTCAACCAACAGCTGCGACTGCTCCACCACGGTTCGGAAGCCTGGTGATGCCACGACTCCGATATCCCCGCGAACCGACTTGACCTCGGGATATCGAATCGCAGGCAGAGACCACGGTCCGGCGATCGCGGCTTGGTTTTTCTCCAAATGCAGCGTCACGAGCTGACGCCCAATGACATCCTGGCCAAAGATTACTTTCAAGTTGCGATATTGATTCTCGGCCGCCGTCGATGCGATGTAATCCGCCACGCTCGCTCCGGTAACCGCGACGACGGAATAGTCCGAGGGGACTTCCAAATCCCAATCCCGAATCGCCGCTTCACGGATGTCTAACTCTATGTCAGCCATGATCGTGCGATCGGTCTCCGCGAGGTGGTACTGGACCGCTTCGGAAACGCTGATTTCCGGTTGAATCCGATCAGCAATGATCGTGAACGCGTGATCGGCGGCGGGAAAGCGGTACACAAACACTTGCCTCGCTTCGAGCGGGCTACCGGGATATTGATCCGGAGACAGTTGCGTCAGCCCCGTCAGTTCGGTCGGTTCAATCCGCACTGAACCGGAATTCGATAAACGTACATAACCCGAGTGCCGAATCGCCCCAACCGGTTGCAAACACATTCCTTCGACACGTATAGGAAACGCGCTGAGTGCCGTTTGGCTGCGAATGTTGATTCGGCTTGACGCCGTAATCGGCTGGCTCAGCGTCGCGTCGAGGATCCGGTCGCCCGACTCACCGGTCACTTTCCAGGAAACGAGATCATTACCCTGAACGTCTAGAATCTCGCCGGGGCCTTTCAATCGCATCTGAATCGACTTCAACTCGCCTTGCAAAATCTGAAAGTCGATTTGATGATCCTGACGCAACAATCCCGCGCCGACTGTCGCCTCGACATGCCCCGAGGTAGTGAAGAACAGTTTTCCCTCGCCCGTTTGTCGGGCCGTTTTCCATCGCAGATGGGCCCGTCCCGTCGCAGGGAGAAAACCGATCCAACGTTCATCGGACCGCTGCGGCACGACGGTATGTTGGTCTCGCTGGAACTCCAAATTTTCGCCGAGCCCCGTTACCTCGATCGGCACGACTGCCCCACCGGCGACGGTAAAGTCCATCGTGTGAAGGTTGTCGCCCGCCACGTTCAGACGGGCGACGAATTCGATCGCAACCGGATAGGTTCCTGTCTCGGGGAACACCAACTGGTACACGTTTTTCTTACCCTGCGAACTCAGTCGCAAACGGAAGTTCGGATCCGAAGGCATTTGACTGACCGCTGCGTCGCCCGACAAAATCGTGACGTCGGCGTCATCCTCGTTAACGTGAGCGGTGCCGCGAAACTGAAAGCGTGCCGATCGACCATCCGAATTCACGGTCCCGGTTAAACTCGTTTGTCCCCATTCGATTGCCGCTGGTGCAGCGCCGGCTCGACTGATCTTCAATCGAATCAGACCACCCGAGGAAGTTCGAAAGCGAGGAGTGCGGTCGGCGGACTCTAACGGGACGAATCCCTCAACGGATAACACCGACACTTTCACATCGGACGATTCTTGGATCGTCACCATCGAGTCAAAACCGATCGCGTCGCCTTGGCTCAGATGGGCTAAATCGATCGACGCGGGGAGCGTTTCGAGGCTCGTTTCCAGGTGGACCGTTGCCGTCAACGATTCAGCGTTCTCCTTGATCCTCAAATCGAGAAACCGATCCTCACCGACTCGGCGAATGGACCATGATTCAAGGTTTTCCCCTTCAACGGCGGTCACCTCGCCGGATCCGTTCAGTCCATAACTCAACGTCTCGGCTTTTCCTTGGACGACTTTCACGTTCAGCACAATCTTCTGAGCGATTCCTTTGGCGTTCAAACGAACCGTTGCCTCGGATTGTCCGGTATGCAGCAGAGGTGGTGCGCGTCTCGGATCGCGTGCCTCGATCACAATCACACCTGTGCGTTCGCCTCCGATCGACATGCCGGACCCCGCGGCCGCTTCGGAATCGTCCGCGAACGTTGACGACGTCGTCATGGTAAGGTTGATCGCGAAACACGTCAGCAACAGCGGCACAGCGATCCATGGCGATCGGGAAACGTTTGGTAACATCGGCAAAGAAGAGTGGGGCATGAGGTTCTGTTCCTGTTGAAGCGTTTCCTGACAAGGATGTCTCCAGACACTGGGGTCTGGAATTCGGCGACATCTCGCTACGGTTAACGGGCACGTCGTCGATTGAAATGCTCTAGCGTTCGAGTTGCTGGGCCTGTTGGATCATTTGTTGAAGTTCACCGACGCGAGACGATTGACGCGACCGCTCCGGCAAGGATGACATCATTTGGTAGAGGTCACTCAGTTCGACCGTCTCCGCCTGTGGCTCACCACGCAGTTTCGTGGCCAGAAACGCGGCCGATGCGGCAATCTGCATCGACGTTTGCGACTCAGCCAATCGTGGCGCGTCGGCTTGGTACGGGATCGGCCATCGATTTTCGATCATTCGACCCGTCGAGAGATCTTGGAAACGAACCGAAACGGATCCCACGTCGCCTTCGCCGCCTGGCATCGCTTCAAACTCGTAAACCGCGACGCCTGCTTCTTCCGCCGCCATTTCGGCAGCATCGACCGCGTCGTTGCGAAAGTCCTCTCGATTGAGTCGATGCTTTTCAAACCCGAGCAACCGGTAACGGCCGACACGATTCGAATTGAATTCGACCTGCACTTTGACGTTCTTCGCCGACGGACGTAGCGCCCCGGCGATTTGTTTTACAAACGAATCGTCGGTTGATTCGATCGAGTCGAGCAAATAATAACGCCCGTCCCCTTGTCGGGTCATCGACTCAAGCACCTCGTCGTTCAAACCGTCGGCGATGATTCCCGCCGCGTCAAACGCGATCCCGGAATCACGAATTGACGTGATCATCCGCGATAGATTGCTCGGATCGGCATCGCCGAGATTGACCGCACCGTCGGTCAGCAACACGATTCGGCTTTGAGCGTTGTCGCTGCGTCGCTCGCTCGCCTTCTCGAACGCCAACTGCAACGCCGCCTCGAGATTCGTGCCGCCTTCGCTCGGCAATTCATCGATCAACGCGACCAACCCGTCCGCCTTATCGCCGGCGACCTTGTCCGCCAACAATCGCGGTTGTCGAGCAAAACTGATTAGGGTGATCTCGTCGATCGGTTTCAACTGACCGGCCAACAATGCGAACGCCCGGCGAACCGTTTCTTGTCGGTCGAGGCGTTCCATCGAACCTGAATTGTCTAACAAGCACGTCAATCGCAACGGCGTTTCCGCAGCACGCCCCGCCGCAGCCGTTCGCATCGAAATTCGCAATAGGTTGCGTTGCTGCACAAACGGGTGGATCGACTGCTCAATTTGGCAGGCGACCTTCTCGTCGGGCGTCGGCATCGGATCCCCGTAACTGAACGCGTTGACGAACTCCTCAACACGTACCTTCTCGGCGTCAGGCCATTGGCCATTGGCGAGAGCATTGCGGGCGAGCTTGAACGACACGTCGCTGACGTGCAGCGAGAAGGTAGAGAACGGCTCATTCGCGGCGATCTTTTCGTTCAAATCAATTCGCGAGCGAGACCTTCGTAACAATTCACGTTGCTTCGCCGCTCGTATATCGACGAGGCCTGACGATGGCAACCGTGTCGGAACGATCCCAGCGGCGACAATGTCCTTTTTGAGCACTTCATCGGAAATCTCGATGCTGGCGATGCCATCGGTCTCCAGTTCCTCAATCTCAAAACCAACGCTCGCTCGGTCATGTAGAACGTCCCCAAATTCCTCGGTTGGCTGCCCCGCCCGAAAATCAAATCGAGAGTCGGCTTTTGTCTCCGCAGTCTTTTTGCTGGCTTCTGCCTTACCTTCGATCGATCGTCCCAACGAATCTTGAAGAGAGGCATTCGGTGTGTCGTCATACATCCAATCGCGACGAACGTTAGCGTCCGCACCCGAGTAAAACCGATCTTCGCTTTGAACTCGGAGACCACGCGTTTGAACCGGTTTTCCGGCTTCCGCAATTTGCGGAATAGAAAAACGCAACAGACCATTGTCGCCACGCCCGTTCGCGTCATTTGCACTATCGGACATCCCAAAGTCGGCTTCACCACCTCCTGCAAGCCTTCCGGATTGACCGCTCTGAATCTGACGCTGCAAATCCGCCGCCGACTTGTCGCGTGAGGACCGACCGAAATACAGGGCTCTTTGATCGTCTTCGGACACCTTGCTTTGTCGCTCCGCAGCGGGCTCCATCTCGAGGCTCAATCCTTCCGTGACGCCGAGTGCGATCTCATCATCAAAGTACTGATCATCGTCGCCAAAAACACTGCCGCCAGGAACACCGTCGCCAAACATGGACATGTCTTTGGCATCGACGTCGTCATCGGACAACGCTCCTCCCGCAAAGCCGCCTGCCGACTCTTCGCCGAGTTCCAGCCACACCTCTCGCGGGCGTCGTATCGAATCCATCGTAATCGCGTTTCCTGGGACGACCGCGCTTTCAAGCAGATCGGGGCGGTTGCTTGGCATCTCCGACAATCGTTCCTCACGCGAGTTTGCGACCATCGGTAAAGCGGTTTCACGCTCCTCCAAATAGAAGTGATCCGATGCCGATTGTGACGCGGCCGATTGATGCTCTGCGTTCTCGAGCGGTACTGCGGTCACAGCGGCAGCATCCAATGCAACGCTCATATCTGCGCCAGCATGCATCGCGAACGGCTCGCGAACCGACATGTACGCAAACGTGCCCATGCATCCAACGATCAAGACAGCTGCGGCGACGGCGCAGAACTTCCGAATCACGCTTGGCTCGAGAAGCCATGATCCCCTTACTGGTTTAAAAACAACCACGTCATCACTCGCGGCGGTGCCTTCGATGACGTCGAGAACGGCAGCACGCTTTTGATTCGGCAGTTGCCAGTCCTCTTCGGCTGGATCGGGTTCCTGCGAAGCGGCGCCATGCATCAATCCATGCAGCGACTCCATTTCGTTTAGAAACGCCTTCAGCTCGGGACGTTGCTCGATCAGAGAAACGAGCTGCTCACGTTCGAAATCAGACGCTTCACCCAAAACGAACGCAACGATTCGTGCTTCGAGTTCGGGGTCAATCGGCGGAAGGTGAGAAGGATCATTCATGACAGATTGTCGATTCCCAAAGGACGCATTTTGACACCAAGGTCTTTCAGAATGTGGTGCAGTCGGTAGCCAACATTGCCAACACTCAAGCCGGTGTTTTCGCTGATTTCGCGATACGACAGATTCTCGAAATACTTCAACGTCACCAATTGGCGATCCGTTTCATCGAGTTGTGCAACGAGATTTCGCAGCGCCGCGGTCAACTCAATCCGTGACAACATCGACTCAGGCGACTCATTGCCTGCGCCGGAGTCCGGTTCATGCGAAACGCCGTCGAGAACCTCTCGTTGGTGCTTCTTGAGAAGATCGAACGCGCGGTTTCGCACCCCTCGGACCAGCCAAGCCCGAGGGGACTCGACGTTTTCCCAATGAATGTGCAGTTGAAGAAACACATCCTGCACAATCTCCTCCGCCACTGCCCGTCGCCCGGTCAGCGAAAACGCATATCGCAACAGCGTCGTTTCCTCGGCGTCGAACAACTCCCGAAGGCTGAGTTCACTCAGCCCCGCTTCGTCAGAACGATTGACTCGAGGAGTCTGTTGCAACATGAGTTCAAATCGATGGGATTGGCCGTTGTGGATCAAGACGCGTTCATCCTCTCAAAAGGATAGACGCCCGCGCCTGTGATTTCTTAGCCGTTTTCCAAAAGAAATGTCCCCAGGCGTTCGCAAAACACGACAAATCCCCGTGTTTCGCTTGCTCAGTCAACTTGCATCGACTGGATGGGGGCTTCGCGAGGCCAACGAGCAAGTGGCTCCATCCCGACCGATTTCCAAGGTAGAAGCTCGTCGCAGCCGATATCGCTTCCACACGATCGTCCGAGCTCGACTCCACCGGCTGGCCGAGTTCGCTAACCGAATTCGCTAGCTAAATTCACTGGCCAGCGAGAGATTAACCCAGCGGGCTCATTCGTAGCGGATGCCGCGAAGCGGGGGACCGGTGGGGGCCGTTGCACTGTAGGTGCTCGGCGTTCCTGCGGCGGTCGTCGTGGGGCTGGCCCACGCGGAGGTTCCGCGGACCGGCGACGACGCGGGGACGCCAGCAATGGTCGCGTTGCCAAACGGTGTTTGCCCACCGGCGAGCTGCATCAAGTCAACCCGATTAGTCGTGGTGGGCATCGCAAAGAGTTGTGGGTCGCCGGACAGTAATTGATTGATGCTGTAGGACGCGACGCTCAACTGCAACGCAAGCGGTGGACCGCTCGCGGGGAAAAGTTCAATCTTGATTTGATGCGGCAGCACCGTGTCGACTTCGCTGAAGTATTCATGCTCGCTCGCAAAACTCTTCGCAACGAGACGCTGATCAGGCGAATAAAGGAACAGATGCGTGATATACCCGGCCGAAGGTTCGATGAAGCAGACGCGTTGGTACGTTCCGACGGCACTCGGGACGGCCGTGCGAACTTCGATCAGGCCGTCGGTTCGGGTGACGGGGCCTGAGATAACGGTGTGGGGATCCAACCTCGCCAGACCGATGGCTTCCATCATCCAACTCGGGTCGACCGGCAAGATCGCTCGATCGAGGTTTCGTGAGTATTGATCGTGGTTGGCGTGGTAAAGCGTTTGCGTCATGCCCTCGGGGACTTCGAACCAGAACTCTTGCGAATTGCTGCCGAGATCGATGCCGGTGCCCATGATGATCGGCACGCTCGCTTTCAAGCGAAAATTGCGCTCACGCTGAAGATGCATGGTCGCAGACAACGTCGGCACGGCGGACATGCTGAGCACGTCGACTTTGGCCGAGTTGGTCGAAAGCTCTCGGATGGCGTCGGATCGGTTGATCGCGGCGGCGAGGCCGTTGATGTCTGGCGTTTCTTGGAAAACAACCGGTGGCGGTGGCGTGTTGGAGACCGTGACGGTCCGAGCACATCCGGCACAGAGGATAAATCCCAGTGCGTAGATCATGCCGGTGCGTGCGTCATGCATTGCGAAAACGGGCTCCCTGCCACTGCGTTCTGTTTATTCCACGTCGCGGTACAAAAGGTCGACGAGCTGATCTTGTAGGCTTTCTGCTTCGCCCGCGGCAATGTCACATATTTCGATCGACAAAATGGTGCCGTCGATATTGGATTCCAATTGCAACCAATCCGCGGGAGACGTCTTCGGCGGGCGTGCGGTGGGCGTTTCCGAGGTTCCATCCTCGCTCGCGTCGAACGCATTTTCGGGCGAGTCTCCCGCGTCTGTTCCTTCGTCGTTCTCGTCCTGAACGTCGGCCCCGGACGACTCTTTCGACGATTCGCTCTGGATCAGGGTGGCGGATTCGTGTGGTTTGAGACTGCGTTTTCGCAACAGCATGAGCGCGAGGAGATACCGCATCTTCGCCTGCGCGGGCTGATCGGCCATCGACCGCAGCAATTCGATGAGGACCTCAGGCGGTGCGAGTTCGCGTTTCTTTTCTTCGGGCAGCGGAACACGGTTTTTCCAGTGTCCGATGCATCCCTCCGGCGGGCCCGTCCAGGCGTCGGCGGAAATGTCGACGCGCCGAAATTCTTCGTCGCCTTCGGTGACCACGGAATAGTAATATTCGCCCGGTTCGAGCGGCCGGTTACCAACGCTGCAACGGCGTGTGGTGCGACTGATTTTGTATTCGCCTATCATCGGATGTCCAAACACAGGGGTGGCAGGAAGACTGCAGCGGGCCTGCTACATTACTACCAAATCTCTCTCTCCGAATGAAAGATAGACGTTGAACGCTGAAAACCAACCCGAAAATAGCAACACACCCGATTCCGAGAACGCACGTCGCGATTGGGCGCCAGTCGAGATGAACGATCAATTGGAGAACGATCTCCGGCAATTGGTGCGTCTGGCGATTTCCGAAGATCTCGACGTCGCGGTCGACTGGACCACGGTTGCAATGATTGACGCCGACCGACGCGGCGCGTGCCAAATCGTTTCGCGGGCGCATGGAATCGCCGCTGGGGTGGCATTGGTACCGTGGATTATCGACGAATTCGATGCAGACCTCAACGTCGAGGTGCTCGTCAGAGAGAGCGAGACGTTTTCACCGGGGACACCGCTGGTTCGTCTGTCGGGTTCGGCTCGCGATCTATTGACGAGCGAACGGGTGACGTTGAATCTGCTGTCGCGATTGTGCGGCATCGCGACGATGACACGTCGGTATGTCGATCTGATCGCGGGCACGTCCGCTCGTCTTTATGACACGCGAAAAACGACGCCGGGGATGCGACGTTTGGAAAAGTACGCGGTCCGATGCGGCGGCGGGCACAACCACCGGACCGGACTGTTCGACGGTTTCCTGATCAAAGACAACCATCTCGCGCTCGGCCGATCTCAACAAACGAGTGACCAAACGACAAGCGACGCAATGACGAGCGACCCAACAACAAGCAAACCGGTCGTGGGTAACCGACTCACCGCGGCGGAAGCAGCCCAGAGGGCGGTGGCGATGCGGGGCGGATTGATGAACCAGTTGGTCGCACCGTCGATTGTTGAAATCGAAGTCGACGGGTTGGGGCAGTTCGAGCAAGTTCTCTATACGGGCATCGACATCATCCTGCTGGATAACTTCTCGCTCGACGATTTACGAACCGCCGTGGCCGCTCGGGACGCCGCGGGCGTGAGCGTCGAACTGGAGGCGTCCGGGAACATCAATATCGACACGATCGCTACCGTTGCTGCGACCGGTGTGGACCGAATCAGCAGTGGAGCATTGACGCACCAAGCCACCTCACTGGACTTGGGAATGGATTGGACGGAGGGTTTTACGACCTAGGGTAGTGCAGTCCATCAAACTGTTCCCGCACGCATTGCTTTTTGTTCACCATGGCTTCGACTCCTACGGCCACCCCATCGCTATCCCCGTCGGTGGGTTCGCGTCCCTCCACATCGATCATGGGAGGACGCCACTGGTTCGAGTTTTTGCAACCACTTCTTGACGCCGCATCGATCATGGCCGCATTGATCGCGGTGAAAATGTTCGCGCGAGGTTACGTCGACGACGCAGCCTGGGCGATGGGCTTGCTCGCTATTATTGTTTTCTTCCTGAGCAGCAAACTGACCGGTTTGCAACGTCCCGACCAACAGATCACGGTCGATGGCGAAATCGTCAGCATCATGACGACGTGGGCGCTGACCGTTTTTGTACTCGCGGTGGCCGCGTTTGTGACTCGTTACGGTGAGCAGTTTGCGCGCAGCGTGATGTTTGCATGGGTGATGACGAGCCCCGCCCTGATCGGACTGACGCGGATGTGTTTGCGTATCGTCCAAGTCGGATTGCTGCGCCGCGGGATCGGATCGCGTCGCGTCGCGATCGCGGGCTGGAATCAACTCGGTCAGCAAACGAAACTGAACGTGGAAAACGAACCGGCGCTCGGATTGCAATTCGCAGGCTTTTATGACGACCGCAGTTCCGACCGTCTGATCGCGGATATCGAGGGAGCCCCCGGCGCCGAGGAACTCGACGAGTCGTCACCGGCGTTGTTGCATGGCAGTTTGAATGATCTCGTTGCCGCGGCACGCTCTGGCGAAGTCGAAACCGTGTTGATCACCCTGCCAATGCGTGCCGAAAAACGGATTCGGTTTCTGCTCGACGAACTCAGTGATTCAACGGCGTCGGTCTACATCGTTCCCGACTTCTTTGTATTCGAGTTGTTGCATTCGCGTTGGACTCAGGTTGGCGGACTACCGGCGGTCAGCGTGTTTGAGAATCCGTTATTCGGAATCGATGGTGCGGCCAAACGGGTGGCCGATTTAGTGATCGCGATTTCCGGATTGATCGTGATTTCGATTCCGTTCTGCTTGATCGCTTTGTTGGTCAAGGTCACGTCCCCGGGCCCCGTCTTTTTCCGTCAACGACGATACGGTTTGGATGGTCAAGAAATTCGTGTTTGGAAGTTCCGGTCGATGCGAGTCTGCGATGACGGTCCTGTGGTCAAACAGGCCACAGCTAACGATCCACGCATCACCCGTGTGGGCGGAATCTTGCGTCGGACGAGTTTGGATGAACTACCCCAATTGTTCAACGTTATTGAAGGAACAATGAGCCTCGTCGGCCCACGGCCCCACGCGAGTGCCCACAATGAGCAATACCGGGGACTGATCCGCGGCTACATGATGCGTCACAAAGTCAAACCGGGAATCACCGGATTGGCCCAAGTCAGCGGTTGTCGTGGCGAAACCGAAACGCTCGATAAGATGCAAAAGCGCGTCGAATTCGATCATCAGTACATCCGCACGTGGTCGTTGTTGCTCGATCTCCGGATCCTCGCCCGAACAATGCTTGTTTTCTGGAAACAGCCCGAAGCGTATTGAGGTCTGAGGCGGCGAGGCGTTATCCTGCCGTCCACACCCTCGTCGTGATCACGCATTTCTGGAGAGCCAAACGATGGCAACCATCGCAGAGCTAGAGCAAACGATCGACACCCGACACCAGCAATTGACGGTGCTGCTCGAACTGACGACCCAGCAAGAAGCGACGATCGAACAGGGACACATGAACGAGCTGATGCGAATCCTCGGGGTCAAACAACGTTTGATCGAAGAGTTCGTTTCGTTGTCCGATCAATTCAAACGGGACTTTGATTCGTTCGCGACCCGGCCCTCGTTCTCTGATGTGTATCGAGAGCGAAACGAAGCCTGTAACTCGATGCATCAGGAGTTGCTCGCTCGCGAAGCGAAGTGTCAGGAAACACTGACGACGAGTCGCGATGAGATCGGCGAACAACTCGTCAGGGGTGACGGAGCTCGTCGCGCCGCTGCGGGTTACGGAGGCAGCGTGAAACCGCGTCCGCAAGGCGGCGGCTTGGATTTATCGAGCGACGCGTAGCGACTGATTATCCCTTCGTCGATCACGTCTGTTACGAGTCGCGACGCAAAACCATCAATCGCACTTCGACGCCCGTCTCACCTTGGATATCGGGCGCACGCAGCCGCAGCGTGCCGCCCGCCTCGGGTAATCGAATCGTGCCGAGTGACATCGGTCGCCAATCTTTCTCGTACCCCTCGGTGCGTGGTGCTCGGTCAAACTCGACGGCGACAAATCCCGATGGAGTGACTTGGCTGACTCGCGCCTTTGTTGGTTCGCCAATCAAATGCCCATCGGCTTCAAACGACAATTCCAACTCGGTACCAAGGGCGGTTTCATCGCACGCGTACCACAGTTGAACCTCGAACGTTCCGCCTGCGACGACGTCGACATTCCAATCGATCGTATCTTTCGAGTCAGTCCAATCGAAGAAGTAAGTGCTGTTGGGATGTCGGCTGCTTCGGCGAATGCTGCCGGACGACGTCGCGTCGCGAACGGGCAATTGCGTCCACTGTGCATCGGGGTGTCCGACGGCAAAGACGGGTTCGCTTTCCGACGGTGAGGCACCCGCGTTGGTTTCGTCTCGCCATCGCTCGAGTTGATTCTTCAAACGGGCAGCAACGTTGGGATACTTTTTCGATACATCAATCTGCTCGCCCGGGTCGCTCGCGATTTCGTACATCGTTCCGTTGAGGTGGTATCGAAATCGTTGCGATCGCACCGACGACCGACCTTTCCATGACGAAAAGAGCAAACGCTTCGTCGGTGAGGCTTCGTTTGTTTCCTGTGATTCATCGCTCAGTTGGTCGGCAAATGAGACACCGTCGAGAGGCCCGGCAGTCGCACTGATTTCAACTCCTGCGAGTTGCGTCAGCGTCGGCAACAAATCAACCGCACCGGCAACGGATTCCACTTCCGTGCCGGCGGGAATTTGTGCAGGCCAGCGAACAAGACATGGCGAGCGCAGGCCTCCCTCGAACACAGAACCTTTGACGCCCCGCAGTCCGCCGTTGAAACGGTAGCCGTTGGGACCGTTATCACAAAAGAACACGACGATCGTTTCATCGGCGATGGCAAGTGAATCGAGCGTTTCCAAAATTCGACCGACATTGCGATCGATGTTCTCGCACAGAGCTAATGCTGCACGCGTGTGGTCGAGCTTTTGTCGCTTCGCGTTCTCAGGACGCGGGTCAGGAACGAGTTCTTTGTCGGAGAACGGTTTCCAATCTTCGTCGGGAACCTGCATCGGCGCGTGTGGAGTGTTCAGCGGCAGGTAAACGAAGAACGGAGCTTCGCGATGGCCGCGAATGAACTCAATCGCATGATCGGTGAGATCGTTGGTGATAAACCCATTCCCATGAACGGTCTTTCCGTTGTGTTCGAGAATGGGCGAAAAGTAGTTACCCCAGTGTCCGCTGCAGAACCCGTAGAAGTCTCCGAAACCACGTGAGTTCGGATGGTAGGGAGCTTGCATTCCCGAGTGCCATTTGCCGTATGCGGCGGTTTGATATCCCGCGTCGCTAAATGCCTGCCCGATCGTGCGTTCAGCGAGATCAAATCGTTCGCCGCCCTGCGATGTGCTGTAGACGCCCATGCGGGTGTGATAGCGACCGGTCAAGAATTCGGCACGGGTGGGCGAGCATACCGCGCAGACGTAAAAGTTCTTGATGTTGGCACCGTCCCGAGCGAGTGAATCAATGTTCGGTGTTTGCAGATTGGGATTCCCGTGCAAACTCAAATCCCCCCATCCTTGGTCGTCGGTTAGGATCACTAACACGTTCGGCGGCGGGTCGTCGGCGGCCGAAGCGACGGTCAAAAGACGCGGTGAGCCGAGCGTGATCGCAAACGCGGCAACACAGATTGCCAAATTGGTGATTCGGGACATGGGGGGATCCGAAGGAAGGTTGAACGGGGGCAGGTTGGGATCAGCCGCCGCGGATGATTGCGTCCGGTTAGCGAAGGGCGAGGGTGGAAGAAACTAACCCATCTTACCGGCGCCAGCAACTTTTTCGGCAGGCAACCGACTGGTGGCCCGATTCGAAATCTCGCAGCGCGAGGCGTCTGCCACTCCGGCGTCTCCGTGATTTGCTCTAATCAGGCGTTGGTACGCCGAGCCGATTTGAGTCTCCCCCTGTGCAACGGACGTCGCTTCCCCATGACATTGTCCGAAAAAGAGACACCTGCGTGTCGAGATCCGGCCTCGCCCGTCCGTATTGATGGCGTAATGACAAAACTGACGACCGCCCAAACGACTGAACGCCTCCTCGAGGATCGGCTCGCGCTAACGGCATACATCGCCTGCGTCACGCGAAACTATCACTTGGCAGAGGACGTTTTCCAGGAAGTTTGTGTGAAGGCGATCGGACAGATCGATTTTTTCGAGTCCGATGTGCATCTGAGAAGATGGTTTCGCGTCAGCGCTCGGAATCGGGCGATTGACATCATCCGAGCCCGAGAAGGTCGCTACGTCGGATTGGGCGAGGAAGCGATGGAAGCACTTGAACAGGAATGGGAAGATGAGGACTTGTATTCACGCGACGACCGCGGTGAGGCGTTGGCGAAATGCCTCGACTCGTTAAGTCCTCGCAGTCGTGAGATTGTAAAAATGCGTTATTTCGAAAATCGGTCTGGCCGCGAAATCGCCGATTCGATCGGTGCAAAAATCGGTTCCGCGTATCAAGCCATCGCGAGGATTCACAAAGCACTGCGTGAATGCGTTCGCCAACAATTTGAGGTTTCTAAGTGATGACAGAAAAGGAACTCGACGTTTTTTTCCAGCAGGTAGCCGCTTACCAAGACGGTGGCCTGAGCGAATCCGAGTTGGCACGATTCGAACGAGAACTGCTCGACGACCCACAGCGTCGTCGTTTGTTTGCCGAGATGCAGGTGCGAAGTGCCGCGATCAGTGAACGGTTTCGCACCGCGGCGTTCTCGATGGGTTCTCCGCACTCACCATCTCCGCCCGTCACGACTACCCCACGGACACCCCGCAGCGTTTGGATGTTGGCGGCCGCTGTGGCCGTGGCTGCATCGATCGCGATTGCGTTGTTGACGCCGAAGCCTCGCGGTGAGAATGCCACGGTTGCTCATCTCACGCCACCTGGCTCACCCGATCCAAACGTCGGTTCAGAGGGTAACACCTTTGCAACGATCACCTATGCGAGTCACGCGAAATGGGACGGCCAAATCCCGAACGCAACGCTAACCTCCATCCCTTTAAATAAGCGGGTGACCTACCGGTTGTCATCAGGGGCGGTGCG
This sequence comes from Aporhodopirellula rubra, assembly GCF_014192335.1. GTDB lineage: Bacteria > Planctomycetota > Planctomycetia > Pirellulales > Pirellulaceae > Rhodopirellula > Rhodopirellula rubra. The sequence continues at coordinate 57,980 of NZ_JACHXU010000022.1, read as the reverse complement.
TTTGTCGATGGACAGCGGGGCGATCATTTCTCTCGCCGGCCCAGCTTCGTTTACCGGGATCGGGCCCGATGAAATTGAACTCGAAATGGGCAAGCTTGCCGCTCGAATGCCTACCGCAGACAGCACATTGGTGGTGCACAGCGGCGGGACGACCGTGCGTGACCGTGGAACCGCTTTCGGGCTGACGGCCAAAGTCAACGGCGATGTCGATCTGTCGGTGTTCGACGGCAGCGTCTCGGTCGAACGCGAGAGCAGCGGCGGCGTCTCGCAACCTCAAACCGTTCAAGAAGGCGAGTCGATCGCGTGCAGCGAAAGCGAAAGCCGTGCGGTTGCTTATTCGCCCGAGCAGTACGAAGACATCTGGCCGCTGACGATCGGCGTGGACGAAGCGTCAAATTTGATCGACTTCGTCCCCCCAGGCCCGCTCGGATCATTAGACAAGTTCGCCAATGACTCGAAGTTGTTGCTGATTCCCGAAACGATGAACTATCGCAACGAAACAAAATTATCGATAGCGGCGATCAAACCGAGTGAATCGTATCCCGAAAACCGACACTCTCGAATCTCGATCAGGCCCGGAAAGTTGGTCAGCAGTTATCTGCTTATCTACCTGCCCGTCGAAAGGTGGGAAGGGAACAGGCATACGCTCACGGGCAGTGTCTCGTTCCAGAAGCCGATCATCGGGGTTGTTGTCGGGCCCATGGCGTTGGCGAAGTCGGATAGATTCTTTGGAAATCCAGAAATCGACTATGAGAACCTGCAATTTCGATATCTCGAAGACAAGGCGACGGAAGACGGCAACCTTCCCGCGGATTCGTTGCGAGTGAGCGACGACGGAAAGACGCTTCACTTCCAATTGAATGTCGGCGCGGGGCAAGACAACTTACGAGTGCTAGTCGACGAAACTCCCTCGTTGTGAGTCGACTGCTGGACTCCGCCGAATTGGGCATGGTTGGTTGTCATCGCGCGACGAACGGGCGACTCGTGCCGCAAAATCGAGAAACAGTCGCACGATGCTCTGGGAACAGGAAACACATGCCGCGGTTCGCAAAGGTGATTGGAAGTTGGTGACTCTCGACGCGACTGATGACGCCGCATGGGAGTTGTACGACCTGAGTGACGTTCGCAACGAAACAAAAAACGTCGCTCACCAGCATCCTGAACTCGTTGTTGATTTGAAAACAGAATGGACCGCCTGGGCGAAGCAAGCCAACGTGTTGGCATGGCCGAAAGAACGTTCCAATTACTCGAAATAACTCAAATGACCACACGGCTACTTGCAAGACTATCGCTCGCGATGTTGCTCATGTTTGCGTTCGCTTGCGATCGCATAGCGACTGCGGCAGATCAACCGAATATCATCGTTATTTTGGCGGATGATCTCGGGTACTCGGACCTCGGTTGCTACGGCGGTGAAATCAAAACGCCAAACATTAATTCGCTCGCGGCAAACGGTGCCCGGTTCACTCAAGTCTATAACTCGGCTCGATGTTGTCCAAGTCGCGCGTCATTGATGACCGGGGTCTATCCGAGCCAAGCCGGAATCGGTGCCTTCACGACCCAAACACCCGATCGAAATCGTGGACCGGGATATCTCGGACGACTGCGTGATGACTGCGTCACGATCGCTGAAGTTCTCAAACCCGCCGGCTACGGATGCTACTACGTCGGAAAATGGCACTTGCATCCCGAAACAGGACCAATCAAACGCGGATTTGACGAGTTCTACGGCTACACGAACGACCACTCGCATGATCAATACGACGCCGACTACTACGTTCGATTGCCCGAAGGACGGAAGAAAGAGATCGATCCTTCACGGGAGGAGTTTTACGCGACGGACGTGTTCAACCAATACGCCATCGAGTTCATTCGGAAGGGTCAGGCGAGCGAGAAGCCATGGTTTGTGTTTCTCGGTCACTCATCGCCCCATTTCCCGGTGCAAGCGCCCCCGGAACGTGCCGACGCCTATGATGACACCTACCAACGAGGTTGGGACGTGTTGCGAGAAGAGCGTTTCGAACGAATGAAGCAGATCGGATTGATCGATAGCGAACGGTGGAAGTTGCCGCCCCGAGAAATCGTCCCTGTCGATCGCGACGATATCGCAAACGGGTTTCCGGGCCAGCAAAATCCGGCGTGGGATTCACTCGACGCAGATCGGAAACGCGACCTCGCACGGCGGATGGCGGTGTTCGCCGCGATGGTCGAAGGCGTCGACGAAGGCGTCGGGAAGATCCTTGGGCATCTGCAAAAAACCGGCGACCTCGACAACACGCTGATTCTCTTCATGAGCGATAACGGGGCGTGTTACGAATGGGGACCGTTTGGTTTCGACGGTCAGTCTCGCAGAGGAGAAACAAAATTATCGACGGAAGACAATGTCCGATCGATTGGCGACCGCGGCAGCTATCAATCCTACGGAAGCGGATGGGCCAACCTCGGCAACACGCCGTTTCGGATGTACAAGCATTTCACTCACGAGGGCGGAATCTGCACGCCCCTGATCGCTCATTGGCCCGCCGGTATCGGCGTGAGCGAGGATTGGATTCGCAAACCGGCGCACCTGATGGACATTCTTCCAACGCTCATCGAAGTCGCCGACGCTGAATATCCAACGACGTTCAACGGCACCAACATCACGCCCGTCGAGGGAACCAGCCTTCTGCCGGTGATGCGAGGTGAGAACGCCCCGCCACGCACGATCGGGTTCGACCATCAAGCCGCTCACGCGTGGCGAGACGGTGATTGGAAGGCGGTCTACAGCAAGCGAATGCCCAACGAACTGAAATGGGAACTCTACAACCTCGCCGACGATCGCTGTGAAACCAACGATCTCGCAGAGCAATATCCGGAACGGGTCGAAGCAATGGCCGCCGCATGGGAAACTTGGGCAGAACGCGTCGGCGTCGTGCAAAAGTCAAAAGCCAAATCGAATAAGAATGCAGTGGACGTGAAAGCTCAATCGATGGCGCCGTCGACTCAGTCGCCCCGCGTCGCCAATCGACCACTGAATGTTGAAGTGACAATACGCTCGGACAAACCCCATGGCGTGGCAATCGCGCAGGGAGGAAACCAGCACGGATTCGCGTTGCATTTCATCAATGGGCATCCAGCCTTTGACGTGCGTGTTAACGGGATCGTCAGCCGGATAACGAGCGAGGCGACCGTGACGGGCACCGTGACATTGAAAGCGACGCTGACCGAAGACGCGATGACACTCTCCTTCAACGACGTCGATCCCATCGTCGGTAGGTCCCCGGGGCTGATCCCTGTCCAACCGATCGACGATTTGAGTGTCGGATTCGACGATCGCAGCGCGGCCGGCGATTACCCTCAAAACAACCAGTTCAACGGAACCGTGTTGAAGTATTCCGTGAATGAATTTGCCGTTCCACACAAACGACACTTCGGCGACACGAGATGAATCGGGCATCTTCTATCACACCGAACCAAACCGCCCGTATCCGACGCCGCCTGAGGAGCAACGAACACCGCACCAAAAGATTTCGTTTCTACAGATGGCTGAATTGACCGTTGACGGCACTGAACTCGCGTGTGACCGCGATTCCCAAATTGTCCTTCCTCCGTTTTGATGCTCCTCAGTTCCCCACCCGCTTTCATCGCGATCCTCCCCATGATTCAGCCATTACGATTTACTGACCTGCTGAAAGGAGCCATGGCCAGCGCGGTCATCGTTTCTTGTTTCCTGTTGCACAATTGCGAGCGTGGTTTCGCCAAAGAGACTGTTGATGATTGGCGGTACACATTGAAACGACCTGATAAGGGTTGGCAGACGCCCGAATTCGAGGACTCTCGGTGGCAAGAAGGAGGCGGAGGATTCGGTACTTCCGGCACACCGAATGCGCGAGTTGGCACACGCTGGGCGACCAATGATATTTGGCTGCGAAAACGCGTCGATGTCACGAACCTACCGACCAACCCCGCGTTGCTAATGCACCATGACGAAGACGTCGAGGTGTACCTCAACGGGAAACGCGTTGCCACGATCAAAGGCTTCTCAACTGACTACGAGGTCGTGTCTTTATCCGCCGACGAACGCTCTGCTCTGAAGGTCGGGGTCAACGTTCTCGCCGTTCACTGCCGGCAAACCAAAGGCGGCCAATTCATCGATGTTCATTTAGTGGATAGCGATCACGTCCCTGAACTGCCAAAGGTCCAACGCAACACGAAACCGTATCAATCCGACTTGACGACAAAATGGGGCGAACAAGTCACCGCGACAAACGCATGGACGCAATACCCTCGCCCGCAATTACGGCGAGATGGATGGCAGAATCTGAATGGGAATTGGGACTACGCCATCACTCCAATCTCGCAATCCGAAACGCCGGCACAATGGTCGGGGAAAATACTCGTTCCGTATTGCCTAGAGTCGAAACTCGGCGGAGTGCAATACTTGCTCGACGAGTCCGAGGCACTTTGGTATCACCGGACTTTCGAGGCATCACATTCTGCAGACAAACGCCAACATCTCAATTTCGAGGCTGTCGACTATCGCTGCGAAGTGTTCGTCAACGGTCTATCGGTCGGGACGCACCAGGGCGGCAATACGCCTTTCACTTTCGATATCTCGGGCGCGATCCACGACGGTGAGAATGACCTAATTGTTCGCGTCGAAGATGCAACCGAACAGTGGCAACTGCGGGGTAAGCAAACACTCAATGCTCGCGGTATTTGGTACACCCAGGTTTCAGGAATTTGGCAGACCGTTTGGTTAGAGACCGTTGGTATAGACCGTATCAACGACTTGAAAATCAGCACGGACGCGAGCAACGGCACGATCCGCGCTCGTCCGATCGTCGAAGGAAACGGGCGTGTTCACATCATCGTCAAAGATGGTGAAACGGTTGTCGCCGACGCGACCGTGGATAACGAGTCGACCGAACTCAAAATTCCGAACGCGAAGCTTTGGTCGCCCGAATCTCCACATCTGTACGACATGGAAGCAACGCTCGTAAATGTCAGTGGCAATGTGCTCGACCGAGTGAAGTCGTACGCCGGAATTCGCACGGTCGGCAAAACGAAAGATGCCGATGGGAATTGGCGATTCACGCTCAACGGAGAGGTTCTTTTTCATTGGGGACCGCTCGACCAAGGATGGTGGCCAGACGGATTGCTGACGCCGCCATCGGATGAAGCGATGTTGTTTGACATTGAGTGGCTCAAGAAGGCCGGATTCAACATGATCCGCAAGCACATCAAGGTCGAACCGAGACGTTACTACTACCACTGCGATCGTTTGGGGATGATGGTTTGGCAAGACCAGGTGAGCGGAGGTAAAGGCCGCAACCAAGGTTGGCCGGCCTGGAGCCGTTTGAAACCAGATCCCGTGGACGCGCAGTGGCCACCGAAAGAACACCAACAATTCATGTACGAATTTGAGGAGATGATCGATTCATTGGAGAATCACCCGTCGATCGTTTGCTGGGTTCCTTTCAACGAGGCGTGGGGACAACACCAAACCATGGACGTCGGTCGATGGACTTCGAAACGCGACCCGACTCGCCTCGTCAATATTTCCAGTGGAGGAAACTTTTGGCCGGTAGGTGATATCGTCGACGAGCACCGTTACCCGCATCCAGGCTTTCCGTTTGAACTCAATACCGACGGACGCTTCGATGACTACATCAAAGTCATGGGGGAATTTGGAGGACACGGATACGGCGTGAAAGAACACCTGTGGGATTCGTCGCGGCGAAACTGGGGCTACGGAGGGTTGCCACAAAACGCAGCGGAATACAAAGAACGATATGTGAAGTCCATCAACCTGCTCGAGGAATTGCAAAAACAGGGAATCGCCGCAGGCGTCTACACGCAGACGACCGACGTTGAGGGCGAGATCAACGGGTTGATCACCTATGACCGCAAAGTCATCAAGATTCCCGCCGAGGAACTCGCACGTTTGCATCGACCGTTGTTGACGAAGTCAGCGAGCACTGACACCGAAAAGGCAGCCAAGAATGCCGACAAGTTCCCGAAGTCGGCTTTCGTCGAACAAAAAACCGATCGCAAGCCCGGACCTGTGATGGATCCGGAAACGATCCGGTCCGGGCTGAAGTCGCACGACCGCGCCCTCTATATCAAAGCCGGCTGGATACGTGATCCGTACATCACTCGCGGACCGGATGGTTATTATTACCTGACCGGAACACAACCCAACGAGGGTGATCCTCGCGAAGCTGAAAACCCTTACAACATTGGGCTCGGTGACCAGAGCATCGTTGGCGATCAAGTGCGTGTATACCGGAGCCAGGATCTGATCGAATGGGAATCGTTGGGAGTTCCATTTTCCGTCGCCGATACCGTCGCGGGCGTGAAGCAGAGAAACAACGCACGCCGCATTTGGGCCCCCGAAGTTCACTGGATGGCCGGCAACGGGAGCGAACCCGGACGATGGGCATTGGTGCATTGTCCCAAACAGATTTCGAGCCTTGCGATGACGCAGGGCACCGAACTCAAGGGACCATGGACGCATCCCATGGGGACTCGACTCGGCCAACGACACGATCCTTCCTTGTTCACGGACGATGACGGGACCGTGTATCTGTTATGGCAGAACACCATGATCGCTCCCTTAGACGGCCAACTTTCCACGTACACGGCCGACCCGGTGCGAATCGATCCCGCAGGAACGCGGCTGTCACCCGAAGGGACACCGATTCGCCATATCGGCCACGAAGGCGCGACAATGATTAAGGTCCGTGGAAAATATGTGCATCTCGGAACGGCCTGGTCTACCGACCAGGGCCGCAAAGGTTCCTACAATCTTTACTACTGTATCGCGGACAAAATCACTGGTCCGTACGGCCCACGCAAATTCGCGGGGCGGTTTCTCGGCCACGGCACACCGTTTCAAACGAAAGACGGCAAGTGGTGGTGCACCGCCTTTTTCAACGCGAACGTTCCGCCGCTACCACGCGAGGGAATCCAGTCGCGTGACCTCGGTGATAATGCCCAAACGATCAACGAACAGGGCGTGACCATCGTGCCGCTCGACGTACGCGTGCTGGACGATGGCGATGTGCATATTCGCGCGAAAGATCCCGCATACGCGACGCCCGGACCAGATGAAGCTCAAGATTTTTGATCGCGACGCTCATCTCGACAATTGATAGTTCAAAATATGGAGCGTCGACAACAGCAATAGAATATGCATTGCAGTTGTAGATGCCCCGTGCTTGTTTCGCACGCCCACGGAGTTGAACTCCGACTCCCGTCGATTCGCAAAACGCATCAACACGTGCTCGCAGATTGATGAAGAGATCGTCGATTTAGAATCCCACTGGCATTGGTTTGGCACCATTTTTCAAACGCAAAGCAATGCCCAATTGCAATAAAGCAATTTTTGCATTGGCAAGTGTAGAGAGGCATGATTCCTCACCCGTATCGTCCGGTAGAGGGCGTCCTGCTTTTTTTGGCAGTCTTCTAATTCCGGCAGTCCGCGTATCCGCACTGTCCTATCGTTGTACTCCTCACATAGGATTTCTTTGACATGAATTCTCGGTCTTCTAAATCGGGCGGATTTACGCTCGTCGAGTTATTGGTCGTGATCGCCATCATTGGTGTGCTGGTCGGCCTATTGCTACCCGCGGTCCAGGCTGCACGCGAGGCCGCACGTCGGATGCAGTGCTCAAACAATTTGAAGCAGCTTGGGTTGGCAATGCACAATTACCACAGTGCGTATAATCAACTGCCACGTCAGTGCGGTGGTACGGGAATCGGCAATGCCGTGCAGAGCAATCTCGAAACCCTGAGCGCCCACGTGGGACTGCTGCCGTTCTTCGAGCAGCAAGCGTTGTGGGAACGTATTGTGAATCCGTACGATGACGGAACGAACCAGTATCCCGCGATGGGCCCGGCGCCCTATGTTGGGCTCTACGAACCGTGGCGAACCCAAATCGGCACGTTGCTCTGCCCTTCTGATCTGGATCGCACTGCGGTGACGGACACGGGAAATTCAAACTATGCGTTTTGCTTGGGTGACTCTTTCTGGAACTGCAACAACGACAACGATCGGTACATCCGCCAAAACCGCGGTGTGTTTGTATATCGCACGACAATGCGTTTCCGAGACATTCTCGACGGCCTCAGCAATACGATTGCGATGGGCGAAAACGGACGCAGCGCCGGTGCCAGGGAAATCATCGGTGACTTGGCGTACTTCAGTACGGGGAGTCCGTCGCAAAACTCTGTTCGGAACAATCCGAAACTCGAAGGCTGGGACAACCGCGTCGACCCAGCCCGCCCGCAATATTACGCTCAGAACACCGCGATCACGTCAGAGTCCGGTGACGTCGCGAGAAGTCGCGGTGCAGCCTGGGCGAGTGGTCTCGGCATGCACACGGGCGTCCTGACTGTCTTTCCACCAAACGGCCCGAGTTTTCAACGAGGAAACGCTGGTAACGCTGCGGGCGGCGCGGGGGGCATCTTCACCATGGCCAGTCGGCACGTAGGCGGATGCCATGTCTTGATGGCCGACGGTGCCGTCAAATTCGTAACGGACAGCATCGACAGTGGTGACCTCAATTCAGCCCCCGTCGGTGTGCCTCACGCATCCGCACCTCCAATCGGAGCCGCTAGCAATTACGGTCTCTGGGGAAGCCTCGGATCGAGAGCCTCGAAAGAGATAATCGCTTCCGATTTCTAGTCGCAAGAGCCTATCGCTTTGGAAACATCATCGCCTCAACCACCATCTTGTTCCGATTGCCGTCACTTCCAATGAAACGCCTTTTACTGTTGACCACGTTTGCTCTCGTATCCATTTCCGGCTGTTCGAACAACAGCGAAAATGTTGTTCTTCCACCACCCGAGAAGACCAATTCGGACTACGTGCGAATGGGAGAAGAGGCAGCGGCGGCCAGGTTGGAAGCGGATCGGCAAGATGCGAAGGAAAAGGACTGATCACTCTTCAGCCCGGTACCACGCCGAAGTTGGTGACACCACGAGCAAGCGTTAGCAATGCCTTCGTCGCGGCGAGAAAACCGTGTAACTCCTTTCGAAGGATCGAACCGCTTCTCATTTGACCGGGAGTCCTCCTGGTCGATTGGGCGGCGGTTAAACACTTCTGCGGCGAACCATTTTCGATATCGGGAAAAGTCGAATGAAGGACAGCGTTGAGTGCCGCGCACGTTGAAGTCGAGTGAGTCGTCTGACGTTGACGCGTTGCGCGATGTGGACATTTTGTTAATGCGGTTGCAAACAAACTGAGACTCCAAATCCGGACTTCGAGCGATCATAGCCATCCTCAAACCCGCATTAGCAGGCTTAGCAAAAAAACGCCCGCGAATGAGCGGTATCACTTCAAAACGCGACGAATTCGCATGACGGTCACGAGCCACGGGTGAGGTTCACTACGCTAGAATCCGATCTACACATTTGGCCGGACAGCAACCGTTTAGGCCTTCCCTCCCCCCAGACCGAGAAAGTCTCCCACCATGCGTTTTCTTTTGCGCGCGATTTCCCTGCTGATGTTGATAGACGTGGCGTACGCCGATGTTCCAAACAATGATTTCATCGTCGTTGAGTCCCTCTTGAGGATGGACGACGGGAACGAGCTTGTGACTTCGGATGCCGACGTTGCCCGCGCGGTCGATCGCTATCTGCAACAGCATGTTGGAGAACATGAATTCCTCAACGTTGTTTCAGAATTAAAACTAACCAACCAATCCGATAAATTGCTCGGCTTCTTCCGACCGGAGGTGGACGCCAGTCTGCAAGTCGAAGCGGCACGTTTGCTGATCACGCTAGGCCAGACGGATTTAGTCAAAGAGCAAATCGGAAGGGGCGATGCGCTGTCAGTCTCGATTACCGAAGCACTCGGCCTAATTAACCATCCGGAAGCGGTCGCAATTCTTAAACCGATCGTGACGGGTGACGGACCAACGTCGGTGCGAATCGCTGCAGCAGGAGCATTAGGGCGCGGTCGTGCCGGGCAAAAGTACCTCGTGTCGCTACACCAAAACGGCGAACTCCCGATCCCGTGCCGATTCGTTGTCTACAATTCGCTTTTGAACTCGAGAACCGACGAGTACCGCGATGTCGCGGCAGAACTCGCACCACCTCCGTCGACGACGGGTGAGTCCTTGCCCGCGATCTCAAAACTGATACGGATGAAAGGCGATAAGTCGGCCGGCAAAATCACCTTCAACGACAAGGGGACTTGCTCGAAATGTCACAAAGTGCATGGCGAGGGTAAGGACGTCGGTCCCGATCTTACCGAAATTGGCAGCAAGCTTTCTCGTGAAGCGATGTATACCGCGATTCTCAATCCAAACGCTGGCATCAGCCACAACTACGAACAATATGGCATTGTGACGGTCGACGGGTTAGTCCTCAATGGATTGTTAATCAACAAAAACGACGACGAGGTGACGATCAAGACGTCGGAAGGCATTGAAAGAAAAATTGCGACTGATGACATCGAAGAAATGATTCAACGCGACGTTTCGCTGATGCCGGAAAACCTTCATCAACTCATGTCGGTGCAGGAACTCGTCAACCTCGTCGACTATTTGGTACAGCTCAAGAAAGAAGCTCCGAAACGAGTGGCAGTTGCCAACGACAAAGAGAAGGAAGGAATTAAAGCGGAGTCTCGTGATGCAGCCGATGCCATCGCGGGATTGAGTGTTGCGGACGGGCTCGCGGTCAAATTGTTTTCCGCCGAACCCGAGTTACGCAACCCGAGTAACATCGACGTCGACCATCTCGGTCGCGTTTGGGTTTGTGAAGTTGTGAATTACCGCCACTTTCGAAACCCGAACAACCCGGTCCGCACCGAAGGCGACCGAATCTTGGTTCTCGAAGACACCGACGGGGACGGTGCCGCGGACAAGGAGACCGTCTTTCACCAGGGAACGGATATCAATTCGGCCCACGGAATCTGCGTCCTCGGAGATCGCGTCATCGTTTCCGCGGGCGACAGCGTCTATTCCTTCTATGACGAAGACGGCGATCTCGTTGCGGACCGCAAAGAGGTCATGTTTACGGGCATCGGGGGTGTCGAGCACGATCACGGCATCCACGCGTTTGTTCCAGGCCCCGACGGTAAACTTTATTTCAACTTCGGAAACGAAGGCCATCAGATCAAGGACGCCAACGGAAAACGAATCGTCGATCAAAGCGGGAATGAAGTTCGAGATCACGGAAATCCGTATCAACAAGGAATGGTGTTTCGTTGTGATTTAGACGGTTCCAACTTTGAAACGCTCGCATGGAATTTCCGAAACAACTGGGAAGTTTGCGTCGATTCATTTGGCACCATGTGGCAGTCAGACAACGACGACGACGGTAACAGGGGAACACGAATCAATTACGTGATGCAGTACGGCAATTACGGATATCGTGGCGAACTAGACAAATCAACTTGGCAGGTTCCCCGAACGGGAATGCATGCCGAAATCCCGCTGCGACATTGGCACTTGCGAGATCCGGGCGTGGTTCCCAACGTGGTTCAGACGGGCGCGGGATCACCTACCGGGATCATCCGGTACGAAGGGGAGGCGTTGCCGCCGAAATATCGAGGCCAACTCATTCACTGTGACCCAGGACCAAATTCCGTTCGAACGTATGAATTGGGCAATGATGGCGCCGGGTACGCTGGTCATCAGGTGGAAATGTTAAACGGAGTCCGAGACAAGTGGTTCCGTCCCGTTGATGTTTGCGTGGCTCCCGATGGTTCGTTGTTGATTGCGGACTGGTACGATCCGGGTGTGGGTGGACACCAGATGGGCGACTCGGAACGAGGCCGCATTTTCCGTCTGACAAACGTGGGTGCAGAATCAGAATACCGGTTCGCAAAACCCGATTTGAAGACGACGAGTGGGGCAATCGAAGCACTCAAGAGTCCCAACGTGGCGACTCGCTTTCTGGCAGCTGAAAGATTGCGAAGTGAAGGGCACGATGCGGAACCAAACCTAATCGATTTCGTTAAAGAGTCCGTAAATCCTGTCTTTCGAGCCCGGGCTTTATGGGTACTCGCGAGTTCCAATTCTCAAAAGGCGTTTGCACTCGCGTCCACGGATTCTGATTCGAACATCCGCTGCGTCGCGATTCGAATTGCGTCGCAAAGAGACATGAACATGATTGACATTGCCTCACGTTCTGTTTCGGATCCGTCGGCCCAGGTTCGCCGCGAGGCCGTTTTGTCGTTACGAGGACACGGTGATGCAATGGCATCGACTTGGGCGGAGTATGCACTCAAACACGATGCCACGGACCGCTGGTACCTCGAGGCTCTCGGCATCGCGGCAGACGGGAACTGGGACGCGTGCATGGAGGCGTGGAAAAGTGCCGTCGACGACGGGTGGGACACTCCCGCGGGCCGTGATCTGATTTGGCGGAGTCGAGCAACGAGTTCGAGTGAGCTGATCGCAAACGTGCTAAATCACTCAAGCGACCGTTCCGATTCCGCTCGCTATCTCCGAGCCCTCGATTTCCAGCCCCAAGGCGATAACAAGCAAGCGGCGTTAAGGTCAATTGCGGTGCAGGTTGCACGCCGCCTCGATTGATCGACACGGGGCGCGTTTGCGTGAACCCCTATCGGCGAAACAAGTCACTGACCACGATGGATTCAATGAGATCGGCCATCGGGTAGTTGTCCTTCGCCAGCCCGTTGAGGATCTTGTCAACGGCCGCACGATCGATTGGTTCGATTCGTCGGCCGAGGGCCTGCGTCAGCAACGCCTCGGTGAGAGTGCGGACAAAGAACGTTTTCTGTTGCAGCAGTTCGTTTCGCAAACCGTCAGGACCTACAAACGGTCCACCGCCCGGCAGTTGGCCCGAGGCGTCGATCGGAATCCTGCGTTTGGCGTCGTAGTACAAACGATGTTGTCCGATCGGATCAAAGACTTCGAGTGCGAAGCCGAGCGGATCGATTTTGCGATGGCATTGGTTGCACGTCTCGTCCGAGCGATGCTTGTTCAACTGATCACGAATAGTTTGTGCTCCCCGAGTGTCGGGATCGATCGCGGGCACATCGTCGGGCGGGGGTGGGGTCGGAGTTCCGAGAATATTCTCGAGCAACCAAACGCCACGAATCACTGGGGACGTTTCAATTCCGTTTGCTGAAACCGTCAGAATACTGGCGTGACCGAGAAGACCACCTCGTGTCTTGTCAGCGAAGCGAACCCGCCGAAACTCTCCTGCTTCGTCAACGGGAACCTGATTCTCGACGCCATAAAGCTTCGCCAGATCTCGATTCAAAAATGAATAGTCGGCGTCGACCAAATCGAGCGCGGAGGCATTCCGATCAATGAGGTCACGCACGAACGTACGTGTTTCGACCTTCATGTCATGCTGCAAATTTGCCGCATAGAAGAACCAGAACTCCTTCGGATCCGGTGGCATGTTTCCGAGAGAACGAAGGCTCAGCCAACTGTCGAGAAAGTCGGCCACGAACGCATCGGAACGAGGACTCGCGATCAAACGCGCCGCCTCGGATCGTAGTGTCTTGTCGTCCGATAGCTGGCCCTGATCGGCGAGTGATCTCAGACGCTCGTCTGGCATCGAGGATGTGAGAAAGTACGACAAACGCTCAGCGACTGCGTGATTAGAAATCTCGTCCGTCTCGTCGATGTTTTGTAGATAGAGAAAATGAGGCGAACAGAGTACCGCCTTGAGTGTGTCTTTGTACGCGTCATAGGCTCTATTGCCATCATCGAGCCGCGACCGATAGAAATTGCTCAGACGGGCGAGTTCACCATTCGCAATCGGACGGCGGAACGCGCGAGTCGCAAACCGCCCGATCAACTCAATCGCACGGGACTCGTCGAAGGTGGATCCGCCGAGTAACAGTCGCTCACTCTGGGTTGGCCCATCGGCGCCGAGCGGTCCACGAACCTCAACTTCGTCGATCCGGATATGCGGTATCTCGCCGTGCGTGATCAGATCAATGCGTTGAGCGAAAATGCCTTTTGCGTTTCGAGCTCGTTCGGGTAACAGGTCTCGATGCAAACGGTAGACACGACCGATCGAACCTCGAAAATCGTGACTGCCGTTTTCGAAAGTAAATCGGGGTGCGAAGCCACGATCCAGAGGCACGCGAAAGGTGTGCCACTGAAATTGGTCATCTGACAACACCGTTTCGCCGAGGATTGGTTGCACCGGTTGCGTGTGCACCATGTCGCCGATCCGCGTGTCGCCGGGACGCACGCCCATCCGGAACGGTTCACTGAGGTCGATCTGCACCGCACGGGAACCGTAAGGTGAATCGCGGTTCATTGCCTTTGCGAGAACCCTGACTTCGTAAATGCCATCGGCCGGAACGCCGTTGCGAAAGTTTGATACGTGACCGTACGCACCTTCCGGCTTATCGTTGAATGGATGGTCGTATAGACAAATGCAGCGATTTCGGAACGCACGCAAATGAGCGGCCTTCAATTCCGCCTGTTGAAAAAAGTCGTCACGGAACGTCCACGTTTGTTCCATGGAAGTTCGATTGTCGGGTAACGCCTTTTCAACGCACCGGTCGCCCGCGTCGAGATAACGTTGCAACAGATGCTCAGACATCACAAGTGTGTCACCGACGTTGTCAAAGTGCCCGGCAAGATTGTCCCCGGGGAATTCGATCGTGGGATCAAACATCGTCATGTCGAGTCCCAACAGATCGCCGATGGTGCGTCGGTATTCCCGATTCGACAGACGCCTGAGCACTGTTTTCCCGCCCGTGCTCGATGTTTGCTGACGCATCGTCGACAAACGTCTGGTGAGATCACCGATCGCGTGGATTCGTTCCTGTGTCGTAGGTTGTTCTGCGTCTTCGGGCGGCATCGATCGCAACGTCAGTGCGTCGATGATTTCTTGGATCGCGACTTGGTTATCGAGATGCGACTGCGATAGATCTAACGACTCAAACTCGCGTTCGCCGGACGGATCGTCGGATGCGTGGCATTCGATGCAGTAGCGATCCAGAAACGCAGAGGGGGCTTCGGCGATCGACGAAGTTGCGAGCATGAGCGACGCCGAAACACCGAACATGCTGACAAGAAGTTTTGATCGAGACGAGACGGCACGCATAATGGGAAAGAACGAAGGTCGACGCATCAGGCGAGCCCCCGAAGGGTTCCCGTGCTGGTGGCGAACTGATCCGCTTCCAATCCAAAATTCTGCAACATAGAAACGAATAAATTGGTGAGCGGTGGACGGTTTTTCGAACGAACATCGAAAGCGAGATGCCGTCCGTGACGCAAACCACCCCAGGCGAGAATCACGGGCAGGTTACTGTTGGTATGCGAGTTCGCATTCCCCATCCCGCTGCCGAAGAGCACCGTGGTCTGCTCCAATAACGATCCGTTTTCATCCGTGGATTGAGCAATCTTATCGACAAAGCGTGCGAACTGTTCGACTTGATACGTTTCGAGCGTGACGAGTTTCTCGATGTTCTCACTTCGTTGACCATGGTGAGACAAACCGTGATAACCACCACTGACACCGAGATCGTTCGGGTTAAAGTCACCGCCGATTTCCAAGGTTGCGATGCGTGTCGCGTCGGTTTGCAACGCGAGCGCGATCAGGTCGTACAGCAACGGTAGGTCTTCCACCATATTGCGATCGCTCGGCTGATCGAACGGCGGTTTTGGTTTGGGGACGTCGATCCAGTTGCGTCGTAGTGCGATCCGCTTCTCGACGTCTCGAACGGACGTCATGTATTCATCCAGTTTGTCCTTGTCGCGGCGATTCAAGTTGCGATTCAGATCATTGGCGCTGTCGCGAACAAGATCGAGAATGGACGATTGCATGCGAACACGGTCGAGATCGGCCTCGCGACTCGCCGCATCGTTTCCAATGAATAATTTCTCAAACAGTTCGTGCGGTCCGGGAATCGGTGGCACTCGCGTTCCGCTGCGTGTCCACGACAGTTGGCACCCTTGATGAATCCCCGATTCGCTGCCGATCGTGAGGGTCGGAAAGCGGGTTTGTCCGGCAATGAATTCAGCGGCATATTGGTCGATCGTGACATTCGCCATCGGCATCGACTTCGCATCGATTTGGCGAACGCCCGACAGGAACGCGTGGATCGCAAAGTGACCGCCCTTGAGCCCGTGATCTAAGCCCGAAATCATCGTCAACTGATCTCGAAGTGGTTCGAGACATTCGGTCGTACGCCCCCATTGGAAATCCGTCCGGTCCTCCCACCCGTCTTGCGAAAGCGATGATTTTCCATCCGCCTGGTTTCCCGATGGCCAGAACGCCCCTGGATAAAAGCCGAGCATGTTACCGATGCAAACCATGCGTTGCTTGCTCGGCTGTACGGTTGACGCGGACGTGGTGCCTTTCATCGACGCCAAGAAGGGCAACGAGATCGACACGCCCGCGGCCCGTAACAGCCCACGACGTTGGAGTGTTGATTGACGCATTGCCAAATTCACGTTGGTGGAGGGCGGAAACGGTGGGGAAGATGCGGGCGGGGAATCCGTTCACGGAGGAAAGTGAAATCACCTTTCCCGTCGCGAGCGAATCAGCACTCATGATAACGCGGCGGAGCGACGTTGGCGTCAATCGTGATGCACGGATGATCAAAATTCCGGAAACTTCGCGGCCCGCGAAAGTCGAACGCCGAACGTGCGTGTGACGCGTTTCTCACACAACGCATCGCCATTGATCTAGAATCATCGGGGGGCATGTCGAGATTTCGAGCCCTCATTCGTATGCACTCAACCGCTTAGCTTCTGACGCTCTGGCTTGCGGCATAAGCAAGTTCACTTCATCGATCGTCGTGATTGCCCGCGAATCAATTCCCGCAAACGCCCCCCACGCCTCACCGTCTATTTGGAAATGCCCATGATCCCCGGTCGCGCATTGATCGCAGCGTTGTGCTGTTTGTCATTGTTGTCCCCTTCGCTGTATGCCGAAGAACGTCCCAACGTTCTAACGGTTTTCATCGATGACATGGGATGGTCTGATCTGTCGTGCTTCCATGGTACGGCCACGCAAACCGAGAACATTGACCGTGTCGCAGAAGAAGGCATTCGATTTACGAATTTCTACGTCAACTCGCCGATCTGCTCACCATCACGCGTGGCACTTTCAACGGGCCAGTATCCACAGCGATGGGAGATTAGCTCATTTTTGAACAACCGTCGCAGTAACCGCGAACGCGGTATGACGCAGTGGCTGGATTTGAAAGCTCCGATGTTGGCGCGTCAGGTACACGCCGCGGGATATGCGACCGGACATTTCGGGAAATGGCATATGGGTGGTCAACGCGACGTGGGTGAAGCCCCGCTGATCACGGAATATGGTTTTGATCAGAGCTTAACGAACTTCGAAGGCTTGGGACCGCGAGTCTTACCTCTGAAAGACTCGTACGACGGCAAACCACCACGCAAACACGCACTCGGTTCCGACACCCTCGGCCGGGGCCCGATCCGCTGGGAAGACCGCTCGGTCGTAACGGCCGCGTTTGTGGATGACGCGGTGTCGTTTATCGATCAGGCCCAGAACGACGGGAAACCGTTTTTCGTCAACGTTTGGCCCGATGATGTGCACGGCCCATTCTTTCCTCCCAAAGTTCTCAGAGACGAGACCGACGGGAGCAAGCGAGCGTTGTACTACGCCGTTCTAAAGGCGATGGACCAGCAACTCAAGAAGCTCTTCGACCGCGTTCGCAATGATCCCGAGCTCAAAGACAACACGTTGATCTTAATCATGTCAGACAACGGTCCCGAAAGCGGTGCCGGGTCCGCCGAACCGCTGCGTGGAACGAAAACATGGTTGTACGAGGGCGGCATTCGTTCGCCGCTGATTGTTTGGGGGCCGGGATTGATTGCCGAAGATGCGGCGGGATCGACGAACGAAGAATCGATCCTGTGTGCACTCGATGTTAACCGATCACTTTATTCGATCACCGGGGCGGAACTGCCTGTCGACGTGGTGCTCGATGGCGAGGATTTCGCCGACACGATGCTTGGCAACCATCAACGACAGCGAACGTCGCCTATCTATTGGCGACGACCACCTGATCGCCCAGGATTTGGCCATGGCATGAACGAGGACAATCCCGACCTCGCGGCGCGCGAGGGACGTTGGAAGTACCTCGTCAACTACGACGGCAGCATGCCGCAACTGTACGATCTCACGACCGATCCCTCTGAGTCGAATAACGTGATTGAGGATAACGCAAGTGTCGCCGCGACGCTGCACGATTCGCTCATGCGTTGGAACGCGACGATGCCAAAAGATGCCGGCGATCCAACCTGGAACGCTAACAGCCCTCTCCCCTGAGAGTACCTGAGAGCAAGGCGGACGTGTACTGAGAAAGGGTACACTCAAGACATGGCGTGAAGAAACAGATTCCCCCAAACCTGGATAGAACTTTGAAAAACATCACTTCGCTGACGCTCACGCTGTTATGCGTGCCCACCATCAACGCTTTCGCGGCCGAACGACCCAATATCGTCGTGATCATGGTCGACGACATGGGGTTCTCGGATATTAGCAGTTATGGAAGTGAAATCCCGACGCCGAACCTCGACGCTCTCGCGGATAACGGCGTTCGGTTTTCTCAGTTCTACAACACCGGGCGTTGTTGCCCGACTCGGGCCGCGTTGTTGACCGGATTGTACTCCCACCAAGCGGGGATCGGACACATGACGACCGATCAAGGCATGCCAGGATATCGAGGACACCTGAACAGTCACTGTGTCACGATCGCGGAAGTGTTACGAGACGCTGGTTACTTCACGGTCATGACCGGTAAATGGCACGTCGGATCAAACAACGGGTGCACTCCTTCGGGACGCGGTTTCGATCGGAGCTTGAATACACCAGCGGGAGGTTTGCACTTTTCTAATCAAACGGGCTCAAAAGGCGGCACGAAGCTGATGCTCAACGGCGAGCAAGTCGCCCGTGACGATCCTCAATTCGATCCGCCCTGGTACGGCGCCGATCTGTGGACAGACGCGGGGCTCAGGTTCGTTGACGAAGCCATCGAAGAAGACAAGCCATTCTTTTGGTACCTCGCACACGCCGCACCTCATTTTCCTTGCATGGCTCCTGAAGAAACGATCGCCAAATATCGCGGCAAATTCATGAAAGGATGGGACGAATTGCGGGAGGAACGTTACGCTCGCCAAATTGAGTCAGGCTTGATCGACGAAAGCTGGGAACTCGAGAAACGTCCGGACGAAATCCCGGCGTGGGATTCGCTCTCCCAAGAGGAACAGCAACGATACGACGACATGATGGCCATCTATGCAGCGATGATTGACGAAGTCGACAAGAATGTCGGCACACTCGTCACCGCACTGAAAAAGAACGGGCAACTCGACAACACGTTGATCCTTTTCTTGTCTGACAACGGAGGCAACGCCGAAGCGGGAATCAAGGGTAAATACGACGGCGATCATCCGGGCGATCCTCATTCGAACGTGTTCGTCGGACGATGTTGGGCGCATTTGAATAACACGCCGTTTCGCATGTATAAGCACTACAACCACGAAGGCGGTACGGCGACGCCGCTGATCGCCCACTGGCCCGCGGCGGTGTCACCTCGCGTCGGACCAGACGCCTGGATCACAACACCGACGCACGTGATCGACATCATGGCGACGTGTGTTGACCTCGCATCTGCGAAGTATCCTTCGCAGTTTAACGGCAGCACGATCACGGCCATGCAGGGACAAAGCTTGCGGCCTTTGTTAACCGGGTCGGGTAATTTCGCCGAACGCGCGTTGTACTGGGAACACGAAGGCAACGCGGCCATACGAGTCGGCAACGAAAAGCTAGTTAGGCAAAAAGAACGCGGTGATTGGGAACTGTTTGATCTAGCGAAGGACCGAACGGAACAACACAACTTGCTCGCAAATAACGCGGAACGAGCCGAAACGTTGCGCAAGCAGTGGGATGAATGGGCACAGCGCGCTAACGTGTTGCCCAAACCTGCAGCGAAGAAGAAACAGTCGGTGAAGAAGAACGGGGATAACGGTAAAAACCGAAAGCAAAAAAAGGCAAGTGCCCCGCCTGCAAATGAATCTGCCTCATAGACTTTTTGCCGCACCCCGTTTCGGAATTTCAAGCGTTCAAGCGACTGAGACAATGCTTTGACGGGGCAATCATTCGATCGTTTGACGTGAACGCCACCACTTTAATGCTTTTCAAATTCGGGGGCGTTGGATTGCTTCGGACGCGCAAATTGCAAAACGGTGATAATCGTTAGCGTGACCGAGACGTTGTTTCCGGAATTCCCGGAATCTGAAAAGATTCATTCGCACGACGCGTTAATCGTCACCCATGTTCCTTATGCCCAACCTGTTTTACATCACTCTTCCGCGCCACAAAATGCGCGATCGAATTCTTTTCGAGTAGGTAGACCGTTGAGCAACGTAATCGAACAATTCGGCTTCACCGGCACGCTTTCGCCCGAACTTGTCGCGTTCGCAAAACGTCAACTTGTCAACGCGACGCTCTATAAGGGCCGACAACGTCGTCGCGAGGGACGGTTCCCGATGATGGTTCCCGTCATCGGTGTGGCACTCGATGACCAAAACCAGCCCGTCTCCGATCCGTTTGAAATGGTCACCCGCGACGTCGGTGCGACATCGGTCGGTTTGATCCATGAGGATCCAATGCTGCACCAACGAATTGCGATTCATATGGTGGTCGGTGGCGTCGACGTGGACATGGCCATCGCACTGAAATGGCGTGGGGCTCTTGGACCGTTTTACGGATCCGGTGGAGTCTACCTCGCTCGGCTAGATCATTTCCCGTGTCAAATGGACTGTCTTTACGTTTGCTGATTCGATTCGCAAAACACCAACGTGATTGCGAGCGTCTCGCGAATCGATCTAGCATTTTCGCGGGAGTGCCATCCGAGCCTGTGTCGTGAGAATCAAGTGTGCACCAACATCGTGTATACGTGGGCTACACTCGCAATCAACAACCCCAGAACGGACAGATACTTTCCGATCTCGTGGTACCCGGCAAGCTTCTCATGGTTTCCCCAGAACCATTGAAAATGCATGAAGGCGCCAATGGATACGACAACAAGGCCGAACGTGACCGCGTGGATTCCGGCTATTTCCAACCAAAATCCCTGACTCAGTGGGCGAAAGCCACGTTGCGAAATATTCAACGTAATGGCGCGGCGAAGGATGCAACAACCGACACCGTACCCCGTCACGATACTGGATAGGATCACCCCGACGCTCCACATTTGAATCGGTCCACCCGTCGGCGGATCAGTAAGCCAATCGGCCATGTCGAACAGCGTTTCGTTGCGTCGCATTGTGAACGTCCTATCGAGCGTGAAAGTCTCTGCCGACCTTCACAGGCACGTTCCCCGGGCGGAAAAGGCGCGAAATCGCCGCGTCCCCTCCCAGTCGCCAAGGTTTAGAGACACCACAACGAATCAAATGCAAAATCGATGTGAACGGGAGACCGTGCACATCGATTGCGAGAGATCATCGTTGGAAGCTGACCGTTCACTCGGGTCGCGAATGAACGGAATCCCAAGACCGTGAAGGTGACAGCGAGTGCAGTTCAAGTGATGACAGGCTCGCTCACCTTAGCTGGACTCGCCAGAATTCGTTTTCGCGAAGACTGGCGAGATCGGCTACCTCTTTTCGCGGAACGCTTTAGCGAACCGTGCTAGCGTCTTCGCTTTGAGGTGCGGCGGCGGTTTCCGGCTGCGTTGACGCTGCCGGAGCCGAAGCGGTCTCGTGAGCAGGCTCGCTGGGCTGAGCGGCACCAAGTTGCGCTTGGGCAGATGCGAAGGCGGCAAGTTGTGCCTCCATCAAATCGGCTTGAGCCATCAATTCAACGTCGGCCGTCGCGAGCGCGGTATCCCGAATCTGAGAAATTTCCGCACGACGCTGCCGAGCGGCAACCGCGATCATGGCACCGAGGTCCACGTTGTTCTGGATGACGCCGGCGATCGCCAGCGCGCCGCTGGACTGCGACTCTGCCGCGGCCGAGGACTCACCTTCGGCGGCAGCCGCGTTCGACGCGGTGGCGTTGGAAGCCGCTGCGCTTCCATTGGCTGCGGCGGCGAACGCACCACTGATGGCACCTTCCGCGTTGCCTTGTGCTGTGCCGAACCAATCTAAAGCGGTTTCAGACGCGGCGTTGGCCGCGGCATTGGCACGGGCACGTGCATTCGAGCGAACCACGCCGGCAACCCGCAGTGGATTGAATTGGCCAAAGATACTGTCATAGGCAGAGATGTCTGCCGACGTGACTTGCATTGGAGCGACGGACGCGTTGACGTTAGCATTCAACGACGCGTTCGCCGATGAACTCATTCGCGTTGACGAGGTTGGCTGGGATGCGACGGAGGCATTGCTGTCGACGTTCGCTCCGACTCCGACATCCACGCGAACGCTACTGGCCGCAGCGGTGGCACCGTTGATGGCGGCGTCGGTGGTATTGTTCGCACGAGCTCGTGCACGAAGCGCGAGCTGGGCAGCTTGCTGAACCGATGCTTGAATTTGATTGTTGACGCGGGTTTGGATTCCGTTGGCGATCTGAGCCTGAACCCGTTGTTGCAGTTGGCCTTGGACCTGAGCCTGCACTTGGCTTTGAATTTGTGCCTGGACGCGTTGTTGTACCTGGGCTTGTACTTGTTGTTGGATTTGGCTCTGCGCACCTGGCAACAATCCGCCCACTCCTTGGGCCGATGCTGGGGCAGCGATCGCAGCGCCCGCCAAAAGGGCACCAACAAAACAACGCATTTGTTTTCGACTACTCATACTCGTTTTATGCTCCATGCACGAGACTTGTGTTACTGAACAAACTTCGAACCGGCGACGAGACCGAATCAGGATCTGGACTGGCAATTTTAAGCCTTGTCGTGATACGTATCAGTTCTGAAGCTGGCGAATTGTTCACTGAAAGCACAAGGTAGCGAACTGAGAGCAACGCCCGCCAGCCGAATTCGACCTTTGCTCCACCGGAAAATGATGCAGCACACGGCCCCCAATCGCTTGCTACGACGCCGCCGAACCAGAAAAGTCGTCCTTTCCTGGACACTCGCATTCGCTGCCGCAGGGCTGCCGATGCTTGTTCACGTCGCGCGTGCTCAGGACGATTCGAGCGGAACTGGCGCGTCGCGATTTTCACCGTCTCCCGCAGCCCCCGAAAATGCATCCGCGAGTGCCAGTATCACTCCATCCGCCGGCCAACTCAAAATGTTGGCGATGATGCAGAAGCGGGTCGCCGATTCACCAAACCACAGCGACTCGTGGCGGATGTTGGCAAAGTTGCAGTTCACGCTCGGACAGCCTTCCGATGCGATCGAATCGGTTCGCCGATCGGTGCAAGAGGATCCCCACAACGCAGCGGCCCATTTTGATCTGGGACAGTTCCTCGAAAAGACGGGGCAATCGGCCCAGGCCCGAGTTCACTACGACCGCGTGTTTTCGATCGCACCGCAAAGTTCCTACGCCGACCAACTTCGTTCGCAAGGAATTGATGCACCACCGACAAGTGTCGCGAATCTGCAGATGCCTCTGATCGTCTCGAGCAATGACGGGAACCGAGCAACTGGCGGCGATCTCGGCATCGATCACCTGCCGATGTTGCCGCTGAATCAAACACCGGTTCAAGCAGCAAGCTACGAGATCCAATCCTTTGATGGATCGGACGACGCAGAGTTGCGTATGGAACAACTGGGGGCGGAAGTCCGTGCACCAGCGAACCGGCTTCGCGTATTCCTGAAGACCGGCGTGCTGTACAACTCCAACGTGACGTTAACTCCGATCAGCCGTGAACTCGCCCAAAACGATAGCGCCAGCACCCAGGGGTTTCTTAATCCGGACATCGACTGGAAATGGATCCGCACGGACAACATGCGTGCCGGTCCGTTGTTCCGCGGTTACTACACAGTCAACGAAGACCATCTGTCCGATTTCAATCTCGCCAGCTTTCAGCCCGGCGCGTTCTTTGAACGCGAATTCCAACTCGGCTCAAACGAGGCGATTGCGCGAGTGGACTACGTTTTCTCGGCTGACTATTTCGACGGCAATGCGGTTGGCAATCGACACTCCGGAACCACATCGCTGACGCTGATCCGCCCCGACCTCGATGCGATTTATCTCTATCTAACCATCGCGCAATCCGCGTTCGAGGACGACGGCATCACCCCCTCGCAAACCTCCCTCGACGGACTGACGATCACCACCGGGATCACTCGCTTCTTTCAAACGGGATGGGAGCGATTACCAATGCATTCACTCGGTTTGGACTTCGAGTCGGCCGACACCGAGGGCGATGATTATCGATATCAGTCGGTCAATCTTCACGGATCGACCGGGTGGAAGATTTCACGCAAGTGGGAACTGATCCCGACGTGGGGAGTCGGCTACCGCGACTACGGAGACTATACCGGGGCAGTCGAACGCAACGAACTTTTCTGGCGAGTTCATGGTCGACTGCAATACCAGTGGAACGAATGGCTCAGCATCGCGGCCGTTTGCGGACACGACCGATTCGCATCCGACAACGTCGATTTTGACACCGAACGAACCGAAGGCGGCATCGAGTTCACCTTCACGCGGTAACCTTGCGAGCGAATCCCATCGCGATGATCGGGTTCGTCCGACTACTTCGCGTCTTCCCACTTCAAAACTTTCTCGGCGGATTGCCGCACGGGTCGTTCGATCGCGCGAGCACCAAAAACCTTTGCGGGCATAATCGGCTGCAAGTCGAGAACCCGCGTGATGACTCCGCCGCTGCTCGCGAGCATCCGGGCCCTTTCGGCGAGCTCCTTCGATGTCGTTAACTCAGCTCCTTTGTTATTCTGTTCGAGCTCGTGGAGCACGGCGGCCTGCTGAGCCGTGATCGCTTCATGAGTCGGCGACAGTTCACGAGCGCGATCGAGAATCTCGTTGGCGGCGACCAAATCATCCACCACTCCGGCAACTTGATAACGGTGTAACAGCAACTCGGCGATCGCACGCAGCCGAACCGGATCGTTACCCGATCGCCGGACGGCTTCATCAATGGACGCGTCGGCAATTTTGCGTTGACGAGTGGTTGACGGATTGCGGGCGAGCGATGGAAGCAATTCCTGGTTATCGATCGTCGACAACCAAATCGCGATGTCGGAATTGAGAGGATCCGACCGTAACGCTTCCTTCAACACCGTCGTCGCAGCGGCTCCCCGGTTGGTACTTGCCAACATCGTGGCGTTCGACAGCGCCGCGTCCGATCGCCTCACCGGACGATACGAGAAGAAGTAGCTGACCATGATCAAGACCCCCATCAACCCGACCGTCGCGACTCGCGGTATGAAAGTGTTGGCTTGCCGATTGGGTGTCTCTGCATTCTCCGGTGGCGTCCATTTCGCGGCGATCGCGGCCAACGCGATTAGAAACATCGATACTCCTGGTACCGTCCAACCGCCCGAAAAACAGAGGTGCGTCAATCCCGTCGCAGCGGACGCGGCAGCAATGTTGCGGCATTGATTGTCGGTGAGCAGCTCACTCGTCTCATGCATTGCATAAAGCCAAATCGCCAACGTGGAGATCGCAATCGGAACGGCCAACAAATGAGCGTCAAAGTCAGGGAGGTTGCCGGTGACGATTCCCATGTACCACACCGCCATGAACGCGAGCACGGTTCCTATGCCAACTGCGATCGCGATTCGAACGCGTTCACCGTTGGAAACCTTCGCTGGCTCTGGTAATGACAGTTCGCTCGTCCGCGACGCTCGCCGATAGACCAGAGTACCGGCGATCAGGAAGAGCACGAGCAAACCGGCGGCGATCCAACCACCACACGCGAGCGTTTCAAAGAAAAAGTTATGCGGCTCAGCAATCAACTCGTGCGCACGTACGTCCCGATACTTCTGGTAAACGAGCTGAAAGTTACCGGGCCCGGCACCAAACCAAGGATGATCGGATGCGATACCGAGCGTGGATCGCCAGTACTGCGACCGTAATTGAATCGTTGCCGGAGCTTGCGTCACCCACTCACCGCCCAACAACGATTGTCCGTACTTCCACAACACGGCGAACACACCGAGAGTGGCTGTCGCCAACACAGCTACCCGCGTCGCAGTACGTCGATCCATTGACACCGGTTGACTGTGATTATTCCGGTCGTTCGACGTAATCGCATCGACGCGTTCGCTCTTCGAGTGCGCCCGTTTGCGGTAGAACACGATGCCAAGCGATGCAAACGCGACGACCATCACCGATAACACGCCGCTGCGGCTTCCCGTCGTGAGGAGTGCAATCAGCGTCAACACCATCACACCAACCACCGCTGCGCCGCCGATCCAATCGGGTCGACTCCCGTCACGGTTGCGATATCGTGGGATCCAACAGATGACCACACCCGCGCAAAGCGTCACGCACATCGCGAGCGGTCCGGCGAGCGAATTGGCGAGGGCAAACGTCCCCGTCGGACCGCCGTCCCTCATGCGGTTTTCAAAAATCATTCGAGCTGCGGTGCCCGCTTCGGCGTCGAGACCGATCTTGGCCAGCATTCCGTCGGGATCGTTCTGGTATTCGCGAATCGTTTCGGGAAAGGAGATGAAATACTGGTGCAGCGTGTGTACCGCGAGAAGGCCGCCGAGGCTGATCAGCAATCCGATTGCCGCGGCCGAAGCTTGTCGGCATTGGAACAACCGGCGAGCAACCACGAAAACCGTCGCGCCCGCAATCCACCACCACGCTTCGTTCGTCGCGGACCGCAAATCGCCGCCAACGGCTGGCTGAGTTGACGCAAAGAATCCCCCGGTGATCCATGCGGAGAGGAACACCCACCCGGCCAACATGATCGGCGCGGCGTCGCCCCACCACGATGTTCGACGCCATTGAAACGTTGGAGACATGCGTAGCATCCACGTTGCCCCGGCACCCCAGATCATTAGCGCGAGGCATAGTCCTAACGCGTCCCCATTTTCGACTGCCGTTGAATCGGCGGGATGATAGACCGCCCACACCATCCCAACGCAGAAAAGCGCCAACAAAACGAGTCTGCCCAGGGAGTCAGCAGGATTCTCTCGTAGACTCATTTCAGTCGACGCTGTTTTCGTCGGTTCACTCGTGTGGGGTTTTATCGGCGTCGACGTCGACTTTTGCGACGAAGCTCTTCGGCCGCTCACGACTTCGCCCCACGGTCGCGCGTCGATTCGAGAATCGCGACCAGAGTCAACATGCAGCCAACAATGCCGAGCACCGTAATCGCTTGAAGAAGACTGACGTGCGTCAACAAAATCGCAGACAAACCGCACGTCGCGGTTATCAAGTGAATCGTGGCCACCGCCGCCGTTCGCGACAGCCCCAAATCCACCAACCGGTGCGACAGGTGACTGTGATCCCCCAGGAACGGGCTGCGACCTTCCCGAATGCGAATCCACAAAACGGATATCATGTCGTACAGCGGAACGGCCATGACACACAACGGCGCCAACACAGCGTGTGGACGCACGGTCCCATCCGCGGACGGTCCGCCGACGAACGTCGCCATCAGCATTGAAACCGCGATCAAGAAACCCACCAGATAGCTGCCACCGTCGCCCATGAAAATTTTCGCCGGTGGACGATTGTGAAAGAGAAAACCGATCAGCGATCCGGCAACGACGAGCAACAGTCCCGCGACCAAGAGCTGCGGGCGATCCGTTCCGGGATCCGTCGTCGTCAACATCACAACTGCCATCGAACTCGCAATGATCGCCGCGATGCCGCCGGACAGCGCATCCATATTGTCGAGCATGTTGAATGAGTTAATCACCGCAACAATCCAAACCACCGACATGAGTTTGGTCAGCCAACCGGCGTCGAGATACGCAGTCAATTCGATCCCCAATCCGAAAACGACGCCCGCCGCCATTCCGAACTGGACGCCCAATCTCACAATGATCGATAGGCCCCGGCGATCGTCCCACAAACCGAGCACCATCAAAATCGTGCTGGCGGTAAGCAACCAGAACATGTCGGGTGATCGAGACCAAACACCGGGCGCGTGCGTGATCGCCGCGCCCCAAAACTGATCCGGCAACAGACCACCGAGCGATCGTTGAAGAGTCGCCGCTCGTTCTGGATCCTGCATCCACCACGCCGCGATCAAACCGATCAGAATCGTTCCGGCGATACCGCAGTAGATTCCAATACCGCCACCGAGAGGCGTCGGCACGGTATGGCTGCTATGCCCGCCTGGGCGATCGAGCAGTCCCAATTGACGCGCGTAGTAACGAACCGGATAGAGAACCAACCAACTGATCAAGGTCGCTATCCCGGCGGCCGCCAATACGAGCAAGACGGTAGCCGACATAGAAGACGCGGGTGTGGTTGGAATAAAGAAGAGATCGAATGCGTGTTGCCATTACGCAGCGTCGCGAATTTTGTTCACGGGATTTTAACAGGTATTGGACCGACCGAATCGAAGTGATCCCGCCTTTCAAAACGCGTTTCGCGAGAATCCGTTTCCATTAATCATACCAACCGCTACAATAGACACGCCCTACCGTCCGCGAGCCCCGCCTTAAGCCTCCCTCCCCACTGCTCGCGGGCTCATTGACCCTCCCCATCTTCTGACAAACATTCATGCGTTTGTTTCCTGGTTCGCGTATTTCCATGTTGGCACTGACGATCGTCCTGATCGTTGTCAGTGGAGATTTTGCTTCGGCACAAAACGACGGCTCGACGTCTGTCCCCGATTCTTCGATCGAATTTCTGCAATCCAATTGCGTCGATTGCCATGACGGGCCCTCGGGCGAAGGCGGGTTCGATGTCGAGGCCGTGTCGAACGACATCGATAGTCTACAGAGCTACCAGACTTGGGTGCGGATCTTTGACCGAGTCGAGAAGGGCGAAATGCCGCCGCCGGAGGACGCCGAACTCGAACGCAGCGAGTTGCAATCGTTCCTTCCGACGACCAAGGCGGCACTGATGCGAGCCGCTCGGATCTCACGAGTCAGCGCCGGTCGTGTGCAGGGTCGTCGACTGACCAACATGCAATTGCAACGGACACTCCAAGATCTTTTGATGATCGACGTGCCGCTCGCTCGCCTGATGCCCGCTGAAACACGCAACAGCGGATTCGTGCATCTTGCTGACACTCAGACGATGTCGCATTTTCAGTTGGAATCACACCTCAATGTCGTCGATGCGGCGCTCGACGAAGCGTTCGAACGAGCGACGTTGCCCGAACGTCCATGGTCGATCGACTACGAACCCAAAAAGATCGCAAACAAACGCCCCGAACGTCGCAACCGAGAACCCGAACTCCGCGAGGGACTTGCGGTGACTTGGTCTGCAGGACTTGTCTTTTACGGCCGCATCTCCTCAACGCGAGTCCCGGAATCGGGAACCTATCGAATCACGGTGACCGCGTCGGCGCTGAAGCCACCCGCTGTTGCCGACAATCCGCCAACGGATGACAACGTGAGCCTTCCTCCGGGTGTTTGGTGCAGCGTTCGCAGCGGCGAGTGCGTTGCGAGTTCACCGTTGATGAATTGGATCGGCGCCTTCCGAGCCACCGAATCCCCCAAAACAATCAGCTATGAAGCTTGGATTCCTGAAGGGCACATGATCGAAATCCGTCCCGCCGATGCAACCCTTCCACGAGCGACGGTCCAAGGCGGCCAAGTTGGATACGGCGAGTGCGAAGACCAAGACGTCCCCGGTGTTGCCATGCACCACTTAAAGATGGAACGCATCCATCCGCTCTCAGACAACCACGGCGTACGCAAGCGACTGTTCGACGACATGACCTTGCGTTACGACAAAAACACCAAACGCAGCGTCCCATCGATTCGAGAAATGAACGACGCCGAAGTGTTTGAGGCACTTGCTCAACAAATCAACAGTTTCAGCGAATTGGCGTTTCGCCGACCAACTAGCGAAGAACAAATCCAGCCGTACGTTGAGTTCGCCGAAACCCAGTGGCGTGAAAGTCTCGCGTTGGGCGAGAAACGCGAAGACGCCTATGTCGCCGCACTGCGTTCGGGTTATCGAGCGGTCCTATGTTCGCCCCGCTTTCTCTACTTATGCGAATTCGCCGACGACGCCGGAAACCTCGATCAATGGTCGGTCGCCTCTCGACTGAGCTACTTTCTGTGTGGGTCGATGCCCGACGATGAACTACGTAGCGCCGCAGCCAATGGCGGGTTGCGTACACCCAAACAATTGCGTCAACAAACCGATCGACTGCTCACGACGCCCCGTGGACGCCGGTTCGTCGAAGAGTTTTCCGCACAATGGCTGGACCTCGTCGACATCGACTTCACGGAACCCGATCGACGTCTCTTTCGCGACTTTGATGTAGTGGTGCAAAACGCAATGCTCGCCGAGACACATCGATTCCTTCAACACTTGTTGGACAACGATCTGCCGATTCGCAATTTAATCGACGCCGACTACACGTTTCTCAACGAGCGACTCGCTCGCTACTACGGGATCGAGCAACCCGTCGACATCACCGGTCATCCTCTCGACGATCGTGTGCAAATGGTTTCGCTCAATCGTGATTCGCAACGTGGCGGGCTGCTGTCACACGGTTCCATCCTGAAAGTGACTGCCAACGGTAACGACACGTCGCCGGTGCTGCGCGGCATTTGGGTTTGTGAACGGATCTTAGGTCAGGAAATATCCCCTCCACCCAAAAACGTCCCGGCCGTCGAGCCCGACATTCGTGGTGCGACGACCATTCGTGAACTGCTCACCAAACATGAATCAGATGCTTCCTGTGCGGCGTGCCATAAAAATTTTGATCCGCCCGGTTTTGCACTCGAAAATTTCGACGCCGGAGGAAAATGGCGAGATCACTATCGACAACTCAAAGGCAAACGCTACGTGCGTGGACCGGTGGTTGATGCGAGTTACACGATGGTCGACGGAACCGAGTTTCAATCGTTCGGTGAATTTCGACAACTGCTCGCCAACAACGATGACGTGTTAGCCGCAAACCTGGCTTCGCAGTTGTTGACGTACGCGACCGGAGCCAAAATTCAGTTTGCCGATCGCCCGATCGTGAAGTCGATTGTGCGTCAAACGGAGGAATCGGATCACGGCGTCCGCTCCATTCTCCACGCGGTCGTCTCCAGCAAAACATTTCTCAATAAGTAGTCACGCGATGAAACCTCGATCTACCCAGTTCAACTTGCAGAAACGTCTTCGTCGTCGAACCGTCTTGCGTGGCAGCGGCGTTGCAATGAGCTTGCCCTGGCTCTCGGCCATGCGATCGGCTTTTGCGAAAGAATCCGCGGACGAGAACGCACGACAGAACCCACGACGCCTCGTTGCCGTGACGGTCGGATTGGGCTTGGTCAGTGAAAACTGGATGCCTGCCGGTGAGGGCAAACAGTACACGCCATCGCGGTATCTGCGTCCCCTCGATGATCTACGCGATCAATTGACCATCGCATCGGGAGTCTCTCACCCGGGCGTCGGCGGAGGCCACCGGGCCGAAGCCAGCATTCTGACGGCGACGCCGATGGGTACGGCCGGACGCGCCGTGAATACGATCTCAGTGGATCAGATGCTCGCCAAACATCGCGGTGACGCGACGCGGTACCCTTCATTGGTATTGGCAACCGGTGGCACCAACAGCCCGTGCTATACCGAGAGCGGTGCGATGATCCCTCCGATCACGTCCGCGTCCCAATTGTTTTCCGAGTTGTTCGTCGACGACTCACGTCAAGAGCGGCAAAAACAGGCCGCCCGCGTTCGCCAGGGACGCAGCATCATGGACGTGGTCGCCGAAGACGCGAAGTCGCTGCAACGGACGCTCGGACGTGGCGACCGGGATCGACTGGACGCCTATTTCTCGAGCGTCCGCGGCCTCGAACTGCGAATGCAACAATCCGAACGATGGGCAAAGATGCCGAAGCCCAAAGTGGACGCCGACCGACCGATCGACATTCGCAACCCGAACGATCTGATCGGACGCTTCCAAACGATGTGTGAATTGATGCACCTCGCGTTGCAAACGGACTCCACTCGATTCATCACCTTGCATCTTCCCGGCGGTGGTGGCGTTGTTCCGATCGAGGGCGTGGAGGAAGGCTACCATTCACTCAGCCATCACGGTCTCGACGACACGAAACTCGAGCAACTCGCAATTGTCGAAGAAGCACTCGTTGCACAGTGGGGCAGTTTTTTACGGTCGCTTGCTTCGGCCGACGACGCTCGCGGCAGCCTTCTCGACGACACCACTTCGTTCCTAACGAGCAATCTCGGAAACGCGTCCAACCACAGCAACCGGAACATGCCCATGCTGATCGCGGGTGGCCCCTTCCGCCACGCCGGACACCTCGCGTTCAGTCAAAAGAACAACTACCCGTTGCCAAATTTCTACCTTTCGTTGCTGCAGAAATTCGGTTTGGAAGTTGACCAATTTGCGACCAGCACCGGAACAATGGACGGTTTGTCGTAACCGCGGACTCGATCTGAGAGATCGTCGCACCCCCTCACACGCGTCCCCGCCGATCCTGTAAAATTCGCTGGAAACATTCACCTGACTCCACAACTTGGGTATCCATCGAGATGAAAACCAGCGACGAAGCACCCGTGTCGGTCGAACGCAACGAACGTTACCACTGGCTCGGTGCTCACCCGGAAACGCGTGATGGTGTCGCGGGAGCACGTTTCGCCGTCTGGGCTCCCAACGCAACCGAAGTCAGCGTGCTGACCGAGGGCAACGGCTGGCAACACGGCCAGGATTGGTTGCAAGGCAGCGACTCGGGCGTGTGGTCAGGGTTCATCGCCGGCGCCGGTGTCGGAACGCACTACAAGTACGGCGTGCGATCCAAATCAGGAATCGTGACCGACAAAGCCGACCCTTACGCATTCGCGGCCGAACACCCGCCCGCCACGGCATCGATCATTCACGATCTGGAAAAGTACAAGTGGCGTGACGAAGATTGGATGTGTCGCCGGGGACTCGTTGATTGGTTGAAACAACCGATCTCCGTCTACGAGGTGCAACTCTCGTCTTGGAAACGCCCGTGGGACGGACGCCGGTACCACACGTATCGCGAACTCGCCACGATGCTGGTCGATTACGTCAAAGAACTCGGGTACACCCACATTGAATTGATGCCGATCACGGAATTCCCGTTCGACGGATCATGGGGATACCAGGTCACGAGCTACTTCGCCCCAACGAGCCGCTTCGGAGGCCCGGACGAGTTTCGATACTTCGTCGATCACTGCCATCGCAACAACATCGGCGTGATCGTCGACTGGGTTCCTGCACACTTCCCCTATGACGAACACGGTTTGGCGTACTTTGACGGCACGGGACTCTATGAACACGCCGACAAACGTCAAGGCTTCCACCCCGATTGGAACACGCACATCTTTAATTACGGACGACAGGAAGTCCGCGATTTCCTTCACGCGAGTGCTCGATTCTGGTGCAAGGAATATCACATCGACGGATTGCGTGTCGACGCGGTCGCCTCGATGTTGTACCTCGACTATTCACGCGAAGACGGTGAATGGGTTCCGAACCAGTTTGGTGGTAACGAGAATCTGGAAGCGATCGAATTCCTCAAACAGTTCAACACTCACCTGCATGCGGACTTCCCCGGTGTGTTGACGATCGCCGAAGAGTCGACCTCGTTCGGAGGCGTATCGAGCCCGGTCTACAACGGCGGGCTAGGTTTCGGCATGAAGTGGGACATGGGATGGATGCACGACACGCTGGAGTACATCAAGCGCGATCCTATCTATCGCAAATACCACCAAAATGAACTCTCGTTTCGTTCGGTGTACCAGTTCAGCGAAAACTTCATGTTGCCGCTCTCGCACGACGAGGTCGTTCACGGTAAAGGCTCGCTCTTGTCGCGAATGCCGGGCGACCAATGGCAACAATTCGCTAACATGCGTCTGCTGTACGGGTACCAGTACGCATCCCCAGGTAAAAAACTGCTCTTCATGGGATGTGAATTTGGTCAGTCGTCGGAATGGAATGCGGAGAGCCAACTCGACTGGTCGCTGCTACAGTTCGATGTGCACGACGGGGTGAAGCGGTTTATCGGCGACCTGAACCGCATTTACAAAGACTATCCGGCGCTGCATGAACTCGATTGCGACCCCGCCGGTTTCTCATGGATCGCCGCTGACGATGCGGATAAGAGCATCTTCACGTTCTGCCGTATGGCCTCGGATGGCAGTACCGTCGTCGTCGTACTGAACTTCACTCCCGCACCGCACGCGGGATATCGAATCGGCGTTCCACAATCGGGCAAGTACATCGAGATCCTCAACAGCGATTCGAAACTCTACGGGGGCAGCAACGTCGGTAACCTCGGCAAGATCGCCAGCGATCCGATCGCGGCACACGGACGCGAACAGAGCCTCAAACTCAACATTCCTCCGCTCGCCATGGTCATGCTCTCCGCAACCGATAACTCGTAGCAACGCCGCCGAACCCTGTTTCGCTAGCACGATCGAGACGATATCCAGCAACGGTGAACGAGCACGTTAACATCCGAAATGCTCTCGCTACACCACGCCAGGTCATGCTTGCGTGGTTGTCAAAGAGTCGGGCATGATTCGTGGTCGCCGACGGATTGGCACGCGGGATCGAATTAAGTCGACCACGGAGAGTGTGTGATGTCAGGGGAACCGCAAACGAAAGAACGCTGGCGGTTGACGCGAGCGGGTGCCATCGCGTTGCTGGGCTGCCTAATGTTGCTGCTCGCACTGTTGATTCCCGCGATTCAGACCGCACGCGAAACGGCGCGGCGAATGTCGTGTATCAACAATGCCAAACAACTCGGGTTGGCGTTCCATAACTACCACGCTGCTTTTCTCCAACTTCCGCCTGCATGCGGCGGCACCGGTCCTACCGCCGGCGGTGACGAGTTATCGAATCAGAATCGCCTATCCGCATGGGTCGCCGTCGTGCCGTTTGTGGAGGCATCGTGCCTGTGGGACATGATCAGCAACCCGTACACCACCGGGCCGCATCCTTCATCAAATGAGGGACTCGACGATTTGACCAAGACAAAATCGTGCGAATCTTTCCGGGATCAGTTGGACGCACTCTCCGTCGCACCGGGCCCATTAATGAGCGAGGATGGATCATTCTATTTTCCGCCTATGGGTCCCGCACCTTGGAAAGCAAACGTTTATCCGATTTGGCAATGGGGATTGTCTACGCTGCGGTGCCCGAGCGATCCAACGCAAAAGCCTCAAGCGCATGCTGCGCTCAGCAACTATGTGTTCTGTTACGGCGACGCCATTCATGACGTCGGCTACCCTGCCGGCGAGTTTCTAGACTTCCGATTGAGAACGGCCGACACCGGATCGCACCGAGGTGCATTCAAAGCGGGACGTCCAACGCGATTCGATGACATCACGGATGGATTGAACCACACGTTATTGGCCGCCGAAGTCGCGACGAGCGACGCATCACGACGAGGCTTCAGCAGTATCACGGCCAACATCACGGACTTGAAAGACAATCCCTCACGTTGTCTTGACGTCGTTGACAGCAGCGGCAACGTCAAGCCCGATTTTCAGTTGCGATTCACTCCCGACGGGAAAGCCTCGCGGGGAGGAAACTGGGCAGATGGTGCAATCTCCTGGTCGGGATTCAACACGATCCTTCCCCCCAATTCACCGAACTGCGACACCGAACGCGAATTACGTCTCGAGGGCGTTTTCAGTGCCTCGAGCTTACACCACGGCGGCTGTCACGCTTTGTTTGCCGACGGGGCTGTGCGATTTGTCGTCAACACCATCGACACCGGTGATCTCACGCGAGCGAGCGTTTACACAGACAACCCAATGGACTCAAACGTTGACAGTCCTTACGGCGTCTGGGGTGCCTTGGGCACGATCGCAGCGCGACAGAACGCTGAATCAAAACCTGAATCACCGTAGTATTTCACAATCAAAACGCGCCTCGAGCTCAACGGTGCAAATCTCAATCTCGAACCTCGCCGATCGCAACGCATCTATGGGCGTCTCTCTTGCGACCGTGATAACAACCGCGTAGTCGATGCAACCGCACGCTGCTCGATTATCGACCGTCATGTCGATCAACGTCATTGGAATGCGTACGAAGTCGATCACCACGACAGTTACGTTAGCCATCTTTCACGGCATCTTTCGGATGATCGGGTGCGCTGCGCGGTGGCGCGACGCCTATCCGCGCTGACACTCCCGCATCAACGCGTGTGCGATCGGCACGGGAGTTGCGATTGCTCACGCCCGCAGGAGGTCAATTTCGTAGTTGCCTCAGCAAACGAACGTCTCATCGAGACGCAGCGTGAACTCAGATTGCCCCTCATTCAGATCGCACTGAGATCTGCGTTCATTCGCGGGGGCCAACTCATTGGATAAAGGAACAGAATTGATGAAAGCGGTTTGCTGGCACGGTCGGAATGACATTCGAGTTGACAACGTCGACGATCCGAAAATCTTAGACCCTCGTGACGCGATTATACGAGTCACGGCTACCGGGATCTGTGGATCCGATCTGCACCTGATGGCCGGTGCAGCGCCGGCAATGGAAGCCGGCGACATTATCGGTCATGAGCCTATGGGAGAAGTCGTTGAGGTTGGCAATGACGTCAAACGGTTGCGAGTCGGCGACCGGGTTGTCGTGCCGTTCACGATTTCGTGCGGCGAATGCTTCTTCTGTCAATCAACTCTCTATTCGTTGTGCGATCAGTCGAACCCCAATGCGGAACAGGCGGAAAAGGTGATGGGCCATTCGCCCGCCGGATTGTTTGGATACACTCACATGCTCGGTGGTTACGCGGGCGGGCAAGCCGAATATTTGCGAGTCCCCTACGCTGATGTCGGACCCATCAAAGTTCCCAATGGCTTGCCGGACGAACAGGTTGTTTTCTTATCAGACATCTTCCCGACCGGCTACATGGCCGCAGAAAATTGCGAAATACAACCAGCCGACACAGTTGCAGTATGGGGCTGTGGCCCCGTCGGACAATTCGCGATCCAAAGTGCATGGATCGCTCGGTGCCAAACGCGTTATCGCGATTGATACAGTGCCTGAAAGATTGAAAATGGCTCGAGAGATCTCCAACGCGGAGGTGGTCGATTACGAGAAGTCTGATGTCTACGCGACCCTGCAACAACTGACAAAAGGGCGTGGCCCGGATTGTTGTATCGACGCCGTCGGCGCCGAAAACCACGCCGCCGGCAATTTGCAATCCGCACTCGATGACGCCAAAACGGCACTACATCTGGGCTCGGGTCGCCCGCACGTCTTGAACGAAATTTTCAAGTGCTGTCGCAAGGGCGGCCGAGTCTCTGTGCCCGGCGTGTACTTCAGCAGCGTGAACTTGCAGTGGGGAACTGCGATGAACAAGGCACTGCAAATCCGTCTGGGGCAAACTCACATGCAGCGTTACTTGACGCCTCTGATGGAAAAAATCACCGAAGGCAAAATCGATCCGTCATTCGTGATTACCCACGTCGAACCGCTCGAGAACGCTCCAAACGCCTACAAGAAGTTCCGAGACAGAGAAGACGGGTGCATCAAAGTCGTTCTGAAACCATAAGGTCACTACCGCCCTCGATTGCGACGGGTAAACGTTGACAATGGGTGAGGTCAGCGTATCGATGCTCTACACTTCACCCGCCGGTCGCCGGAGTTCACCCGAATATTCAACCATCTCGGATTTTTCGGCTTTTAGCAAAACCGCCATGTCAGACGCGACATGACAAATCTGACTGACGAGCTCGTTGACATCTTTCTCGTCACTCAAACCTTCTGACACAGCTTCTTCAACCATTTGTCGGACAGCGACTCGGAAGAACTCCGCCGGATTCGCAGCCTCATAGCGTTCTAACGCGTCCTTCGTTAACACGAGCAACTTGCCAGCCTGTTCGACATCCACCTCCAACTTCTCGGAGATCCGTAGGATCGACCAACGTTCGACAACCGCCTTTTCGAGCAATTTTGCATCCCTCGGCATCAACGACTCGTAACGTTCGTTACCGATTTGGAGATGACCTAGATAGTTGTCATAGGTATAGCCGAATATATCAGCAGCAAGGCGTTCGTATTTTCCGATTCTCATAGGGTCGTCATCACGTTTGTTGGATCTAGCGGTACGTTTCCAAGGAGTTGGACTGGGGGTTAGCTGACCGTTGGCATCGCCGGGAAGTTTCGACGATGTCGTCGACAAGATTATAGAGTGTGGTTCCCAAGATGTAATGGCGATCCTTCTCTGGAACATAAGCCATATCTTACCGCTCGCAACGATCAATTCTGGTAAAGGAAGACTGGCCGATCAAGTTCCGTTTCTGTACCGTGAACGATTCCAGAAAGATCTGGCCCATCAATTACTCGGTCATCAGGAAGATCGGCGCCAGTCGGTTTCGCGATCATTGGAAGCAGATCGATATTCGCATGGACGAGATCCGAACTGCTTCCGGCCGGCATCCTACCCGGTGCCCGACTGATGAGAGGAATACGAAACCCACCGTTGGAAGTGCTCGTCTTGAATGTACGCAGTGGTTCGCCGTGCCCCACGTGATCGCCTACTCTCCACCACGGACCATTATCGCTCGCTAAAACCACACAGTCGTTTTCATAGCAGAAAGTGCGTTGATCACACTCTCGGGGACACTTCAGTTACTCAGCGAGGTCACTTCGCTGAAGCCGGCGAAATGATGATTGCACACCCACTTCCGAATCTCATCGTCGCCGTCAGCGAACTGCTCGACGTGACTGCACGCGACTGGACCGTGACCAGTTTTTTGTCCCCGGGATTCTCGGAAAAAACCTTCGCCGTGTACTCTCCGGGGCCAAGGAAGTCCAACGGGATGTCGAGGCTTCGCGCCTCGTTAACGATCGTTCCCACAAACCAACGCTCACCTTTCTTGCGGGCCACGGTCATGTAGCTGCCGATCGATCCATGAATCACTTTCGAATCATCCCATGTCGTCGGCATCTCCTTCCAAAACTCTAACTCAGGATACGATCGTCCGGCATAGCGATCAGCTTGGTCATACCAGTGGAGGTATTGCAGTGGGCTATAAAACACGACACCCAACGCCAGCTGAAACGAGCGGCTCACCACTCGACCGTTGAGGTAGCAGGGAGTGTAATCACCCGCTCCAGCGATCATCCGGGCAAAGGATGTTGTCAGAACATTCTTCGGTGGGTTCCCCCGTTCCGGCAGTTCCTCGTTGCCAAGGATCCCTTCGACCGTCAAAACATTTGGGTAGGTTCTCTCGATCCCTGTCAGCCGAAAGTTATCGTGGATGTCAACGATCAGCTTGTACTTCGCGGCCGTCTTGATCGAGCCGAACAAGAACTCCATGTCGGACTGACTCTTCCAATCGACAAATCCGAACTTCACGCCCCGAATGCCCCATTGCTGGTAGGTGCGAAAGGTCTTGTCCAGATCGTATCGCGACATCGCAATCTTGTTGATGTAACAAATCAGACCGATCCCGTGTTCGTCCGCATATCGAATTGTCTCCGGCATGTCGATGGAACCAACAACCGTCAACGGGTTGGAATCGGCCGCCCGTTCGGGCCCATACCAGCCCGCGTCATAGTGCACGTATTGGTAGTTGTTGGCGGCGGCGTAGTCGATGATCGCCTTGGCTGCGTCAGTCGCGAGATTGCTTCGCCAGACCTTGCCGGGTTTGATCCAAGACGTATCATCAAACGCACTCGGTTCCGAAAGATTTTGCAGCAAGTAATGGTGTTCGACCAGCGTGCCGGGATGGTCGGCAACCATAACCACTCGCCAAGGAGTGGTGAGAGAATCATTGGCCGAAACCGTTCCGCTGCGAAATCGAGTGATCAGTTGCAGCTCGCCGGATCGATTCAACATCATCGGTGCGTAGTGTTCGAGACTCCCCGCTTCGGCGATCGCCACAAAATGCGATTTAGTTTCCAACAACAAGGGCCGAATCGCCTGGTCCGGCATCTCAGACAATTGCACTTTGGAATACTCCGCCTGCGGGTAGTCGTCCCAGTAGACCAAGTGATCGTCGGTGAATTGAAACCGGCTGTCTTCCGAGCGGAGCGTGATTTTCGAGACGCCTTTCTGCGCGGGAATCATGTAGCGAAACGCAACACCTTCATCGTACGCACGGAACGCGAGATCGAGCCGTCGCTTCTTGCCGGACGCTTCCCGAAGTTGAACGACACACTCGCGGTAGGCATCCGGGTAGGAACTTTTGGAGCCGACCACGGGATCCCAACTGTCATCCTGCGACGGGGTCTGGGTATCCTCGACCACAAACCGGTCGCTGAAGCCATCGCCTTCGAGGTCCAACGAGAGACCCGAATCGGAAAGGATGGCCGTTCCCCGATAGGAGACATTGTAATGCGGCACTCCGTCTTTCAGCAAAAACCGAATCACATGGTTTCCTGACGGAGATGAAACGCTCATATCGTCAGCTAGTAAACGGCCGGTGAACGCTGAAAGAATTAACAAACAGACGATCGGTAATAGAGACAGCTTTGACATTGAGTTCATGGTGGGAGGCGTGGGGTTCGTGGATACGATCGCAGGACCGAGTCCTAACAGGATTCCGCAGGAGCAACGATTCGCCAAGAGAGCAAACCCGAGACAAGGAAACTATCAATGGGCGAACCGGGTGCGAGCAACTTCACGCTGCTGCGTCGCGCTCATACTTTACCCGATAGGAACTGGGCTGACACTTACTGAGCCTGATTACTTAACAAAGCTTCCGCAAATGCCTGCCCTGCTTGCGCATGGAATTTGGCACTTCCGTAGTAATGCACAAAGCCACCGGTTCCCGACGCTCGCTCTTTGAATGCGAGTTCTTCGGGTGTGAAGATCTCCGAGGTGTAATCCTCCATGAACCGCTTGATGTCCGCCTGACTCATGGAACCGTCTGCGTTGGGGCCAGACTCGGATTTCTTATAGATGCTCGTCCGCATTCGCTGGACCTTCAGCTGTTTCATCCCAAGATTCCCTAGCTTGTCGTCCCAGAAAGGAGCGGTGGGAACGGCCATGACCGAATCTTTGAATTCGTCGAGTTGAGCCGGCGCCGCCATGGCCCTACGTAGGCGTTCCATCTTCTCTTGGGCATTCGGTGGCCCCGAAAATAGCCCAGGAGTATGATTCCCATTGACGCCAATCACGCCGATTACAAACGGCAGTTCGGGTGCGTTCAAGTCGTTCCGCAGGTCGCGAATCAGGTGACATAACAAGTCGCTGTACGTGGCAAACTGCGCATCTCCCTGCGACGCTGGGTACTCTGCGGTCGCAGCGTAGTCATTCCACCCCTGAAACCAAACAAAGCCCGCGAGCTCATATCCCGCTTCTGGCTCATACTCCGGACAGACGCGTTTGATATCGCCGAGAACTTTTTTCACATGCTCAATCATGTAGCGGTAGTACTTGCCCGAGTATTCGTCGACCTCTGCTTGCTTCGCTTCAAGAACTCCCTTCTCGCGAAACTTTTCGACCAGCTCACCCGGCAACTGGTACTCACCGGCACTCGGCGGTCGGTACTCAAGATGTAGGCTCTTTCCACCCCATGCCGTTTTGATAATCAGAATGGGCCCGTCATAGTGCTGCTCCATCGTGATCCCAAACGTGTACTCCGGTCCAATGCAATCACCAGGCGTGGCCGGATCCTCTCGGCGAAGCCCGTAGCCCGGGGAAAGTTTCCCCAAGCCCTCGCCACCATAGGTCCGGTACTTGCCATTGAGCGATGATATCCAAACACGCTCGCATGTCTTGGGCTTGCCCTCTTCATCGAGCATGCTCTTGAACAACCCAGCGGTCTCCGGATCCTCGCCAATATAGTCGATCGTCGAAATCGCTCCCGTACCGACCATGTTGGACTGCCCCACCAAAACATAAACTCGCAAAGGTTTCTTTTCGCTTTCGGCAAACGAGTTAACCGGACCGAACAGTGCCGCCGTGATTAGCAATACCAAGCCGATTCGCCGGACGTGAGGTTTTTCTAACAGCATCGAAGTTTCTTTTCTAGGAAATTATCTTGGACAGCGTTCATCATGCGGTGCAAAACACGAACGCCGGACGATCGCTTTGTGTGCGATCTGTAAGCTCTCTTGATCGAATCGCTACGACATTTTCACTACCATTATTTGGCCTGCCGAGAGATCGAGTACGGTAGGAAATTCGATGACCGCTCGCTCCGCCTGTAGTTTCCATCGGGCTTCGATGCGATCATCATTCACTGTTATCTCCGCCTTGGTCGCCTCAAATTCCAGACCCGTATCGAGAGTTAACTCTTTCAGCGAGAGTGTGCCGTAGCGCAGTTCAATCGCGTTGTTCTGCCTGCCGCCTTCGATGGTCTGGCTGAAGCGGCCCCATCCTTCCGCCGTCGTGAAGGCGGCTCGGAAGTTCTCCTGTTGCATACGTGGTCCAAACCCAAGCTTGCCCTCCGGTCCATCGTAGCGGTATCCGCACATGGCCATGAAGGCACTGTAGCTTGCCAGGGCTCGGGAGTAATGATCGCCGCATTCGATTTCGTTGTACGGGTTGCGGCTTTTTGGCTGATAGCGATCGTTGATCGCTTTGCCGATGGCGAGCCCCTCCTCGAGCATGCCCTCCCAAATCATCGAGGCGGACACCTGCCACTCAAATCCTGACATGCACTCGTTGAAATAGCGATGAAAATTTGTCTTCTGAGCGTTTTCTTTGCCGTGCGGGAAGGTGCACATGATCAGTCCCGCATCACCTTCCCCTGCAAACCAACGCCCGCTACGTTCCACTGCTCGGAAATCGCCCACGTTCGGCGAGAAGTTGTACTTCCAAAGAGACGCCAGTGCCTTGCGCACCTTGTCTTGAGGCAGAACCGGATCCAGCCCAAGGTTCCGCAACCAGAACTCGCCAAGCACTTGGTCGATGTGGCAGCCCGTCGTTGAGCCGATCGTCTGTTCCGGCTTTCGTTCGGGGATGTGCACGAAGTGGCCGAAGTCTTCGTTCCACAACATGTCGACCATGGAGACAGCCCCCTTGGCAACCAGCGACTCATACCGCTCGGCCACCTTGGGTTGGTCCATCTGCCTCGCCATTTGAGCGGATGCTTTGAGAGCAGCGTGATAGAGATTAATCAGCCAATGAATCTTGCCATACCAAGCTTTATCGAGCGTATTGTGCTGATCACCTGACAGCAGTCCGTCGTGGTCCTTGTCCCATCTTTTGATGACGTAGTCCATCGTCAATCGGGTCCGATCCCAGATGCTTTCGAGGAACCGATAATCGGTCGTCATCTGGCTTTCGCGAAGGACTCGCAAAATGGTCCCGCACTGACCATCGACCGCCTCGCGGAAAGTCTTCGTCGAACAGCGAAAATTCATCGCTCCGCTGTCGTCCTGGAAACTCAATCCAAAGTCTACTTTGTCCCGACACTCGCGTTCGATGACCGGGAACAGCCGTGCCAAGCCCTGGGCATAGTGCCAAACATGAGTGCAGTTGCCCTCACAGCAAGTCACACCTTCGTCGAGCGCGTACCGTCCTTCCTGCATCGCCAAACGCTGAGCGAGTTGGGTTTGCATGCAGTCGATCGGGATGAAGGTTCGCTCCAGGAACCAGTACGGCAACGTCGAGTCGTACCAGGTATCGACCCAGGTCTGTGTCGTGCCCCGCAGCTCGTTTTCGCGTGCGGCGACGGACGCGGCTGAATCGCTCGCATTGGGCCACTGAGTAGAATAATAGTTAACGTCTCGGGTCCATTCCTTACGCCCAAATCCGGTGACATGTCTTGCGTTTGGAAAACGCCACGAGAGCGTGAACGCGATGGTCTTGCTCTCGCCTGATTGCAACTCGACGCTGCGTCCCATCGATGCCAACGCTCGATCGCTGAATGGGCGTTGCTGTACATTTCTAGCGTCGTCGTTGGGTGGCCGAGCATCAAACAGCTCAGTCGCCCCCATCTGGGACCGCATCGTGTCGACCAAGTCCGGTTTCTCATCCCCCAACAGTCCCAGTGCGACCGCCCCAAAATCATTGGCGAGGGCGAAGGGCGTTGCCACATTCTCACTTACACTTTCACCATCCGCACCTTGAATATCGAGGGGTTTCGCCCAGCACTCCACCACCGACAATCCATCCAGTTCGCGATATTGACTTTGCCGCACTCCGTTGTCGTTCTCTTTTCCAGTGCGATAGTTGGAAAAGTTTTCGATCCAACCTGCGATCGCCACTTCCTGCTGCTGGTCCGACACGTTTTGGATCGTGTACCGCATCACAATCACCGGAAAACTGGAATCATCGCGATTCAACGGAATGAACGGTGTGTATGCTTCCAGCTCGACTTTCACGGGGCAGTCCGCGTCAGCATACGTCACCTTCCCCATGGGATACTGGTTTGTGAAGCGGATGTCGCGGAATCCGTCGGAATCGAGAGTGAAGACACGCTTGCTGTCGCTGGAATCAACCTGCAAAGCGAAGCCCTGGTCCATCGGACTGGAGGGAGCATCAGGTTTCAGATACTTGTATCCTTTTCCAACGTCCTCCCACTTCATGTCGGGTTCGCCGTCCAAATTCCAACACCAGAGTCGACCGTCGCCCCCTAGGTAGACTTGCCCTGTGGCGATTCCACTCACGGGCATGCCGATGAATTTCAATTCGCTGCCAGACGCCGTGAGCGGCTTTCCTCGCGAGTACAGGCTATCGATCCATTGCTTGCTCAGTTTCTTGTCAGCAGGAACGATGTGATCGAAGTCGTCTATGGTGAAC
The DNA here is from genome assembly GCF_014192335.1 of Aporhodopirellula rubra. Lineage (GTDB taxonomy): Bacteria > Planctomycetota > Planctomycetia > Pirellulales > Pirellulaceae > Rhodopirellula > Rhodopirellula rubra. Next base: position 13,384 of record NZ_JACHXU010000022.1, on the reverse strand, counting down.
GGTCCCGCCATGACAGCGGACTGTCTCGCAAAAATCATGCCGGCGGCCAATCCAGAAGTCTTAACGAAATCACGTCGACCAACCGACAAGGGCGTGCATGCACCGCCTGAGGAACAGCAAGCTGTATCGGCAGTCGGTTCAGTCTTTGTTTTTGGATTCATTGGTCATTTTGGTTCTGAAGGGACAGGTCGAATGCAATCCTCAGCCCGATCGGCGAATTGTTATCGAGCTTCGAAAATGCCACAGCAATGAACGGGCTATCGAACATTTCACCGCTTTGATTCCGACCTATTCAATGCGATGATTGACGATCTCACTGTACAATGCTTTGGTTTTCTGACGCAGTTCATTTAGCACACCGGCGTGCTCGGGGTTGTCGACCAAGTTGTCGCGTTCCAGTGGGTCTCGACTCATGTCATACAACTCCTCGATGACGGGGTCGTGCTCGTAGTACACGAAATACTTCCATCGATTCGTTCGCACGCCATGGCTCCGGTAAGACTTGTTACTCTTGATCAAATTCTGATTGGCCGCCACACCGTCGCCTTTCCTGCTAGCGTTAACCATCCCCACTAGAAACAGGTTTTCCATGAAGACAGCGTCTTGCCACGTCGACATGTCCTGAGTTTGATTCAGCACTGTAGTGAAGTCGAAGCCCTGCATGTTCGCGGGCGGAGTAATCCCCGCCAGTGACAAGATCGTAGGTGCCATGTCTACCGACGAAACCAACCCCCTTTCTCGACGTCCACGCTCCGGTGCTTTTGTTCGACCGTCGAAAACGATCAACGGCGCCTTCATGGACTCTTCGTAGAGCAACGCTTTATCGTAGAGTCCGTGCGAACCGTGAAAGCGTCCGTTGTCGCTGGTGAAGATGACGATGGTGTTGTCAAGCATTCCTGTCCGCTCGAGCTTGTCCATTAGCAAGCCAACTTGCTGATCAACGCTATACCCTTGAGCGGCAAAAGCACGCACGAGTCTTTGATACTGAACTGGCGTCGACGTACGGTCAATGTGCATTTGATAACCTCGGGCATTCTCAGCGACGACCTTGGGCAGTCGTTCATTGGGCCCTTCAACCCAGTTTTCGGGAACCGAAAACTGACGGCTCTTGAATTTGCCAACATCAGATGAATCAAAATGCCCTGGCTTCACTGCATAAAAGCTGACCGAAAGACAAAACGGCTGATCCTTGGACTGGGTGTCCAGGAAACGCATCATCGCCTTGCCGTTGCGATACGTTCGGGCGAGCATTTTGCGTCCCCCGTCAGAGTAAATTTGCTGCAAACCTTCATCATTCGCTGGCCAGAATGCCGCCCCGCCGTAAGTATGCGTCCCAAACTCGTCAGCATAAAAATCGAATACATCCCCGACTTGCTTTTGAATGTCGTAATCATTCTTTTTCAAATAGCTCGGCCGCTCTCCATCCTTGGTCACTGAGAATCCGAACTTGCCGATGAATCCGGTGCGGTAACCGGCTTGCTTGAGAAGAGCGGGATAGCTGTTAGCGAAATCGTTTTGGGAAAGGGTCTTGTCGTACGGCGCGGTGAAGCCTACTCGGTGACTCGAAAGATAACGCCCCGTCATCATGGTCACTCGACTGGGCATACAGATCGACACCGCGTAGTAAGCGTTGTCGAAGATCACACCATTTTCCGCCAAACGATCAATGTGATGCGTTTCAAATTCAGGCCGCCCATAACAACCAAAACTATCCCAACGCTGATCATCGGTCATCAGGAAGACAATGTTCGGTCGACGCGCCGCTTCGTCGGCGAAACTCAACGAACAAGACGACAGAACGACACCGGCAAAAAACAGGTGAATGACGCGAGAACTTGAGTGACAATAAAACAAACGACTCACCTCAGGCAGGTAATGAACCATCACCACTATATCCTTTTGTAAAAAAGGCGACTTCACTCAACAAGTTTTTACGATGTGCCAGCCAACCTAAACAAGCGACCTTAGCCCAAACGCCAATTCGGAGCGACGAGTTAGTGTTGCAACCAAATAGGAACGGCCTCTCAATATGGATCAGCAAAGGCGAACACTCACCAGCACTCACCTTCACCGATCTTCGTTTCGGCGGCCGCAACGAACTCGGGGGCTCATCCACGTCCATCAACCACCATCTCCTCACGCGTCGAATAAAGGTGGTAAACCAACCCGTCCTCGCGCGTGCGGCAAAATCCGAAAGGATGCAACTTAACATCTCAGTTCCCCTTATCGCTGGGGATGATCGTGAACCACTTCGTGATCGACTCCTTTCCCTGCCCCTCTACTTTGGCTTGTACCTTAAACGGCTGTCCCTTCTTCACCGAAACGCCCTTCTTAGCGTTGCCATTCAAGCAGTAGGTCACGTCGTTGTCCAAACAAACAAAATCGTAAACCGTATCCTTCCCGTTTGTGCGTTCATTGGTGCTGGCAAACCCGTACAAAACCTCGTCAGGGCTTCGATAGACGCACGCGGCACTCCAATTCTCAACCACTGGAACAAATGCCAATCGCTTACCCAGATTCGCTTTCATGAATGCCGCACGCCCTTTGTTGATTTGGTCCCACCAGCAGACGGAATCAATCCCGAGTTCAGCGCCCACGATCGCTTCCACCAGCGCATGAACTTCGGGATTCATGAACTGTTTTCGGTGCTGCTTCACCAAGTTGATGAACTCGACGTACTGCATCATGTTTCCGCCGAGAGTATGGGTGCTCCCCACTTCGACATTGGCTCGAATGACTTGATACCAATCTGAAGCAGGCTGCGTCGCCAAAGTGCTCGGCCCAATACGCTTTACCTCCGGTGTTGCGCACATTCCGAGCAAGTGATTCAAGTCCGCAGCCTTTCCCATGTTCCACTTGCGGAAATCTGGCTCATTGAAAACCTCCACCGAGACGACTTTATGCCCTTTTGACTCAACATATTGCTTGCTCCTAAGCATGACGTTGAACCAACGATCCACTTTCGCAGTCCCGTCAGAATTTTTATACCAATCAATGATCCCTGCCATGTTGCAAGGGCTAAGCATCACGGGCATTTCTTCATCGACCATATCCACAAATCGCAGAGCCCCGTCCAACTTTTCGATTTGCCCGTCACTCAAACTCCCGTCTTCGTTGGTTTGTTCATGCAGATAGAAACCGATCCGAATGAAGTCAATTTGATCGCCTGCGTTTTTCAACGAAGCTTTGGCGTTGTAATAGTTGACCCAGGTAGCATCGATCCCCCATTCTTTGATGACACGGGGCACTCCCTTATCGCGAGTGTTAAACGTCACGGTCTTGGTCGCCTGCGCAGTCGCAAACGCAGAGAAACCAAGTGACATCGTGACGGCGAGTCCAATCCATGTGGCTCGTTTGTTCATGCGTGCTTCCACTTCCGATCTGAATCGTTTACCGAGTGACGTTCTTTCTTTCGTCCTGAACCATCCGGAGAACGTATAGCAGCGATGGCAGTCGAGGCCTGATCATTCAGCCGCCGGTTCCCAGGAAGGTCGTTCGGCGCATCGTAGTTGTTCATTCCGACCAGATTAAATCATAGCGATGGATGTAGGGGAGTTCTTTGCCTTGGTGCTTACCAATTTCCACGCCCCACTTTATCGGCCCCCCTGTATCCGTGTCCGTGAACGCCTCAGGACGGAAGGCACCACCCGCCCGCGGTCCATCGACGACATTGTGTGTCTTTGCGAAATGGATCCCATCTTCTGCATATTGAACCGTGTTGATGATGTCTGCCGGGCCGGTAGTACCAATCATCGCGGCAACCCCACTGCCCCGAGGCCATGCGAGCACCGCGTGATTGCCCGGTATGACGGGGTTGGCCTCGTGTTTGATGTATGGCCCTTCAGGATTCTCCGCTATAGCCAGCCCCATTTGCGTATGCGCCGGGCTTTTGCCTTGCTGACGGCCTTTGTAGTAAAGCCAGTACTTCCCTTCACGCACCATCAAACAGGCGTCGTCGACGAGCATGCTGTCAAAGTCCTGCGAATCGTCGCTGTTGGTTAACACCGGATTGACAGGCAATCGTTCCCACGGCCCATCGGGCGAATCCGATACTGCGACGCCAATTTTGGAATCGGGAACGAAGCCCTTCCCATAGGAGGTCGTGGTCGCCGTGTAGAAGAGCCAATAACGCCCTTGGGCAACGAGAATATTTGGCGTGAACACGCTACCCGCATCCCAGCTGCCCGCGGATCCACGCGATATTGCCTGTCCCTTTTCTGTCCAGCTCAATCCGTCCGGAGAGGTCGCATACCAGACGGTGGCTTCATAACCAGTTTTCAATCGGCCTCTGGAATACCAGACATAGTAAAGCTCTCCGTGCTTGATGACCTCGCTCGGATCTCGACGCGATACGCCTTTCTCCAACCCGATGCCCTTTAAGGCCGTTCGTTCAGTCTTTACCGTTCCGAACGCCTGATCATCGCCGCTCGCCGAAGAGATCGCAGCCAAACAAGCGAGAAATGTGGCCGTCAAAATGGTCTTACTCATTCTCGTTCGAACTTTCCCAATCGATATCAAATCGCTCGATACAAAGAAGCCTACCCGCTGGAGCCATTTCGACGCCCCACGTCGGAGTTTCACCCTGATTGCTGTCCGTAAAGGCTTCGGGCCGATACGTGCCTGCTGCCTTCGGTCGATCAATCACGTCATGCGTTTTGGTGAAGTGGATCCCGTCTTCCGCATACAGAATACTGTTTGCGATTTCCTTGGGGCCCAGTCCGTCCACCATAGCGACTACCCCCGGACCCTGCGGCCAAACAACAACTTCATGATTCCCTGGAATGATCGGGCTTTTTGGATGCCGGATGTAGGGGCCACCGGGTGACTCCGCAATCGCCAATCCCATCTTCGTTTCCGCTGCGCCTTTGCCCAATTGGCGGCCCTTGTAGTAGCACCAATACTTTCCATCCCGGACAATCAGGCACGAATCGTCAACTAGGTGGCTGTCAAAATCGGATTCATTATCGCTATTTTTCAGAACCGGGTTCGTGGCCAGCTTTTGCCAAGGGCCGTCCGGTGAATCGGATACGGCGACACCGATTTTCGAATCAGGTTTTACCTTAGGACTTTTTGAAATCGCGGTGTAGAACAGCCAGTATTGGTCGTCGGCGACCAGGACATTAGGTGTAAAAACGCTCGCTTCATCCCACGCGCCGGCCTCGCCCTTGCCAACCGCTTCACCCATCTCCGTCCAGCTCATCCCGTCAGGCGATGTTGCGTACCAGACAGTGGCGTTATAGCCGGTCTTGACCAGCCCTCTGGAATACCAAACGTAATACAGGTCGCCTACTTTGATCACATCGCTCGGGTCACGCCGGGAGACGGATTTGTCAGGGCCAATACCCGACAAAGTGGTCCGCGTGAAGAAGGCCGTCCCGTGAGATTGAGCTTGCACCGTAAGCGGAGCAATTCCAATCAGCAGGCAGATAACGCAAGAGAACATCGATATCAATTTCATCGGGGCTAGCTTTGGTGTATAGCGATTTGGGTCGTTAGTGGCAGGGCATCGAGAATGAAGGTCCAACTCCAAACCTCGACATTTCAGAACCATCGGTTTCGAACGACGCCTCGCACTTCCGCAGCGACTTGGCCCTACCCAGACCCACGAAGTCCGCGTTGAGATTGCGTCGCGCCGGCGATCGCAGACAAAAATGCTCGAAGTTACCAAACGCCGACCAGACGTTTGCCTGATCTATCTAGAACGCCGTAACTTCAACGGATTCAGAGAACGCTTCACTCGTGCTTGCAACGACTACCAGCCCGGGCACACGCAAGAACGCGAAACCCAGCCAATATGATTTCACCTGGCAACGCGAATGCTCAACACTCTCGCGAGCCGTTTGTACGTGCCGCTCGTTCACTTAACCCCATGGATTCTGACCTAGCCGAAACGCGTAAGCGAGGACGATTTGCGACCTCAACGTAGGCATTTGCGACATGCGAATTAGAGAAGACACCAGATAGACGTATTCAATCCACGGGCGGGCATTCGCTGGCCCAAAAGAAAGTTCGGAACCGCAGAGACACCGTAGCCAACCGAGGCCCTCGGTCGGCCCACAAACCAACACAGACTAAAAGCCTCAGTCCGCGACAACCCACCCAATTCCCATTCCCCACACCCCAAACAACAAACCAGCACCCCCGTAGCCAACCGAGACACTCGGTCGGCCCCCAAAACAACACGGACTGAGAGCCTCAGTCCGCGACACCCAAACCAATTCCCATTCCCCACACCCTCAAACAACAAACCAGCACCCCCGTAGCCAACCGAGGCCCTCGGTCGGCCCACAAACCAACACAGACTAAAAGCCTCAGTCCGCGACAACCCAACCAATTCCCATTCCCCACACCCTCAAACAACAAACCAGCACCCCTGTAGCCAACCGAGACACTCGGTCGGCCCCCAAACCAACACAGACTGAAAGCCTCAGTCCGCGACACCCAAACCAATTCCCATTCCCCACATCCCAAAAAACAATCCAGCACCCCCGTAGCCAACCGAGGCCCTCGGTCGGCACCCAAACCAACACAGACTAAAAGCCTCAGTCCGCGCCCCCCCAACCAATTCCCATTCCCCACACCTCAAACAACAAACCAGCACCCCCGTAGCCAACCGAGGCCCTCGGTCGGCCCACAAACCAACACAGACTGAAAGCCTCAGTCTGCGACACCCCAACCAATTTCCATTCCCCACACCCCAAATAACAACCCATCACCCCCGTAGCCAACCGAGGCCCTCGGTCGGCCCACAAACCAACACAGACTAAAAGCCTCAGTCCGCGCCCCCCCCCAACCAATTCCCATTCCCCACACCTCAAACAACAAACCAGCACCCCCGTAGCCAACCGAGGCCCTCGGTCGGCCCACAAACCAACACGGACTGAGAGCCTCAGTCCGCGACAACTCAAGCACCAATCCATTCAAACATCGCCCCCCCTCACATCATCTCCATTCGCCCACGTGCAGCTCCCCCAGCCTCACGGGCTAGTCACCGTTCAATCTCAACCAAATGATTTAAATCCCGTCGACGGCACACCGTTCATGCACGCAACTTGCTTAAACAAAGAATTAGCAAACAAAGCGAACCAAACCAACGCTCGAGCAACGATCCGATTTACGCGTTGTCTCGCCGTGCTCGTGATAGGCTAACGATCAGTTATCAATCACTTATTCTCATCTTGATCGTCGGTGCGTCCGGGATCCCTGGGATCTCGATTGTGATCAACCTTGGAAGAATACCACTGCGTTCCATGGCGTCGATCGCCTTCAGTTCCGCGAACGGCGGGAGCATGCGTTCGGTCATCGCCTTCTTGTAAGCGTTCAGCTTCGCACATCCAAAGTAGTTCGACAGATCGCGATTCGATTTCTTCCCCATGATGCGATAGTCAACTTGCCCCGAAGTTAACGTTAGTGACGTGCCGGTCGCTTTGGATTCATACGTTGGATTGAGAGACCACAAAACAAACGAGCGGACGTGCGGAGGAATTGACGCACTACTTGCCTTCGTTCTCTTCTTCGACTGCGCGGCCCACGTTTTGCATTGGGAAAGTGTCACCCATTGGGCTGACGCCTCGTTCCACCAACGATTCTGCTTCAGATCAAAACGCTCCGTCGTATCACCGACAGTCGCGGTCGCGATGCCGTCTTCGATGTCGAGTTCAACGACGTCAAGCTCAATCCCGTTCGACTGCAGATCAATGCGATACTCCTCGCCATTGAGAAAAGGAGCAGACGCAAACCAGATGCAAATCACAAGGGTTAGGTGGTTCATCTTTCGAAAAATTGGCGAATATTCGAGGTAGTCAGCCAGCGGCAAATCGCTCGGCCAGCGTGATCCTACGGACTTTTCACGAACACGACAGCCCACCCGAGTTTGGCTTCGTCATCGTCGGACGGTTGCTGACGCCCCGTGAATCAGCTCGATGCATTCAGGCTTGCGTCGGAGACGGAGGGGCGACTCGAGCACGATGCGGCGCGTTATCGATACTACCCAAGTTGCCTGACTAAACACACCGTCCCGGCGACTCAATCGTTGGATTTGATCGAGCTTCTCGTCGTCGAGACGTTCGATCATTCAACTATGCCAATTCGCCGGAAACGGGATAGGTCATCGTGCCTGTCGCGTTGCAGTTGTTCACCGATCGGGAATCAACGACACAGCGATCTCCATCTCGATGAAAAAGTCCGGCAGCTTTTCACGCACCTTTGCTTTCGCGACTGACGCCGCCAACCGCTCGTTGTATAATGCGTCTTGATGAATCGTTAGGACACTCTAATAGCGATTTCCTCAACCCGTCACGGTCCAAGCGAAAAGAGAGTTTCATCATGTCACCTAAGTGGTTCGTAGTCCTCGCTATGATGGGTGCCGTCCTTGCGCTGCTGTTTACGTCGACATCAACTTACGACGCCCTGATTTCGTTTACCACGTTCAAACCTGGGAACGAGCTCCATTTTTCAGCGCGGCATATTCTTGGGCTGAGTGGCTGGTTGATGATCGTGCTGGGCGTGCTTGCTTTTGCACTGGTTGACTTTGAGAAATCCTCACGGCTTAGCGTGCCTGCATTTTTGGCGACCGCATCGTTTTTCTTGGCCACCGCATGTCTCGCCTATGCAACCTTACAAATGCATGCGGCATTCACAGTGCTCGCCACCTCAGAGGCTCCGAACACTGACGCATTTGTGTCAGACGTCATGAGCACGAAGACGCCACTGTTGGCAGGCTGGTTTACCGTTATCGCCGCTGCGACCTTGGTCTGTGTAGCCAGTCTCAAAGGACGCCCGATCGAAAACGCTAAACGGCAATGGTGGAGTTACTGGAACCTGAAATCACGCTCCCTTTTCCAGCACGCAGTGGCCATCAGCACTGCAGTGCTCGTCGTTGCAGCCATCATCTGGAGCGGCGCGTCGATGATCAGTTTTGAGCAAGCGATCAACTCGGGCAGCGCATCACCCTCTGAATTAGCCCGCAATCTCAATGGACTGATTCGTGCGGATCAGCTTCTTGCGTTGGTCGTTTTCGGCTGCGGCTGTCTCTGCTTGATCGCAATCGCGGTCAGCCATAGGCAGCCAAACGCTGTTGCGGAGTCCACGCTCAACAGTGCGGACGATTCCTAGTTTCTCGTAAACAAACAACGGTGAGTTGAGACATCCTAAGGCAGTTGGCACCGTTTCCCTGAGTTGCCGGTGACCTTCGTTCACAAAGAACGGCTATTCAAGTGGCCGACCGGCTTCGGTGCACTTGATCGCCATTCACTTCCGCTATCCTTGCGCTCATTCAACGCCGTAAACAAGAGTGCGGCAGGCACCCGCTCGGCAAACATCACGTCGTAGATTAAGGCTGCCGAAGAAAAGGTGGCCAATACCGTTGCGGCTAACTGGTACCGCAGACCTGGTATGTCCCCCAGGTTCAATAAAACCAACAGCGGGACCATCCAAATGCTCCATTGGAAGAACTATCAACTTCCTTCCAGCATGGAGACACTCAGATGGCCGCCAAGACCAAGTCTACTCGAAAAGCAAAGAAAGCGTCCTCCAATCGTCGCTACATCGGCAAGCCAAATGGCGTTATTCAAGCACGCGTACGTGACGTCGGACCCGAACGATTCGCTGTCATCTCCGTCGATTGTGCAAAGCGTCGATCCAAATGGATGCTGTGTGACTATTTTGGTCGCGTCATCATTGAGCCAACGAACGTCGAGCACAATTCCGGAGCGTTCAAGGCAATGGTGAACTCTGCTATGGCGGCTTGCCAAGCAGAGGGCATCGTCGATTCGATCGCCGCAGTGGAAATGACCGGCGTGTACCACAGACCGGTCCAAGCGGCATTGCGTCGAGCTGGGTTTGACACGCGTGTCGTACATCCATTTGCGTCTTCGCATTATCGCAAGCCACTGCATCCAGGCAACAAGACTGACGACACCGACCTGGAAGCAATTTTCCACGCGGCGATCAACGGATACGGATTGGCTTCATTGCCGGTCAGCGAAACCTATCTGTCGCTGCAACGACTTTCACGACACCGTCGCAACCTCGTCAAGCAACGAGCGAGGCTGCAAGTTCAGATCAGGGCATTGATGCATCAATCGATGCCTGGCTACGCAGATCTCTGGGAAGAGGACAAGCTATTCAACAAGTCGATTGCGATGCCGATTGCAAAACACTTCTCGTCGGCGGAAGCCGTTAAGAAGGCAAAGCAAACCGGCTTGGTTAAGTACTTGCATAGCATCAAGGTTCGGTTTCAGGAACGCACGCTCGACAAGACACATGCCTGGAGCTTACAAGCCGCTGACGCACCGCCCCTGCAGAAGTTGCTCACCGAACAATGGAAACAGCTCGCCGAAAACCATTCGTTGATGACGAGCCAGATTATCGATATTGAGCAGAAAACAGCTCATTTCCGGGTTCAAACGCCATATGTCCTCCTGTTATCCGTGACAGGAATCAATGTTGTTTCTGCCGGTGAGCTCGCTGGTGAAGCAGGCCCTATTGAGCACTACGGTTCCGCGACAGCGCTCAATGGTCGGGCGTTGCTCTATCCATCTCGCTACCAAAGCGACGAAGTCGATCGCAGTGACTCGATCGCGCGACACGGCAATCGAAAACTACGCGCTGCTTGCATCCTTGTTGCAAAGAACTTGATCAAGTGCCATCCCTACTATCGTGGTCTCGCGGCGGTTTGGGCCAAGAGGAACATCGTTACGGTGGACCGACAATGCCGTATGGCGAATCGCGCCAATCGAATGATATTTCAAATCGTCAGTGGCCGGCAAGTCTGGCGTGGCAAAGGGATCGATCGAGAGTACCTGCTGGCAAAACTGCGCGAGTTCCATCGCCGGCATGGCACAACGCTCGAGGCAACCGTCGCGGACATGAAGAGGGCATTCGAGTGGCTGCCAAAGTCAACCTATGCCGATGAAGCCAAACCGCTAGCGAAGCTCTCAAAGAAACGCCGTGGAAAGACAGCGTCGATCGGTGATTTATTGATCCCGTTGTTGGTTCGTCTTGGAGTCGGCCAATCCAGTGAAGTAGAATCAGAAACGTCTGAAGCTTAGGGTCTCCGTCTGGCTTGTCGTGCTGCTTGCGGCACACTGATAACACCGTCTGACACCGAGGGCAGGCGCGGCTTTTCGAAGCTGCAGTCAACAAGCCCGTGGAAAAAGCGTGGTGCTCTGTCAGCGGTTCAAACGCCGGATAAGACAGTGTGAGGCTCCTAAGCTTCAGATATCTACCAGGGTGGCGAGACTGAACCATCCATGCTGACCGAGACGTGCTCGGTAGCGCACAAGCCATTGGACTTTGAGTCGCAAAAAAGTTACCGTGAGGTAATGCCGCTACCGGTTCGCGCACCGCGTGCGAACCCGAGCAAAACTAAGTTCGGCCATGACAGTGCTTTTCCTCACCGGGTTTGAGTTCACGTTTTGCGTCGGCGTTTGACTGCGATCTCCGCGTCATTAGGCGAATCACCATTCACGACGAAACGCTGGTCGCTTTTCAAGTAGTGTAGCAGGTCGTTGTCCGAGAAAGCCACATAGTCGTGCAACCAAAGTTCAATCTGAAGATCTTCGAGTCGTCGAGGTTTGCGTTTGGGTCGAAGAAAGTCGTAGCAATCATCCGCGACGCTACGATCGAGTCGGATGATGCTTGGTTGCACAGCCCATGGGAAATCGCTCTCCGTTTTCCCAACTGCAAACAATGCGTCGAGAATGTGATGGGAGAACATCCCAATTCCTGGATGATCACGTTCCAACGTCGCGCCGAAATCAATTGCATCTTCGTAATCGCCGTTCAATACAAATGCCTGCATCAAACGTTCCGCAGCGTAAAGGTCGCCCGGCGAGCGTTTCACTTCGTTCTTGCAGTGTGCCACCAAGCCCACGTAATCACGCCGGTCGTGAAAGTCACAATGATCTTTCCATGATTCGAAATCGTGCATTTGTTCAATAGCAGAACGGCAGGGTTTTGCGGGCGGCGGCAAATGACGTGCAAGCAGACAGGAACGGCGACCACCGCCGCTCCGTCAACAACCCATGGTTATCGGCGAATATAGCGGGCAATGATCGAGTATTGGTCCACGAGAGTCGAAAAAAATGACGGAACGTCATCAGCATGAGTCGAGCAAGATCTGCGCGAGCAGAAGCAACACCGGGACGGTGATACGCGTGCAAGCATCATGGGGCAATCCACGGTCGGTGAAGCAATAAGCCAATCAACAGCCCGGAAACACCGCCAACAATCACGTACCGAAGTTCATAGTGTTGCTGGGGTGCAGAAGCGATCGCCGGTGCGAGCGATAGCCCGAGCAATCCGAAGGCGACGGTCCAAGCGAGGGCCTTGGCGATCCGAGTCACAACGACAAGTACCGCGATAATTGGTTTGCCATGTCCGAGTAGCGTCCAGCAAGCGGCAATGGGGTCAGTCAGTCCAATAGCGGCGGATATCACGGGGCACGGAGAGTTGACTATCCATTGGGAAAAAAGCCGCAGGCCGTGCTCCTATGCATGTCATTGTTCCCCGCCGATTTTGATACTAAGTCGAGTAGGTCCACGCAATCGGAACCAGCAAAAAAACCATGTGATGAACGCGAGAATTCCGACCGGCAGCAGGACAGTCGAAACAAACATCGAATAGCGGATAGTGCTCGCAAGCTCATCTGGTGGTGCAGCCGTGCTCCCAGACGCGATTGAATTGAATGCTCGAATCATACCGAAAACAGTCCCGAAGGGCGGAAGTGCAATGCAGCCTATCGCAACAAACCCAGAAACTCGTTTGACCCGACGCAAATAGCAGTTGCCGTCTCGATCAGACGGGGCAATCGAATCGGGCGGCATGTATGGGGTGGGGGTCTTGGACATGAGGGGGACGGCACGCGTCAACGTCGAGAAGGTCTGAGGCAACGGAAGAGTCCGCCGGTCGCAGTCGGGGAACGTCTAAGGTCACCGGGCCGGTCGGGTTGGTTTTCGACTAGCGTTTCCGGATGCTTGCCGTCTCCGGTGCACCGCGTGGTTACTCGCAGGCGTGAACTCAAATCCGAAACGCAATTTTTTTCGAAATCACTGGAACTGAGACATGGGAGTTTGGAAGCGGAGCCTTCGTCGCGGTCGCGAGTTCAACTGCTCTTGTACTTTAGCAACCTGCTGCCAGCTTATGTAGCCATAGTTGAGATGCTTTGGGAAATACTGACGAATCAATCCGTTCGTGTTCTCGTTCGTCCCACGCTGATAGCTCTTGTACGGGTCCGCAAAATAGATCTTCACATTAATCGCGTCACTGATCATCTTGTGATAGAAGAACTCAGTGCCGTTGTCGAACGTCATCGTGCGGATCTTGGACGGATCGATTCCTTTGAACATATCCAGGATACGGTTCATCACCACAGCACTTTGCT
>NZ_JACHXU010000021.1 GCF_014192335.1 Aporhodopirellula rubra | reverse complement strand
CTCCGGTGATGCCGCACCATCTCTCCTGCCAAAAATATCTGAGCCAAGCGCCCCTGCTGCCGCCTGATTCATTGAACCGGGCTGTGAACGGTTACCTTTCGGGGCAACGACGCCGAGAGACGCTCGAGACCCGTTGATTTTAAGGACCTCGACCGAAATACCGAGGGATGGAAAAACGATCCGATCGTTTTGGCCACGCGAAAGAACCAACATAGCAAGCTCCTTTTGCCTTTGAGGCGGGTAAAATGCTCGCCCTCGCCGCTACTCCGTGCGTTGAGGACGAACGATGAAAGAAGCTTCCTTGCTCCGCATTCATTCGTGGTTTGTATCACTCGAGGCCGCGATTCGCATTCGCGATTTAGTACGGCAGTGGATTGGCATCAATAATGCAATCCTTGGTCACCGCCGAGACGTGTGATTCTGACGCTTGGTCGCAATTCAATAAACCCCAATGTAATGGAAGTTGCGGGATTCGCTCGATTGGCCTATTGCCGACCATTGCGGTCGGCAATCGACCAGCGGCTTGCTGTCTCAGACGCAGAAGCGGCGTCGACGACTGACAAAGCTTAACGAAGAGAACTTTGCAAAACGAATGCATCGGGGGAGATTTTCTCCCCCACCAACAAAGCCTGACATTTAATATGACCGAACATTCCGATTCTGATCCCGCGTCGAACTGCCCCGACGATTCCGCTACCGCGGGTTTGGCAGACCAACCCGCGTCGCCGAACAATGGTTGCGAGTTCCACGTCTGCACGCTCGGCGCGTCCGCAGGCGGGCTAGAGCCTCTGCAGGTATTTTTCGCAAGTGTCCCGAATGACTTGGGCGTTGCGTACGTTGTGATCCAGCACCTATCGCCCCAGCATGAAAGCCGAATGCCTGAGTTACTTGCTCGGGTGACGGACATGCCAATCGCAATCGTCCGTGAATCAGAGGACGGAGTGCAGGTTGAGGCAGATCATGTCTATCTGATTCCACCGGGCAAAGAGATGGTGATGCAGAATCGGCGCCTGTTCTTGGCGGACCGTTCTGATGAAGATCAACTCTCGCTGCCAATCGACCACTTTCTTTTGTCGATGGCTCAGGATCAGGGCCGCTTCGGCATTGCGATGATTTTGTCTGGCACGGGTGGCGACGGGTCGGCGGGCATCGTGGATGTTCATCGCACCGGCGGGCTGGTGATGGCCCAGGACCCTCGATCTTGCAAGTTCGACAGCATGCCGGAAAGAGCGATTTCCACTGGACTTGTCGATGTGGTTCTTCCGCCAGCCGATCTGGCCGATGCGTTGGTTCGCTACGTTCGGCAATCACTTTCTCGCGAACAGGTCGAGCAATTGGAGATGACGGGGGATGGCGACCCCGCGAGTCACGCAATCCTGGAACGATTACGTGAGCACTCGAAAATTGACTTTTCGATCTACAAGCCGGAGCAAGTCCTTCGTCGGATCCTGCGACGCCAGCAACTAATCGGTCAGGATTCGCTTGAGGCATATGCGGACCTGATCGACGCGGACGCGCAGGAGCGTGACTCGCTGTTGGCGGACTTGCTCATTGGTGTGACGACTTTCTATCGCAATCGTGAAGCGTTTGAGATCCTGCAACACGAGGCCCTTACTAAAATTTTGGCGGGAAAGAGTGACGACGCCGAAGTCCGTATCTGGGTCGCTGGTTGCGCGACAGGCGAAGAGGCGTACACGATTGCTTTCATGCTTGATGAAGCAATCGAACGCCTTGAGAAGAAGGTGCGCTTCAAGCTCTTTGCGACAGATGCTCATCGTGCCGCCATCGACAAGGCGGCCGTGGGAGTGTTTACGAAGGAGGCGGTGCAGGTATTACCGCAGGACAAGATTGACAAGTATTTCATCGAGCATAACGAAACATACCAGGTTGTCCCGCGGATTCGGCAGCGGATCGTATTCGTCCAGCACGACCTGATGAAGGATGCCCCGTTTACGCGGATGGATTTGGTAACGTGCCGCAACTTGTTGATCTATCTGCAACCACCCGCCCAAACGAAGTGCTTAGCACTCTTTCATTTCGCACTGGCGACCGGCGGATTCTTGTTTCTCGGATCGAGCGAGACGATTGGTGAACTGGAGGAAGAATTCGATGAGGTTAACGCTCGCTGGCGGTTGTTTCGCAAACTGAAGGACGTGCAGTTGGCGGCTAACCGCGCCGAGGCGAAGCGGCACGCTCTGAGCATCGCGGGTCACCCGAACAGGCCAGCAGACTTTGCGTTTGGCACTGGCAGGGGAACCAGTCGTACTGGATCGCTGCGATCGCCAAAGTTGCCCGAAACACATCTGCAGAAGGCTTACGATGCGATTCTTGAATCCGTTTTGCCGGCCGGCTTTTTAATCGACGGAGATGGGCGTTTGTTGCACACGTTTGCCGGTGGTGGCGAGTTCTTGCAAATGCAATCGGGGCGGCATTCAGACTTGCTAGTTGACATGATTCGCCCCGATTTAAAGCCATCATTAGGAGCCGCTATTCAACATTGCCAAAGAGACAAGGATCAAGTCGTCTATTCGGGCATCACGATGGGATCGGTTGCGTTGGGCAACGCACGGGTATTGGATTTGACGGCGAAACCGGTCGTCAAAGATGACCGTGGCGTGTCCCTGATGATCGTTTCGTTCGAGGCGGCTGATTCGGTCACACCGGGGCAATCCACGACGGCACGCGTCGACGTTTCTCAGCAAACCTCGGATAGTTTGTCGGTCTTACAGAACGAGCTTTCCTTCACTCGCGAAAATCTGCAAGCAACCATTGAGGAACTCGAATCGAGTAACGAGGAACTTCAGGCAACCAATGAAGAGATGGTATCCAGCAACGAGGAGTTGCAAAGCACGAACGAGGAACTTCAGTCGGTTAATGAGGAACTGCATACGGTAAATGCGGAATATCACCGCAAAATTGCTCAGTTGCAGGACGCCGATGATGACATGGACAATCTGCTACGGGCCAGCGAGGTGTCGGTCTTGTTTCTTGACAAAGATCTTTGCATTCGTCGATTCACCCCCAACTTGGCATTGCAGTTTGGGCTGCGAACGGTCGACATGGGGCGGCCAATTACCAGCTTTCAAACTCCGTTCGTTCCAGAGCGGTTGCTAGACGCGTTTCGTGGTGTGCTGGATGAACGGACGTCAGTCGACCAAGAACTTGAACTCCCTGACGGCCGCGTCTTCTCCGTTCATGTGACACCCTTCGATTCTTCCACTATTGCTGACGGGGTCGTTGTGAACTATGTGGATTCAACTAACATCCGACAGAAGGAGGACGCCGCGAAACGTTGGGCGTCGATCGTTGAATCGACCGCCGATTGTATCATCGCGATGGATCTGGCCTGTTCGATCACGCAGTGGAATCCCGCCGCGACGTCGCTGTATGGTTGGAGTCACGAAGAAGCGATCGGCCGAAATTTTTACGACTTGGTTGTGCCACGCGAAGAACGAGGCACAATGGCGATGCGTATCGAACAGGTTCGTAGCGACCAAGTATCGACACAATTGGATTCCGAACGTGTGACCCGTGATGGCACTCGTTTGGACATCATGGCTAGGTTGTCGCCGGTATTCGGTAGCCATGGCATCGTCGGTATTTCGTCCATTGAGCGTGACATTACATCCTATAGACGACAATCACGACTAAGAAAGTTCGAGGAACAGGTTCGGGCAAATTCGTTTGTCGATGGCAAACGCCGTGAAGGGTGGCGTGAATTAGCGGACGTCGCATCGGAAACGATGAAATCGCGATGTCTGTGGATTTGGCGAGTGGACGGCTTGACGGGCGAGCTGAATGACGAGTTTTCCAGCTTTGGCGACTTTGAAGATCAATGGCTCAAAGACAACCGACTGGACTTGCCGAACCTTGCAGCGAGGGTGCGTGCGACTGGGAAACAGGTCCAGCGTGCCATTCAGAAGGCTCCACCGCCCGCCGCTTCACAAGACAGCGCAGGCGACAATCGGCGGAACCACGATCCGGGGCGGCCATGGCGATTGATTCTTAAGCCGTTGATTCATAAAGAAAATTGCGTTGGTGTCATCGGTGTGTTGGTGGCGATTCCAGAAAACGAGGAATTGGATGAAGTTCGTTCGACTTTGATGGCGGTAGCAAAGTCGTTGGCTATTCAGATTTACGACGACAATCGACTCGAAGAGCTCATCCGAATTTCCGACATTGTCGAAAATGCGAGCGATTTCATAGGCACTTGCGATGCTTTGGGCCGCATGATGTCGATCAACCGGGCTGGCCGCTTGCTGACCGGAATGGGGCTCGACGAGGATTTGTCTGGCGTCACCATCGGCGATTTGCACTCGCCCGAATCACGAGACCGCGTGATGACCGAAGGTGTTCCCGATGCAACACGAACGGGGCACTGGAATGGGGAGACCGAATTGGTCGATCGTAAGGGCAATCGTTTACCCATTTCGGAACTCATTACATCGCACCGCGACGAAGTCGGACGCGTTCGCTATTTTTCGATCATGGGGCACGTCATCAGCAACGAAAAGGGCGTCCAACGACGACTTGAAGAGCTGATTCGTGAAACGCGTCAGGTTAGCGACATGAAGACCACCTTCTTGGCGAACGTCAGCCATGATGTCCGGACGCCGATGACCTCCGTGATCGGAATGGCCGAATTGTTGATCGAGCAGAAGCTAACGCCGGAGCAGGAAGCCATGGCGGTGTCGATCCGCGACAGCGGCCTCTTCGTGACCACGCTTCTAAATGACCTGATGGACTTATCAAAGGTTGAATCCGGCAAACTCGCCATCAATGCTGTGCCCACGGATCTGCAAAGCCTGTTGCAGGAAATCGAGCGAGCGTTTGCTCCCGTAGCGGCTGGTGTCGGTCTGCGGTTCGTCGTTGAACTGAGTGAGTTACCGTCGATGCTTGTGTCGCTGGACCCCACCCGTGTACGCCAAATCATCGAAAACCTAATCTCCAACGCAATTAAGTTTACGGACGAAGGCGAAGTTCGCCTCGAGACAACGTCGGAGAACGAACGTCTGTCAATCCGCGTCATTGACTCGGGTGTTGGAATTGAAAATTCAATGCTCAGCAGTGTGTTCGATCCTTACACACAATCCTCACCCACTTCGACGCGGCGAGTGCGAGGCGCTGGCCTGGGTTTGGCGATCAGCCGTCGTATTGCCGAACGGATGGATGGTGAACTACTGGTCGAAAGCGAAAGAGGCGTGGGCAGTCGATTCACGCTCCGCTTGCCGGTCAATGCTGCCGTCGCGTCCGATGCGGATCAAAGTTCAAGCGACTTTGACTATCCGGCCGCCGAGAAGCCGCTTGCTGGTAAACGAGTCTTATTGGCCGAAGACACGCGCGGAATCCAGTTTCTGGTCGAAAAAATTCTCTCGCGTGAGGAAGTCCAGGTGGACGTCGTCGACAATGGGCGGTTGGCAGTCGATCGCATTCAGGCCCAGGCCAGCATTTACGACGCATTAATCCTTGACATGCAGATGCCGGTTTTGGATGGTTACCAAGCTGCTCGAGAGATAAGAGAACGTGGCGTCAAGTTACCTATCATTGCGATGACAGCCAGTACGATGCAGGAAGAACAGACAGCCAGCCTCGACGCGGGGTGCGACCGCTTTGTCCCCAAGCCCATCGACCAAGCCGAACTGCTGACCGTGCTGTGGCAATTAATTCGCGACTAAATCGCCGTCGCCGACCTTGCAAGCTTCACGCGACGCCGTTCATAGGCAAAGTCCAGTTCAAGTATGGAACGGCGAATCGGCCAGAAAGTTCTCGGCCTCTTCTGCACCGCTTAGGATACTGCGTTGGCACTGTGTGTTGATGCCAGTCAACGTACCTCCTCTCGCGCGGAAGGCTTGAATCACTTGAGCGATGTTGGCTTCGTCCATGTGAAGACCCGTAACGGCGGAAAGTTGAACCAAACTATTTTAGAATTAGGCTCGCCAAAATGCGGTCGAGCAAAATGGGCAACATCACGTCGGAATTGATAAGCAACAAACGTCCCACCGTCGGCCAAATTGCGATGGATCGACTTGATCAGGTCGAAGGCAACTTGTTGCGAAAGGCACGAGAATGGGATCCCCGATACGATGACATCCGGCGACGTCATCTCATGCATCAACAGCAATCGCCCCAGACCGACGACGTCGTCATTCTCGACGATCAAACGAGGGTCGCCAATCGCTTTAAGCGGTCCGATGAAGTTCGCAGCCTTCTCAATCGCAAGCACTCGGCAATTCGGACTGGCGGAGGAGAGCAGCGCCTCCGTGGTCCCGCCCGTTCCCGGCCCAAGCTCGACAATTTTAGATGCCTCACGAACGCAGCTACGATCGGCAATCCGCCGGGTCAATGCCGAGCTGCTGGGCACCAAAGAAGCGACTTGAGAGGGCTTGCGAATCCATTCCAAGAACACGGCAGTCGCGTGTGCCCAATAGTTGCGGCGATCAAGGGATTCTGTGTGTACGTTCATCGTTGATGCTGCTTCGATGGTGGGCGGGCGAGAACCGAATTAGCTTGGTTGAAAAGCCACTCTACGCGATATGATTCAGCGGACGTAAGCGATTGCCGTGCCAAAAATTTTTGCCACTGATGTTAATTGACATGGCACAGTGATTGCCCTGTCCGGTTGAGATCCGCGTCCACGCTCAATCGCCCACCAACGAACCCACGGCAATGACAACAATCGACCGATCGGCAAAAAAACTCGCGTTTATTGCAATCGCAACGGTGATTGCTTTCTCTGGTATGGCGGTGGTCGCCTGGAACCTCGCATCGGTCGAGCATTCCGCAGACGGGAACCATTCAACGAACTTTATCGTTGACTGCGACTATGAAAAATTTCGGCAGATCATGGTGCGTAAGAATGCAACGCGGGCGATGATCGACCAGGTTGGTATGAAGTTGATTGACGAAACCATGGACGATCTGCAAGTGGACACCAGCGGTGACGAACGCCCTCTGCTCAATGCGATCCGCGGGAAGTCCAAGTCCGATTTGTCAGCCGTGAAGCGAATCACGGTCGAACTGAACGATCCGGCGATTGACGCGACGGAATTGAAACTCGAACAGCATGCGGATGTTGGAACCGAATCCATGATGGTCGAAACCAAGTCTACCGCTCCGGCGGGAAATCTGAAGAGATATCAAACCAACCTTACCGCTCGCGGCGATGGTGTGAAGACCATCGTCGAAGTGGAGGTCCGTATAGAAGTCGTCGTCAAGGTGCCGAAGATGTTTACCGAGCGTGCAGATGATGAAGTGCAACGTTCCGCAAAGAACGCTGTCGAAGAGCAAGAGAAGTCTCTGAAAGCGTTCGTCGCCGAACATGCGGACCAGCGATTGATCTTGCCGGAATTGAAGTAGCCGAGCGGCTTAACCAAGCAGTTTTTCGATCAGGCAGAGAAGTTCGTCCAGTTCCACGGGTTTCGTGTGATAATCCGTGCAGCCCGCTTCAATGGCCCGTTCACGGTCACCGTTCATGGCGTGAGCGGTGAGGGCGATGATGGGTACCGAGTTCCCCGCGGTGCGTATTTGACGGGTTGCTTCCCAGCCATCAAGAACGGGCATGTTCATGTCCATCAGCACGATGTCGGGTTCATCGGTTTCCGCTTGAGCAACCCCTTCGCGGCCTCCAACGGCGACAGTGACGTCAAAGCCACGGCGTTGCAGACGTCGGGCGAGTACGTCACGGTTGTCTTCGTTATCGTCGACGATCAGGATTCGTGGCATGGTGGTTCCGAGTTGGGTTTGGTTCATCGTTGGAAGCGACGCCGACGGGGAGATTCGTAGGGCGAAGCCTCGTCTTCGGCGTCGGGTCAGACGGTTGGTGTTGGCTTTGCCACGGATTGGACAATTCGGCGAACTTCGTCGAGAAAGCGATGACGGTCCAAGCCACTCTTGGCAAGCACTCTTTCAACGCCGCCGGCGAGCCGCTCGCGATCGTCGTTGGTCAGTTCTTTGGCGGTCATCACGACCACCGGCACATTCTGCCACAACGGATTGCTTTTGAGGATGTCCAGAAACTCAAAACCATCCATCGTCGGCATCATCAGGTCCAGCAGAATGACCGACGGAATTTTTTCGTGCATTCGGTCGACGGCGTCGGCGCCATGAATCGCTTGCACGATGTCCCAGCTTTGCGTGCTGAGCGTCCGCTGGATTGCCCGTCGAGTTGGTTCATCGTCGTCGACGATCAAGACGGTGCCTTCACCATCACGGAGATATTTTTGCAACATGGAGAGCAAGCGATCACGGTTTACAGGTTTGACTAAATACTCCGACGCGCCAAGCATAAAACCGAGGTCACGATCGTCTTGGACCGATTGCATCACGACGGGAATATCGGCCAGTTCATCATCCGCCTTAAGTGTGCTGAGCACGGACCATCCATCCACCTTCGGCATGTTCACGTCCAGGATGATTAAATCAGGCCGATGCTCGCGAGCCTTGAGCAATCCGTCTTCACCATCCATTGCCGTGATCGGGCGAATGCCTTCGTTAATCAAAACGCGAGTCAGGATGTCGCGAACAGCCGGATCATCGTCGATCACCAACACAACGCTCGCTCCCTCGTTTCCAACCATGCTCATTTCGGCAGTCGGAGCGGCGTTCTCCATCGGCGAAACCGCCTGCGGCGTACTGTTAAGCTTGGTGGGCACGGTAACCGTGAACGTGGTTCCCTCGCCCTTGACGCTCGCGACGCTGACGTTGCCAAGCATCAAATCGGTGAAACGTTTAATGATCGCCAGTCCCAAGCCTGTGCCGCCATACTTTCGGGTTGTCGACGCGTCCGCTTGCATGAACGGCTGAAACAGTCGATCGACCTGTTCTTCTGTCATCCCGATTCCGGTGTCTTCGACGTCGATGATCAACTTGTTTTGCTCGACGTTCTGCCCCACTCTCACCGTGATCTTTCCGTCTTCGGTAAACTTGCTGGCGTTGGCTAGCAAGTTGTAGAGCACTTGGCGAAGCTTGGTTACGTCGCCTTGAATTTCGTCAACACCATCGAAAATTTCAAAGTGAATCACGTTGCGGTTCTTCTCGACAAGCGGCTCCACCGTCGCGATGACTTCTTCGATCATTTTCGGAACTGAAAACTGCTCGGCGAAGACTTCCATCTTGCCCGCTTCAACTTTGGACAGGTCCAAAACCCCGTTGACCAATTCCAACAAGTGCTTTCCCGCAAAACGGATGCGTTTTAGGTCGGGAATGAAGCTGGGCACGTTGTGATCTTCGGCTTCCTCGGCCAGCAATTCGCTGTACATGATGACGGCGTTCAGCGGCGTGCGAAGTTCATGACTCATGTTGGCCAAGAATTGCGATTTCGATTCGTTGGCTGCCTCGGCGAGTTCCTTCGCTTCGCGTAGCTCGTTCTGGGAGCGCAACCGCGCCGAGATGCCGGCGAACGTAACGACGGCACCTTCTATCAGTTCCGAATCTACGCCAGTGCCACGCAGCGGGAACGACGAGTACTCAACCGGTACGGATTTGCCATCGAGTCTCCAGAACACTTCGTCGTCGACGCGGCAACCATCTCCGGTCCGCATCGAACGGTAGATCGGGCACTCCTGCAATTCATACACGGTCCCGTCGGGTTTGGCATAGTGGACCACCGCGTGCATGTCTTTGTCCTGGAAATCTGCTGGCTTACCGCCTAGCAGTAGAGCACCTGCACGATTAATGAATGTGCATCGACCGTTCGCGTCGATGCCATAGATGCCTTCGCCGGTCGATTCGAGCAGTCGTTGGTTGTACCTCGCCAATTCGTCTTTCTCGCGATGGTGTCGCCGTTCCGACGTCGTCGACAGATCGCTTAGTCGCCAGTGCCGACGAAGCAATAGGTACGTGCCTACGACGAGGGCAGTGGCGAGTAAAGTCGACGCGATCACGGCCCAGCGAGTTTGCCACATCATGCTCCGATAATTCTCCGTTCGCTCGACCAAAAGCTTCCGTTCGGCTTCGTTCAATTCTGCGACGCGATCGCGGATCTCACGCATCAGAGATGAGTCATTCCTCAACGTCTGCGAACGCCAAAGGTCATCTTCCGCCGAGATGGAATCTGCGGATGCATAGGTTGACATCGAGAGGATTTTCGGTTCGATCAGTGCCGACAGCTCCCTCATCCGTGCATGCTGGACAGCGTTGTCCTTGGTTTGTTCGAGCAAGGCTGCTTCGTGTTCGCGAGCGTCCACGATCGAGGTCTGGTATTCATCGCGGTAGCGGTCTTCGTTGGTCAAGTAGAATGCTCGGGCCGTCGATTCTGCCTCGGATAAGTCTGACGAGAGCGCTTCCAGAGACGCAAGCACCTCGCGGGTATGAACCACCCACTCGGCCGAATCCGCAAACTCACGCACGTTGCGATAGGTCGCCAGTCCGGTGAGCAGCAACATCGCTAGCGCGATCATTAATCCGGTCGGGGCGAGCCAACGCGTCCAATCTCGGCCCAGCTTTTCGAGTGGAGTTGTATTAGCCGGCATGGGTCACCCCTTCACGCACGTCGTCGCCATTTGGTGATTCGATCAACGTCTCGATTTGCGTTTCCAACGCATCTTGACGGAGCATTTCGATTTGGTGGACAGCTTGACCAAGCGAAGTGGTCAGGTAACTGGCTCCGTCGCCGCGTAGTTCCACTAACAGCTCGTCATAATCGGCGATCTCGCCGAGATAAACGACCACGATGTGGGAACGCTGTGATCGACGCCGCGTCTCTTCGCACATGAATTTCAGCTGCGGCAAACCGCCCGGCGGCATGACCGTTAGCAACACGACATCAGGCTGCTCTGTCTCGATTTGCTGTAAGACGCGTGACGGAAGCTGTTTCGTCGTAAAGCAATGCGTGTGGCAAGTTGCATTTTGCAAGTGCTGCAGCATCGACAGCACGATCTGTTCAGATTCGTGGTGAACGGGATAGCCGAGCACGCGATACAAATTCTCGGTTAGCGTCTCGCCGTCATGGGCATCCTCAGCTTTGGCGACTTCCGCTCGCGTGGCTTCCCAAATGAATCTTTCTTCCTCGGCAGTGATGTTCCCATCCGAACGCTCTCGCCGCGTCCATTGCAGAGCCGGCACGAGAACTTCCTCAAATGCGTTTTCATCCCCATTTTCCTGACGATAGGCTTCGACGACCGACGTTGCTCCCTTGGCATCGTTGGCCAGGAGACGTTGAAAGTACTGCAGTCGTGCATCTAAGGTCGGTTGCTCGGCGAGCAATACTTTCAAGAATCGCAGGTTGGGCAGGTGCTGACCCAGCACGACCAAGCAAACCGTCAGAGGCGTCGACAACAGCAGCCCAATGGGACCCCAAACCCAAGCCCAGAACAACGCCGCGATCAAGAGTGCAATCGGCGTTAGTCCGGTTGTCTTTCCGAACACGATCGGTTCGATGATGTTGGCAGTAATCAGTTCGGAAACGGCGAAGAATACCAACACATAGGCCGGCTGCGACCAACCGCTGGATGTCGCGATGCTGATCAGCAACGGAAAGAGCACCGAAGCAGGGCTTCCCAAGAACGGAATGAATCGAAAACACAATGTCAGGAATCCCCACAGCGCCGCGTAGGGAACGCCCAGCAGATAAAGCCCGATGCCAAACCAGATTCCGAAGCTGGCGTTGACGACCAGTAGGTAAAGCAAGAATTTGCTGACGCGATCCGCGGTGTCGACCATCAAGCGAGTCGTGCCGGTCAGTGCCTTGTCGCCGATCAGCGAAATCATTCGGTAGCGAACGTCTTCGCGGCAGATCATCAAGAACATCACAAGCACAATGATCAAAGCGGCGGTCGCCATCGGTTCTACGACGGGAAGTAGGATGTCCGACGCTGCCGCGATGCGTCCGTCTTCGGCAGCGGCGACGATGATGGTTGACGGTGCTTCCTCGCTCAAGTCGTCGTCTTTGCTCATTCCCCCGTCAAGGTTCGCTCGTGCCGCTTCAGCGTTGACACCCTCCTCGGGAAACAACTCTTGGAACATGTCTGTCAAACGTGAAAACGTTGAATCCTCACTGACGCGAAGCGAAGCGATCTTCGATTTGATTTCTGTCTTATGGTTAGGAAGATCCGCGGCCAGGCTCTGGACCTGTGATACCAGTGCCCAACTCGCTAGAGCAATCAACCCAAAAGCAGCTCCGGTGGCGACGAGCACCGATCCGACGCGACCGATTCGGTAGCCCTGGATACTCCAACGTTCCAAAGTGATCGCCAACGGAGAGAGCACAAACGCCAACATCGCGCTCAGGGCGATCGGCACCAATACCGGTTTGGCAAAGTACAGGAGGGCCAGTACCATCAGCACCGTCGCCAGCGTGTAAAACACGATTGCGATTCCAGGCGGGGCGGCAAGTTTTGTTGTGGCGGGTCGGTTGCGTTTCACGGACGGTTACCTGGTTCGCTAAGATAAATGCATGTGAGGATGCGATAGTTGACCTCAATGCACCTCTCGTGCCGTTTCTAAAATCATCGGTCACCCGTCGAACCCGATGTCGGAAGCGAGTCTGCTACTGAAGACTCCACAGCGAACCGCGTCCATCAATCGGCAATTGCAATGACCACGAATGATTCCCCAAGTTCCAATACTAGCTTGATCGTTGCGATCGGGGCTTCGGCAGGGGGGTTCAAAGAGATCGTTACGATCGTCGAAGGTTTGCCTTGCTGGTTTGCCGGTACCCTGATCATCGCTACGCACCGCGAACCGAAGCACGAGAACGTGCTGGCCGACATTTTGGCGCGACGTGCGAGGATTCGCGTCGATGAGCCCGAAGACGAAGAATGTTTGGAATGCACGACGATTTACGTCGGGCACTCGGACGAAACAGTCGAGGTGGACGGTGATGAATTTGACGTCGAAGTCGATACATCCCGGTACGCACGGATGCATCGCATCGACGATCTGTTCAAGTCGGTAGCGGAAAGCGCAGGCAGAAACGCGGTCGGTGTGATCTTGTCGGGGATGCTCAGCGATGGCACCGAAGGCATGAGAGCGATTAAGAGCGCGGGAGGCCGTTGCATCATCCAATCGCCCAGCGACGCGGACTGCCCGTCGATGCCTCTTCATGCCTTGGCGGAAGTGGATCCCGTCTTCGTGGGCACCGCCGCCGAGATCGCGAGTTTTTTAATGGAACTGGCGCTCGACGAGACTTGCCATTAGGTCGATCAGCGACCAGTGCGGTTGATTAGCGTTCGACGTCGACAGTGATGCTGCCATCATCGACATCTTTTTCAACGGAGACCCCACCACCGCGCGGACCCTCTATCTCGACGACGGTTTCCTTGCGATCGCATCCCGTTTGCGCAACGAATACCGCCGCCAGGAATGACGTCATCAAGTAAATCGCGATTCGTGGCTTCGTGTTCATCGTTCTTCTTTCGTAGAGAGAGTCAGATCCGGCCCATCAACAACAAAACAATCAAAATCAGAGCGACCAAGCCGAGTCCACCACTGGGCCCATAACCCCAATTGCGACTGTGCGGCCACGCTGGGACAACGCCTAACAGCAACAGGATCAGAATGACAAGCAGGATGGTGGACATTGGATTGCCTTCGGGTGAATTGGAGGGGGCTGAGTCGTTTCCTCTCCTCTGACGCAAACGCTGGACCGCTTAGACCGATGCCTGCGAGGGGGCACACCGCCGATAAACCGGCCTGCGGCATCGCGTAAAGCGGTTTGGCGCGAGAAGTGCTTGTGGTGTTTTCAGAGAAAATACTTACCACTTCACTCTGTAACACAAGGCATTACGATGTACATCGGCGGCGGAATCCTCGGAACCATCCTGGTCATCCTGGCGATTATTTATCTTGCAAAGCGAGTCTAGACATGACGTTCTGTGTTGGAATCAAAGTCAACGAAGGAATCGTGGCACTTGCCGACACGCGGATCGTTCGTGGCAGTGAACAGGTCAACAAGCAGAAACTGGCTGAGTTCCAACTGGCAGGTTCTGCGCTGTTTACCATGACCAGCGGTCTGCGGTCGGTGCGCGACAAGACGTTGACTTATGTCGACGAAACACTCCGCGTGGAGGACGTTGTTCGGGATAGGCTGTATCAGTTCGCCAATCTATTCGGCAACCAGTTGCGGCGAGTCAAAGACGAGGATGGTCCATCGCTGGCGTCGACCGGTCATGCGTTCAACATGCACGCGATCATTGGCGGTCGTTTGTCTGCCGATCAGAGCCCTCAGCTTTTTTATATCTACCCAGAAGGGAATTGGGTCGAAGTCGCGTTCGACTCGCCTTACTTCATCATCGGCCGAACGTATTACGGCAAACCCATCCTGGATCGACTGTTAACCAGCCAAACACCGCTATCGTCTGCGATCGCGTTGGCTTTGCTGGCCTATGATGCAACCCGCACCAGTGTGACAGATGTTGACTATCCGGTTGACGTTGCCGTGCTTGGCAACCAAGACGCCACCCCTCGGTTTCATCGTTATACCGAAGCAGACCTTGCTGAAGTGATCCAGCATTGGACACAGGCTCTTTCCAATTCACTGCACTCCCTGCCCATGCAATGGGCTTCTCCACTCCTTCATCCACTCCAATGACACAAATTCAGATCGGCAGCACACTGACTTACGAAGTGAAGCAGCCCACCATTTTTCTGTTAAAGATCGCAGCGGCCTGGACGCAACATCAATTGGTCAATAAAGAATCCATGTAAGTCCGAGGTTTGATGGGTGGGAGTCATTCGTCCAAAATGACTGGCGACTCAAACCCGTGATCTGCGCAGCTTGCGGCTGCTTGTCACATTCAACTCCACCCACCAAACACAAGGATTCAAAGCAATGAAGATTCTCGCATTGGACCTCGGAAAATTCAACTCCGTCGCCTGCTTCTTTAACGCGAAAAATCGAAAAGCGAAATTTGTTACCACGCCCACCACGAGAGAACATCTCACGGCGATCTTCACGAATAACAAGGCCAACCTGGTCGTGATGGAGGCCTGTGGCCCTTCGGGATGGATTAACGATCTGGCCCAAGAACATGGGTTAAAAACGCTCGTTTGCAGCACCAATGAAGAAGCCTGGCGATGGGCCAACGTCAAACGTAAAACCGACCGCGACGACGCACTCAAACTCGCCCGCATGGCTGCCATGGGGGAACTCAAAGGCGTCCACACGCCCACGCCACAGCACCGTGAGTTTCGATCGCTCGTCAAGTACCGCAAGACTCTCGACAATCGAATCAACAAAACCAAAAACACCATCCGTGCCTGGTTCGTCAACCACGGCATCGAGATCGCATCAGGCGAGAAAGCTTGGCATACCGGGCGTGAGAAAATCAACTCGTTCTGCAAGCCTCTGGCTGACTGCGACGCGGACGAACTTTGGAAAGGCGAGCTCGACATTGAACTGACCATCCTCGACTCGCTCACCGAGCAACTCGCCGGAGTGGTCAAAAGGCTTGAGGCGATCGGAAAAACCGACGAGCGACTTCGACGCGTGCAAACGATCCCCGGTGTCGGTCCTCGCACGGCGGAGATCCTCGTCGCTTGTATCGACGACGCGCATCGCTTTGAAAACGGCAGACAAGTATCGGCCTACTTCGGACTCGTGCCACGTCAGTATCAATCCGGCGAAACTGACCGCAATGGGCGCATCACCAAACGAGGCAATCCACTGGCTCGAACGATTCTTGTCGAGTGCGCCTGGGCATCGTTGCGATACAACCCGTGGGCCAAAGGAGTCTACGAACGGATCTGTGGCAAGCAGAAAACCCGCAAGAAGAAAGCTGCGATCGCACTGGCTCGCAAGCTCGCCGTGATCGCCTGGGCGATGCTGCGTGACGAACGAGACTGGGATCCGAACAAGATGATTGACGTGACCAAGTCTTATGGAGGGAAACTGCCAATGGACGAAGAAGCATTGCGAACGATGCCCAAAAAGGAGTGTCGACACAAGCGTAAACGACGCTTGGCCAAAGAACGCCAAGCCGCCGAGCAAGCGAAGTTACATCCGTCAGCACCGGAGCGACCCAGGTCTGCCGACAAGAAGTCTTGCCGAGGAAAGAAGGCAGAGCCATCCGGTGCTAAGAAACCAATCACGCCGCGCTCCAAAACCACAAAGAACCCGCCTCCATCCTCGACTCGGAGGCGAGCAAGAAAGCCAGTATCGCGTACCTGATGCCTCGACATCGAAGTAACGAATCGGCCTTGTTCGCCTCTTTTGATCCTCGGTCGGTGGGACAACCAGTATGCGCTGCCTGATGTGAAGACATCGTCGTAACGAATCGGACCTGCCGGCTTTTTACAACAACCACTCCTGCAACCCTGAACCGCTGTCATTTCACCCGTCAATCCCGTCGACTGAACCAAAGGAACCTGCCGAAGCGAACACGCCCCAAGGACTAGACCCATCCATGTGTGCCCAACACCCACCTAGCCTGATGCCGACTGGCTCGATTTGGAGACTGGTTGCCCCCACGGCAATCGTCAGAGCTTTCGGACACATCGCCCTAAAGAATGTGTGGCACTTTTGGAATGAACTCTTACTGCTCAATTGAAGCCTCCAGGTAAGAGACAGCCTCACAAGATTCGGCCCAACAAGTGGCTTGAACCGTGTATGGATAACTGAGACAGCGTCGCCCGGAGCCATTAACTTCCGGGCCCTTTAGGACCAAAGAACGCTGAAAACTCGAATAGTCGTTTAATCAAGCTCCTTGGCATGTCCGAGAACAGCCGCAACATCGATCGAACTCCACTGGCGAGCCGACCGGTACCTTACGTCTGGGGTGTTGATCGGTCGCCACTTACGGGCGAGCGACCGATCAACACCCCAGACGACGGCACCTCACTCACTTCGGCAGACAAAAAAAATGTAAGAAAACCAACTCAACCCACTTGCCAATCTCGGACTTCATAGTCGAACGCATGACGTTCAATCCGCCGCTTGACGTGGAGCAGTGTCAGATCGGTCCGGAAGGCAACCGACTGCACCGCATCGTCGTCGAACCTTGCCAATTGTCGATTTCTTACGAGGCAACGGCTGACCTAAGACCTGACATTGAACGGCCGCGTGAAGTGGGTGAATCTCAGGCCTCGCAAATGCCGCCCGAGGTGCTGACGTACATGAACCCAAGTCGTTACTGCGAAAGCGACGTATTGGCGCGGTTCGCGTATGAGGAATTTGGACGTTTAAAGCCTGGCTTCACGCGTGCTCAAGCTATCTGCGACTGGGTATTCGAGCACCTGGAGTACACGCCTGGTAGCACGACGTCCACGACGACGGCGACGGACGTATTATTGCAGCGAACCGGCGTCTGTCGCGATTACGCTCACTTGGCGATTAGTCTTTGCCGTGGAATTGGAATCCCCGCCCGCTACGTCTCGGGTTACGCCGTTGACCTTCAACCACCGGACTACCACGGCTTCATGGAAGCGTTCTTGGATGGACAGTGGTATTTGTTCGATCCAACGCGGTTGGCATCGACGCTGGGCTTGGTTCGGATCGGTGTCGGGCGAGACGCGGCCGACGTGGCGTTCTGCACCCTGACAGGCAGCGCCACACTGTTGGAAAAGAACGTCTGGGCAAACTTGTTGGAAGATCCGTCGTGTCTAAGCAAGAATCCGGCGGTGTCAACGGCCTAGGCGCAAAACATGAGGACATTACCGCCGAAAGGGAGGCTACCATGAGCCCGTCACATGAGGATAATGAGTCGCTTCACAACTCGCCTCCCTGATCGACGATCCCATGTCAGCCTCCGATAACCAGTCTCCGCTTCAAATCGTCGGCGTTGGCTGCTCGTCGGCAGGGCTGGGGGATTTCCTGGATGTGCTGCGAGGGCTCGATGGCAGGCTGCCCCAGGCAATCGTTTTGGTGGTCAGCGAGACCGAGCCGTCTGAGAAATCTGTCTTGCAGCAGATTGAAAATCGTTGCCATTTTCCGATTAGCGAAGTGACCGATTCGGTCACGCTCGCGCCGGGACGAATTTACGTCGCCTCAGCAAAGACGAACTTGGAGCTCGATGGTGACAAAGTGGTGGCTCACCCTTGGACTGGCGACAATCCCCATTCGCCCGTCGATCACCTGTTTACCTCGATCGCAAGCCAGGCGAAACGAAACAGTGTCGGCGTGATCCTATCGGGTGCTGGAACCGACGGTACGCTCGGCCTGCGTGAAATCAGCGAAGCGGGCGGCACCACGATCGTTCAGTCGTCCAAGACCGCGTCGGAGCCGTCGATGCCTGAATCGGCCGAGTCGCTCGGCGTGGTGGACTACGTTCTGTCAACCAAAGAAATCAGCAGCGAGTTGTTGCAATTGGCCGAGCGGTCTGACGACGATCACAACGCCGATAACGCAGACTTGACTGAACAGATCATCGCTGCGATTCCGTTGATCACGGCCGCGATCGACAAGCATACCGATAACGATTTCAAACATTACAATACCACGACGCTCGTTCGCCGCATTCGCCGGCGGATCTCGGTTTTAAAAATCGAAAATGTCGACAGCTACCTCGAACTGCTGCAATCGTCTCGCGAGGAAGCTGCCAAGCTGTTTCGCGAGTTGCTGATCAGCGTGACGGAGTTCTTTCGCGATGCGGAATCGTTTGAGGCACTCGCCAGCAGCGTTCTAGCGAAGTGCATCGACGAACGAAGTGCGCAGGCAGCCGATGACAACGACGACCCGCTGCGAATTTGGGTCGCCGGATGCGCGACTGGCGAAGAAGCCTACACGGTCGCGATCCTGTTGCTGGAACAGATGAAGCGAATTGGCAAAACCATTCCCGTCCAGATCTTTGCCACCGACTTGGACGACCGAGCGTTACAGGTTGCGCGAGCCGGTGCGTACCCGATTGGTATTTCGGATCAGGTTTCTGATCAGCGGCTAAACGATTACTTCCACAAGCGAGCCAATCAATACTTCGTCAACAAAGAGGTTCGCAAGTTGGTCGTGTTCTCGGCCCATAACCTGATCAGCGATCCGCCGTTCACCAAACAAGACTTGATCCTGTGCCGCAACTTGCTGATCTACCTCGGAACGCATCTGCAACGCAAACTGATACCGCTGTTTCACTACGCTCTCAAGCCGACCGGGCATCTGTTCCTCGGTCCATCCGAGTCGATGTCGTCGCACAAAGAACTGTTCGCTGCGATCGACGTCAAGCATCGCATCTATCAACGCAAGTCGACGGCGATCTCCGGACCCAGCGTCAACGAAATGCCGGCGTTGAGTCTGGGCCGCTACTCCAGTCCAACGCATGAATCCGAGACGGAAGTCGATCTATTTCAGTATGGCCAGCGGATCATGCTGGACGAATTCGCCCCTCAGTGGGCAATCATCGACGATGAAGGGCGGATCCAAACTCTGTCCGCAGACACGTCGGCGTTCTTGCAGCTCACCGCTGGCGATTTCGAGAACAACATCATCAAGCTGGCTCATAGCGGCTTGAAACTCGGTCTGCGGGCGGCATTTTCCGAGGCCAAAAAGCATCGCCGCCGCGTCGTGTCAGAGAATCTGTCGATCCCCGTCGACGGCGGGTTGCAGCGAGTCAACATCACCGTGCAGCCAATGCCCGAGGCGGGCAACGGAACGAGCATGCACTTTGTGGTGTTCCAAAAAGCCGGCGAGCCGATGCACCGTGATGATGCGGTGGACGCCGACTGCGGAATATCGGGTATCTCGCAAGCGAAGGCGGGATCGCTGATCGACCATTTGGAAAGTGAATTGGCGGCAACACGCAATGATCTCGAACGCACCGTTCAAGAGTTGGAGACGGCTAACGAAGAACTGAAGTCATCCAACGAAGAATTGTTGTCGATGAACGAGGAGCTGCAATCGGCCAATGAAGAACTCAATACGTCGAAGGAGGAATTGCAGGCCAGTAACGAAACACTCGCCCGCAGCAACAGTGACTTGGAGAATTTGTTCCGCAGCAGCAACACGGCGACACTGTTCCTGGACAAGTCAAACTGCATTCGCAACTTCACTCCCGCGATGTCGGCGATCTATAACGTTCGCGAAGTTGACCTGGGACGGCCGTTGGTGGAATTAACCAGCAAGGCCGTCGCGATGTCGGCACTGCCAACGATGGAGCAACTGGCCGCCGATCCAGCAGCGGGCAACGAGACCATCGAAACGACCGATGGACGCTGGTTCATCCGTCGCGTCTTCCCCTATAAATCGGCAACGAAGGAAGCGGATGGCCTGATTTTGACCTTCTCGGACGTCACCGAACTGCGAGTCGGTCAACAACGGCTGGAAATGGCACTCAAGGGCGGCGATTTGGGTGCGTGGGATTTGGACTTGGTCGCCAATCAATCGTGGCGTTCACCACGTCACGATTCAATTTTCGGGTACGCCGAACCGCTTGCATCGTGGGGCATGGATTCGTTCCTGAAACATGTTCACGAAGACGATCGCGGCTGGATTCAAGATTTCCTGGAAAGCACAAGCGATCAACAGCACTGGGATTATGCCTGTCGCATCCGTCGCCCGGACGGCGAAGTTCGTTGGATCGAAACGCACGCCACGACCCTATTTAACGACGCCGGCGAAGCCGTTCGCATGTTCGGAACGGTGGCCGACATCACGAATCGCCGCCGTGACGAAGCCAAGCTAGCGGCGCTAGCTCAACAGGCGATCGACTCGTCGGCAAAGGCTCGCGCCTTCTTTGATCATAGCCGTTACTACGCCGGCGTGCTCACGCTCGACGGAGTGCTAACGGACGTCAATCAAACCGCGACAAAGATGTGCGGGTATGAACGGGCAAACGAGATCGGCAAACCGTTTTGGGAAACGTCGTGGTGGCGCGACTTGCCCGACATGCAAGCCGAAGTCAAAGACGCGGTCGCCGGTGCGGCTCGCGGCGAAGATTTCACCAAGAACATGAACTTCCGCATTGCCGACGGTAGCGTACGAATCACCGAATTCGTGCTGTCACCGATTCGCGATGACGATGGTGATGTGGTCTTCGTTTTGGCAACCGGCCAAGACATCACCGACAAGGTAAAGTTCCAGGAAGAACTGCAACGGCTGCGTCAACTCGCCGATGCTGCCAACCAAGCCAAGTCCGACTTCCTGGCCAACATGAGTCACGAAATCCGTTCGCCGATGACCGCGATCCTGGGCTTCGCAGAATTGTTGGAAGTCGAAAGTGCCGATGCAAAAGAGAAAGTCGAGACGATTCGGCGGAACGGGCAATTCTTACTGGAATTAATCAACGACATTCTGGACCTGTCGAAGATCGAAGCCGGAAAGATTGAGCTCGATCCGGTCACCTTCAGTCCCGCCAAGTTGCTCGAAGATGTTTCGTCACTGATGTCGGTGCGGGCGGTCGATTCCGGATTGGACCTCAGTGTCACTTATTCGGGTAACTTGCCAAGCAGCCTGCGAAGCGATCCCATCCGACTGCGTCAGGTGCTGATCAACTTGACCGGCAACGCGATCAAGTTCACGGACTCCGGCACCGTCAAGCTAACGATGTCCTACGACGAACGATCTTGCGAACTGCGTTACACGATCACGGACACCGGTATCGGCATGACGCCCGAGCAGCAACGTAAATTGTTTCGCCCGTTCTCCCAAGCCGATTCGTCAATCCTTCGTGAGTATGGCGGCAGCGGCCTGGGGCTTGCAATCAGTCAGCGACTATCGGAATTGCTAGGGGGCCGAATCGAAGTCACCAGCGAACTCGGCAAGGGAAGTTCGTTCACGCTGGTCATCCCGTGCGAGATGACGTCAGCGGAACCCGAGACCGCCGATCCAGTCCCGTCCCGCAATGGCAACGGCAGACTCGATGCACCACTTGATTCCGGCCCGCTTAACATCCGCGTCCTCGTGGTCGACGATCGCCGTGACATCCGGTTCCTGTCCCAGCACTTCGTCAAACAACTCGGCGGAGAAGTGATCACGGCGGAGAACGGCATCGAGGCACTGGAAGCCGTTGAAACCGAACAAGCGGCCGGTCGTAAGATCGACGTCGTTTTGATGGACGTGCAAATGCCCAAGATGGACGGCTTCACGGCCGTGCGTACGCTCCGCAGCCAAGGCTTCGACAAGCCTATCATCGCCCTGACCGCCAATGCGATGGACAGCGATCGCGACGCCTGCTTCGAGGCCGGCTACACCGATTATCTCAGCAAACCCATCGACGCCAAGAAACTGACCGAAGCGTTGCGAAGGCACTGCGGTTCGTAACCGTTAAACCCGACGCCGAAGTCCAGATTCTCCAATCTATCTCCTGATCTGCGGCGTCGGATGAAGCAAGACCAACCCGCGTCGCGTGGCCTTTGGCTTTCACCGCAATCAATCGTCAATACTCACCTTCGCCAGTAGCATCTCCTCCTCATTCCCTTCTGCTTTGCAAAGGACTTTGTCCAGCGGATGAGTGATCTGCGACCGGCCGCCGAGGACGACGTGAAGATCGTCAGTCTTCAATTCGCCCGCCGCATTGCAATAAACGAACACGATGTTGTTTTCAAAAGCGCGGGTCGTACACAGGGAATCAATCAGCAGAATCTCGTCATCAACGTCATCTTTGCTGTCGACCGAGATCGGAAACGACCAGTAGGTTGGGGAGATCACCAACTTAACGCCTTGACGAACCATTTCTGCGAACATGGCTGGAAACGAAACATCCCAGCAGATGATCAGGCCGACCAGACCGTAAGCAGTTGGAAAGACGGAAACCGCAGTGCCGGGCGTCAGAATAGCCTTCTCCGTCTCCCAAAGATTGATTTTTCGGTAGCTGCCCGCAACGCTTCCATCTTTGTTGATGTAGTAAGCCACATTGAATAGCAGTCCATCGAGTTGCGCTGTCCAGCTTCCGGGCACCAGGTCGACAGAGTACTTGACCGCTAGACTTTGGCACGCGGCCAAAAATTCGGCGGCGCGGGCCACGAATGCCGTCTGACCTGCAAGCGGTCCGGTGATCGCATCCTCTGGGAACACGACCAACTGCGCCCCCTGTTTTGTCGCTTGCCGGATGAACGACTCCATCCGCTCCAGGTTCTCGTCGGGAGCCGAGGGAATGATTTCAAGTTGGACCACTGCGGTTAAGACTTCCATAAACAGCTTTTTTGTAGGGTTACTTAGAGTTGACAGCGCCGTTGTGGCTTGCCTGATGAATGTTAGGACCTTCTCCTGGCGAAGACGGATTTGCAATGTCCGCCTGACGAACCACATGAACATCGCGTTGTGGGAATGGGACCGATATGCCCGCGGCTCGGAATCGCTTCAGGATCTCCGCGTTGACCTCGTGCATGACACCGACGCGGCGATCCAGCGTTGCCAGATAGAATCGGACGACAAAGTTCAATGAGCTATCGCCAAAAGTCTCAAAGTTGATCAGCGGTCCGGGATCGTCCATCACATCAGGGTGGTCCGCGACCACCGATTGCAGGATCGCACGGACCTCGTCAACGTCGGAATCGTAGCTGACGCCCACATCGAGCTTCAGTCGATTGACGACGTTGGACAACGACCAATTCAGTAGCTTGCCGGTGACGAGATTCTTATTCGGAACGACCAGCTCTTTTCGATCCCAACTCGTCACCGTCGTCGCTCGCATTTGTATGCGAGATACTACTCCGGTCGTTGAGTCGATCGTCACAACATCACCAACTCGCACCGGTCGTTCGAGCAGCAGAATGATGCCAGAAACGAAGTTTGCGAAAATCTCTTGTAGACCAAACCCGAGTCCCACCGAGGCGGCAGCCAAGAGCCAGCCGAGCTTCGTCCAGGGCAGACTGAGGAAATTCAGTGTCAAGATCACGCCTCCGATCGTCAACACATAACGCAGGATGGTCGTCATCGCGTAGCGAGCCCCGCTATCAAGCCCCGTTCGTCGCAACACCAACAACTCAAGAAGCGCGGGAACATTCTTGACCGCAATCACCGTGGCCACGATCCCGATGATCGCCAACAAAATGTCGCGATACGTTACACGGTCAATCGCGTCGCCGGTTCCGATGCTGTAGAGCTCGAATCGGTCAAGCATTTCCATCGCGGGCAACACGTCCTTCCACACCAGCGACAACCCTGCGATACCAGCCGCACTGGCGATCACAAACACCAGCTTACGGGTTTGCTCGCTGAGCGCTGGTAGATCCTGCATCGCTTCCTTTTGAATTTCGATTCCGACGTCGGTCGCCAACGAACCGCCGGATTCATTTTCTTCACCGGCGAGCTTTTGCCGACGCATCGCCAATGCTTGGTCGCGAGCCATTTTGGCCTGTTGCAAGTGCAACCAACGAA
Organism: Aporhodopirellula rubra; assembly: GCF_014192335.1. Taxonomy (GTDB): domain Bacteria; phylum Planctomycetota; class Planctomycetia; order Pirellulales; family Pirellulaceae; genus Rhodopirellula; species Rhodopirellula rubra. The sequence continues at coordinate 122,156 of NZ_JACHXU010000021.1, read as the reverse complement.
ACGCGAGCGCGACTGCCACGACCAGTGCAACAACAAGCAGCATGGTCGACTGAAGCGATTGGCCCAACCGATAGGCAGTGTCCAGGTAGCCCAGCAAAGTCAGAATCGCGAACATCATCGGCAATCCAGCCGCGATCGCCCAGATGACTCGTCGAAAGCGGTAGATCTTGGAATCTGGATCACGACGTCGAACATCCGAATACACGGGACTCGATGGTCGAGCGATGAAGTGATGAAACACACTGGTAGCGAGAAACAAGAGCGTTGCTGAAAAGCGAGCCACCGCCGATCGTACCGTCGCATCGGGATGCTGGTGAAAAAGAATCATTGCAAACACGATCAGCACATCCAAATTCGTGTACCACCGCAAATTGATTCGGAGCGTCTTTCGGAGCGATTCGCTCCACCCAAAATGCTTGTCGGCCAACCCACCATCGCGGCACGTTTGACTCAGCAAGTGTCGTGAAGAGGTGAACAGGGCGACATAGATCAATGCATAACCGACGCCACGCGTGAACAACGTGTCCGCCGACCCGCAAATCACAACGCAACCCAGGAAAGCCGCCAAGGCAGGCCAAGCACTCGAGAGCATCACCGTTGCAACGAGTGATTGGGTGGTCGAATCAAATTTCGCATTCCACGATTCCGCCGCTTTTCCGCTGTCGCTGATCCGCTGACGAAACGTTCCCCGCCGTGCAAAAAGGTACAGCACCGCGATAGCGCCAATCAACGATGCGATGGGTCGGCTGATGATGCCGGACACGAATTGTTTTCCGAGCGATTTGTAATTTCGCACGTCGAGCATCCATTTCGTCGCCTGAGGAATCTCATAAACCTCGCGAATTGAAACCGGAGCCGCGCTGCGAATCCAAAAAACATTTTTGTCAACGAATGCGATGTATCCGTCGATCGCCTGTTGAAGCTGTCGGTTTTCGGTCTCCATCGACAGCAGCGTTTGCAGGAGCGAATTTTGCGACTGGAGGGTCTCTTGTATTTGGTCACGCTGAGCCGACAGCAACTCTCGTTCAGAAGTCTGATCTTCGGATGCTGCCGACACGAGCCGCTCGTTCAAGTCAGCCAACCGATCCTCCAGCTCGAATGACGCGACCTGGTACGCGGCCGTCTTTTCCTCCGTCGAGGTCGACTGTTCAAACTGCAATCGAAGCTTTCGGTACTCGTCACGCTTGCTGCGAAGCAATTGCCCCATGGCTTGCGTCAACCCGACCGCGTCCAAACGATCCTCCGAAGCGATTTGGGCCGCCTCGACTTCGGTCCGTTTCTCTTTCAACTTTGACATCAGCGCCGTGGCGTCTGCGGTTTCCGCAACCATTGCCAGTCGCTCCTCAGCAAACCGAAGATTGTCCTCAGCAATAGGCTTCAGCTCTGGCGTCGCATTCGCGACCGCGCGTTTCAGGCTTGTGATCGCGGCATCGTTCGATTCCTGCTGCTGAGCGACCGCAGCTTCGCGAACTCGTTCAAGGCGTTCTTTCAATGATTGAAGACGCCGTTCATCTCGCTGTTTTTGCAATGGAAGTAGGTCGACGGTAGCCAGATACGCGGCCTGTTCGGCCTTCAATTCAGATACTTCGGCTTGAAGTGCGGCGGCAAACGATTTCGTTCGTACCAGCCGTGCGCGGGTTTCAATCGGTTCTTCGGTCGTCGGTGTGGGGAGTTCCAGTTGAGCTTGTACTTCCCTCAGCTTCTTCTCCGCTTCAGCGATCAGGCTTGGGATTTCGGTCAATCGCTTTTGCCGAGCCGCAGGTTCAGACACCTCGGCTTTGATCTTTTCGCTGAGCGTCTCCACCTCGGCTTGGATCGAGACTGATTCTTGCCGCAACTGCTCCGGTGTCAGCTCGCTTACCGGATCAACGTCCAACCTTGGGAGCGATTGGAGCTGCGTTGATAATTCCGCGATATCGTCCGCCGCGGTGTCTGACATTTGCCGAAACGACTTGGCGTTCTCGGTTCTTGAAGCCGTAATGGCTTGATAAGACTTCGCTTGCTTGTAAAGCTCGGTCAGCGATTGCGACAAGGTCTCATCTAGGTCCGACGCTGCTGCGACTTCAGCTAGGCCGCTTTCGATCGCATCGCCGGCCGCTTGATCGGCAGCGGCCGACGGCGGTTCGACCACAGTTTGAGCGTTGGCATTTGCCGATGAAAGGAATGGGACGAGAACGGACAGAGCAATAAAACGATAAAGCATGGAGTAAAGCATCGTGCATGGGGAGGGAGCGTTGACCGCTAGCGGACCAGATTGAGCGATAGTGAATCAGCCGACGCTCACCAGCTTGTCGAAACATCGGGTAGATCGCTATCACTATCGGACAACGACCAAGAATCGGCATGGTCGAGCACTATCGCAGTTGCCGGGCCAATCGTCTTGCTGGCACATGGTTTGCGACCTACTGGCTGGCATCCCCACTCGAGTTGCGCGAAGGTTCTGAAACCGCCGATGAACGTTGACAACGACTCAGTCGATCTTTTTGACTCGCTAGCGAACAACATCGCGGAACTTGCTTGGATGGTTGACCCGAGCGGGCGAGTGTTCTGGTCGAATCGGCAATGGTTGGAATACACCGGAGTCCCGAACGGTCACATGGATGGTTGGGGGTGGAAATCAATTCACCATCCCGATCACGTGTCGCGAGCGACGTCGGGCATCATGAAGGCGGTCTCTTCAGGCGACTTGGTCGAAGATCAATTTCCGCTTCGCCGGCATGATGGTGAGTTTCGTTGGTTCCTCTGCCGCATCACACCCATTCGCAACCGTTCGGGGAAGGTCGTTCGCTGGCTCGGCACTAACATTGACATCCACGACACGCTGATGCATGAAAGGAAGTTGCGAGAGAGTCAGGACCAATTGCAACTTGGCGCGGCCGTCGGTGGGTTGGGACTCGGTCAGGTCGATTACGCCAACAATTTGATTGAGATGACGCCGACGGCGATGAGTATCTTTGGACTTCCGGCCGATCAATCTGTTGCGACCCGCGACGAAATCCATTCGCTGATTCATCCCGACGACTGGCCGTCCCTTCACCAAACGCTGGAAGCGGCACTGCGTGGTGAATCCAATGGAATCATGCAATGCGAACATCGCGTTCTGCGACCCGACCAGACCGTCCGGTGGGTCAACGTCCGCAAACACTTTTTCTTTGACGAAGATCGTAACCCCAGCCGCGCTCTGGTCGCGGTTCAGGACATCACGGCCCGGGTCGAGCGAGAGCAAGAACTTGAGGTCGCAAAAAGGGAAGCGGACGCAGCCAGTCGCGCCAAGAGTGACTTCCTCGCCAACATGAGTCACGAAATCCGCTCGCCGATGGCGGCAATCTTGGGCTACGCTGACTTGATCCAACCGTCCAGCCCGGGCGACGCCGAAATGATTGAAACGATCCGGCAAAATGGCCGGTTCTTGCTGAGCCTGATCAACGACATTCTAGACCTGTCGCGGATCGAGGCGGGAAAAATGGATTTGGACCTGCTTGAGTTTAGTCCAATCGAATTGGTCGAGAGTGTCGCTTCGCTGATGAGCGTTCGTGCAGCCGAGAAGTCCCTCGACTTTCTGACCGAATACGAAACGCCCATCCCATCCACGATCAAGAGCGATCCGCTACGCATCCGCCAAATTCTGATCAACCTTGTCGGCAACGCAATCAAATTCACCGACGCGGGGCAAGTGCGACTGGTCACGCGTTATGAACGGTCGTTGGCTCAGTTGAGCTTCGCTGTCATTGATACCGGCGTTGGAATCGACGCCGAAAACCAGAAACGCCTGTTTCAGAATTTTGAGCAAGCTGACAATTCAATCGTGCGTCAATACGGTGGCAGCGGATTGGGGCTGTCAATCAGCAAGCAGTTGGCTGAAATGCTAGGAGGCGACATTGAAATGACGAGTTCACCCAACCAAGGCAGTACGTTCCGCCTGATTCTAACGGGCATTGAGTCGATGGATGCCCGGCTCGTTAACTTGAACGACCGGGACGTATCGGTCCGGGATGCCGGTCACAGACGAACAGACGCTCCCGATCGGCTGCCCGCTACGTCACAGACAGCCGAGCCATTCCGTTCGGGCTTGCGAGCGTTGGTGGTCGACGACCGCCGAGACATCCGCTTTCTCACGGCGCGCTTCATCGAGAAGCTCAATGGATGCGTTGTCGAAGCTTCTAGCGGTCGCGAAGCCGTTCGCATCCTGACTGCGTCACCGTCCGCGGCTGAGCAATTCGATGTTGTATTGATGGACGTGCAAATGCCGGAGATGGACGGGCTGACCGCAACGAAGGCACTCCGTCATGCGAACGTGACCTTGCCGATCATCGCACTCACGGCTAACGCGATGGATTCGGACCGCGATGCTTGCCTTGCTGCTGGCTACACCGATTATCTGAGCAAACCTGTCGACTCGATCAAGTTGACCGAGGTGCTCAAACGCTACTGCGGAACCTGAGCACGCTCACCCGATCTCGCTCGGCTCATCCTCGGCGACCGTTTGTTCAACAAACCGAATCGCACCTGGTTCGGGCGTTAGTCGCCGCCCGGAGTGAGTCACCCAAACTCTCGTGAACTCAGCTCCCAGCAACACGATCATGGCGCTGTAGTACACCCACACCAGGATCACCGCCAACGATCCCGCCGCCGCGCCGAGTTGTTCCCCAGGGTCAGAATATGACAGGTAGATGGACAGCGCAAGTCGCCCGAGCAAGAAGAGAACCGAAGTGAACGCCGCGCCCACCCAAACGTCTCGCCAGCGAATTTTCGCGTCTGGCATAAAACGAAAAATGGCGGCAAAGGTCACCGTGATAACGAGAAACGAGACGAGCTGATTGATCGCTGAACCGAGTTCTGCGTTGAAGCCGATCGAATTCCCGACCATCTGCGTGAGACTTTCCAAGACACCACTGATGACGAAAGAAACGACCAGCACGAAGCCAAGCCCCAAGATCATTCCAAAGGAGAGCAGCCGCTTCGTGGCAAAGGTCTTCCAGGACGATACTTCCGGGTCAGCTTTGATTCCCCATACCAGGTTCAGCGAACTCTGCAGAGACGCCACGACTCCGGTCGCCCCAAACAAGATTCCAACGAGGCCGATCAGCGCTTTCCAGCCGCCGTCGCCGACGTTCGCACTGCTTCGCATGATCTTGCCGATCTCGTCTTCGGCTGCTTGATTGCCGATCATGTTACTGATCTGTCGCTCGACCATCGTAAACGCCTTCGCCTCGGCCTCGTCGCCGCCGTAGTACCACCCGATCGACGTCGTCAGTGTAAAGACCAGTAGGAAAAGTAGCGGCGGCAACGAGAACAAAGTGTAGTACGCAAGCGACGCGGCGAGCGTACCACAACGATGCTCACCGAATCCACTGACCGTTTGTTGTAAAAGTCGAAGAGCTAACATCGAGGTCTTTGTGAGTTGAGAAAAGCAGTGCTTACTCGATGGCGATGCAATTGCTGTTCCTTCGCTACGCCGGGCTACGCTCTGGGGAAGGAACAAAGCTCTCCTTAAGCTACGTGCTTGGAAGGTTCGCCGTTTTACGAACCCTCGCGCGAGCCGTCACAACTCTACAAGTGGTCTTTTATCGACCAATTCGATTCGTCAGCGGCCAGTATCGCTATCGCGTTTTGGCGAAAAGTCCCATTTCCTATCGGGTCTTGGAGCTTTGGCACGTCAAATGCAAAGTAGTGTTCCCTCGTTAGGTCCCACGGCACACAGCAAACACTTTGGAGTTCATTATGGTTACGCGAGAAGAATTGAAGGGTCACTGGAACGAAGTCACCGGGCGATTGAAAGAACAATGGGGACAACTGACTGATGACGATCTAATGCGAGCCGAAGGTTCGGCAGAGCAACTCGTGGGCGTCGTCCAGCAAAAGACGGGCGCGACACGCCGCGAAGTTGAGCAATTCCTGACCAAGGTTCTCGGCCCGGATAACCCATGGGCGTCGCAGGTCGCCGAAGCTGCACAGCGATACGCTGATGAAGCGAAGCACTACCTGCAACAGAACGCACGCCGCGTGGTCAGTCAAACGGGTGATTACTCCGTCAAAGTTGCTGAGACCGTTCGCACCAAACCGGCCGAATCGCTCGCCATTGCATTCGGACTCGGCATCGCCGCTGGCGCTCTGTTTTTCATGGGCCGCAGGCGATAGTCGCTGGTTGTAATTGTCCCAAAGCGGCGACTCGTCTAACCCGACCTCGCCGTGAAGGCTTCACGCAAGGCGTAGCCGAAGGCGTCGGGTTCCAAAGATATCTTTTCCACCTGAGTTTGAGACTGATGACCAACACACTCGCCACACGTAAACAATCCGAGGCAATTCGAGCTCGAATGCAGCAGATTCGCAGCGAACTGCCGTACGACGTCGACATGGCTCGGCAACAGGTTCGTCAGATGACCGATTGGAAGTACCAGTTTCGGCAACATCCCGTTGCCATCATGGCCGCTGTCGCTATCGCGGGTTACATGTTGGTTCCGCAGTCGCGAAAGAGCTCGGAAGTGATTGTTAGGAATGTTGATGGCAGCTCGACAGCGGAAACCAAAGCTGCAAAGCGAGGCTTGCTGAGCGGGTTGGTCGCGGCCGCAGCGACCATGGCTATGAAATCCGGCACTTCGATGTTGACACAACATTTGTCGCAATCGTTCATGCGATCGGCGAGTAGACCCTCAACTGCGACAGAAGCTCACTCGCCGACGCCGGTTGACGTTCACTCAACCAATGAGGCGTTCTCATGATTGCCCCGATCGAAAAATTTCGTGAACCAGTGTCACTGCATCGCCAGATGGACGTGCATCGAACTTCGATGCACCGAAGTACGCCAATGTCATTACCCACCGGGATGGCCTCAGACGATCGTATCGCCAGCGTCATCGGACGGTACCCGGTTGTCGCCGTGACCACATCGGCTGTCATCGGCATCGCGATCGGTTGGTTCGTTAAACGAAAGTGGAATGGTTGAACCGATGAGCGACTCCAATATCCAAAACGGATTTCGTCAAGTCATTCGCGATTGTTTCGACTTGTTCGAGCTACAACTCGAGCTGCTCTCCGTCGACTCCCAGGAGGCGAGACGCAAAGCGATCTCAGCGCTCGCGCTCGGCGGCACAGCAGCGACGCTTGGGGCGTCGATGATCACGGTGTTGATGATCGCCCTGGGGTTTATCTTGCACGAGCAAGCCGAGATCACGGTCGGTTGGTCACTTCTGATCGTTTGCGCTGTGACGATGGTGGTGATCGTCGCTTTGGCGGGGATCGCATCTTCGATGTTGCGTGCTGCTTCGTCCGCTCTCGCGGAAACCAAGTCCGAATTCGTCGAAAATCTTCGTTGGATCAAGGCAACGATCATTTCTCCTGACACATCGGCCCGCAACCAACTGCGTTCCGAGTCTTTCCCTGACACCGTCGAAACGAACAGTCGAGTGCAACGTGCAACCTCGACAGCTTCCTCTCCCATTCCTGCACGAAGGTAAATTCCCATGTCTGCTACTACACCCGTCACACAGTCTGGTCATGTCTCATCTTCGCCGTCAACGCTCGACACCATCGGCGACACGGCGAGGGTAACGGCTGAACGCGCTGCCACTTACGCTGCCCAGCAAGGTCAAGTCGCGGCTAAGCACTACGTTTCGGAACCTGCCAAAGATCTGCTGACGTTGATGAAAGAATATGCTCGGGAAAAACCCGATGTCGCCGCGTGCTGGTGTTTCGGCCTAGGAGTCTTGGTCGGTTGGAAACTGAAACCGTGAATCCGGTCGGAAAGTCCTATCAGCGGCCAAATTAACGCGGCCTTCGTTGCTGTACGCATTGCGTAAACAATAGCTGCCGAGGTCGACGACGTGGGAGAGACTTCCAGCCTGTCGTTTGGTACCTAACAGACTGACAGACTGGAAGACTATCGCACTTATTGTTGACGCGATGGGAATACCGAATAGGAGGCATCCCGCCCGGCATCTGCCTGGGCAGCTATCGAAACGACGCATGATAGGTCTGCACCGTGTTTCCGTTCTCTATATTTACCGTTACTCTGCTAGTCGTCATTGCGGCCGGATCGTTATCGACGATCAGCAACCATCCTCATTGGCTGATACGTGCGTGGGATTTTCCCCACGTGCAGCTAGCGGTGATCACGGTCGTCGCTGCCGGCGCCTACTTCCTAGCGGCTCGATTTCATGACTCGAGTACGATCTTGAATTGGACGGTTGGATTACTCACCGTCTTGATTCTTGGATGGCTTGCTTATGGCATCACACCTTACACACCGCTGGTTTCGCCACAGACAAAGTTAGCGGAGACTTTCGATGACGACCGCCGATTATGCGTCGTCATCTCCAACGTCGAATTGGAAAATACGCAGCACGACCTGTGGATGAAGACGATTGCCGATGCGGACCCCGACTTGGCGATTGTGTTGGAAGTGGATGATCGCTGGATGAATGCAATCGAGCCATTCCGCAAGCGTTATTCCCATCAGATCGCGTTTCCTCAAGACAATTGGTACGGAATGCTTTTGTTGTCGAAGTTTCCGATCGTCCAGAGCGAAATTCGTTTCCGAGTCACCGACGACGTGCCTTCGATAGATGCGGAGGTCGAGATGCCATCGGGCGAGAGAATTCGAGTGTTGGCGGTTCATCCGAGACCACCCGAACCGATTCGCGATAACGACTCCGCTGCTCGCGATGCAGAATTGATTCTGTACGGACGTGATTTGGAAGCTGAGCATCGTCCCGCGCTGATTGGTGGCGACTTGAACGACGTTGCTTGGTCGTCGACGTCGCGTCTTTTTCTGCGTCTCAGTGGAATGCTGGATCCACGTCGAGGCCGTGGTTTTTTCAACTCGTTCAATGCCAAGCACTGGTGGATGCGATTTCCGCTTGACCACGTGTTTCACTCCCGTCACTTCACGCTGCGACGGATCGAACGGCTTGGTTGGGTCGGATCCGATCATTTTCCGATGTTGCTAGACCTGCAATGCGAGCCAGCGAGGAAGACGGAGCAAGAGCCTCTCGAGAGACGCGAAACTGATAAGGAAGAGGCGGCCGAGCTAACTTCGAGGGTATGAAACTGGCCATGATTGAACAATTTAGCGATAGCACACGAACGCTCGTCGTCTCCTATCTCGCCGTCCGACGCGGTGTGGGAATGATCGGGTTGCTACTGCCGGTCATCTTAGGTCCGCTGGGTTGGCTGATATTTGATATCCCGTTTCAAGACAACATTAGCAGCTACTATCACACGGCATTGCGAGACGTATTTGTCGGCTCGATGTGCGGCATTGGGATTTTCTTGTTGTGCTATCGAGGTTACGACTGGATCGAGAGCTGGACCGCAAACCTGGGTTGTCTATCCGCCATCGGGGTTGCCTTGTTCCCGCTCGACGCGAACAGTGATCCCTTGATTCAAAAATCGGTGATTGGCTACCTGCACACGCTCAGCGGCGGAGCATTCTTTCTGACGCTCGCGTTTTACTCGCTGTATCACTTCCCCAGTGATCGGGATACTAAGAGTGAACCTGCGCCACATCTCGCCGAGCGGAACTTGATCTATCGAATCAGCGGTCTTGTGATCTTGACCGCCATGATGTCCATGGGTGCTTACTTATTTATTGCATCGTCTCAGTGGAAGTCGTGGCTCAACGAATACAACTTTCTGTTTTGGATGGAATGGGTCGCGGTTTGGTCATTCGCAGCCGCTTGGCTGACGAAGGGTCGCGCCATCTTCGCGGACATCGCGGTGGATCTCCTGGCCATTCCGAAGCGTCTTCTCACCAACCAACTAGGTCCTTGAAGTGAATTGGCGCTTGCCGGCGATCCCTCTCACAGAGCTTGATAATATTGATCGAGTGCTTTGAATCTTGACGGCTCAGCCTTCGGATCGTCTCAATGTGTACCGTGATCGCGATTCGAGCACACGGGACTTTCAACAGTCGAGCAATGACCAATTGAAATTGTCATCGCTCGCAAGTGATGAAAACTTTTTGCGTCTCGCACTAGAGTCTTGCTTAAAACAGAAAATATTCGACACTTCTCGCTAATCTCCACCGCGATCGCATTGGTGTAGACACAAAAAAACCTGATTGCTTTTATTTGGGTTTTCTGAGGACACAAAAAAAGGAACCAGGCATGGATGCTAAAAAACACCCGTCCGCACGATACGAGAATTCTGCCATCCGCGAAAGGCAGCCTGCCCAAAATGTGGAAAGCTCGGACGACGCAAGCGAATTCGAATTCGCCGCGTTCGGTCGATAGCATTTCAGGAGGAACTCTGGAGGGTAGTGCATTACGGCGAGTACGCTGCGAACTGTCGCTGCTGCAAGACTTTCAGCACTTCCCCGCAGGACATCGAACCAAAGGCCAGGTACGACAACAAAGTACGGCAGGCTGTCATTGATCGAATCTTGGTCGATAAGCTCAACACGACAGCTGTCGCTGAGGCGATGCGGCGAGACTTCTTGCTCACGTTGTCTACCGGGTTTCTCTATGATTGTTTGGATTACGCTATTCGCAAATTTGATGGGGCTGAGTTTCGTGCCAAGGTTCTAAGCGACTTTTCCGGCTCGCTTTGTGTTGACGAAATCCACCTTGGACATCGAGTCGTGTTGCTCGCCAGCGATCCGGTTTCTGACAACCCGATTGCCTGTGCGTTGGTGTCCAAGAACGATGCGGCGCACATGCTGAGGTTCTTACGAAACCTGAAAAACCATGGGTTTTCACCTGAAACGGTAATCTCAGATCGTTCGCCGTTGTATCCCAAAACGATCGCTGAAGTCTGGTCCGATGCCGACCATCAACTCTGCGTGTTCCACGTCATCTCGGAAGTCAATGATCACGTTTTGGACGCGGTTCGTGAAGTCAGGCGGGCGATCAAGCCCAAACGAATCAAAAAGGGCCGAGGTCGCCCAAGTCGACGCCAGCGTGCGAGAGCTAAGAAGCTCAAGGAGCAGCGAGACCAAGCCGATCGACTGTTTCGGCGAAGGCACTTGATTGTGACCAAGAACTCGAACTTAACCTCCCAAGACAAATCGACCTTGACTGAATTGCTCGAACTGTCACCGGAGCTCGGAGTGCTTCGTCGATTCGTCGTCGATTTGCACGAACTCTTCGCGGTGCGTCGCAGCCAAGATCAGGCCTGGAAGATTTGGCGACGCATGAGACGTAACCGATCTTATCTGGCCAACGAGCATTTAGCCAAATCACTTGAGGTTCTCCGGAAGGAGAACATGGTCAAGCTGTTGAGCTATCTCGATCATCCTGTTTCGGTACGCAGCAAAGTACGAACGAACAATCATGTTGAGCGATGCAACCGAGTGCTTCGCTACCTGGAGAAGGTGCGGTATAAATGGCGACGACGACGAACGATCGTTCGTCATATCCTGCTACAGTTTCAAAACTGGATGAAACGCAAGGAAATCCCGGCTCCAACCGCAGGTTGAATAACCAAACATGGTGGAGATTAGCAAGAAGTGTCAAAATTGACACCAAATACGAATGACAAGGAATCGTAGGCGTTTTACGTGAAAGCGTACTTTACAACTTTATGATCCACACTACTATTGGTCAGAAGGTCGTCGATGACGCCCGTGTTGTGTTCTGTCCATTTTGATTCTGAGGTGTGGAAACATGTTTTTCTTGCGTCGGCAGCACCGAGCTGCATTTACTCTCGTCGAACTCTTAGTGGTGATTGCGATCATCGGAGTTCTTGTGGGGCTGTTGCTCCCCGCCGTCCAGGCGGCTCGCGAAGCAGCCCGTCGCATGAGCTGCAGTAACAACTTCAAACAGATCGGCTTGGGGATCCACAATTACCACGCGGCTTACAACAAGATGCCGCAGCACATGAGTGGTCCAGCGGAACCCAACGTGCCTGAGCACGACCCTCGAGTTGACACCAACCAGATGCAAAACAGCTTCCTGGTCGGGATCCTACCTTTCCTGGAACAGCAAGCAATCTGGGAACAGATTAGCAACCCACTGGTTTCGATGCCCGATGGTTCGTTACGTCCCGGTGGACCTTGGCAGCCCTTTGGTCCCTCCCATGATGTCGACGAAGGTTCCAATGAACGCCGCGGTTGGTTCTACGCACCTTGGATTACCGAGCTGCCGACCCTTCGCTGCCCCAGCGATCCGGGGCGTGGTGTGCCAGCTCAAGGGCGGACAAATTATGCCGCTTGCATGGGAGATTCGATCGAGCGTTTAAACAGAGGCACCCGCGCTTGGTGGAGCCTCACTGTGGAGGATTCGGATTCGGCGCAAGAGGGCCGAGCTGCTTGCCGCGGTGCCTTCATTGCTCGTTCGCAAACTGGGTTCCGGGACATTTTAGACGGGCTTGCCAACACCGTCGTCGCTGGTGAGATTGCGACTGACCTCGGTGACCGAGACGTTCGCACCAATCCAGGTAAGGTTACCGGTGCGTATACGAACCCCGAGGCCTGCCAAAGCGAGCGAGATCCAGAACGGCCTTTGTTCTGGCGTGCTACGACGAACGTGAATGCAAAGGATTCCGACTCTTGGACTCTTCGCTATGGACGCGGCTATCGCTGGGCAAGCGGTTACGGCTTGTACTCCGGCTTCAACACGATTTTGCCGCCCAACGAAGCCGCCTGTCACGACGATAATGGTGATTGGCGTCCGCACCGCGACGACGGAACGCTGCCCCCGAGCAGTCGGCACCAAGGCGGCGTTCACATCTTGATGGCCGACGGTGCCGTCAAGTTCGTGACCGACTCGATTGAATCGGGAAACCGACAAGCGACTCCGGTTCGCCTGTCCAACGTTGCTCCGGATCCTCGCCCTGGTTCGCAAAGTCCCTACGGGCTCTGGGGTGCCTTGGGCACGCGGGCTTCCAAGGAAACGATCGAAGAAGAACTCTAGTGGCCCGCTGCCACTTGCTTTTCGCGTAGCCGTGATCGCAGGGCAGGCTTTTAGCCTGCCTCTGCATTGCTGATGGGCAGGCCAGCAGCCTGCCCATCATTTCGGCTTCACGATCGACCGGCTAAATGTCCATCGCTGATGGTCAATTCGCGCCACCTCGGTCGCCATTTCGCGCTGAGCTCTGTCCGCCCGACGACATTTCTTAAATCACCCTCACCTATGGATCAACCTTCGATGAAACTCAACGCCCTTGGCCTGCTGCTGTTGCTCTCCACCGCCATTTTGGTCGGGTGCGGCGAAAGCAAGCCCGAAATGGTTGCAGACCCGAATGACTACGCTCCTTACCAAGCTTCACCAGATGAACTCAAGGCTCAACAGGAAGCTGCGAAGCAGCAGTCAGGTCCGCCGAAGTACTGAGCGTTTTCTGCCGATACCGAGCGATCGTTCGAGAGTTGTTTTGTCATAGTGGCACAGAAGTAGTTTGTGATCCTCGCATCAAGAGATTGGTAACATGAGATTCTCGCAGAGAGCAAGCGGGATTTTGCTTCATCCGACATCATTGCCCTCCGATCATGGCATCGGTGACCTGGGCCGTGAGGCATTCCGTTTCATCGACTATCTCGTCGAATCGTCACAGAGTTATTGGCAGATCTTACCGCTCGGGCCGACCTCTTATGGCAACTCACCGTACGCATCTGTCTCCACGTTTGCGGGCAACCCGTTGCTGATTGATGTGGAGCAGTTTGCCGTAGGAGCCCGGGCAGAGGACCTTCTGGAATCCGTGGTTGATCCAGGAACAAATGACATCGATTACGACCACGTGATCGAGGTGAAAGGAAGTCTCCTTCGCCAACTCGCTAGCCGGTTTCTGGAAACGGCCACGCCCCCACGACGAGCCGAGTTTGAGCAGTTTTGCGACCACCATCGACGATGGTTGGATGATTACACACTTTTTGTCGCGATTAAGGCCTATTTTGATCGTCAAGCATCCGACGATGCAAATTGTTCCAACTCTGCCTGGAATGTGTATTGGGACACCGAAATCGCTCGGCGTCAGCCATCTGCCATGGCCACTTGGACACGACGGTGCGAGTGTGAAATTCAGATCGAAAAGGTACTGCAGTTTCATTTCTTCGAGCAGTGGAGGCGACTGAAGTCCTACGCGAATGAACGTGGGGTTCGGTTGATCGGCGATGTGCCCATCTTTGTCGCGTTGGACAGCGCGGATGTTTGGGCCGCCCCCCATCAGTTCTTGCTCGATGCCGATCTGCAGCCCCAGTTCGTGGCTGGCGTTCCACCGGATTACTTCAGCTCAACTGGTCAGCGGTGGGGTAACCCGCTGTACGACTGGGATGCGATGCGGGACGACGGTTTCGATTGGTGGATGCGTCGGTTCGCGGCTACGCTGCAATTCGTCGATGTTGTTCGGTTGGATCACTTTCGTGGCTTCTCGTCATGTTGGGCGATCCCCGCCGGTGAGCCGTTGGCGACCCAAGGTCAATGGCTCGACTCACCGGGCGACGAGCTGTTTCTTCGTTTGAAGCAAGTGCTCGGCCCCGTCGAATTGATTGCCGAGGACCTAGGCGTCATCACCGATGATGTTGAACAGCTTCGGCAAGACCATCACTTCCCCGGAATGCGGATTCTGCAGTTCGCGTTTGATGAAAATGAAACACGACGAGAACATTTCCTGCCGCAAAACTACGATCCGCATACGGTTGTCTACACCGGCACGCATGACAACAGCACCGTCCACGGATGGTTTACGAATCAATCCGAAACGGTTCAACAGAACGTGCTTCAGTTCATAGGCGAATCGTGTGGCGACGTGGCTTGGGACTTCATTCGCTTGGCGATGCACTCATCGGCCAACACCGCTATCGCTCCGATGCAGGACGTCTTGAGCCTGAACGATGAAGCGAGGCTAAATCTTCCCGGAACGATCGGAGCGAACTGGCGGTGGCGACTCCCCTGCAACTATACGGCATCGGGCACCGCGTCCAAGCTTGCTGACTTGGTCTCCTGCACCCATCGAAATAGCCAAAGCGGTCAGAGCGATGTCCGCCCTCCGCATTCTCATTACCAGACGATCAACACCGAGCCAAAGCTGCTCTCGTCCAAGCGGCTTGTCAATGTCGAGGCAACCTGATGAAGTCCCATTTGAATCCTCTTTTAATGTTTGTTGCACTCGCCGGCATCACCATTGGCTCCATTTCGGTCGGCGCCGCAGATCCAACTATCCCCACATCGACTGAGCGGACTCAAGGGCATCGCTTTGCCGACGAGACGACGGTCTTTATCTTCGACGAAAGTGTCTACGATGTCGACCCATCGCGGGTGGTCGTCACGGGATCCTTTCGCGGTTGGTCGACGGACATGGACGAGGCCGCGTGGCAACTTCAACCAAGCACCTTCGACCCCACGTTGTGGACACTCTCCGTCCCCAATCCGAATGGCAACGTAATCATTCCCTCGGCTCCGTTCAAGTTTCGCATTGACGACGGCCAATGGTTGGAGCCGCCAGCCGATGCTCTCAATCGGGAAGGTGGTAACCTTGTCCATCGACCGGGTTTTCAAGCGGTTCGGATGACCGCCGAAATTCTTCGAAGCGGTTTAATCCACGTTCGACTCCAAGGTGGTAACACGAGTGATGGCGGCGAGACTGCAACGCGGCCTCTCGAGGCACGCGAGTATCGCTTGTCCGATGCGTTGGGTAACACGATCGTCATCAATGCCGTATCACCGATTAACGAACAGGAAGCACTGCTCATCCCTGCTGAACGCATTGATGCCAAACGCGTTCACTACCTCGAACTGCCAGCAAAGAATTTGCGCAGCCTGTGTCGGTTCGATGGTTGGTTTCGTGACCTCTATTCCAATAAGCCACTCGGTGCCAATGTTGCCGGCGATGGCTCGTCGACGACTTGGCGGATGTTCGCCCCTCGGGCCACTGGCATGCGGTTGTACCTCTACTCATCCGCGATGGACAAGACAGCTTCGCGAACGATCGACATGACCCAGGATGACGATGGCATTTGGGAAGCCTCGGTGCCGGGCGACCAACACGGTGTTTACTACGACTTCACTGTCCACGGGCCGCCCGATCCGGGCAATTTCTTTTACGAAACTCACCAGGTCCACATCAGCGACCCTTACGCACGCGTGAGCCTCGATAGTTTCGGCAAGTGCCGTGTTTGGAAACCGACCACACCCGCCACGCCACTGAAGAACGGACGCCCTGCGATCCAAGACGTCGTCGCGTACGAAGTTCACGTGGAGGACTTCACCGGACAGCTCCCGGTCGATGAAGCGATTAAGGGCACGTTTCCTGCCATGACCAAGACCGGGCTGACCAACGAACTTGGCCAACCAATCGGGTTCGACTATTTGGTCAACCTAGGCATCAACGTCGTTCACTTGATGCCAGTCCAGGAGTTCTTGCACTACCCCGACGATCAGTGGCAGACGGCGTTCCAAGACGATCCCTACATGATCGCTGCGGGCGTCAACGAATCGAACTACCAATGGGGCTACCGCACGACGCACGCGTTTGCCATCGAGTCACGATTCCGAAAACGAGGCACGCCCAACGGAGCCCAACGAGACCAGTTCCGCGACTTGGTCCAGGCGTTTCATGACCATGACATTGCGGTCATCATTGATTTGGTGCCCAACCACACCGGCGAGAACATGGACGGGCGTCATTTCCTGTTCAACTTCAACACGCTGGACCTGCCGTACTACTACCGAACCGATGAGCAAGTGCAGCACATCGGTCCGTTCGGCAACGAAATCAAAACCGAGGACCGTCCGATGGTCCAAAGATGGTTAATCGACCAGTGCAAACAACTAATCGACGAGTTCGGGATCGACGGCTATCGCATCGACTTGGCGGGACAGATTGACAAACAGACCTTGAAACGACTGCGTCATGAACTCGGTCCCGACGTAATCGTTTATGGTGAACCTTGGATCGCCCCGTCGGACCCGGATGTGGCCAACAACCCCGACTTGGGTTGGTATAAAGAGGACGCTCCGATCACCTACTTCCAAGACGACGCACGCAACGCGTTCAAGGGGCCGACCAGCAACCCGACGGACAAGAAGACCGATCGCGGTTACGCTGGCGGCGACGCTACGCAACGTGAGCGAGTGCAGCTCGCCCTCACCAACGGATTCGAAGACGAAATCGATCCCACCCGTGGGATCAATTACCTCGACATTCACGACAATTGGGCACTCGCCGATCAGTTCGCCACGACCAATTGGGACGGCCGCCAAGGGGTCGACGAGCGAAGATTCAAACTCGCCGCGGGATTGCTGTTCACTTCACTCGGTCCGATCGTGATGCACGGCGGAACCGAAATGATGCGGAGTAAAGGGGCAGCCGAACTGAAGGAAGTGATCAAATCCTTGCCCGACGGCGATCTCGCCTATCACGGAAAGTCGGACACGTACAACCTTCGGTTTGCCAACGAGTTTTCCTGGGACAACGTTGGTCGTGCCAAGGCGGCTCCAGGATCCAAACACGACTACGCGGGGATGGTCGAGTACTGGAAAGGATTGATCCAGCTCCGCATGAGTGAAGCTGGACGCGCGTTCCGGCTCGGGCGAGTTCCCGCGGAGGACTATTATCAATGGATCTTGCCTGATGACCCACACTTACTCGGGTACCTGGTCGATGAATCGATCTTGGTTTTAATGAACACCAGCGACGCCGATGCGACGTTCACGGATATCGAATTGCCCGATGGCCGGTGGCGTTTGGTCGCCAACCCACACCGCGTCGATATCACCGGTGGGGTCAAAGGGCTGCTGGCCAACTTGGTCGGCGGTCGACCGATCGACATTCCCGTCGAACAAATCGGCATGAACATCTGGGTCCGCGATCGTAACTCTCCCAGCGAAGCGGCGACCTCGTCAAAGCCCGCCGATTCGTTAAATCAATCCATGTCTTTCGACCGTCCTTGGAACGAAGACGTCATCTACTTTGCGATGACGGACCGCTTCTGCGACGGCGACAAAACCAACAACATACCCGCTGGAAGTGATCCTACACTTCACGATCCAACCCAAAAGGACATTCATCGTTACCACGGCGGCGACCTGCGGGGCATCGAACGCGCGATCGCCGATGGGTACTTCAACAAGCTAGGTGTGACGACGCTTTGGTTGACCCCGCCGGTCAAGAATGCATGGCGATCGCCATACGATCTGGGCGGCCCGAAGACGGGCTACCACGGATACTGGACGCAAGATTTCTTGGACATTGACCCGCACTTGACCAGTTCGACGTCGCTCGACGGATCCCCCTATGCGGACGACCGCGATGGACGGATGAGTCATTACAAGGACGTCGTCTCGCTGGCTCATGCTCATGGTTTGAAGGTCATCCAAGATGTCGTGTGCAATCACATCGGTCCGTTGTTTTTCTATGACCAAAACGGAGACGGACGGTTAAACCCGAATCAGAAGCAAGAATGGATCGCGCCGTACACGAGCAGCGCTTACACCAACACGCGTTGGACAAACATTCCAGATTGGAATCTGCGTCCACCCCAACCGGCCGGGCCGTTAAGTGTCCTGGGGAAACCGGTCGAGGCGGCGGGTCTGCTGCGAGACTTCCATGTATACGGGCGCCGCGGATTCAACTCTGACAGTTTGGGCAAGTCCGATGGCGAGGAGGTAACGTGTGATTTCTTTTCGCTACGCGACCTGGCGACCGGGCCTGACGAAGCGCATTTCGACGCGTTGGTTGACGAGTTTGTTGCGATTTATGCATTTTACATCGATGACATCGGTGTCGACGGACTGCGGCTGGATACGGTTAAGCACGTCCACCATGAATTCTGGACGGAGTTCACGTCGCGATTACGCGAGCGGCTCGGTCCCAAGGCGTCGAGATTGCTGATCACTGGTGAAGTCTACGACGGAAATCCTCGGGTTCTCGGTCGCTACACGTACGCTTTGGATCTCGATTCGGGTGAGCGAACGACCGAAACCTGTTTGGACTCACTACTGAATTTCCAGTTTTGTTTCTCGCTGCGAGATTACCTGAGAAAACCGGGAGACGCTTTCGGGGACGCACGCGGTTTGGCACGCACCACAAACTCGTTCAAGGAGAAAGGCCTGGCCGGATTCTACAATTCAAAACCGGGGGCCGACGGTTTAGTGCCGCGTCAAAAGATGGTGAACTTCTTTGAAAACCACGACGGGCTCAATCGTTTTTTGGTCAGTGACATCGACGCGACCAAACACTCGCTCGCGTTGACGATCATGATGACCAGCGAAGGCATTCCGTGCCTGTACTACGGAACCGAAGCGGCGCTGCGCGACACCGAGGGCACCTCGCAGCACGATAGCGAAACCGGTCGAATGACGTTCTGCGTCAACGGCAGCCGTCAAACCTTGGATTCAGCAAAACGGTCGGATTCGTTTGAGTTGATCAGTCACTTGAGCGATCTGCGACGAGAATACCCGGTCTTGCAAACCGGCCGAACGGAAACGCTGTGGGTCGATCAGTCTGACAACGAGGCTGACGATGGGTTATACGTGTTCGCGAGGTACTCAACCAACGAATTGGGCGTCGACACTGGCAACACCATCGTCATCGCCGTCAACGCCAACCCGCATCAATCTGCATCCGCGGCTGACATCTCATTATCATGTGGCGACGAACGCTCGGTGGCATTGGTGCAAGCTGATGATTCGCTAAAGTTGGTCCAACTTTTTAGTGGGCAAGCTGATGAGGCGGATGCCTCCGGCATCAAAAGCATCAACGTCAATCCCGCCACCGGCCTACCGATGGTATCGTTGACCGTCCCACCGAGCTCTGCGATCGCTTACATTGTTACCGATTCGGAAGGTTAGTGGTTTAATTCGTCCCATCGTATCGAACAAAGTAAAGTCGGTTGTTCAAAGAAAAAGCGTCGTTATCGTTCTGGCAAATCTGCAACATGTCCGTTGGGTTCTTCGGAATTCAGTTTGGGTGGGGTCTGCAGATGGGCAACATGTCATCGATCTACGAATATCTGGGCGCGAACGAAAGCGAGTTGCCGTTGTTGTGGCTCGCCGCTCCGCTGACGGGATTGATCGTGCAGCCGATCATCGGTCACATGAGCGACAACACGTGGTGCTTCCTCGGTCGGCGGCGTCCTTACTTCCTTGTCGGCGCAATCTTTTCCAGCATCGCGTTGATTTTG
Source organism: Aporhodopirellula rubra (assembly GCF_014192335.1). Taxonomy (GTDB): domain Bacteria; phylum Planctomycetota; class Planctomycetia; order Pirellulales; family Pirellulaceae; genus Rhodopirellula; species Rhodopirellula rubra. The sequence goes on along the minus strand of NZ_JACHXU010000021.1, from coordinate 102,106 downwards.
ATGCCACAAAGCAGCGCGCTGTGGATGGCGGCCGGATTACTGTGGGTGCTCGATGCGTCGGTCAACATCAGCATGGAGCCGTTCCGTGCGTTTGTCGCCGACTTGCTTCCCGAGCGGCAACGGACGGTCGGTTTTGCGATGCAATCCGTGTTCATCGGAGCGGGTGCGGTCATCGCCTCGAAACTGCCCGGATGGCTCGAAGCCAGCGGTGTCGGATCAACGACTTCACAAGCGGACCCGATTCCGCAGACGGTTCACGTGGCGTTCACGACTGGTGCGGTCGTGTTCTTCTTGGCCGTGCTTTGGACGGTGCTCACGACACGTGAACATCCTCCCGAGACTACCAACGAAGAGGCCGACAAGGATTCGACCACCCAACGCAGTGGTCCCGCCGAAATCTGGGACGCGTTTCGGAACATGCCATCGCGGATGAAGCACTTGGCCGCAGTCCAATTCCTGACTTGGATGGGGTTGTTTTGCATGTGGATTTTCTTCACCGTCGCGGTCGCTCGGGATATCCTCGGGGCGACTGACACCCAGTCGGATCTATACAAACAGGGCATCTATTTGGCGAACGATTGTTTTGCGACGTACAACATGGTCGCGTTCTTCACCGCAATCGGTTTCCTATGGATTGGTCGATTTGTTTCCGCCAAATGGTTGCACGTTGTCTCGCTCGCGTGCGGCGGGATCGGCTTGTCGTCGGTGCTGATTGTTCGAGATCCGACCTTGTTGACATGGGGCAGCTTTGTCGGCGTCGGGATCGCTTGGGCATCGATCTTGTCGATGCCATACGCGATGCTTTCGGGGGCGTTGCCGGAAAAACGAATTGGTGTCTACATGGGCATCTTCAATTTGTTCATCGTGATCCCCCAAATTTTGGTGGCGATCATCTTGAGCCGCGTGCTTGCCAACAGCGAGGATATCAGTCGGTTGCATGTCGTGACTTTCGGAGGCGTATGTTTGTTGGTCGCGGCGATCATCACTGCGTTTATTCCGTACCGACCCAACTTCCAGGTTCTTGAATCGGATGTCTCCGACCCGCTCTCATTGGAGTCGGCGACATGATGGATCAGCCGGAAAGAATCGATGGCAGTTGAACGCAAACGAGTCGCCTTGATTGTCGAGTCATCGGGTAGCTATGGCCGTGACTTGCTCGACGGGATCACGCAGTACTGCCGCGAGGCCAATGATTGGATCGTGTTCTACGAGCAACGTGATCTATCGAGCGACTTGCCGCTGTGGTTGATGAATTGGGACGGGCACGGAATCATCACGCGGATCACCAGCCCCAAGTTGTTCGAGGCGGCCAAGCGATCGGGCATCGTCATGGTCGAATTGACCGACCGTGGCAGCGAATCCGGAGCTATCACTTTGCGATCCGACGACGAAGCGATCGGTCGATTGGGAGTTGACCATTTTTCCGAGCGAGGGTTCAACAATTTTGCTTTTTGCGGTTTTGATGACGAAGCTTGGTCGTTGCGGCGAGAACGTGCGTTTGCGGAGCGAGCCAGCGAGTTGGGCTCATGTGCGGTTTACCGTTCGCGTTGGCATGGTGCCACCAAAACGCCGTGGGAGAAAGAACAGGCAAAACTGATCGAATGGATCCGATCACTTCCCACTCCCGTCGGCGTGATGGGGTGCAGCGACATTCGCGGGCAGCATGTTTTGCAGGCTTGTGTGCAAGCCGGGCTCGACACGCCCGAGGAAGTCGCAGTGCTTGGCGTGGACAACGACGAATTGGTTTGCCAATTGTCAACGCCACCACTTTCGAGCATCATCACGAATGCACGATTGATCGGATACAAAGCCGCCGAGGCACTCGCGAAGATGATCAAGGGCGAGCCGCCCAATTTAACTCGAGAACGTTTTGCTCCCGTGGGCGTCTGCACGCGGCAATCGACGGACATTGTTGCCATCGACGATCCCGACATTTCCATGGCAATCACGTACATTCGTGAAAATGCGTGTGCGGGAATCAGTGTCGACGATGTATTGAAGAACGTCCCAGTCTCTCGCAGTACACTGGAACGACAGATGCGGAAGTATCTTCATCGATCACCGCAACAAGAGATCCGCAAAGTTCGATTGAGCCGGGCTTGTGAGCTGTTGAAGATGACCGACTTGTCCATCGAACGGATCTCGGCCAAGGCAGGATTTAATAACCCGGAATACATGCACGCGTTCTTTCGACGTGAACTGAAGATGACCCCCGGCGAGTTCCGTGACTCGGTAAGAAGTTGAGGTGGCCCATCATGGCAAAGTCTTCTGCAGGACTGAAGTCGTTCAAACTCAGCTTGGTATCGGTCGTGTTCATCGCCACCACGACCGGATGCGGCGCCAAACCCAAGCCCTCGTTACCGACGGAAAAGAGCAACGACCAAACGGTAATCGCCGACGCTGCAAGCCCCATCTCCAAACCACTCACATCTGCGACACCGCGAGCTTCCGAGGATATCGAGCAGCCGAAGTTGCCCCCTGAGAATGATGCCAACGATTCCCTCCGCAACCGTTTATTGCGAAATCCGAATGACATCGAAGCGATGTTCCGCTTGGCTCAACTGGAATTCCAACAGGGGAATCGGACCGAAGCGATTAGCTTGCTCGACCACATCCCGGTCGAACACCCCGAAGCCGGCCTTCCCGCCTTGGGCCAAGCCGCCGATTGGGCGTTGGAATCCGAAGACTATGCCGGGGCCGAGCGACGATACCTTCAAATCTTGGAACGGGTTCCCAATGCCAATTTGGCGATCCGAAAGCTCGCGTTCCTATACAACCGACAAGGACGCCGCTTTGAAGCCACCGCGATGATTCGCCAGCTATGCCGGGCCGGTGATATTCTCGAGGACGAACTCTATTCGTTGCTGGTTCTGCCCGATGCGATCTATCACGATGCCGGGGATTCCGAGCCGGTTCGACCCGGGGCACGGCGCTACGATTCGATCGGTCGTACCGGTCGTGCCCGTGTGGCATTCACCCGGCAACAGTATCAGGAAGCCGCCGACTTGCTACGTCAAGAACTAGATGAAAAACAAGACCATGCTCCGCCATCCATCTGGGCTTTCTTCGGCCGCGTGGTGACCGAAATTCAAGACGAAGAATCAGTCGCGTGGTGGCTCCAGCACCACCGTGGGGAACTGCTGGAGGGTCTGAAACGCGAGCCAGAGTACTGGGCCGCGATTGGGAATCTCTTCCTGGCTAAGAACGAATTCGACCAAGCCATCGGGGCGTACTTGCGCGCTTTGGATCGAGAACCAATGGACAATGCGATACCGCGAAGACTCCGACAAGCTTACTTGTCGTCCGGTGACCGCGCATCCGCCAAACGATGGCAGCGTCCCGCCACCGAGCGTGCTTCCTTAGCTCAGCTCGCCCACCAATTCGCTGACGGACCGTCGCCCGGTCCCGGCTTGGCCGAAAACATCGCTGATCGCTTGGAAACCAAAGGGCGACGACTCGAGGCCCTCATGTGGCGTACGATCGAGTCAATGTACCACGGCGACCCGAACCGAAGACTCCAGGATTTCAACCGCCGACGCGTCGAACTGATTGAACAATCCCTGGACTTTCCCTCGACCAGCGAGCGACTCGGTGGGAAACGGTTGGAACAATATCCAATCGACGTCTCATTGTTGAATCGCGAGCCATTGAAACGTCAGTCATCCAATGCAATGTCGACCCGCACCGGCTCGGTCCAGCGGCCGCCGCTGGACTGCATTCCCTTCTTCTTTGATAACGTCGCTCGCACCTGGCACTGTGATCACGAATTCATGACGTCTGGTTCAAAGCAAGATTCTGGCTTTGCGATCTATCAACAATTCGGAGGCGGTGTCGCCGTGGTTGATTTCGATTTGGATGGTCAACACGACCTCTACTTGGCCCAAGGCAGCGGCGACCCGCCCGCGATGACATCACGCGTGTCCAACACACTGTACCGCAATCTACTCGACGCGGATGGGCAACGTCACCTCACCGACACGACCACTTGGGCGGGTGCCGAGGATTGGCGATACACGCTCGGGGTTACGGCCGGCGATTGGAACCAGGACGGGTTCGACGATCTGTTTGTCGCGAACCTGGGCGTCGACTCCATGCTGATCAACAACGGTGACGGGACCTTTCGACCGATTCCGTGGGACCCGTCGGATGATTCCATCCACTGCCTTGACACATCGGTCGCGATCGCCGACGTGACGGGCGACCATCTTCCCGATTTGATTCGACTGCGTTACCTCGACGATGAAGACCTCTTCGAACGACCGCACGTAGACGACGAAGGTCAAGTCGCCGTCAGCTATGGACCCTCGCGGTATTCGGCGGCGATGGATGACTTGTTTATCCAAACTGCCGATGGCAATCACGATAAAAAAACGCTATCCAACGCCGACATGCCGCCGGCCAATGGATTGGGAATGGTGATTGCGAATTTCGATCAGCGAGGTGGCAATGATCTGTTCATTGCCAACGATCAAACTCCCAATCACCTGTGGTCCACTTCGCCTCCATCCACCGACGCCTCAATGCAAGTCTGGAAAGAAACAGCGATGCTGGCGGGCTGCGCGTTCGACATCGAAGGCACCATGACGGCATCGATGGGGATGGCGGTTGGTGACTTTGATTCCAACAACCAAGCCGACGTAATGATCACGAACTTCTCGAAGGAATCCGCGTGTTTGTACCTTAACGACGATGGCCGTTTCATCGATCGCAGTCTGCGATATCGGATCGACAGGGAGACCCGATCGATGGTTGGATTCGGAACCCAGGCTTTAGATTACAATCAAGACGGCATGGTCGACCTTGCCGTGACCAACGGGCATGTCGACCACCTGAAAGATTCCTCGGTTGCGTTTCGTCAGCCCTTTCAAATCTTGGGTAACAACGGCGATTCGTTCGTGAACGTTTCACCAAATCAACAGGACATGTATGGTCGACGCGAACACGTCGGACGCGCCATGGCTGTGGCGGATTTAGATGGTGATCGACGGCAAGATCTGGTCATCACGCACCTCAGCGAACCGACCGCGATCCTGCTCAACCGAACCGAACCTTGTGGCAATTCGTTGATCATCGAGTTAGTGGGGCGTCGCAGCGAGCGATTGCCGGTCGGCGCGACCGTGACAATTACCGTCGATCAACGAACCCAAACGGAATTCTTGGTTGCCGGGGATGGCTACTTCAGTCGCAATTCGCCAGCGCTGCATTGGGGACTTGGTGCATGTCCGCAAGTCAGCGAAATCCAAGTGACATGGCCGACGGGCAAACGACAGACGTTCGGGCCGGTGCTGGCCAATCAAACCATTTTGATTGTGGAAGACGATGACGAGATTTTTGTTCGTACGTCGTTGTAGTCCCGGCGACGTGCCCGCCACACTCATTGAGTTCCAGACCGGCGCACGCCAATGGAAACGCGCCCGCGAACTGCGTTACCCTCGAGTTACACAGCGTTAGCTCGATTATGTCGAGTCTCGATTATATCGAGCACGGCGGGATCCGATTCGCCCAAGTCGACGCCTTGCGGATGCACTTAGACGAACGGTAGGTTCTGCGCCATACGATCGGTGACTCCAACGAGCTTCCTGGGTCTCGCAAAACCTTAAAGTGCTCTGCGATGCGTTGACGTCGGCGGATGGTCTGTCTGTGCAATAACCTTGGGCTGCATGCGTCTTTCTTTGTACCGGAAGGCGAGGGGCGAGGTTACAAGGCATCACGCTACACCAAAGTCATTGATGATTTGCGTGATCAGTTCACGGTTTTCAGCGGCGTGTCACATCCGGAAGTCGACGGTGCTCATTCGGCCGAGAAAAGCTTTCTGACAACGGCTCCCCATAGTTCACCATCTTTCTGGAGTATCCGAAACAATACATGGCCGGCCCGAGCATGCCGGATGTGTTTTCGGACCAGTTTGCCAAAGCTGTCGATGATCGTTGCCGCGAAGTCTGCAAACCACTGGCGAACAATTGTCGACTGATCGGATACCACCTTTGCCACAACCCACCCTGGCATCCGCGAACGAAAAGCTTCGATCAATGGATCAACGACGCGACCAAACCGGGAAGTGCAGGTTTGAAGCAGTGGGTGCAACTGATGCGTCGGATCTACGGCACCATCGATCGTTGGCGTTCGACTTACGGTATCCCGGTTCAATCGTGGGAAGAAATCGAAACGATGGATCGTCCGCTGCGTGGATACATCAACGAGCGTCGACATTTGGCCGATCGCGAAGCGTTCATGCGTCGCATCTGCGAGCGGTGGTATCAGGTCTACCACGACTCGATTCGCAAATACGATTCCCACCATTTGATTCTTGGTGATCGCAACACTTTGCACTTGCAACCGCTGCCAGCCTACGCGATTCAAACGATGCAGAAGTATGTCGACGTGTTGTCAGTGAACGTCATGGGACCGCCGCAGGTCGTGTATGAAGTTCTCGAAGACGCGACTCGCCACTGGGACGGTCCCATCCACCTCGCCGACACCGGCGCGGGGATCTTTCACGGCCCGATTGCCAAAGCAGGCTACATGGCGGCTGACCTGAACGAATTAGAAAAGGTCTACGCGGGAATGATGAAGATGTCCGTCGAAAATCCGCAGATCATCGGCTTTGGCTGGTGCGGATTCTACGAGACACCTCATCCGGGCGGACGCAGTGGCTTGGTCGACGTGGAAACCGGCGAACCTTTACCTGACCGTCTTGAAGTCATGCTTCACTGGAATGACTGGATTCAAAAGCAAGGGTGTCGTTAGGTAATGTCAATCAACCGATTCAGCTAATCCTGTTCAAGTCGCCTGTTCAATCTTCGTGACGACGGGTGGACTGGGACATAGCGTGACAGAATGTTCGTCGGTGAGGCACTGCCGCTCTCGACTATCAGTCATCGGTATCCATCGTGGCTGCGAATTCCCAACCGTTGACAGTGAACTCTCCCTGAGCACCACACTTGAAAACCAGCGGTGCCGTTGGGCCAGCGTCTGTTTCGGTTTGCGCATTTCGATAGCGATCGGTGTCGGAAACATTGGTGAGCTGGTTGTTCATTATCTCGGCATCATAGCTCGCTGCGTTACGCAGCAGTGGGCGGGGTTGGCCCCGGCACTCAATGATGTTGTCAATGATTTTGGTCTTGCTGAAATCGTTTCCGCCGATACCGAAAAGCCCTTCTGTTCGGGGTGTTGCCGTGGTTCGTGTGACGATGTGGTTGTTACGGACGACCAGTTCACCAAAGGCTCTTTCATTCCATATCACGCCGCGCCCCGGGTTGCTGACCAAGTTGTTGTGAAACCAGGCCGGGCCGGGGGAGGCGACACCGCCAAACCCGCTGATCAGATTGCCGCCGTCCTGGTCAACTTGGAAATCGAATAAGTTGTGGTCGATCTCTACGTTGTTCCGGGGAAACTCGATCGCGTAGCTAGTCGTGAAGTAATTGTGGTGGATGTGAAAGGACCGCTGATTCTTGGCGAGCACTTTTCCTCCGCCGTGTTTCGGGATAGAGACGACACCGTGAAGGACGTTGTGGTCGATCTCCATTGCTTCATTGCCTTCGAATGGAAACTCAATCGAGAAATTGACGCCGATCGTATTGTGGTGAATGTGAATTCTCTTACCGCCACGTCCTTTAACGCCGTAGTGGCCGCCCGACTTTCCGGGCCTGCGATCGGGCTTGCCAAAGGTGAAACGGTTGTTTGCGATTTCGGTGTCGCTCATCCAAGTTGCGAAGATCGCGCCACCTGATGTTCCACCGTCGATGCCGGGAAGTCCGCCTCGTTTCCATTTCCCCCCGGCCCCAATGAATTCACAATCGTGAATCCTTGAATTTGTCATGTAGTAGCAACGGATGCCTGAATACAGAACGTTTTCGATACGCAAGTGATGAAGGTGTACATTCTGATTACTGACAGCGAAGATGGCTCCGTGCATCTGTGGACCGCGAAGCGTCAGGTTCTCGATGGTGATGTTCGCTGCTTTCTTGGGAAGGCGAATCAGGTAGGCATCTGCATTTGCTTCGTCAGGTCGCATCTCACCCAGCGGCAGTCTTTCGGTAGACGGCTTCCAGGTGGTTGCGTGGGTGATGATGGTTTTGGCCATTCCAGCCCCCTTGAGCGTCATGCCGGACTTAAGTTCAAGCGGTGCGTTGAGTTCAAAGTTTCCCGCACTGATCTCGATCACGCTGTCCTCGGCACCATCACGCACGGCTTTGACCAGCTCTTCGATGTTCGAGACCGTGCTTGCGCTCAGTGTTTGCATGGCGAGCAGAAACCAGCAAACAAAAAGAAGCGAATACCGTAAGACTGCAGGCTGTTGATTCATGGTTTGATTTTCACAAAATGGAAGATTAGTGAATAGCAATTCTGGCTCGGTACGGCTGCTCAGCGGGTGCGTCGGGCGGAGCAAAGGACTTCACCTGTATGCGGCAGAGCGTAACGTCAGAATGATGAAAGACGAATGCGATCGAACCCCGCACGTTGTTCAACGGCCGAGTTGGAAAACGCTGCGATCGCGCTGAAAAACATGACGACGGACACCGCAGTCGAGTTGGTTACTTTCGGGGACAGCAGCTGAATCATGGCCGAACACTTCGGTAAAGGTTGGTGATCGGACGACCGAAAATCCAGTGCCAATCGCGATGCTCGCGCGTTTCGCCGGCTTGCGTGTCCAACATGTAGATTTTGTGATTCTTTTTGTAGACGCTGCATCCGTGGATCAGCGAGATGTCGCTGTCCCTATTCACGAACATCGGCAACGACTCATCTATCAACGGGTGTACCGGATACATCAAACCTCCGAGAACCTCCGTTTGTGCTCCCCCGAGGTTTTCAATCTTGGTGCTGATGTACTCGGTTTTCAAACCCAGCACCCACAGTTGACCTCCATCATTGATGATCTCTGGAACACCTTTCGTTTCTGGATTGAGCTGCCGTGCCCAAACTCGTTGGTGCTTGCTGAATCGAAACTTACCGCCCGTGTCCTCAATGAACAGCTCCCCGCAGTTTGGACCAGCGGAAATGTGATCCGAGTTGCAATGACGCAACAACAACGTTGTCGGTGAATCTTGTTTGATGTGATCGCTAGCGAGCATGTGAAACTGAACCATCGGAAGATCGGCGTCCAGCACGATCGCAGCGCTGTTTTCGGGGTCGTCGGCGTCATTCTCAATCGAGGCTTTGGGCGATCCGCCCAGCAAGGTGCGAACCGGGCCACGCAATATCACATCTTTGCCGATGGAGTATTTTGGGCCGTCTGGAAAGTAGACCAATTCCGGCCCCGAATCGACGGCGGCCTGAATCGCGGACGCCCAATCTCCATTCTTGACCAGATGTTCGAAATCGCGCACGTTAACCCACTTGCTGACCGCAGGAAATGGAATCTCCGGTGTCCGTTTGATCGGTAGCTTGAGTGACCCGGAACCGATCGATTCGAATGCGTGATCGAGTGGTTCGGTGAAGTGTTCATCAACATGGATGTTTTGCAGACGCGTCAGCGTTGTTGCAAGGTTATCTTTGCCGCGGCGTGTTTCGACCAAACTAGCTGAATAGCCATCCACATCAATGTTTCGCAAATAGATCGATGCATTCTCTGATTCGATGGCCACGTTCTCAGGTGCCCCACCACGCAGTTGGCTGTTGATCAGGACGACCAGTCCGCCCCCGTTGTTCCGCACCGCAGGAACGCTGTTTTCACTGACGACATTTTCTAAAGACAACACATTCCCGTTGTTGGTGATGCCAGCCACGCGTTGTTCCTGAAGACGGATATTCGAGAACACGAGACTGTATTCACGATGCGAGGCTGCAATCCCGACGTCGAAACCGGTGATCGAGACATGTTTGATCAAACACGGACCAGGCCAGCCTCGCTGCAAGTCCAAGCCAACCCTGCCGGCTCCATCGCCCGATGTAATGTCAACATTCTCAACGCAACCGATGTTGTTGCAGTGGAAGTCGAGTCCCAAAGCTGATGGATTTCCTTTTCCGGTATCGATCGAGACATCGAAGAGGTAGTTGCCAATGACGTTTCCGGCGCGATTTTTCTTTGGCCGATTTATGTAAAAGGCGAACTTAGGGACAGAGCTTTTTTCTGGGCGGCACCAAATCCCTTCGGTAGAGTCAACTCGTTCGTTCGGCGTAACAGCGTGACCGCATTCGTACTCATCGGCGCGAACACTCGGTCGATGCCCGCGAAAACGAGGCGTTTCCGCGAGCAACGACCGGATCCTGAGCTGCCGACTGGGGAAACGGACCACGTGGCGATCGACGAAAGACCGAAAAGAAGAGGGTGAGAGCTCGCTATGCCGTCATCAGCTCACGGGCGCGGCGCCGCAGATGCATCCGACGGTGGCCGTGCGGGGTGCGCAGCGAATCAACGACCGCAGGCTTGCCGGCAACCGTCGAGAAGAGTTTGCCAAAGTCGCTGACCAATTCGCACCAGTTCGACTCCGCCAAACCCAGCCGTTTCAAGATCGGCGGAACGCAAACCGGAGTCCGCCCTCGCTTGCCATCGACCGACTGACGCGCGGTCCAGTCCAACAGCAACAAGTAATCCTCCAGCGACATCGGCAAGAAGCCCTTGTCACTGCAACGAGCCGCACTTGCTGATTCATTTGGCCCGATCGCAGCGGATGCTTCATCGAGATCCAGCGGAGCCAGGAAAGCATCGACGGCTTCCGCCTGGGGCTTGTCTGCGTCGGTGGCTGCTTCCGGTTCATCCGAATGGGCTTCGATCCGTCGCTGCACCGATGTGTGATCGCTGTCCTCCAGTTTCTCGCACATTGCTGCTCGAATCGGATTCAAGTCAACCTACGCCGCACACGCGAGCAACGACGCCTCATCGGTAAGAACCGTGGCGCGATAGCGATCCTGCCAAAACCGACCGACCTCCTGCTCCTCGCGGTTGGCCCGCATCGCGATCCGCTGACACAGCAACCGCATCCACCACGAAATGCTTGAGAGCCGCTGGCGGATTTCCTGAGTCTTCACTGGGCAACCGGCGATCGACTTGATCTCCGGTTCAGACGGCAGGCAGGGCGAACCATCGGTGTTTCTGCGGTGCGGGCACAGCATCATCCACCGTCGAGCGACCTCCTCGTCACTCCATCGAGCCACCACATCGGGCCGCGTGCGAAGGATCAAGTGGAAGTGATTCGACAGAATCGCGAAACCCAAAAGGTCGATCCCAAAGTTGGCGGCGAACTGACGCAAGTACTGCTCGATCCAAACCTTGCGGTGATCAAAGTTCTTGCCCGATTGAGCGTCGTCTCCCATCAAGAAGCACCGACGGACAGTTCGATTACAGATGTGAGCAACCACCACCTCATTCGGATCGATCGTTTCTCGACGAGCTAAACGAACCATGGGAATACCGTGGGAGGACTGATGTGATGGAAGACATGAACTGCCCGATAAAACCAGTCCTACCCTCATGAACCGAGCGGTCAACCCCTGTCAATGTGCTCCGTCCCTTCGTTTTCCCCTTCGTTTTCCCAGTGCTGCTACAGAGGCAAAGCACGTGCCGCTCTTTTCGTTGGTCGTTTTGAAGAATCGGGAATTTCGATCTCCGGCTTCGGACGGGCGAGTTCGGCTGCCATCCAATCACGGACACCGGTCCGCTTCAAAATCGCTGACGCCGATTTAGAGGGAACCCAACCATAGATCGGCGATTCGCGGTAAGCTCGTTTACTGCGACCAAATCCCCATTGAATGCCGCCATACGTGGATGGGTCGCGGCCGTCCAGGCTTAACCGATCGTTTAGGTAACAGGCGATTCGCCATGCCTCTTCGGGTTCCGCTGTCCATTTGATGATCTGCTTGACCCAGTACATCCGCAGGTTGTTGTGCATCCAACCATCTAGCAAGAATTGACGTTGGGCTGCGTTCCAGACGTCGTCGGCGGTCTCGGCGTGGATGAGTTGATCGAGCGTGTATATTACGGGACGGGCATCGTCGGCATGCTCGGCCAGCGTCTTCCTCGCCCATGCGGGCACGTTGCTGTAGGCAGACGGGTCGTCGCTGTGCCGAGCTAAGTGAAAATAATACTCACGCCATGTCAAAAGCTCGTCCAAGAATTTCCATCGCGCGGCCGAATGCAGGTCGGCATCATGGATCGCCTGGGTGACTTCGCGAGGGCCCAGTACGCCGAAGTGCATGTAAGGCGAGAGCTTTGCCGTCGAGTTGGCAAGTGACGGGTTGTTGCGAGTCCATTTGTATCGTGGGACGACATTCACCATCGCATCGCCGAGCCTGTGAACTGCAACTTGGCGATGCCCAGGGTAGTCAACTGCAGGAGGCAGCGTCATGTCTATTCCGCACGCTTCGATCAACGAATCTAGCTGATCACTTTGGTAGTCTTCGATCGCGTCATGATCCAGCGGCAGCTTGCGTGTATATTTGCGAACGGTTGGCATGACATCGTCATGTTCTGCGAGATAACGTTCACGCAAGGGGCGGTGGGCCGCACGAAACGACTTCGTTGCTTCGAGTAACGTCGGAAATTGTCTTCCAGGAACCAAGCAAGCGGCGTCGACTAAGAACAGTGGCACATCGACTTTCGCAGCGACCGAGGTTGCCTGCCGCCGAGCGACGAAGGTGGGCATGTCGTCAGTGAAGATTGCTGCTGCCTCTTCCGCTAGTCGATGGACCAAGTTCGGAAAGACTTTTTGCGGTCGTCGAACGTAGCGACAAAAACGCAACCGTCGTTTGCCCAAATCGACCGTCAGCGACTGGGACGCTTCCAACATGAAGCGGTGAATACGATGCGACGCGTGGGGGTAACGATTGTCTAGGCCGTGATAGACCACGACTGGCAATCCTAGCTTGTTGCCGGTTTCCACAGCCGCATCAATGATCGGATTATCCGTACCACGCAACGCCTGTTGAAGCCAGCACAGCACGTATCGCCGATCAGCCTTCACCTGGCGACGATTGGCTTTGTAGATGCGTTGCCTCAGCAAAGTCTGGCGATTCATTTCACAGCGGCCTTTCGACGTTTCGACGGTTTCTTGCGTGAACCGTGCTTGGCCAGCACCGCCTCGGCTAACTTTTTGGTCTCGGGCATTCGTCGAATCGCGTAATAGTCCGCTCGCATCGCCGTTGTGCTTTCTCGCCAGTTGACAATCGGCCGAATGTAGAGGGGCGTCGGGTTGTCTTGGTGGTCGATGATGGTCTCGACGTCAACTTTCTTGAGTTCGGGTAACCAGCGTCGTATAAACTTCGCGTCGGGATCTTGATCGGCGATTTGTTTGGCCGGGTTGTAGGTTCGTAGCGTGTTGATGCCGACCACTCCTGCCTGCATCTGCAACTGCGCGAGGTGGATTCCCGGCTCGTAGTCGGCCCACCACCGTGCCATTGGAACATGAATGTCTCGCCAACTCAGCCGCAAAGCATGGCACGCGACGGAGGTGATCATGCACCGCATGCGAAAGTTTAGAAAGCCAGTGGTTTGAGCACACCGAATGCAAGCATCAACGAGCGGCAGCCCGGTTTCCCCCTTGACCCACGCTTCTAGTATTTTTGGGTCGCTCGGCTTGGGAAGCTGATCGTAGGCGGCGTTCAAGGCGACCTGTTCCATCTGTGGTTCGGTTTCTAGTCGCTGAATAAAGTGATCTCGCCAGTTCATCCTCGCTTTGAAGGCGTTCAATGAGCGACGCCAGCGACCTGCGTTGGGATCGTCGGAGTCCTTGAGGACTTCCATTTGACGATTGACTTGTTGATAGACGTATCGAGGGCTGATGGTCCCCCACGCCAAGTGAACCGAGAGTCGAGAGCCTGACGAAAACGCGGTATTGGGCGAACTAATCTCGCTGCTGTAATTCATCCCTCGCTGAGTCAAGAAAGTGTCGAGGGTGTCTATCGCATCCTCTTCGCTGACACGTTGACGATATCGTGCCTGGGCGGGCGAAAGTTCAAGGCCGAGCGACTTGACTGAAAGACGTTTGATCGCAACGGCAGGCAGCCTAGAAACAACTTCGGGGACGATTAGACGGGACAACTCGCTCGCCTTTGGTAGTTCCACCGCCGGCATTTCCATAAACGACTTCCAGAGTTTGGATCGCTGGTCACGATTCTTCAATCGACGGAACACGCCCGTCTGTCTCAGCTCAATCCATTCAACACCGCGTGACCTACACCACTGGCCGACTGCAATGTCTCGTCGATAGGTTCGTAGTTCGCCAATTTCTTCGTGGCTAACCAACCGCTCGAATTTGGTTTGCGAATGCAGCAACGCGAACGCCTTCAGTACATCCTCGCGCAAAATCAAAAGATCGCCGCCAGCGGCCCGGATTGCCGCGTGCAAATGTTTGGTCGCCTCTACCCAAGCGGCGACGTGCATCGCTGACGTTTCGGGAGCAGACAACGTTTGCGGTTCGATGACGAACAACGCGAGCACTGGGCTACCTGTTTTAAGTGCGAAAGACAACGCGTGATTATCACGCAACCGAAAGTCTTTCTTAAGCCACCAGACAACGGGTGGTGCGTTTGGTTCGTTCACAGAGGGTTCCGATTGATCGTACTTTTCAGACCAGCGCTAATCAGAGCGACTGGTCAAGGCATGAATGCTCGCAGTACTGCCACTGCATTGCAGATGTCGAGCCAAAACGATCCGCGGCATGCAACGTGCCTAAGGAGCCGTGCCCCCATCCCAACGCTCCCGTAAACTAGATGACGACATTCAGGACAGATAATTTTTCCATCATTGTCCGCGACACCCTCCACATGGACGGTGTTTTGGTTCAGCTGAATCTGGAGATCTTTGTCGGTCGAGTTCTTCTAAAGTCCGAATGAGGACTTCGAGATGACACGATCGCGACAAACCTTCACTGCCCAAGAGAAAGCCGCTGATGTGCAGCGGTACCCGGTCAAGCAAGTGCGGAATCGCTTCCGCACGCTCGAAATGAAGATGGAAGATGATCGTCATTGACGCTCGTTCAGACGATTCGTCCGCGACGTCCCATCACCAAGCCGATCACGAACAAGACCAGAAATACGATAAAACAGATCTTCGCTATGGTAGCGGCGGTGCCGGCGATCACGCCGAAGCCGAGGACGCCAGCAATTAACGCGATCACCAAAAAGGTAAGTGCCCAACCCAACATGACTATCTCCAAGAGTAAACGGTAATTAGCCAATCAATGGAATTCATCGGTCGGCGGTAACCACGTTCATGCGATTGCCGTGCCAATCAATCTGGGGGTGTAAGTTTTTCTCAAGGAGGCGGCTAAATCGCACTAACAAAGCCCCTGGGTAGATGGTTTTGTCCTCCGGTCGACCACTTAGGACGGTTAGCATCCAAACCAGTTGAGCTACGCCGACACTGACGGTACCACTGGTGTACGATCGGTCGGCGAGATGTACGCCAACTTCGCGGCTCGAATTATTTGCTTGGTTTGACTGCCTCCGGCAATCTCTTTGACAGCCTTGGCGCATGAAGCAGAACCACGATCCGTGACAGTCCGCGGCGACGGCCATGGCTGCTTGAACACGTTCCAAACGAAGTTCACGTATATCGCGTCCTGCGGATTCGTCAGATCCACTCGCTTAAGGCCATCTGTCGCTGGGAAGGCGATTCATCTTCTGCCGAGATTTTGCGAGCTCATTCTGTTGCCTATTGTCGAGGTAATGGACTGCAAACAATCCGTGAACGGGCCGGTAACTCTCGGTCCATATTTAAATCGCGATGGCGACTGCTGCCGTACGCGACGTTCAAGCAATCAGTGCTAGGCATAGCACAACGGTCAGCGAAGTTGGTGATTGAGAAAGGGATCGGCGTCAACGCGGTCGCTGCGGGACCAACCTGGTCCCCGCGGACCTCAGGTTCGATTTCACACTACGCCTCCGACAATATCGGTGAAGAGAACTCTGCTTGAGCGGCGCGGGCATCCCTTCGAACGCGTGTAGCACTTTGGATGGATCGCCAGTCCTGAGGCGAGTTATGCAACTGCCGAGGTGTTCGGTGCAGCGGGCGGCAAGTCTCCAATTTGATCCGTTGCGGCACACCCTTTGCGTTGCGAATCCATTCTTGAAAGGGTTCGCATTCGCAGCCCTACTTTTTACGTCTCAGGAGACCTCTACGATGAAACGTTTCACGCGCAGCCTCGCTATTTGTTCGATCGCCACCTTCGGCTTCACCGGGCTTGCTCCCGTCAATGCTGATGAACACCAAGTCGGCCACACGTCCGGGTCTAACGTCGGCACTTTGGACGATGTGACGGCGAGTGGTCAAATTCGTGCCAGCCAGTTGATCGGGCAGAACATCTACAATAAAGCGGAAGAAAGCATCGGCGAAATCAACGATGTTGTGATGGATGCGTCAACGGGCAAAATTGCTTACGTCGCGGTCTCCTACGGAGGCATGCTGGGGCTGGGCGATTCTCTGTTTGCCGTTCCGTTCAAGGCGTTCAAATGCACGAAGGAGCAAGACGGCGACGATTACCACATGTGCCTCGACGTAACCAAGCAACAGCTCGAAAACGCGAAGGGATTTAATCAGGATCGTTGGCCCGCTGCCGCGGACAAGCAGTTCATGGCGGGGCTGAACAAGATGTACAACGTCAAAGACGGTGTCCATTCCCAGTCGGGTGTTCATCACGACATCCAACAATAGTTTCAATTCGGAGACTGTTCCGGCAAAATCAGCTGCCTCGTTTGAACGCGAGGCGGCTTTTTTTGATCGTCGATTCAACGGCGTGGAAGTGCGTCGTGTCGACCAACCTCACCGACCCATCCTCATCAAGTAATCGCCTCCATGACAGATCTGATCACCGAACTGCTCCACGATACATTTCACCTTGACGAGTTTCGTCCGGGCCAGCGGGAAACTTGCGAGGCTATCATCGCCGGACGCGATACCATTGCGGTCTTACCGACTGGATCGGGGAAGAGCCTGTGCTACCAGTTGCCTGCCATGGTCCGTGAAGGTGCAACTTTGGTGGTCAGCCCGTTGATCTCACTCGCCAAAGATCAAGCCGATCATCTTGAGGCACTCGGATTGCCGACCGTTATTTTGAACAGTACACGGACACGTAAACAGATTGCCGACGCACGAGACCAGGTCCGCAGTGGTAAGATTGAGTTTGTGCTCACGACGCCGGAACGGCTTCAACGTAGCGACATCTGCGATCTGTTAGCGGAGGTCGGCGTCGGCTTGATCGTTGTCGACGAGGCACATTGCGTCAGCCAATGGGGACACGACTTTCGACCGGATTATCTGGCATTGCCGTACGTTCGTGGCAAGTTGTCCGAAGGAAAATACCATCCAGCCGTGATCGCATTGACAGCCACTGCCGGCGAGAAAACGCTCGATGAAATTAGGAAAACACTTCAGCTTTCTAATCCTGCGGTCGTCCGGAGTGGCGTGGTTCGCACGAACCTGAAGCTGCAAGTGTGCCGCAGCCACTCGGCCGACGAGAAGTTGTCTTTGCTGCAACGGGCACTCAAGATCGAAGGCGAATTGGAACGTACTGAACCGGCAATCGTGTACTGTGCGACCACGAAGATCGCGGAGTCTCTGGCCGCGAAGTTTGACGGCTTGTGCTATCACGGGAAGATGCGGAAAGCGGACCGCGAGTCTGCCCAGAACGAATTTATGAATGGAAAACCGTCTGTCATCTTTGCCACCAATGCATTTGGTCTGGGAATCGACAAATCTGACATCCGTCAGGTCATTCATTACAAGTTACCGGGTTCGCTTGAGGCCTACTATCAGGAAGTCGGCCGCGCCGGTCGCGATGGAAACATCGCGCGGTGCACGCTGATCTACGACCGCAACGATCTTGATTTACAACGCATGTTCGCTGGCGGCGGTACCGAATCATCGCTGCTGATTACCGCCCATCACACGCTAGTCAGCGGCGTCGAGCGTTTTGGTGACGATGACCAAACGGTCGCCGTCGGCGACTTGAAGCCGATTAGCCCTCTGGGTCCAACGCAGCTACGAAACAGCTTTCACTTGTTGGCGTCACGCGGTATTGTCGCACCGGCGGGACGTGGACGGTGGCGCGTCCTGGAGCAAACGCTCGATTACGACGCGGCGGATCTGTTGGCCCTCGCAACCGAGGCACGTTGCGAAGATCGCAGGGTTGCCGTCCAGCGTATGGTCGAGTTCGCGGAATCGACAACGTGCCGTTGGAAGCAACTTCAAGCCTACTTTGGCGACGATGCGGAAGATGTCGATGGATGCCGGTGCGATCAGTGCGGCGGTACCCTATCGCAGATCGCGTAAGTCCTTGTCACATCTAAAGCAAAGTCACCGTTGAAAACATACCTGTGCCAGTGCGGCAGCAAACTGTTCTTTCACAATGATCGCTGCCTGAGCTGCGGCGCATCGGTGGCGATGTGTCCGAGTTGCGATGAGCTGACGACACTGGAGGTCGGTTTGACCGGTGACGTGCAATGTTGCCGAGAGTCTTGCACGAATGCATATTCCCGATGCAAGAACGCAGTTGAACATGGCATCTGCAATCGCCTGGTTCTGTTTGACCCGTCGGAGTCCTCGCCGTTGTGCGATTACTGCCGTCTGACGACGGTGCTGCCGGATTTGAGTGTGCCGGGCAACATCGACCTGTGGAAACGACTCGAGCGTGCGAAACAGCGGGTTCTGTACTCAATGGAGCGTAGTGGCTTTCCAATCGACGATGGCACGCCTCGTTTATCGTTTGAGTTTAAGGCGGACGTTGGCGTGTCGGTGATGACCGGCCACGAGGCAGGTCGGATTACGATCAACATCCGCGAGGCCGACAGTGTTGCCCGTGAGATCGCTCGCGTGAATTTTGGTGAACCCCAGCGAACGCTGGTTGGCCATCTACGGCACGAACTAGGGCACTACTTTTGGGAAAGGCTCGTCCTTGACCACCGCAGCGAAGAATTTCACGACCTATTTGGCAATGAGAGGAATCCAGAGTATTCGACAGCGATGCAGGGTTACTACGACCAAGGACCACCCGCAGACTGGCCGACGAAATTCGTGTCCGCTTATGCGTCGATGCATCCCTGGGAAGACTTTGCCGAGACTTTCGGCGCATATCACGACATGCTCACCGTGCTCGCTACCGCCAATCACTTCGGTGTGACAAACTTGGACCTCGACACATTTGACGGCCTCATTCGAGCTTACGCGAGGGTCGGCGTGATGGCGAACGAATTCAATCGCGACATGGGATTATTGGATTTAGTCCCCGAGGTGTTTGTGCCCGCCGTGGTCCCCAAGTTACAGTTCGTTCACTCGCTGCGCGTCGACTTGTAGTAATACCCGGCCTAAGGCAATGCCCACTTAATTCTTATTCCAAGAAATTTGACAATGCCAAACCATACAAATGGATCATCCCAAGCCGCCGATTCACTCATGCACGAGTGGATCCTTGCCGGGCTGGTGTCGGCGTCCGCCCGATTCATCCCCGTACCCTTCGTTGACGATCTGGTCCGAGATCGGTGCAGGCGATTCGTGGTATCACGGACGCTTGCCAATCATGACACGAAACAGACCATGAAGTCGCTGGAGCCACTCTACGCTGTCAATAGCGGCTGGTTGACGGGCTGCGTTGGTGTTGTTGTAAAGGCTCCGCTAAAACTGCTGCTATTCCCCGTTCGCAAACTGACATCCATCATCACATCCGTGCGGGGTGTTCCGTTGGAAGTGATGCGTATGGTTCTGTTAGGTCGAACGTTGGATCGTTGTCTTCGCAGCGGCACATTTGAAACAGCGACCACGTCTCCAGCGGTCGTGAACGCTGCATTTGCATCCGCGTTTGCGGGGATGGATCTGCGGGTCGTCCGGGCAGCGATCAGCGACGCTCTTGCTGGAGTGAAAGGCTGGAAGACGAGTGCGACGGCTTCGGCGAGAATTGTCGCACGCCCCGGTAACGCCTCCGGGAAAGAACTCGATGTGCCATTGCAACTCAACTCGAGCGTAGGTCGAGTTCAGGAAGCTCTCGAGCGTCCCAGCGTCTTAAACTTGTTCTCTGAATTCGATCATCGTTTAGAACGTCAACTTGAACTTGGCTAGCCGTGCATTCTGGGCGACAGCGGCTGGTCCTCGTTGTCATCGGCGATGTTCTTTTTTGTCATTCTTTGAACCTTGGAGTTCGATCCAGCACCGCGAACTCAGCCGTCGGCGCGCTGGTTGGCCGGAGCAGTTTGGTAAGAACGATTTTAGTAGTGGTGGTCTATTCTGGTAGCAACCTCAATGCCTTCAGTCTCTCCGAGGCTTCATCGCTTGACTCGATTCGATACATCGGCACACCGGCCGCCGCGGCATGCCGTATAAACGGCTCGACGTTGTTGTCGAATAGGGTGGCGATTCCCGGGTCAACATCGCGAATGAAGATAGCTCGAATTCGTTCACCGAACTCCGCTGCTGCGAGTGCATACAGCCTCGCGTCTTCCTGCCCCGAGTCACCGAAGAGGACCACGGGCAAACTTGGATAGTCACGCATCAATGCGCGGACCTTTTCAAGCTTGTGATCGTGACCGCTGGCGAGAAATTTGTCTTTGTCGATCCCGAGGTCGCGAAGCAGTATCGGCCCGTCAGGCAATCCATTGATCTCCAAAAAATCCTCGAGCAGATCAAACAGATTCCAAGGTGAACTGGAAACGTAAAAAATGGGATTTCGTAGTTTTTGTGAACGTTCTCCGCCCTGCTGCAAACGTTGATAAAGATCTGCCACGCCCGGAAGAGGAAGTCTCGCTTTTGCATTCGCGAAGAACGTTAACTTCGCCATCGTCAACAATTCCGTCGCACCGGTGTGCATGATCGTGTCGTCGACATCGCTAATGACCATGAATTCGGCAGTGCTGAGTGGTGTGAGAACGCGGGCGATCGTCGTCGAGGAATCTGGATCGACATCCGCATGTTCAACGATGCGGATCAAGGCTTTGGACCAGAATGGTCGGGGATCGTTCTTGCCAGCATCCGGAACAACTGCGTGAAAATACCCTTCTTCGTCGCTCTCGCAGCGGATGACTTGCCCATTGAAAATCACTTCAAGTTCGACGTTGGGCACCTCGTCGCTCGCAAATCGCTGATAACTGTCAACGAGGTTATCCCACCAGTCGTTGCTGGTAAAATCCGGTGAGCCCACGGGGTTGTTCAGCACTCGACCGCTTACGTGCGTTCCGATGTCAGAACGATACCCCGTATAAGCTTGGATCTGCGGAATCCCACTGCGTCCCCACCGTCTACGCAACCGCCGTGATGCGATATCCGCCACGTCGTCGGCGTGCGAAGCCCACTGCATTAAAAGGTTGGACAACTGAGCACGCCACGTCTCCTCGGCCTGCGGACTCATCATTGGACCAACTCAAAACAGTGGAGGTCGATCAACCCGAAACCCGCTGTGAGTCTTCCAACAGGAAGTCAGCCTTGCGGGATCGGGTTAGACCAAAATGCAATACGTATTCCTGCCGGCGATCTATTCGTCACGAGCTTCCAAGGCATCAGCTTTTTGCTCGCCGTACTCTTCCAGGTTGTCCGCCTTGGCTTCGCCACGGTCTTCCATCTTGTCCGCAGCAGCTTCGCCCTGCTCTTCGATCGCGTCTGCTTTCGCTTCAGCGTTGTTAGACGCATTGTCGTAGCGTTCGCGAATCATCTCGGCCTTTTCCTGAGAGCCTTCACGGATGTCCTCGGCAGCGTTCTGCGTCATGTCTCGGACACCGTCCGCCTGCTCTTGCGAGACGTCGCGAACGCGGTCAGCCTGTTCATCCAGAACGCTTTCGTCGCAGCCGGCGACCGCAAAGCAAGTCATCAGGGCCAGGGCCATCATTGAAAATTTCATCATCATTTTCCATCAGCTTGGAGGGGAGGGTTTTATCTTCGCCGCGCGACGAAGCGGAGCATATGTGATGCATTTCGTGTGCCAAACCCTCCACGACCAACGGGAAAGGACGCGGCGCAACAAGATGTGACCGATTCGATGTGGATTCGGCATCGCCTCGGAGCCTTCCGAAGATGGGGCAATCAGTAACGGCACGTGGATTGCGTGAAAGTCTTCATCTCACACACATTTCACTTCAAGGAAATCGAGATGAACACCAACGAAAAATTAATGTCGCTGCTGGAGGACTTCGATACCGTCATGCTTGTGACGCACGGGGCCGAGGGATTCGACGCTCGGCCCATGGCGGTGGCGCGGCTGGACGATGACGGATCAATGTGGTTTGCGACCAACCGCGACTCGGGGAAGATCGCAGCGATGATCAAAGATCCCCAAGTTGCAGTGACGATGCAGGGCGGTCATAAGTTCGTGACCTTGTCGGGGACCGCGAGCGTTCATGACGATCGTAGCTTGGTAAGCTCGATGTGGAAGGAAGCTTGGCGAGTTTGGTTTCCCAAAGGCAAGGACGATCCATCATTGATACTTCTGAAAGTCGATCCGAACGTAGGCGAGTACTGGGACAATTCAGGGTTGGAAGGCATCAAGTATTTGTGGCGAGCCGGTAAGGCGTACTTGGCGGGTGAACAGGCGACCGTTGATAAAGACATCAATGCTACGGTGAAACTCTAGACTTCGCCATGAACATTCAAGCTGAACAACGGCCTAAACGACGAGTCGTCGTTGCAGACGACTTGCGGTCGATTCGTGAACAGGTCGTCAAGTGGTTGACCGAAATGAATTTTGAATGCATTGTTGCAGTCAACGGTGCTGCTGCCATGCAATCGGTGCGGACGCAGAAGCCCGACTTGCTAATCACCGATATCGACATGCCTGAACTGAGTGGCCTGCACTTGATTTATCGCATGCGCACCGACCCGGGTTCTGCGATCTGCCGAATTCCGGCTGTCGTGATGAGCAGTATGGATGACGATCATGTGCAGCACCTTGCACTGCGTGCTGGAGCGAGTGCATTCGTCGCGAAGCCGCTTGATAAAGATTCGTTCCAAGCTTCCGTGCTCAAATCGCTCGATGATCCGGTCGTCGTCGACGTCGATTCGCCGCAATCCTGGATTGATGTTGAGTCCAACGCACTCAAGCCGAAGTCAAAGACGTCGCCGCGTTCGCAGCGAATCATCCGAACAGACATCGGTTAACCCGATGCACTAGGCGAAGCTGGTGCGGCAACCTCGTCCGCCTTTTCAAGCCAATCTTTCACGTAAAGTTCCTTCACCCAGAGTATGGCAACCGCGAACAGTGGCGTAGCAAAGACGACGCCCCAAAATCCTAGCAGCAATCCGATGATCACTTGCGAAAGAATCACCATCGCAGGAGGCAAGTTGACTTGCTGCTTTTGAACCATCGGTGTTAACAGATAGCTCTCTGCGAATTGAACAACCGCATACAACGCCAGCACGCTCCAGACATTCGACGCCCCCTCGCCAGATGCGAGTAACATCGCGGGCACCACCGCCGCAATCCCGCCGATCGTTGGCACGAAGGTCACTAAACCAGCGAACAGGCCCAATTGAATAGCCATTGGAACGTCCAAGAACCACAACCCGACTCCGAACGCGATGCCCACCGCCGTCATCGAAACGGCTTGACCGAGCATCCAGTGCCAAAGCGTGGTAGAAGATCGCCGAAGCATTTCGTCGAGTCGTTCTCGCCAAGGCACCGGAGCTAATCGAATCAGCGGTTTGCGGTAAGCGGATGGCGATATCGCAAAATAGACCGTTAGCACCGACAGGATCAACACGTCGGTGGCAATCCCAAACGTGGACGAGAAAAAAGTCTGGGCGATGCCCATCGACGAACCAGAACTCGGTAACAGCGAACTCAGTCCCACATCGCTTTTCTGGACACGTTTCCAAAGCGGATGCGACTGGGCCGCTTCGCGAACTCGCGAAACTGAATCCGTCAACTGTGTGGTCAGGGAATCCAATTGATCCACGATCGAACCTGCCAATCCAAAGACCGCAGCGATCAACAGCACGACCAGAAGGATCAACACGATGCCGACCATTATCGAACGGCTCCAGCGAATCGGCACCCATGCCAACAATTTCGATGCGATACGATTGAGAACCACCGCGAATAGGATGGCTCCAAAAATCAGAATGAAAACGTGTCGAGCTACAATGACCAACGCAAGTGCGGCAACGACGCCCACAATGCTCCATGCGATGGTCAACGTGGAAGCGACCAGCGAACCATCATTGCTTCGTTCATCATGGGGCGCGCCGCTCACGTTGACACCGGATCGACCACTCCGCGAACTTCCGCGAGCAACTCGTTCGCCTCGCGTTCGCACTTCGACCAGGATTGAACGCATTCAGCGAGGTCGTCCGCCTTGGCAGCCGTAATGATCTGTTGAATCGTCAGTACGCAACCGCCGACATCGAAGGTGCTTAGCAGTCCTTTCAGTTTGTGCGCAGTCGATGCGGCTTGCGAAAGCTGACCAGCCTGGATCTGTTGCTGCAATTCTGCCATCACCACCGGCGCATCGTCCAGCACCATCGCTCCCATCGCGATCAGCAAATCTTCGTCGCCTGCGAGTCGCTGCAGTGCCTCCGCGAAACGAGTTCTTTGCTCTTCAGTCACCTTATTCTCCATTGGTAATTCAGTTTTAAAATTTCGGAATGCGTTTTACCCGACACCGAAGACAGATGACTGGTTTCCCTAGCCTCGATAGCGGCAACGGGTTAAACATCGCCTTGCAACGAGACGCCGCTCTCAAGCACGATCCCATAGCTATTGATCCTGTCGCGAAGCTTACCGCGGGTGATCCCCAAGGCCTCTGCGGCTTGGCTCTGATTGCCTTCGGTCGCTTTCAACACTTCAACGAGCACATAGCGTTCCATGTACTCCATCGACTCCGCGTAGATGTTGCTGGACTTTTCTGCGAGCAAGCGTTTCACCAATGCAGGTAAACCCGCTCCCGTTTCCGGCGACTTCACAGGCTTTGCGGAACTATCGACGTGCTTCGGGTCGAGTCGCCGGATCTCCTTCGGTAAAACGTCGGAGAAGATCACCGGCATCGACGCATCCAGCACGCAGCGGCGGATGACGGCGCGTAATTGCCGTACGTTGCCCGGCCAATCGTATGCCGTCAACAAATCCAGAGTGTCCGGCGCAAGTCCCTCGAGTGTTGGCTTCTTCAGTTCCACCTTTGCCTGTCGAAGAAAATGCTGGATCAGCAATTTTACATCGTCCTTGCGATCGCGCAGCGGTGGCAATTCGATCGTGACGCCGTTGAGACGATACAACAAATCTTCGCGGTAGTCGCCGTCTTCCACCATCTGTTCGAGCGGGCGGTTTGTCGCCGCGATGATTCGCACGTCAGTCGTCAACTCATTGTTACCACCGACTCGCTCGAAGCGTTGATCCTGCAACACACGCAGCACCTTCGCTTGAACCGTGGGAGCCATGTCGCCGATTTCGTCCAGAAACAATGTGCCTCCATTGCACTGTTCAAACTTGCCGATACGTCGTGACTCCGCACCCGTGAACGCGCCCTTCTCATGACCAAACAATTCGCTTTCTAGCAAGTTATCGGGCAGCGCCGCACAGTTGACCGCCAAGAATGGACCGTCGTACCGATGGCTGTACTGGAACAATGCACGTGCCACCAATTCCTTGCCAGTGCCGCTCTCACCGCGGATTAGAATCGGCACGTCTTGCTTGCTGACCCGGCCGATGTCCTTGAACACGTCCAGCATCGCTTTGCTGCGACCGATGAACAGTTCGCTCGAGTCGCCTGCTTTTACGGTGTCGGCAGACAGCGCCACCGGCACCGAAGTCAGTTTGCGTTGCTCGATGGCTTTGTCGACCAAATCGCGAAGTGAGTCGACCGCCAGCGGCTTGGCGAGGTAGTCAAACGCTCCCAATTGCATCGCTTCGATGGCAGTGTTGCTTGCGGCCTCAATCGTCATAAAGATGACGGGCAACTTGCTGTCGATCTCACGGATCTCGCAATAGGCCGCCAAGCCGCTTCGGTCTGGCAATTGGATATCCAACAAGACGGCATCAAACGCACCGTTTCTCAAAGCGTCCAATCCGGCCTGGGCTGTTTCCGCCGTGACCACATCGGCGATCGGCGAAAGCGCCTTCTGGGCAAGCAGTAGAATCGTTCGATCATCGTCAACGACTAGAACGGCGGGCATTCGGGTTTCCTCTGGCGGTATGGATCCGCGAACGGATGTCTCGGGTTGATGGGCAGCGTTTCGCGGAGATCGAAAGTTACTGGTTCCTAGAATCATATTACTACTCGTTGCTTGATTCAGTGGAGTGTACTGCGGCAGCCGGACAATTGTTCACTGCCGCAGCCACGGTCTGGGCAACGGCTACGTTCTTGAACGTGAGCGTGCGATACGGAAAAGGAATCTCGATTCCGGCGTTGTCGAGCGCCCCCTTGATCGCTGTCACCACCTCGTCACGGCTTCGGCGAACATCCACTGGCTTGGATCCCGTCCACCAAACGACCTCGAAGTTGATGCTCGACTCCGCAAACTCGTTGGCGAAGACTTGGACCGTACGTTTTGCTTGGACCGTCTCGCACGATTGGACAGCCTCACTAATCACGTCGCGTGCCGTCGCCAAATCTTCGTCATACGCGACACCGCAAACGATCCTCACACGCCGTTGAGGTTGGTCCGTGAGCACGTCGACAGTGTTTTTAAAGATGGTTGCGTTGGGCACGACGGCCAGCTCACCATCAAGCCTACGGATCATCGTGTTGCGAATCGTGACCTCTTCCACCTTTCCAGTTAGATCGCCTGTACTGATGAAGTCTCCGCGATCAAATGGGTAACGCCACAGGATCAAAATGCCCGCAAAGAAGTTTTCAAAGATGTCCTTAAACGCAAAACCAACCGCTACCGAGCCAAGTCCCAGCACCGCGAGCGCCTTCGACGGCGTCATGCCTGGAAACGCAACGATGGTTGCGATCAGCAGACCAACAATCCAAGTTCCTATTGCGGCCAACTGATAAAACAAATCCTTTAACGAAGTTCGCATCCGTCGTTGATTGAGCAACTTGACCAGCAGCCAACCGAACGCTTTCGCGAACAGCGCAGTCAGCACTACCACAATGAGCGCGGCGAATAGCAAAGGAGATCTTGTTAAGAAGTCTCGCCACATGTCATCGAGACTTGCCTCAACCGCTGTGGCGCTACCGGTGAGGTCGACTCCGATTGTGGAGTCATCCACCGACAATTGGTTGACCACTGCGATAACGTCCTGAGTACGATCGGCAAGTTTTTCTGCCCATTCCCTACGCTCCTCAGTGTCGGCGACACCACTGAGCGTCACGATGCCGCTCTCGCACTGAACGTTCGTTTCCGAGAACCACCCGGTCGCTTTGAAAACAGCCGTCAATCGCTTTACAATCGCGGCGTCCTCGATCACTCCGTCAACTGATATCGTTTCGTTCGCAGTCGCGAGATCGTCCGGCGGTACCGCTTCCTGCCCGTGTGTCGGCGTAGCCGCAAGCTGCGCCGCAATTGCGACAGCGATGACGAGCGAGTGACAAAATTTAATCAGCGACATGAACAGTTTCAAAGTTGCGGGTGAACGGTCCCCACTGCCGCAGCAGGTTGCGTACCAAGCCATGACGAAGGCCGTTTTGCTCCATCAAACAGTCCGATTGCGGATGATTCCCGTCCAGCATGATCGGCAATCGACCACCCGGCGAGTCAGGGCATCGGGAAGAAAACCCAGCACCGTGGTCATTTCGATACCAATCGCGCTAACCTATACTCCTCAACTCAGACAGCATCTATCCGAAACCAAAATTTTTCAAACAGCCGAGCGCGCCTTACTTGCACAAAACAAAATCAAAGTCGGTCCTTCGTCGGCTGTCTGAACCGCTCGGGACCGGTGCCGTCATCGTGCTTTTGCTCCTCAGCGGCACGGTCACGCTTCGCAATATCCACGGGCTTTGGTCCGACTCATCGGTCATGGCGGACTCGCAGAAGACACTCGACTTAATCAACTCGCTCGAATTAGCGCTGACGAAGGCAGAGACTGGGCAACGCGGATACATCATCACGGGCGATGAAACGTATCTTGAGCCTTTCGTATCAGCCAACGCAGAACTCGACGATTTGACTCGCGAGCTCTTCGAGCGAGTCAAAGACGACTCTGGACACGCTTCGACGTTTGAAAAGTTAACGTCGATCGTTTCCCAGAAACGAACTGAGCTTAACACCACGATTGATGTCCGAAGCGAAGCCGGTTTAGCCGCCGCGCGTGATATCGTGATTGGGAATTTCGGTAACAACGCCATGAATCAGATTCGCGAGTCTCTCGCCAAAATGCGAGGCGTAGAAGAGTCGCGAATGGTGGACCACAGAGGCGAGTCGCTCAGGACCTACCGCGTCGCTTGGTACACCGGTTTGTTAACGACGGTCGCTGGCCTCACGCTTGTCGGAGGCGTCATGCTCGCAGTCCATAGGCGTCGAGAAACCGCGGAGCGCGACGCCGCTATCATTCAGAGCGAACGGGAGCGATTGCAAAAAGCCCTCGATGAACGGACCATACTTGAACATCGGAACCGTGAACTCGATCAACACATCCGACTGTTCGTCGATCAAATCCAAGACTACGCCATCTTCACGATGGATACAGATTGCCGCGCTACCAGTTGGAATTCAGGTGTCTTGAAGGTGCTGGGGTTTACCGAAGAAGAATTTTTAGGACGCGATGTCCGGCCATTGATATTCACCCCCGAGGCCAACCAGGACGGTACGACGGAACGCGAATTTGCGACCGCCGCGGCTACCGGTTCGGCCAGTGATGACCGTTGGATGATGCGAAAGGACCGCGCCCGATTTTGGGCAGCCGGCATGACGTCGTCCATTCGCGACGAAGCGGACGCCCTGATTGGTTACAGCAAAGTCATGCGTGACATGACACATCAGAAACTAAGCAGTGACGAGATGGCTCGTTTAGCTGCCGAGCTTTCGGAAGAATCGAGACGGAAGAATGAGTTTCTCGCCACACTGGCGCACGAACTTCGCAATCCGCTGTCGCCGATCAAGAACGCGGTGCAGTTGATGGGCATGATGCAGCTCGACGCCGAAGTGGAAGACCTGCGATTCACGATGGAGCGACAAGCTGATCAACTTGTGCGTTTGATCGACGATCTGATGGACATCTCGCGAATCGGTCGTGGAAAAATCGAACTGAAAAAACAAGTTGTCGAAATCGCGACGATTATCAATTCTGCGGTCGAGTCCTCGCAATCTTTAATCGACGCAAACCGTCAAACACTGGATGTTGACGTTCCAGATGCTGGCCTGTGTGTCAACGTTGACCCGGCGAGGATAACGCAGGTCGTTTGCAATTTACTCAACAACGCATCGAAGTACAGCAACGAAAATTGCAGCATCGTCTTGTCCGTTGTTCAGGAGGAAGAAGATGTTGTCATTCGCGTGAAGGACAATGGAAACGGGATCGCACCGATGCGTCTCGAGGATATATTCGAGATGTTCTCGCAAGTCGGGGACTCAGTTGAACGAGGGACGGCAGGTCTCGGCATCGGGCTGACGCTTGTTCGTACTCTTGTCGAACTTCACGGGGGAACCGTTGCTGCGTACAGCGAAGGCGTTGGCAAAGGGAGCGAATTTACGGTCGCCCTTCCGGCCGCTTCACCCGACGAGGCGCCGGAAGTTGCAACGCTGGTGCAGCGATCACCTGAACCATCGAGATCTTATCGGGTCTTAGTCGTCGAGGACATGCGTGCGTTGGCGATCATCATGTCCCGATTGCTAACGAAACTGGGCCATCATGTCGAAGTCGTGGAAAGCGGCGTGGCAGCCATCGAAAAACTGCAAGACTACGATGCCGAAGTCATCTTTTCAGACATCTCTATGCCTGGCATGACCGGCTACGATCTGGCTCGAAAACTTCGAGCAACTGACGCCACCAAGGGACTACATTTAGTTGCGATGACGGGCTACGGCCAGTTGTCAGATCGCGAGAAGGCGCTCAAGGCCGGATTCGACGAGCACATGGTCAAGCCAGTTGATATCGCCAAACTTCAGCAATTCTTCGCGTCCCTAACGATGCCCGACAACGTCTCATCTCAGATCCAGTAAATGCCCTCGCGATGAGGTGCTACTCCCACCTGATTAGGGGCATTGAGGCCGGGCTTGGGAGCGAAGACGCAGCATTTAGCTGGACAGCGATACTTTCATTAGCCGTTTTGGCGTTAGCCACGGTTTTGGCAGGTGATTTCGGAGAACCGTGGCTAACGCCAAAACGGCTAATGAATGCCACAGCCGATTCCTGACGCGAGGCGTCAAGAAGAACTCGATTCAACAAACCACTTCATTCAGCTCTCACTGAGCCCACTCAGCATCGCTAGACGAAACCTTGGTGTTAAGGAACTACTTTCCGTCTAAATGCTCAACTTTACTTTGAAGCGACTCAACTTCCTTTTGCAGTTTCTGGATCTGCTTTCGCATCTCATCCAACCGCGCGTTGACCGAATCGTTTGCCGAGCTCGACTTTGACTGTCGGTTTTGACCGTAAGTTTCCGAAGTTGTCGTTGTGATGATCTGTTCCTGCCCGTTACGAACGACAATCATTCTCACCGATTCATTCGGCCCGATCTGATCCATGGTCTGAACCAATCCGTTCGGGTCACGCACCTGTCGCCCATTGACACTTAAAATAACATCGCCCTGATTCAAGCCAGCTCGTCCGGCAAAACCATCCTGTCGAACCGACTGAATTCCAACTCCTCTGTCGTTCGGTTGGAATTGAGCACCGTAATATTGATTCTGTTGAGCTGTCACTTGCCCGTTTTGACTAGCGTAGACCGGTTGCCCGGAAGCGTCTCGATAGTACGCTCGACCCTGAGAATCCAACTGCATCGGCTGGCTGCCAGGAACGCCTTGCTGCAACTGCTGATTCTGCAACTGCTGGAATTGCTGAAGCTGATCCCGGTTTTGCGTTTGCATCGGCGTCTCGACCGCCGACTGTGCAGCTTCGCCGAGTCCGGTGCGAATCGCGTCACGCGGAGACTGACCTTGAAGAGCACCTTGCATGGCGCGATTGACACCGCGATCGACCGCAGACTGCGCTGGCGCGCTGCCTACTGGGGGGACCGCTTGTGCAGTGGGTGACCCAGTATTTGCGCCGCCTGTGATCGAATCCGCAATTGCTTTGCCAATGTCCTGGGCATGCGACGGAACCGCGGAAATCGAGAGACTGGCCGCAGCAATGCCTGTAGCGGCCATAAGCTTGAGTCTGCTTCGACGACGGTATGCTAATAAGTTAATCATTTTTTAATCCATCTAAATGGGGAGGAACTAGAAGCTTCACTAGCTTCGCAGCGAGACTCGCTATGCATTTGGCGTGCCGCGGACGACACGTAATTTGTTGACTCGATCTTCGCTTGCTCGAAAAAGTCCGACCCGTTGCCGAAGTGCAAGTAAATCAGAAATCTGACCTGTTTATCGGTGTGGGGATGGGGGAAGGGCCCAACAGTTTCCGATACACCGGTCGCCCGATGGCTGATTTTCCCCGCAATTGTTTCATTCCAGATCACGGCAGGCACATCGGGAGTGCGACGGTGATGTGAAACCGGTAAATCACAAGAGATCTCGAGGTACAAGTTGAGTGGTTGTTGATCAACCAAAAAGATCCGTAGCTATGAAGAATGCTCCGCGGCCCCCAATCGACCATCTATCGCGTGTAGATACCTGAACAAAATTTGAATGCGCGTCGAGATGGTTGTCGAGCAATCACGCTGATCGCTAAGCGATCGCCGCGAGCTATTGCCTGACGCTAGTAATGCGAAGTTCGAGTTGTGGCACACGCCGTGCATTTGCGTTGTCGATCGAACTGGATTACCGCCGCGAGGCAAGCAACCTGCTTAACTTAAATGAACAACTCAAGGGCTTCGGCCGAATTGGCGTCAAGTCTTCCGCAGCGTATCAACCGGATCACGCAAATGGTTTCAGAGAACGGACTGAGCGTCAAGGTTGACGCGATAGATCAAGACTCACTGCTCAAAGGCGTTCACAAAATCGCCAATCGAATCACCGCCGGTTTGATCGTCAGTGCGATGTTGGTCTCGGCTGCATTGTTGATGCGAGTTACCGTTGGACCAGCAGTGCTAGGTCATCCGCTACTTGCATCGTCACTCCTTGTCATCGCAATCCCCACCGCCATCTACCTCCTCTATCTCGCCCTAATCCGCGACGCGCGGGCCTAGGTGGCCGACCGTTATCTGGCCTGATCCCGAAAAAGAGGCAGTCTTTACCGCCTAACTTGCGATGTCGCTTAAACACCGTCAAGCAATCGCCTTCTGCATCCGATGAACGCGTGCCTCGATAATATTGACCAACTCAGCATTGTCCGAAATGTCAATCACACGCTGTAGCGTCTCAACGTAGTACTTTGCCGTGTTGACATCATCCTCGGCATACGGAAAAACCTGGTCTAGCATCGCCGTCGCGAATTGTTCCAGCTTGACTTCTGTCGTGATGATCCTGAGTGTTCCTTTGTCATCAACTCGATGATCGCTAGGCAATTGCCGGCGACTCAGCTCAACCAACCCGACGCTCAAGTGATCCATGCATTGCATTGCGGTGAACGGGTCATTCACGCCAGGCGAGAGTGCTCGAATAGCGACTTCCACAAACTGATTGAGCACGAAGAACACATCTTGCGTCGGGTTGCGGCTGGCTCCGAATGCAAACGCCGATCGAACTCGATCATCGTCCGTCTCGCTCCACTCGGCGTCGCCGTCCACTTCCGCGATGAGCTCTCCCACACGAACGAAATCACCTGGTCGTCGGCGGAGTCTCAAAACACGCTTTGAATCCGACGCGATCGCCATCAGACTGTGCTCGTCCACGCCCTGCAGATAACCGTGAGTGCTAGAAGCAATCTTATGTGTCGCTTGGAAATCGTACACGGGTGCTTCATCAGGTGAGGCGTCGCCCACGGTGGCCGGGTACAATTCGTCGAACTTGGACAGCATTTGCCCGTTCATCCTCTGCAACACATTAGAGATATGGATGCTCTCCGGGATGTGGTGAATGAAATAGATCAGCTCGGCGACACTTGCTAAGGTCAGTAGCAACGCCAGGAAGAGCGACAACTGGGGTACAAATGCGTCGATGCTTTCTGAGCTACCGCGAATCACTCGTAGCACGAGCAAACAGTAAATGAATGTTGCAACGAACGTTCCCAGCGTGATCTGATTGCCGCGATCTCGCATGAAATTGTCTAACAACCGCGGCCCGAAGTGCGATGTCGCGTGCGAAACCGCCAAGATTGTCAGCGAAAACGTCGTACCTGCCACCGTGATCATCGAACCGGCCACCGTCGCCAGCAATGCCCGAGCCCCGTCAGGTTGATTCAATGAAGCCCACCAAGACTCCGCCATCCAATCACTGCCATACGCTCGATCAATTTGAATCGCTCCTTGCGAAAGCAAAACCGCAGCGAGCACCATCACCGATGGCACAAACCAATAGCTGCCGCTGATGGAATAAGTCAGTTGTTGAAGGTAGGCGCGCATCAAGTTCATTCAACAACGTTCATCCCGACGCCATCGGCGAGGTCTCGGTTTTGAAGCCTCGCCTTCGGCGTCGCATGAAACAAAAGTGGGTCTAGTTCTGGGAGAAGATCAAAACCGAATAGGGAGCAATCGCGAAAGCAGCCGAGTGCGACTGTCCGTCGTAACCCTCTTCGATCGTTTCGATATCGGCAACGTGCTCGGAACCGAACTCGCGATTGTAGTCGGGAGAATCGCTGTTGAAACGTAACGTCCAACGACCACCACACGGTACGCCTACACGGTAGTTCGAGAACGTGTTTGCCGAGAAGTTCGCAACCACCAGCGTCTCGTCACCCTCGCCGCCGTCGAACCAACGCCGGAACGCAACGATCTTATCAGCGTGATTGACGTGATGGACCTCGACATGCTGTCCCGTCAGACCACGGGTGTAGCCGTCACGGTTGAGCCGCAATCGAATCAAGTCGGCGTACAGTCGCACGATTCCTTGGAACGACCTTGCGTTTTCCCAATCCAGTTCTTCGGTGTCTTGGAACCAACCGTCTTGCAGTAGCTCTTGCCCCTGAAACAACATCGGAATGCCGGGGGCCGTCATTGCAATCGCAACACCAAGCGTCGAACGCTTTTTCGCGAAGTAGTTGCCCGGGTCCGAATCGTCAATCTCGCTGGGTACGCGGGACTTCCCATTGGCAACTTCGTCATGTGATTCCGTGTAGATCACTCGTTGGAACGCATCACCGTTGTATCGGTGCAGAATCGCTTCGACGACCTTCTGCATGTCGCGGCCCGCGTCATCGGGCTGTGTGATTACATCACGAATAGGGTGAACGAACTTCGCGTCCCACTGCGTGGAGAATCCAGCACCGCCCTCTTGGTCGGGCTTTGTCAGATAGTGTTCGTTCTGAAGGTCTTCGGCGATCGTGATGGCCGATGGAAACGCTGCATGGATCTCTCGGTTGACCCACTGCGTTAAGCCCCAGCCTTCCGGGATTTCATTCGCCGGGTCATGGTCGATCGAGCGGATGTAGAGAGTCATGTCATAACGCAAACCGTCCACATGGTAGTCTTCCAGCCACATCATCGCGTTGTCACGAATAAACGCTCGCACTTCGCCGCGGCCGTAGTCCGGTCGCGTGTCTCCCCAAGGCGTTGAACTGCGGTGATCGTTGTAGAAATAGATGCCGCCCTTGTCGTTTTCCGACCAACCATCAAACTGCCACAGGTCCAAGTCGGACGGCCCAAAGTGGTTGTAGACGACATCCAAGATCACCGCGAACCCGTGACGGTGAGCCTCCTTCACAAATCGTTTGAACGCCAGTGGTCCACCGTAGGCACTCTCGATCGCAAAGACGTGAGCCGGGTTGTATCCCCAAGACAGGTCACCCGCGAACTCCGCAATCGGCATGATCTGCAACGCGTTCACGCCCAATCGCTTGAGGTGTTTAAATTTTTTCTGCAACGTTTCCAAATCACCCACATCCTGTCCGTCTCGAAAGAACGTCCCCACGTGCATTTCATAGATGACCAGCTCGTTCCAAGGTGGCATCACAAAGTGATCATCGGACCAATCAAAACACGGATCGTGAACAATTCCGTTGCCCACCGAATTAGTGACCTCGCGGACACGAGGATCAATCCGCCGAAACGTATTTTCTCCGTTCGTGATTTCGAACTTGTACTCGTCGCCCGGCTTGGCACCCTCGATTTCAACAAACCAATTTCCACCATCCTCGTGCTCCATCCTCGCCGCCGACCCGTCCCAATCATTGAATGACCCGACCACTGACACGGCATCAGCGTGGGGAGCCCAAACTCGGAACGCCACGCCGTTTTGCGTCACCATCGGTCCCATGCCCGATGGACGAGTCCTCTCGTCTGCGTTCTTATCCAACGACTCACTGACACCCTTTTCCACGACAGCCCTATTCATCTGATTTGTCCTCACGTTGAAAATCGGCTTGGTTAGATGGTGACGCCATCCACATCAGCAAACCGGTGTAAAGTGATCCAAGCACTTGGATCGGAAAAAACAAAATACGACCAATCATTTCAAGTCCTTCGCCGCGACTGCAGAAGATCTGACACGCCATCGGATCGCAAGCTCAGCTCCAATTGGCCTGCTTACGATCAGTTGGATCGATTTTCCACCAACTTGACGGGCGACGGGCCCTGTGAAACGGCCCTCTCGGCAGATGGAATCCCGTTCGCAAACGCTATGCCGCTTTCATGGGATGGCTGAACGCAAGAGCCCGGTCGGTCATTCACAAGAATGGAGGCTGGCCATCTTGACACCTGCTTCGCCGCCAGCATGTCGTGTGCTTGGGGCGATATCCGCCCGACACTTTACGTTCCTCTCCATGGAGTCGTGATCTCGCCCCGCCCTCCGATGACGTAGTTCTCACGAAATTTTCAGTTTGTTGCGCAACCCCAACGCCAAACGGCATAGGTAACAAGAGACGAGAGCGATTTTGCGTCCCAACGATTCATCGAAAATCCGGAAACGATTTCGTCATTCGAGCATTTGGTCCGGTAGGTCTAGATGAGGGAGCCCGATCAACATCGGCGAATACGCTGAGCGGTAAAACGACTGAAAAGTGAGACCTAAGCCGAACAGCATTCTACGAAAACTTTCTCCAAATTTCGCAGATTCACTATTCGGGGCTAATCGGTTGCATAAGTAACCCAGGAGGCCGTTTGTGCTTTCGCGTTCCGTACGAGCTTCGCGAAAAAAGTTGTCGCGATTGCAGTAAAAAATGGAAGGAGATGAAGATTTCGTCAGTTGTGCTGCACAACGATTCTGCTTCCGAGGTAGGGAGCTTTCTTTTCACCGAATCGCAATTTGAGCGAACACGTTTTCCAAAATGCGGCATAGATAACCGCGGAGGGACGAATATTCACCGCTCCAAACTAACTTGAGAAAATTCGGCAGCACCTTCGCCTTCTCGCCCTTTTTTCTGGAAGGTCTAGAGCTAGGGAGAGACCGTCTTTTCATGATTCGAGGTGCCAAACAATTTTGCAAAGTTCTGATTTTTCCAACGCCAGTTTTCTTAACACCGGAGAATTCCAAGTGCCGAGACGGAGCAGCACGATTCGTCCCGTGTTTGCCGCTGTTTTTCGATCGCTGGTGGGAGCACAAGCGAACGAGCAGTCGGCCAACCCGTGCCAAAACCTTGGCGGGCACGCTTTCTTGCTCAACCGCTCGAACTGTTTGTTTCGCACGTTTTCACCGTGTTTTGCCGTGCCAAACGTTCATCGCAATCCATCCAACTGCAATGAAAGTCCAAGCGAATATTTTTGTTTGACAAACCGATTTCAATTCCCATAATTCTGCTCGCTCGAACACCGAGCCGCTCAGCCAACCAATCAGCGACCCACTCAGCCAATTGGCTTCTCGCTCGTCTGCGATCCACCGCGCCGAGCTTCTTTTGAATCTGCCATTCGCGTCCGCACGAGCGATGACTCCGCAGATTTTGGTCTCTCTCTTACTTGGCTTCGCCGCCTGCCCGTTAACCGGCAACCGCTGCGAAGTATTTCCACACGCTGCAAGGAAAGCTATGCCTCAACCTCCGTTGTTGTTGACCGTCGGCGAGATCGCCCGACGGTTGAACACCAAGGTTCATCGCATCGAATACGTCATTCGTTCAAGACGCATCGAGGCAACCGGTTGGGCCGGCCATGCCCGCGTGTTCTCGCAGGCCAGCCTCGATCACATCGCTAGCGAACTGGACCGCATGGACGCGGATCGCAATCGCCAGTCTTCCACCCGCGTTTAAGGACAAACACGAACATGCAGGCTACTGATCCTGAAACCACCGAATCGGCCGGCATTGCTGAGTATCCGATACAGAACATTCCGCCCTCGCTGCGATCGGTTCCGCAGTGGGTGTGCTGGAGGTCCGTCGATCGCGATGGCCGGCCAACCAAGGAACCGATCGATCCCCACAGTGGTCGATTGGCCAAGACCAACGATTCATCGACTTGGTCGGATTTCGATACGGCGTGGCGGCACTTTCATTCTTCGCCAGGAACCAGTGGAATCGGTTTCGTATTTACCGCCGACGACCCGTTCGCCGGCGTGGACATCGACGATTGCTTGGACGAAGCCGGCAACTACATCTGGGGCGGCGACATCATTTCAAGCTTCGATACTTATGTCGAGGTTTCACCGTCGGGGACCGGCGTGAAAGTGTTCCTGAAGGGATTCAAACCATCGTTTGCTCAATGTCGCAAAGATGGGTTTGGTCCGCTGATGGTCGGGAAGGTCGAGGTCTACGACAAAGGCCGCTTCTTCACGGTCACCGGTCAAAGGTTGAGTGACTCGCCAACCGACGTGCAGGATTGCCAGGGAAGCCTTGAAGATCTTTGCGAGCAGCTTTGGCCGCAAAACCATGGCGACACGAGTTCACAGCCAAGCGATTCCAACAGTGCGTTTGATGATTGCTTGGCATCACTGTTGAAGTTGAAGATCAGCGACCACAGCGACGGCTCGCATCGCCTTTTCGTATCGTGTTGCCGGTGCGTCGAACATGATCTTTCAGACGATGACGCAATGCGGTGCATTCGACAATACGCAGGGGTGCGTCCTTTCCCTAAAGATTGGACCGACACGCAAATTGCGAAACGACTGCGTGATGCAGAGAAGATTTGCAAACGCGGGGAAGCGTCGAACGGCGACTACGAAAACGGCAATCGCTCGGAGGACCCGAAATTCACTCCACAAATCAGACCCGTCGGCGAACTGCTCAGCGACTTTCCGGTTTTGCGTGATCCAATTATTGACGGCTTGCTGCGAGTCGGCGAAACGATGAACGTGATCGCACCGCCGAAGCTGGGTAAGTCCTGGTTGGTGTTGGATTTGGCGATGGCGGTGGCCACGGGGCGAGATTGGTTGGATGCCTACCCGACGCACCAGGGAAACGTCTTGCTGCTCGACAACGAACTGCATGCGGAAACATCTTCTGATCGGATTCCCCGCGTGGCCTGGGCTCGCGACATCCCGGTCGAGTCCCTGAATCAGTCGATGTTCATCGACAATTTGCGTGGCCGGCTTCCCGACATCAATTCGCTGCGGTCTTACTTTGACACCTTCAAACCCGGCTTCTTCAAGTTGATCATTCTGGACGCGTTCTACCGCTTCATGCCGAAGGACACGGATGAGAACAGCAACGGTAACGTCACCGACCTTTACAACACTTTGGACCGTTACGCTTCCGAGTTGCAGTGCTCGTTCGTTCTGGTCCATCACGCGAGTAAGGGCAACCAATCCGCGAAGTCCGTGACCGACGTGGGTGCCGGCGCGGGCAGTCAATCGCGGGCGACCGATACCCACCTAGTCCTGCGGCATCATCAAGAACCCGGCTGCGTCGTCGTTGATGCCGCGGTCCGATCTTGGCCTCCGATTGAACCGCGGTGCCTGCGGTGGTCGTTCCCAGCCTGGCACACCGACGACTTGCTAGAACCGAAAGACTTGAAGTCTGAACACAGGGGCAAGACTCGATCAACCGGAAGCAAGTCCGAGAAGAAGAAGTTGGCCAAAGAGGAATGGACCGCCGAAATGTTCGCCGAGCGGTTTGTCTGTCAAGAACCGCAGCGCATGACGACGGTCCGCAGTCGTGCCGGCGATGCCATGGGGTCTCAGAGAAAGGCGAAGGAGCTTCAGCAAGAAGCCGTCGATCTCGGATTGATCCACCTGTGGAAGTCCGGTGCGAACCAGCCCGTTCGGTTGGCCACGGTCAAACAGCCTTCGGACGAAGACGATTTTTGAAGTGGTCGCTGTGTGTGCGCGCAACCAAATCACTGCGCGCACCGACAGGATTTCATTGCGGTTCTGTATGCCGCGCGCGCACTTGCTGGTGCACGCACACACACAGAAATCGGGTCTGTGTGTGCCGCGCGCGCACCCCCTACAACCCCCAGGGGCGGTGCGAGCACGCCCGCCCCCTTTGTGAGCGCGCTCGCAGTGCGCGCACACACACACAGAAGATCGAACGGGTCCTCCCGCCGGGATGCGTTCAGGTCAGGCCCCACGAACCAGCGGTCCTCATAGAGAGGGTTTGTTTTCTGGAACACGTTGTCCGACTTTTGGAGAAAAGCATGAAGAAAAATCATTTTGAACTGGCACGTTGCTTGGTCGCCGAGATCGAAGTCTTTGGCGAATTGGGCATGGCGAAGTTTCCCATTCGCACTAAATGGCTGATCGGCATGGAATACCACGGCGTGCCCTTCGAGCCGACCTATTGGGCCACTCGCAAAGACACAAGAAAGAAGATGCGGCTGGTGCGAACTACCAAAAAACTTGTCGAACTTCGGCATCTGCAACGGCTCACCTTGCATCGCAAGGATCGCACCAGCCATGTCGTGCCCACGGCCGACCTTCTTGCCGAGACCATCACGCAGCTCGATGTCGAAGCCTCTCGCACCCATATCTTTGCCGGCTTGTTCAAAACTCAATGGGGTCGCGACCTGATCGCGCCCATTCGCGAACAACTCAAACCCAACTCGCACGGCCAAGTCTGAACCGCAGCAAAGATCGAATGAACAAAACAACCAACCCTCCCATGGAAGCTTTTGGCCCAACGCCGATGAATCTCGGCAACCTCTTTCCCCCGAGTTTGGATGCTCACGAAAGTCAAATCATCAACGCCCTCACCCCAGTCTCGCCGTCTACAAATCGCCACTTGTCTGGCCGACGCGATCATCAACCTGCGAGCGTTATCGCGGGTGTCGCGGTCGATCCCCGAGAGTTCTTCCGAAAGTGCCGAACGCTCGGTTGACTCGTCTGCGAACCCATGGCTCAGTGTCACGACGCCGAACGTCTCGGCGGAAGAAACACGCGAGCCCAAGAGTCCCAAATGAAGCTCAACGTTGCCAAGGAGGTCGCTCGATTGCAGAAGATGACCTGCGGCGAGCTACGCGACCAATTCGCCAAAGTCACTGGCGAAACGACCAACGCCAAGAACCGCAAATGGTTGGTCCGCCGAATCGTGTGGCGGATGCAGGCCAACGTCGAAGGTGGTCTTTCGGCGGACGCGATCAACCGCCTCCGAGAACTGGCCGACGGAGCGGACTTGCGAGTCACTTCGCCGGCCACGCGGCGGCTATCGAGCGACGCCGACAAACGCACGCGAGTTCTCCCCACCGGCGTGCAATCATCGACGTCGCCGCTGCCTGGAACGCTGATCACACGCGTCTACAAGGGCCGCGAGATTCGCGTTCGCGTCACAGCCAACGGTTTTGAATTTGAAGGCGAACTGTTTCGTTCGCTTTCCGCCGTCGCCAAACACGTCACCGGGTCGCACTGGAGCGGCAACCGGTTTTTCAAACTCGATCAACAGGAATCCAAATGAAGAAAGACTCAAAAGCGACCGTGCGTTGTGCGATCTACACCCGCAAGAGCACCGAGGAAGGACTCGACCAAGAATACAGTTCGCTCGATGCTCAGCGTGACGCCGCCGAGGCGTATGTCGCTTCGCAAAAGCATGAAGGCTGGGAAGTCATCCCCAAGACCTACGACGACGGTGGTTTCACCGGCAGCAACATGGAACGTCCGGCATTGCAACGATTGCTGGCGGACATCGCGGCCGGCGAGGTCGATTGCGTGATCGTTTACAAGGTCGACCGCCTCAGCCGCTCGCTGCTCGACTTCACCAAGATTGTCGAGACGTTCGACCAGCACGGAGTGTCGTTCGTCAGCGTGACCCAGCAGTTCAATACATCGACGTCGATGGGCCGGCTGGTGCTCAACGTACTCCTCTCATTCGCCCAATTCGAGCGAGAGATGATCAGCGAACGGATCCGGGACAAGGTCGCCGCCTCACGCCGGCGAGGCAAATGGTCCGGTGGCATGCCGCTGCTGGGCTACATGGTCGAGAACACAAAACTGCTGGTCGATGAAGTCGAAGCCGATCGTGTTCGCCAAATCTTCAGTCTGTATGTCGAACATCGCTCACTGTTGCCGGTGATGAAAGAACTCAAAGCTCGCGGTTGGACGACCAAACAATGGGTGACGAAGAAGGGTGACCACCGAGGCGGCCGACCTTTCACGAAGAACGCGGTCTATAAACTGCTGACCAACGTCACCTACATCGGCAAGATTCGATACAAGGATGAAACACACGAGGGCGAGCATAGTGGAATCGTGCCCACCGATCTTTTCCAGCGAGTCCAAACGCAACTGAAGGCCAACGGAAACTCCGGCGGCACAGGCGTTCGCAACAAGCACAACGCGTTGTTGAAAGGCTTGATCTGGTGCAAGTCATGCGGCCGACCCATGACGCACTCGTACAGTTGCAAAGGCAACAAGCGGTACCGCTACTACGTTTGCGGCACAGCGATGCAAGAGGGATGGGCGAAATGCCCGGCTCCCTCAGTGCCCGCAGGCGAAATCGAACGTTTCGTTGTCGAGCAAATTCAAACCATCGGCACCGATGAAGACCTGCTCAATCAAACAATTGGGCAAATCGAATCGCGATCCGCATCACTCCACGACAACCTCGAAGCCGAACGCAAATCGCTGCAACGGCAACTCCGAAACGATCACGAGAAGTTGCGGGCGATTGCGGCTAACGCAACCAACAACGGACGAGTCGCTGGGCTACCCGAAATTCAAAAACGAATCGACACCGCCGAAACCCGGCTCAAAGCCATCGCCGCCGAACTGCAAACGCTCGAAACCCAGGCCATCGACACCGCCGACGTCCGGCGACTGCTCGCCGGCTTTGAAGAACTGTGGCAAACGATCCAGCCCCGCGAACAAGTTCGCCTCACTTCGTTACTCGTCGACCGAGTCGACTTCGATGGCGTCGCGGGCAATGTTGGCATCACGTTCCACGACACCGGCATGCAAAGCCTGACCGCCGGAAATATCGAGGTGATCGCATGAATTCCAAACTCACCGTTAACCGATCCTTCCATGTTCAAACACGACGCAACGGCAGCAAGTCGCTCGCCGACGGCAAAGCCCCGACTAAACTGCAAGGCCGCGTCCCACGCATCACGCGATTGCTCGCCCTAGCCCACCGGTGCCGCGAGCTTGTCCGCGACGGCGTCATCATCAACCAAAGCGAACTGGCCCATTACGGTCGGATCTCCACAACCCGCATGTCTCAAATCATGTGGCTCGACAACCTGGCCCCCGACATCCAAGCACAAATCCTCACCCTCCCGCGAACCGTCCAAGGCCGCGATGCGATCCTGGAACGCGAAGTCCGCCCCATTGCCAAAACGCACGACTGGGCCGAGCAAAGAAAGATGTGGGCGAACTTAACGTCGCAATGTTGCGTTGAAACCTCCCAATCGACTTGATTCACCGAACGTTTCATGGCTCCATGTATGTCGGCCCTCAAAGTCACGATTCAACCCGGAAAGCGAAACCAATATGACACAACGCAAAGCCCACGAGATCAAAGCCGGCGATCGAATCAACGGCGTTGAGGTATTCGACAGCCTCCGGCGGACCATCGGCGGTTACTACATCCCGATGGTCGACGGATCACAAATGCAAGTCGCAACGCCCGACACCTTGGTTCAAACGGAATGAGATTCAAGACGGCCGTGCCAACCAACCGCCCACTCCTCGCCGTGTTCCCCCGCGGCGTTTTTCGTTTCAACGACCACGGCCCACGACGTTGCCCCACCACCGCGACGTTTCTTTGTCTGGCATCAGTTTGCCGATCCTTCGCGACAACGCGACACGCCGTGCGTGTCGCACACACGGGGACATCCAGAAAGATTCAAAAATGAGGCAGAGTGTTGCCAGTTTCTCTTGAGTTCTCCGCGGGATCATGGCTTCATGTGTCTGAACGCAACGGACCGCAAATAACTCAAACCTTTGCACAGGATACCAACCATGGCCAAGACACAAGAAATCGCCGTCCGCCAAGACGCTCTTCGTACCGCGATGAAGAAGCTCGACGCGGACACCTACCAAACCATTCGCGAAGACTTCTACCGAATCGCGGACAACCTCAAACCGCTCGCCGACGCCCTTGAGATTGCCGACGCGGACGTCGGACCGGAAGGACCGCTTTTGGAAGAACACTACATCTTCATCCAAATGTACGACCTTCTGCGAAAGAGCGAACTCGGCGCGGTGGTTTGAACGAAAGCCGAAACGCCGGCGTGGACGCCGACGTTTTGGTACCGCTCGGGTTCTAACCCAAACGCCGCCGAAAACGCCCGACATTGGTAACGTGCGGGCGTTTTTTCGTGAGTGCGGAAACTGCTACCAAGCCAAACCAAACGCACCACACTGGCCGACAGCGGGCCAGGTTTTTATTCAGACCCAGCAAGCCACCAACGAGGAACTCAGCCATGACGACACCACTCAAGTCAGGCGATCGAATTCGGCTGATCTCGATGACCGACGATCCCGACCCAATCCCGATTGGAGCGACCGGAACTCTGACGGGGCTGTACCCGCAAAGCGGGTGGACCCAGGTTGACGTCGAATGGGACAACGGCCGATCGTTGATGCTTTCAATTCCGCCGGACGTTGTCGAACGCATCGAGTCACCGAAAGATGCTCCAAGCTGTTAACCCGAGCATGATTTTTCGCCGTCCGGCTCGGAGAAGCCGAAGCAAACGGCGAATGAACTTAGAGCGCGGCTGAAAGGCGAGAGCGCGATAGTCTCGGCGGAGATTCGCCAATTTTGGGTCGCGAGGGCTCAACCGTGCCGGCGCGATAGAGATCGCCGAGACTCTCTCGATTGCAGAAACCCTACAAAAGACGTGCGTTTTTCGTGGCGAAAATGACGCCACGACCTTGGGCACTCTGAGCGAACCGGCGTGGCAGCCTTGGTTCGCAGATTGAAAAGAGTACACCCGGCGGGATTCGAACCCACAACCTTCGGCTTCGGAGGCCGACGCGCTATCCAATTGTGCCACGGGTGCGGCGGACGAATCTTGGGAGCCGATTCGTTGAGAAATGCTGAGAATCACGCGGGCGATGGGCCCCGCCGCGCTCTCGAGCCAGGACGCAGTTTGACGGAAATCGGTCCACTCCGCCAGATGCGTTCTGCGTCGGCTTGCGTCCTTCGTCGGCGAAATCCACAATCTGTGCCGCACGATTGATTCCGCCCCTCTCCTTTTTTAACGATCCGATCCGCTGTGGCTGATTCTCCCTCCCCAAATACGAACGCCGATAACCCCGATTTGACCGATCCGCACGCGGCCCGGCGGCACAAACTCGCCGAATTGGTCCAACGCGGCATCGATCCGTGGGGGCAGCGGTTTGATGATCGCGATCTCAATGGCGAATGCCGAGCCCGAATCGGGGAAGTCAAATTTGTCACCAAAGAAGGCGAGACGCTCGAACTGCCGGACGTCGAGAGTCCCGATGTGGACTACCGTCAGTGGAAAACCGACAACGGTCCCGGCGAGGAAGTCGGCCCGACAGTCCGCGTGGCTGGGCGAATCATGTTGGCGAGAACGGCCGGCAAACTGATCTTCCTAAACCTGCGAGATTGGACCGGCGATATCCAGATCTTCATCGGTAAG
This sequence comes from Aporhodopirellula rubra, assembly GCF_014192335.1. Classification (GTDB taxonomy): domain Bacteria; phylum Planctomycetota; class Planctomycetia; order Pirellulales; family Pirellulaceae; genus Rhodopirellula; species Rhodopirellula rubra. The sequence continues at coordinate 57,220 of NZ_JACHXU010000021.1, read as the reverse complement.
AAACAAGTCGGCGAAGAAGATTTCGAGCTCGCAAAACTGTTCGACCTCGGCGATTTGGTCGGAGTCGAAGGTCGGCTGGGGCGAACCAACACGGGTGAGTTGACCGTGTTTGCCGAAAAACTTTTCATGCTCACCAAAATGTTGGAAGTTCCACCGGAGAAGCACGCCGGGATGACCAACATCGAGCTGCGGCAAAGGATGCGTTACGCCGACCTCGCGTTCAACGACGGTGTCATGCAAACGTTCCTTGATCGGACCAAGATCATCAAGAGCGTGCGTTCAACGCTCGACGATCGTGGCTTCTGCGAAGTCGAAGGGCCCACGCTGCATACGATCCCCGGTGGAGCCGCGGCGCGTCCGTTCGAGACGCACCACAACGCGCTCGATATGAAATTGACGATGCGGATCGCGCTCGAGTTGCACTTGAAGCGATTGATGGTCGGCGGCATGGAACGCGTCTATGAACTCGGACGGGTTTATCGCAACGAAGGTTTGTCGCCACGGCACAACCCCGAGTTCACGATGATCGAAATCTATCAAGCGTACGGCAACTACGAATCGATGATGGAATTGACCGAGCGGATCATTTGCGATGCACTCGACAAGATCGGTGGTGGTTACAAACGTGAGTACAACGGTCAGGAAATCGATTTCACGCCACCGTTCCAACGGGCCACCTACGCGGAACTGTTCGAGAAAGCGACCGGTATCAATCCGACCGATGAAGACGCCGTGATGAGTTTGGCGGCGAAGTTGCAAATCGACACGAACGACAAACACCCCGACGTGATCCGCAACGAAATCTTCGAAGAGAAAGTGGAAGATTCGTTGCAAGGGCCGATCTTTGTGATCGATTATCCCGCCAGCATCTGCCCGTTGACCAAACGCAAACGCGACAACCCTGAGATCGCTGAACGATTTGAATTGTTCATCTGCGGCATGGAGCTTGCCAACGCGTACACCGAACTCAACGATCCCGATCTGCAAGAGGAGTTGTTCAAGACTCAGCTCGCCGGACTCGAGGAAGAAGACTCGATGGCGAAGATGGACCACGATTTCGTGCGAGCATTACGTTACGCAATGCCGCCGGCCGGTGGGCTCGGAATCGGCATCGACCGGCTCGTGATGGTGCTCACCAACAGCAAGTCAATCCGAGACGTGATCCTGTTCCCAGTGCTGCGTCCGGAGTGAGTCGCGCCTCGCGGTAACATGCTCGCGACGAGTGACCCCCGTCGCGAGATCACGGCCAGGTGTTGGTGAGTACACTGTCTAAAAAGAGATAGCTGATATCGCTAGGCTTCGCGGAGTTGAATTCTGGCGAATGTCGCTTCATCGACGGTGGCTCTGGCTCTGGCTCTGGCTCTGACGACGGTGGCGGTGGCGGTGGCTCTGGCGACCGCTAACAGGGAAACGCTCCGGCGGGCTTCACCGGATCGCGATTGCCGTTTGCAACGGACGCAGCACCGATTCGACGAGGTATTCGTCCACGAGGTCGCGGCATAGTCCGGCGAGACGATTGAACTCGCTCGCATAGCTTTCGTTCGCCCCGAGCGAATCGTAACGGCGTACCATCAGGTACACGCTCAGCGGTTCTTCGCTGAACTCACCCGAGCGAACTTGGAACGCTGTCGTGCGAGTTTCGAAACTGATCCGGCACTGCGTCCGGCAATCGTCATCGAGCGAAAACTGAATCGCGGGTTCGTTGGACAGGATTTTCCCGTACGGCAGGTTCGTGAACTTGTCGAGACCTGGGGCGACGCCGATCGCCTCGTGAAGGATCTCGTTGTGGTTGCCTTTGCACGCGAAATCGAAGCCCAACATGACGCTGAGTGATTCGCAGTCGAGCGGGCTGATCGAGAGCTCGTAGGGCACCATTTCCAAGATGGCATGATGCTGTTCGCACGCGTCAGTGTACGACTCCGGATTGACCATCCCGCTGTTGATTCGTTTCGGTTCGGTCGAAACCCAGCGATAGGTGCCGCCGTCTTTTTCTTCTTCGAGAACGAACTCGTCTTTCTCCCGGCAGTAGAAGTTCGACATGGTCGGATATCGTTTCCGAACCTGTTCAAAATAGTGCAACACCGATTCGCGTCCTTGCGGCAGTTCCATTTCGGTGGACAAATTCATGTTGACGTAATATTCGTCACCGAAGACGCCGTAATCGCTCATGCAGTTGGATTCTCGTTTTGGGAGGAGAAGAGAAGAGTAAACACTTTTACGCCAGCCGACCGGGCCTGGCAATCACACAGACAATCGGGATGGAAATTGGATCGGGAAAACACGAGGATTTTCGATTGAGAGGTTTGATTCGAAGGTTCAGTTCATCGCCGCGATCGGGTTGACCGTCATGGTCGATCCGGCAATCGGGGAGTCGTCGTATTCCTGTTCGCCGAGTCGATACGGCAAGGTCACCCAGAACGTGCTGCCGCGTCCCAATTCGCTCTGGAAGTCAATTTCGCCACCGAGCAGAATCGCGAGTTCTTTGACGATCGAAAGCCCGAGGCCTGTGCCGGCAAATTCGCGGGTCAGGCCGTCGCCGTCGAGAACTTTTTTGCTCTGACGGAATTTCTGGAAAATGATCGGTTGGTCTTCTTCGGCGATCCCGACTCCGGTATCGGTTACCGACATGCGGAACCGCCCGTCGTCCAGGTCGACTACTTTGACGGTGATCATGCCGCCCTCGGGGGTGAACTTGATCGCGTTGCTGAGCAGGTTGTTGATGATCTGGCCAAACTTGTTGGGGTCTTGATAGGCCAAAGGCAATTCGTCTGGTACGTCAACGGAAAGGGAGATGTTCTTGTCCTCCGACAGCGATTGAATCATGTCGCACTGGGCGCTGATCAAACGCGAGAGTTTGAACTCGCTGCGGCGGACCTCCATCTTGCCCGCTTCGACTTTTGCCAAATCCAGAATGTCGTTAATCATCTCGAGCAGCAATCGGCCGCTCTTTTGAATATTGGTCGCATAACGGCGTTGTTTGTCTTCGAGTGAATCGATTCCCTGCAGCACCTCGGAGAACCCGATGATGCTGTTCAGCGGCGTGCGCAGCTCATGACTCATGTTGGCCAGGAAGTCCGTCTTCAATCGGTTTGCTTCGTAGAGTTGCAGGTTCAATTGAGCGAACTGATCGACACGGGCGTCGAGTTCGCGGTTGACGCTCTGCAGTTGAGTTTGGGTTTCGGTGAGGTGGCGGAGCATCCGGTTGAACGCATCGGCGAGTTCGCGGAACTCATCCTCGGTATCGATCACCGCGCGTTGGTTGGTATCCCCGTGCGTGATCGCGTCGCTGACGTCGCGGAGGTGAAGCAGCGGTTGCAGCACGAGGTAGCGGACGATCGCGTGCAGCACAAACAGTGTCACGGCCACGATGAGCATGGCCATCGCGACGACGGTCGCGCGGATCTGTGTCGTGTCGTTGAGGATTTTCTCGTCCGGCATGCTGACCCGTTTGACACGAAACGGCAACTGAGCCGCTCGCATTTCGGGATCGACGTCCGGCGAAAGTGCGATGGTGGCGCCGGTGGGCGTGTGGCAGGCGATGCAATCTTGGGTGATGAAAACCGGTTCGTAATAGACATAACGACCTCGCACCGGGCCAATCGATTTGAACAGCGGGCGGTTGCCCGGTCCGATACGACTCATCGCGGCGTCATCGGCCAGGTTCACCGGTTGGGCGAGTCCCGGTTGGTCCTCGCTGAGGCGGTTGGCCATCCGGGCACGGAACAGCGGTTCGAGTTCTTCGAGGAGTTGGCGTTCGGTTTCGGAGGCCGGCGGTTTCGGCGGGGCGAGATTGTCGAACGGTTGGGGATCTTCGAGGCCGAGAATGTCGAACTCGATATCTTCGCTGAGCAGTTGGGAGCGAAGGGCTTCGACTTTTTGTCGTTTGAGATCCTGTCCGTCGGAGGGGCCGTCCTCGTTGTAGATGGCGTTGGTGTGCAGCAGCATCATTTCCGTCGCCGCGGCGTCTCGAGCCTGTTGTTGGGTCGTCATGCTGACGAATCGGTCGGCCAGCAACAGCACGACGCAGAACGCCCCGCACATCAGCACGACGAGAGCCGAGCCGAAGAACAGCAAACATTTGCGTTCCAGGCTCATCGACGAGAACAGGCCTTGGACGAACCTCAGCATCGGCAGAACGGTGGGATGGGGGACGGTGTGGCGGCGAAACCCATTTTCGCACGCCAGCCCTAGTTTGACTGAAAGCGGCCGCGGTGACGAGGCGAATCCTCCTAATCCAAGCTTTTCCTACGAACTGAATATCTGTTCTAGTTCCTTCATTTTCACCCGCTCAAGCGGAACTGCCGAGGATTTGATGCTTGTTTGCCCCTTGCCTGATAATTAGGATGCGTGAGTATTGTCAGGGAAGACACAGAGTTAACGTGCCGAATTTGCCTACTTTTGACCTTAGCAACTCCTTCCGAGACAATGATGAAGCGTTCAATTCGCCGAGCCATGCGTTGGACCCTCGTGGTCACGTTGGCCACTTTCCTCAGTGCTGGCCCCGTTTCGGCTGGTTGGCTGATCAAACGCATGCGAGGCTGCGATCCCGCACCCGCCTGCTGCCCCGAGCCCGCCTGCCCCGCCCCTCCGGTCTGCTGCCCCGAGCCGCCTACGTGCTGCCCTGAGCCAGTTTGCTGCCCAGAGCCCGTGTGCTGCCCAGAGCCCGTCTGCACTCCTGAGCCGATCTGTTGCCCCGAACCGATCGCAATCGAATCGGCACCCGTGACGGATGCCGGTTGCTGTGGCGGATCGGTTGCCATCGAAACCGTAATCCCGCACGAAACCGTCGTCCCGATGGACTCGTCGATCCCTTCGCTCGAAGACGCCCAAGTTTTCGAATCGCCTAGCTTGGATTCCGATGCTGGCAAGACATCCGCCGCCAAGCCGCCAACGGAAGATTCCTCCAGCAGCGACGGTGATTCGGTCATGAGCGACGACGAGGCCAGCGAGCCGAGCCCGTTTGAACAGGCTCCGCCCGCACCCGCTCCCGAGCCGACTCCCGATCCGGTCGTCGACGCGGCCCCCGTCGAGCCCGCACCTGCCGCGCCAGTCGCTGAGCCAGAACCGGCACCGGAACCAGAACCCGCTCCCGAACCAGAACCAGAACCAGAACCGGCTCCTGAACCTGAGCCCGCTCCCGAACCTGAGATGACTCCTGAGCCAGAACCGGCCCCTGAGCCCTCGGTCGACGACCTGTTCGGTAGTGACCCTGAGCCACAGGAAGCCGAGGCTCCGTTCGAAATGCCCGCCGAACCGGAAGCACCTGCGACCGAATCGGTCGATGACTTGTTCGGTGGCGGCGCTGACATGCCCGCAGCCGATCCCGCACCAGCCGATGGTGGCGGAATCGACGATCTCTTCGGCGGCGATTCCGCAGTCGAAGAGCCCGCAATGCCTGCCGACGATGGAGGAATCGATGACCTGTTCGGTGCCCCTGCCGAAGCAGAGCCGGCTGCCCCAGCAAACGACAGCAGTATCGATGATCTCTTCGGAGCACCCGCCGAAGGCGAAATGACACCGGATGACGCCTCGGGCGGAATCGACGACCTGTTCGGCGAACCACCTGCGGAACCGGAAATGCCAGAAACTCCGGCTGATGGAATCGATGGCCTGTTCGGTGATCCGCCTGCCAGCGATGCGAGTGACGCCGGAATCGAAGACCTGTTCGGGCAAGCTCCCGTCGAAATTGAAACTCCGCAACCGGCACCTGTTGCCAAAGCCGCACCGCAGAAGACCGTGTCGAAGCCACAATCGGCTCGCTCGCTGACCGCGATTGATCAAACCGAAGTTCGAACTTGGGTCGACAACACCGGAACGTTCCGCACCGAAGGCCGCCTGATCAAGATCGGTGACGATCACGTCAAGTTGCTCAAGGCCAACGGCAAAACCTGCACGGTGCCAATGACCCGATTGAGCGACGAGGACAGCGATTATGTTCGCAAAATCGCCGATCGCATGGACATGTTCGTGATCGCGATGGCGGCTAAATAAGCCTCGATGAAATCACGATCGCTCTGATCGAACGTTAGCAATACGAAACGCGTCAGTGAGAAGTCTCTTCTCGCTGACGCGTTTTTTCGTTTCCGAGAACAGCTTGCCGAACCAAGCATCGTCACGTAGCCCGCTCTCGCCGAGAGCAGCAATCGTTGCCAGTACTTTGCGACTCAGAAATGGTGATAACCACCGACGGGCTGGTCTACGCCGAAGGCGTTTCAGAGATTAGCCGGCAGTCGAGCGAAGCGAACACTGCCGGATCGATGTGACGACGACGCAATCGACCCCGAAGGTGGTCGTAGCAATATCGCCGCTGGTTTCTGCGCCCCATTCGGGGTCGAGAAGTTGTGGTTTGGCCTCGTTCTCCGTGGGGGCGCTACGCGACCTTCGGCTATTGTCTTCGATCCCTTCGGGATACGTGCGTGAGTTAAAGCAAGCGATCACGTTAACTCATCAACCCGTTAACCCATCAACTCTCCGGTTGCAGTTCAATCCGCTGGCGTAATCCTTGGTCGCCCCTCGGCGAGTTGGCTCGCTCCGGATCTCCGTGACTCTGATGTGTGGCACCCTTTGAGTCTGCTCGCGAGGATCGTTCGCGACAGAGATGGTCGGCGATCTTTGCGGGATGATCGTGACAATTTTCAAGGAAGATTTGGTAGCGGCTGCTCTGCGTTCCTCCGATCGCGGTCCCCGCGACGTAGATGCCGGCGCGTGGCGTTTGCATGGTCTCGGCGTCGTACAGCGGGGCGCCCGAGGGTAGGTCCGAAACGATGTCAAGTTGCCGAAACAGCGACGTGTTCTGGCGATAACCGATCAATGGCAGGACATCATCGAACTCGACCGATCGTCGATGGGGTTTACCATCGTCGTCCGTTGTTTCCAGCGAAACGGCGTGCTCGGTGATCTCAGTGACGCGTGACCGGAAGAATGCCTGCACCGACCCGCTGCGAATCAGCCCTTCGATCTCGGGCCGCAGCCAGTACTTAATTCCATCGTCGGGCAACTGGTCGCGGTGGTAGCACAGCGTCACGTTGGCGCCGCCGCGATGAAGTCGGATTGCGGCTTCGACGGCGCTATTGCGGCCACCGATGATTAAAACGTTGCGACCGTGATAGCGATGCACCTCGCGAAGGTATCCGTCGACATGCGGTAGGTCCTCGCCGGGTACCCCGAGTCGGTTAGGGAAGTCGGTGCCGCCGATCGCGAGGATCACCGCGTGCGTGTCGAGGAAGTAATCGGGGGGCGGGTCATGATCGGTTGCGGCGGCGCGACGACTGATTCCCAATCGCCAACGAGGGGCGAGGGCCGACTCGGCTTTCGTTTGCCCGTCCGCGACGCCGTTTGTCAGGCCGCCGCCGGTGTCCGAATCGTTTGAGCCAGTGTTTGCGCTGTCGTCTATCGGCCGAATCGAAACGACGCGGCGGAACGTCGTGATGGGCACATGGAATTGATCCACCACCCCGCGTAGATAGTTCAGATACTCTTCGCGGCTCGCTTTGGCTTGGTCGACCGTATGCAAAGGAACGCCCGCAATCGCGATGCGGTCGTTGCTGCTGAACCAGCGAGTTTGGGGGGCCCACCAAGAGATCGTGTGGCCCACGGGACCGGCATCATAGACGTGTGTCTCGATGCCGCGATGTTGCAGTTCGATCGCCGTTTCGATGCCGATGGGGCCGGCACCGATGACAACCGTTTCGACGAACTCGTTCACTTAGAGCGTTTCTGCAAATGACGTAGGTTTTGAAAGGTATCTACGTTTGCCAGAGCGTGTTCCACCGCCTAGCGACGGTGGCCCGTGGCAACGAGGCAGACGCTCTTAGTAGCCGATATAGCCAACCGGAGCGACACCGAAGTTAACGCTCACGCCATACCCGCCGTAACCTGCCCGGTAGGAGCCGTAGCTCGGATACGATCCGTATCCTGCTCGGTAGGGTGACACCGCCACAGGAGCGACAACCGGTGCTACGACGACGGGGCGATAGACGCGGCGTACCGGGGCGACGTATCGAGGAACGGCGTACCCATAGGCAGGTCGGTAAACGCGAACCGGTGCAACGGCAGGGCGATACCCGTAGCCGTATCGATAACCCCAACCCGCGTCAGCGGAGGAGGATGCGAAGGTGGTGGCGGTCAATGCGACTGCGCCAACCAAAAGGAGCGAACGCCATTTTAAACCAAGCATTAAATTTTCTCCCCCAGAAGGGACGTGTGAGCGACTAACTGTGAATCTGCGGGTAATTGTAGCAACCAGCAAACTGGATCAACCGTTTAATGCAAACTTTGTTGCACCGACGGACAGAAAAATGACGTCGTTCTCGAAAAAATGCTGAAATGACCTGGAATCACATCGGATTCCACGGTGCGTCAACTTGACGCGGTTGGTCACGCGGGATCGCCGTGTTCGGACAGATCGCCCCGCCTCGTCAACGAGATGATGCAGTCGATCCTATTTTCCGCATTACGAACGGTTCGCGGCCGCAGCGTTAGAGGCTGCTTGCGGCTTCGTTTGCATTGAGCAATCGGCTGCGAAATTGGGGGATGAGCGTCGTTTCGCGAGTGCGTCTTCGCGGCACCGCCCGAGCCGGAGGTTTACGAGCCCGGGAAGCGAGAAGGAGATTTTATCTCCTTCACTCGCCCACGTTCCGGGCCGATTTCGGCATAACGGATGAGGCACTGCAAAGACGCACACCTCAACGAGATCGTCAGCCTACGAGCCCGCCGGTTCGAGTAACCGAGAGTCTCGGCTCGGTATCATGTTGCCCGAGGGGCTGTTTCGCCCGGGGTCATTTCGGGGCGATCATGCAGATCATTCGGCGTCCATGCTGCTGCGGCTTGGTTTCGACCTTGCCGTGTTCGCTGAGGATTTCGATGACCTGTTCCATGACCTTGCGGCCTTCTTCGATGTGGGCCATTTCGCGGCCACGGAAGAGAACGCTGACCTGGACTTTGTCCTTGTGCTCGAGGAATTTCTCGGCCTGGCGGACTTTCGTGCGGATGTCTTCGTCGCCCGTTTTAGGACGCAAGCGAATTTCCTTCGTCTTGGTATGCGAAGAACCGCTGTTTTTCTTTTTGTTCTTGTCGTATTTGAACTTGCCGTAATCCATGATTCGGCAGACCGGTGGCCGTTCGCCGGGGGCGACTTCGACAAGATCCAGTCCCGCGTCGCGGGCCCTTTCGAGTGCTTGTTCGGTTGGAATGATTCCGAGCTGTTCGCCCGTTTCACTCACCACACGGATCGGGGTAATACGAATTTGTTGGTTGATTCGCGTCGCATCGCGAGTTTCCGGTTGGACGTTTCGTCGTGCCAATGCCACTAAAGCAATCTTCTCCGGCCGGGGGCGTTCCGGCACAAAAGGTAAGAAATGAAAAAAGGTTCGCCGACAATGGCGTCGGAATTCCCCTTTTCGAATGTAGTCCGTAAACTGAGGTCACGCTCGAAAGGCCGCTGATTCGTAGCAGTTTCGGGAAAAAGACCGAGAAAGCACCGTGAATCCGCTGGCTCAAACCGGCGTCAACCCCAATTTACCCAAAGTATCCGGTTCAATGAGGGTGTGAGTCAACAGCGATTCAGCAGATTTTAACGGTTTTGTCGGTGTTTTGGGGCCACTTGACGCGCCCGCACTTCCAACGCAAACTACGCACCCGTCAAACAAATGGCTTCGTTGGACCGACCGCAGGTCGATGTCCGAAGACCATTGCTACCTGACAACTCAGTCGGGCGATTAGCTCAGTTGGTTAGAGCGCCACGTTGACATCGTGGAGGTCACAGATTCGAGTTCTGTATCGCCCACTCGAAAAGAGCCCGCAACACGCGGGCTTTTTTTATGCGCCGAAAGTTCCCTTGCTGGCGAATCGGCGTCGTATTCCGGTTTTCACTCTCTCTGCAGGAAACACGGCGGGGGAACTTCCTGAAACGAGGCCTTTGCGTAGTCCCATGGAAACGACGTTTTGGGGCGTCCTCGCTAGTATCGACATCGTGAAGCTCTTAGGTTCGAGTTCGGTATCACCTACCCGGAAAAAGCTTGCAAAACGCAGGCCTTTTGCATCCGCCGATCGTTTGCCTGCGAACAATACGGCGCAGCAATCTCTTGTGCGACGCTGCCTCGATAAGTCCAAACACATAGGGAGCATCGAGCGCCTGTAGGATGGCACGAAGCCCAACGCCGTTTGTGACGTTATTAAGAAGGGACGCTTATCGTGAAAGGAAAAAGTGGCTCTCTCGATCTCGGGGATTGTGGATCTGGTAAAGGTCCACTTGGTTTTGAGAATGGACGTCGATGAGAGCGGTGGGTCGCTCTGTTCCCTTTGGCGGTTTCTTAGAGAAGAATGAAAATGAAAACTTGGTTGGCTTGCGTCGTAGTGATGATCTCGTTTGGAACCGCGTGGGGCACTGTTTGTGCCGAGCATTCCGCGGCTGAGTCGGCGGAGACGTGTACGGTGAATGTGAAGGACAGCGTCAATCGATCGGGGTTTGACAAGTCGTTGCCGACGATCGGTGTCTTGCTGTTTGACAACGTTTTAATGACCGAAGTCACTGCACCGATCGACGTTTTTTCCAAACCGTCCAAGGACGGAAAGAAGCTTTTTAATGTCGTCACCGTCGCAAAGGCATTGCAGCCGGTGACGATGGAAAGCGGGTTGCGTGTCCTGCCCGACTATTCGTTTGACGATTGCCCGGAGCTCAACGTGCTCGTTGTCTCGAGTTCCTACGACATGGAGGCGGTTGTCGCGTCGGCCGAGATTGTGGAGTTTGTCAAGTCAAAGGGCGACGCCACCGACTTCACGATGAGCAATTGCGCGGGTGCTCACTTGATTGGTGCCTCCGGTGTAGCCGATGGTCGCAAAATTGTGACGTACATCGGTGGAGGTGAATTGCTCCAAGAGACGTATCCAGAACTTGTCGTGCAAGACGACAGCCAAGTCAGTTTCGTTCGCGACGGCAAAATGATTTCCTCCAACGGCAATCTCGCCAGTTACATCTCGGCGCTCGAGTTGCTCGAAGAAATGACGAATCGTGAGCATCGCGAGTTTGTCGAATCGCATCTGTATCTCGAACGACTCAGGAAGTACACGCGGTAGTCATTGCGAGCAGCCCCGCAACGTGAGTCGCGTGCGAATTGGGCTCCTTGTCATCGTTACAGCTCTTTGGCCCAGCGGCGAACGGTTCGTTGAATCGTGGTTTTGTCGAAGGCGGCAAACCCCAGGATCATTCCGCTGGCATCGCCGGAACGCGAATACATGCTGACGGGATGGAACTCGACTTTGGCACGCATGGCTGCGGAGATCAGCTTGTCTTCGGCTGCTTTCGTGACGCCGCGGGCGACCAGGTGCATTCCCGATTCGGGTTGTTCGACTTCCACGACGCCGCCGAGATGTTTTTGCAAAGCTTCAAACAACACCGTTTGACGCTCCGAATACAGCGATCGCATGCGTCGAATGTGTTTGACGAAGTTGCCTGATTCGATGAACCGGTGCAGCACCATTTGAACCACCGGCGGTGACGCGCGATCTTGCAAGAAACGAGCGTAGGCAAACGTCTTCGCTAGCGACGGCGGGACGATCAGAAAGGCCAACCGAATCGCCGGGAAGAGCATCTTGCTGAATGTGCCCATGTAGATTGTGCGACCGGAGGAATCCAGGCCGCTGAGCGAAGGGTGCGGACGACCCGTGTATCGGAACTCACTGTTGTAGTCATCTTCGACGATCCAGCTCTGGTGTCGTTGTGCCAATGCGATTAATTCCAGCCGGCGGTTCAGACTCATCGTCATCCCCATCGGCCACTGGCCACCGGGTGTCACGCAAATGAGTTTGGGGGACGTGTGTCGGCGGGATTGATGCGGCAGTTGGATGCCTTCGCAGTCTAGTGGCACGGGCACGACGTTCGCACCGGCGACATCCAGCAGCCGATTCGCGGGCGCGTTGCCAGGTTCTTCGACCCACACCGTGTCGTTTCGTTCTAACAGCAATTGAGAGATCAGCGTCACCGCTTGTTGAGCCCCGGAAGTGATCACGACTTGATCGGCGTGGCAGGAAAAGCCACGCGAGACGGCCATGTATTGGGCGATCGATTCCCGCAGCGGTTGATATCCCTGCGGATCACCTAACGTCAGGTGTTTGGTGGACCACCGCGACTGTTCATTGGTAAAGCGATTCCAGACCTCGAGGGGGAACTCGCCGATCGCGGGCAAGTGAGGAGTGAACGCTTTCGGGTTTGGATTTGCCGCGGGCATCCAGGCGGCTTCGGCTGCGAACTGGTGTCCCAAATCGGAAAGGCAATCCGCGGCATCGAATCGTGGAGTCGCGGGACCGGTGGCCGAGTCAAACTCAAAGGCTTGCGGCGGCATCTTGGCCACCCGCGTGCCGCTGCCGCGGACGGATTCCAGATAACCTTCTGAAATCAACTGCTCGTACGCGGCCAGCACCGTGTTGCGAGACACGCCAACGGCGGCAGCAAAATTGCGGCTTGAGGGAACGCGGTCTCCCGGGAGCAGCGTCCGGCTGGAGATGGCACGTCGCAGTTGGTTTTCGAGTTGTTGATAAACCGGTGTTTTTGAATCCGTGCTGAACTGAATCGAATCGAACTCAAAGCGTTCCTTTCGGGGGCGAGTCATCGCATCTCAAAGTGGTTCTGGCGGTTTGTTGAAAAATGGATCTGTTTTGGGGCCACTCGGGGCCTAGGATTCTACAACGAATCAACGCTCGATCGATGGAAACGGAGAAAGAAAATGCGGGCCGACTACTTTCAACTGATCTCCAAAGAGATCAAGCAGCTTTCTGGCGTCGAGGCGACCATGGCGTCGTACCCGATGAGCCAGCAATTATTGGAGCTGGTGAAACTGCGGGTGTCGCAGATCAACGGATGCGCGTTTTGCGTCAGCCTTCACACGCAGCAACTTCGACTGTTTGGTGAAACGAACGAACGCATCGATTTGGTGAGTGTTTGGGAAGAAGCACCGTGTTACACGGAACAGGAACGAATTGCGTTCCGTTGGGCCGAAACGCTGACGCGGCTAGCCGAAGGCGATGGCGTGAGTGATGAACTTTACGAAGCGACGGTCCGTGAGTTCGGAGAAGAAGGCATCAGTCGGCTAAGCATCGCAGTGGCCATGATCAACATCTGGAATCGGTTGGCGGTTCCGTTTCAAACCGATCACCAATATATCGAACCATTGCTGAAGAAGCCCGCTGACGCGATCTCGTAGAGCGCGTTCGCGTTCTGTTGCCCGGGTTCCTATAATCGCAGCATGACTGCGAACCCCTTGAACACTCGACTCCGTATTTGCTCTGTCCGTCGACTGCGTGTTTGGATCGCGTTGTTGCTGATCGCGTCGTTGGTCGTTGGTTCTGCGGCCGATGAGCCGCGCGGAGTGAATTCGCACCAGATGACCGCGCAGCGTTGGCGAGGCCGAACGTTGGAGGCGGTTGCGGAACAGATTCACAGTGCCCGTTCGGATAGCGAGCGTCGCGAATACGAAGCCAGGCGGTCGTGGCTTCGCCGATGGGAGCCGGGACAAATGCCCTCGGCGCCTGCGGACGCACCCGATGAATCGGGACTGGTCGAAGAGCCGCGATTAGGGGAATTGGAGCGTCCGGAATCGGTTGACGCGAGCGTTTGGCAATCCATGGTTGCGATGCAGGATCGGTTGTTCGTGACAGATAACGACGATGAACGCAAAGAAAACTTGCCAACCACCATCGAACTGGCCCACCAACTGGAGGCCGCGATGTCCACGCAGTTTGCGGACGAATCAAATTCGTTGGCAACGCCGATCGCTTGGGCGATCGCGTACACGCGATACCGGTTGGGGCGAGCGTTGGCTTATCGCGAGTTGCCGGAGGTTCGAGAGGCGTGGCCGATTTCTGATCCGGATCGATATGAAGACGAACTCAACGACGTCTTTGAACGGCTTGCCGAGCAAACTAAGGGCAACCGCCGCGAGTTTATCTTGTTGCAGGATCGGATGTTTCGACGGGCGGGAAAGAAAGGTCGCGCCCTCGAATTATTGGAAGCGAACCGACGTTCGATCGATCCGAAATGGTACCTTAAGAAGCGACGTGATTTGCTACAAGAACTCGGCTGGGATCCACCGTATCGCGAAGCGGCCCAGTTATACCTCGAGGCCGGTTACGATGATGAGTCGTGAAATGCTTTTGCGGGTAGCGATTGGTTAGAAGCAGCGTCGAGGTTGCTGGCGGGCTCGCGTCGCACTGAGGCTTTGTTCATTGTTTGCGAACCGGCGGCAGCGGGCGTTTTCATTTGCTAGCCCGCGGCGCCAGTAACAGATTTCGTATCTGAAGTCGCTTCCGCGTTTATCTCGACTTCTATGTTAACTCCAACAAGCGGCCATTCCTGCGAATGATGCTATCTCTCTCTAACACCGATATTCAGCTCCCGTCGCCCCGGCCACAGGGGCTCGCCAAATACAGCGACCTGACTGAGATGGCTCGTGGCGGAAACGGCGTGTTGTATTCCGCGTACGATCAAATCGTTGGCCGCACCGTTGTGCTGAAAATGCTGTTGCCCGAACACCGGCTCGACCGTGCGTTTCGACGTCGCCTGCTGCGTGAAGCACGAGTGACGGCGCAACTCGAACACCCGGGGACTGTTCCTGTCCATGAAATCGGGGAGGACGAAGAATACGGGATTTATTATGCGATGAAACGGATCTCGGGTGAGAACTTTTTCTCGGTGCTTCGCCAACTCGCAAAGGGTGACGAGGATGTGGCAGCAGCCTTCCCGCTGGATCGACGGATCGAAATCGTTCGCGACACCTGCCAAACGCTCGTGTTTGCGCACGCGGCAGGTGTGATTCACCGCGATGTGAAGCCCGAGAACATTTGGGTCGGCAACTTCGGTGAAGTCACCCTGTTGGACTGGGGCGCGGCAAAGGTTTGGGGTGAGTCGGCGCTGGACGAAGGTCGATACCTGGCTTCCCCGGTACGTCGCAAGCCACCGGCGGACGATTCGCTGACCGTCGAGCATGGCGAGCCGAGTTACGAGCTGCCGACATTGACGCCCGCGAACCAGTTGATCGGGACCCCGACTTACATGTCTCCCGAACAGATTGCGAACCGAGACATCGATGAACGCAGTGATGTGTTTTCCGCGGGAGTGTGCTTGTACGAGGCGATGGCGATCGCGGAACCGTTTCGCGGAAAGAACCGCGACGAAACGTTCGACAACATCTGCATGCGCCAGCCCACACCGCCAAGCGAACGTTCGCCCAAACAACACATTCCGGTCGAGGCCGACCGGATCGTTTTCAAAGCGATCGCGAAACAAACGGCAAACCGATATCAGTCGATGCGTGAACTGATTGCGGACTTAGATGATCTGTTGATGATCGTCCGGCAGGAAGAATCCGGGTAACGAATAACTCACGGGCATCGTGGGCTTTGATGGAATGGTTCGCGGTTGATCGATGTGTGGTCGTTTTTTTGACCACGAAAGGTACGAACGACACGAAAATTTGCGGGCGGGGGTGTGGGTTCGTGTGGTTCGTGTGGTTCGTGTGGTTCGTGTGGTTCGTGTGGTTCGTGTGGTTCGTGTGGTTCGTGTGGTTCGTGTGGTTCGTGTGGTTCGTTTTTGTGGGGTTGGGTTTGCTCGTTTGAATTCGGCGCGGATTGGGTTGGTGTTGCGGAGGGGGGCTGGGCGTGTTGGTGCCGGTTTTTTTTGACCACGAAAGGTACGAACGACACGAAAGTTTGGGGGCGGGGTTGTGGGTTCGTGTGGTTCGTTTTTGTGGGGTTGGGTTTGCTCGTTTGAATTCGGCGCGGTTTTGGGTGGTGTTGTGGAGGGGAGGGATGGGCGTGTTGGTGCCGTTTTTTTTGACCACGAAAGATTCGAACTGCACGAAAGTGTTGCTTTGGGTTTTGGTTTCGTGTGTTTCGTTTCTTTCGTGGTTAAATTTGCACGCCTGAATTTGGCATGGTTGTGGGTGGTGTTGCGGCGGGGAGGGATGGGCGTGTTGGTGCCGGTTTTGTTGACCACGAAAGGTTCGAACTGCACGAAAGTGTTGCTTTGGGATTTGGTTTCGTGTGTTTCGTTTCTTTCGTGGTTGAATTTGCACGCCTGAATTTGGCGCGGTTGTGGGTGGTGTTGTGGAGGGACGGGCGTGGTGGTGCCGTTTTTTTTGACCACGAAAGGTACGAACGACACGAAAGTTTGGGGGCGGGGTTTTGGGTTCGTGGGGTTTGTTTTTGTGGGGTTGGGTTTGCTTGTTTGAACTCGGTGCGGTTTTGGGTGGTGTTGCGGAGGGGAGGGTGGCGGCGAGGCGGGAGTTAGGATGAAGACGTGGGGGCGACTGGCTTTCGGATCGTCATCCAGTAGATCAGGATTGCCAGTGGGACGCCGCCGTTGGCAATTCGAATCAACGTTTCGGGCCAAGCATCGAAGCCGAACGCAGTCATTCTACTCGCTGCCGTCACCGAACCCCACACGACCATATAAAACGCCGCCCATCGTGAACGGATAAGCAGTAAGGCGAATGCGACAACGATGTCGGCAATACCGATCGCGACTAGCAATTGTTCGGCCGTTGTTTGTGTGCAGCCCGAGTCCGACCACTGCATGTCTGACAAAAGGATCAGATCCGTGAACGGCGCGTAACACTCGAACGCTTTGTAACCGTGGGCAGCGAACGTGAAAGGCGCCACCACTCAAACATGGAGCGCGACTCGTGTTCGCCGAGGTTGCGAGAAGGCACGCGTGTCGACGTCGAGTTTGGGGGCGACCTTGGTGGCATGTTCGCCGAATAAGTCGCCGGTATCGGAATCGTTAACGTGACCAGTGCCGCCGGGGGCCCTGTCACGTGCACCACTGAATATTGCGAGGGCGATCGGAGCGGCGTATTCATTCGGTTTCGTGATTGCACTTGGATGGATTGCTTACGTCCAAACCGGACGCGAGTGCTGTGCCGTTCACTTGTGAATGTGTGTCAAACGCGATGAAACAAGTGCTCGGTGGTCCATTGGAAAAGTTTTCTATGCATTTGCGAGATCATTCCGGTGTGACGCCGACACGCCGGTTATTTGGATTGATAGCAGATTGAACGATACAACTGATTCGCACCGCTATCGACAAAAAAGGACGCCAGTAAGTTTGTCGAAGGTATAGGAAGTGACGCGGACGGGCTCACCCGCGATTCAGAAAGCGACCGTGATCGAGAGGAGTGTCAAGCTCATAATGCGGCGTTGCGTTGATGTGACCTGGCGCACGGTTTTGCGTGCATTATTCATCTGGCTTTCTTACCACGCCGCTGTTGATCTCTTTTGCCGTATCCTCAACAAATTGATAGGCACGAATACAACGCGGTGGATATCGGTCTTTGTGCGCGTCGGGGTCTTTTTGAGCGAGTCTCAGCATAGTGTGCGTCTGGCATCATTCCCGATTTGATCTCGATCTGCGTCAACGAACCGTAGAGGCTCGTTAGTACTTAGCTCGCTCGAGTGGTTGTCGCGAAACGCAATCGGGTGATGGTTTTTGCGAGAATGCATTCATGTACCGTTTTGTGATGCTGGTATGCCGATCTGGTTTCTTATCTACGTGCTGATTTTTAGAGATTCGAAAGGTCGCTTTTTGCTCAACAGGGCATGGTTGCGCAGGGCTGTCGACCGTAGGCCTGTTCACACGAAATCTAACAGCCGAATTCACTTATGAAACTTGTTGATTTCTTGTATAGATTTAAACTGAGTGAACACAGAATGGTCCGGATACTCGTGGGCCGATTAGAAGTTTGGCGGCAATTCAAAAGGTTGGTTTTCGATGCGGTTACCCTGTCGCCCTCCACGATTTCCGCTCGTCTGCTGGATGTTCGTTTTTGTCGCGGTTTGGCCATTGAGTGTCATCGCGTTGGAAGGCGGGCTCGAGGTAGTTTTTGCTGCGGATTTGAAGACAGCCGGATTGGACGCGACCGCAATCGAAGCGGCTGATTCCGAACGTGAAGCCAACGCTGATCGAGCTGCTGAGTTGACGTTGGCGACCCTTCCATCGCTAAACGAATTGAAAGTGTTGGGGGCGAAGAAGTCGTCCTATCTCAAACCATCAAGGGCTGCTGTTAGTCAGCATTCGCAGCGTGATGCCTCGGTGTTTGATCAAACGATCAAACCGATTCTGAATGAGGCCTGCGTTGACTGCCACGGTCCCTATGGCGCCGAAGCTAGCTTTGACATCACCGCGATCGATCCCGACATGATCGATGGCGGAGACGCCGAATGGTGGCAAGAGGTGTTAGCGGCGTTGAGCAAAGGTGAGATGCCGCCGCCTGATGAGATGGAGATGGAGGATGAAGATCGGGCGACGGTCGTCGAATGGTTGAGCGATGAAATTCATTTCGCATCCATTGCGCGTCGGGCACGTGACTCTCACTCGTCGTTCCGCCGGCTAACGAAGTACGAATACAATTACGCCTTGCAGGATCTGCTCGGCGAGCCATGGGACTTCGCCAAAGACCTGCCACCGGAATCGGTCTCCGAGGACGGTTTCCAAAACAGTTCCGACTCGCTCCATCTTTCGGTATCCCAGTTCGAAACCTACCGGCAGCTCGCACGACGTGCGTTGGATCGAGTTACCGTACGTGGCCCACGCCCGGACATTGTTCGCTGGCGACATAGCATGTCGGATGCGGCCGCGATCGAGCAGCGAATGTATCAAGCAAAAGTCAAACGGCTGGAAAAGCGATTCGAAGACGACGCCGAGAAACGTGAAAAACAAATCGAGACGGCGACGAGGCTGTATCGAAATCCAGGGACCGGGCCGTACTACCTGAACGTCGCAACAGGAGAGAAGGCGCGTGCGAAATGGGAATACAACGGAGCCGTGTATGCGATCGAACCTGTCGATACCGCCAATGCGTCACAGGACGAACAGGAAGCATCTGCCTCGTCAGTCGCGCCCGTCGTCGAAGCGGCGACGCATGTCGCGGTGCTGCCAACGGGTAAACGATCCTATCTGACGATCGAACTGGGGAACCAAATTCCCGATGAAGGTTTGATGCGTGTTCGTGTCCGTGCGTCGCGTGGTCACGACCAAATGCGAATCCCCAGCATGCAGTTGGTTTTCGGCTGGCGTGCGACCAATGAGGGGCGTGCCGACGTGCGAGTCAGTAAGCGAGATACTCCAGTGACCGCCACCGCGGGAGCAGCGGAGACGTACGAATGGTTGATTCCGCTCGGTGAAATCGACCCGCGAAATGCCGAACGCAAGACATCGACCATGGGGCGATTTCCCAGTCCATCGGAATACATTCGTGTGGTCAACAGTTCGGTGTCAAAGGATAGCGACCAGCCCGCCGATATCGTGATCGAGTCGGTCGAGGTTGACGCGCCGATCTACGCCGAGTGGCCGCCCCAATCGCATCAGCTCATCTTTGCTGATCGAGAGCCCAACGAGGAGTTGTCACGCGAGGAAGAAGTCGACTACGCTCGCAGCATCCTGACGCGGTTCATGCCACGCGCGTGGCGATCGTCGGTGGATCCCGCCGCCGTGGAAAACAAAGTCGCTCTCTTTCAAGCGATGCGTGAGGGGAGTGAGGATTTTCAGGATGCGATGTTGGAGGTTCTAGCCACCGTACTGACGTCTCCCAAGTTCCTGTACTTCGCTCCCAGGGCGTTCACATCGACGGAAGTTTCAGTTCCGCCGGACACGCAGGTTTCGTCTCGTCAGCAGAATTCCGCGGACGTGAAGCCGCACGATCGTCAACTATCCGCGGAAGACCTCGCGACTCGGCTGTCGCTGTTCTTGTGGTGCAGCGTACCGGACGAGCGATTGTTGGAATTGGCCGCCTCGGGAACGCTGCATCAACCGAAGGTGCTGCTCGCGGAAGTGGACCGGATGCTCGCCGATCCGCGTCACGAACGTTTTGTCCGGCATTTTGTGGGGCAGTGGCTCGACCTCCGAGCACTGTCGTACTTGGCGGTCGATAAGAGCTTCTCGCAATTCGATCCGTCTTTGAAAGAAGCCATGCAACAAGAGCCTCGTGCCTTTTTCGCAGAACTGCTACGCACCGACGCGAGTGTCCTGGACATCGTCCATGCCGACTATGCCATGGTGAACGAACGGTTGGCGGTCCATTACGGAATCACGGGTGTGGAGGGCAATGAGTTTCGATGTGTTTCGCTAGATGACGATGCGGCACGCGGCGGTATTCTGACCCAAGCGGGATTGTTGGCGATGAATTCCGACGGTGAGCACTCGCACCCACTCAAGCGAGGCGTCTGGATACTGAAGTGTTTGCTGAATGATCCGCCACCACCGCCACCGGCAGCGGTCCCGGAGATCGATTTAGCAGATCCGGAAATTATGAAATTGACGCTGAAGCAACGCATCGAGGACCACCGCAATCAACCGGCCTGCATGTCGTGCCATCAAAAGATCGATCCGTGGGGAATCGCGTTTGAGAACTATGATGCGATCGGTCAATGGCGAGATGAGATCAAAGGGACACCGATCGATGCCAGTTCCGCGTTGTACAACGAACAAGTCTTGGATGGCGTTGAAGGGCTCAAACGCTATTTGTTGAACAGCCGTCAGGATCAAATCGTGCATGCGATGGTCGAAAAGCTCGCCGTCTTTGCCCTAGGGCGTCTGTTGGCCTTCAGTGACAGTGCGGCGGTCGACGAGGTGACACGGGCTGTGCGCCAAGACGGTGACGGATTGAAAACTTTGGTGCAGCGGCTTGTTACCAGTGATCTGTTCTTGTCGCCGTAGATACTGTCTCCGTAAGTGGTAACGCTGGCACGATGGTGCAGATCCTTGTTTTGCAATGACTGATGATTGTTTCCGATACTCAAGACTTTTGCTCGCCCAATCCTGTTCACAAACCTCCACAACGACTTGATTCGCAGCCGCGTTCAACACTCGCCCCGCCTTTTGTAGGAACGACACGATGAAACTGAATCTGGACTCATTGGACCGCCGACGTTTTCTACGTGGCGCTGGTGTGGCTCTTGCCTTGCCCGTGTTCGGCTCTACATCGAATTGGACTGCCATCGCTTCGGCCGGTGCATCCGCCGGGGTTCCGGAAACGTCCGGGCAGTCAGGTGCCAACGGTGATTCGCCGCGGGACGTGAAGCGATTGGCGTGTTTCTATTTTCCCGACGGGGTGCCGATGCCGTTGGCGGAGGACCCTGCCTATCAGGATTGGTCTTGGTTTCCTCATGGAAATGGCACCGACTTCACCTTCACGAAGTGCATGGAGGTCTTTCAACCACTGAGAAATCAGATCACGGTGCTGTCAGGGTTTTCTCATCCGGACGTGCGCCAGGTTCACGGTCACTCGAATGCGGATCAGTTTTTGACGGCGGCTGCCACGGGATCGGATGGGCCTTACAAAAACTCGATCTCGCTGGATCAGGTTTACGCGAACCACATCGGTGATCAGACGCGGTTCTCGTCTTTGGTACTGTCGACCGATGGGGGAACAGGGACACCGCGTGGCACGCACACGATGTCATTCTCCCGTACGGGGCGTGCGATCCCCGCCGAGCATCGGCCCAAGCGAGTGTTTGACATGTTGTTTGTCAAACGTGATGCCGATGCTGCGCGACGTTTGGCGTTGAGTAAAAGTGCGTTGGATGACTTGCTCGCCGATGCCAAGAGTCTGCGGCGTGACTTGAGTGGCGATGACCGCGAGCGTTTGGACGAATACCTCGATTCGGTCCGGCAAGCCGAACAGCGTGTTGAAAAAGCGAAACGTTGGATCAACACTCCGTTGCCGAATGTGGAGACTGGGGATCTCGATTTGGATGTGTCGCCGGAGGACCCGCAACGTTATGTTCAGACGATGTTTGAATTGATCTACTTGGCATTTCGCACCGATTCGACGCGGGTGGCGACGTACCAGATCGGTCGCGAGAACGCATTCGGCATCAGCGACCGTTTGGCTCGCGCGGTCGGATTCAATTTGGCTCACGCGTTGTCGCACGAAACCAAGCAACCCGGTGGCTGGGAACGGTTTTCGACCTATTGTGGATTCCTCAACCGAGAGTTCTATCGGTTTGCGTCGCGGCTTCAAGAGACTCCCGAACCGGCTGGCGAAGGCACGATGCTGGACAACACATTGTTGCTGCTCGGCTCCGCATCCAGCGCGTTCCACCTATCGCAAAACTATCCGGTCGTCCTGGCCGGTGGCAAGGCGATGGGCTTCAAGCACGGTCAGTTCCTCAACTACGCCGGTTCCGATGCCGTCGGTGGTTTATTCGACGGGGTGCCAGAGCCCTGGATGAAAGAACCGGCCAAGGACGATCAACCGCTGACGAAGGTTTTCGTCACAATGCTGCAGCAGTTGGGATTGGAGACAGAAAGTTTCGCCGGTCGCACCGGCGGGCTGTCAGAATTGGTTTAGTTGGAGAAGATCAGCGATCTCAAGTCTCTCAACACCGCAAAGTGTTTGGGGGAGGAAGAAATTTGTTTTCTTCGACCCCATTCGGGGGCGTGGTGTTTGAATGTTGTCACCGTATCCGTAGGTGCGCTGTGCGACCTATGGCTACTGTCTTCAATCCCTTGGGGAAACTTGAGAGAGTTGTGGGGAAGCGATCGCTCCGATGAAAGTTTTGCTCACCTATGTTTGTATACGCCGAAGGCGTATTAGGAATTAGCGGGCAGTCGAACGCAGCCAACACTGCCGGATCGATCGGTTTCAGTTTGTTTTGGGGTGAGCTTCCAGGGCGGTCTTGACGGCTTCTCGCAGCGATTCGCCGCGGAGGTCGCGGGCTACGATTTTGCCGTCGGGGCCGATGAGCCAGATCGATGGGATTGATTGGATGCCGTAGGCTTCAAAGATTGTTTTGTGTCGTTCGGTGTCGCCTATCCATCCCTGTCGATAGATCGACGGGGTTTCTTCAAGCAAGGCTTTCGGTGAATCGATTGATTCATCAACGCTTAGGCCAATCATTTCGAGACGCTCGCCTCCGAAATCTTTGTAAACCGCTTCGAGGTTGGGGAATTCGGCTCGGCAGGGGCCACACCACGTCGCCCAAAAATCGACCAACACAAACTTCCCTCGGAAGTCAGACAGCGTGAACTCACTGTCGTCGTATGCGGTCGCCGTCCAGTCCGTGGCCGTGTCGCCTGGCGTCGGTACATTTTTGAGCTTCAGCGTCATGTTGGCGCGAAACGGCTTGTCCGCGTCTTTGATAATGAACTGCCGCATCGCGTGTGCACGTGCGAGGTGCAGTGCGCGCTCGCCTTTCGCATACGGATGCATGATGGTTGCCGTCAATTGGTACCATGCCGGTTTGATGTTCTCGAATGAATAGGTGCCATCCGCAGCCAGTTTGGTCTGGTGAGTTTCTCGCTCCGCACGGGCCTCGTCGGCTTTACGAAGATAGTCTTGGTATTCTTCCGATTTCTTAAAGGCATCGAGCCACTCGGATCGTTCTTCCTTTTCCATCGAACTCCATTCAGGAGGATACGGCCTGCGTGGGTGTTTGTAGTTGCCTTCTAGTGTCACCACGACTTGGTCGAGCGACAGTCCTTCCGTGTTGATGCCCTCGGACACATCTTCGGGCATCGAGACTGATCCCTGCACCGAACACGTGACGGCTTTCCTCGTTTCCGGTTTTGTTGTTGAGGTTTCTTTAGCATCGCTTTGAGCGTAGGCCTCGAGCGAAAATGTCAGCGCGAGCATCAACGAGAGAATCGACTTCGTGTTCATAGAAAGATTCCGTGCAAGTTACTTTTCTGAAAGAGAAACTGTGGAACGAGGCCGCCATGGCGGCAGTTTAGTGTGTGTGCTGAATAGTTGCCTGCGAGTCGGCGAATTGTTTCTTCAAGGGCGTGAATATGCTCTGTTTCATGCGATAAGTGCTGTGTCGCGAAGTGTCGTCGATCGGGGGTTACCGGGGTCGCCCTGCATTGAGGCGTCCGGCGATCGGTGCGATGCACTTCGCGACGCACTCATTTGTTATGGCCGGTTGCCAATCACTTCACCGAAACTTTGCTGTGGTCCCCCGTCATTTTTAACTTGGGATGTTTGACAACGGCACGCCACTGGTACGTTTTGTTGTTGGGGACTTTGACCGTCTTGGTGAACGGACCATTTGTTTTCATTTCAACGAGTGGCGTCGCGGTCCATTCGTCGTTGTACATGTTCTCAGCGAATCCGAGGTATTCCTGGTATTCAAAACCCACGAGCACCGATTTCGCATCGCCGAGTTCTTTGAGTTCGCCTTGGAAGGTGATCTGTCCAGCGATGCCTTTGGCTTTCCCGTTTTCCACCAGTGGCGGTTTGCAGGATGCAACGACGTTGGTCAACTTAACAACGACCGGGTTTCGCCAGGCTCCTGAATTGAGCAAGCGTTGTCCAGGTAACAAGGAGAGGTGCAGTCCATCTTCTTCTTGCTGGAATGACGGTGCAGCCTTCTCTGGCTCCCACCCCGTATATTCGACTACCTGACCGTTGTGGCCGAGCACAGTCATGGTGGTGTCTTTTGTCGCTTTGACGGAACCGATAACGAATTCACGACGATCTTTGCGCTCCCAGTCTTTTTGTCGTGTGAGGAACACGTAAACGGTGTCCTCGTCTTTGCTCTTGGTAAACCAAATATTCTCTTCGTTAGTAACGATCCACGGACGAACGTTGATGACCGACTCGCGGTTGACGAAATTCCACAAGGCAACTTCCCGCATGATGTCTTCTTGCAGTTCGTTGATCGACCCATCGGGCCGTGGTCCGAGGTTCAGCAGCAATGCGCCTCCCTTGGCACGTGTTTCGATGAGGATTTCGACAACGCGGTCACCGTCTTTGAGGCTGTCGAGTTGCTGTGGTTTGTATTGCCACTGAGTGCCGAGTGTCATGCAGGTTTCCCAAACTTCCTTTGGTGGTTGGCCGGGGACGGTTTGCTCGGGACTTTCAATCGCGCCGCGTGTGATCAAGCAATCCGGCTGCAGTGTCCAGACGACTTCCTTCGTGGTCTTCTTGCCTCGGCCATCGATAAAGAAAACGTTGATGTCACCGTAATTGGTCATCAACTCGGTCACTTGTTTCTGCACAAACTTAACGTACTCCGGGTCGGAATCGGGGCTCGGCCGGTGTGGTCGGCGTTTGATCAGTTCCCCGTGTTGGTAGGCGTAAAGAAAGTCCTCAGGGGAATAGTAGAGTCCAACGGCCAAGTCATGTTTGTGGCATGCATCGACAAACTCGCGAACGATGTCTTTTCCGTAGGGCGTGTTCATGACGTTGAAGTCGGTCGATTTCGTGTCCCATAAACAGAAACCGGAATGGTGTTTTGTCGTGAGGGCGATGTACTTCATGCCGCAACTTTTGGCCAGCAGCACGAATTCTTCCGCGTCCCACTTTTTGGGATAGAAGGTCTTGGGTAACTCCGTCACGTAGCGTTGAACGTAGTCGTCCGATGCGCCGACCAACGTATGACTGATGACGGATCCCAATTGGGCGTCGACTCCCCAGTGCAGAAACATGCCAAAGCCGTTGTCACGCAACCACTCCAGACGCTCGGGCTTGTTCCCGAGTTCACCCACGTTGTCCGTGTCGTCAGCCGCATTGGCTTGTTTGATGACGTCTTCGAGAAACTCTTCTTGAGCCACGCAGAGTGTGCTCGATGCGACTGCCGTTAGCAGGATCCCTGTCGCTAAACATCGTAAGAACATCGGTTTTCTTTTCCTGTCAAATGAACGTGTTGTAAGTCGCGAATAAACGGGGTTGGTCTCGACGAGAGGTTTGAGGCGTCCACCATCAGGGCGTCGACAAAAATTCACTCGCCAGAAATTGAGAAGTGAAATTTCGGTCAACCGGTCTGTCTGGAATCGTTTCCTGTCGGTCGATACGCGGGGCAGGTGTGTTGGACCTGTTGCGTCGCCGGGTTACGAGCCGCGTCTTCCTGATGACCGCGTCCGGGGCTTCTGGTCACTGAGGTGGGGAACGGTTTCGCATGGAGCAAAAGAACAAACTCGTTCTGTCGTGACGGTGGCGAAGCCGTAGACCGTGACTCTCCTTGAGACCAGGGCGGATCAATGTGCTATTTGGACAAAAAACGCAGTTGAAGGGCGGAGAAATTCGCGAAATCACAGGCACTGATCGTCTTCTCTGCTGTCCTGTCCCTACTCGATGCCTGTTCAGATAGGCGACTGTCGATGGTTGAGTGGGTTTATCGCTCGAGGTATTGAGTTGGTCAGTCAGCGTCTTGATCGGTGATTTCCCAAAATGGGAAACAACGAAAGACGATCGAGACACAGCCGTTTTGCGATCATTGCACCGAGAACGTGATGTTTGGAAATCTCATTTTTTCGAACCAACTGTCAGGCCGTTGCGAGGTGGTGGTCGAACGGTTGAAATCTGTTTCGGCTGGCTGAGCTGGACGCGTGAAGGTGTCGTTGGTGGTTTGTGAGACGGACCGACTCAACGCGGAATCGGCGAGGGCGACGTCGAATTGGCAACGTAATCGTGTTGCTGTCGTAAACCTGGGTGACCTGCGGTTCGGTGATGGTCAGGTTCTTGGGGGCGGTCACGCCATCATTGGCGGTAAAGGTGTTGCCGCCGCAAAGGTAGTAATTGATGGATTAGCTACTGATGGATGCGATGGCGAGCCGGTCCATCGATCCCTTGTAGGCGAAACACTTCTGCGTATGAATCGACGCGGCGGGGCTTTGGAGTTTTCTCTTAGCGATCGAGATGAGTGTTCACGATTTGGCGAACGAACTTGATCGTCAGGGCATGAGCCGGGTTTGCCATCTGTCCATGGTCGAAACCGTCCAGTTCGAATAGTTCTACATCTTCGTCACCCGCCACCTTCAGCATACGCCAAAGGTAGGCGTTCTCTTCGTATCGTCCAAGCATCTCCATTTCGCGATCGCCCGTGATCAGCAGAATCGGTGGAGCGTCCGGACGAACGTGATACAGCGGTGCCATCTCGTCAATGATCGGTTGTTTACCGTCGATGCCCTGCTCTTTGCGAACCGTAAAGTGAGTGATGGTATGGCCGCTGTATGGAATCAGACCGGCGATATCGTCAGCGTTCAAATCGTGAGCCGCCAAGTATTTTCGGTCCAGACCCACCATGCTGGTCAAGTAACCGCCGGCAGAGTGACCGGCGACGAAGACGCGATGTCGTGATCCGCCACGGGATTCAATGTTCTTGATGGTCCAGGCAACAGCGGCGGCGGCATCTTCGACGTAGGTGGGCGATTGCACGGCGGGGCTGAGCCGGTAATTCGCGGCGACGACCGCGATTCCTTGGTTCTTCAAACCGTCAGGAATGAATTTGCTTCCGCCGGTCAATCCGCCACCGTGGAACCAGACCACCGTCGCGTAGTCGGTTTTGTTGGTGGGATAGTACACATCCAATCGGCATCGTTCTTTCATGGTGTCCGAAAGGTCGTCGCCGGATCGGTACAACACATCCGTTTCGGTTTTGTATTGCGTCGAGACGCCCGCGCGGTCCTGGGCGTTAAGCAGAGACGTTGCCAGCGTCGCAAGAAGAAACGGCACAAAAATTTGAAGCGAAGAACGAGACATCGGTCAACCTTAGGTGAGAGAGGAAACGGCTTCGGAACGAACCGTCGGAGAGGCGACTGAGTCTAGTCAAGACACCAACGTTCCAGAACCCATCCGAGTTGGGTTAATCGTCGCTCATGTCGTGAATTATCGGGCGAGCATTCTGGATTGAAACGCATTTTTCAATCGTGTCGCCGATCTTTCGACTGGCGGTCGATCCCCGGTTGAGTCCGTAGATTGCGAGTAGCGACCGAGCCCGCGTCATCGCGACGTACAAACTATTTTCTAAAATTTTTCCTTCGGAAGCGACGTAGTTGTCAACGCAAGGGATCACCACGACTTCGGATTCGTAACCTTTGAAGGAGTGCGGCGTGGTGGCGATGAGCGTATTGGGTTGTCTTTCGAAGGAGCGATTCTTTTGGAATGAGAGTTCGACGCCGATCTCGGCAAGGGCTGGTCCGAGTTTGCAATGAAGGATGTCTTGGACACGTCCGTTGTAGAGGATGCAAATGTCGGTTGGTGAGATTCCGTCTTTCTGAATTAGATATCGCAAGTGACTCGCAATGGACGCCATTTCGCGATCGCGGTTGTCGAAGCTGTGATAGATCGGCTTAGGGCCGTCGATTTGGTTGTACCGAACACGCAACCAATTTTCATTGTTGCGTGTCGTCGCTTCCAGAAGTCCGAGCTGGAGCAACTCTTGTTGGTCTTGCCGTTTGCTGGTTTCCGACAATCGGCTTAACACGTTCACTGCGAGTTCCGTGATCGGCGTTGTCGAGCGAAAGCTCTCTCGCATGATGGTGGATCGGCCTCGCATGTCGAGACCAAATTCAGACCACTTCGGTGTCCGGGTGTGGTAAACGTTTTGGGCATTGTCATAGAAAATGTGTGCCGAACGGCTGTTGGAATCACTTTCGTCGGTTTGTTCAACCATCGACAAAAGCAATCGCAAGGTTGCCGGTCCCATGTCTTGAGCTTCGTCAATGAATAGAGCCGAACAGCGCGGGATCAACTCATTTACGTCTTGGCGGTTGAGGAATTCCTCTGCAGCTCGGTCGTAATCAAACCCGATGGATTCAATCGACATGTCGACGCTAGGTAGCAGGCCCGCCAAAACATCCTTTACATGAAGTAGTGATACCTTCTCCCACGGGAAATCAGGATCGCCGAATAAATCTCCCTCGTTCAGATTCCTCCACGCCGATTCGATTGACTCCCGCAGTAGCTTTTGCAGACTTCGGTTGGCATAGACGGCCCAAATGCGGGCGTCTTTTTCAAACTGCATTCGTTTTGCCGTTTTGGCGAGCCAATTGCAAAGGACCACCGACTTTCCGCTACCCGCGACGCCACGGACCAACCGAGGTTTGCCATCGAGTTCGAGGTTGGTCAGGCGTTGTTGTTCCTGCGAGAGGATTGGTTTCATTCCTTTTCGATGGTGAAATTGATCTCCCATTCGACAGGCTGCTTTTTCTCGGTAGCTCGCTGTCTGTTCAGCCGCTTTGAGAGTTATTGAAGTATCACGTTGATTTGCTATTTGCCAAACGAATCCCGTTCCGTCGTTGACGAGAAACGCTGCGGTCATGTGTTGTTTCAGTGGTCGAAGATATGGCTCGTCCATTTCGCTGCGGCTTGCCAGAACAATGACTGCCTCGCGTGCCCGGCTGAGGGCTACGTTGACGAGTCTTTTCCACTCGGGGATTTGCCATGTTCCACTTCCGGCATTGACCGTATCGAAAATAACGAAGTCGGCTTCGGATCCTTGTTGGCTGTGGACGGTGGAGGCTTCCCAATTTGGCATTTCCCAGGTCGCCAGGAGTTCCCCAATCTCTTGAGCCTGGGCTTTGAAAGGCGAGATGAATAATCCGTTTGCGGAACGCAAATCGGTATCCAAAAACAATTTTTGCAGCACCGATCGCGTGACTCCGCGAACCCAGCTTCGATTGCCGGGGCCCCTGGCGGCACGAATTGAAGCGAGACTCGCATCCTCTTCATCAAGGACGTACCAAATGGCTCTCGATTGATCAGCGATAAATGGCGACAGCGTGGAGGTTTGTTCGGCCCGGTCGATGGCTGTTGTTAAAACGCCGTTGTACTGGTAACTCGAGACAACTTTGCAAACGTCCGGGTGCATTCGACGTTGCTCAGACAGGAAATGAACCGCTACGGGAATGTTTTCCGTGTCTTCGAGATGGCTCAACCCACTGCTCGCCAACCATGTTTGCTGGCGAGTTGGCAGGATACGGGAAATCCGACTGATCGGCGCCAACTGTTTTGAATCGCCAACCAGGACGACACGTTTGGATGCGAGAAGTGATAACGCTGCCACTGCAGCACGCGAGATCAAACCCGCTTCATCGATGAAGATGGTCGTGAACGGTGCTTCGCCATTCTCCACCATGGTGCGGATGGTTTCGGTCTTCAGATAGCTTATCGCTTTGAATGCCGTTGAAATAACGACGCGTCGCTGAGCATCGACAAAGATGCGGTTGTTTTCATCGTTGCCCGACGCTCTTAAGGCGTTGATTTGTTTCCGTGTGAAGGCTTTTTCTTCAGGCGACTGAAGGAGTTGGAGTTGCTGCGCGAGTCCATCGATTTGTGACAGAGTTTCCGACTCCGTTCCCCTCAGCATTCGAGCGAGTTCTCGTTTGATGAACGTCTGAAGCGACGCTCCTTTGCCGATTCGCAACAGCGCGTCGTTATCGAGTTGATCAGGGCAGTGTCTCTTTGCCGCTTCGCCAATTGATATACCGACGGCATCCGTTGCCCGATTGGTCGTCGAGACCACGAGGACTCGCTCACTCGTGTCTTGCATGATCGCGGCGATTTGTTGGCCCGTCGTCCACGTTTTGCCGGTGCCGGGAGGACCCCAGAGAATGTTCCACGAATGTTGCCACCAAGCACGTAGGAGTGGCAAACTCGCATTGCACGGTTCCGTCATCCTCGGATGCACATCACCCTCGCTAGCGATTAATCGTGAGGACAGGTGCTCACGCAACTCCTCGAACTCGACACCGTTGTAGATCGAGTCCAAAACCGACATGAACTCGAAGGGACGGACAAAGAACGGCCCGTTCATGGGCGTCATCTCGGGATCGTTCAGCGCGATGAATAGGCATCCCTTGCGTTCGTCCACTTCGACAATTTCACCGGACCAAAGGACCTCGTCCTCGTCGATGGGGGCGTTGGCTTGATCTGATTCGTGTTTTACATCGTCGAGGGATGTCGGGCGGAACGCTTGGGCTCCTTCCCAAGTCCAGTCAAACTCAACTGACGCACCGACGTGAACGACGTAGATGGTGCCACGGTCCCGTTCGGCAAAGATGCTGACTCGATGGCAGGCTAAGCGTTTCCAGCGAGAGCTGTCACGGTACTCTTGGCGTACAGCCGTCGCAGCATCGTTGAGTTTTGTGCTGTCGCCGGTTGGCAATCCAAGGTCTGATTCAAACCGTGCCAGTTTGAAGGTGTCGCTGTTTGTTTTGCCTTGGCGGTCGTAATCGAACTCGCGGAGGGCGTCGTCCATTTTTTTATCGCCTGTCTGGGATTTCCCGATGAAAGATTCTGCTTTCAGAGAGACCCTTGGCGTGATCGCATGCGGCGCGTTTGCGGTTACGCGGAGCAAGGGGCCCGTGACCGAACAGTGCCATACGACCGGACGCCCCATGGTTTGGGGCCAGGGGCGGGATTGTTTGGGTCGAGTAATCGAGTCCGCTTTGCGTGGCTACGCTGGGAAGCGGAGTTTCGTCAGTGGCGGGTTGCTGTTCAGAATCTCGCCCTCATCCGATACCTTCAAGTAATATGACGACAGAATATGCACACGCGTCGATAACGCGAAGTCGCCCTGCGCTTCCTGCTGCTCCCAAATGTTAACTCGATAATTGCCGTTGTGGTGCTGACAAACCTCGACACGATGCAGGCGAGGTGGCCTGCCAATTTTCTCGAGAACCTGCGATTTGATTTTTTCCGTGTGGTCAGACTGTCCCAACGGGGCGTCTTTCTGCGGGGGTGCTTGATCGACGTTTGCCATTATTTCCTCGGCCACTAGAAGGTGTTGAGACGTTGAACTGTATCGTAATGGAGGCAAGTTCGATACGAGTGCGGAGCCGGGAAGGTGGTTTCGCAGCATGATTCCCCCGTGGATCAAGGCGTGCCGATTGAAAACGGACCGGTTTTAACACGTGAAAATCCTCGTTGAAGGGTTCGGTGCGTCGTGCGGTCGCATCGTCTTCGGCGAACTTCTCTGAAGAGACGCGGGGATTATTTGCTGACAGTTGTTGCGGAAATGGGCCTCCCGAGGTGGCGGCTTTGGGTTCTTTGCAAATTTCGAGTGGGAACAATCAATGCAGGCAAAAGGCAGGCTGCTTTCATCGTCGGCGCTGCCCCAGGTCATGAAACCGTGTTGGGGCTGTCTGAACGAGACTGTGTTATATTGCCGAGTCGTTTTCTTCAGTCGTTTTGCTTCCGCTTTTTTTACCGAGTGCCGCCATGTCCGACCGTCGTTCTTTTCTTAAGACGGGGGCTGTCGCATCTGCGGCTACCGCCATGTTCGCTCACACTTTGCCGTTGGTGCATGCGGCGTCAGGTGACGCGCCAGGGGATGACGGATTGGTGGGGCACGGAGATTTTCGTTACCGAGTCCACAAGGAGTGGACGCAGGTGAATCCGTTCCGAATCCATCTCGATAACTGCCACGAGATGGTGCAGGATTCGAAGGGCCGATTAGTGATGGTCGGTGACGACCCGCGGAACAACATCATCGTGTTCGACAAGTCCGGAAAGATCCTCAATAGTTGGGGCACGTATTGGCCCGGTGGTCATGGTTTGACCTTGGTTAATGAGGGCGGCGATGACGTGTTGTTTGTCAGCGAGAGCGGTTGGGCGCGGAGCCTCGATGACGGTGTTACCATGGTCCGGCAGAACGGATATGTCGCCAAGATGACCATTGACGGAAGAATGATCTTTACCATCAGCCATCCCATGACGGTTGGAGCCTACACGCCGGAAATGTTGTTTCAGCCCACTGAGACGGCGGTTGCTCCCAACGGCGACATCTACATCGCCGACGGATACGGTTCGGACTTCATCCTGCGGTACGACCAACACGGAAAGTTCATTCAGAAATTTGGCGGTCGCGATAACAAAGATAAAAACTACAACTTGGCCAACGCACACGGGGTCGCGTTTGACAACCGAGATTCGGCCAACCCGAGGCTCATCGTAACCAGTCGTGGGCAAAAGGCGTTCAAGTACTTTTCACTCGATGGGGAATGGTTGAAGACCGTACCGTTAGCGAACTTGCAGATCTGCCGACCGGTGATTCATGGCGAACACGTCTATGCCGGTGTTTGTTGGAGCCACGGTTTTTCCGAAGTCAAGGTTGAGAAACCGTGGCTTTATCAGTCGGGGTTCACGATGGTGATGGACAATGATGACCGGGTCGTGTCATGTCCTGGTGGCGAGCAACCCGTTTACGAAAACGGCGTCCTGCAGCGGGTTCAACAAGACGAGGCGAAGACGTTTTACCACGGCCATGATGTTTGCATCGACGAGGATGAAAACGTCTATGTCTGTCAGTGGAATGGCGAGCGAACGGCGCCCGTGAAGCTCGAACGGGTTTGATTCGACTTCGCGACGGTGGAGATGTTGTCGTCTTAGGTCTGCGTCACGCACCGGGGGGGTTCGTCGGACGCGACGCCGCCTAACCCCGTCACGTCGACTACTCTTTTGCAGTCGCGTTTGGTTTTTGAGACACCTCTCGCGGTGGTTTGATACGGAGTACGCAGGAGCAGGATTCGACTCCACCGGTCAAGTTGACTCCTGAGGCGACGTAGAGATGCGTGGGTGTTCCATCTTGCAGGAGGACTTGAGGACGCTCGAATTTCTTAGCACGAGGAGTCTTGGCATTTTGAATTAAGTCCTCGGGAAGATATTGGTTCATTTTGTCGAAGCCAATGACGGGCTCGCCGAAGTGGATCCCATCGCTGGATTCCCAGAGGTATCCGGCACCGCCCTTATTGTTGGTGGTCAGTAAGTAGACTTTTCCGTTTTCATAGAACGCGTATCCATCTTCAATCTCGCTGTCATTGCTTGTCAGTGGATCGGGATAGAACTCGTAAGGGCCTTCGATTTTGTCGGCGATCGCGACACCCATGCGTCGTACATCGCCTTTTCTCATGGCTTTGTAGTACAGGAAGTATCGTCCATCGGGATGGGCAAAGAGCGCGGGGTTGTTCACTCCGACGACTGATCCATGGCTCCAAACGGACGTGTCATCAGGAGGCGACAGCATAAGCCCGTCTTTACCGACCTTTCTCCAGGGGCCTGTGGGCGAGTCGGCAATCATCATTCCGATTCGTTGCGACGCGACACGTTGTTTCAGTAAGCTGCCTCCCGCATTTGCGATGTACATCAACACATACGAATCCCCGACCTTTCGCACGTTCGGGTTGTGAGGAGACTGTCGATCCCACGTGTCCGTTCCTGTCCCACGCAACACGACCTCGGCGAATTCGAAAGGGCCTTCGGGAGTGTCGCCGACATAACGCGCGATCTCGCAGTCGGTGGTCCAGCCTGCGAATGTCGTCTTAAGCGGCCATCGCGAGACGAAAAGATGGGTCTTGCCCTCGGGGCCGATTACGGGTGACGTGCACCAAACGTGGTATCCCGGCTCTTCGACCGCTACGGACACGTATTCGAGACGGTCCGCCCAGGTACGGTCTTCACGCATCGAATCTTCCGCGTGCGTATTGGCAGAAATGCCGAGAATGATGAAGCAAGCGAGCGTCGAGAGAACATTGTTCATGGTAGGTGGCGTGATGCAGATTTTCATTGAAGTAGATGAAGCGTTACCAGTATAACGCGTGGTCCCTCGCACAGGACAACTCACCATTTACTCCAGCGAATCGGTCAATTCCACGGGGGATTGCCGCCGTCACGCGATCGGAATGACATTCAGCAACGTGAGTTTTGGACCTGAGGATCATCTGTCGACATCGGTAATCGCGAGATACCTCCAGGCCCAAAACAGCAGCGTTCGCCGTGATGGTTATGCGGCCATGGCACTGCAACTCTCTTCGCACTTGCGGCAGCACTCGACACATTCGTCCATGCCGCCGACTTTCTCACAACTTTCTGCACATGCTTTGCAAATCTCTGCGCAGGCGTTGCAGTAATGGGCGTGGTAATCACTGTTGCGGCTCATGAATCCGACGCATGCATTGCAGGCGGCGACGCAGTCGAGCATTAGCTTGACATGGTTTTGTTCGACGTGTTCGCCACCTTCTGCGAGGCAGGTTTCGGTCAGCATGTTATTGAGCGTGGTTTCGCACACTTGGCAGTTTTGAATGCAGTCTTGTTTGGATGCGGTTGATGTGCTCATTTTTGAATCTCCTTGTGGAAGTTTTTGGCGCGGCCCCGTTGCCGCTGTTCCTTTGCATTTGCAACTTGCATACCAGCATGGGGTATGTTGAGTTTGGCAATATTTCGGAATGGATTTGAATGCCGAAACCGTCCGCGATCGCGGCAAAATTTCATTGATCTGAATTTTGAGGGCGGATTTTGCGAGCAGGAACTTGCCGACAGCAAATCGTTTGGTGGGCTAGCGACCATGCAGGTTGGTTCGTCATCGATCGAGAGACCGGACAAGCTCGATGCTGGTCTAACCGGGAGAGCGGTTGCGGGGTAAAATGTCCCATCCCTCAAGTCTTGCCCGGTTCAAAGTTCATCGAATGCTCTCAGACGACGAGAAAAAGAAGCTCGTTCATCGACTCAGTCGCGTTAACGGCCAGGTCGACGCGGTACGTCGTATGGTCGATGAAGACGCGTATTGCGTTGATATTCTGATGCAGATATCGGCTGCCACGGGGGCTCTCAATCGCGTCGGAGAACTGGTGCTCGAACAGCATCTCAAACGTTGTGTTCGCGACGCGATGGAGAATGGAGACAGTGCGGATCGTGACACGAAGTTAGAAGAGATTATGTCGATCTTTCGCAAATACGGAAAATGACAGGCAGGGGTGGCGTGGTGACATCATTGCGTTCGCAAATCCGCCAAGACACCACCCCCGCGAAGGTCATTGTCGACGCAGCGTCGGTGCGTGAAAGCTGCGTGAGTAAAAGATGTCGAGGCAGTGGTTGGGATCAGTGGCGAACGTCATGGCATCACCGGGGCAGCAGATCGAGATGACCTTGCCGAATCCGGCTACTGTGAGAGGGGACCTGTTTATTTGAAATGGCTTAGTTTGCATGAGATCTTTCCTCGTTCGGTGTTTCTTCGATGCCCGCCCAGTGGTGATCTGACAGGCCGAGGTTCATTTTGAATTCTTTGAATCCGCAATAGACCACTGGCACGACGAACAGCGTGACGATTTCGACGGCCATGCCTCCGAACACGGGCAATGCCATCGCTCGTGCAACGTCGGCACCGCGTCCGGTTGCCAGCAAGACAGGTACGAGTGCAACCAGCGTTGTCGCGGTGGTCATTAAGCACGGACGAATGCGTCGCACGCCAGCGTCGATCGTGGCGGATCGAATGTCTGCAATGGTTTTTAGCCGGCGACGCGTGAAGACTTGATCGAGGTAGGTGGCGATCACCACACCATCATCGACCGCAATGCCGAACAATGCGATGAAGCCGACCCAGATCGCGGTATTCATTTCGGCGCCGTCGATCGCGAGCAAAATCATGCCGCCACCGAAGGCGACGGGGATACCGGCGAAAACAGCCAATGTGATTGGCAAGTGACGGAACTGCAGATAGATGACCAGCAGGTTAATCAGCATGACCAACGGGACGAGCCACATCAGGCGATTGTTGGCTTCGATCTGGTTGCGAAAGCTACCAACGGCTTCGAGGGAATAGCCTGGTGGTAGCGATAGTCGATTGGCATTTCCTTCGGGCAATTTCTGTGCGTCGAACAGTGCCTGCTCGATCGCCGAGACGGTTTCGATGTCTCCCGTTGCCCCGTTACTGGCGAACGACACGTGAGCGATCAACCGCGCGTTCTCACTGTTGATCGCACCGGGGCCCCAGGTGGTTTCGAGTGTGGCGAGTTCACCCAGGGGCACGACTGCGCCTGAATGTGTGACAACGGGAAGCCGGTCGAGTTGTTCGATGCGTTCACGGAGGTCGCGGTTGTACCGCAACCGGACCGGGTAACGTTCGCGTCCTTCGACCGTCTTGATCAAGTTCATACCGCCCAATGCTGTTTCGATGACTTGATTCACCATTTGCGCGGACATCCCGTAGCGTGATGCGGCTTCGCGATCAACGGAAAATTCGAGGTAAGGTTTGCCGAGAACGATGTCGGGGTTGACGGTGCCCGGGTTAACGTACGTAGACTTTTTCAACTGATTCGATACTTGAATCGCTGCATCGGCGAGTTGTTGTAAATCGTCACCATAAATGCGGATCGCCATCGGTGCTTTGATGCCGCTCTGCAGCATGACCACTCGGCCTTCGATGGGCTGCAGCGGAGAAGCGGGGGTGACGCCCGGCAGAGTCGCCACCCGATTGATTTCATCCCAAACGTCCCGCGCGGTGACCCCCGATCGCCATTGATCGCGTGGTTTTAACATCACGTAAGTTTCGATCATCGCAGCGGGCGCTGGGTCGAGTGCCGAATCGATGCGTCCGATTTTTCCGAGCACGTCTTTGACCTCGGGGATCTGGCTGATCAGTACGTCTTGCGTTTGCAGCACTTGCATCGCTTGGCTGAAACTGGCGGCCGGATACAGCGTCGGCATGTAGAACCAACTGCCCTCATCTAACGCAATCCAGTCATCGGTTTGCAGTCCTGTGAAAAGATGTTTGGCACCGACGTAACCTGGGAGATCATTCATGCGAACACCGACTTTCGCGGCCGCCCGTTCGACAGGAGCCATGATCGCGGGCAACCCGAACCATCCACCGAAACCGAGCACGATGATCGAAACCGGCAACACCAAGAAACCTGCCTTGTGTCGCAGGAACAGCGACAGCGTCGGACGGTATCCCCAGATAATGGCGCGGCTGACGAAGTTTTCTTCGATCGGGCGAACTCGCTCACGGGCGAGCATCCATCCGAGGAAAAATCCGAACAACGCGGCTGCCATGGTGACCACCCACATCGGAACACCGTAGGCCGCGGCGACCCGATGTCCCCATAGAAAGAACGAGGTGCCGCCGATAATGAATGCCCCCGCGAACGCGGCCGCCATCGCTGTTTTTTTCTCGTGTATGGCACTGCGAAGCATCAATCGGCAGAGGGTGGGAACGATCGTCACTGCGGCAATGAGTGCCGCTGAGATGGCGAACGTCTTGGTCATCGCCAGCGGCGCGAACAGCTTGTAGTCGCGTCCCGTCAAAAAGAATACGGGAAGGAAGCTGACGATCGTGGTGGTGACCGCGGTGACGACGGCCGGGGCAACCTCGGTCGCGGCCTCATAGATGACGTCGGCTCGGTCGCGATCTCGCTCGGGCTCGTTTTCCCATTCCGCTAGATGCTGATAGATGTTTTCGCTGACGATGATGGCCATGTCGACCATTGTGCCGATGGCGATCGCGATGCCTGCGAGCGACATGATGTTGGCTCCGACACCGAAGAGGTTCATCGCCACGAAGGCCAATAGCACGGCGACCGGCAGCGTGATCGCAACAATGAAACTACTCCGAATGTGTAGGAGGAACAGCAAGATCACGACTGCGGTAATGATGATTTCGTCACGAAGGGCGCTCGAAAGCGTTGATACCGTTTCGTCGATCAATCCCGTGCGGTCGTAAATTCCTTTGATTGTCACGCCCTTCAATGCGGGTTCGATTTGGGCGATCTTTGATTTCACCCGCTCGATGACGGCACGCGGGTTCTCTCCGTATCGCATCACCACCACGCCGCCGACCGCCTCGGCACCGTTGTAGTCGAGGGCACCGCGTCGAAAGTCAGGTCCGAGCTGCACTGCGGCGACGTCACGGACGCGAATCGGCACACCGTCACGCTGCACGATGACAGATTGTTCGATATCTCGAATTGCCTTGGCGGTATCTCCGTCGCTGCCCAAAAATCCTTTCCCTCGAACGATGAATTCCATTCCACCGGTTTCCACCGTCTTTGCCCCGACGTCGACGTTACTGCCGCGAATCGACGCGACGACTTGGTCTAAGGGGATGCCATGAAATCGAAGTTTGTCGGGGGCCACCTCGATCTGATATTGACGGACGTAGCCACCGATGGATGCGACTTCGCTGACACCCTCGACGGCTTGCAGGTCGTACTTGATGACGAAATCCTGCATCGTTCGCAGGTCCGAAAGATTCATGCCTTCTTTCGGCGGCACGAGCACGTAATAGAACACTTGGCCGAGACCGGTAGCATCGGGACCGAGTTGGGGCACAACGCCTTCGGGCAACTGGGAAGCGGCGGTTCCGAGTTGCTCGCTGACTCGGCTGCGGGCCCAGTAGAAGTCGATGTTGTCTTCGAACGTTACCTGAACGAAGCTGTATCCGAACATGCTCTTTCCACGTACCGATTTCGCCCCTGGTACCGCCGACAGCGAAACACTCAGTGGGTATGTGACTTGGTCTTCGATGTCTTTGGGAGACCGACCGGGCCAGGGCGTCAATACGATGACTTGGTTTTCGCCGATGTTGGGAATCGCATCGATCGGTATCGTGTTGTAGCTGTGCCAGCCGAATGCACTGAGTCCGACCGACAGCAGCACGACCAACCACGGTTCGCGAACGCAGAATTTGATGACGGCACCGAGCATCGCTATTTCCTCTGGCTTTCGAGCAGAGGTGCGATCGACATGTCATCGACTACTTCGCCGCAGGACAGCATTTCGCTGCCCCAGTAGGGATTGATGAGTTCGCTGTCGCGTTGCATCCAGTCACCGCCGCCACCGGGCACCATCGGGCAAAACATGTGGTACAGCTTGTCGGCCGTTTGAGGTCCTCGAACGATCGCAGCGGTGCGTAACAGGGCGTGGCTGAGAACGCGGAAACCTTCACGTGTTCGCTCGAGCGAATTGTTCATGCGTTCCAACGATTGTTGAGCACGTTGCACGTGGCTG
The DNA here is from genome assembly GCF_014192335.1 of Aporhodopirellula rubra. GTDB lineage: Bacteria > Planctomycetota > Planctomycetia > Pirellulales > Pirellulaceae > Rhodopirellula > Rhodopirellula rubra. The sequence goes on along the minus strand of NZ_JACHXU010000021.1, from coordinate 17,732 downwards.
AATGCTCGTTTGGGCAAATCAGGCTGCGACGATAGTTGAGTGAGCGAATCACGGAGAACGCCGACAACACTGGCATCGGGAGCACGATCCGAGGCGAGCGTTTTTTGAATTTCAAAATAGGCCGCGTAGGCGTTGTCAAACAGTTCGCCCGATTGCCCCGAGAGGACTGTTGTTAGGATGTCGGACAATTCGAGCGGACCCGGTGGATAACTCGAGGCTTTGCGTGGGTCCATCAGCGACGGGTTGCCCGCAAGTTGCATTTGCGAATCGATTAGGAAATTTCCGTGGGTCGCTATCGTTTCTCCGGCCGTAATGCCCTCGATGATCACGGCGCGATCATCCGTCATCGGGCCGACGCTGACTCGTCGGATCTCGAATCGCCCCGGTTCGGTTTCGACGTACACGACGCTCGTGTCGCCTGTCATCAGCACGGTGTCTCGTGGAACCGTGACAACGTTTTGCTGTGGAAGCGGTGCGTCGGCGAATCCGAGTTGGGAGGTTGGGATCAAATCCATTCCACAAATCGGGCACTCACCAGGTTGGTTGCGAATGATTTGCGGATGCATGGGGCTGATGTATTTACCCGCGAGCGACGGATCGTAAAGGATGTCTTGACGAATCGCGGGAACCTCAATGCGGGCGGTGGCATAGTCGCCTGGCCGCAGTTTGCCGTCGGTGTTCAGCATCTCAACGCGGACGCGAACGGTTCGGGTTTTTTCGTTCACAGTTGGATCGATGAATGCCACTCGACCGGTGTGGACGCGACCCGGTGTTGACGAAACCTCGGCCTTCACTTGTTGTCCGAATCGGATCCGGGAAGCATCGTCGGGATACAGATCGAGCATCAACCAGACCGTCGACAAGTCCGCGATTCGGTAGACCTCGTCGCCTGTTTTGAGGTAGTCACCCTCGACGGCAAACTTATCGATAACGGTTCCCTTGATGGGAGAACGCAGACGCATGCGGCTCTCGGCTTTGCCGCGTGAACGCAGGTTGGCGACTTGGTCGTCGGTGAATCCGAGTTCAATGAGTTTCTGTTTCGCGAGTTTTTGGAAATCGGAGGAACCACCCAAACGCTTCAATCCGCCGCCGGACTGCGCGGTCAGGAACTCGACCTGTGCGGAATAAAGATCCGGGCTGTAAATCAGAGCCAGGTCGTCGTCTTTCTCGACAGGGACACCGACGTAGTTCGCGTAGAGTTTTTCGATGCGGCCGCCGACGTAGGCGGAGATGGTGGCGAGTTTGCTTTCGTCGTAGCTGATTGATCCGATGGTACGAATGGTTTGCGTGACCGGACCTTGTTTTGCTTTGGCGGTTTGGATTCCGATCAAACGGCGGGCCACTGGTTCGATGGTGACGGACACACCATCGCCTCCACCGCCGCCTGTTGATTTGACTAGTTCCATCGCACAGACCGGACAGCGACCCGGTTCGCTCGACGGAGGAGTGCACATCATCGGACAGAGATAGCGATCGTCGGTTGCGCCTGTCGGATTGGCTTTCGCACTGGTGGACGTTGGAACCAATTTCATTCCGCAAATCGGACAGTCGCCGGGTTCGTTCTGCCGAATTTGTGGGTGCATCGGGCAAGTGTAGATGGTCTCGCCTTCATGAACGTGCGACGCACCGCCGGATGCAACTTCACCACTGCGTTGAATCCAATCGAGCCGCTGGGCCACGCCGATTAATGCGATTCCACCGATGAATACCAACAGGATCACCGACGCATGGGTGACCGTTCGCCCGAGCCATTTGAAACGCGCAAGACGGTCCGAAAGCGTTTTGGTTGCAGGCGGATTTCCCTCCCGACTCGACGACCGTTTGTCTCGAGGTTCCTGTGGATGTTCGGGATCCGTTTGGGACTCGCTCATCATTGCCTCACAGCGTTAGCGAACAGGAGTGCCTCCGACGACAGCGTCTACAATGTGACGCTGCCGCCGGAGATACCTCACAGGTCGACGGTTTCAAAGGCTATTGGCCGAGTTGATCCGAGTGGCCGTGGCCATCCGCATCGTGAGCGTCCGCATCATGACCATCCACATCGTGATCGTGCCCGGCATGAGCATCGACTTTGGCGAACTTTTCTGCCTTCTCGTCTTCGTCGAGTGTGGCCCATTTTTGAGGGCAACCGTCGCAACAAAAGCCGATCGTTTTTCCGTCGTAGTCAACGGTGAGTTCCTCAGTCGGCGTTCCGCCCATGATCGGACATTTCGTATTCGCGAGGCTGACCGAGGTTGCCTCGACCGGGTCGGTAACGGCGGGCGTCGTGTCGGTTTCGGAAGTGCTTCCGCATCCGATGATCGCAGCGGATAGAAGCAGCAGGGCTGCTGAAGCCATAAGGTAGCGCATATTTGTTTCTCTGGTTTGTGACGGAACGTTTCCGTCGGAAGACTGGTTTGGAATCAATGATTTTCGTTCTGAGAGCGCGCACGCTCCTTCTCGGAAATCGTTAAATCCGCCAAACGCAGAGAACGCGTTGAGAGAAATCGGCACGGCTGCCGGAAGCATCGTCGATGACACGCGGCCGAAGGATCGGTAACTCCTCGTCATCAAGTACGACAAAGTCCAGCGATGCGACGCGGGGACTTGTCTGGCGAGTCACCTGCTCGCGAGGATTGGTGCGATCCATCGGTGGAGAGGAAACGCCACAAGTGCAGCGTCCTTCCACGGCGACATTGTTGAGCTCGCTCGTGGACGTGACGGCACCGACTGAATCTTGGGATTCGGTATCCGATTTCACGGTCTCCGGAGACGGGCGATTGCAGCAACAGCAACGCTCTTTGTCGTGCGAAACTTCGCAACAACCGCAGCCGCTGCACATTTGCGTTTGTTCGCAAACGTTACCACTGCATGGTCCCGCCATCGCGTACGCCGACATCGGCTGAATCGTCATGCTGACGACCAGGCAAAGTATGACGGCAATGCGGATTGTTGGGAGGTTCATCGGTGACCGGAGAAGGAAATATACCCCATTGGGGCATGTGTATTATCGTTGCGTGCCGAAAAGTGTTCAAGGCGGATCTTCGTCATTAATGGTATCAAGGGCACAAAACGCATGACTGAACCGAGGGAATCCTCTCGAATTACGGGACGTCACGCGAAGCAAAAACTTTTGCTGGCGTGTTTAATCGGGGGCTCCGGTTGTCACGCGAATGGTGTTCAAAAGGCGTTCGTGGCGTCAAATCCTTCGGTTCCCGCGGCCGCGACCCAGGAACAATCGCCTGTCGCACTGGTCGATTTTCAAATCGAGACAGCGTCAGACGACTCAGGGGAAGACGAAGGCAAAAGTCATGCCGGTTCCGCGGAGGAGGGCAGCACACCTCTCGAGAACTCATTCCGGTCGCAATTGAGCGGATCGGCCCTCGGAGTTGAGTTTTCGCCACCACCATCGAGTGACACTGTTTCGCTCGATGGTCTGATCGCGACGGCTCTGGCCTCGCATCCGTCGATCGCGGCGGCGCGGCAAAGAGTTGCGGCGGCGCAGCATCGGATTCCACAGGCGACGTCGCTCGACGACCCGATGTTGGGGAACACGTTTTGGCCGATTCGTGATCAAGCCCTGCAAACAGCAGGCGGTCGCGTCGGTCATCAATTCTCGTTGACTCAGAATGTGCCGTGGCCAAAAAAGCTGAACGCGCGCGGCACGGTGGCGACGCGGGAAGTGCAAGTGCAAATGGCTGAAATTGCGAAGCAGGAAATCGAGATTACCGAGGCGGTTCGTCTCGCGTATTACGAGCTGTGGCTCGCCGACGAATTGATCGGGATCGTCGAAGATAACCGCGAGCTCGTCGATGATCTCATCACCGTTTCGGAAGCCCGTTACAAAACCGGCGGCAGCCAGCAAGACGTCCTCCGTGCGGAATTGGAGGGCGATCGACTCGCCGAACAATTGATTGTGTTGCGCCGACAACGCGAGCAAGCTCGTGCGGATCTCGGTGCGCTCGTTCGTATGCCACTCGAATACATGCCCACGGCCGTCGACGCACTCAACGTGGACGAAGCGGTGCCGCAATTGGAACTGCTCGTCGCTCAGGCCGAGCAATGCAACCCGACGTTGCGTGGGCTCGCGGCCGAGATCGCCCGCGACCGGGCGAAAGAGACGCTCGCGTGTCTGCAGCGATACCCTAATTTCCAACTCGGGTTAGGCTATGCCATCATTAGTGACGATGAGGATGTCCTCAGTCCGGTCGCCAATGGGCATGACAACATTAACTTTTCCGTTGGAGTCACGCTTCCGATTTGGCGTGACAAGCTCAACGCCGGCGTCAGTGAAGCCGCCCACACTCGCAGCAGTGCTGTGCTTCGTCGCGAAGCCGAACGTGATCGTTTACGTGGTAAGCTTCGCCGTCAAGTCGCCGCCGCCTACGCCGCAATCGAACAGCTCGATCTGTTCCGCGAACGGTTGATCCCGCGCACCGAGCAGACTCTCGAAATCACGACAGCGGATTACCAAGGCAACAAAGCGGACTTCATCGATCTGGTCGCCACCTACCGCGAGCTGTTGTCGTTGCAAGTCAATGTCGCACGCACGGAAGCGACCCTGGCCAGCACGCTCGCCCAGATCGAACGCACGGTCGGTTGTCAGTAGAACCCGTGCCAACATCGAAGTGATCGGGCGTTGGCCGTTCGTCTCAATCAGTTCGCCGAAACCAGTCAAACACGTGGTCGTAGCCATCGAGGCCGGTGACGGTATGTCTCGGGGGAAGTCCCGCAAAGGCGGTGTGCACAAACCGTGACGTGATGTCAGGATTCAGTGTGGGGTCGGGAGTTCGGTCTGCGTCCCATCCCAGCATGATGTATCCGTCCGGTTGAATCGCGCGATGGCAGGCCTCGATCATCCTGCGGATGCTTTCGGGAGTGTCGACTCCGAATCCTAGGATGCCGTTGATATGAATGATATCAAAACGAATGTCGTGAAAGACTTCATCGACGCTGCACATGTCGCCGACACGGTGTCGTGCAGCGTTGCCGAACCGAGCGGCCGAGGGATCGAAATCGATCGTCCAAACAGTCGTCACTGTTTGGTCAAAACATTGAGGGTATCGACGAGTGTATCGCCGCGTTCCGGCGAGCAGCACATTCGCGGGCTTGGTCGACGCCATCTCGGGCAACATGACCTGCCGGAGATAAATGCGATCGGGTAGCGATTGCACCTTCAGGTTGAACTTGATCGCCGAGACAACTGATTTGGTTTTCGAGATGAGTTGCATGCTGTCCGTCAAGTATGTTGTTGAATCAGACGTCGCTATTACGGAGACGCCGGTTCGCCGTCATCGCTCTGCAATCTACACGAGCCTCAACCGGAATTCAACGATCGCGAAAGACCGGTTGGGAAACGTAAGGAACCCTCGATTTGACACGGGAAAATTCGAGTCAATGAATACTCTCTTGATGGATCAAATCGTTCCATGATTTGGCACCGATCGTTTGCAGATAGCGATTCGCCTCGGCGTCTTCACGCGGCGTGCCGAATGCTTGGTAGAGGTTCCAAATCAGCTTTTTGCCGAGCGGGTCGCCGGACTCGTCACTGAACTTTCTGAGCCCGATTTTGAGTCCACCTTCATGTCGATTGTCGATCCAATTGTGGTAGTGCCAGGTCTCAATGGATGAGAGCGATTGAATCTTCTTCCACGCGAGTGCCATGCCCGCCGCTTGATTTTGCTGGGCCGCGTCGGAGTAGTCTTTGGAATTGAATCCGTTTTCGGAAAGGTGAACCGGACGTACGGCATCGTGGTAACGGTTCTGTGGCAACTTCATGTACGCGTCGAGCACCTCAATATTCTTCGGAGTGATCTTGGGCGTGGCGAACTCAAAGGTCGCCTTCTCGTCTTGCCAAGTTCGTGGGTCGAACAAGCTCTGTGGGTATGGATGATAGGCCAGCCCCCAGGGGAAGTCGCCTTCGGTTTGGCAAAACTGCACGAGCAGATCAAGCATGCGTTTGGAACCGTAGCCGTACTCGTTGCCTCGTTCGGCCCAATGATGAGTCAGTGAGATCCAGGCTCTCGCGTTGGGATCATATTGTCGAGCGATCAGGTCGATCATGCGCATCGAGCGTTGGTAGAGATCCATGTACGTGATATCCGATTTGCGACCCGCGTTCGTCCATATCGAACCGAAGTCGACTTCGTTATGCACGATCCAGTGATGCACGCGACCATGGATGCCGTCGTCGCGAGACCAACGCTCGGCCATCAAGTTTAAAATCGCGCCGTAGTATCCGATTCCTTCGGAAGAGGTGACGGCAGGCATCGCAAACATCCCGCTCGGGTCGGCGTCAGGATGGCGGAGTCGTTGAAGGTCTTCGTCGCCGGAGTTTTCAGGATTGCTGATTAGCAAGATGGCCGAAACCATCACGTTGTTAGCTGCCGCTTCGCGGAAGGTTTGGTCGAGTTGTTGGAGTGCTCGTCCATTCGCATAGTAGTCGCGTCCCTGCCAACTGAATTTGGTGAAATTCGGGTGCGGGCGCGTGGAGACATATTGGTGCAGTCCCGCGACGTTCACGGTGACGGCGGTGATGCCCAAGTCTTTGAGTTCGTTCTTTAACGCCGGACTTCGTTGAGCCGACCATCCACCCAAACCCTTTTTCGAACTCGGCTTTGCCGGTGGCAAATTTGGTTGACGGCATGCGACCGTTTCGGCGTAGCGTGCGTGACTGATCGCAACGTTGCCGGAGGGGCCGTCGTGAAAGAGTTGCCAGCGATCAGTGAGGCGGTCAACTCTTCGATCGTCGACGAGTGTCGAGCGAGGTACGCTGACTTCGAAGGATCCGTCGTTTTGGATTTCGATGTCAATGAGTTCGCGATAAGGTGATTGGTCGCCCAGGAGAGTTTCCATGGGGATGTCACCGAGCGTCACGCCGGTTCGGTGATTCGCGACGGTGCCAGTGATTTGGATGTCCGACATGCCGACGGTGACGCCGGTGATCGTGCTAGCGAAGGTGCCAGAGAGATAGGCGTTCAGTAATTCAGGATCCGCCGCGTGTGCCAAGGAGTCAGCGTCTTTCTCATGGTCGCTCTCCTGTGGGCGACGAAGACGAACGTTGCGGATTTGAAGCACCGCGTCGTCTTTCATCGTGAGGTCCAGGCGTAACACGTCCACACCGGTGAGATGAAAACCATTTGCCTCTTCGAGAATCGCGACATGCGGACGAAACGTTTCGCTGTGAATGAACGGTGGCAGCGATTGCGGAGTCGAGGTTTTATTTCCAGACGTCTCTTTAGAAGCCGTGTTGGGCGAGGTCGATTGGTCAAAGGCGGATGCCAGCGTCATTTGTTCAACGCCGCCGACGCAAAACGTTTCGAATTCGATCGCCCAATCGCCTTTGCCGACTTTTGATTGCGGAACGATTTCAATCGAGGCGGAACCGTGAATTTCAATCGTTCCGTTGTTGAGTTGAACGTTCTCTCGATTGATTTCGTTTGGCGTTCTCAGGACGCATTCAATTTGTTCGGCGGAGAGTTCGCAGCATAGAACGATCGCGCAAAACGCAAGGCAGGTTCGAAACATGGAAGGCGGGGGGACGTGAGGTGGGGAGATGTGAGGTGGGAGGGCCGTGAGGCCCGGGAAGGCAGGAAGGCGTGTTGGCGTCTACCGAGCATGCCCTTCGGCATCGGTCATGGATGGGCGATTTCCGACGTTTCGGACGAATACTTTGCCCGTAAGACGTCGAGACGTTCTGCGATCTCAGAATCGGTTCCGACGGTCAACCAATATCGATATCGAAACGTGCACGCATGGCTTAATCTTACTCGATCGATCGGTGCGACGTGCATGCAAGGGCCGTCTTCGGGGCGATTCGACGGTTTCGTGCCGTGAGGGCCAAAGTTCCAGATTGGTCCCGACGTCGGTGAGTAGATGGCCACACCTTGGCCGGACGGAGCGAACATTGCCATTGCTTTGAATGGTGGATTGGTTGTGCCCCAGGGTGGGCCGGGCGGTTGGTGCTCGGGTCGCCACTCGCCGTTTCCGAGATAGCTGCGGATGTCGGAGAAATTGCGAGTAAAATAGCAGGCGGGGAGTTCTTGCGGATTGTTGGTGACGCCGCCCCATCGATCGCCTGCCTTTCGCATCGTTTGGAATTCGCATTGCACGCACACGACACCCGGCATGTTGGGTTCCAGTGATGTCCATTGACGCATCAACGCGCTCGCTTCCTCGTCGGGCATGTCCCATAGTTTGGGGATGGTTTCGGAGTAGAGACCATCGGCGTCTTTGCGAAACGTTGTCACGCGAGCCCAGCTTCCTTGGTCGCCCGTGCTGCCGACTCCGCCACCTTGGATCGGGTTCCAAGACCAGGGGCTCCACGCTTGATTTTGCCCGTCGGATGTCCGGTCAATTGCTCGACCGGCGTAATAAGATTGCTGGATCAGTCGTCCGGGATCGGCGATGTTGACGATGTTTTTGGGATATTCACTCGACGATAACCAAGTGATCGAACCCCCTTTCCGCCGATCGATGCCAACTTTCACGTCGTCATCTTCAATCGTTAGTAGGTCGATGGGCTTCGGTTCGTTCGCCGTCGTGAGGCCGCCGCAAATGAATGCGAGGCACATGCTGAGTGCTGGGAATGTCAACGTTTTCATTTCGAGGTTGCTTGCTTCATTCGCGGTTGGGGCTTGCGCCGCTGTGAGGCTTCGGACCGTTTGACCACGATGATTTCATCACCGTTTCCTGTTCGACGGTTGTAGGTTTCTTCAGGGTCATCAATCCGTCGGTATCGTGGTTCACCCAAAGACGCGTTCCAGCGCTTCTCGGGGACATCCGCATACCAGCTTTCCCAACGCTTTTGCAGACTCGCCGCGAGCTCTGGGTGTCGGCTGGCGAGATTGTTCTGTTCGGTACGGTCGGCGTTCATGTCGTACAGTGTCCAAGGTGAGTCCCAACTGCTAACCAGCTTCATCCCGTCGGCAATGATGGCTCGATTGTGGAAGAGATGAAAGTACAACGCGTCGTGTGATTCACGCGGACTGTCGGTGAGTAACGGTTGAAGGCTTTTCCCCGGACGTTTCTCCGAGGGCGTTTCGGAGATTGGTGGACCTGCCACATCCGTGATCGTAGCCATTAAATCAATGATGTGCGATGGTTCGTCGATCAGACGCCCTCCGGTCTTGATCACGGCTGGCCACGAAGCCACGCATGAGGTCAGAATGCCGCCATTTCCCATGTCGCACTTGTACCGTCGAAAGGGCGTGTTGCTGACATTTGACCATCCGATGCCGACCCAGTAGCCATCTTTGCCCGCTCCGTTTTCACCGAGCAGTCCCTCGACGGTTTTGGGGGCGGTCGAGGGGTCTGACGCGCTACCACCATTGTCGCTTAAGAAGATGACCAATGTATTGTCTTCTTCGCCGTGCTCTTTGACTCGGTTGAGGACGCGTCCAATGGCTTGGTCCATCCGATCCACCATTGCCGCGTAGATAGCCATTCGGGTTGATTCAAAATCCTTTTCTCGCTGGCTCAATGTTTCCCATGCGGGAACGCTCGGATCTCGAGGAGGCAATTTCCATCGTTCTTTGGTGACCCCGAGTTCGATCTGTTTTTGGTGTCTCTGTTTACGGATGATATCCCAACCGGCGCGATAGGTTTCGTGGTATTTTGCAATGTCCTGCGGCAACGCATGCAACGGTGAATGCGGGGCATTGAACGCGAGGTACATCATGAACGGCTTGTCCGGGGCGTCCCGCTGCAGTTCGTCTATAAACTGGATCGCGTAGCCCGCGTTGGCGTCAGTCATGTAGAAGTCATCGCCGGGTGGCTGTGTGAAGACGTTATGGTCGAGTCGCTGAGACCCGGCAACTCGGAAGTAGTGACTTCCTCCGGCAAGATGTCCGAAGTAGCGATCGAATCCTCGGTCCACCGGATTTCCATCGAGATGCCATTTTCCGACTGCAAACGTCGCGTAGTTTCTTTGTTTCATCACTTCGCCCATGGTCAGCCCGCGTTTGACGCCGAAGCCGGTGTCTTGCCAGTATTGCCCGCTCATCAATGACGCACGTGTCGGTTCGCACTTGGATGAGTTGTAGAACTGAGTGAAACGAACGCCCCGATGAGCGAGTCGGTCGAGGTTCGGCGTCGCGATTTCGCTGCCGTAGCAACCGAGGTCGGAATAGCCCATGTCGTCGGCCAAAATCAAAATAATGTTGGGCGTTTGTTCCGCGTGAACGCGGTGAAACGAGAGCACCGAACTGATGACGGCGAGAGCAAAGGTGATCATTCGGGGGGGCACGCGTGTGGTCCTTTTTTCGATTGCGAGATGTACGGGCGAATCTGTCGTTTCGTTGGAGTCGGCGCTCGCCCGGGCAATCCGCGCAGGTCTACGTTATCGGGAGAGACGGTTGTGGTTGACGCAGTTGCTCGAATACGGATGAGGAAGGTGTGAACTCTTGTTGATTGCCTTCGTCGTCACCTGGACGTGCGGCTGTGTCGATTAGCGGCTGGCAGAAGGTCTCATTTCCTAGCGTTGGTTCGCCAGTGATGGGCTCTCGTGTGATGCATGCATCTGGTGAGTGACATGGCAGGGCCGTCATCTCGTTGCCGACGTTGGTTTGGGGTTTGGCGATAAGAAAACAAGGTCAACGTGTCGCATTGATTGCATTTCTCGTTAAGAGAACCGCAGCACTCAAGGTTTGCCGTTTTCCCAGAATGATTTGATCTCTGACGCATCAAACACACGGTCGGCGATCATCAGTTCATCAATGGCACCGTAGAAGCGACGTTGAGCGGAGCCGCCGGTTCGTTCCAATTCTTCAACGGTCGTTCCGAAATTTCCGAGTTCCATGAAGTCGAGTAGTAGGGGTTCGGCGCGTGTGAACTGCCCCGTTCCGATCGGCTGGCCGTTGAGGTAATGGGTGACTGTGCGTTCTTTCACGTCACAGGTGACGCCCATGCATGCCCACGTTCCCCAGCGATCCGAGCGTGTGTACGGATGGTCGACTGCGAGCTTGTCATAGTCGCTTTCTTTGATACCGTGCCCGACGCTGAACATCACGTTGTTGGTGTGTTGTGACAATTCCCATCGAACGGTTTCCACGGTCGTTTTGCTGCGTCGCTTCATTGCTTCGCTGATCGATTTGTCGTCGGCAGGTGAGAACAATGCCCTGCGCCCAGGGTGTTCGGTCATCAATAGCGATGTTGTTTCTTGGGTGATCGCATCGACGCGAGCCCAAACCAGGAATGTCGCTTTGTCGAATGCGCCCGGTACCTGGAACAGCACCCGATCGCTCGCGTTGCGGTAAAGCAATGCTCGCTTAGATCGCCATCGGCCACGATCCCATTGGCACCCAATGACCACTCCGTTGGTCGCTCGCGATGGATCCGTTGCGACGTTGATCAATTCCAACGCACTCGGGTCGGTTTCCTCGAACGTGTAATGCAGGAGGACCGACGGGTCGGCGCTCAAGGCTTCCGCGTATTCTTTCCAGCGGTTATATCGACGTAGAGCGAAGGCGTTTTGTCGGCCACGGATGACGGATGTTTTCAGGAATCGATCGGGGGAGTACTCGATGTCTTCGGGGCCGTCATCGCCCATGCGAATCGCGTGCATTTCCTGTACTTCGAGCGTTTCGTGTTGAGACGATTTGATTTCAACGGAGCCGTCGATCACATGGACTTCTGGTTTACCGTCTTGTTTGACGTCAATGCTAAACGCCGTCCCAAGATCAGCAACTTCCATCTCTTTGGTTAAAACTCGGAACCCATGTCCCATGTCGGTCACGAAGCAACTCGCCGCGCCGTATCGAATGAGCACTTCATCGGCTGCGCGAAGCTCGATATTCGCGGGGGCCTGCAGCAACAGTCGGACACCTGAGAGGAATTCGATTTGGACGGCACCACGGCGAAGAATGAAGTCTCCGAGATCGAGACCTTCGCCCGCGACGGGGCGATTGTTGCCGCCCCATTGAGCGTTGACGGCCTGACTGAGAACGGCGACCGCGGACACTCTCGAGTTGGAGACTAAGTTGACCCCGTCGATGGGCCGTCGGGTCTGGGTGTTGGTATCGTCTTGGTTGTTTTGGGCGATTTCGATGGGCGGCGTGTTTTGTTGGTGGGCTATCGTGTTTTCTCGTTCGACGCCATCGTTGTTAAGCCACCCGGGCAGGAAAGCCAAAGCGACGAAGGCGGCCACTGTCGACACTATCGCAGCCACCGTCAACCATTTGCGTCGCGATTGATACCCCGGGGCGATTTGGGACAAGCTCGCCATCACGCGAGATTCGAACACGGCATCGTCTTCACCGTGTTCTAAAGCGGCCCCTAACGCGTCTTCCAGCTTCAACCACCGGGGCTCGCTGGACTGAACCGCTCGCGTTTGGCTGAGCATTGCCAGTTCTTCGGCCAAGGATTTACGCAACGATCGGTCTGTTCTCAACCGTTCAAGAGCGGGCGCCAATTCAGCATCGTCCCACTCGCCCGTTAACCATGCGGCCAGCAAAATTCGTAGGTCCTGATCCATTATTCCATCTCCGCTTTGACACATTCGCGGAGCAGGCTACTGGCGCGATAATTTAGGTTGTAGATGGCCCCGAGCGATGTCGAGAGCTCTTCCGCCAATGCGGCAGCTTTGGTTCCGTCCAAGCCTTCTCGAACCACATGTCGCATCCGATCCGGCAGTTTGCTGATGCAACGAAGGAGTGCTTCGATCGCGAAATCGCTCTGGCGGACAAAAATTTTCTCGAGGTCATATTCCAGCAGTTGTGCCACTTCCTCTCGGAACTTCGATTCTCGCTGCGATCGACGCTGGGTCGTTCGGAAATGCATCAGCAATTTGTTGCGAGCGATTCCTCGGAGCCAAGCCCCGAAGTCGCCATCGAGATCAAATTGGTCAAGGTTGCGATAGGCACTCATGAAAACTTCTTGGGAAAGATCGTCTGTCTCGTCGCTGCGATGCAATTGGCTGCCTACGTAACTACGGATCATGAGCCGGTATTCCCGTACGAGCAACCGAAACGCGTCCGTGTCTCCCGAGAGCACTTGGCGCACGGCGTGTTTTATTGGGTCTGAATGCGGCACTGATTGTTCCTCCTCAATCCAGTGTTTGCCTCTCGGTTGGGAATCTCACCTCCAAAACGAAAATGCATTGTGAATTCGGGCGAGGAAGTTGAACTGTTTTGGGTCTCCACCCTACCACGCCCCGCCGCCCAAAGACCGATTTGAGGTGAGCGTTTACTAGTCGAGTGGTTGGCTTGGTATCCCGTTGGCCGCATCTGTGCGTGTGTGACTGTCATTAAAAACGAGAAATTAGAAATCCGCGTGAGAGATTTTGAGGAGCCTAGCAAACTAATTGATGAATCGGCGACCTTGTCCAGCTTTTGTGGGAGGAGCCGACGACGATGCGGCCCGTTCGCAATGATTTTGTTTGCTATCCCCCGACTCTTGAAGACCTAGTGAGTGGAGTTTCTCCGATGTTGAAACCTGTTTTGTTCGCGTCCATGTTGCTGTTTTTCTGTGGGTGTGGCGAGGCAAAGCCGGGGCCCGATGGCACAGAGCAAGACGCCATTGAAGCCTATATCGAGGCCAATCCCAACGTTGACGACGGGCTCGATGTGATCGACGAAAACGACACTGGTGAGTGAGTTGGTCGGGCTGCCGTGCCAGTGAAGATGATCGGTGCGTGCTGTCTCGGCGGCGCAGGCGTGATCGTGCGGTTCGTGCGTTTGTTTTATGGCGTATTGGCGAGTTCAGGTGTTGGGCTCGTGTTTTGTATTTCTCTTTTCGGATTGGTTTCTTATGAGTTTCTCGCGATCACGGCGGGCGTTCACGCTCGTTGAATTACTCGTTGTTATTGCCATCATTGGCGTTTTGGTCGGGCTGTTGTTGCCTGCAGTTCAGGCGGCTCGTGAAGCGGCTCGGCGGATGAGTTGCAGCAACAATTTCAAGCAGCTCGGGCTTTCGATGCACAACTATCACTCTGCCTACAATCAATTGCCGATGCAGTCGGGAGGCACCGCGGACTTCACGGGCCAATCACAGGCGAATGTGGATGCGGCTGAGGTTCCGTTTTCGAATAACGCGTTGGAGTTGAGCTTTCTCGTGGGCCTGACTCCGTTCTTCGAGCAGCAGGCCGTTTGGGAGCAGATCAGCAATCCATTGGTCGATCCCGTGAGCGGCAACATTTTTCCACCGATGGGGCCGAATCCGCGCCGAACGCTGACGGCAAACGGAGTGGCCCGCTATGAACCGTGGTTGACGAACATTCCGTCGCTACGTTGTCCCTCCGATCCCGGTGTAGGGATTCCGTCGCAAGGAAGAAGTAACTACGCCGGTTGCATTGGTGATGCCGTGAAGGAAACGTCCAACGGGGCGAAGAACCAGAATGGCACCAGCAACGGAAACGAATCGGATGTTCAGGCGTCGTGCCGTGGCGTTTTTGTTGCTCGCAAGAACACGCGATTTCGTGATATCCTCGATGGGTTGTCGAATACGATCTGTGCCGGTGAAATCTTGACCGATTTGGGTGACAGCGATGTTCGGACTCGCGGCGTGCGGCGAACGGCAGGACCGTCGGTATGGAATGATGTGCAGAAGTGTGAGCGAGGCAGAGACGCAGAGCGACCACAGTTTTGGATGTCGACGCTTCCTGCTCAGATCGCGTTCTATGGGAACGCAGAACAACGCCGCGGTTATCAGTGGGCATTGGGGCGTCCTTACTTCACGGGAGTCTCGACGATTTCTCCGCCGAACAATGAAGTTTGTCTGCAAGTGAACCACATCAACGTTGGTAACTTTCCGCCAAGTAGCCGCCACCAAGGTGGCGCTCATGTCTTGATGTCAGACGGAGCGGTGAAGTTCATCACCGATTCCATCGAAGCGGGCAATCAAGCGAGCAAAACGGTTCAACTCAGCGGCGGCGTGCCTGCGGGATCTGAAAGCCCGTATGGACTGTGGGGAGCTCTTGGGACACGAGCCTCGAAAGAAGTGATCGACGAAGAGTTTTGATCGTGTTCGTCGTGTGTGATCACGACGTAAAGGGCATCGGGTAGGCGTCTTGTGGCCTCCTGATCGGTTTCACGCTAGCTTCGGTTGCGCCGTTAGGCCGCATTGAGGCCGCTGCTAGCGTTGGGCGGCTGAATCTTTGGTGCCCGTTTGGGAAGATGCGACCTTGGGTTGAGGTGTTTTTTGTCCGGCATCTTTCCTGGAAGATGGTTCGCGAGAGGTGGGGCGATCTCAAATCGAATTTGTCCCTTCTGGAAGTTGGTTATGGTTTGGCTCATCGTTTACGCTTGGTTCGGTATGGCGAGGGGGTCGAGGAACTGTACGATCTTGAAAATGATCCGGATGAGTTTACCAATCTCGCGCACTCTCCAGATCACGCGGAGACAGAGGCGAGGCTTTCGGAGGGGATTCCTGTGCACGCCGCGCCGCGGAATTCCCAAGGCTTCCCCTTGCAACCTCAATCGCGTTTGTAATTCCCCACTGAAGTGAGCCGCCGCGTGACGCTATTGCACCTTCCCAAACGTACGCCACTCATGACAATTCGAATTCCGGTTCTGCTGCTCGCAATTCTATTTGCTTTGGTTTGCATGCCTTCGGTCAATGGCGAAGATGGCAAGAGACCGAATGTGATCGTGATTCTCGCGGATGATCTCGGAATTGTTGACGTCAATGCGTACGCGACCAGGTTTACGAAAACCAAACCGGCAAACATGTACTACGAGACGCCCAACCTTGATCGCTTGACCAGGGAAGGGCTCGCGTTTTCTCAATCCTACGCCTGCCATCTCTGCTCGCCGGCGCGAGCCAGTCTGTTGACGGGGAAGTATGCCGCGCGGACTGGATTCACGACGGCCGTCGGTGGAAACGTACGCACGTTCTACAACCAAGCGATCATGCCACCGCCGGGGTACGTCGCACAGGATGCTCTCGTTTGGCAAGACAAGATCCCAATCGAACAGGCATTGCTCAACGGCACCACTCGCGACGCGTTGGCGTCTGGCCATCCTTCGGATAATGGGCAGGATGAAACGACGCTCGCCGAAGCGATGACGGACCATGATGCTGCGTTCATCGGTAAGTGGCATCTCGGCGGTCACGGCTCGCAGGGTTGGCAACCCGCGGATCAGGGGTTCGAAGAGATCTCTTATTTTGACGAAGGTGGATCGCCTTATTTCAATTGGCGAGCGGCGTGGGACAGCGGTAAGAAAATGTTCCCGACAACGCCACAACCGAAATTGTTGC
Source organism: Aporhodopirellula rubra (assembly GCF_014192335.1). Taxonomy (GTDB): domain Bacteria; phylum Planctomycetota; class Planctomycetia; order Pirellulales; family Pirellulaceae; genus Rhodopirellula; species Rhodopirellula rubra. Next base: position 1,559 of record NZ_JACHXU010000021.1, on the reverse strand, counting down.
GCGGTAAGTCCGGTGGAAACCTTGGTCAGGAATATCTCACCGACGAGCTGACCGAACATGCCGTCGACTACTTGCAACGGCGAGCGGAATCCCTGGCATCCGGCGGCAAGCCGTTCTTTCTGCACTTTTGTCACTTCGCCGTTCACACCCCGTTCCACGGACGTGCGAACGATGTGGCGTACTTTGAACGCAAGCCGACACGAGGTTGGAATGGTCACGACAATCCCGTTTACGCGGCGATGTTGAAACGGTTGGACGTTTCGGTAGGTCGAATTCTCGACACGCTCGAAGCAACCGGGCTGGATGAAAACACGTTGGTCATTTTTATGAGCGACAACGGCGGAGTGACGTACACCGATCCGGTCGCGACCAACAACTCGCCGTTCAAGGGCGGCAAGGCATTGCACTTTGAAGGCGGCATCCGTGTGCCGTTGGTGATTCGATGGAAGAACCACGTGGACGGAGGCCGGTGGAGCGATGTGCCCGTGGACTGCAACGATATCTTCCCCACGGTTCTGGATTTGACCGGCTACGATGTTTCCGCCTACATCGATCCGGGCGGGATCGATGGGCGAAGTATCACTCCGCTGTTTGTCGACCCGGCGAATACCAGTCGCCGATATCCTCGCGACACTTTTTTCTGGCACTACCCACTCAATGTGATCGTTGAAAACCCTGAGGACGGATTGCCGTCGGCTCCCTCATCGGCTGTTCGGAAGGGGGACTGGAAATTGATCTTTGATTGGTCCGGCGCACTGCGGCTTTATAACATCGCCGAGGATCCTTATGAGAAGAACGAATTGTCCGCCGCGATGCCTGAGAAGGCCCGCGAGTTGTTCGTTGTTCTCAACGACTGGATTGATGCCAACGTCGACATCAAATACACGCCTGCGATCAACCCCGATTACGATCCCTCGAAAGAATCGCGGAAACGTCCATTCGCTGATTTGCGACGCAAATATCTGGGCGATAATCGGGCGATCCGAACGATCCAAAACGATCCTAGGTTTAGTTTGATTCCCGACGCAATGAGAGCTCACCGCAACACGTCTAACTAAGCACGAGAACAGGAGTTATTCGGCGTAATGATGAAGCGACGGCATGTAGGTCACTTCACCGAGTTCTGCGAGCTTCGATGTCAAAGTATCTAGCATAGTCTTGAACCGTTCCCAAGCATTTGCGGGCATCAGTTGGTACTTGAGTTTTTTCCACAATCGTTCGATCGCGTTGAGTTCTGGGCTGTAGGGAGGAATGTTGTAGACGAGCAAGCCCCGCTCGGCCCAACCTTCCACCGACGCCCTGAAGGTCCTGCTGGTGTGGCAGGACGCGTTGTCCAAGATTACCACGGTCGTTTGGTCGATGGTCTCGCAAAAATCGTTGAACACGTCGATGACGGTTTGCGTGTTGACGTAACCCTTGTGAAGGTAAGTCTGAGTTGTACCGTCCTGATGCTCGAAGCCCAGCGCCTGCACCGTCGATCCGTGCGCGCCGGTGACAGGCACATCGGTGCGTTCACCAACCGGAAGCCACCCATAGGGAACGACTCCCTTGAGGGAGAA
>NZ_JACHXU010000020.1 GCF_014192335.1 Aporhodopirellula rubra | reverse complement strand
GGGACCCACTGACTGGAGAGCCGTGTGCGGGAGAACCGCACGCACGGTTCGGAGGGAGGGGAGTCCGGCTCAACCGGACTTCCCTACCCCTATCGTTTTGAAAATCCGTTGGCGGCTACGGGAGCGTTTTGATTTGGACGTTGCGAAATTCAACGGCGTCACCGTGGCCGGCGAAGCCGAAGAAACCTTGTTTGAGGTCCTTGCCGGGGTGAGGTGAATTCGCCATGAACTCCGTCACGCCCTCGAGATCCCCATCGAGAATGACCGTTCCGTTGAGTTCGACTTTGATCTTCGATCCCCGTACGGTCACTTCTTGGAAATTCCACTCGCCGGTCGGACGCAGATAGCCGCGCTGCGCCGCGATCATGCCGTAAGCGGATCCGTGTGCTTGGCGTGGATCGATGCTTTGGTAACGCGGGTGTTCGGTATCGAGAACCTGCAATTCACACATGCCAGCGTATGCCGGATCACCGGAACCGGGATACCGGATCGCCAAACCGTTGTTACCGGCCGGTGGCAGTTTGAATTCAATCCTCGCGACGAAATCCGCGTACTCTTCGGGCGTGTGCAGAACGCCGCCTTTGCCCTTCTTGCAGCGAATCGCACCGTCGACGACTTCATAGTTGTCTGCCGCACCGGCCCAGTTGGACAGGTCCTGGCCATTGGACAGAACGGTGAAACCGTCGTTGTCGTGCGACCTCAAAATCTCGTTTGCTTCCTCAGGTTCGATTTCGCGGATCATGATATTTCGCCATCGGATTTCGCCACCGTGAGTTTGCAACTGGATCGGCCCCTTGGCGACCAAGGGCATTTTGCGATCCCAGTAGTTCTCCATGATCGCGTGGTCGACGATGTGTTTGTCGTTGAGCCAAACGCTGGTCCGGGTGCCGACTTGGAGGATTCGAAATTGGTTCCATTCGCCGAAGGGCCGGTCGGCGATCTCACTGGGATCTTTGCCAGGTGCGCCGGGTGAATTGTTCCACAAACCTCCCGAGCCTTTGTCTTGTCCCGCCGAAAGTCGTTCGGCTTGGTGATTCCATATCTGAACCTGTGGATTCGACTTCAAATAGATACCGCTGTCGGCTTGGGGGATCGTCTTGTACTCGATCAGCAATTCGAAATCGCCGTACGACTGATCGGTCGTCAAATAGACACCGTGACCGTCGTTGATCAGTTCACCGTCCTCTGCCTTCCAATGCGCGATAGCGTCCTTCTGCCAAAGAGCCATTTTCTCGGCACGCTCTTCCTCTGGCATTGCTGCCAATTTGCGAGGGTCCATCGTGCCCTCGCCATGCCATTGGCTCAAATCGGTCCCTGAGAAGATCGATCGGAACCCCGAGGACGTTGCAACTTGTTCGCCCGATGCCTCCGTCAGATGCAACGTGGAAACCAACACGAGCAAGAACGCAAATCCAGTTTGGATATTTTTCATAGTCAGCAATGTTTGAGAGTTGTGAGTCCTAGGGGCGGCGTGCATCGAAACCATTTCTCGCACTCCCTAATCGCCTCCCAAGGGAAGCCTTGTCGCAGACAACGTCGTCGGGAGTAGGCTCATCGCGGCATGATCGCATTGGGAATCCCGCAGCGGCCTGACACGAGGAAGACTATTTCGATGACGATTGTTCCATCAAAGAGTATGCGATGCGGCGAATCAGGTGCGACTACCAAAGGAGGGATCGATCGGGCGCTGACGCTCACCAAGGAATTCGAGTGCCGTCCGCGGAACGCAGACTCTGAGGATGACAAACTGAACGTCAATGCGCTCATTATGAGCGGGGCTCGCAACCGAGTCCCCACATTCGATTGCCATTTCTAATGAGTTATGTGCGCAACCTAGGTTGCATTCGCGGGTAACCTGCATCGGATTGCGTGTTCTGATACTCAGTGCGCGCTCGCCTGTTCGTGAGTGACGCCCGCTATCGTTCGAAGATTTCACTTAGCGGTTCGTCGTGTTTTTCCTGATCGTCTGGGATCATGCTGAGAGCGTCGGTGAACTTCGTCTCTTCACCGATGGCGGTTTATTCGCCACCATCGTCAAGTAGAGCATGTTCGCTGAGACGCCACCGGCGGCGACGAAACGGGGACCTGCGGGCGGTTCAAAGAAATCCAGTTTGACGTTCGCGATGTCAGTTTCTCGCTCCCGTCGTCTTTCCGCCGCAGGTTGGGTGTTCGTTTTGTTCGAGAAGCTGTTTTCTTTGACGCGCCAGCCTGACTCCAACATCACAGCGTCAACGTAACCCGAAAACGTCTCCATCAGTAAGGTTTGCAGAGTCCCTTAGCGGCGTTTAACAAATGCGTGCAGCACTTTCGTGGTTGAGTATATCGATCGCGAAGGCTGCTCCGTTCGATTCGATCGCACGGGCTTGTCTAAACCGAACTTCCAATTTGGCCAGAAGTTTGCCACCTCTGTGGAGCCCGGCCTCTTTGCTGATAGCGGTACCGCCCAGGCAAGGGCCCTCTTGGGGGAGGAAATTAGGTGGCTTTCATTGCCCCCGGCAGGCTCGTTCGAGCCCGTCGGCCGGCGTCACGGTAGACGCTGCGGTCGGCCACCGTGTGTCAGTCTGGCAATCACAAAAAAGGATTTGTTATGAAACGCTGCATGCTTTTTGGTTTGGTATTCATTCTCCTCGGATCAACTGTAGGGACGCAGGCTCGCGGGGACGACGCGTGTCGTCCGTTCTACGTCGGTGCATCCGGAGGACTCTCACTCATCCATGACAACGAAGACGGAATTGCGGAACTCGACTACGAAGCCGGCTTGGACATGAGTGCTTTCCTCGGTTGGCAGGAAGACGCTGGCAGGATCGCATTCGAAGCCAACAAATTCAACGCGGACGTCAATACCGTTTTGGGACTCAACGTCCCCACGGGCAACCTGGACATCGACAGCTACATGATCAATGGCTATCTCGATTTTCCGATCAGTTCGCGCCTGGAGGTGTACGGCGGATTGGGGTTAGGCGTTGCCCGCGTTCAAATCAACTGTCTTGATGATACGTTCGGTAATGCGATCCAAGCGACGAGTGATTTTGGCATGGCATACCAAGCCAAAGTAGGAACGACGTTCGCCTTCACCCAACGGGCAGAACTGTTCGGGGGTTACCGATTCATGGGAACGGAATCACTGACCAGGGCATCGGACAACTATCCAACCAAACGTTCTCGGATCAAGTTTATCTTCATTCGCTCGAAATGGGGCGTCGTCTGAAGTTCTAAATTGACGGACGCAGTTTGATCTCGATCTGTATCAACCCGCGGTTGTCGAAAACTTGGTCGTCCTCGGTAACCGATGTGGCACATTGGTCGGTTAAATACCGAACAGACGAGACAGTCGTAAATTATTGAAGCGAAAGGGACATCATGAAGTAAACCATGGCGTCTCTTTCGATTTTCTTGTTTGATCGAACAGGGTGAAGCTTGCTGGACCCGCCCGTAGTGAGTTGCTTCAACGGCGGTTCGGTTACTCCTTGATGACTCCATCCTCGGTGATCGTCAGTTCGACAGATTCGTTCACGCTGACTTCCGAGTCACTGCCCTGCACTCGCAAAGTTGTTGGGAAACAACGGGTCATTGTCAAAACGGTTCGCGGCGGCATCTCGATCTCATCCGCCGAGTCGTTCGCTTCGACATGCAAGGTTTGAGGTTCGTCGGACTCGTTTTCGATTTTCAGACGAATTGCTGCGGATTTGGGACGCCCAAAAAGTTGTACGGCGTAGTAGGTCGTTTGATCCGATGTCGCGACGGTGACGCCCGTTTGCGTAACGTAATCGGCGAGCATGTTTTCGCGATGGGGTGGCGAGTCGATCCATCCTTGAACAAAAACGTCGATCAGTCCTTCCGCGGTGATTTCGCCGGTGTTCGTCCGGTAGGCGATGTTCTCGCGGACGACGCAGTATTCGTATCCTGACTCTTTGGCCCTCTGAGCGGGTGATTTCCCATCGGCATGGTGGCCGTACGTTCCCGACTCGGCCATGAATTTCGCGAACTTGGATGCGGTCTTGGTCAGCGCCGAATCTTCTTCGACTGGAGGCAGTTCGTGTTTTTCGCGGAACGTGTTGGTTTGTTTGACGATTGCGGCTTCGACTTGGTCAACCATCGAAGTCTCCGCGTGCAACCAATGGCTAACCCCTGTCGTGCACATCAGCAACAAAACAAATCGCATCACGTCTCCTCATGTTCAAGATTGAAAGGGCCGTGTTGATGCTTGCCGTCACCTCGACGGCAAACCCGCGGCCAATGAGGAGGCACCTATGCGAATGACGTGCCGATCGGCAGGCTCCGCTCGGGTGACGGCAACGTCTGCGTCCACTCGCCGTCCGCAGTCCGCAGGGACGCCTACCGACTGACGGCCTGCAATTCGGCGATGGTGGCGGGATCGGGTTTGAACGATCCAGGGCGGTAGCCTTTTGCAATGTCCATCGGCGTCCAACCGAATTTATTCTTGTGGTCCCACGTTTCCTGATCGGCGCCTAACTGAGCGACCAAGCGAATGATTTCGGGGAAACACCGGTATGCGGCTCCGTGCATCGCGGTTTCGCCCGTCTTGGATACCGAGTTGATATCCAGTCCCAAGCCGACGAGCATCTTTACTGCCTCCTCGACTTCCTCCGGTGTCCCTTCGTGCTCGCCGACGTGATCGGTTCCAATCCCGGCAGCGGCCATCAGCGGGTTCACCTCGTCGATGTTTGTCAGGGTTGGGTCAGCCCCCAGCTCTAACAACAATTCCATCAGCGCGAGATCAACGCGTTGGGCAGCCAAGAGAAACGGCGTCGCGCCTCGTGGGGTAATCAATCCCTTGGCGGCTTTGCCGCGTCGCAATTGCAAATTAACGTCAGCGCCGGTCGCCACGATTTGTCGAACAAACTCGAGCGACGAGAGGTTGCCGCTGCCGCGTGGGGCGGGATCACCCTCGGGATTGTCTCCTTTGCCGGGACGTCGAACCCAACATAATGCGTGCAGCGGTGCGTACCCGCTGGACTCATCGTTTGGGTCGGCGCCTCGTTCGACGAGTTTTATCGCGAGTTCGTAATGGGCGCTCTCAACGGCCAGCATCAACGGGGTCATTCCCTTTCGAGGGTTGCGTCCCCCGGTTTTCTTCGGATCCATCGTTTCGTTTACACTGGCCCCGCGATCGAGCAACGTCATTGCGGCGGCAATGTGTCCTTGTCGAGCGGCAAAACACAGCGGCGAGAAACCGGACGGGAGCGTTCGATTGAGGTCGGCCCCGGAATCGAGCAGCAGTTCAATGACATCGGATCGTCCTTCGGCGGCGGCGAACATCAACGGGCTCTGCCCCGCACGCTCGGTCGCGGCCACGTCTGCACCGTGTTCGATAAGAAGCCGACACAGTTCGACATGCCCACCTCGAGCGGCTAACATCAACGCGGTCGTGTTGCCGGGCAATCTCGCGTCCGGCTTCGCATCATGGTCGAGCAAGGCACGGGCGGTTGGAACGTTGCCGTTCTGGCATGCAATCGCGAGCGGTGTGATCTTGAAATAGGTAACCGCGTTGGCGTCGGCTCCCTGCTCGAGCAATCGCAGCGTCCAATCAGCGTTGTCGTGGGCAACGGCCCAGTGCAGCGGAGTCATTCCATCGGGTTGAGCCTGATTGACGAGATCATGATCGCTCGGTTGATTTTTCAACAACGATTCCGATGTCGCCCAATCCTGTTGCTCGATCGCATCGACCAATCGCATTGCCGGAGACGCGGCCGAGCAAACAGCCGAACCGAGGTCACCGACGCCTAGCGTCAGACCAGCGATTACTAACACTGCGGCAGTGATGCGATTTATTGAGACGTCGACGAGAGAGCAAACGAATCGGCTGTTTGGACTCGGACTCGTTGCCAACGGGGTGAACTTAAACATCGAATAGAGCGTCCACTTGTCCGGTGCTGTCGGAAAACTTCTCGAGCGGCACACCGACTTTGTTGAGCAAGGTCAGGTGCAGGTTCGACAGCGGTTCGGGTTTGTCGTACCGCAGGTGCCGTCCGCCCTTCATGTTGCCCGCGGCGCCACCGGCGACGAGGATCGGCAAATCCTTGTGATCATGAGCATCGGGATCCCCCATGCCGCTGCCGTACATGTACAGCGAATGATCGAGCAGGGTGCCGTTGCCTTCGGAAATGGAATCCATTTTCTCAAGGAACTCGGCAAACAAAGACACATGAAACTGATTGATTTTGGCGATCTTGGCTAGCTTCGCCGGGTTGCCACCGTGGTGCGTAACGGGGTGGTGCGGGTCGGGGACGCCAATTTCAGGATACGTTCGCGTGCTGGCTTCGCGAGCCAACTGGAACGTCACGATTCGAGTGATGTCGCCTTGGAAGGCGAGCAATTGCAAATCAAACATCAACCGAGCGTGATCGGCGTAGGCGACCGGCACGCCGACGGGGCGGTCGAGATCGGGAAGCGGGTTGTCCTTTGCCGTGGCGAGTGATCGGTCGATTCGGCGTTCGACTTCACGAATGCTGTCGACGTACTGGTCGATTTTGTTGCGATCGCCGCCACCGAGTCGCTGTTTGAGTCGTTTGATTTCGGTCGTGACGCTGTCGAGCAAACTGGCCCGGCGCCGCATCGCTTCACTGCGTTGTTCGGGCGTTCCGCCTTCACCGAAGAGTTGTTCGAAGACGATCCGCGGATGAGCTTCCGATGGCAATGGTGTTGTCGGCGAAGACCAGGACAGATTGTTCTGATAGACACACGCATATCCGTTGTCGCACTGCCCGACCGTGGAGAGCAGATCCATCGCGAGTTCGAGTGACGGCAGTTGTGTTTCGTGACCGAACTGTTTCGCCGCGATCTGGTCAACGGTCGTGCCGAGATAGTAATCGCTGCTCTCGGTCAACTTCGCTTGGGCGGCACTCAGGAAGGCGGCGTTGGAGGTTGCATGCGAACCGGGGTACGCGTTCTGCAGGTCCATGCCCGTGATCACACAAAGCTGATCTTTGACCGATTCGAGCGACGAAAGGCTCGAGGGCAATTCATCGAGAGTGTCGTCTTTGGGTGTCCACTCGGCCGGGTTGTAACCCATCGGCGTGTAGATGTATCCGATCCGGCGTAGATTCGCGTCTGCGGCAGGAGTGAGTTCCTCGGCAGTAAGCGTGGGGACCATGGCATCGAGCAGCGGCAATGCAATTGCGGTGCCCATGCCTCGTAACATCGTGCGACGGGGCAATGATTGCTTTTGCAGAAACATGACAGAGCCTTAGGCTGGCGAAGGTGGGGATTAAAGGCGGGATCGATATTGGAATGGTCGGCTCGCGACGACCGCCTGAATGATAGATGTGATTCGGTAGTCGTCTCGTTCCGCCGCACGAACGATGCCGCGTACCGCCGCCGCATCGTGATGAGTCACCATCCTGCCGAGTGCGAACGTCATCATTTTTTCACTGAAACAACTGACGAACATTTGTGGGTTCTCCAGCAGGCTCGATTCGAGATCTTCCACTCCATCGACATCGGTGCCGTCGGGTAACGTCCCTGATGCGTCGATCGGATGCTCTCCATCATACGTTCTCCACCGACCGACTGCATCATAATGATCGAGCGAAAAACCGACGGGATCGATCAACGCGTGGCACGCAGCACAGGACTCGTTTTGGCGATGCAGGGCGAGTCGTTCGCGAAACGTCGCCGCCGTCAACGCCGATTTTTCCTTCAGCGTGGGAACGTCCGGCGGCGGAGGCGGGGGCGGCGTTCCGACAATGTTTTCGAGGATCCAATTCCCGCGAATCGTTGGCGACGTGCGAGTCGCGTACGACGTCACGGACAGGATGCTGCCGTGACGCAAAATCCCGCCACGATGCGAATCGGCGGGCAATTCGACTTTGCGAAATTCGTCACCGAGAACTCCGGGAATGTCATAGTGGCGTGCCAAACGTTCATTGAGAAACGTGTAGTCGGTATCGATCAGCGTCAACAGGCTTGCGTCGGTGGCGAGCACATGCGCGAACAGCGATGCGGTTTCACCACGAAAGGCACGGCGTAAGTTTTCGTCAAAGTCGGGAAACAATCGTAGGTCAGGTGTGATCGCGTCGAGGTTCCGCAGGTACAACCACTGCGCGGCAAAGTGATCGACGAGACTACGCGAACGTTCATCGGAAAGCATTCGCGAAACTTGGGCACTCAGCACGTCAGGGTTCGACAACGTTCCCGACGACGCTAGGTCGAGCAATTCTTCGTCCGGGAGACTACTCCACAAGAACGAGGCCAAACGTGAGGCCAGTTCGAAGTCACTGATCCGAACCAACGATGGCTCACCTGAGTCGACAGAACGTTCGACACTCGCGTCGGGCGTGTCGCGATTTTCGTCAGTGCGTTCGACGGACGATTCGACATGAAACAAGAAGTTCGGGTTCACTAAAATGGACGCCACCGCACGTTCGATCCCGAGATCGAATCGGTTACGCCACCCCAAGTCGCTCTCTCGTTTCGGGGCGATCGCGTCCTCAAAAAAGGTCATCGCGGTGAGCAAATCTTCGTCGGTCACGTCACGTCGAAACGCGACACGCGCGAGACGTCGGAGGATCGTGTCAGCAGCCGCGATTTGATCGTCTACGGCTGATGATTGCGGACGCGTGGTGAAGATGCGTTGGCGACTCGGGGTATTGGTCGTCGTACGGTTGCGTGTTTGTTCGACTTGCTCGTCGCTCGTTAGCGGGCCGACAATTGAAACTTCGAACAACGCCGGTTGTTGACGCGGGTGCCGATGTCGGTTGTAGGCTGAATCGAACGGTTGGCGTTTGATCTCCAGCAAGGAATCGCCTTGACTGACGAACGTGACGGCAATGTCATGCGGCCCGGCGGTGATGGGCACTCGAATGTTGAGGTTCGCGTCGATCAAAGTGTCGTCGCGGTTTCCCTTCGGTGGTTTGAGCGTCCAGCGATGCGTAGGCGTGCAATCGATCAAAACGTCGAGGTCATGCGGACGAGACAACCCTTCAATCATCTCGTCGCGGTCACGTGTTAAGCGAACCGCGATTTCATAAACACCCGATTCAGCAAACGTGTGTCGAATGTTTGTCCCACCCCGTGTACCTAGGGGCAGTCCCGCGATGTGACGTTCCTGCGTGAGATCGGCGGGCAACCGAACGTTGATCCCCATCGGGGTTCCCACGGGACGGCCGATGGCGATACGGCTGATCTGTTCGGCCGCGGTCAGATAGCGACTCATCAATGAAGGCGAGAGGTCACCGACGGTGATATTGTCGAATCCACCGCTCGACTCATCTTTGGGTAACCAAGCGGTGATATCGACTTCGATTCCGAGCAGATCGCGAACACTGTTTTGATATTCCGTTCGGGTCAACCGGCGGAGCGAATCGACGCGAGGAATTCGTGGCGACGTCGAGGCCACCTCGTCGAGCACACGGCCGAGCTGCTCGGTGACGCGTCGGTATTCATCATCGGTCGGCCGGTCGGAGTCGGCGGGTGGCATTTGTCGAGACGCGATCCGCTTCAGCGTCGTCTCCCAATCCGAGAGCGGGTCGGCGTGAGCGTGCGACAGTTTCCGTTCCGAGGATGGAGAGCCCGTCCAATCCACGTCTGATAGGGGAATCGACTCGAGATCGAGGTCGGCAATCGCATCGGATTGGTTGTGGCAATCCATGCAATACTGATCGATAAACGATTCGACCTGCGTGATGTCGTCGCCCAGGGAGACGGTCGGGGACGCCACTACCAAGACCAGAGACACGCCGAGGACGATCCGAAAAAACGTCACCGCTGTCAGAGGAATCATAAAAACCATCCTAAAACCGATAAAAACTGTCTTCGATCCGACTATTTTTGAGGGTTGGTAATCATTAGCGGGTTACGTTTTTGCGTCAGGCGGGCTGTCTGCGATGGGAGGGGCAGATGTTCTGCACGCAAGCCTGAGCGTTTTTCTACTGACGATCAAACGTGAGAAACCGTCCCACCTCGTTTGTCCAATCAGTATCGTTCCAACCACCTCGCCGCCTGATTGCGGGAGAGTATTCATGTCCACTGCCGAAGCTTCCGATGTCGCCGCTCCGGTGCGATCGCCGCGATTGTTCCCATTATACCTAACGCCATTCGAAGAATATATGTTATGGGACGACCGGGTGGACTATCCAATGACATTTATTGTCAAAATGGAGTTCGACGGTGACATCGATCGAGAAGCGATTGCGAAAGCACTTCCGCTCGCTCTGAAACGCCACCCGTTGTTGCAGGCCATCGTCAGTCCCGCGAAAGGCAACCGCGATTGTTGGGTTGCGGCACCCGAACCCGATGTCAAAATCTCCTGGGGCGAACTCGGCGAACCACTCGAGTTGCCGCACGGTGAATCGATTGATTTGCGCACCGAAGTCGGATTGCGAGTTTGGATTCGCACAGGTGAAGGTCGCAGCGTCATCATTACCCAATTTCACCACGCGACGTGCGACGGTATTGGCGCCTATCAAATGTTGGGCGATTGGTTGTGGTACTACGCCAAACTGGTCGGCGAACCCGTCGAGGCTCCCTTGCCGGACTTCGATCCGCTGCACCTGCGGATGCGAGTTAAAGCGTCTTATAATATTCAGCGTTATCGTGGTGACGATGGCAAGATCGACTTCGACCGATCAGAAGCTTACAAGTTGGCGATTCAAACGATGCAGTCACTTGCATCGAAACGCGACAAGAAACCAACGCCTGCACCAGGGACTGTCGAACCGCTATTCCCAGGGCTCAGTGACTTCGAATTCGACAAACTGCGTTTCAAAAAGCTTCGCCACGTCGCCGAGGCACGCGGTCAATCCACTAACGAACTCTTGATCCAGCAATTGCTGGTTTCGCTCAATACGTGGAACGCCGCTCAAGGGGATCAGCATCGCGGACAATTCTGCATCATGATGCCGATGGATCTGCGGGAAGCCGACACGCGACTAACAACGGCAGCCAACCTCGTCACGTATGCGCTGATTCGGCGGAAACGTAGCGAGTGCGTCGACTCACCCGCCTTGGTCGACTCGTTGTCCCAAGAACTGCTGAAACTCAAACACACGCGGCACACGACGCAGTTTATGAACGTGATGGCATTCCTCGTCAAACTGCCCACTTGGTTAAAGCGTGGCTTCGCCGGTCGCCGAAGATTGGCGACCGCGATCGTGTCCAACACGGGCGACCCGACGAAACGATTCAGCGTTTCCTTCCCCAGCGAAAAGGGAATGCTGAAAGCCGGCAACCTTCGCATGACGGACATCAACGGCGTGCCGCCAATGCGTCACGGCACGCGGTTGACGATCTCTGTCTTCACGTACCGACGCGTGTTGAAAATCTGCCTGCGTTGCGACCCGAAGAAATTTACCGTCGCCGAAAGCCGCGATTTCTTGAACCACTACGTCGCCTCGATCGAAGGCTTATTGGAAGACGCGTAAAAAGGACACCGCGACGTAAGTTTCAGTATCGCATGGTCGACCTGCTGGACGCGTGTCTGGCATCGCGGGATGCGTCCTGAGTTCGGACGATTTGACAGGCCCGGCAAACCGAGAGATCACCGGCTCCGCGACTGCCGGGTTCGCAACTTGTCGAGAACGGCGGGCAACCTTTTAGCGAACGGGCGATGATGACGCTTCCTGATCCGACGATCGTCTTCAGAACGCGCAGCTACTCCGCTGCCGATTCCCTGGTCGCATTCTTGCTTGCGGCAGGTGTCAACGCGAGGCTTGTTGCACCGGTGAATGAATACAGCCAAGTCCATGCCGGTGAAGGGCCGGTGTTTGGTGCCGTCTACGACGTCTGTGCAGCCGGTTGCACACAGGACGACGTCCAAGACCTGATGATCACTTGGCAGGAAGAGCAAACACTTGTGTCGGCTTCGGCCGAATGGTTTTGTTTCTATTGCGGCGAGGTGCTTCAGCACTCCGTCGTGACATGCCCTTACTGTGGCAAATCGCTCTGACGATCTACTGCCCCAACCTCGTAGTGATCTGGGATTATCATGACAGCTTTTCGCAACACTCACATGTGGTTCCTGATTTTCCTAGCATGCTGCGGCACCTCCAGCGGCCAGGAGGCTGATCAGCAACAGATCGAGCTGTCTCGGTTCTTTCCGCCTGGGGCTACGGAAATCGAATTTCTCGATGTTTCCATGAGCGACCGAGGAATCGAACTCGCCACAAAGTTCGCAACTGAAACCGATGGTGCTTGGCTGCAGGAGTACGTCGCGAAAGTTGCCAAGCCAGGTCAGCCCTTGCCGTACCACTCGAACTTCTCACTCACCGAAGACGAGTATGAGGAGTTTCTCACCGAGTCCATGCAAAGGGTGGTCAAGCCCACAGGCGACAAGTGGGAATGCTTGATCAAGATCGAAAACAACATCGTCTCATTCGAACCTGTAGGACATTCATCGCCTCGAATATCATCGATTCACTTTAAGATAGATTCCAACGAGGCCAAAGCCTCTGGTGAATACTTGGGGAAAGGAAAGTGGCGTGCCAACGATGGCGCACGCTCCGCAATCGGCCCTTGGCGAGGCTACCTCTGGCAGAAAGAAGTCGGCGAAGTTTCCGACATCGCCACCGGGGGAGATTTCCAGTTGTGCAAGCTCGACATTCTGCATCTCGTTGGCACCGACTACGCGTTCATGAGCCACAAGTTTGTTGAGCGACAAGGAGGCGAGAAACCTGTCTCACAGGAATTCATGCTGCGGTTCAAGAATCCCGCACTGTCGAAATTGCCGTGATCTCGGCTGCGGAGGTCCGAATGAAAAAGTTTTTCGCGATCTGTTCTCTAACGACTTTTGCGTTTGCCGTATGGCTTGGATGGGCGGTCTATTCACAGGAACGCCTTGAAACTCATTGCGACCATCTTGCGGCATCATTTGGAGCGCATCTTTCGAATGGTCGACGGTCTGAGTCCTCGAAGTATTTGATTTGGTGCGGATCGCCTGGTCCCTCCGACGGCGACTCCGCAATGATCCGAGACGCGACGGCAAACATCATTAATGCCGGACTCGGACAAACCGAAATTTCGCTCGATTTATCCGGGACTTCAATTTCGAACGAATCGATCGCTGAGATCGGACGTATTCGCGGTCTCTACGGCATCGACATTCGCGATGCGGAAATCACAGAGCAGGGTGCGAAAGAACTTCGTTTCCGAATGCCCAGAACGATCGTTCGTTGGTGACGCAAACGGTTGGCATTCGACGAGTCGCTGGGACAGTTCCTGAAAACAATCCTGAAATTAACGGCGGCGTCTAATACGTTGCTACGTTTGCCAGGAGGAGGTCCACCGTCTGGTGACGTTGGCTGCATCAAGACATAGGAAGGGTTAGATTCCAACAAAGGGGACGGGGACTAGGAGGGCGTGTTGGCGGATCCAGGTGTCGACTCCGTCCCAGCTTGTGTACTGACTCGCGAAGAGAACGAGCAGATAGACGATCACGATCGAGGGTGCGATTAAGAAACGCACGCTCACTCTCGAGAAAACATTCCACCATCGTCGAGCCCGCTCGGATCGCGATTCGTCCGATCTCGTTGCCCCTGAACTGAAGTCAACCGGCGACGCACTCGACGCGGTTTCGTCACCTAGGGGTTCCGCTGCAACGGTTTGTGCTTGCGACTGAGCATCCAGCCTCCGGCAACGCCGCATCGCCAAACCGGTGGCGATCCGGGCGGGCAGCATGAACGCGACAAAGACGAGGCACGGCAACCACGCGATCTCCTGCGGCGTCGCTTCGACTTTGAGCAGGTACAACGGGATAGGTAGCAAGACGAGCGTCACCAACATTGCGGCAGCGTAGCTCCACGGGGCCGAGCGAATTTCGCGACGAACCCGACGCCAATGGAAGATCGCACGAAAATCATTTTCGGCGGCAAAGTGGGCCTGCAACATCGGCAACGTTAACATCACGTAGCCGAGTGCAAGGAACGCAATCGCACCGACCAGCCCCGCGGCCGCTTGGTTGCCTTCCCGGGTCACGTTCATGATCATCATCGCGGGGAACAACCAAATCAAAGTGCCGATCGCACCGCGAACGCCGAGCCAGAACAGCATGGGCAACTTCAAGGAGACGACGAATCCCCAAAGACGATCCGAGACGTCGGACCAGAGCCTCGGTCGCCACGCTTCCCGAAGAAAACGCACCGGTTCGGGCCATAGGAAATGTCGCAGTCGACCGCCACGGGCCCACGCCCACCAAAGGTAAACCGTTGCCGACATCGAGAAGACGATCGCGACCACGCGCAGTGTCGTCGCCGAGGTGGAATCGGGCTCGATGATTGCGGCGACCGATTCCCAGTGCACGAGTAGCCGGATCGGTAACGAAGCCAGACCGAGGGAGCCGAGCACAATGCCGATCCGCCCCGCTTTCGCGAGCCCCGGGACGCTCTCGCGAACGGTTCGACCGCTCGTCAGACGCCCGGCCACCATCAACAGGTAACCGAGCACGGTCAACTGCAGCAGAGGGATCGCGGTCACGACAGCCAACAGCAAAACCAAGCTGGCCAAGCACCACAGATTCCATGTCGATGCAACCGACCACGACCAAACCCGTCGAAGTAGATGACTCTTTGTCGCAGGCATCACCGGGGACGACAGCACGGATCCCAATTTCGAATCGGAATCAACGAGAGGTGCGTTCAAGCCTTCGTGCTCGAGTGCCGTGCTGACCAAGCTCATCGTGCTGCTTTGGAGATCAAGGATGACGTTCGGATTTCGTTTTCGGGACGCTCGCGTGCGTCCGACTGCGGGAACACCGCGTTTGCGGTAGTCCTTTCAATGTATCTCAAGGCGTTCGCGTTTCCGTGCGTTCGCGTTTCTATTTGTTCGCCGCTCATTTTTGTTCGCCGCTCATTTGCCGGGGATGGGGCATGCCCCAGGGATGCGTAATGGCCTGTTTTTTCATCACACGCGGCTTTATTGATAACACTCGCCCGGTTTCCTCATGGTGGCGTCCGAAATGATGCCACCGACTGAAAAAATTGCCACGGTGGCATCGTCTCGAGCTCGCCGACAGACGGGTTTCGGGCCTAGCCGGCGAATGCGTTTGAGGCACGTGCTTCGCTGTACTGACGAGTTATTCGCCTCCCTGGGGAGGATATTGGCAATCGTTCAACTTTTCCGTTTCAAAGGTCGATACATGCTCTGATGGGCACCCGAGTTTACCGATTACGCGGTTTCTCGACATTGCCTAGCTTTCTCGGGATGTTCAGGCAACGCATAGCCTTGCGGCTAAAAAACCGGAGCATTCGTTCCAATCCGATCATTGACGGGATTCGGTACGAACGAAAGTAACCTTAGAATACGCACCATCGAACTCACGACTTTTCCCTTCCACGTTTTCGCAAAACGCCATGACGCCGCACGTTCATCTCTGCTTGGTTCTGCACAATCACCAGCCGATCGGCAACTTCGACGGCGTTTTTGAGCAGTCCTATAAAGATAGCTATCTGCCGTTCCTCGAGGTGTTCGAACCGTACGAGTCGCTGCAGATTTCATTGCACACGTCCGGTCCACTGATGATGTGGTTGGCCGAACGTCATCCCGAGTATCTCGACCGCGTCCGATTGCTCGTCGAAGCCGGCCGGATCGAAATCGTCGGTGGCCCACAATACGAGCCAATCCTGACGATGCTGCCGAGTCGCGACCGGGTCGGTCAGATCCAATCGTACAGTCGTTGGTTGCAGCGCAACGTTGGCGTCACCCCGGGCGGCATGTGGACACCGGAGCGGGTTTGGGAATCTGGCCTCACGACGGATGTTGTTGACGCGGGCATCCACTACACGGTGCTCGATGACTATCACTTCAAAGCCGCCGGGATGAAGGACGAGGACCTCACGAGTTACTACCTCGTCGAGGACCAAGGCCGATTGCTGCGGATTTTCCCCGGTAGTGAACACTTGCGTTACACGATTCCGTTCCGGCCTGCGGATGAAACGATCTCCTATCTTCACGACGTTGCCCATCGTCATCCCGGCGCGGTGATGACGTTCGGTGACGACGGGGAGAAGTTCGGTACGTGGCCGGACACCAAAGTCCACGTTTATGATGAAGGCTGGTTGCGTTCGTTCTTCGACGCGTTAACCGAAAACCAAGAGTGGCTGCACACGGTGACGATGGCCGAAGCGATTCGCCGTGTTCCTGCCGCCGGGAAAGCCTACCTGCCGGATTGCAGTTACCGTGAAATGACTGAATGGTCGCTGCCCGTTGAAGCCCAAGAGACGCTCGAAGACGTCACCCATGCTCTCGAAAAGAGTTCCGAGTGGCCACGGTTGGAAACCTTCGTTCGCGGCGGTTTCTGGCGTAACTTCAAAACGAAGTACGAAGAAACTAACGAGATGTACGCTCGCATGATGTACGTCAGCGATCGTTTGGCTAAAGCGGAAGAAGCCGGGCTCGATGCTGGTGTGCTCGCCGAAGCCCGCGATCATCTCTATCGCGGCCAATGCAACTGCCCATATTGGCACGGTGCGTTCGGCGGAATCTATTTGCCACACCTTCGCAACGCGATCTACGAACACTTGATCGCCGCCGACACGATCTTGGCGCAAGTCGAAGGGACCGCCAACGTTGCAACCGCGACAGCCGCCGACTACGACTTTGACGGTCAACAAGAAGTCCGTTTGTCAAACGACCAAATGGTGTTGTGGCTCGACCCAGCCTGCGGTGGCCGGATGTATGAGTGGGACCTTCGCGAGATTAAACACAACCTGCTCGCAACGTTGCAACGACGACCGGAAGCTTATCACCGCAAGGTGTTGGCGGGCCCAGGTTCGGGCGACGGAGACGTGGCCAGCATTCATGATCGCGTCGTGTTCAAGCAAGAGGGACTCGACGAGTGCGTGCAGTACGACCGTTTTCCTCGCAAGAGCCTGATGGATCACTTCTATGACAACGAAGCGACCCTCGAGTCGGTGATGTCGGGCGATTCACTCGAACGAGGTGACTTCGTCGACCTGCCGTTCGAAGCCAAGTTGCGTCGCGGCGGTGACCGCGTGCAGGCGCAGATGCGACGCGACGGCAATGCATGGGGGATTCCGATCACGATCACGAAAGCGGTCACGATCTGCCAAGACAGCGATACGATGTCGGTGGCATACCTGCTGGAGAATCTTCCACCAGGCCAACCGCTGCACTTCGCAATCGAATGGAACTTTGCGGGACTGCCGTCCGGAGCCGACGACCGCTATTTCAGCGACGTTGATGGGAACCAACTCGGACAATTCGGTGAGAAAATCGATTTGAGTGACGCCCGAGGGCTATCACTCTCGGACCGCTGGCTCGATGTCGACGTGGATCTGAAATGCGATCGTGATAGTGGCATTTGGGCGTTTCCGATCCAAACGGTCAGCCAAAGCGAAGCGGGTTTTGAACTCGTGCACCAGAGCGTTTGCGTGATGCCTCACTGGATCGTGCAAGCGGACGCCGAAGGCCGATGGGCGGTGCGGATCGATGTCACGACTCGTTGTGGCAAATCTGAAGAACCGGCCACGCACCGAATGTTTGCTGAGCAAACGAACAACTAATCCCGCGTCCCGTTGTCGCGGAGTGACCGATCGCTTTGCTGACACGGAACGTGGAAATGTGCCTCGCCATGTTTCCTGGATGATCATGCCCTTCTAGAGAAATTGTTTCTCGCGAAATCATGCCTTTCAGGATCATGGACCACCATCAAGACGACGGTGGATGCATGTGCGACGAGGATCGTCCCTAACTCCTAACAGAGAAACCGCGAGTGACCGCAAAGCTTCGATTGGTGATGCCGGATTCCGAACCCTCCCGCCGCCTGCGTGCTGGCGTGAGGCTGGACAAGTACCGCTTGGTCCGACGACTCGGCGAAGGCGGCTTTGCCGTCGTCTTTCAGGCACACGATACGATCGAAGACCGGTCGGTCGCGCTGAAGGTTCCGGACCTTTCGTCCGAGACGTTGCATCAATCGTATGACGATGTCCAGCGTGAGGTTCGCATCATGGCCGGGCTGTCTCACCCGAACGTGTTGCCACTCAAAGACGCACGTTACATCGATGGCCAATTCGTGATGGTCTTTCCTCTCGGCGAAGAGAGTTTGAATGACCGATTGTCGCGCCGCATGGCTCGATCAACGACCGTGGAATACATCCGGCAAATGACCGCTGCGGTGGCCCACGCTCACGAGAACAAGGTTCTGCACCGGGACATCAAACCGGAAAATTTCATCCTGTTCCCCGGCAACCGAATTTGCTTGACCGATTTCGGATTGGCTCGTAACCAAACGCGTCGCCACCGAGTGTCCGCGTCCGGCACGCTCGGTTACATCGCACCGGAACAGGCGATGGGCAAACCGACCTTGCGCAGCGACGTGTTTGCACTCGGGTTGATCGCGTACCGGATGTTGGCAGGTGTCCTGCCGGAATACCCGTTCGAGCCGCCGTTGCCGTCTTACGCCAAGTTCCGTAAAGGGTTGCATCAGGACTTCGTCGATTGGGTCCGCAAATCGATCGATCCGACGCCGAGCAAACGGTTCCGTGACGGCGTCGCGATGCACAACGCGCTGACCCGGATTCGCAACATCATCACGGACAAAACCACGTCCACCAAATCAGCCCGTCGCTCAACCCGCCGCGCCGCCTAGCGTTCCGCCGCAGCGTCGCGTTTCAGTGCGAGAGCAGTTTCTCAATAATATGACGCCAGATTTCAGGAACCTGATTTCAGGTGAGTTCGGCTATTGGTGCCGGACGCTCCATCCTTTGAAAACAATAGCAGCAGCCGGCTCTCATCGGCTCATTCGGTTTCGCCAATCGCTGGCAATGTAATCCGGATCGTTGTTCCTCGGCCGATCCGTGTGTCGACTTCGATGGAGCCTCCGATCGCTTCGATGTTAGTCTTCGCGATATCCATCCCGATACCTCGCCCGCTGACCTCCGTCACCGCATGTGCCGTCGAGATTCCGGGCAGGAAGATCAGGTTACACGCCTCCGTGTCGGTCAACGTATCGGCGATGCCTGGCGTCACCACACCTTTCTCGACTGCACGTGATTTCACCGCGACGGGATCGATCCCTCGACCGTCGTCGGTCACTTCAACGATGAGTTTTTCTTCACGACGGTACGACCGCAGCGACACGGTTCCCGCTCTCGACTTACCCGCCGCAGCACGCTCCGATGGCGGTTCCAAACCGTGGTCGCAGGCGTTGCGAACTAAATGCATCAGCGGGTCGGAGATCGCATCCACGACGAGGCTGTCGGCTTCGACGTCGTCGCAGTCAATCTCCGACAGGATCTCTTTGTCGAGCGTGACGCAAAGGTCACGGATGAAGCGTGGGAATCGCGAAAGCAGTTGGGCGATTTTTTGTTGGCGAGCTTCGCGAATCGAGTCGCGTAACTCGGCGCTCACGCGATCGAGGTTAGCGATGATTGGCTCGAGCACACCGCGGTCAGCATTCTCGGGAAACTGCCCCGCGTCGAGGTCGGTTGAGTCGGCGTTCTTCATCAACAGATGCAGCAACTGATCGCGATTGCGAATGAGCTCTTCTGCGACGCGTCCCATTCGATCGAGCGTTTCAATGGAAACACGCACCGAGGTGGCCGGCGGAGCAATCGAACCGTGCGGTTGGCGGGCGTGAATTGTCGACGCCTCGCTCTCGCTGCTGTGCTGCGCTGAAGACGTAGGCAGCGGGGAAGGTTTCTGATTGGCGAGCACGCTATCGATTTGCAATTGAATTTGATCGATCGAGTCGCCGACGCGATCATTGTTGAATTCGCCGTGTGTCACGTCCGGTTTCCGGCGAACGGTCTCGTGTCCTTTCGGCGGCGGTGTCTTGGGCTGGGCGGCCGAACCTCGCAACGTGTCCGGCCCTTGAGTGAACGACCGCGTCTGGCATTGAGTGATCTCCTTGATGTGCTCGTCGAGCCGGCGGCAGATCGCGGTCGCATCGGCATCCGCCCCTGTTTCGACGCAGTCGACCATCACGCCCAGGCGATCAACTGCGGAGAGTATCGTGTTGACGGTCGCTGCGTCCACCGATTGGCCGCCGTTGCGCGTTTTCGTCAGCAAGTCTTCGACTCGATGCGACACCGCGACCATATCACCGAGTTTCAAAAAACAGGCCGCCCCTTTGAGCGAATGGATCGCGCGCAGCGCATCGTCGATCAAGTCGACATCGATCGGTGCATCGGGGGTCTCTGATGTCTCGATCTGGAGCACGCGTGTTTCGAGAGTCCGCAGGTGCAGACGCGCCTCATCGACGAAGACCGCAATCAATTCCGGGGTGTCCAACGTTCAGCTCTTCCGATGCAATGGAGTCACCGACCGAGGTGCGGCCGGTTATGATAATTTCGCGTGTTGGCATTCTGGACAGCTCTCGCGCATGGGAGATGCCGTCAACGTGTTGTGCCGCTCACGCTGTCGGATCTCATTGCCGGAGTCGAACTGTGCAGCACGAGTGTGTGACAGAGTTGCGCGACCGAGACCGGGGATAGAAGTACTTAACGTATAAAAGCGAACCTCACGCGGTTGTTCGCCGAAGAGTCCTCGGTCGGGCAGTTGATATTTGCTTCGCGACCGGAATATTGCGAAATACCGTTAGGGTCGAATCCGTGGTGGCTGCCGCGTCTGACCGGGGGCCACTACTTCTTTTTCTTCCACCCGCCCTGCGGAACGATTTTGATCGCGTTGTCGGGGACTTCCGCTTCGTCGTCCGGCGTTGTCGTGGGGCTCAATCTTGTCAGAAAGAAGTTCCGATATCGGACCTCCATCGCCGGGCCGACATGGACCTGGGCACCGATTTTCCCTGACAACCTTCGTCCCTTCGGATCGAGGTCGAGATGGTCCGCCGTGAGCGTATCGTCGATCCAGTGCTGATGATGGTTGCCTCGAACGACCACCCGGTATCGATGCCATTGCTCGGCGGGGAACACGGGCGGCGGTGAAGTCGCATCGGGCAGCACCCACCCTTGGCCCGATGCGTCCGTAATGACGCTCTCGCCGGTGTGGCACAGGATCCGTCGACCGCGTTCCTCGTAGAGCATGCCGTTGTACTTCGGCACCTTGGCAACGACGTCGCATTGGTATCCCGTCATGACGTCTGGGCCGATCTCGTCGAGCACTTCGCTGCGATATTGCAATCCGCTGTTTCCGGATTCACTCACCCAGACGTCGACATTGAGTTCAAAATCTTGGACAGGTGGAGTTTTCGAAACGATGAAACGGTTCTGCTTGAGCGATCCGTCCGCGGTGCCAATCAGGACTCCGTCTTCGACACGCCAATCGGCGAGCGAACCGGTCCACCCCGCCGCCAAGTCGTTGGTAATCAGCGACTCACTGCCCCCGGGCACCTCGCCGACGGCGGTATCGGTGGCCGAATCAACCTGCGGCACCTGCGAGTAGGCACAGGGAAGGTTGAATGCCGCCGTAAACATGATTTCGGCAGCGAACAAAATCGCGAGAGACGGCGTCAGCAATACATCAATTTTCATCGGGTTGCCGGTTGGGATCGGAGGGCAGTGGGGCAGGAATTTCCCGCAAAATAGCACATCGCTGACTCCCGCACCGCATCGCCCCCTTTCGCAACTCGCCCATGGCGCGATAATCCTCACCGAGATCGCACCATTGTGGTGTCCCCCATCATTCACTCCCACTGACAGAAGACTATGCCTGGAACAGAACGACGCCGAGAAATCGCCCGCCTTCGTGCCCGCCGTAAAAAGACCGCCAAATTGCTCAGCCGAGCCAAAGCCGGAACGATCGACAAAGCAGAAGCCGCACGCAAGCTCCGCCGAATGACTCCCGGTGCGGACTTCATTATCAAGCGTGAAGGCCTCGCCTAAACGGTTCTGAATCAGCCTTCACCGGCGGCTACGCCGGTGTTGAGAGCGATGGACGTGTTCGCCCGGAATTCTTTTTTTTCGGCGAACCATCGGCGAGTGTCTGGCGTAGGCACGAGCCAAAAAACCTTTGCGGATTTTCTCCGCTGATTTCCCATTTCCCCATGCATTTCGGATTTTGACTCGATGGCAGAACCTGCAAGCCAAACCGATTCGGCCGCAATCGAGCTTTCCAAAAAATCGTCTTCGGATTCGCGTTCGGCCGAAACGACGATGATTGAAGCCGTCGGGCTTAGCAAATTCTACGGACCATTCGCGGCCGCCCGAGACGTCTCGTTTTCGGTCAAGAAGGGCGAACTGGTCGCGTTCCTCGGCCCCAACGGTGCCGGCAAGAGCACGACGATGAAGATGCTCACCGGTTACATCGCGCCGAGCGAAGGCCACGCGAAGATCGCCGGCCACAATATGATGGACGACCGGATCGCGGGCAGCCATCGGCTCGGTTACTTGCCCGAAAACGGACCGCTGTATCCCGAGATGACCCCTCTGGGCATGCTCGAATTCTTCGCCGACGCTCGCGGTTTGGCGGGCTCGAAGAAGAAAGACCAAATCGACAAGGTCATCGACATCTGTGACCTCAGTTCGGTGATCTACAAACCGATCAGCAAACTGTCGAAAGGTTTCAAGCAACGTGTCGGCATGAGTCAGGCTCTGCTGCACGAACCGGACGTGTTGATTCTCGACGAGCCGACCGCCGGATTGGACCCGAACCAGATCCGCGGCGTCCGCCGAACGATGCGTAAACTCAGCGAAACCAAAACGATCCTACTGTCGACGCACATTCTGCAGGAAGTCGAGGCGATGGCGGACCGCGTCATCCTGATTAACGAAGGCCGCAAAGTATACGACGGTGATGTCGAAGGCCTCCGCACAACCGGCCACGGCGACCTGAACGAAGCGTTCCACGAACTCACCGGTCAAAAAGAGGGCTGAGCCATGGGGTGCCGGCGCGATCACCGCTGATCGCGATTGCCCGTGCTCCTCACCCAGGCTCCCGCCCGTCCTCCCCCCTGTCCATCATCCTTTGCCCACACCCAGCTCTTAGTCCATGGCTCTTAACTACGTTTCGATGGCCCTTCTCAGTGTACTGCTCTATGACGCAGTATTCCTGTTGTTGTTGCTCGGCATCGTCCTGCTGTTGGCGGGAACCAAGCGGGCCGCTTTTGCGGTGATGAAACGAAACTTCATCGGCTATTTCAGCAACCCGACGGGCTACGTGTTCCTGTGTATCTTCGTCTTCCTGACGTCGGTCGCTGCGTTTTGGCCTTACGAGTTCTTCAACGCCAATCTCGCCACGCTCGACCAGCTTAACTATTGGTTCCCGATGATCATGCTGGTGTTCATCCCAGCTATCACGATGAGTATTTGGGCGGAAGAAAAACGCCAAGGAACCGACGAATTGTTGCTGACGCTGCCCGCGAGTGACTTCGACATCGTGATCGGTAAGTACATGGCGGCGGCGTCGATTTTCACCGCTTCGCTGCTCTTTAGCCAACTCAGCACGTTCACGACGCTCGCGATTTTGACCGAAGGCTCTTTGGACATCGGCCTGATCTTCACGACCTATCTGGGTTACTGGTTCGTCGGATTGGCCATGATCGCGATCGGCATGATCGCGTCGTTCTTAACCGGTAACCTGACGGTCGGCTTTATCCTCGGTGCCCTCTTCAACGCACCGCTCGCGTTTGCCTCGTTGGCCGAAGCGGTCAGCCCGAGCAAGCAGTTCGCCGAATGGATCCAAGGCAGCGGCATCGCTCGCCCGTTTGATGACTTCGGCCGCGGCGTGATCAGTTCCTCGTCGATCATCTACTTCATGCTGGTCGCCTCGGTGGCGCTGTATGTCTGCATGATCCTGATCGGACGTCGGCACTGGACCGGTGGCAAGGACGGCAACCAAATGGCATGGCACTACGTTGCTCGCGCCGTTGCCATGGTCGTGTTCACCGTTGGCGCCGTGATGCTGTTCCGCAGCCACGAACTCGGTCGCCGCGACATGACCGAAGGCAAGGTCAGCTCGCTGGCTGACGCGACGAAAAACCTGATTCGCAACCTCGATGACGATCGACCGATCGTGATCGACGCGTTCATCAGCAACGAGGTCCCCGAGCTCTACGCACAAACTCGCTACGAACTGATCAACCTGCTCAAGGAGTTCCGAGCCGAAGCGGCCAAGCGAAACCGCACGATCGAAGTCAACATGTATGACGGCATCGATCTGTTCAGTGAAGACGCCGCACTCGCGGCCGAGCGATTCGGCATTGAACCGGTCACCCGCACCTTCCGCGAGAAAGGTGCCTACACACAGAAACAATTGATCCTCGGTGCCGCGTTCCGATCCGGCCTCGAAAAAGTCACCGTGCCGATCTTCGAATACGGTATCCCGGTCGAGTACGAACTCGTTCGCTCGATCAACACCGTCGCCAGCGGTGTGCGGAAACGATTGGGAATCGTCAAGTCCGACGCGAACCTGATGGGTGGCGTTTCGATGGCCGGAATGCAAATGCAACGCATCGACAAACACCCGCTGATCGATGAGCTCGCGAAACAGTACGAAGTCGAAGAGGTCGATCTGACCGCGCCGATTTCGCCTGACATGTTCGACGCGTTGCTCGCCGTGCAGCCTTCCTCGCTGGACCCGCAACAGTTCGACCGCTTGGTCACCGCGATTCAAGCGGGCGTGCCGACGGCAATCTTCGAAGACCCTCGTCCCGTCGGTGCTTCCTACATCACCGCTACCGGTGACCCGAAACAGGCGGGCGGCGGATTCATGGGCATGGGCGGCGGTGGCCCTCAACCCAAAGGCGATATCCGCACCCTGTGGAGTGTTCTGGAACTGAACGTTCCCGGCTCGGCGGCGGCTCAAGGCATGTACGCCCCCGACCTCGCATGGCAACAACACAACCCATACCCGGCACTCGAAGCGGCTAACGAATTGTGGCTGTTCATCGACGAGGCCCTTGCCTCTGAACCGGGCGAATCGCTCAGCGATGACAATCCGATCACGGCCGGACTCAACCAAGTCCTGGCGATCTTCGCTGGGGGCGTGGAAGCCAAAGAAGGCGGCAAACTGAAACACACGTCACTGCTGCAAACCGGCCCTGTGTCAGGAACGCTGGATGCCAATTCGGTTCGCCAAATCCTCAGCGGATCGGCCACGTTGGCTCAGGAAATCCAAGGCATCAACCCTCGCATGCCGATCGCGATGGCGATCGAAGACGGTGCGTCGGATGACGGCGCGCAATCAGGCGGCGATGGCTCCGACGAAGGCGAATCGGAAGACACCGAGAACGCCAACAAGGGCATCAAGGTCGTCTACGTCGCCGACACGGACGTGATCTTGCCAGAGTTCTTGATCATCCGAGCCGATCCGAAGCAAATGGAATTGCGACTGCAATTGCAAAACGTGACCTTTGCACTCAACGCGATTGATTGGTTGACCGGCGACACCAGTTTCATCGACGTCCGGAACCACGAGCTGAACTTCGCCAGCTTGAAGATGATCGACGCGCGGAAAGAGCAGGCCAACAGCCAAGTGCGTAAACGAAGCCGCGAATTCCAAACCGACTTCGACGAAACACTCCGCGTTGCTCAGGAAAAGATCGACACCGAACTGCAATCGTTGCGTGAGGAAGTCGAGAAACTGCAAGAGGAACGCGAAGACGGCGAAGTCCCACAGAGCGTTCTGCAGGAGAAGCTCACCGCGTTCCAGATCAAGCAGGAAAACCAACAGCGGATGCTCGCCGTTCGCCGAGAGCGGATGGAACGTGAACGCGATCAGAAGATCCGCGACGTCCGCCGCGAAGCTGACCAGGACGTTACGGCAATTCAAAACCAAGTCAAAACCTTGGCCGTTGCGTTGCCGTGTTTCCCACCGTTGATTGTCGGAATCATGGTGTTCGCGTCACGACGACTGCGTGAACGTGAAAACATCAGCAAGAGCCGACTGAAGTAGAAATTGCCACGGCGTCGCCGCGTTCACGTCGAACGCGACGATCGCCTGAAACGGCCGTCACGCTCGCAGGGAGCGTGGGCCGATCGCGACCCTTGCGACCTCCACTCATCTGAACTCCCTCAACAAAGACGATCAAAAGTGAACGAAGGACAAAAAACCGGACTGTTCTGTGTGATCGGCGCGGTCATGCTAGCCGTCGGTCTATTCGTTTCATGGCCCGCTTCGGAGCGTGAAGAATTCTCCGTCGCCGCGGGCAAGGAGCTATTCGAGAACTTCAAAGATCCGCTCGCCGCAGCGAGTTTGAAGATGGTTTCCTTCGACGAGGCTCAAGGCCAAGTCGACACGTTCGAGGTCCGACGCGATCGCGAAACCGGCGTGTGGACGATTCCTTCGCGTAAAGGTTATCCGGCCGATGCGGTCGAACAAATGAAGGACGCCGCTAACGCGTTGGTCGGCCTTCAAATTCTCGACGTGCAAACTCGTAACGCCGAAGACCACGAAGCGCTCGGTGTTGTCGAACCCAAGCTTGAAGCCCTTGAGGTTGGTGACGTGGGCGTCGGTCGGCTCGTGACATTCCGCGATGAATCGCAAAAAGACCTCGCGTCGCTGATTATTGGTAACCCCGTCAAAGACGAAGAAGGACGACGTTACGTCCGCAAGCCAGGACAAGACCCGGTCTACGTCGTTGAGCTCGACGAAGCCGCCTTGTCGACCAAATTCCAAGATTGGATCGAAGACGATTTGCTGCAACTCAGCAGCATCGACATTCAATCGATGCGGATCGAAGACTACGCGGCCTCGATGTCATCGCGTGGTTTTTCGATTGATCGCAACTACACCGCCGTGGTCGCCGCCGACGGTAGCGATTGGCGTCTGGAGAAATTGCTCGAATACCCGTCGGACAACCCGCTCGCCGATCCCGTCGAAGCCAAGGTGGATCCGAGCCAAGTCGTCAACAAAGAGAAGCTCAACGACATCAAGAACGCGCTCGATGACCTCAAAATCGTCGACGTCGTCCGCAAACCTGACGGCATGAGTGCTAACCTCCGCGCCGACAAAGATCTGGTGTCGGACAACGAAGCGGTCCAATCGCTCGTCGATCGCGGATTCCTCCCCGTCCAAGCCCGGCCCGACGCTCCCGTCGAAGTCCTTTCGGCCAACGGTGAACTCGACGTGACGTTGAATGACGGTGTCGAGTACGTGCTGCGATTCGGCAACGTTTCGGGACTCAGCGAAGAAGACAGTTCCGAGGACAGCGAGGAAGATTCCGATACGGGCACCGGCGTCAACCGGTATCTGTTGGTGACCGCCCGCGTTGACGAAGAACAATTCCCTGCACCCGAGCTGAAACCGGTTCCGCAAACGATCGAAGAACTCGCCGCAATGCTGGGTGTTGAAGCGAACAAGACGCCCGAAACTGCGGAAGAAGCCAGCGAAGAACCCGCCACCGAAATGAAATCGGAAGAGCCCGCCGAGGCCGAGGAAGCGGACACCTCAAAAGACGACACTGAGGAAGCCGACGCGGCAGAAGAATCCAGCGACGAGCCGGAATCGACCGAGTCGGAAATGAAGGAAGAATCCTCCGCCGAAGAGACTCCCGCGGAAGAAAGCCCCGCAGAAGAAACCGAAGCGGTAGAGGAAACCACTCCGTCCGAAGAACCCGCGACCGAGAACCCACCGGCCGAAGAAGCACCGGAAACACCTGCGAGCGAATCACCAGAAACGCCTAGCAGCGAAGTCGGTGAGGTCGAGGTCGAAGGCAGCGGCGAAGCGACTGGAGCAGGTCAAGGCGATGAGGACGACGCAGTCGCGACGTCGGATGAAGATTCCGACGAAATCGCGTTCGCCGACCTCAGTGACGAGGAAAAACAGGAACGTCTCGAAGCGGAGCAAGAAAAGATTCTCAAGGAGAACACTCGCATGCTCGACGCGAGAAAAGATCGCCTGAACGCCGCGAAACGCCGCGTCGGTGACCTCAACGCTCGTTTCGCTGATTGGTATTACGTGATTCCTGAAACGACCTATCGAGAACTCCGGATCGATCGGTCTGAACTGTTGACTGCCGCGGAAGATGCCAGTGCAACTCCTGGCGCCGGACAGCCCGCAGGCCCAGGATCGGTTGGACCGATGCAGATCCCAGGTCTGAACGCTCCTCGCTGAGTCGAACCGAGTCGGCGGGCCGGATTCCGGCCCGCCGCCGAGCCCGGGCAGGCGAGGGAGCTTGCCGTCGAATCGTATGGCCCTCACCACCGGACGGACTCAACGTGGCACGAAACGAACAGCTCATTCGTCAGCACAAGTTGCTGCAACTGCTCGAGGACTCCCGCTTCGGGCGGACCATCGATGAGTTGAAATACGACCTTGTTGCAGACCTCGGCCTCTCCACGTTGCACGGCCGTACCGTCCGGCGTGACATCGAGGCCTTGCAGGCCGCAGGCTACGACATCCAAAACGAGATGGTCGAACGTGGCAAGGTCTACCGCCTCGGTCGTAACCACACCGCGGTCCATGAGATCGCGTTCTCTGCCACCGAATTGATCGCGTTGGCGATCGGCCGGGAATTGTTGACGCCACTGATGGGGACGCAGTACTGGCAGGGCATCGAGACGTTCTGGAACAAAGTCCAAGAGGCGATTCCCGAAGGCGTCTACGAACACTACCAACGGTACCGAAAGGTGCTCTACGTTTCCGGCACTCCATCAAAGACGTACGCTGCCCACGCGGGAATGCTGAAGACGATCACTCGCTGCATTCTCGAGCACCGGGTCGTCGAGATCGAATATAAATCGGTCGGTCGGCCTTCGAGTCGACGCCAAATCGAACCGTACGCGTTGGCTGTTCATCAAAGCAGCATTTATGTCGTGGCCGCAGCCCCGGAAGTCACCGACGCGTCGGAGCGTCTGCGAAACTGGAAACTCGATCGCTTCAAATTGGCCCGTGTCACGGACGAGTATTTCAAACCCGATCCCAAAGTCGATCTTGCGAAATTCCTTAGCAAGAGCATCGGGATCTTCTCCGGCGAAACATCCACCCAGGTTCAAATCCGACTCGGCCCGCGTTCGGCGTCGTATGTCAAAGAGGACCCATGGCACCCCGACCAAGTTCTCGAGCCAGTCGAACCGGACAAGAACACCCCTGATGAGGTCGACGCCGACGACGACATCTCGGGCACTGATTTCATCCTGACCGTTCCCGCCTCGCATCCACGAGAGCTGTTGCCGAAGGTGCTCGCCCTCGGTGCGGACGCCGAGGTCCTCTCGCCGGCTGAATATCGAGACGCCGTCGCGAACGTCGTTGGAACTCTCGCGGATCGGTACGGCACTCCATAGGGAGTTTTGGAAGACGTCGTGCGATCTTCAGAAGTCGTGGAAGTCGCCTGGATTCAGTCCTGCTGCGAACGCTCGCGACATGTTTTTAAATAAGCCTCTCATTCGCTCGCGGTAACCAATACGCTGGCATCCGGCGCCGTGAAGGCCGCTTACACGCGAGAACACGCCCTTGTCTCGCTCGCGGTGAGAGCGACGTGATTGGCGGTAATTCCTCACCGCCGCATCCAACGGATCGTTAGACCAAGTGCCTTTGACGAGATTGGCCGCCGCCTACCTCCGCATCCGCTTCTGCAATCCCGAGTGGCGATCGACCACTAGAAAAGGATGTTGAATGCCACTCACCTTCTCGTGTCCTCCTCAACCATTTAGAATCCCGTTTCTTATTCGGAAAGTACACGTTTAGACAACCTACTGGGTGGACAAAGACAATGAGCGGTGACTGTGATTTTGGGCTGATTGGTTTGGCCGTGATGGGAGAGAATTTAGCTCTCAACGTTGAGAGCCGTGGCTACAAAGTCGCCGTTTACAACCGGACGACTAGCAAGGTCGACGAACTACTCGAGGGCCGGGCCAAGGGCAAGAATTTTGTCGGCACGCATAGCCTCGAAGACTTCGTCGCCGCCGTCGCTCGCCCACGCAAATTGATGATGCTCGTCAAAGCCGGCCCCGCCGTCGACGCGATCATCGATACCTTGATTCCCCTTTGTGACAAAGGCGACATCATCATCGACGGTGGTAACACCTATTACGTCGATACCGAAGAGCGAACCAAACGGGTCGAAGACGCGGGGCTGCTGTACGTCGGCGCTGGCGTTTCCGGTGGTGAAGAGGGCGCGTTGAAGGGCCCAAGTTTGATGCCCGGCGGCACCGAAGCAGCTTGGCCACACATCAAGGACATGTTCCAGTCGATCGCCGCCAAGGTTGGCCCGAACGACGATATTCCTTGTTGCGAGTGGGTCGGCCCTCGCGGTGCTGGACACTACGTCAAAATGGTTCACAACGGCATCGAGTACGGCGACATGCAGTTGATCTGCGAAGCCTACCAATTGCTGCATGAACTCGGCGATTTGACCAACGATGAGCTTTACGACGTGTTCGCAAATTGGAACGAAGGCGTCCTGCAAAGCTACCTGATCGAGATCACTCGAGACATTTTCAGTGCTAAGGATGACCAAGGTGGTGATGGTTACCTTGTCGATAAAATTCTCGATGTCGCCGGCGCCAAGGGTACAGGCAAATGGATGAGCCAACTCGCGCTCGACCTCGGCGTTCCGAGCACCCTTGTGACCACCGCCGTGTTCGCTCGTGGGCTGTCGGCGCAAAAAGACGCTCGGACCCGCGCCAGCAAGAAACTCAACGGCCCTTCGGCTTCGCATAACACTGAGATGTCGGAGCTCGCGAAGAAACTCGTCGGTGACAAACAAGCGTTCATCAAAGCCGTTCACGATGCACTCTACGCGTCGAAGATCGTCAGCTACGCACAAGGTTTCGTGCAACTGCAAGCCGCATCGGCCGAGCATAACTGGGGACTCGACTACGGCCAATCAGCGTTGCTGTGGCGCGGCGGTTGTATCATCCGGGCTCAATTCCTCGATCGCATCAAAGAAGCGTTCGGCGAGCAGCCAGATCTCGAAAACCTGCTGCTGTACCCGTACTTCGAAGAAGCCGTCGAGAACGCACAAAGCGGATGGCGTGCGGTTGTCTCCGCCGCGTCGCTGCTCGGCATCCCAGTGCCAGCATTCAGTGCCGCACTGAATTACTACGACGGTTATCGCCTCGAACGATTGCCGGCCAACCTGCTCCAAGCCCAACGCGATTACTTCGGTGCCCACACGTACCAACGCGTCGACCGCGAAGGAACGTTCCACAGCGAATGGCTCGATTTACGCAAGCAACCCTAGGCAACGGGTTGCCACTGCAAGCCAGATCGGTCGCTTCGTTCCCATTTGCTTTCCTAGGTGAGCGGGGTTCGTGCGGTCGATCGTCGCACTGGAGTGACAAAACCACGTAAATCGCTTGCTGCGAAAGGGCTGCGTCAATTTGGCTCAGGTTGGCGTAGCCACGTGTTTGGTTTTAATTGGGATGATGTATTTCGACGCATAAACGGCAGGCCCGTCGACAGCAGGCCAATGGCAGAGCGATCGCGTTTTCCCAAGAAACCAACACCGAAGTCCCACCGAAATGAAGGCTCCTCTCAATCCGTCTCAGGTCGATCTGTGGATATCGGGAGTCGCCCTGTTCCTGGCTCTCGCGTTGCTCGTTGCCTCCACCGTTGTCTGCGTTCATTCGAAGAGCAGCAAGGCTCGGTCCGACCAGGGGCAATTCAGCCAGCAAATGTTTCAGTAAGCCTCTGCTTAAATCTACCGGATGTGAATCATCACTGGGGCAGAGAGCAGTCCCGTCGTGCAGGTCTTGCTCTTAGAGATCCCACCGGTGCAGAACACCATCGCGAGCCCGAATACTCGCACGACAGCAACGCTGCCGATGGTTCTTGTTGCGTGTTTACGATGAATGTAAGTCGACGCCTTGTTCCATGGTTGCACCATCACGACCAGGTTCGGATAGCCTTCTGAATTGAGGTCATGCGCCGCGTACGGCAGCAACCGCTTGTAGATCCCTTCGCCGCGAGCCTCCTTCGCCACGTAGGCGCAATAAATTAACGCTTGCTCCTTTTCTAACTCGATTTGAAACCCGAGATCGGCTTCGTTGAACTGGCGGACGCCTCCCCAAACTCCGCCGATCGTTTTTCCCGGTTCGTCGGCTCGCGTGATCGCGTATCCGTAATGACCAACGGTTGTATCGACCGGGACCGAATTCCACGTGATCTTGCGCAGTTCATCTCGTTCGGCGGAATCGTCAACGCGTTTGATCGCGTATCGATCACACTCAGATTCGTCCCAACGCCGGTTCAGATGTT
Source organism: Aporhodopirellula rubra (assembly GCF_014192335.1). Lineage (GTDB taxonomy): Bacteria > Planctomycetota > Planctomycetia > Pirellulales > Pirellulaceae > Rhodopirellula > Rhodopirellula rubra. Next base: position 131,045 of record NZ_JACHXU010000020.1, on the reverse strand, counting down.
CAACGTTTAGGGCATAGACCGTGCCGACCGAAAAGCGAAAACACCATGCCGGGACAACGCGGTTGAACCCGATCTCAAGCGAGTGAAGAACGCCATGGCTTTTGAGTTTTTGAAGGAGCGACATCTTCAATGGCCGTTGACGGCAGGGGAAAATCTCCGTGTCGACGACACGACAAAGCTACAATTCGCTAAAGAATAGGCCACAAAACGGACACTGTCTAATTTTGCCGAAGTGCTTCTCGCGAGGTGTTTCCAGGCAAAGTCGGTACACTGTTTCGATTGGGCGTTTTTCCAGATTGACGTAACTGATATCGCCAGGCTTCGGGGGGCTGATTCTTGGCGGATCCAGTTCCAGTGAACAGGTGCGTCATCATTCGAACGATGCTATTCACTCCATTTCGAATCGTCCGCACGAAACTGTCTCTGAACCGTGGAATTTAAACACAATCGCAAGAGCGTCGATGTTCAAATCGGCACTGACGGCCGTGCCAGGTGTTGGTGGTGCGGCGACGATCAGGACTACCAACACTATCACGACACCGAATGGGGTGAACCGGTGGCCGATGATCGTCGCCTATTCGAAAAAGTCTGTCTCGAGGGATTTCAGTGCGGCCTCTCTTGGCTCACCATTCTCCGGCGACGCCCTGCTTTCCGAACCGCGTTCTTGGATTTTGATTTCGAAGCCGTCGCAGGTTACACCACCGCTGACGTCGATCGATTGGTTTGTGACAAATCGATCATTCGTCACCGAGGCAAAATCGAAGCATCGATCCACAACGCGTCACGGGCGATCGAAATGCGTGACACTGAAGGGTCTCTGGCGACGTTCTTCTGGCGTTTTGAGCCCGCCCGCTCTCACGTTCCGAAACGCCGTGGCGACATTCCCTCCGTGACGGACGAATCGAAAGCCTTGAGCCGTGAACTCAAGCGTCGAGGATGGAAATTTGTCGGTCCAACAACCTGCTACGCATTCATGCAATCGATGGGAATCGTTAACGATCATCTTCCGGGCTGCGCCGACCGCGAGCGAATCGAGATGTTGCGCATCGCGTTTCCTCGCCCCTAAACCGAAGCCGCTTCTTCAATCGGTTCGGGCGGCTGGGTCAGCCCGGCGATCATGATCCCAAAAAGCAGCCCAAGGCAACTGACGAGCACACCCGCCAGTTCGTGCGGCAGGACCCAGCCATAGGGTTCGAACCACGGTTCGAAGAACAATTCCCAACCCGTCACGAAGTGCAGCGTCCATACCGCAATCCCCCAGCCCATGGCATGCCACGCCGCCTGAGGAGGCAGGCTCTTCCAATGGATCCCGCACACGAAGGGGACAAACAAACTGACCAATGCCATCGAGTACGACGCCTGGACCAGCTCGTAGGCGCCTTGCCCGCTCCACGCGAGCGCCGCAGACACGGCTGTGACCGACGCGATCGCGATTCGCTGCAGTCGCAACTGATTGACCTGCGAGAGTGATTGCCCTCGGTAGCGTGTCAACGCGGGCTCGACCAAATTGTGTGCCATCACTGCAGCGGGGGCCATGACCGCGCTAACGATCGTCGACAACACCGCTGAGACGATCGCCAGAAAGAAGACCAGCAACAGCGTCGGATTGAGCAATTTGGCCGCGACGAGCACCACGACGCCATCCAGTTCTCCCGATTCACGCGGCAACAACAAGTGCGCCGCCATCCCGGTTCCCACGGGAAGTACGCCCATCAATAGATAGCCCGCCGCGGCAACGAGGCACGCTTTCACGGCCACCGAATCACTCTTGGCCGAAAAGATTCGCTGCATCAAATCCTGCATCGGCAAATTGCCTAACGCACCGATCGCCAACGCACTGACCGCAACCATTGTGTCTCGCCAAAACTTCTCAGGGTCCGCAATCCGCCATCGATGCTCGGCGATGTCCGTTCTCATCGTCGTGACGCCCGCGAGCATGTTTCCGTCGCCGAGATGTATCAAGATCGCGTACCCGAGCACAATCAATCCGACCAAAATCAACCCCATCTGGATCGCATCCGTCCAGGTGATCGTCCACATCCCGCCCAGCAGCGTGTAGCCCGTTCCGATCGTCGCCACGACGAAGATGCCGATGTCTTTCGGTAACCCAAAGAACACTTCGAGAATCTGAGCGAGCGCCACAAACTGCGCCGCCACCCATCCAAAATAGCTCGGCACAATGATCAACGACGCAATCGTTTCGGCTGCCTTTCCATAACGCTGACGAAAAAAATCCGACACCGTCAGAATCCCCATCCGCCACATCGGCCCGGCGATAAACAAACCGGCCAGCAACAAACAGAGTGCGATCCCCAAAGGGTCAAGCATGGCTTTTCGCAGCCCTTCGTTGCCCACTTCATCAGCCGTCGTCATCAACGATTCGGCGCCGAACCAAGTTGCGATGATCGTAATCGCCGCCAACGACGTCGGCAGTCGCCGGCCTGCCAAAACGAAGTCTTCAACATTGCGGATTTTCCGCCGGGCGATCCAGCCGATCAGATAAAGCCCCGCACAGTAGACGACCAACGCGGCCGCAAACACGCCATACATCCCATCGGGCAGATGAGTCGATTCGGACACGGGCATCAGGCAATTCCGACGCGGTAGGTGATGAAAGCAGCAACACTTTTTTGCGGCAGCAATTTAGCGAAACGCGGATTTCTAGCGACTATCAAAATTCGAAAAATGTCGCTTTTTTTCCACCCGCCTTAGCGGCCACTCCGCGACCAACCAGCCCTCATTTCGCCCCCGCCTCCGCAAATCAAGACTCGCCCAAACCGTCCTTCACCTGACAGTCTGTATCGACCGTGCGTCATGCCATGCCGCCCACCACTCCCGAACGCAATCCGGTTGCTCGGCCGCCCCGTCGCCATCGGCCGGCGGCAGCTTACCCAACCCAAACACGCTGACTTCGATCAAGATGGTCGGCCCGTCCTCCACGAGACCAAAGTGCACCTGGCAAGTCGCCGGGGTATCGCCAATCGTGAGTTGCATGGTGCCTGTCTCGAAAGAATCAGGACTGGCGACATCAACGCCCGCCAGCACCTTCAGCCGAGTCACGATCGCGGTCAGCATGCGAGACGGCACCTGCTCACGATCTACCATGACACCGTCGAGGACATACTTCACAAAAATTGCATCAGCGTTTGGCACCAAAACAACATGCGTCGCTCCTAGCTGAACCGCTTCCATCATGATCAGATTTACCAACCGTATCACCGGAGCGTCACCTGGCGTCAAAGTCCTCTTCGCCTTGCTGGGTCTTCGCGGACTCGGCGGCATATACACTGAAACCGGCAACGATTTTATCATGCAAATGTCTTCGTCTGCGAACTCAATTTCATTTTCCGACGGAGTAAAACCGACCGACGGCTCCGACGGCCAATCAAGTTCGGTATCGTCGTCTGTTTCAGTGAAATCAATGGCCGTGTCAGTGAATTCTTGAAGCATGCTGTCGGCGGACTCGCCTTCGACCTGACCGTAGTAGTGATTGATAGCATGCAGAATCGCATTCGGAGTCGCTAGCATTGTTTGAATATTACGGTTAAGTATGAATCGGAGTTTCTCAATCGTTTCCAAGTCAGACGGATTGCTCACTAGGATAGTTAACGTACTACCCGATTCGCTGATTGGCAGAACTCCATTTTCGCGAGCAACTGATTCGGGAATTAACTCGATCACCGTCATCGGGATCTGCGTGGTCCGCAAATCAACATACGGAATTTGAAATGCTTCGGCCGTGGTCTGGGCAATCTCCTCCGCTGATGCATATTCCAGTCGTACCAACGCGTCACCGGTATTCATTGACGTCGATTTGGCGAGTGCCTCCGCTTCCGAAAACTGGTCCAAACTGACGATCCCTTTCTGAACGATCAATTCATCAAACCGCGTAGGCAGAACGACACCATCCGATGCTTTGGATGATCGGATTGCGGGATGCGGTTTCATCGGTTGTGACGGTTCCGGTCGCGGTATCGCGAGTAATTGGTCTTGATGGATCGGCGAAGGCGTCAATGCCTGCCATCCTTCCGGATACTCCGCCGGTTGCTCGATCGCGTGCGGATTTCCGTGACGGTTAACTCGCTCGGAACGATCAACCGCGACAAACGCTGTGAAGCGTGACAAGACACGGGTTTCTATCGAACATTGGATAATGTCGTTTTGCATCGATCGGTTCGGGGCTGACTCGGCGGCGTACGCGTCCTCCATTTCACGCAGCATTGCCCGGCCCCACATCGAGTGCAGCAGGTTGACAGACCCATCCGGGAAGGCAACCGTTTCGGCTGCAATCGTTTGACACCAAGGCTTGCCGCTGGCCAGTCTCCCTTTCACCGTAATTTGAAGAGCAGACGAATCTGACGCTCGCCCGTATATCGACACGGGGCGTCCAGGGTACAGCATCGCATGCTTGGACGGGGCGAGGCGATCAATCGCTCCGGCATCAGTTCCCGCTTCGATATGCAAGTCGATGATGGAAGGTGATCCGATTTCGTCTCCAAATCGTTGCATGATTTCGTCTAATCGTGACTCCGACTCGGCGACCTCGCAGATCCCATTGGTGAACTTTGCGAGTCGTTGCAGCACACCTGCATTTACGGCGCGATCTATCCCCAGGCAAAACATGCGTGGACGATGCTGAGGCGGAAGTTGGTTCAACACCCTCAATAAGGAATCTTCACCGGTAACCTGACCATCGGTGACGAGAACAATAGCCGAAGACCGCAGTTCATCTCCGCCGGAAAGAAAAGGCTGCAGTCCCTGATCAATGGCCATGCCTAACTCAGTTCCACCGCGTGATTCGATACCGGCGAGCCAGCGTATCGCGTGATAGCGATTGGCATCTGTCGCAGTTTCCCATTGATCGACATGCGGTTGACGCGAACACGATTCGATTCGGTGGTCAAACGCAATGACTTGAAATCGATCCTTCGCTCCAAGGGTATCGACAAGGCGACTGATTCCCCGCCTAGCCGCGTTCATCTTCCACCCCGACATACTGCCACTGCGGTCCAACAAAAAAACGACGTCCTTGGGAAGTGTTGACTTCTCGACAGGAGGAATCACTTGCAGAGCAAACACACCACTTTCGCAATCCACCATCAGTGTTCCGATGAGCTTCGACGCGTCGAACGTCCCACGCAAAATGAAGTCGCGGTCGACCTTTTCTCCCGGTCGAATTCGAATTCGGCATGAGCGATCGGATTCCTCGTCATCACCGAGCGTTTCGACGGAAACCGCATGCAGGCTGCTGCGGAGTCGTGAGGGCCAATCCGATCGACCGTCCAAATCCCGCATCTGTGCCCCTGGCTCAATTTCTACTTCGATCGACAAGTCAACGGGGCTGGGGAATCCTGGTAACCAAGTTGCAGGCGTTACCATTGATGCATCGGGAACTTGATCGGTATCAGCGGATGTTCCACAGCCAACCGAAGTGCCCGGCAGCGCAAATCCTGACGTGTATCGAGGCGCGACGACGAGCGGCATGCGAAGAGTCCATTCGCCATGCGCCACCGCTAGGTTTCCGATCGTCTCGATCCGCACCTGGATGGCTTCCCCTGGAGGAATGTTGCCAACCTTCAAAGAAAACGTTTCACCGCGATTCTGTTCGAGTAATGCTGCACGATAACCTTGCTTGATAGCATGTTGATACTCTGATCGCGCCTGAGCACGTTCCTTCAACTCGGCACAAACCAATCGGTCGGCGACCCATATTTCGCACCCGACAACGGCCTGCTCTCCCTCAATCGGGAACACATAGGTCGCTTCGATACATTCATCGAATGGATTGTAAAACGTTTGCTTGATAGTTGTTTGCACCGCCAGCCCAACGACGCGACTTCGATAGGCAAGTTGCTTCAGCGGTAAATTGCCCACGTCAGTCTTTAGCGTCCCAACACCGTGATCGTCTTCATCGGAATCGACTTGTTCAATTCGCGGCAACGTGAAAGAGGTCATTGCAAAAGGCTCCAAAAAGAAAAGACGTCAAGACCCCGCATCGTGCCGAGGTGGTGACGGGGGATCGATCAATCCTTGGCGAACCAGTTCGCTGATCAAGGACTCTGCGGCCGACTGCAATCTTTGAAGTCGGGCAGCATCGACGACTTCAGCGGGAGCGGTCGTATCGATGGACATTTGGACTTGTGGGCGCAGCCGGATACACAGTGACTGAGCGACCCCCGTAACCGACTGGTCGCGATGTGGTGACCGCGGCCGCGTCGGTGTCGCCGCAGTGCGGCTCCAAAACTCCTCGCCCGATCGATCTGGCTGCGCGTCTACAGACGAGACCGAAATCGCTTCATGGTTCGCTTTTAACGGCGGTGCATCGAGGTAATCTTTCGCGTTTTCCCAAAAGTCAGTCGGCAACTTGGCCAGCGTCTTAAGACGCTTCGGCGGCAACGCGACGAGTCGCTCTTGGATATCTGACAGTGTTAGGTTTTCGGCTTGCAATCGCTTGATCGCAACCAATTGCATCACGTGTTTTGGGCCGTAGTATGCCGTGCGTCCTCGCATCTGCTTTGGTCGATCCACTAGTCCCAGTGTTGTGTAATAGCGAATCGTTCGAGTGTCTGGCACTGCCCGAACCCGAGCCGAAGCGGTGGGAACATAGTCCGCCTGCTTGAGCGCTAGAGCGACCAGAGTTCGCAAATCGGCAATGGGGAATGTAAGATCCATACCGTGATGGTAACACTGTTATATGACAGTGTCGAGCTTTTTCTTGCACGGAGACTGCTATCGTCTTCGCTCTGGGAATCTCCTCTTTGGCGACGACCTACCGATTTCCAAAGACTTGGCGTGGTGCCAATTCACGGTCAATCAGTTCGACGTTAGTTCACCGCGTGCACCCATGGGTGTGTCCCTCGTGGTGGTGGGCGAGACTGAGTGCGTCGGCAGTGCGATCGTGTCCGTAGGGAGCTCGTGTCCGTAGGGATAGTTAACGCGGGACCGGACGACATCGCCGGAGCAATTTGCAGACGGTTCGTCAGCAACCGCTACCCCACAGGCAAATCCACTGCAGAGACGTTGCCGGACGTATGTATGAAAGCAATCACAGGGGGCAGGCCACTGACATTGCTAAGAGTAAGGCAGGCCAGCAATACCAGCACGGAATCGTCTGCAATTCATCGCCGTCGATGATCTCGCCGATTCGCATCAAAGTCGCGGCATGGCGTTCTCGAGATCATTTGAAAACCATGTTTGTTTACCACGCCGAGCAACCAGCCACTCTGAGCGGTCATCGTGACGGGCATGTGATCAGCACCGTCGGACATCGCCGCCTATTCTTCGGGTGACAGACCTGTCCAACGGCGCTGGGATCAGAGACGAGCAGTTGCCACGTCGGGTCGCTGGGGAACGCGATCAATAACGAACAACTCTTCACCACAATGTTGCATTCATTTCACCATTTTGAAAACGGATGCGAAACCAGATTCGCGTTGTAATAGCGACGATCTTCGGTGACCTCTTCTCCCAACCAAGCAGGTCGTTCAAACGCTTGCCCCTCTTCGTTCAATTCGATTTCGGCGAGTGTTAGGCCCTCGTTGTCTCCAAAGAATTCATCGATTTCCCACACCATCCCTTCGTGCACCGTGCGGTACCGCCGTTTCTCGATTAGCGGCGGTTCGCAAAGTTCGTCGAGCATCTCTACCGCATCAGTGACGGGAATCTCATACTCGTATTCGCTTCGCTTGGATCCCTCGGTGATTCCTTTGATCGTTAAGAACGCCTTCTCGCCCGCGACACGAACGCGAACAGTCCGCTCCTTAACGGTGCTCAGGTATCCTTGCCGCAACAACGTGCTGTCGTCGCTGCGATAGCCCTGATCGATGACCAAAAATTTCCGTTCGATTTCGATGCCCATGGAGCATTCATTCCTGTCTGAAGGATGGTGTTGATAGGTTGCCTGTGCCGACCATATCACGGATGGAAATCAACACTCCGTAAACCATTGCTTTCCCGCACACGAACGAAGCCTGCGAGTCTCGCAAAACCGAGTAATCGAACTCCCGCGGGTGGGGATCGCGGCGTTAGGCGGTCCCATTGAATGATCGGTTTGCCGACATCAAATGAGTGTCGACTTAGCAGGTTACTTCACTAGCATACCTCGTCCATGGGGCGGGCCGAAATACGGTCGTCTGATCACGCAATCTTCATATCTACAGGGGGAATATTCGACGTTTGCTATGCTTCGGTGACACCGTCGATCCACCTCGATTGATTTCTCAAATCTCGCTCCCCGCTCACATGCGTATTCACCTGCCACCCGTCACCCCAGCATCACGATATCCCACTGTGCCCGCGTTTAACCATGCCGAGGGATGCCTTGCTTCGCACCGTCCTCCGATTTGAGTTGTCTAAGGAATGGATGCCTCCCCTCTCCTAATCGACTGGTCGTTGTCGAACCTCCTTGGAGGCATAGCGTCCAAAACCTGTGCGCATTTGTTCTTCATTGCTTGCGGTATCCACTAATACGCATCAACGGGTTCCCGAGAGTTCGCTTTACGGCGTACACACCGCCTATGTGTCTCCCGCCAACGCAATCACCAGCCTCCTTGCAAGCATTCGTGTCCCTTTTTGAAAAGAATCGATCAAACACACCACGATGGCGAGAGGTGAGAAGCCTCATCTAAACGCGAAAATAAACTGAAATATAGAAAAGATGAAAAAACCTTCGTTAGTTCGGTTCGTTTTCTACCCTACTCATCGCGCAGTGTCGGCGTTCGTGCCGCGTCTTGGAATCTTGGTTGACGACCATTTTTACACCGCAATACTTCGAATCAGACGACGATCACGTAATGATTGTCAACGCACAAGACTGACCTTCCGCCGCAGTACCAATCGAGTTAGCGGGAGAATTCATGAGTGCCACAACCTTCGATTTGAAGAAAGATAAAAAGGGATACCGATGCAGACAGGACTGTTGATCGACATGGACGGGGTGATCTACCGGGGAAGCCAATTGATCCCCGGCGCAGATCGCTTCATTCAAGCGCTCAAACGTGAACGAATCCCGTTTATGTTTTTGACTAACAATAGCCAACGCACCCGCCGCGATGTAGCTACCAAGCTCGAACGCATGGGCATTAAGGTTGGCGAAAAACACATATTCACTTGCGCGATCGCAACGGCGCAATATCTGGCCTCACGCAAACCTTCGGGAACCGCTTACGTGATCGGCGAAGGCGGACTGCTCCATGCGTTGCACCGCCACGGTTACTCGATCGTTGACCATACGCCTGACTTCGTCGTTGTCGGCGAAGGACGAACGATCACGCTCGACACCCTCGAACGTGCAGTGAATATGATCATGGATGGCGCCAAATTGATTGCCACCAATTTGGATCCAAATTGCCCGACGATTAACGGGACGCGTCCCGGATGTGGTGCCACGGTGGCGTACCTCGAGGCCGTCACTGGCATCAAGGCGTTCGGCGTTGGAAAGCCGAGTCCCATCATGATGCGGGCCGCACGCAAAGAACTCGGGTTGGCGACATCACAGACCGTGATGGTTGGTGACACGATGGACACCGATATCCTCGGTGGGGTTCAGATGGGATACCGTACAGTACTCACTCTGACCGGGACGACCAAAGCCGAAGACTTAGACAAATATGCCTTTGGCCCCGATGTCGTGATTGATTCGATCGCCGACATGGAAGATCCACTCAGCTTCCTGGCACACGCTCTCCCTCAAGGCAATCAAGAGGATGACACCGTCACCAGCCTTGCGGCGTGGCGTGAAAGTCAGCTCGCGTAACGACGGCCTCGGCTTCGTTTCGCCAATAAAAGGCAGCGCCGCTGATTAGGCGGCTTCGTTTCAGGCACACGCTCGTATCGCGAGATCGGTTCTCGCATTCGCCGCGTGTGCCTTTTGCATTGACCCAAGGTTGACTTTGACGATTACGGTATCCGTACCGCCTTTTCTGTGAACACCGATTAAACGGAGTGACAATACCGAAGAACTGTACAAACGACATCATTTCCAAACCGCTTCGCACCGGCGGGGCGCGACAAAAAGCGTTCTGCTGTTAGCGAGACTTCCGGAAGCTGCTGACGAGTTGCGTGTCACTCGAAAAAGTCGGTGACAAACTACTAGATTGGTCGATCGAAGAACATGAACGGCTCTACTAACGGACGACAATGTTACTTTCTCGCGGTATGCGTCGCAGCGAGCTGTCTCATCGCGAGCATCGGAGTCTCCGGAACGTCCTCTGCCGATTCGTTTGATCAACTGTTCGGAGACGACGGCTTATCGGAGTCGCTATCGTTGCTTCCCGAACACGGTGAATCCTCCACCGTGAGTGAGGACGCATCGCCTGACTCGAATTCACTCGATCTGACATCACTCGGCACGGATTCGTTTGATGCCGTGTCGGTGGCGTCCTGGCTGTCCGAATCCAACGGCACTACCGAGCCTGATGAGATTCAGTTAGCAGGTTGGCTGCCTCCGCAAATGCCGAAACGGACACAATTCTCCGTCGCGGGTTTCGAGTTCAATCCCTATGGCACGATCTGGTCGGACATGACCTATGCTTCGAGTCGAACCGTGCCGGGGCGGTTTACCTTGTGGATTGACTCGGAAGAATCGCAAGGCGAATCAGCGTTCGAGTTGGACGCTCGTCGCAGTCGCATTGGAGTCGACGTGATCGGTCCACCGATCGATCTGCTCGGTGGCTTTGAAAGCGCAGCAAAATTCGAAGTCGACTTTTTAGGTAACTTCACCACTGATAACCAACCCGACGTTCGGCTGCGTCACGTGTACTGGGAAGCGAAGAACGAGAACGCTCGTTTTCTCGTTGGCCAGACATGGGATGTCGTCTCTCCGTTGCTGCCCAACACGGTCAGTTTTCCCGTATTGTGGACGGCAGGGAACATTGGATTTCGGCGTAACCAGTTGCGATTCGAGCGATATTGCTCGCTCGGCGAAACCACATCGCTGACCTTGCAAGCTGCACTTGCTCAAAATGTGATTCAAGACTTCGCGACCGGTGCCAGTGCAACGGGTGTCACTCGCGAAACCGGTAATTGGCCCATGATTCAGGCTCGTGCGGCGCTCGAGTGCTCGAGCATCCAAGGGGGCGGGAAAACGATGGCGATTGGCACGTCGGGGCATATCGGCGATACCGGCTTTGACTTTTCCGCTGGTCATCCCGCCAACCCCACCCTCGCTGCCGAAGACGATGTCCGCATTCGAACCTGGTCCGCGAACATCGATGCGGTCATGCCACTGACTGAACGACTCAGTTGCCAAGGTGAATTTTTCATGGGATCCAACTTAAGCAACCTGCTCGGCGGCGCCGGACAGGGCGTTTGCCCGTGCCTTCGTGTTCCCATCCGGTCGATCGGCGGCTGGGGCGAAATTGAATATCGATGTGGTAAGAAAGTGACAACACACGTTGGTTGTTCGATCGACGATCCCAACGACAACGACAGCCTCATCGGGCGAACGAAGAACCAAGCGATCTACACCAACCTGTTCTATCAATTCAACGCCAATCTTACGACAGGCGTTGAGGTATCTCACCGACGCACCGAATACCACAACCGAACGAATGAACCCGGATACACGTTCGTCGATTCCCTGACGGAGCCCGGTGAAGCTGTACTGATCGAAGGCACGCTGCGTTATCGCTTTTAGGACGTTTCAAGTCCGTGAGTCGCAATTGCGTCTTGCTGGCACGATGCACCGAGTTGAGATGGTGACGGCACCAAGCAGAAATCGCAAATGCCAGACTCTCGGCCCGCTGCGATCGTGCGCCGCGGGCCGAGCGGACAGGCAATGTCCGAGGTCTAGAAGCTCGGAACGAGTTCAGCGTTCACGCCGAGGGTGCCATGGATTGCCGACGAACTGTGGTCCAAGAGGAATGGGCCAAGCTGCCGGTCGAAATGCAGCAACATGATTGTTTCGTCGGTTGGAGAAAACTTGCGTGGAGGCGTGAAGTTCGCTTGATAGACCTCGCCTTCTGAAATTTTCACTTCGTCGATCTTGCCGTCAAAAGGGCGTGTCGCCTCGCCGCCTTTGCCGGGATCGGCACCAATGTAAAGCGGCAAGCGATTCAATTTCCGTTTGCCGCTGCCAGGCTTCGAACTCACCATTTCGCCGTCGACGTATAGTCGCACTTCACTGCCATCGTAAACGCCTGCCAAATGTGTCCACCGCCCCGATGAGAGCACATCGGTGGCTCTCGCCGACACATATCGTCCGTTGAGATGCACGCTGAATTGCGGCACGCCTTCCTTCATAAAAAATGAAAATTCGCTGTCATGCATTTTGGCAACGATCGCTTGATCACCGGCAACCTGTTTCGGGTTCACCCACGCTTCCAATGTGAAAGGCCCTGCAGGCAGTGGAAGTTCAGATGACTCGATTCGGACCGCCGAGTGTCCGTCGCTAACCTTGAGGCAACGATTCTCTGCACCGTTGAAAAAGTTCGCTGGCAGTGCAGCCAGATTGACGTTCACAGGAGTCGACGTAGGCGGCAGACTGATTCGTGCGGACTCTCCGAGGTAATCTTTTGTAAAGATCAACCGCGGTATCGTGAGTACTGAATTGGTTTCCGCGTTGCGTTGGAACGCGATCTTGAGCTGCTTCGTTTCACCTGCGGCGATTGTGAAGTGATCATGGTCGAGCGATGTCAACCAATCTCGTGTTGCCGGATCGAACGACACCGTGAGGTCAATGCTGCGGGGTGAAGTGTTTGCGAGTTCGTAAACGACGACCCCCGACCCATTTCCATCGACACCCAATTGAACGCTGTTGCTGAGTTCTTTCGGGCGGATTGAGCGAGCGGCGTCGACCTCAGCCAAGAACTCGGGCGTGAAATCTGTTGGGTCGATCACGGCTCCTACCGGTAGCGCCGCAACGGTCACCGATTCCGGGCGAACGGTCACAACGTTCAAGTGATGCAGGTATCCGGCGCCAGGAATGTCCGCCGACAGATGCCCACCCGTTGTGGCCAAAGCGTAATAGGCGATCCCATCTTTGGGCCCGTCGAATCGCATGTGGTGAATGTGTCCCGCGAAAACTGCACTGACGTTTCCGGCTTCACGAAGCATTTCATGAACGACGTCCCAATTGCCACCTTCGTAACCGCCGCCGATCCAGCGTGGGTGGTGCAGGAAAACAAACACGTGATCGAGATCTTTATGCATCTCGAGCGATTGTTTTAGGAAGCTAAGCTGCTCGTCGCTCATCATTTGCAAACGACCTTCGCTGAAACTCTTTTCGTTCGTAACCGGATCTCCCTCGTCGCTGTAGAGCACGACGAAACCGGCGTTTTTGTGTTCGAAGGAGTACCACAACGGTCCAAAGTGTTCTTCGTAATTGGACTCGTGCTGGCCTTGCGGGGCTTCACCCTTGCCACGCCAATAAACGTCATGATTTCCGGCGACCGGGAACCATTTCATTTTCAACTTTTCCATGATGTCACGGTACTCCCGCATCTCCTGCATCCACTTCGGTGCCTCGTTGTACCCCTGGACGAGATCGCCGACTGTCATCACGAGATCCGGATCCAACAGGTTCGTATCCACAACCGCTTGCTCGAGAACTTTCAATCCGGCGGGCACGCCGCTGGTGCGGTCCCCATAGATAACGAAGTGAAACGCATCTTCATCAGTAGCCAATGGCAAGACACGAGAAGCACTGCGAGTGGTAAACGGCTTGTCCGACGGATCATGAGAGTGGTCGTGTGCGCCTTCGTGGGCACTCGCTTGACAATGCGCAGAGGCAACGATGAGGAGGGAGGCAGCGAGTCGCTGCAATAGGGAGGGGCGGTTCATGGAGTCCAAATTTGTTGGAGATAAACGGGCGAGTCACAATCCCGTCGCGTCGCGTCATTGACGCATCGGGAACAGGGGCAAGAACCTATCGTTCGTAAACGAGAATGCTGTTAAGAAAAGCAGCCCTCAGTGTTAATTTCTGATGTGTGTCCACTTTTGCGAAAACGAGGGTGCCGGCCAACTGCAGGACGGTCAACGCCATCTGAACGCAGAGTCATCGCCCTGTAGGTGGTTGCTCGGCCCCACTTCAAAAAACGCGTAAAACTTTTGGCCTAAAGGGACACACACCTTCATTGCTTTCACGTTAATGAGACCTGGGCCGATATTGAGAAGCCGCGTAATACCATTCACGCTTCCTTCACATGGCGTTTGCGGAAAACACGCAATCGATCGGTATTGTTTGCCGCGTTGAGCCCGTCACCGAATTTTGTGTTGGACCGTGCCGGGTGTTTGTCAAACCTATCCCTTCAAGGAGGACATGCGTGTCCATCGTCTCCCCAGTCACAAGAACTATTGAGTCCAAATCAACGCATCGCACGCCGATCCAACGTGTCGGCTTCACTCTGGTGGAGCTGTTGGTCGTGATTGCGATCATCGGCGTACTTGTCGGCCTGTTGTTGCCCGCAGTGCAAGCCGCTCGTGAAGCTGCACGACGGATGCAGTGCCAAAACAACATGAAGCAGTTCGGGTTGGCAATGCACAACCACATGGCTGCTTTTGAAGCGTTCCCACCAGGCAGTGTGAACTATGACGAGGCGGGCAACCGTTACAAAACCGGCGGCTGGCAGCACGGGCAAAATGAGATGGGATGGCACTGGTTGCCAATGCTGTTTCCGTACATGGAACAAACCGGAATGTGGGAGCGAGTGAATCAATGTGAAGATGACCGTGCCGATGATCATACGAGCAACCCGTGCGACCACTGCGAGTCGATTGATGCCCAAGGAAATTTGGGGCGTGAGCAGTTGACCGGATTCGACAAGTGCCCTTCGGCACCTTCGGATTACACGCAGTTCTCGGACAGCAGTTACGGCCTCGAGGCGTTAGCAAAAGGCAACAATTACGCCGCATGCTGGGGTTCAGGCGACATGCTCTCGTGGGAGCAGAAAGAAACACGCGGTGCGTTCGGCACCTACTATGTCGATCAGGACAAAATCATCACGACCGTCGGCAGTTCGACGACTGCGGGCGACCGTTTCCAAAACCGCAACGGAATGAAGAGCCGTGACTTCTTGGATGGTCTGAGCAACACCATGGCGATGAGCGAAATCATCTCCGGTGGTGGAGCCGATGACATTCGCGGTGTTTGGATGTCGCCAGCAATGGGGGCAACCATCTTCTCCGCGTACGCCAATCCGAACTCGAGTGAAAAAGACGTTCTGGCGGCCTGCGATGAAGACATCCTCGAAGATTCCAAGCCACGGTTGGCGTGTCTGGAAGAACGTGACACGGCTGCCGTCTATGCTGCCGCTCGTAGTCACCACGTTGGTGGTGTCAACGTCCTGATGGCAGACGGTGCGGTGCGATTCGTGACCGACTCGGTTGACAATCTCAATATCTGGCGTCCGATGAGCACGGCGCAGAACCACGAAGTCATTACCGAAGACTGAGCGTTCATTGCACCAATTATCCGACCGGAGAAAGATCATGAAATATCAAAAATTGTTTGCCTTCACGTTGGCGATTTGTACGTTGACGGGAATCGGTTGTGACTCATCGGAAAGCCTGAAGCCGACCGATGAGCAGAATGCGTTTGCCAGTGTCGCGGGATTAGGCGATTTGGCGGGCGACGAAGAATCATTCGCTAACGCATTCGTATCGGGATCAGTACCCGAGAATCGCAAAGACTATAGCGAACGCGGATACGAAGTCGCCGGAGAGGCAACGTTTGACGGCGATACCGTGACCGTGCCCGTCAAAATCTTCGGTGGCGTGCATGCCACCGGCAGTGGCGAAAAACGTAACGCGAAAGCCAGCACCGCTTCGGAAACGGAGAAAACCTGGACGCTGATTCGTGTCGACGACAAGTGGAAAATCAAAGACGCTCCACTTAGCTGATCCTTCCCCTTCAAGCGTTTTTCGACGTTCACACCCGTGGCGTCGAAAAACGCTCTCGTCTTCCGCGAGGACGATGAGACCACCATCGCCGTCTTGCCACACCTTTTCGTTTTCGTGCCGAAGAAGCCCGCAACCATTTCGCTTCCTCCCATCTCGATTCGCATCGTTATCGCGTCTGCACTTCTGGCCGGTATGGTCGCGTGGGCTGTCCTCAACGCGGCCTCCGTTTCGATTTCAAATCAAGAGTTCGTACGAAATTCGCCCCCGGGCGGCTCTGCGAATCGCACGAACCGACATGAAGTTCACGCGGTGAATCCCGATCGACGGTTGCGAGTCGAAAACCTACCTCCGCGTGCTCAACAATCGCTATTTGCTTGGCGCAATTTCGTTTCCAACACATTCGCTGGAGATCAGGCGTGTGCGGAATGCCACGCCGCCGAGTACGCCGCTCATCAGCGATCGGGACACTCACGCACATTGACACTCATGCCGCAATCGGATCTCGCGAGCACGTTATCCAACCAAGGAGTCTACAAGGACTCTCGACGTGAGCAGCAGTTTACATTCACTGCGACGGAAGACACGTTCGTTGTCCGAGATGATTCGAACGCGCCCGGAGTAGCGGTTCCGGTTACCTGGTTGCTCGGTTCGGGAACCCATGCACAAACACCGATCGCGGTGGATGAAATCACGCAAAAGGGCGTTGAATTGCGGTGGTCGTCGTTCCCCCGTCACGACGCCACCCGTCCCAGCGAAATTGGACTAACGCCCGACCATGAACGCTTCGACGACTTCCAACAAGGTTCGATTGAATGCTTTGGTCGGCCGTTGGACTCTTCCGACATTCGCGCCTGCCTCGGGTGTCACAGCACAGTGACCTCCCCACCATCGCTGCCGATTATGGAGTCGATGGTGATTGCAAACGTGGGCTGTGAACGGTGCCACGGTCCTCGGAAAGATCATGTGGATCTCGCCAACCAAGGACTCGCTGAACAAGCCAAGCCGAGGTTGAAATACGAAAACGCCGAATCGTACATGAATACGTGCGCGGCATGCCATCGGGATGAAACATCGGTCCACCCGTCGGCAACACCTGACGAACTAGCACGGTTCCAACCCTATGGAATCAAACGCAGTCGATGCTACTTAGAATCGCCGGGACATCTGACCTGTTCAACCTGCCACGACCCTCACGACACCGTTTCCCATGACCGGGCGAGTTCGATCGCACAATGCCAAAGGTGTCATGGCAACCCGGATCATGGTTCCGGATATTACAGGTCCGCCGATCACGATGCCGCCACATTCGCTGACGCTCCGCAGGCCGTTTGCACGCACGAGCCGACGGGAGACTGCATCGAGTGCCATATGCCAGCCGTGCCATGGTCGGAGGGCATCTCGTTTCATGACCATTGGATTCGCATTCCATGAGCGCAGCAATCACTTCCTCTCGAACCAACCAAGGTGGTTTTCTGTTTTCACCGGGAATCGATCTGTTCTTCGTGATCAATTGCTGCTGGCCGTTGATCCTGTTGGTAGACCGAGTGGGCGGCGTCACGACCCATCAAAGCCTCCTGTTCTGGCAAATCTATTTTGTGACCGCGCCCCATCGCTGGATCACACTAGCGTTGGTCGCAGTCGACCACCACAAGGGCCATGACCGCCGCCGTCAATTCATCGCGTTCGGAAGTGCCATCCTGATCGGATGCCTCTGCGTGAAGATGGGAACAGGATCGCTGCTGTGTTTGGGCGCGATCGACTACATCTGGAACGCGTGGCATTTCGCATCCCAGCATCATGGTGTGTTCCAAATCTATCAACGACGGTCGCAATCCAGCATGGGCGGAGCGAAAACGCGATTCGACAAATTTGTCTTTCGTGGATTCATGCTTTTTGTCATCGCACGCGTCGCAGGATGGGGATGGACCGCAGGACCATTTGAGCATTGGCACTGGGTTGCTTCGGTGGACTGGCTGGTCCTCATCATCCCGGTCGGTCTCGTTATACGGCAACTCGTCCGATACGCCCACGGATCCAATGCGAACCTCGCGAGCCTCACCTACCTGATCAGTGTGATGTCTCTTTTCACCGCGTTGCTGCTCGCGTCGCACTATGAAAACAGTCAGTGGGTCGTGCAGTTGGCGCTCGCCTCCGCAATCTTTCATTCATTGGAGTACATGTCGATTGTGACCTGGTCGATGAGTCGGTCAGGGGCGACGTCACAATCGGCAATACTCTCGCACCTCGCAACGGTGTGGGTGTCCTTTATGGCTATCTTCATTATCGTCATCGGGCTGGGTAACTATCTGCTTTCACGAGGTTATTTCGAGTTCTGGGTGTTTATCAATATCATCGTCGCGTTTTGGCACTATTGCTTTGACGGCATGATTTGGAAATCACGCAAACCGAAATCAACGTCCGCAAACGCGGTGGCAGCATGATCAAAGCGTCTTCGAGTCATCAATTCCGATGGCTGATCTTCGCCGCAATCACCATTGCCGCAGCGACGCTAACGTGCGGGCAACTGGCGACTCCGAGTGGCGTGACAAGACTCTTTGCGAGATGGGATGTCTTGATGGTTGCTCTTTTCGCGGCTGCCCCCGTCACGCTCATGATCGTGAGCCGTGTTGAATGTACGAATCGAAAGCAGAACGCGGTCGCATGTCTCGGCGTAATCATCGCCGCAGTCATCGTCTTGCAGCTTTCTTCGTCTCTCGAAATCATCAACCGGCACGGTCTCATCGTCGCCTCGCTGTCCCGGTCGACCGTCGCCTGTGCGGTGACGTTGGTGGTAGTCATGTTGACGCGTGTTATTGCAACCGCGTCCCAATCGCCTTTGTTTTTGGAAAGTTCCTGGGCAGCAAAATTGACGCTCATCTCGATCGCTCTCTTGGTTCCGGCGGCTTACGTGGATTCGGTAGCCGAGGGCAGCCGCATCGAGTTGGAAAAGGCGTTGCAGTCACGTCGATTTGCACTTGCGAAACAACACGCTGAAATGCTCATGCAACTGCATCCGAATACCGAAATCCAAGACCGACCTCTCGACGCACTCAGTGTGGAGCTCGACGCCCTGGTAAAAGATCTCGACTCGGCGACTCAGCATCCGTTGCCTCGTCGGCCGTCTTCATCCGAATTGGGCCAACGCGTCATGATCCTCATGCAATTGGACCGTAACGAGGAAGCCATACGACTGCTATCACCCCTCACGCATGGTCCTCGGTTCGAACCGATCAGTCTGGATTACCTTGGGCTCTGTTTTCAAAGGCTCGAACGTTTTGAGGAAAGTCTCCATGCCTACCAGGCCGCAGTGACGTACTGGAAATCGCAAGCGATGAACGAGCGTTCCCGAGCCAGTCTAGCGAGCGCATGGAAAGGAGTCGGGTTTGCTGCCCGACGTCTTAATCATCGACGTACCGAAGAGCACGCTTACCAACAACTCGTCGAGCTAGCACCAACCGCGGAAAACCACATGCTGTTGGCGCAGTGCTACCGGGAACATCAGAAGACTCGACTCGCTTCGGAACACACGACCCGAGCAGTTCAGCTCGCTCCAGAGATGCAGGCTCAATCCGATTCCATGCTGTCGTCCATGTCGACAGATCATTTCGGCTGTTGGCTCGTTCCGCGGCGCTGATCGGTATTGAGTGCTGTTCGGACTCACTCCCGCGAGCGACGCCGACATACGTTGGTTACTCGGCAAGGGAGTGTCGTTGCAGGCTGGCAGCCTGCTTTACGGCGTCGACGATTGCGTCGGCTCGTCGACAGACTGTTTTGGCGTCGCAAACACTGCCGTTCCGCTGCAGCAGATCATGAGCATCGAGTTTCCGAGCGATGAGTAGTCCATCTGCATTCCGACGATCGCGTTCCCGCCGAGCGATTTCGCCTGTCTCGCCATTTCGGCAATTGCGGTCGATCGACCGCGAGCAAGAACGGACTCGTATTGGTGCGAGCGACCGCCCGTAATATCGGTCAACGCCGCGAGAAAGTCACGCATCATATTCGCACCATAGATCGTTTCACCAAATACCGGGCCTACGTATCGGTCTATGTTGTGAGTGTGCAGCGACGGAGTCGTGCTGACGAGCAAATCGTTCGTCGGAAACTCGCTGCCCGGTTGAGTCCCCGGCCTGGGAGCTCTGCAGGTCCAACAGATGTTGAACCCCAGGTCGGTCTCACCGTTGCATTGAGGACATTTCCAAGGCATTGTTTGGGGCGGCTTGAGGTTTAGGCAACTGAAAAATCGTACGCCCAGCATATCTCATCGCCGCCGTTCGACGCCATGAGTCGTCACTCCCATAGCTCCAGACTTCCGCGATTCCGGACTTAGCGTCGCAGCCAACTCGTTCCATACGATGTTACCGGCGACACGATACTTCGTGGCGATGGCGTAACGACACCGCGGTAGTGCCGTCGGCGAACGGTATTTCCATAGAAGTGAAATGGGCGGTTCGGACGCTGCTCAATCGGAAGCGACTTGATCTGTTCCCGGTATTCTCCTGTCGCGATGATTACGGGCGACCAGCCTGGGGAGGCAGCCGAGGCGACGTCTGTGCTGGAGAAAACGAGGAGGAAGGCGGCGACGATTGCGAAGTTGACTGGTTTCATGTTCATTGTTTGTAAATGGCCGGCCTCATTCGAGGCTTCGTAAATCGATCAGACCGTCTGTTCTGGGATCGAGTTCGGGAAAGTCTACCTTGCCCAAACCCCCTACGGTATTGTGCTTCCCAACAGAGGTCACGGAAACTCTACGCCATGGCAAAACACGTGCCGAGTCAGCCGCATCACCTTGGGAAAAAATATTGAAGGTCACTCGACGCATCGGCAGAAGCCAGTACGGCCGCATTCCTGTCCGCTAAAATCCGATATGGGATCGGTTTACCACTTTGCCAGAGGGATGAGATGGGCGGAATGCATTCGCAGCGAAAATACATTGCGCACGCTATTGATTTGATTGCGTCCCAATGTGCGGTAGTGCTTGCCGTTTGCATTTGCAAGGCGGACGAGATCGACGCGGCACGACAATGGTCAACCGCCGATGGCCGATTCACGGTGACCGCTTCGATGATCGACTCCCCCAAGCCTGGTTCCAAATCGATCTCTTTGCGCCGCAAGGATACAGGCGTCACGATTCAGGTCCCCGTCGCGGTACTCTCTCAATCCGATCAAGATTACCTCCGCGAACGGATAACGCATACGTCGGAAAATGCCTCCGCAAAACACCTTCATTGCTCGGCCGGTAACTTTTAGGTAGCTCGTGCTCTCCCGAACCAAGTGCCCAACCAATCCCAATCTTCCGCCCCCGCCGGACTGGCGACATGCCAGTCGACGAAACTCGCGATTCTTTTTTTAAATCACTCATCGATATTCTCGTCGTCGCATAAGTCAAACGAGAGACCTTTCGAAACTCGCGTGAAGACGCGATCGGGTCAAAATTGTTGTTGGTCGTTCCGCCAAATCGCAGGTCCAGAGTGTCGAATCCGTCGCCACCGTTAAAACTGGCTCGACCAGCTTCGGATCGGATAGTACGCAGCGAATCGTTTCCGTTGCCAAGGTCGGCAAACAGCAAATCGGCAACTTTGGTCGTGCTGAAATTGACCGTATCGTTTCCGCCACGTGTGCGAACACTGATGTCGTCGGCACTACTATTGATCACGGTTACTGCGTCGTTGCCCGCACCGAGAGCGATGCCAATGTCGTCTCCCACTTTGGTCGATATTATCGTCGCTCGCACGTTGGACTGCGCAGTCGGGTCAGCCGTGATCCAAATGTCGTCTTGGACGAACACATTGTTGATCGATACAACTTCCGAGTCATCACGATTACCGCCCTCGGTATCGATCGACAAATCGCTAAATACGAAATTGTCGAGGACAACGTCGCGAACCTTCACTTCGTCACCTCCGTCACCTGTGCGAGTATCGATACTGTCGAGCGTTCGTATGCTGCTATTGATCAGCATTCGCTGAGGGATGATGAACGGCTTTTCTTTGCCGTTGATTGTCGTGATGCTGCCATCGCGTTTGAGACCTGTGATTTGGATAATTTCGTTGGAAAGTTGGCGAACTTGGACGGCGTTATCAGCATTGTCGCCGGTGATCCGCACGTCAAACTGTGTGCCGTTGGGCAACAGTTGAACGGACATATCGCCGGCCATCAGTTGACGAGTTTCGAGTCATTGCAGCGCGAGCTGCCGCTTTGCAAATTGAATAGACATTCGTTTGGCCCATATAAGAGATTCTGGAAACTGAGAATTTCACTGATCGATCAAGGCTGGTCGACGAAAGCCGATTGCCCATCAATCAGTCCTTAGTCCAAGCGGAAAACGTTCTGATTTGCTACTGGCGATCAAAAAGTTGTCGCCGCGTTTTACTCGTTCAATTGGTTTCGTTTGTCGTCGATCCACGAATGTGGGTTCTGATCCGAAAAGGTGACTTGCCGCGTGGTATAAATCGTTCGATTGTGTGTCAACCGCGACTGCGGGCACATTGCTCTGTTAACTCACAATCCGGCCATGAGACTCGTGGGCTTTGCAATCAAGCAACCGTGCTGCTGGAATCCGATCAATGCTGAATAACCTGAATCTCGATGACAACCGTATGAAGCTTTGCGTTCTTCTCGTTCTGTTGGTTGCCACAACGAGCACCTCCGCCCAATCGCAGAACACCGCTCGTGATCGTCAACGGATGACACACCTTCGACAATTGTCGAACGCATTGATACCTCTTCATCAAAAGATGCGACCGGTTCAGCCGGGAGATTGGCTCGCATCGCATGACGAAAAAGGCCAGACCTTCACTCGGTACGTGCGATCGAATCCGATAACACTCACCGCGACGCGAAACGTCCTCTATGTGTTGCCAATGGGCGAGTTCGACGAGGCGCGTCTCAAGATTGTTGAGTTGAGTGCCGAGTTTCTTTCGATCTACTTCAATTGTCGTGTTGAGACCTTGGATTCGTTGGCGATTGATGACGTAATCCCGGTGGGTGCCCGACGCGTTCATCCGGAATGGGGAATGCCCCAAATCCGGTCGACCTACGTGCTCGAAAAGATGTTGCCTGCGCGGGTACCGAAAGACGCCGTCGCGTTGATTTGTTTTACGACTTCCGATTTGTATCCCGACGACGATTGGAATTTTGTATTCGGGCAGGCTACGTATCGTGAACGCGTTGGCGTTTGGTCGCTCTACCGAAATGGCGATCCCGAATCCAACTTTCAACTCTGTTTGAAGCGGACGTTACGAATCGCAACTCACGAGACCGGACACATGTTTTCGGTCTCACATTGCACGGCCTACGAATGCAACATGTGCGGATCCAACAGTCTTTCCGAATCCGACCGGCGACCGTTGTACCTTTGCCCTAATTGTGTCGCCAAAATCATCTGGTCAACCAACAGTGACCCGGTCGAACGATTCGAGAAACTGCTCGATTTTTGTCAGAAACATGAACTCGACGACGAAGCCGAGTACTACGCCAACGCGTTGAAAGCGACGCGGCGCTGAGTATTCTCGTTCAAAGGACCGAGCGTTTGAGTCCATCAAACGCACGCCGCGGCAGAAGATCATTCGTTTGACTTTATCGCGTCACCACATTTTGACTATCTTGGAGCCTTGATCTCCAGTTGGCCCTTGTCCAGACAGCATCTTGACTGAAACGCACGAGGCAGACGACCGTAGTTCGATGCCTACCTGTCCCTCAAGTGATGTGGCGAACTCAAATCTGCTATCGATTGTTCCCTGATCTGCACCGCCACCTGTTGGGAAACGCATGTTTCGCGTGACTCGAGACAGCCGACGTGTTTCCTGAAAGGATGTCGTCGAAGTATCCGAACATCGGGGCTGAATTCTGGCGTGTGCAGTTGCTGTGAGCGGAGATGTCATCATTTAAACTGGTCTGACGTTATCGGCCCAACGTCAATACTCGGCCGCTTCGAATAGCAGGACATGTTGAATGAATTTTGTCTCGATACCCAGTGCGATTCGATTTCTCGTGTTCGTGGCCGGCCTTCTTGTATCGCCGGTGTTTGTGATCGCCCAAGATGCGTCTCGCGAATCAGAATCGCCAAGTTCGAATCTTCCACTGTCCTCGAAAGATCCCGAGGAAATTCGCAGCCAGAATATCGACGAATTCATCGACGTGCCGGTAAGTTGTCGGATGACGCAGCGGTTCGAAATGTACTGTCCGCATTCCGAAGCTGATCTTCGCGAATTGAAATCGATGGGGTTTACCCAAGTGATCTTGGATCGCGTTGAACTGCATGAGTCCGCAACGCGTCTGGGGCTGCAAGTCGTGCTCGGTCATTGGTGGACACATCAGACTTCACCGGAGGATATCGAGCGAGGAATCGAGTGGGCTCGTGCGGTCGATCCACGAACACTGATCGGCTTCAGCGTGCAGGATGAACCTGAACGCAACTCACCTGAAACGCATTTCCGTTTTTACGTCGATCTGTATGAGCGTCTGAAGCCCATCATTCGCAAAGAGTTTCCGTTGGTGCAAATCGAAATCTCTCACTGGGGACCGATGGCCTCATTAACGGACGCGCAGCTTCGCTACTACTCACTGCTCTATCGTGCGGCCGACGTGATGCGAATCATGCCTTACCCCGACATTCATGAAGCTCCGCTCAGTGATGTCTTTTTTATCATGCAACGAAGCCGGAAGGTGATGCATCTAGCGGATCGTGAATTGCCTCTCGTCGTTGTTTTGCAAACGTGGATTCACCCGCCCAAGAACCAACTTCCCGAAATCGATGAGCTTCGGGTGATGGCGTATCAAGCGATGCTGTCCGGTACAGAAACGCTTTCGTTCTACGACTTCAACAGGCAGGTCTGGGGCCAGGCACCTCAGTTCACCGATCATTTTCGCGAACTGATGAAAGAACTGACTGAAATGAGCAAGCTATATCAGAAGCACCAGATCAAGACGTTCATTACAAACGATGGCATCCTGAAATCAACACTGACATCACCGGAGGGAAGCGTCACTCGAATCGAGCTCAACACGAGTCGCCAAGCAACAAGTGGATTTAATCCACTCGAAGTCCGATGGCTTCCCAAACACACCACTCCGGAAGAAGAAAGGTAAGCAATCCAATCGGTGATGCTATCGCAACATCCGCTTAGACACCTCGCATCCCTGGGACGATTCTAGCTAAGAAATACGCAGGAAATCGCCCTCACCTTTGTCCGTTGTCAGCGATCATTCGAACATCACCGAATGCGTTTTGGAGCACAGCGAGCCCGCTCGTGGTCAATCGCTCAGGCGACTCGCTACTGCCCATAGTTGCGAAGCCACGGTATAAGCCAAGCGACGCCCACCCCAACGGCATCGATCAGCACAACCGCAAGAATGAATATCACCGCAGCTCTGTTTGATTGCTCCGAACCGAGTTGGGGACGAATTTGTTTCGGTTGCAAATCAGACATTCCTGCCCCTGCCATGTAGGTCACGTGCGTGCATCTGAGTCATGCTAAGGAAGCGTCCTCGTGTTTTCGGAAAGTGATCCCGCGGAGGGGCGAATCTGCTCCTCGCGAAGCAAGTGACGTTGAACGGGGAGTCGTGAATCGAAATGCTCTAGAACCATCGTTCTTTATTCACTGCCTGATTCGCCGCAGTCCTAACGAGAGTTGCTCCAGGAAACGCTCGATTAGGCGAGGCCTGTTCTATGAACAAACGCAGACGCATGCAAATTTTGCAATTGAGGGCACCACTAGCTTTTGCAACGTATGAGAAATCACCGGATGTTTCCGTTAGACGCAGCGATCTCGGAAAACCGGGGTCACATGTAATTGAGGTGCCAGAGGCGATCTTTGCAGACGGGGTCTAGCCGTGGGACGCGAATGAAATGGAAGTTTGGGCCGTGTCCATCCTCGGGGATTTCGACGGCGGTTAGGTGGCCGGCTTCGAGGAACACGCCGCTGTCGAGATTGAGCGTCCCGTTATGAATGACTGACTTAAACACCAGCTCATCGTCACGCCAGGGTTTGGTGTCTGGAACGAATGAGTGCAGATAGGAGAGTGGTGTGTGGCCATGGACCATGAGTTCCGGGAAACCCGGTTGATGTCCCAATGAATCGCGATTCCAGCAAAGTTCTCTTGCGTCGTCTTGAATCTGTGCGTCGACGGCTCGATGGACATCGGCCATTTTAACGTGAGCGAGTCGGATTCCTGAATGGACGAAGAGGCAGTTTCTTTCGATGTGATGTGTCTTGCATCGACACAGCAGATCGAGATGAGCTTGCGGTAGTTTCCAATCGATGTCGTTGAGCCTTTGCGAGACTTTGTCAAAATGCCGTTGGGGATCGTCGTGCCGAAATGCCCATAGCTCGGGATCGTCCGCGCTCTCGAGTCCGTAGGATTTGAGGGTCGCCCAGGTCTCGTTGTCACGCATCAGGAAACTGATCGCTGCTCCTCGGAACAGGGACTCAGGGTACGCGTCTAAGTCGACATTTGCGCCGACGGAGCGTTGCATGGCGAGCAGCATGAGTTCATGGTTGCCCAGCAGCACGATGACGTTCACCCCCCGCTGCTCCAGTTCCAGTATCTGGCTGTGAACGCCGCGAGAGTCTTCACCTTTGGATGACAGATCGCCCGTGGAGAGCAGTGTGTCGCCTGGCTCCAGGTCAAGAATTTCCAACAACTTAGCCAACGTTTGGCTGCATCCATGAATGTCGCCCACTGCAACAAATCTGCCCACGTTCTGTTCACCCCATGATGTTTCGAATTGAATCAGACAGACGTCCCGCCGTCGATCACTGAATTGTCTCACTACGATCTTGTTCGATTGACGTAACAGTATACAGGCCCCGGGCGAGATTCACCTCGGCACTGAATCGAATGTTTCAATGCTGGCGCAGCAATGCAGAGTTCCGCGAACACGGCGGGCTGTCGATGGCGGGTTGCGGGTTCTCAACGCGAGGAGGAATTGTTGAGCGTTCGTCTGCTCAGATCGGTTAGGGCGTTTCCGCGAGCAGTCGTTTTGCATCGCATCGACTAAATCGTTTAGGCAAGCGAACTGATTCCTCCTCGAAGCAACGCGGCAGAACGATCGCCGCCCATTTCCGATCCATGCCACACGGCAGCTACGGACTCGTTGACAGAGGAAGCGTTCCGGTCAGCAACTACCTCCCGGGTCTGGCTTTCATGGAAAATCGACAGTGCGATTCGTGGCTTGCACAATCAAAATCTTGACAATGGTACGGTACCGAATTATGTTGTTCGGTACCGTACTACCTTGTTCGAGTGATATGACATGGGTTTTGAACTGCCATCCGCGACGGTCGCGCCGACAGAAGACAACCAGATCAGCTTGTTTCTCGGGCGAGCCTACTACTCGTACCTCGGAATGCTCGCGCGTCATCTGAAACTGCGTCAACTCGACGATAAGCTCCAGCCGGGGATCGGTAATCTCCTGTTCGCCCTGTTTCGTCAAGACGATCAGACCGCATCTGAAATCGCCACTCGACTGGGATTGGCGCGATCGACCATGACGGGGTTGGTGAAGCGAGTTCGTAAGTTGGGGCTGGTAACGACGCGTCCAGATCCTTCCGACGGCCGCGCGATTCGGATGTCACTCACTCCCGAAGCGCGGGCGCTCATGCCGGATTGTTTTTCGCTTGCCGAGCACATGGAGTCTGTGATTTGTCGAGAGTTCTCGACGTCCGAACGCGAAGCCTTTGCGGACCTATTGATCCGAGCGACAGAGAACATCAATCGAGAACTCGCGTCGCTCGGAAACGACAACGCGCCCTCTGCAAAAGAAAACAAGTCCTGATTCGCTTTCAATCCTTTGGAGATTCATCATGAAGCCACGCTCCTGTTTGTTGCTCGTATGTGTTATTAGCGTCAGTCTGCTGACGACCTGTTGGGCGGATGAAATCGACTGGGACCGCGCACGTGTTCTGCGACAAAAACAAAAACGCGGCGTGGTTTTAACCGCTAACGAAGCCGAATACCTCAGCCGCGCCATTAAGCAGCGAAGTGCGGGAACAGGAGAACGAACGGGCGATCGCAGCACCGATGGTGACGGATCCCGGGAGAGAGCGACCGTACCGCCGGTTCGTGTGTCGGAGGAAGACAGTCCAGTCAAAACGCTTACCGTCACGGCGGCTGATGGAGTCCGCACGGAAGTGGCTTACCGGGTACCCCGCAGTGCCGATCGACCTTTGCCGACCTTCGTCTTTTTCCACGGTGGTCTTGGAAAACGAACGCCCCGAATGCTGCAAGAGGACGCTCGTTCCAATCCGACGCACACACGATTTTTGGTGGCGGGTTACGTTGCGGTCTCAGCGACGTTTCGCACCTATGGCCGCGAGCCGCTTTCTCGCGGTCCCATTCTTGACGCAATCGCCATCGTTCGCGCGGTGAAGGAGCTTCCTGAAGTCGATGCGGACCGCGTGATTGTCTTCGGAGGCAGTGGTGGCGGAAGCATCGTGTTGGACCTCGCGAGTTCCCGCGAAGCTGCGCCGTTTGCCGTGGTGGCCGGTGAGCCAGCGTCCATCCTTTACGCTGGAATGATGCATGATGTTTCAGTGAGGGAAGACTGCATGAAACGCCCGCTGCACTACTATACTGACATCCAACGCCAGCAGACCGAACAGAAGATCGACGCAATCCGGTGTCCCATTTTGATTCACCACGGTGACACTCATCCGCTCAAAAAGATGAACAATGAAATCCTCTTTCCCGCGATCACCGCCGCGGGCAAAGATCTCCGAGTCATCATATATCCCGGTGAGCAACACGGATTTTACTGGGGCAATCACACGCAAACATCGACCGTCGATCGCGTCGTCGCCAGCACCCTACAGTTCGTCGAATCGCTATCTAAAACGCAGGCCAACTAGCAGTTTGCCAATCCCGAAATCAGATAGCAGAGAACGTATTGAGAAGTCGTAAGGTAGCAGGATGGTTGGCTGAACGGTTTGGTTTGGTTGGTTGAGTGCCGGTGGAATTTGACATCATCGTCAGGGCTCCGGCTGAGTATTGACACTGCTGCTGCGATGGATGGCTTGCTGATGTTTGCCGGCCTGTGAATGTTTGGGCCGCTGTTTGCGGCGTATTCAGGCAAGCGTGGTAAACCAGGGGGCGTTGGTGGCCGTTCAAGCGACGTCGCAGTGGAATCGAGATTCCGTCGGCGCACGAAAAAACCCCGTGGATCACGGGGTTTATCGAATGCGGCCGAGAGGACTCGAACCTCCACGGGATTAACTCCCACTAGGCCCTCAACCAATGCGGACGGCGAATTTAAAGGCCCAGAACCCCGTGAAATTGGGGATTCTCACGAAATCGCCGAACGCTTGCACCAATGCTTGCACCAGATCACGGAATCAGGCGAACGGTCGGCCGCTTCGGTGTTGCTCGATGCGATTGCGGAAACGCTTGGCACCGATGCCGCTGGTCGGTTGCTCGCCGCGTTGGAACGGCAAGCCGAAGCGGTCGCCCGAACCGAGTAGTTACTACTTCGCAGTGGCCTGCTTTCGATGCCAGTAAGAACCATCGCGTCACGATTCAAATTGGACAGACTTCGACCTACGCAAATTTGACTGGGGTGGGTCCTTCCGATTGGATCACGTATCGCGGGTAATGCCTCCGCGACGTGTCTCTGATTACGAACCTGCAAAAATGACTTCGCTTCGCTTTGTGTGCCCCCCCCACTATGAAATTCTCTGAAATGGCATGATCACGACCTATTACTGCCCGTTTCACGCCGCGTATGCAGCAAAATGATTTTTGCACAGTGGGGCGGGGGAAGGCTTATTAGGTTCCCTTTGCCTGCTCGATCGCGGGTGCGGTAAATTAGGTCCCGGTGGTTGTTCAACACCGTCCGGCGTTTGCTTGTGGCGGGGAGGGGGACGCTACACACGCAATTGCTTGTGGGGGCCAGGGGGAACCTGTGCACACTCCCCTCTTGGGTCCTCCCGGCTGGTTGTTGGCGTCCTATGCCATTCCCAGCCCCGCACGGCTGAGAGAGAGTCCGTCCGATTCGGATTCACAGGACCGGGGGCCGGCTACTTGGGTCCTTCCGGCGATTCGCTTTGCGGGTTCATTCCCCCGCACCCGGCGGTTTTCGCATAGACGTGGTGTGATTTGGCACCACCCCACCCCCACCTATTCGACAACCGGGAAGCGGTCAAACGCTGGGGGGATTATGAGGGGTGACGACAAACCCCGAAATTGTCAAAATTCGGACCGCGGGTTTGGTCGCCCGTTTTTCTGTTGTCGCTCGACCGGCGACGACATTCAAGGGTAGGCGGATCGCTTCCGCCGTTGTGCCCTACCGTAGCCGCTACCTACCCAGCGGCGACGGTAGGGCCCGCCCGTCACTATGGGTAGGAGCCGAGAAGTGGACCGAGATAAGCTAGATCAATTGGTCGAATGTCTTACAGAATTGACACTGCGAATAGAGAGGCTGACGCTACCGGTTTTCGACCTCAATGGTGTCGATGATATCTTGCAACTTGGTAGCGAAGTCAATCGGCTTAGAAACGAACTTTCGCTTCCGCGAATGTTAGAGCTAACTAAGACCGACAACGCGGACGTGATTAAATTCAAGGTATGGGACCCCCGATTCCCAGACCGTCCCGGCACAATGGGAGGCATCGCCCAGAACCAGATCGCTAGCGAGTACTCCATCGCCCTGAGCGAGATCAATCTACCGGTTGTCAAAGACTACTTGCAGCGTTCGATTCGCTACGTGAAGCGAACGCTTTCCTCTACCATCGAACCGAAGGGCACTTTCGGGGTAGGCCCAAAAGAGGACCAAGCCGAGAAACGACGAACGACACCTGAATTCAGGGATCGCGTAACGAATGCTGACAGCCCAACGGCCACCCCCAGCAATATCGACGCGGCCTATATGGCTGCGGGTGAACTTGCTGCAACGATGCTTCAGATCTCGTTATTTCAATATCGCCAAATCACGATGCTGGTGACTTACCCGGAGACAGGCAACGCCGAGCAAAACCAAGAACTGAAAGTGCGAGCGATTGCACAATTTCGGAAAGAGTTGGACGATTCAAGTGATTCCCTGCGAGAATTGCAGCGAACGTTAGAACGGCAACGTAGCGAATTCCTGCCGGCGTTCGCACCGTTGTCGGGATTGCTCGAATTCGCTCGAAAGGACCTATCCGAACTGCCACCGGTTGCTTTGCTTGGCACTTCCAACGTCGATGTTCGGGCCCCCATGAATAGGCTGGCGTTTAGCATGGCTCATTGGGCAAAACAGATGCAGCATTGCCTGCGATTTGGCGACGCTTGCAACCCTCACCATGCGGAGAATGTTCGTTGCATTCAACATGCGAAGTCTTGCCCATACGACGAGGAGAAACATGCGAGACTGCAACAACGAATCGCCGATGAAAAATCACGGGTGATGCAGGCTTACGTTCCGTTCCTGCATTTCAAAGGAATGACGCAATCAGCCACGGAGCCGAACTTGGGAAAAGCCAGCTACACAGCCGAATATGTTACGCTCCCGCCGAAGCTGGCAACTGACGAAACAACCTCCGAAGTTGTGAATCCGGCAGGTGACAAGGGCATTCCTAACGCACCGCCGGCATTTGATGGATCCGCTGATTGGATCATGTCCGGCGACTTTGCACGCTTGCTTAACATGACGTCGAAACAAGTAAGCGAAGTTAGAAAAGCTGCGAAACACAACGCCACTGATTCGCATGGAAGATGGGGCGTCGATGCGATTGGAACGTTTCGGCGAAACGTGCAATCGAGGCTTGCTGCGTATTACGTCCCCGAATTGACCCCGCTCTACAAGAACCGCTATTCGCATGCAAAAAAAGCTTAGGTAGTTCATGGGGGTTCTATCGGAAATCGAAAGAACCCCAAAAGACACTCGCTGCTTGTCTCCCAATGATTGCCCGTGACAGGCTCACATTTCGTGGGTCTGCGATGTCCTCGAAACACGGGTGAAGGATGAGAAATCAATTGGCAAACGCCGATGCGATCGCTGACGGTCGCGGGCGGTCGATGCTTAGCGTCGATGATCTTTCAGAACGCTGGAGGTGTTCAACACGACACGTCCGGCGAATGGCTGACGCAGGCAGAATCCCGCGACCGATCAAACTTGGGAATTTGTGTCGCTGGCCGATTGCTCTTATCGAGCAATGGGAATTGGACGGCTGTCCTAATGTCCGCAACGCTAACAAGCGGGGGCGGTCATGAACCAACAACCACTCTTTGACGCCGGGCTACCGGTGTTCTCGGCTTTCGTTGGACGCCCGATTGAACTCTCGAGCAAGGGTGACAAAAGCCGCGCTGCTCAATTGGCACTGCTGATCCGTAACAACTGTCCCAAGGGAGACAAGTTCGGTGAGACTACTTGCAAGCTATTGTCTACTAGCGGCTAACGACGGTGTAGTTGGTCCACTGCTCTTCGGAATTTTCGCCATCGGCGTTGTGTTTTTGATCTTTCACTCGATGTCAGATCAACGTAAATCGGAGGAAGAAAAGACGCGGGCAGACAAGGAAAAAACGCGGGCGAATAACCTCAAGGACCGTTTTGAGTCGCAAGATAAAGGTGTGCCGATAGGTTCGCTGATTGAACCTGCTTCCAGCTCGATTTCCTACGTACTTGAAGCGATTTCCAGCTACTCGTCTTCCGTCTCACCGGCAGATCAGATGGATCTTCCGATCGAGCTTGACTGGTTACGTTACGCTGACCCTTCCAAAATTGAAGAAGATTCACAGCTTGTTCGCGAAACTCGCGTCGCCACCAAACTGGCAACTGAGTTGAAGCACTGGGAGACGGTGGCATGCATCTGCTCAGCCCCTGTCGATTTGGTTCTTCCGATAGTTTGCAGGTATCGCCAGGGAGAGATTCCGGACGAAGAGACCATGACGGTCAATTTAAAGGAGTGCAGAAGACATCTTGAAGCTGAATTACCAAGGCTTCGATCATATTGCGAACCGCTGATCAAGAATCAGCAACGTCTTTTCTACATGAAGCAAGTAGAAGCTACAGACGCTCTTGGCTTTTCATGGGATGCCCGTACTTCTTTCCCCGAGTTCTTGGGCCGAGCGCGACTTAAGCGACCGATGCTAGCATTTGCGACCGCTCTTGATCGAGTTCGCCAAGAAATGCGAGTCGAAGCCAATGAGCAACTTGCAGCTCGAAATTCAGAGTATGAAAGTCGCAGGTTGGAGTATCAGAGACAACTCGAAGAACAATATGAGCAACACCGTGACGAACTTGAAAGCGAGTTCGACCAAAAGATCGCTACCATTCAGAAAGAGATCCATGTGCAGTACACGGAGAATTTTAATGTCAACAAATTGAGGCTGGAGGCAAAGCGCGAGCGCGAACGTCGTCTCCAAGAGATCTCAAACGACGTCCACCAAAAAGCCATGCATCACCACGTCCCCACTTCAGAGGACGAACTCAATGCCGCGATTCAAAAGACCTTTCGCCGCTATTTGGAGAGCCATCCCGAAATCGATCTTCCGGAGCCGGACGATGATTGGCTAGCGAATTTAGAAAATTTCAGCGGCGTTATTAGAACTGAACCGCCAACTCAGGAGACCAGAGCTTAGTGTATTCTTCCAAAGTTCTGAAATTAGGAACACTTACGCGCTTGTTCTCAGGGGAAGCCATTCCCAATTCACCACGAATTCAGATTGAAGAAGCTTTGCTGCACACGCACATGGCCATTTTTGGCGGAACGCGGCGAGGCAAGAGTAAGTTGTTTGAGCTAATTGGTCGCCAGCTGATTGATCAGGAGCGAGGCTTTGCTTTTATCGATCCGCATAGCGACACCGCTGACGATCTATTCGCGTATTTGGCTTACAGCAAGAATGAACTTGGTTATCGGGCCAAGAACATTCACTACATCAATCCGCACGAGAAACTCTTTGCATATGATCCGTTTCACTACGAACCTGATCCTAATGATCCAATCTCGATGACACGGCAGGGTTACTACGAATGGCTGTACGCAAAGTGTTTGGATCTCTCTGCGATCATCACCCGAGGATTGGGTGAAACGGAGGCTGAGGCCAGTAAACAGGTACGACTGCAGCGATGGATTGGTGCAGTTTTGTACGCGATTGGAATCAGAGATGAATCAACTGATAAGCATCTGGGCTTGGCCGAGGCGTTGATACTTCTCGATCCTTCCGACGAGCGGTTCACTAGTGTATTTCGAATCGTAGAAGGGCGTCTGGACACCCATTCGCAAGGAATTGATGTCCTCAATCGATTGCGATTGCTTAAGTCAGTGAAAGATCCGATTCGTCGAGAAGGTTGGGTGGAGTCAACAATCAATCGCATCCAACGTGTCGTTAGCCCAATCCTTAGAAATATCTTCAATCCCCGTGCCGAAAGAATTGATTTTCGAAAGATCGTTGCCTCTGGCGGAATCATTCTTGCTGCGTTGGGGAAGACGAGGCGTTTTCACCAGTCCGAGGGACGAATCGTTGGCGGATTGATCATTCGAGAGCTTACTGATGCGGTAATGTCCATTCGCCGGGAAGAGCGAAGACGCTTCTATTTGATGATCGATGAGGCGCAAAACTACATCGGAGAAGACCTGATGCACTTGCTCAAGGAGTCTGGCAAGTATCGATTCACACTTGGACTTGCGATGCAGTCATTGGACAATCTCAAGCATGGTGAGATTGATCTGACCGAAACAGTTCTCGGTCAGTGCGACATTCGCATCACGTTTCA
Source organism: Aporhodopirellula rubra (assembly GCF_014192335.1). Taxonomy (GTDB): domain Bacteria; phylum Planctomycetota; class Planctomycetia; order Pirellulales; family Pirellulaceae; genus Rhodopirellula; species Rhodopirellula rubra. The sequence goes on along the minus strand of NZ_JACHXU010000020.1, from coordinate 96,523 downwards.
GCAGAAATACAAGCCGATTGCGGAAGAGCTCGCGGAGTCGTTGGCTTATCGTTTACTAGACTTCACTCCGCTTATTCACGAAGTTCAGCGACATGCCGGATACGATTTCATCGTGACGCCAAGTTTTGGCCGCAGCGCCGGAGAAACTGAATCTCATGGCACATCCGAAGGGGCATCAATCGGGACATCGACGGGCTATACTGAAGGAACCTCGTATGGATGGAGTGAAGGTTCCGGCTCCTCCGTAGGTTCCAACGTCAGTCAGTCAACGCACATTCCAGGGGGCGACGGTAATCCGTCGTCAACATTCGGCGACGGAACTAGTGCAGTCGAAAGTGTCAATCGGGGGACCACCGGAGGAACGACTTCCCAACGGTCTACGGTCAACAGCACCGGTACCAATACAACTAAAAGTTCATCTGAAGGAAAGTCTCGATCAAGCAGCGTAACGTTAAGTGTTTCTCCAATTGCGAAGTACGAACTCGTCGAGCAGCGAACAGGAAGCTTGACTCGATCACTCGATTGGCAAGTAAGCGAGTTGACAAATGCATTTCAACGTCTGCCACCGCAGCACTGCTTTCTTGCTGTGGATCCATTAGGGTTGGCGTCCTTTGTGCGGATTGCCGACGTCATCGATCCGTTTAGCCTTCGGGGCGATTCAGCCGAGGAAAAAGCCCACGCGATCAAGATTTTTAAGGAATTCATTTACGAAACTCACGGATACTTCTTTGACCGTTCAGAGGAAACTGAAATGCTGGCTGATTACACATTGCGATTTCGCAACGCAAGCGATGAGCCGCTCGACTCTTCAATGTCTGGTCCTTTCGAGCTGTGACTGCGATGGTTAGCGCCGGCCTGGGACGATCCGTGGGAAATCTCGTTGCATTCGTCATTCCGCGACGTTCTAATGAATGGGCGAGCTGTTAGTTTGGTCTTGAACACGGCAAACCAGTCTGCCATTTCGCATGCAGCAGAAATGCTGTTTTTGACATTTCCCCCTTTGTCCTATGGAAAACATTTCAAGGATGAGTCTGGCCGGTTTCTTGATCGGCTGTATTGTTTGCTGGCCGCTTCGTGCGTACTGGCGTTTGGCAAAGAGATCTGCTCGCGGTGCTACCGGTAAGCAGGCTCATTTGCCTGGACTCGGACTCGAAGTTTCGTTGATCGCGGGCTTCGGTCTGATTTTGATCGGCAACATAACGTTGGCGATCGGAGGGTGAGAACAGAATGCCTGACGAGAGCTTGCCGTGTCAAGCAAATCGTTGGCGGTTGGGCGAACTCGCATGCGACACCTTCGTGGTGTTCCTCGCGTTTTCACTAACTTAATCGCGTCTCGCAAGAGACGTTCTCAATGAAGGGCAGCTTTCCGCTGCTCTTCACTCTTTTGGTTGGGGAATGTTTTTCTAGCCCCGCATTGTTTGGATAAACTGCGTGATCGTCATTTGATTCGACTCACGCAACGTCACGCCGAGGGCGTAGAGTCGCCAAGATATGTCGAAGATAGTTGCAACGATGCCGATGCCAGCAAGAGCATCTAGAGCGTTTAGCCAAATTGGCATTTCTTCTATGCGTTCAAGCCGAACGTACACGAACCAGGACCACGTAAAGACTACGAATGCGAACATTCCTATCGCACCTAAGTGAACGAGTGACTTGGCTAACTGCCTTTTTGCTTGGTTAAACTCATAGGTTCGCATCATTGAATCGTCCTCAAAAGTCGAACGGTCAACGAGTTGTATGCCAAGTGTTACGAAAGCGACAAGCAGAGCCAACAAGGCGACCAGTGTAGACATATCTTCCCCTCAGTACGGTTTGAACTTTCGTATTGGTTACTAACAGCTTCGAAGAACTGTCAATAGAGATTGTCACACGGTGTCCGTTGGGGTGTCCATCGCGTGTCCAGATTAGGTCAATCGGCGAGTTAACGTAAGTCCCATATTCAGCAGCATTTAGGGTGCAGCGGGCTTGCTCCGCAACCCCTTGCCCCAAGGCGTTCCAGTCAACCCCGCTCAATACTTCGCGGATGCCTGACGCTACGCTAACCCCTTGGGGCAAGGGCTGTGCTGCCCGTCTCGATCGGATGGCAAGTTGACCGATCGATCCGGCCCGCTGCGCCCCTGCACCCTATCGGAATCGCCGGCCTTCGAGGCCGACCATCCCGAGCCGTCCCCCACTCCGGCATGCTGCTGAAAGACGAGTGCCTTTCGACGATCAATTATTGATAGATCTTCAAATCCACCAATTCCCAGTCAACGTCTCCGGTCGATGAAACCGGAACACCGGCGTCGGCCACCGGAGCGTTAAGCGGACCCCCGACGCACGGGACGTCATGCTGTTCAGGTTTTGCGAACGAAATTACAATTCTGGACAACAAATTAGCGGTTGCTGAAGTTTGTAGAGAGCGAGGCCAACGTGGAAGAATACGACGATGAGGAATTGGAAACTTTACTCGACCGCGCGCAACAAGAAGATGATATGCGACGGAGGGCAATCCTATGGGGGAAATGCATCCTCCACGTTCTCAGCCTTGAGGACATCCAAGAAGGACTAACATTCGAGAAGATCGGTGAAATGAGCGATCTGGAAGCCGGTAGTCTAGCAAATCAAATGCAGGCTGTTTTTGAAATGAGAAGTCCGCCAGCATTTCTCAAAAAAGAAGAAGCGGTTGACGCGACCTCTGTATCGGATATCCAGCCAAAAGATGACAACGCCGACACTTCGGAAATTGAAATGAGCAATAGAAGACCGTGGCCCAAGAAGGTGGTGGACAAAGTTCTAACGGATTGCCATCACCGGTGCTGCATTTGCCCTGACCATCGACGTGTGGCGAACATTCATCACATCGACGGGGATAACTCCAACAGCGTTGAGGACAATGCAGTCGGGCTGTGCGGTGAGTGTCATCCAGACGTTCACACCAAGTCAACAATGCGACGAAACATCACGGAAGATCAAGTGCGCATTTATAAACGAGAGTGGACAGAAAAGTGCCGAAACATTGATTCATTTTTGAGGACGAGCGTAAGCGAGTTTCGAGGGATGTACTATGTCAACGTGCATCGGCTCGATGCGCTGTATCGAGAATGCGGCAAGCCATCGTTCCTGCCGAACATACCGCACCAGTACCCGGCACAGGATGGACATTACAATACGCTTTGGGGTAATCCGAAGAATTCGCTGGACTGGATCAAGCTGGCAGAAAACAGGGCGTTCTATGAAGAATGTCTTTGCGAGCTCACACCCGAACTAACGATGTTCGACATCAACTTGTTTGAGGTTCGCGCGATCGAACCAGAAGAAAAAATTGGGAGTCTGGTCGGGTTTTCCTGTCAGTTCATTGGCCAGGATATCCCGACGCAAAGTGAGTTAACTGCGGGCAACGGTGAGTATATTGGGCCACCGCCAACAATGCGGCGCGAAGTCGTGGATGCAATCGAAACAGAATCCGTTACGGAAACCTGCATGATCCTAGATTCGACATACATGTTTGCCGACTCCTCTTTCATCCATTTCTCCGATCATGGGATTTGGAACGGTTTCGGTAGGATAATGAAGTGTCGGAATGCCGTGGGATCGAACGATGGCCATTTGTTGCGGCGTCAAATCGTGGTGTCACCAATTTGTATCGGGACACCACCGGACCATTTGCGGCAAAGTCGGATTCCTCCCGATGCACAGGACGCAGACAACCAACACAACAAGTTGGTAGACCTAGTGGCATAACGCAATCACCGAGGACGGCCAATGAGTATTGGCAACGATTATCTGTGCGGCCGAACCCGCAAGTCAATATTGGTGTCGGAGTTCTTAGCCTAAATATTTTTTGGAAACCCCCGATATGAATGACCGCCAGCTTCCAAGCCTTCCACATGAAAAGGATAACGCCGCAGAGATCGTGAGCGAATATCCCGAACACTTTAATTTCGCGGCGGAGTTGCTCAGCTCGGGACTTGATCTGCTTGATCAGCTTTCAAAATCAAATCGTTTCGACGATACCCCGATCGTCAAAGCCGCTGCAGGGGGAATCCTGGCAAGGGAGTTGCGGCGATATCGCTCGATAGCACACATGGCTGAGTACGGTTTTATCGAGAACGTTGATGTGCTGACGCGAGTTCTGTTCGAGGGTACATTGGCGGCTCGGTTTGTTCTTTATGAATCTATTCCTGTTGAGGAACGAAGTGGCCAGCTCCGAGGAAGGCTGCGCAACCAGCCGACGATACCAGACGGCGTTTCCGAAGTAGAATTCCGAAGCTGGCTCTATTCGACGATGCCGAACATAAAGATGGCATTGATGGCCGACCAATTAGGCATGGACAGCGAATCAAAACAAACGATTCTAGACGGGGTTTCAGAAATCGAACAAATTATCGGCCCCGAATGGATGGAGGTCCTCAAGACGCATCCGAAAACTTATTCTGGTTTGAGTGTACGCGACTTAGCGGAAAGCTGCGGTGTACTCTCAATGTACGTTGAAATGTACGCACTGCAGAGCATGGACGTCCACGCTTCTGATGGGCTAGCATCGTTGGATCACGACTCAGAAGACGGCAGGGATTCTGTTTCATTCATGATTGGTACCGCTAGGCATCGAATCGAAAAACTTCCTACGCACATGCAGATGGCGTTTGGCGTGCTGCTGATTTTGCTTTCCGATATTGGCAAGGCGTTTGGTCTCAATCTGACAGCGTTGGAAGGGATCCGTGACCGCTACCACGAATTAATTCACGTATGTGATAATTCCTAGCGGACAGGCAAATGTAACTAGTGATGTTGGCGAATACCTCATTGCTTCCTATTGCGCACCGGTGGCCGACGCCGGAATTGGATCACACCGACCCCCGTCCTGGTGATCGCGACGAAGGGGTTGCTTTTTGGGTGGCGATGGCATAGTTTTAACTTCAGCTCGATTTGGCTGAGTTTCAACTCAGTTCATTTCAGCGGCGAGGCGAACTGGCCAAGTGACACCGTTTTTTCGGTGTTCCCGGCTTTTTCACTGGCTGAATCGAGTCTCTTCGGAGACTGACTCCCTGAAAAGCAACGTTCCGTTGCTTTTCTCTCTTATACTGGTCGTATTCTAACGACAGAGTCAGTTTTCATTCCGACGGGACGTTCGCACGATGCAACTTCAACCACGCGACATCGACGCCTTAGCGTTTCTTGCACGCTATTTCTTGCTCACTTCTCGGCAGCTCCGCGCGATCTGCTTCTCTGACGACTCTACCGGACGGGTAACGCGTCGCCGTTTGACCAAGATGAGTCACGAAGGGTTGCTACGAAAACGTCAGATGCTCGTCGTCAACGCGCGTGATGGTGCCGCAAGTCCCACGTACCACCTGACCAAGGCAGGCCGAGAATTACTGGCGGCTCACTTTGATGATTATTCGTTTCTGACAAAGCCTGTGGAACCGTCACAGCCTCAGCATTTGTTTCACTATATCGGTGTCAGTGACACACACATCATGCTCGACGAGGCATTGAAAACGCAGCCTGAAATTTCACTTGTCCGATGGGTCAACGAAGATGAGTTCATCAATAGCGACGAACTCGACCGAAAACTTCGGTTCAAGCTACTGACGCAATTCAGCACGCCGAGCAAATTGGTTTGTGCACCTGATTCCGCATTTGTTTTGGAATCGCAGGGGCACAAAGCGGTGATGTATGTCGAATACGACCGCAACACCTACTTTCACGATCGGGTGGCTGCAAGAAAAACGCCGGGATACAAAAAATTGTTGGCATCAAAATATCACCGCAAGCATTTTTCAGAAACAACCCTCGATCACTTTTACGTCTTGTTCTTCGCGCCGACCGAAAAACGCGCTCGCCAACTCCGCGATGCCTTCGCCAAAAAGAATGCTGACGATCCTGCGTTGAAGGTCTATCGCTTCGGATCATTCGAAACACTGACGGCCGAAAACATGTTGACGAGTCCCCTATTTCGCTGCTGCCACCATGATGATTTGGTGCCGCTAGTTAAGGCGAGTGTCCCAACGAACCACGCACCGACCGCCGAATCTCCGTTACAGAGTTCAGGGACTATGTGACGGCTTCGGCCTACGTGTGTGGACACAATTTTCATTCCCCCATTTCCTATGACCAAAGAGTCCAACGAAAACAATCAACCCGTGAAAAAATTCCGGCTTCGCGGGATCTCGGCCAGTGTGTTTGAGAACAAAACGGAAAAAGGACAGGCGTTTTTCAAAACGACGATCCAACGTACTTACAAGGAAGGAAAGTCGTTCAAAACCACGAACACGTTTTCGCGTGATGACTTGCCGATGTTAGTGGAGGTCGTTTCAGCAGCGTGGCGAGAGATTTTGAAACGCGAGTCCGAAGTGTCTGCTGAAGAGTAGATGCGACCAAATCACGAGGGCTGCCCTGACAGCTCTCAATCCCTTGCCTTGTGCTGGGGAGCTGGGCGACACCGCTCTGCGACATCATTCGATGTCCCTTCCGGCGTCACTGGCTTATTTGTCAGTTTCGATTGACTTTTCTGTAAAGCGTTTCTTCCACGTCTTTGCCTCGCTTGATTTCTTTCCGTCAACTCGCGTTGCCGCGACGACGGCCAACAATACACCGATGACTTGGCTTACTTCATGTGACGGTTACGGACGTCTCTTAAGTAAGCCAGACTTTCGGTTTTGTCGACTCGATTGGATCGAGTCATTTCTATTTTCTTTCCACTTACAACTATGGGACAATATTTCAAACCGGTGAACACAGACAAAAAGGAGTTCGTCTGCCCTTGGTGTATTGGTGCGGGTGCCAAACTTTGGGAATGGGCTGCGAATCGACATGGAGCGATTTTCACACTGCTACTGCGTCAGAGCGATTGCACTGGCGGTGGTGACTACGGCGGGCAAGGCCCGCAAGTCATCGAGCTAACTGAGAATCAGGACATTCGGGACGTGATTGCCAAAGGCATTGCTCGCGAAGGTATGTCGATGCCAATTCCCAAGGAATCGATTGTCGGCCGCTGGGCGGGTGATCGAGTGGTTCTGATCGGCGACTATGACGAGTCAGAGCTTTATTCGACTGCAACAGAACTCTATCGGAACATTAGTGAGCCTTTGGTCGAAGCATGGAATCAATTCCTTGGCGACGAAGAGTTCACCTTGCAGTACCATCGCTGCAGCGGATGCACCGAACGGTTCTATGCGGCGGAACAAAGATAACGAGATGCGGCCGTAACCGCGTATCAAACTTGGTGGCTTCGGCTACCAGAATCGGGCGGATGCCTTTGTGAATGCCGATTGGTATTCCTGGTGCAATCACCGATGTTTTCTTGGCTCGTTCGTGAGCCAACTCTCCTGAACGCCTTGTTTCCAAGGCGTTCACTCTTTTGCGATTGCATGTAGCTGATTGTCGGTTGCTGATCGCTCCCCTTTTTGCTCAATGGAGAGTTGAACGATGAAAGTAGTATTGAGTGGCCACGAAGAGAAGGCCAAGTGCGTTTGGTGTATGCGCGAAAAAGAAACGGTGAAAGCGAGCTTCTCCGATCGCATGTTCACCAATGCTTCAATCTGTTGGAAGTGTCTCGCGACCATCGTGCGGGTCAAAGCCCAAGACATGGTGGAACCTTCGTCCCAGGCGGTTACTGAGAGAAAAGAGTAGCCGTTGTAGATTTGCGTGGCGTCCCAGCGACTCGCCGGGGCGCCACCTCTTCTTTAAGAAACTCCACTGAACATACGAGGCAGGACGATGGATACCGACGAGATTACCAGTCGATTGAACCGCATCGAATCTTTGTTAAGCACATTGATAAAAAAGGAGAAGCCAAGGGATTACTACACCACCGCCGAGATCGCCAAGATCTTAGGCAAAGCCGAATTTACCGTTCGTGAATGGGCGCGAAATGGACGCATCTGGGCGGAGAAGAGGCAGTGCGGTCGCGGTCGCAGTCGCGAATGGATGATCTCCCATGTTGAATTGGAGCGGATTCAGGATGAAGGACTTTTACCTGACTAGCCAAGCTGATCGTCAATTTGTTTGTTCACTGAATCCCCCACTGCTAGGCTACCTCCAGATGAATCACAACGAATCTCTTCTTCTCGCGAATCGTCATATGGGTGGCATCAAAGTCACTGAGCTTCGATGCGAGCAATTCACTTCGTCGCGCACCGGTATGGGCTGCCGTGAACACCATTGGATAAATAAACGGATGCGTCGCGACTGTCCGAACGAATTCGAGCAGTTCGTCCACTTCGCTCCGCTGGAGGAAGAGACAATCCCAAAGGTCTTCAACTTCGGCATCGCTCAAACCACCTCGACTGATTTGGGCGGTAATCTCGTCCCAGGTTTGAAAGCGTGGTTTTTCTTCCCCTTTGGGGTATCGCAACCCTTTGTTGGGAAACGGCGTCAACACGAGGCGCTCACCCAACGCCCAATTCCAAACGCTACGCAGCGTGGCGAGCTCTTTTCGGATGGTCGTGGGGCTGAGCGTCCGACCTCGAATTCCGGGCTCCTTGGCCCGCTTATTGACGTACCGCTGCAAGTCTTCGCGGATCAGTTGCTGAATTCGAAATCGCGGCCCCAGATGACGCTCTAAATGACGTTCATGGATCTTCATCCCCTTCTCCGTGTTGACTTCCAGGGAGTCATCGGGCATTTGTTCGAAGAAGGTTTGAAATAGCTCGCTCAGATTGATGTTTCGAGCAACCTTGGGTTTGCCGTCGAGCCGGCCGTCGGAAAGCAGGAACATGGCGATGTCGGCGTTCTCAGGAACTTCGAGTCGCCCGCTTTCCACCAACCGAATATTTTCGATCAACCGCTGCAAACGGCCTTCCGCCTTGGAAAGCTCCTGTGTCTTCAGGGATCGTTTGAACTTTTTCCCGCCAAAACGGAAGCTGAGATGAATGTTCCCGGACGGGTCAGTTTGCAGCCAAGCCATGATTCGCACTCCAATGGTTCTAGGAGTGAGTTTGGACAAGACAGCGTGTCATGCCCAGCGACGCAACCGCGATGCAAAACCAGCGTTGCCACCGATCTGCCACTGAACCGGTCTGACCAAGAAAAAAGGACTCAGAGCGGATTCGCCCTAAGTCCTTTGAAGTCGCTTTTGACACCGCAATTTACGGTGTTTTAAAGATGCGGCCGAGAGGACTCGAACCTCCACGGGATTAACTCCCACTAGGCCCTCAACCTAGCGCGTCTGCCAGTTCCGCCACGGCCGCGTTTGCTTCGTGTGGTGCTTTTTTGCAGAGGGCAGAGTGTGCGAAAGTTATCGCTCCGCGTCAACGCCCCTTTGGCGACACTCGGCCACGAATTTTTGAATCAATTCGGCCGATTTCGTCCCTTTGGGAGATTCCACCCCGCTGGCGACGTCGACTCGCTTCGTTCCGCTGGTGCGAATCGCATCGGCGACGTTGTCGCAGTGGAGTCCGCCGGCGAGGATCCAGTCGGGTTGGCCGGGAAGACGGGGGGAATCGCGGTTCCACGCCGCGATGGACGGCCAATCGAGTTGTTTACCTCCGCCTCCGAATTTGACCCCCGCGTCGGCATCGAGAAGCAAGGTTACCGGCAGGTCCACCCAGGGCAGAATCGTGTTTTGGATTTGTTCGGAAGACTGGGGCATCGTCGGCAGCCGGATTGCTCGAATGATCGCAACGCCCGCATCGATTAATTGTCTCGCAGCGGCGGGAGTTTCGTCACCGTGGAGCTGGACGGCGTCGAGTTGCAGGGCGTCTTGGGCGCGGCGAATCGCGGCAACGGGTTCGTTGACAAACAGTCCGACGCGAGCGATTTTCGCGTCTTTTGCGGCTTCATTGATGGACTTAGTGATGGCCGAATGCGGGGCCAAGTACCGGATGCTTTGGGGGTAAAAGTTCAAACCCACGCAGTCCGCTCCGGCAGATTCACAGGCGTGCACGTCGGCTTCGCTGCGGACGCCACAAATTTTGATCTGAAAGTCAATCATCGCTTCCTGCTATCGTGCCAAGTGTTGCAATCGGAGTAAGTTTACTGGACGGTCGAATCGTCGCGAGCCGATATAGAGGATGTCCACGAATCCCGACTCACTTTGGGTGTGTTTTCAGTTGAAGATCCTAACACGCTCCTTCCTGATCGACATCGTGCTCGTTTCGATGGGCGCCTTCATGTTGGTTTGTCTGATTGGGCAAACGCGTGGGGCGATGGAACGGCGAGGCACGGAGTTGCAGACCTATTGGGTCGAAATACGACAGCCGAGCGGCCAGGAAACTCGATTTTTGATTCCTGATTCTTCCCAAACAGAAGAGCAGATCAGGGAAGATCTGGTTCGACGAATGATTGGGCCGCCCGCACCGGAAGCTGCCGTGGTGCGTTGGTGTCAGGAGACGTCTGAAATCTACGCTGCGACGTTGGTCAATCTGGGCATCGCAGCGGCCGACGATTCACCAAGCAATGAAAGCTCCTTCCGCACCGTCTCGGTCCGACGTGGAGGTAACGAATCGTCAGCCGATCCGGATGGTGAGCAAAGAGCGTCGGCGTGGCGCGACTACTGGATGTCGCGTGACGCGAAGGCTCAGCAATGGTTGGCCTCCTATGAAGCCAGTTTGCAGAGTCGAGTGTCGGGCCTTGGGCAATCGATCCTGATTACCAAACCGCGTTGGTGGATGCCTTCGGTCGCGATCGTTCAATTGGCGATTGTGGTTGGATTGATTGTCGGGCTCTTGGGATGTGTTTGGCGTTACGTCAGTCCGCCATTGATGGTGGAGGCCGACGGCGTCACTTTTGAGGCGGTGAGGAGCGAGCCGAAAAGTCCGACGACGGCGGCGATGTGTTTTCGACGCTCGTGGTTTCGCGTCCAACAACCGATGAGTGTCACTCTTCGAGTGATCGCCGGTTGGACGATTGTGGGATCAACCGTGTTGGCGGTTGGAGTGGTTTCGGTAATCGCAGCGGTTCAATAAGCGAACCGTTGCGGCACGCGCGGACGCATGTGATTCGCGTGCACGAGAATAAACACTTCACCGCGAGAGTATTCGCGAAGTCGTCAATTTGATGACCTTCCTGGGGATATGGTGCGATGTCGGCTGCGTGGGTTCGTAAAATGGTTTCATGCCGTTTGCCGTCTTGAGGTTTCCGTCAGAAACGCGTTTGATTGCTCAAAACGCACCCGAATTTGAAAGCACTGCTTTCTTGTCTGACAATAGCAAAGGCTGCATACTTCCCGCTTGGTCCACCGGTTGTATTCGGTGACACAAAACATGTTTTAAAGTGAATCATCGGAGTTGTTGAAATGAGTTTGTTGAAAGAGTTTAAAGAGTTCGCGATGAAGGGTAGCGTCGTCGACTTGGCAGTCGGTGTCGTAATCGGTGGCGCGTTTGGCAAGATCGTGACGTCGTTGGTGGCAAACGTGATCATGCCACCGATCAATTTGTTGACCGCGAGGTTTGGTATCAATTTCAAAGAAGCCGCCTACACGATCGCGACAGAGAGTCCGAAACTGAAGGCGGATGGCACGATGGAGACGCTCGAGAACGGCGATCCCGTGATGGTGATGCAGGACTACCCGATTTTGAATTACGGTCCGTTCGTCCAAACGGTCTTTGAATTCTTGCTGATCGCCGCGGCTCTGTTCGCGGTGATCAAGATGATTAACGTGGCGCGATCGAAAATGGAAAGCGAGCCCGAAGAGGAGAAAGTCACCCTGCCGAGCGAAGATATTCTGTTGCTTCGCGATATCCGGGATTCGTTAAAGAAGGATTAATTTGACGGAATGTCAAAAATGGCGCGTTGTCATTTTCTGAGGGGGTGATCATAGTGGGGGGATGTCTGTCTCACCATCTCTCCATTCGTCCTGTTCTGATTCCAGCGATGCTCGCAATTTGACTGCGAAACAGCGGGAGATCCGCAATCGCGGGAGTCGAATTTTGGATGCCGCGTTCCCAATGGTTCGCGATCAGGGGTTATCGGCGGTCAGCATGGAGGCGATCGCCCGCGAGATGAATTGCACGCGGGGCACGATCTACAATCACTTTTCCAACAAGGAAGATATCTTGTTGGCGTTGGCGGCGCGATCGGTGCGGCGGCGGATGGAGTTATTTCGGTTCGCGGTCACGCTGGGAGACGACCCTCGTCAGTGTTGCGCCGCGATCGGAATTGCGGCAGAAGTTTACGTGGATTGTTTGCCTGATGATTTTTCGATCGAGCAGATCACTCGCCACGATCCGGTTTGGCAGAAGACGTCTCCGGACCGTCGAGAGGTCTTGGCGGAGTGCGAACAGCAGTGCATCGATTGTCTCAGTGGTGTGATCGGTGCGGCCCTTGCGTCCGGTGATTTGGTCGTAGGCAAGGGCGTCTCGCGGGATGCGTTGGTTCAGCAAATCGTGTTCGGTTTGTGGTCGCTGGTTTACGGCGGATTGGTGCTGGAGTCGACGAGTCCTTCACTGGGACGAGCGGGGATCTCGCAACCGCGTACCGCAATTCGGCGGAACTGCAACGCGTTGCTCGACGACATTGGTTGGCGACCGCTGTTTGATCCGTCGGCGTACAAGAAATTTGTTTCGAGTATCACGCCGAAGTTACGACGTCATGCCAAGAGCGTGCTCGAACAGTCGTTGGAGGATGTTTCGTCATGAGTCATCCTATCTCGAAATGGAACAAGGTGGCGGATGCGAGTGACTCAGGCCGGTCGCGGCTGCGCGTCGTCGGTGGATTGGTTCTCGCGTCGACAATAGTCGCGTCAATCGTCGGCGTGTGGGTTGTTCGGGCAACGGTATTTGCGGAGTCCCGCCCGCGAGACGACTCGGGTGCTGCGAATGGTACAGCGTTATCGATGGCAGGCGAGGGGCGTGTGGAAGTCGGTGTGATTCGCGCCGGTGATGTGTCGACGCCGCTGTTGTTTGAGTCTTACCGAGGCGAAGTGCAGGCGAGGCGATCGAGTTCGTTGTCGATGCGACGGAGCGGTAGGCTGGTCGAGGTTTTGGTTCACGAAGGCGACAGGGTTAGTCAGGGCGACGTTCTGGCGAGGCTCGATGTTTCGGATCTTGATGTTCGAGAAATGATGGCGGACGCGGACGTGGCAGCGGCCTCGGCGGCGTTGGATGAGGCGGTTGCGGGACCGCGAGAGCAAACCAAACGAGCGGCATCGGCGAGAGTGCGGCAGTTGGAATCGCAATTGGCATCAGCAGAACGCCGGCTCGAAAGGCAGATGCAATTGTCGCAGAGGAGTGCGGGAACGGAACAAGAGCTCGATGATGCTCGTTATGCGGCGGATGAATTGCGTGCGACGCTGGCGGCGAGAACCGCGGAGCTCGACGAACTCGAAGATGGGACTCGTGACGAACAGGTCGCGGCCGCGAAGGCGAGACTCGCGTCGGCCACTGCGGCGAGTCGCCAGATTGATGTCGAACGCGACGACAGTCAAATCGTGGCTCCTTACTCTGGTGTGATCGCGATTCGGCAGTTTGACGAAGGGGAAATGATCGGGCCGAGTCAGGGCGTGTTGACGATTCTAGAGTCGGAGCCTTTGGAAGCCCGATTCGGTGTGCCACCTAGCGTGTGTCGGCAGTGGAAGCTGGGGGATCAGTTTTGGGTCAGCGTCAACGAAACGACATCGCCTCCCGAAACGGCGCGGCCGGGGCACTCGCGATCTTCCTATCTTGGTGCCAAGATAGTGAGGATGCAGCCTCAGGTTGATGAGGTGACACGGACACGCGGCGTTGACTTTGAGCTCGTGCCCCGTACCTCGAGTACGGATTCTCTCGCGGGGATACATATCGGGCAGACCGCAAGGTTGTGGGTGCCGTGGGGCGAGAACGGAAACAGCGAGACGATGCGGCAAGCCTTGAGTGACCCCTTTTGGGTAACAACGGAATCGTTGGTTCGCGGTGTGCGTGGGTTGTGGTCGGTTTACGTCGCGGTGCCCGATGAAAAGGAACGCGATCAGCAGGCGAACGCGACCGAGATTGCGAGCGAAGACGCACGTGGCGTTGATGGAATGACGAACAACACCGTCAAAGATGTCGCGTTGGCAACGATCGAACGACGAGAAGTTCAGGTTCTCCGCAGTGCCGGTCCGTTGACGTTGGTGCACGGCATGTTGTCACCGGGAGAATGGATCGTTTCGGAGGGAGTCGGACAAATCGGACCTGGTGTTGCCGTTCGTGTGCGATGGAAGGACGTTGATCTTTCGCTCACTGAGATCACGCCCGCTGAGGTTTCGCGACGGTGACTAAATCAGGCGATGTGAACGCCGAGGGACGTGATCCCGCGAACAGTCCTGCGCCGAGCGATGGCGGTGTGATCACACGTTTGGCGGCGTTGTTTTTTCATGACCAGCGATTGTTGGTTTTGATTGTCCTTCTGATCTTGGTCGCGGGGCTGAGTTCGATGGCGGTATTGCCTCGGATGGAAGATCCGGTGCTCGAGCAACGCGTCGCAATCATTCACACTCGATTGCCGGGGGCTGACGCTAAGCGTGTCGAGACTCTGGTAACTGAGGTGATCGAGAATCGGGTTCGGGATATCGAAGAAATCAAGGAAATTCACTCGGTCAGTCGCGTCGGCATCAGCGGAGTTTCGATCGAACTGCGTGATGACACGACGGCGACTGAGAACATTTGGTCGCGAGTTCGCAGTCGGCTTGAGGACAGTATCGGGGATCTGCCGAGTGAGGCGAGTCGTCCGGAGTTTCGAAAGTTGGAGGTTCGCGCGTACGCGTTGATTGTCGGGTTGGTGTGGGACCGACCCGAACCGGTTGACGTGCGAGTGCTGCGACGTTTGGCGATTGAACTGCAGGATCGTTTGCAGGCGTTGTCAGGAACCGATTTGGTACATCGATTCGGTGACCCCGGCGAGGAGATCGAAGTTCGCGTTCAGCCGGCGAGAGCGGCCGCGATGGGGATCACGCCGGCTGACCTTGCCGAGCGATTGTCGTCGTTTGACGCCAAAGGATCGGCGGGGCAACTGCGCGACGGATCGATGCAGATGTTGATCGAGATTAACAACCAACTCGATACCGTGGAACAAATCGGGGCAACGCCGATCAGTACGAGCGATGGCCGTGACGTGCGACTTGAGCAAGTTGCAGACGTGCGCATCGGAATTCCTAATCCGCCCGAGACGGCCGCTTGGCTCGAAGGTAAAGACGCGGTGGTGCTGGGGGTGATGGTTCGTCCGGCGCAACGGATCGATCATTGGACTGAGATCGCGGAGAACTTGATCGATGAATATCGCGAGACGTTACCGGCTGGAATTTCGATCGAGCGCATCCTTCGGCAAAGTGATTACGTCAACGAACGGTTGAGATCGCTAGCGTTCAACTTGATGTTGGGAACGATCGCGGTCGGATGCGTGATTTGGGTTTTGATGGGATGGCGGTCTGCGTTGATCGTGACGTTGACGCTTCCTTTGGCCAGTTTGATGGTGTTGTTCGGGTTGCGAATCTTTGGCATTCCGATTCATCAAATGTCAGTGACCGGTTTGATCATTGCGTTGGGCTTGTTGATCGACAACGCGATTGTGATGGTGGACGAGGTGCAGTCGCGAATGCGTCACGGAGAGTCGCCGGTCGAGGCGATGTCGCACAGTGTTTCTCATTTGGCCGTGCCGTTGTTGGGATCGACGTTGACGACTGCGTTGGCGTTCGCGCCGATCGCATTGATGCCGGGACCGGCGGGTGAATTTGTGGGGGCGATCGCGATCAGCGTGATTCTTGCGATCGTTTCCTCGTTGTTTTTAGCAATGACCGTGATTCCGACGGTCGCGGCGCGTCAGCTCGCGCGGCGAATGAATTCAAACGCACGATCGCCGGGGTTGCGTTTGCCGTGGTTGACGAAGATTGTTGAGTCGGCACTGAGTGAACTGATCCGGAAACCGTGGAAGGGGATCGCGATTTCGTTGGTATTGCCGGTCGCTGGTTTCGCGGCGTTCAGCACGCTTGAAGAACAGTTTTTTCCTGCCAGTGGGCGAGATCAATTTCATATTACGGTCGAGGGGCCGGCCACCGATTCACTCGCCCGCACGCAAGCGACCGCGTCGCGAGTTGACGAGATTGTGCGACGGGTGGGGGCATCACGGATCGATTGGTTCTTTGGCGAAAGTGCGCCGCAGTTCTATTACAACGTTATCTCGAGTCGTCGTGGTACGCCGAATTATGCCCAGGCGTTAGTGAAGTTGCCGCCGGGGATTCCACCCGAGCCGGTGATCACCTCGTTGCAGACGGAGCTGAGCCGTGAGATCACGTCGTCGCGTGTTCTCGTCAAGCAGCTCGAGCAGGGCCCGCCTTTCGGAGCGCCGATCGAGGTACGGTTCTTCGGGCCGGATTTGGATGTGCTGCGTCGTTTTGGGGAAGAGACCCGTGCGATCTTGAGCCGGATGCCGAAGGTGGTTTCTGTAAAAACAGATCTCGCGGATGTGTTGCCGCAAATCAGTTTTGATATCGATGAAGCGAGTGCGGCTCAGGCGGGGATCTCTCCGAAAGAAATCGCCCGTCAATTGGCGACTTCCTTGGAAGGTCAATCCGGTGGTAGTGTTTTACAGGACAACGAAGTCATCCCGATCGTCGTGCGAGTCGGCGACGCCAATCGTGGCGAGTTGGCGCGAATTGCGAGCGTCGATCTCGTTCTGCCCAACGCGAGAGGCTCGGGGTTGCGGGTCACGCCGTTGTCCGCGTTCGCAACCGTTGGTCTCGAACCGGAGGCGGCGGCGCTGCCGCGACTCAACCGAATGCGAATGAACGAAGTCGCCGCTTATCTCGCCGCGGGTGTTTTGCCCAGCGAAGTGCAGGCATCGTTGCAAGCGGAGCTCGATGAACTGATCGATCAATTGCCGACTGGGTATTCGGTTGCGTTTGGTGGCGAAGCATCGAAGCGGGATGACGCGGTGGGGAATTTGTTTTCGACCGTTGGCGTTCTCGCTGTTTTGATGTTAGCGACGCTGGTGCTTTCGTTCGGATCGTTTCGTATGGCGGGCATCATCGCGTTGATCGCGGCGTTGTCGGTCGGGTTGGGAATGGGAGCTCTGGCGCTGAGTGGTTATCCATTTGGGTTTATGGCGATTATTGGAACGATGGGATTGATCGGTGTTGCAATCAACGATTCCATCGTCGTGTTGGCGGGGATTCGAGCCAACCCGATCGCGATGACGGGTGATGTCGAGGCGATTCGAGATGAGGTGATGCATTCGTCGCGACACGTGGTTGCAACGACGTTAACGACGATGGCCGGGTTCACACCTCTGATTCTCGATGGCGGTGGGTTCTGGCCTCCGATGGCGGTGTCGATTGCCGGTGGTGTGGCCGGCGCGACGTTGCTCGCGTTGGTGTTGGTCCCCTCGTTGTACCGGTGGTTGTGCTTGCACCGAGCCGATCGCCGTGTTGATCGAAGAGCGAATCGTTGAGCCGACACTCGTGATTGAGTGTCGTTCCGTTTGGTCGGATTATGCGGCCGTCGTGGCAATAGATGGAAACTTTACCGGTTGATCGGCTGAGCGAATTTGGGTTGACGGGTCGATGAGTTGGGTACGGAGGCGAAGTGCAACCGCGCTGAGCCAATGAATGCTTGTTTAAGGACAAGACTCCCGTATTCCCCAACTCATCCTTCCATCTGGTAGAAGACAACGTGTCCACACCACCACCGAGTTATCTGAAACTGCATCTCTGTGATTCCGAATCTGATTCGGGCGTCGCGACAAGTGCCCAATCCACGCAACGAGTCGATCACGAGAGCGGAAACAGCGAACAAGCTGTCGAAGGGTTTTGGCGGGCGTACACGGAAACGACCGGATGGAGGATCGATTCAGCACAGGGGGCATCCGAGCCTCAGAAGACGGACTCGAAGTCGCGTTCGGCAACACTCACGGCGAGCGATGCTCAGCGGCTCGCGGATGCGGCGCGGGCAATGGCGGAAGAGTTGCAGCAGCAAAAAGCGATTTTACGTTCACAACAGGCGGAACTCGCTGCTCGCGCATCGGTGATTTTGGATGTTTCGAAAGCCGAGCGAGGTTGCGAGCAAATTGATCGTATACTCGCTGACGCCACGCTCGCGACCGGAACGGATGCGGCGGCAATCTACTTGCTCGACGAAGTGACCGAGCGATTGGCGACGCGTTTCGTATTCGGGTTGTCCCCGGCGCAAAGGATTGGCACATCACGGCCGCTTCGGGGCGCACGCGGTGACCTTGAGGCAATGATCCAAGGTGTCGTCGCGATGGACGACCTGCAAGGCGGACCCATCAACCAATACACGCCTCCCGAGCCGTTCGCGTCGGGTATCTGTGTTTCACTGGGCGGTATCGAGTTGCCGATCGGTACGATGTGGTTGTTCGGTCGCGAAGTGCGCCAGTACGACGACCTGGCAACGGCGGCGGCCCGTTTGGCGGCGTCGAACGTTTGTCACGCGTTGACGGAGATGACTCAACCTGCGACGCCGGCACGCTCGGTTCAGCTAAGCGTTGCTGCACCCGCCGAGACGGACATGGTGGATGCCGAATTGGAACGTATGTTGGCGACGGACTTCAATGAAGCCGACTTTGATCTCGATGAGGAATTGGACGCGGAGTTCGATGCGGCTCATTTCGTCGAATCGATGGAGCCTCTTTCTGAAATTCAACGAACGGTCGCGACACAGGCTCCTCCAACGATCCGTCAATGGACCGATCAAATTGCCGATTGGCAACACGACATGTTGCCGCTCGGCGCTCGACTGGCTCCGAACTGGTCGGTCGACGGGATGATCGAATCGCCTTTATCGATCGCACAGAGTTGGCATCATTGGGATGTGTTGCCTGATGGGATTATCTCGTTGTCGATGTGTCAGTTCGGTTCCGGATGGGCTCCCACTGCTGACATGGTCAACACGCTCGACGGTGCGATTGCTCGTGCCGCGTTTCAAGCACACGCGAGCTACCGTCATACGCCTCACGACGCGATCATGAGAGTCCTGCATACCTTATTGCAGGTGCGAGATTCGGCGATTGACGAAACCGGTCGGCCGAATATGTCCCTGTTCTATGCCCACATCGATCCGGAATCGGGGCATGCTCGCATGTCATCAGTCGGTGATTGGTCGAGTTTGATTGTTTCCAAATATGGGTATCGACCTCTCAATCTCGCCCCTACGTCGCAGGTCCGGGCCAACGAATTCATGGGCGAGCAAACGGCGATTAACCAAGAAACAACTTTGCTAAGTGGTGAGGTGTTGTTGGTTGGTGGTGCGGGGTGGCTGGGCGTCGCCGAAGACGCGGAGTTGTCGGACTTGCCCGATCTGCCTCTGCGTGAGTCGGCGCAAAATCGAATCGGGGCGTCGTTGAAAGAGGCAATGCGGGAAGGCGAGCGGAGCCCGCTGTCGGCGATTCGTCGATTGACCGCGTCGTTGCCGCTGCGGCGTGAGCGGACTGCGATCGCTTTGTTGCGAGAAGAAACGTTAGCGTGAACTAGGTCGCAGACCAGCCTGCGCGACCGGTGTGATGGTTTGCGCGTCCGACGTTGTGAAGCGTTTGGACGACATGACGTTGACGATTGCTGAGCAGAGGTTTTCGACGAATGGGGTAGGAAGGTTCAGTGGCGGCGTGACGTAAATACAGTCACCGAACGGGCGGAGCCATACGCCGGCATCGACAAATTGTTGACGCAGTTGATCGAGGTGAGGCAGCGTCTCGACTTGGATGACACCGATCGCACCGCGGGTGCGAATATCAACAACGCCGGGGATTGTTCGGCACGGCGATAGTCCGGCTTGCAGTTGGTTCTGCATCTCGCGTGCTCGTTGCACCTGCGGTTCACGTTCGAAGAGATCCAGTGATGCGTTTGCGGCGGCACATGCCAGTGGGTTGGCCATGAAAGTGGGGCCGTGCATCAACGCGTCGCCGACGTCGTCCGACCAGAATGCGTTGAATACCTCTGATCTCGCCACAGCCACGGCCATCGTCATGGTGCCCGCCGTGAGGGCTTTGCCGAGGCAAATGATGTCTGGAACAATTTCGCAGGTGTCGATTGCGAACATCGATCCGGTGCGTCCAAACCCCGTGGCAATTTCATCGGCGATTAACAAGACGCCGTGCTCATCGCAGAGTCGGCGGATCCGTTGGACCGTGGACGCGTCGTGAAAGCGCATCCCGCCCGCGCCCTGGACCAAGGGTTCGAGGAACACTCCCGCAACCTCCTGTTGATGTCGAGACAACATCTCGTGCAGCAGGTTTTCCGATTCCGGGTCTTTGGGTAGCGGGCAATGCAGTTGTGACAAAATCGCATCACCGTATGCGGAATGCATGCTGCGATCTGGGTCGCACAGAGACATCGCACCGGTCGTGTCCCCGTGATAGGCATGATCGAACGAGAGGAAGCGTTGTCGCTCGGGTTTTCCGCGTCGACGCCAATAGCCGATCGCCATCTTCATCGCCGCTTCGACGGCAACGCTACCGCTGTCGGCAAAGAAGACATGGTTTAGATCGGCGGGGAGCATTGTCGCCAGACGTGTCGCCAACCGTTCGGCAGGTTCGTGGGTGATACCGCCGAACATCACGTGCGGCATCTTCTCGAGTTGTTTTGCCACCGACTCGATCACATGAGGATGCGCGTATCCGTGACAGACCGACCACCACGACGCCATTCCATCGATCAATGCTCGGCCGTCCGCAGTTTGCAGCGTGAAGTTTTTCGCGGAAACGATCTCAAGGGGCGGTGGAGCCGTTTTCATCTGGCAATAGGGACGCCAGATCGCGTTTTTGTTAGTTGTGGGTGAGTCGGGCATAGTGCCGTGGTAGCGAGGGATCGGCGAAACGGAAAGCGATGCGTGTGAATTACGTGTTCGGCATCGATTTGACGTTCACGACAACGCCTTTGAATGCGGGCGTCCTGCTTTGCGGATCCGCGTAGCGTGATACCAGAACATTGCACTCGGGATAATACATCAATGCGTTTCCCGGGCGGATGTCATCGTACCCGCGAGCAAGGATCGAATCCATGTGGCCGGTTTCGTTCTCGACACGAACCCGTTGATCGTGCGTCAGTCCGAGTCGCGTGAGGTCGTCGGGATGCATGAGGATGATGTCACGGCGTTCCTGATTCCGGTAGAGGTCTTCCTCTTCATAGACGACGGTATTGAACTGTCCTTCACTGCGTACGGTCATGAGTCGCAGCTCACCATCGCCGGTTCCCTTGAGAGCAGGCAGGGGATGTGCATGCATGACGGCTCTGCCGTCGACGGTACCGAACGTTGGTTCGTGATAAATACGCCCACCGATATGAAACTCTTCCTTCGTCGTACCGATCGACTGGATCTTTTCATAACCCGGGACCACGCCACCGATCCATTGGCGAATGGTTTCGGTGTGTTTCATTTGGTCCCAGTCGATCCCTTGGGCGTCCTCGAGTAGACGTTTTCCGAGCGTCGAGATGACCTCCACTTCACTACGTGGACCGGGTAAACGCCGCGGTCCGCCGTCGCTCAGCCGAACGAAATTGAACATTGATTCCTGTGTCGTCGGTTCCGGTTCTTCATCGCGAGCGAGTACGGGGAGGATGATTGTTTCCGCGGCGAGACCGTGCACGTGTCCGGTGTTGAGCGTTGTGCTCATCATTACATTCAATTCAAGATTTGATAGCGCGCTGTCTGCGAAATTAGCGTCGGGGTTGGACCCGAACAGATTGCCACCGAGACAAAACGCGGCTTTGATCGTTCCCGCCGCGGCGGCTTCCATGCAGGCGAGCGTGTCGAGACCCGGACTCGTCGGCAGTTGAACGTTGAATTTGGATTGCAGCGAATCGAAGATTTGTTGTTTGAGTTTGGGAGTCACTCCGACGCTGCCGATACCCTGCACGTTGGAGTGCCCGCGGATCGGCATTAATCCCGCACCGGGCCGACCAACCATCCCGCGACACATTGCGAGGTTCGCAATCGCTTGAACGTTGTCGACGCCATGGGCGTGATGGGTGATGCCCATCGTCCATGCAAACACGGTCCTTTCGCTGGCGGCATACAGCTTCGCGAGCGTTTCAATTTCATCCCGTTCGACACCGGATTTTTCTTCGATCTCTTGCCACGACAATTCGTCAACACGTGCGAGGAAGTCTTCGTCGCCGCGGCAGTGCTGTTGGAGAAAGTCGAGTTTGATCTGATCGTGTTCTCGCAGTGATTTGGCGATGCCCCACAGCAACGCAAGGTCTCCGCCGATATGCGGCATCGTGTAGTGCGACGCGATCTTGCTGCCTTTGATGAGCGAGATCGGATCCGATGGAATTCGAAAGTCAACCAATCCGGTTTCACGCGCTGGATTGATCACGACCACCTTTCCGCCATGGCGACGGACGTGCAGCAGGCTGCTCATCAAACGCGGGTGATTGCTGGCTGGGTTGCCGCCGATCAAAAAGACCAGGTCCGCTTTCTCGAGGTCGTCGAGGTTGATCGTGGCCGTGCCGCTGCCGATGCTCGTCTGTAACCCCACGCCGCTGGCTTGGTGACAGTAGTAGCTGCAGTTGTTGACGTTGTTGGTTCCGTAGACGCGAGCGAGCAATTGCAACAGGAAGCCGGCTTCGTTGCTGCTCCGGCCGCTGAAGTACCAAAACGTCTCGTCGGGAGAGAGCGACATAAGCTTCCCGGCGATGCTATTGAAAGCTTCTTCCCATGTGATCTTTTCGAAATGGGTGCCTCCGGCGCGGTAGCGTACCGGGTGCAGCAGTCGTCCGAGGTATTCGAGTTCACGAGGCGAGAGTTTCTGTAAATCGTCGACCGAATTTTTCTGCCAAAACGTGGGAGAAATCCCGGGCTGCATGTCCGAGACCATTGCTTGCATGCTTTTTTTGCACACTTCGGGGAACGCGCCCTTCTCGTTCACCATGCCGCCTTTCTGGCCGCCCATGCCCAACGCACAGGTCTTGCAGGTGTTCCGCGACCGCATGGCCTTGAAAAATTTCCAGTAGCCGCCCGCTTCACGTCCCTTTTTGAGAGAGTAAAGAATGGCACGAAATCCGCCGCCGCTGCGTACCTGCATAATGTCGAATCTCTCTCCGATGAACGATGAACATGGCTGCCCCATTTTAGCGGAGTGGGGCTGTCCGTTCGAGAGCGTGAGAAAAAACGGGTTTCGGGCACATCGGAGTCAAACCAGTGGCCATGGGAACGCATGAGCGAAAGTTTGCCGAACCGGTTCCTCCAGAAAACGCAATGTGCAATCGGCAGTGGTCTGTCTCGACGTGTCTTCGCGAACAACGTTGACGTCGGAACGCGTACGGGAATGGAAGTCGACGATTGCAGCAGCAACGCCGCGCAGAATCTACTTCGAGATTGCCTGCAACAAGAATTTGAGTGAAACGCAGAAATCGATTCAGCAGTCGTATGCGTGTCTTGTAATCACGACGGCGCTAACGGCTTCGTTATCTATTGAGTCAGGTCGTCATGAGTTGATGTCGTTTGTCGAGGCACCTGATACGACGGGACGACTGATAAACCGTTTGCTGTGTTGGAATCTATATGCTTGGCGAGGCTGTCGCTTTGCGAGAGCGAGCCGACGTGCCCAAAAAAAGGGGCATGTTTTAGCGAACGTGCGATTACTCTTTTAACGTACGAACGTAGAATGCAGCGGTGTTGTCGTTTCCTCACCATCGGGTCGGTTACAGGTTGTTCCGTATTCGACTGAGCGACAATCGCAAACACTCACTCTCCTTAGAACAACATCAATGAATCGAATTATGAAGTTCGCGACGCGAACACTAATCGCTGCTTGTTTCTTCTGCGCCCTTGGTTTTTCACCTGCGGTGGAAGCGCAGGATGCGGCGAGCGGCTTTCAGGCGAACCAATACCCGGAGGTCTATGCACCGGATTGGGAGTCACTTGGCAAACACGGCAGTGCACCTGAGTGGCTTAACGATGCCAAACTGGGGATCTATTTCCATTGGGGGCCGTACAGCGTTCCCGCATACCGGACGGAGTGGTATCCGCGTTGGATGCACATGTCGAAACCTAAGAGTTGGGGCGCGGGCACAAAGGAATATCACGAGAAGCATTACGGCCCGATCGATGAGTTTGGCTATCACCATTTCATTCCAATGTTCACGGCTGAGCATTTCGATCCCGAGAAATGGGCAGATCTGTTCCA
Organism: Aporhodopirellula rubra; assembly: GCF_014192335.1. GTDB lineage: Bacteria > Planctomycetota > Planctomycetia > Pirellulales > Pirellulaceae > Rhodopirellula > Rhodopirellula rubra. The sequence continues at coordinate 72,508 of NZ_JACHXU010000020.1, read as the reverse complement.
GTCCGCGGGCGCTCGGTTCGCGGGACCCGTCGCGCAGCATCATGACGGATTTTCGATGTGGGATAGCAAAATCAATCCGAACAATGCGAAAGCCGAGGGGCCGCAGCGAGACGTTACGGGAGAATTGCTGGCCGCGCTTCGCGATCGTGGCATGAAGACGATCACGACATTTCATCACTCCTTCACTGGCCAACGACAACGTGATGGCCAGCCTGACGGTGAGCGAGCGCTGAGCTATTACCGGTACGACAAAAATCTCTTTACTTCCTCGGACGATCCCAAACTTCGCAAGCTCTACGGCAACATGCCGGAAGAAGAGTTCAACGAGTATTGGCTCAGCCTGGTCCAGGAAGTCGTTGACGAGTATTCCCCCGACATGATCTGGTTCGATTCCTGGTTGGACGTGATTCCGGAAGAATATCGTCAACGTATGGCGGCGCATCATTTCAATGCGGGGGAACATCGTGGCAAAGAAGTGGCCTTGATCTGCAAGCAAGAAGACATGCCGGATGATTTGCGTGTTTTGGATATCGAACAGGGTGGAATGAAAGACATGCCCGATCGAGTTTGGATGACGGACATCACTCTCAGTGCCAGTGGGTGGTGCTACGTTCAAAATCAGAAATACAAGCCGTTGCCGTTGTTGGTACGGAACATGATCGACGTGTGGAGTAAACGCGGCGTCGTCCTGTTGAACGTTTCACCTCGGGCCGATGGCGTCATTCCGGACGAGCAACTCGACCGCTTGAAAGGGCTGGGCCAATGGATGGAAATGTATGGTGAAGCCGTCTACGGAACCCGTCCGCATTCCATCTATGGGTACGGCGAAGCGGCGATCAAGGACGGCAGTCACGGCGGGCAAGCAGCCACGATTCAGTACTCCGCTAAGGATGTACGATTTACCCGGTCGGCGGATGGTAAAAGCATCTACGTCTTTCTGCTGGGACAACCAACGCCGGGCGAGGAGATTACGATTAAACACCTCGCTGACGGAAACAATGACGATCTCGCGGTTGCCACGGTTTCTCAGTTGGGGGCTGATTCGGATTGCGAGTGGACGTTCGATGAAGGCGTTCTCAGCTTGACCGCCCCGCCGGCAACTGATTCGAACGCGATCGCAACCGTGTTCAAGGTCGTCATTCAGTAGCCAGTAATCACGAGCACGAAGGTGAGAATTCCGCCGAGGTGTCTTTGGGCGCCTCGGCGAGTTATTACACGGGGGCTCGTCACGTTTGAGTTGAATCGCCGTCTAATTCGGCTGGAGGCAACACGCCGTCGAGATTGTTAAAAATCTTTGCGGCCTTGCGTGACGTTATATTCGTTGCACGATGACATGAAGATAACGGTGCATTTCTAACACGGGTCAGCCGTAGTCTTCCGTTCACACTCGCTCGTTTTCAGCCGCATGCCAATGTGCCGCCGGCAAGGACCGTTTGGCTGACCTGCATCGGCGAATTTGAGATGTGCTGGGTTTCCAAAGAGGCGACGTCTGCCTCCGCGGGGCATGCGAATTTGGCTCTCTCTTTTTGGCGTTTGAGGCCGGAATTTTGCGAGTCATCGGCGTTTGAATGAAAATGATGTATAGATCTTCGATTCCGTCTGCGGTGACAGCCGAGTATATTTAAGGTTCCCAACCGACCGTGTTCCATCGTTGAGTACATGAACAGTCACTCGCAAAACTTACCGACCCGTATTTCGCTGTTGGAACTCGCCCAATCGGGCAAGGATCATCCAGCGTGGGAGGAATTGCTCGACTACTACCGGCCGTTCGTTCGACGCATCTTGACCCACCTTGGTGTGTCCGGATCGGATCTCGATGATGCTTGCCAATTGGCGTTAATGCGGCTTTGGCGTGATCTGGTGAATTACCGCCATCAGCCAAATCGGGCACGTTTTCGCAGTTGGCTTTCGCGACTGATCCACAACACCGCGATGGACTGGCACCGGCATCAACGGCGAAACAGCAAAACGATGAGTACGGAAGTGGAGCAGATCCAGCATTCACTGATGTGTGAATCCGATTTGGAAGAACAGATTGAGAAAGAGTGGCGACAGCACATTGTCAATCTCGCCTTGGAACGTCTCAAATCGGTCTTTTCCGGTGATGCGTTGGATGTGTTTGTTCGCAGCGTGGAGGGTGAATCGGCAGCCCAAATCAGTCGGGATTTGAACATCCGTGAAGAAAGCGTGTATGTATTGAAACATCGAGTCAAAAAGCGATTGATTCTCGAAGCGTTCGAACTGCGACGCGAACTCGAGTTTCCCGACAGCACGCCGTAGTTCGTCGGAATTGCACGAAATTATCCATTCAATCGAAAATTCACTGATCAATTTTAATGTCCGATAGTTCAATTTCCCGAGACGCCATCGACCGTATCGAACGGATCAATCCGATCGTAGACGACGTGTTCGACCAAGCGGATCCGACGAAGGCGTACGGGCAAGGCTTGGAGTCCGACGACGACATCTGTCCGCTTTTCTGTGCGATTTCACGAATCAAATCTCGCTATCAGGATCCGGAACTGATTGGGCGCGGGGGCATGAAAGAGGTCTATCGTGTTTACGACGCGAAGGCGGCGCGACATGCTGCGTTGGCCAAGCCATTGCCTGAGTTTTCGAGGGATCAGTTCGACGCCTTCTTGCGAGAGGCACACCTAACCGCGCGGTTGGACCACCCCAACATCATCGACCTGTTTGACATGGGCGTCGATGACGAGGGACGCCCGTTTTTCACGATGGAGTTGAAACAGGGGCGTTCGTTACGAGACGTGTTGAAATCGTTAAAGAAAGCGGAGCAACTTGCTGAATTCCCGTTGCAGAGACGGTTGGAAATTTTTCAGCGAGTCTGCGATGCCATCGCCTATGCCCACTCGCGGCGAATCTTGCATTTGGACATCAAGCCTGAAAACATCTTCGTAGGTGACTATGGCGAAGTGAAAGTCTGCGACTGGGGGATGGGCGTTGTGATGGCGCAAGAGCAGAGCCAAAACAACTCTGCTGTGTTGCTCGATCCCGATCTGTATGGATCGCTGTTGGAGTCTGCGAAGGGGACGCCGGTGTACATGGCGCCGGAACAAAAGGATAAACGCCAAACGAAGACTCCTCAAATGGACATCTACGCGATGGGATGTCTGTTGCGCGAACTATTAACACTCGAGGTGCCAACCGGTTCCGTCAGCGGTTCTCATGCCGATTCCAAATTAGATGCGGCATTGGCAGCAACGATCGCCAAGGCAACTGCGACCGTTCCAAGGGCGCGATATCAAAAGGTCGCGGAGCTCAGGAGCGACATCTCGCGCTTTTTGGGTGGATACAGCACCTCGGTCGAGCGATTGAGCCTTCGACGCGAAGCGGCGTTGTTCTATCGGCGGCATCGTGAAGCCTGCGCGATTGCTTTTGGATTGCTGGTGATTTTTGCGACATGTGTGGCGTTTTTCATGATTCAACTTCGGCTCAGTCGACAGCAAGCCGTCGAAGCTCTCGAACGATCGGAGAGAGCGCAGATCGTCGCTGAGCAATCGCAAGCGGAAGCGGTGACGTCGCTCGCCCAATACCTCGCGGAGAAGGAGGAATCTGAAAAACGCCAATATCGGCAGATCCTATCGGCAATCGACAATTCAGATTTTGTGACGGATGCGACTTATCTGCGAGATGAGGCGTTGCCGATGGCGATCGCACATTCGCAGCAGCATCTCGAGTCGATCCTCAGCTTTGAACCGCCACCGGCTTCGAAAGCATGGTTGCAGAAATATTACCTGCACTTCATGACTCAAGATTTTGCGTCGGCATTGGAGCTAGTCGACGATGGCAAGATTATTGAACCGGACCTTGTATTGCTCGCAGAGAAATATTTGCAACTGCAAGATGCCGAGGGCTATCTCGATACTGACGAATTCATCTCACTCATTCACGAGTTGTGCGCGCCCGGCCCCGGAGAGTTGAAGTTACGTCGAGGGCAGCTTGCGGAAAAGATGCTGATTTTCGATAGCCTGCGCCGCACGGCAATCGACGACAAAATTGAACTTACTCGGGAGTGGATTGCGATTAATAATCCCAAATGGGAAAATCCAGAAATGACTTATGAGGCCGCGACCGAAACCATTCGATTGCGTGGCGAAGGACTGACTCGGTTGGCAAGGGTGTTCAGCGGCGGAAGGCATGTTGCTGAGAAATTATGCTTGGTGTACCTCCTCAAACCGCGAGTTCTGGATCTTCGCGGCACGGATATTTCCAGGCTTTCCGACCTCGTCGGCCTCGAACTTCAAGAGCTCGATATTCGTCAGACGCCGATCACGGATCTATCGCGATTGCAGAACAATCGTAGCCTGCGAAGGGTCTACATTGATCCAGGTCAAGTCTCGGAATTTCAACTCGCGATGGTGCCTGACTCGATTGAGATCATTCAAGGGACGGAATGAGTTCAGCCACTTAAGTTGTGAAATCCTCGTGATTTCAAACAGATTTGCCGGATGCGATTGAGAAGCTTTTACGGTTTGGTCACATCGGTTTAAGCGTGACCGATTGCGTTGTACCGGCTCGGATTGAGATCTTGGTCTGGTGTTCGTTGATCGCGTGCCATCAATCATGTGGTTGCATTCCGTAGGGCACGGGCACGGGTGATTACGTCTACAATCAGACTGTGCGTTTCGTTCTTTTGACGAGTTTGGTAGGGATCTTTGGTAATGAATCATCCGCTTTTCTTGGCTCACCTGTTGTGCGTTCTCATCCTGATGGGGACAGGCAACCTCAGCGGTCAGTCGCTCAATAGCGACTCAACGGACGACGAGAGAACGCAACCGCCCAATATTATCTTGATCATGGCGGATGATGTGAGTTGGGAGTGCTTTGGTTGTTACGGTGCTGAAGACTATCAAACGCCCCACATCGACTCGCTCGCAAATCGAGGCATTCGATTTAATCATTGCTATTCAACTCCGATTTGCACGCCGTCACGCGTGAAAATCATGACAGGACAATACAGCTTCCGAAACTACACTCATTTCGGATACCTCAACCCGCAAGACAAGACGTTCGGCAACTTACTGCAGTCGGCGGGTTACGAAACGGCGGTCGCGGGTAAGTGGCAGCTCAATGGTCTGTATCACAAGGCCGAAGGTTGTACCGACAGCACGCGTCCTCATCAAACAGGGTTTGACGAATATTGTCTTTGGCAGTTAACGAAGGAGAAGAATGCCGTCGGGGGTGGCGAGCGATTTTGGAGTCCGCCGCTGGAGAGCAACGGGCAGTTCTTGAGTTCGCAAGATAACGCGAATCAGTACGGCCCCGACATCATGTCCGACTTCGTTTGCGATTTTATCAAACGCGATCGCGACAAACCCTTCTTTGTTTATTATCCCACGGTGCTGGTACACAGTCCGTTTGTTCCCACGCCTGATACGATTGGTGACCAAACCCGAGACCATTCCGCGAACAAGGCTCCCAAGAACAAACCCGCACAGAAGGCCAACTTCGTCGCCATGGTGAATTACTTGGATAAGATCGTTGGCAAGATCGTTCGGACGGTCGAGGAGGCTGGCCAGCTCGACAACACGCTTATTCTGTTCACGGCCGATAACGGAACCAATCGCGGGATCGCCTCTCAGTGGAACGGCCAGAGGATCCAAGGCGGCAAGGGCGGGACGAAAGACATGGGAACACACGTTCCGATGGTTGCCTATTGGAAGGGGCATACGCCCGTAGGAAGCGTTTGCGATGATCTCGTCGATTTCACGGATTTCTATGCTACGTTTGCCGAGGCAGCGGCCCTGACGCTCGGCGAAGATGACCCGATCGACGGGCGAAGCGTTCTACCACAAATCAATGGCGACAAGGGAAATCCGCGAGACTGGGTTCTTTGTCACTATCAGCCGTATTGGGGTTCAGTCACGGGTGCGCAATACGTACGCGACCAGCAGTTCAAACTTTATCGTGACGGAACGTTTTATCTTGTGCCGAACGACCTGAAAGAGCTGAACGACCTCGCGAAAGGTGAAGCGGGAGAACGTGGCGAAACGGCACGTGGGCAGTTGAAGAGCGTGCTGCAAATCGCTCCGCCGGCGCCGCCAGCAAAAGGGGGCAAGAACGCGAAGCTTCGCCCCATCCATCCAGATTGGCCGGTGATCACGAATGGGAACGAATGATATTCCCGCAAGCGATGTTTGATGTCGGGTAACGCTCGCGTCGTGGCGATACGTTAGGGAGTTCGGACGCGTTGGACGACGGTGTTGACCAGTGACGTGATCGACGGTTGAGCGGTTGCAATCTGCTCGCTTCGCTCAGTCGAATACGGCAGACGCCCTGGCCCGAGTTCCCAGCCTCGGGCACGAGCACCGGCACGAAAACCATCCGGGAACTCTCCTATGGCGAGCAACTGGTCGAATAGGTTCAGCAGATCGTATTGCAGTCGCATGGCGAGGCTGGTTTGTCCGGTGATGACGTGGCGATGGATCGCTCGGGTTAGTTCGGGCACCACACCGCTGGTCGCGTTCGTCCCACCGTCGACTCCCGCGATCAACATCGGAGTGAGGGATGCGTCCCATCCGGTTAGAAACGAAAAATCGTCACGGATCGGTCGGACAGCCGCCATCATTCGCAACACGTTGGCAACGTCACCGGTGCTGTCCTTGATTCCGATGATTCGTGGTTGCTCGCTAGCGAGACGGCGTACGGTTTCCACATCGATCGGCGACGCGAACATGGGAATGTTGTACAGCGTCACGTCGACTTCGACTTGCTCGGCGATCTTTGTGAAGTACGCGTGGACTGACTCGCTGCCGAGGCGATAATAGAAAGGGGCGACAATTGCGACGGCGGCAACTCCCATGTCGCCGTAGGCGTTGCATGCCGCAACGGTTTCGTTCACGTTCGATTCGGCGGCGCCCGCCAGGACAGGCACGCGCCCTGCCGTTTGGTCGATCACCACTTCGACGATGCGACGTCGCTCGGCGGGGGTAAACCGCACGAACTCGCCCGTACTGCCGTTGGGATAAAGTCCGTCGACCCCGTGTTGGATCAACCAATCGACGTACTCACGCAAACGTTCCTCGTCGACGCGTCCCTGATCGTCGACCGGCGTGATGTTGGGGCAAAAGATTCCTGAGAGACGGCGCGGATTCGGAGGAGCCTCTAACATCGTTGCCGTTATTTCTCAAAGAGACTATCGGATTGCAATCGAATCGTCCGCCGGTGCCACTTCGCTCAACATCTCGTGGAACTTCGCCACCGGTTGGTAACCGATCCGATGGGTCATCACTTTACCCTTCGGATGCGCGACCAGGGTGGTTGGATAGGCCGAAATTCGGATGCGCGAGAGCACTTGGTTATTCGTTCCGGGGCGTAATCGGATCGGAACGAAACGGGAAACCAATCGTTTGCGAACGGATTCATCACAGAGTGTATCGCGTTTCATTGCGTCGCAGTAAACGCACTGCTCGCTGGTGATGAAAATGACCATCGGTCGTCCCGTCTCTTTGGCTTCTTTCCAACCGCTTTCGAGGCTGTCGTGCCACTGCAGCCCGTCTGCGGAAACTGCTCGGCTGGACGTCAACTCGGACGCCGGTGCGGGCATTTCGGCGCGTGCGTTGGCGAGAGGTGACAGGAAGAAGACGGAGGCCAGCAAAGCAGCCCGGCGAACGATACTGTGATCAATTTGTAAGAAACCACCTACGTGACTGCATCCCGCAGCCGTTTGACGCTTCGACAAAGCATTATTCCTCGGAGAAGGGCTCAACGGTAGAACCGAGAACAATTGAGGCGTCACAAGGGAAGATCATCGACCGTCGCAGCGCCGTAACGAAAAGATGCTGGTTAAAATAAGATGATTAAGCGGGCTGGGCAAGTGTCCAGTTGTTTCTCACCCAGCCAGCGTTTTTCTCCTCCCCCGACGTTGGTTTGGGAGTTTTGCGCAAACCAGGTGACGGAAAGGATGCCTTACGCTACCGCCAACGGGACCGGTTCCGGCACGGCTGGGATGCCAGCATCGATCGGTGAATGTGGTTATTCAAGAATTTGTGATTCGACCGAATCCGCAAACATCAGCCCTCGCTGAGTCAGGCGAACGTGACTGTCCCGGCGGATCAGCAGCCCGGCCTTTTCGCACGAATCGATTATCGAATCAATGGATGAAGAAAAGTCGTATCCCACACGCCGGTCAATTTCGCGCAGATCGATACCGTCGATCTGCCGAATGCCGAATGCTGCGATCTCTCGGGCATGTTGGTCGAGAGAAATCGGTTCGCATTCCGTCGTCGCATCGGATTGTTCGATCATCCGTTTGATGTAAGTCGTCGGGCTACGGTGGTTCACGTTGCGGTCGCCGCCGACAAAACGTGCGGCACCGGGGCCGAGGGCATACCAACCGTGACCGTTCCAGTACATCGCATTGTGGCGACTTCGAAATCCGGGTTTTGCGAAACTGCTGATTTCGTAGTGTTCGAATCCGGAATCCGCGAGACTCCGCCGCGACACGCGATACATTTTCACGTCCGTGTCTTCGTCGACGGGCGTCAATCCTCCGCGTCGCCGTTGCGACCAGAACTCGGTGCCTTTCTCGTACGTCAATGAATACGTGGAGATGTGTTGAATGGGCAATGACGTCGCCGTGTCCAAATCCGTTTGCCACTGCGCGAGCGTTTCGCCGGGAACGGCAAAAATCAGATCGATCGATAGGTTCCCGATCGATTCGCTCGCCATTTGGATCGCCGCAACTGCTTCGTCGCCTTTGTGTGAGCGTTGGAGGGTTTGCAGTTTTGGATTTTGAAACGATTGCACGCCCAAACTCATTCGGTTCACGCCGGCGTCAGTGAGCGCGGCGAGCGTTTCCGGATTGATGTCTTCCGGGTTCGCTTCGCAGGTGAATTCCGGATTTTGCGAGAGGCTCACGTTTTCCATCAGGATCGCGAGCAGTCGTTGCAGTCTTGGTCGTGTCAGTTGAGTCGGTGTACCGCCGCCGAGATATAACGTGTCGAGATCGATCAATGCCTCGCCGTACTCACGTGATCGAACGGTTTGGATTTCAATCTCGATCGCATCGAGGAAACGGTCTTGCAAATCATCTCGCCCGGCGAGGACACTGAAATTGCAATATCCGCAGCGATGCCGGCAAAAGGGGACATGTACGTACATCGCACGCGGTTGCGGCCATCCGCCTGGTGGCGTTGGGTGATGCGATTCGGAGGCAATCATCTCGCCGGTCATGCGTTTAGATCCACAACTTCAGTCGTTGATCGAGCATGTCGGGCAGCACCTTTTTAACGAAGCGTTTGATTTGCGCGTCGGTGTAGCGGGTCGATGCGTGCGATCCGATGATCAACTCATTCTTGAAGTTGTCTTTTCGTTCGCGGTAATCGTCGACGTGCATGTGCCCGTGTTTATGGATTTTTTCGCGTCGATGCTCGGGGGCGGCGAACGTTAGCTCACTGACGAGAATTTTTGCGTCGTAGAATTCGGGGTTATCGTCGAGGCCTTTCGGGGCAGTGTCGCCGGTGTACGCGAATACCGGAACGCGGCGTTCGGTCGTGATTTCCGTTCCGGCGAGACGCAGGTTACGGATCTCTTCTCCGGAGAGTTCGAGATACTCGGGTTTGAGTTTGTGGCGTCGTTGGTAGACGATGAAACCGAGTGCATCGATGGTGTGTTTGACGTCGACACTCTTGACCACATATTCCCTACCGATTTTGGTTTCATCACCACCTAACAAACCGACCAACTCGCATGGCATGGCGCCACGGTCGAGTGAGCGGAAGAGTTGCAGCATCTTCCACGCGGTGTCAACGGCGGAGTCCGGCAGATAGATCACCGGCGGTTCCATCTTCATCATCCGTCGGCGCGAGACGTACGCGGGCAACGCGGCGATGTGATCGAGGTGGGCGTGCGAAATGAACATGGTCGGCGTTCCCATGAAATCCCATGGTTGAATACCGGCGTCGAACAAAAGTTTCAGTTCATTGACGCGCCAGCAGGTTTGCACGGCGGCTCTCGAATACCCTTCGATGGTTAGTCCGTCATGAACATGTGAGAGGAGGGGAACGTTTTCGGTCATGTACGGAACAAAGGGTGAAGTGAATGAGTAAACAAATGAAAAATCGAGCGGGAAGATTTCCCGACCAGGAGAAGAAAACCACGGGCGGCCTGCCTATCGCATCCGGATAGGCATGTTGCTGTTGTCGATCGCCTTGGAACCGTAATTGTCAACTTCGTTGACGTTGAGTTCAGCGTGGTAGTCGGTCGTGCGAACGACCTCGATGTCACCGTTTTGATTTTCGGTGACGGCGGCACCGTGGTGACGAGTGAGTTCGAGCATGGCGAGGAACCAGCCGATGTAGGCTGACTTATGCATCCCAGGCTCGACCAAGTCGATCAATTCGACGCGTTCTTTTTGCGCGAGGGCTTCGTGGATCCGCTGCATGTAAACGTGGATCGGGGTGTCATCGTAGATCACCTCGGTCGGTGGCGGTCCAGCGGATTCACGCATGATTCGACCGAACGCGGAAACGAGATCCCAGATCTCGAGTTCGACAATCGGTTGATCGGCCGGATCGTTTCGCCGCGACGGTAAGTCATCGGAGAGACGTTCGAACCGCGTTTGCCAACGGGTCGACATTTCGTCGAGCACCGAGGCGGCGTCGCGGATCTCTTTGTACTCCAACAGTTTGTGCACTAACTCGTCGTGCGTTTCCTCGATCGCCTCTTCCTCGCTCTCGTCTTCGATCTTTGGCAAAACGGCGAGGCTTTTCATCTCGACCAGCGTCGCGGCCAATTCCAAAAAGTCACCGACTTCGCCGAGATCCAACTCTTCCAAGACATCGATGTACTCGACGTACTGCGAGACGACCTTGGACAACGACATCTCCGACAACGACAACTCTTGACGCCGCACCAGATAGAGCAGCAAGTCGATCGGGCCACGATAGACCGGCAGGTCAATGCGAAAACTCATGAGTTGCTACGTGGCGTTATGTTTTGAAATCGGGATCGAGGTCGAGTCGGGCTTCGAAAGGAAAGCGATCTGCGGTGGAAGGTTCACTGCTCAAGTTGACCGGTTTGCCCGTGTTTTTCAAGTCGTGACGGGGTGAATGAGGAGGAATGCGTCGTTTGGGCTCAGTAAAACGAGTACTCGATCGTGGATTCGAACGCAGCCTCATAGTGCTCGATTTTGGTCGGTGTGGGCTCGTCAGTGGGCCACCAAACGGCGATGACGTCGAACCGGCAGGGGGTGCCGAGGATCTTTTTCCGTTTGAGGTACCTCAGTGCGGCCCGGCTGATGCGTGCCTGTTTCTTTTCGTCGACTCGATCGGCGGGATGTCCCGGACGCCGCGTCGCCAGCGTTTTGACTTCCACAAAAACGATCAGCCGGCGGCGGACGTCCATCGCGATCAGGTCGATTTCGCCCGCCCGGTCGGATTCGCTCTCCGCGATCACCCGGAGGCCCTTGCGTCGCAGTTCGATCGCGGCGACCTGTTCGCCCCGCTTGCCGAGCTTTGCGTTGGGATCAAAATCGCCGTACCGCCAAGACTCAAATCGATCGCGAAGTCTCGTTGGCGAGAACCAATTACGGATTCGCCCTGTCATCGCCAAGGTTCGCCGAGCCTCGAGAGTTGTTTATTGCTGCAGCGCATACAGAATCACCCCTGCAATGATTTTGGCCGCGTCGGCGGTCGGGTAACCGGGGCACTGGATCGAGTTCTGGCTCTCCAACGCACAGCTCAGGTCCAACGGCGAATAGAAGATGGTATCCACGCCGTTGACTTGAATCGATTCCATCACTGGCGATCCGGAACGTTGGGCAACGACGAGTGATTGGTCGCCCGCCCGTTTTTGATTGGGAACGCGGATCTCGACATTGGTGAGATCAAACCCTCCGAATCGAGTCGTCCACGCCGGGTGGTCGCTCGGCATGGCAGTGAATTCTCCTTGGGGAACGAGAGCGGCGAGTTCACGACGCACCGACGAAGCGAACGCCTCACTGCCACAGATCGGAGACGCGATCACGATGCCTTCGCGGTCGATGTAGTTTTTCAATGCGGCTCGCGACACATCGTCGAGTTCAAATTCGGTTTGGCCTGTTAGATAGAGCACGCCGATGCGTCGCAGCGATTGCTCGGTCAACGCGATCGGTTCATCGACGGCAATCACCTCGACGGTCAGTTTCTCGCGAATGATCAACGCGGCGTTGGGAAGGGCACGTTGAACCTGTTCCTCGCCAGCACCGAGAGCTCCGGATGCGATCGGAATCGCACCGCGAGTCGGCTGGGGCGCATCGCCGGCAACGATGACGCCGGAGCCGTCGAGTTTGTCTTTGAGTTCGCGTCCGGTCGCGTAGGCCAGAATGTTCTCACCGATGGTGATTCCCGCGACCACTTCGCGTCCGATCTTAGGCGGCAGATCGACGCCGCGGAGCAAAGGACCACCGCGGGACCAACGGCACGTTAGGCTGCGAGGCGAATAGAAGACGGGTGTTCGGCAACACGCGCCGACACCATAGACCCAGTAATCGTTTGCAATCGCGGCAGGATCCACGGGAGCTTCGGCAAACCAAACCGGGTGCGAGGTCGGCAATCGCTCGAGTTTCGATTTAGGGAACCACTCGCTGCACAGAGAAACGACGCTGCGTTCGAACGCTTTCCCGTCGCCGCAACCGTCACCCGAGAGTGAGTCGAACAGAATCGTGCCGCCTTGATCGAGATACTGTTTGAGATTTTCTCGCAGCGCCGCATTGAAATTTAGGGTGCTTGATCCCGTAATCACCAACACAGGTGCCTTCAACAGATCCTGCGTGGTGGCTTGGTCGGCGACGATCGTTTGCCAAGTCAGGTCTTTGGACCAATCACGTTCGACGTGTCGGACGAGTTCGCGCAGTGCGCCGGAGTGCGGGAGAGTTTCCGTTTTGACTTCGTTACCAACTCGCACGATGACGTTCCCGCGTCGCTGCTCGCTTTCGGATCGCAGCGACGGATGGTCGAGACGTCCGACAACGACTTGTCGTTTCCCCTTTGACAAAAACAGTAGCGCAAACGATGTCGCGATATCGCGGTTGGACTCCACGACACCGCCGCCTTTCCAGAATCCCTGGAATGCGTCCTGCAAGCTGACTAATCGTTCGGCGCCCTCGCGGTACCAATCGCGGTTGCCGATCAGCCGCCGGCCCGACAATCGACCGACGCGTTCGACCGCGTAGAGGTAGTAGTAATAGCTGAGCAGTTCGCCGCCCGGGTTGGCTTGGATCGAGAAGATGTCGCTAAGGAAGTCCAGTCCTCGTTCGAGTGCCTCGTCTGATTCTCCGCCGCCACAGCAATTCAATCGCTCGCCGTTTTTGGTATCGTCGAGGTCGTTCAGGCTGCTGCCGCAGATTAAGAGCGAGGCGATCCCGGCACAGGTCATTGAACCGCTCGGTCGTGGACCGCCGTAGGACCATCCGCCTCTTCGCAATTGGATCCGGCGCCAATAATCGGCCGCGGCTTGAAACACTTTCGGGTCAACTTCGATGCCACGTTCGGCTGCCGCGCCGAGGGCCAATACTGCGAATTGGGCATTGGACGGGTCGCCGTTTCCTCGGCCGTTGCCATACGTCCAGGCGCCCTTGTTTCGGTCGTTGGGGCCCTTTTGCTGCTCGGCCAGCCACGCGACGTTTCGCCGAATTCGTGGCAGGTCTTCCAACGCCCCGACGGCGCAAAAAACAAGGGTTTGCAGCGAAATCGAATAGGTTTGTTGTGGTTCAAATGTGCGGAGATATTCGATCGCCCGGATCAAGTCCGGATCTTGGCGAGACACACCTGCGTTCACCCACGCGAGAGTGCAGAGGGCGGACAATCCACACGATTGGCCACCGTATTCCTCCCATCCTCCGCGTTCGTTCTGTGACTTCCGCAAATATTCAATGCCACGGTCGATCGAGCGCTGGACCGTGATCGCATCAATCTCTGCACGCGATGGTGTTGATTGAGCGACCAACAGCAACAGGATGATTAGGCATCGCATGATTGGTTTGCCCGCCCATCCGGCTTTCGTGGGGGATTGATCGAGACCGGGTGGTTCCAATTTGTGCGTCTTCGTTACCATTGCCCATTCCATTGGGTTTGTTTTAAACATTGTTGTCATCCTCGAAGCTGAACCCGATTTTGATTTTCACTGGCAACGCCTAGACTGATAACATTACGCTGCAACCGACAGCGGATCCTGGCTGTTCTCGCAATTCCAAACGTTCCACGAGCCAAAGCACCACGATGACAGACTCGTCTTCGCCAACCCCACCGCCCGTGGTGAATCAATCTTCAACACCCCCAGTCTCTCCGAAAAGCGGTGGATCTGCAAATCCACCCGCGGCGCCAGCGGCACAACCGACCTCGAACGCGCCCGCGGCGGGAAAACCACGCAACCTTGCCGATGTGTTGCGAGAATTCGCCGAACATCAACAAAAGATGCGAGACGAACTCGGGAAAGTGATCGTGGGGCAAACCGACACGATCGAACAGCTCTTAGCGGCGATCTTCACACGCGGCCACTGTTTGCTCGAAGGTGTTCCGGGACTCGCCAAAACATTGATGGTCAGCACTCTGGCTAACATTCTGGACGTCACGTTCAAACGGGTGCAGTTCACGCCCGACTTGATGCCATCGGACATTACCGGAACCCAAGTTCTCGAGGAAGACGAATCGGGACGCCGGATGTTCCGTTTTGTCGAAGGTCCGATTTTTACGAACATCCTGCTTGCGGACGAAATCAACCGGACGCCGCCCAAGACGCAAGCTGCTCTGCTCGAGGCGATGCAAGAACGGCAGGTTTCGATCGGTCGTGACACGCACACGTTGCCCGATCCGTTCTTCACGATTGCCACGCAAAACCCCGTCGAGCAAGAAGGCACCTACCCGTTGCCGGAGGCTCAGCTCGACCGGTTCATGTTCAACATCAAAATTGACTACCCGACTGCGGAAGAAGAGGAACGGATTCTTACCGCGACAACTCGTGGTGAAACTCAAACGGTCAACAAAGTGCTGTCGGCGCGAGCGATTTTGACATGCCAAAAACTCGTGGCCAGTATCGCGGCCGGTCCGCTCGTGATCCGATATGCCTCCCGTTTAGTTCGGGCAACGCGTCCCAGCGATGACTCGGCGCCGGATTACGTCCGCGAACTCGTCGATTGGGGGGCCGGTCCTCGTGCGGGGCAAAACTTGATTGCCGGCGCGAAAGCGATCGCTGCGATGAACGGCCGGTTTAACGTCGAACCGGGCGACATCCATCGCATCGCGTTACCTGTGCTGCGTCACCGGATTGCGACGAATTTCCAAGCCCAGGCCGAAGGGATGAACACGGACGCAATCATCACCCGACTACTGCAAGACATCGAGATTCCCGAACCGCCGAAGATGGCGAAGTAAAGGCACGGGCGAATCGCCATTGGAAATCTCGCTCTCAGTTCGCGCGGACCTTTAAGCGAGTCCGGCAAGTTCGGTGGCACGTTTGACGCGTGAGATCCCGATCATGTATGCCGCCGTTCGTAGAGACACCTCGTGTTGAGCGGCCATCTGCCAGACGTCTTCGAACGCTTCGTTCATCGTATGGTCCAACTCTTGTCGCACGCGATCGAGTGACCAGCGATAGTGTTGTCGGTTCTGTACCCACTCGAAATAGCTGACCGTCACACCGCCTGCGTTGGCGAGAATATCCGGAAGGACGGTAACGCCTCGCTCGTTCAGAATTTCGTCCGCGCCAGGATGTACCGGCCCGTTCGCGGCTTCCACAATCACCTTGGCTTTGATAGTGTCCACGTTATCGTCGGTGATCACGCCACCTAACGCCGCAGGAATGAGCACATCGACGGGATCGAGTTTCATTAACGCGTCGAGTGGTAGATGTTCGGCACCGTCAAAGCCTTCGAGCAGTCCCTTTGGATGTGCGAGTTTGTGTCGCAGCAGCTTTTGAATGTTCAGGCCGTCTTCGTTGTAGTACGTGCCGGTGATGTCCGAAACGGCAACGATCGGGAACTGGCCTTCGTGCAAGAACTTCGCCGCGTGCGATCCCACGTTGCCGAAACCTTGGATTGCGATGCGAGTTTTTTCAGGAGTCATCCCGAGGCGTTTGATCAGTTTTTGTGTTAACGTTCCGACACCACGGCCGGTGGCTTCTTCACGACCTTTGGCACCGTATTCTTCAACCGGTTTGCCAGTAATCACGGCAGGGTTGAAGCCGTGATATTTTTCCCATTGGTTGCGAAACCAACTCATGACTTGATGGTCGGTCCCCATGTCCGGCGCGGGAATATCGGTGTCGGGGCCGACGATGTCGTGGATCTGGTCAACGAAAGCGCGGGTCATCCTTTCGATTTCCGTTTTAGAAAACTGACTCGGATCGACACCGATTCCGCCTTTCGCTCCGCCGTATGGCAAGTTGACGACAGCCGTTTTCCACGTCATCAAACTGGCCAACGCTCGGGATTCGTCCAGGTCGACTTCTTGGTGATAACGCAGACCACCTTTCATCGGGCCTCGGGCGTGATCGTGTTGGACGCGAAAGCCGACGAAGTTTGCGAGCCGGCCGTCGTCACGTCGGATCGTGACCTGCACCTGGATCTCGCGATCAGGCATTAACAACGCTTCACGCAATTCCTCACTGATATCGAGCTGGTCGGCGGCTTTGCAGAAAAAGTACCGAGTGGCTTCGAAGGCTTTCATGATGAACTTTCATGCGATAAGAGTGAAGAAGTGGCCGATCATTCCGTGAACATGGTAGCGATAACGGGCGCCGCAGTGCTATGTGTCGCAAGAGGGCTCAAAATGACACCCTGGCAACGAAGCAGCTCGTCCGCTCCGACGTGTACGTTGTAACATCTGAAAGAGGTCGGGGTGTCATTCGACATTTCGATCTGACCGCACCGCGTGATGGCGCTAATTACGACGCGTCAATCGCGGCGTCGGTGTTTTCGTCGACGCTGCGCACCCAACAGTATGTAAACCCGCCAACCAAGGCCCCGACAATCGGCGCTGAAAGGTACACCCATAGGTTTGTGAAGTATCCGGAGGCGATTGCGGGGCCGAGGCTACGAGCCGGATTCATGGACGCCTTGGTCAGTGGGCCTGCGACGAAAGCTTCCATCGCGATGACGGCACCGACAGCGAGTCCCGCCGTAATGGATTTTTCCTTCGCACCGGTCGATACGCCCATGACGACCCACATCAAAATGGCCGTCATCATCGCTTCGACGAACCAAGCCGACGTCGCCGGCAGGATTGTCATCGTTGTCCCGAGATAAGCTTCGTCGACACCGAGCACTGCTCGGATGCTGATCGCTCCCGCCAACGCGCCCGCACACTGCGCGATTGTGTACGCCGCTGCGTCTTTGAATGGAAAACGACCGACGGCGGCGAAGGCGAACGAAACCGCGGGATTCATGTGCGCGCCACTGAGGTCGCCGATCGAATAAATCATCGTCATCACGACCAACCCCCAAACCGTCGCCACACCGACATGGGTTAATGCGGCCGTTTGGGCGTCGACGGCCATCGCACCGCAGCCGATCACAATCAGAAAATACGTTCCGATGAATTCGCAAACGCAGCGACGGGGAAGAGCGAGCAGCATTACAGGTGTCCGAGGAGAAAACTTTGCAACCCGACCAGTGTTTTTGAATCGCGAATTTGACGACCACGAACGAGTTTCTCGACTTCTTCACGAGACACAATTCGCGTTGAAATGCGTTCGGTCGGTTCAAGCCGTTGTTCACCCTCAGTTAAATCGCGAGCGACGATCATGTGCATCATTTCATTGCCGAGACCCGGGGCGGAGTAGAATTCGCAAATGATATCAAATTGAGTCGCGCTATAACCGGTCTCTTCAGTCAGTTCCCTAGCCGCGGTTTCCAGCGGCGGTTCACCCGGATCGCGGGTCCCAGCGGGAAGTTCCAACAACGTTTCGCCAACCCCGGTGCGTTCGTTCTCGATCATCACGATCGTGTTTTCATCCAGCAACGGCACGAGCACGACCGCGCCGGGATGTCGGACATAGGCTCGGCGATGGACTTGTCCGTCACGCGATGGCAATTCCATTTCGACGACATCAAAACGGCTCGTCTGCAACAGCAGATTAAACTCTGACACGATTGATCATTCCCTCTTTGCGGCGAGCCCCTTTTGTCGATTTTTCCGGTCGTTGAGTTCACTCATCATCCAAACGAGACAGCGACGCGGAGTTTGCGGTCGTCCAAAGCCTAGAAAAAACAATCGTCAACGGACACTCCCCTTGGTGGAGGTTCTCGCTGCACGGCCGCGTCTTGGTCACTGAAGCGGGATTACCGATGGATGTCCGCGCATGGAAAACCCTCCCGCGATTGGTAAATCGGGGAGGGTGAGAAAAGGCTCGTGCGAGTTCGATGGACATGAATTTCATCCATGTCGAACGATTCTCATTTCGTCACGCGATTGCAGTGAGGTCGATCACTCGCCGACTTTCATCTCGTGACTCTCGCTGTGGCTGTTGTACTGCGGTGCATACATCGACTCGATTGTCGCGAGCCCCGACTGATAGCGTCCGCGAAGTTGCACTCGACTGCGGGACTCGAGCACGTAAGTTCCCTTCGGTAAATAATCGATAAAGAAATGCTCGGCCGCATCACGCGTACTTTGGTAGTAGCCGAGTCCATCTTGCCATCGATAACCGGATAACACATTGCTCGGTTCGGTGCCGCTGCCTCGGGAATCCTTCAGGTGGATGAATTCCATTGCACGTGAACTGCGAACGATCAATCGCGACACCAGTTCATCACCGACTTTGATTGGCGCTCCGTCGACGTCTACTTTGTCGGTTGCTTCGTCACCGGCAACCAATCCTCCGACTACCGGTCGTAGGACTTCACCCGAAGGCGTGCTGCGAACCACGAAGAGCTGTTTCTGGATTTCGAGAGGCGTGCCCTCGTGCGGTGTGACTTCGTCGACGTTTTGGAAGAACTTCCAGTGGACGCCGCCCCAGGCGATTCCGGGTGTCGTTTTAGTGACTTTGATCGATGCCATTTCGGGCGTGATCTCGGACGCTTCGAACCGTTGTTGGAAGAAGCCCGTTCCGGCCTCAACGTTCTCCTGCTCGACGTCGCGTTCTCCCACTTTGACATCAACGAGCGTCTGGTCGGCGAGCAGGTCAACGCCTCGCAGCAACAACGCGTAGACGGCATCTGCGGTCGCTTTCGTTGTTTCCCAAGAGCGAGTCTCTTTTTGCCGTAGCAACCATCCTTTGCACGACTCGACCGACGGTTGGTCGGATGCAACCTCGTCGAACATCTCGATCATCATCGCTTGGGTTTCGATATCGGCTTGATACCAGAACCAACCGCGGACTTCGTCGTTCCAGTGCATGCCCGATTCATCCGTGACGCTGCGTTCTTTCAGCGATGCGACGATTGCCATTGCGTCGTCGGTTCGGCCGAAGCGTTTCAGCGCGACCGCGAGGTGAGCTTGGCTCATCCGTGGCTGTTTCAGCCAATGCGTCGCCGCTTGGTCGAGCCAATACTCGAGTGCCGGACGAGACGCTGCATCAATATCGGCGTCTCGCAGGAAGAAACTGCGGCCGTAAAGATACATGGCGATCGTCGTCGAGAGATGATTGGCATCGCGATCTTTGTTCTTGATTTCGGTGTAGACCTTTCTCGAGTATGCATCCAAATGCGAGAGCGATTCGATCGCGGAAGAAACGTCCACGTCCACTCCGAGGTGCCGCAATCTTCCGTAACCGGTTGCGAGGTACAGCGTGATGAACGAATTGGATCGTCCACCAGGGAACCACGGCCAGCTGCCGTCGTCGAGTTGCAAGTCCTGGAGTCGCCGAGTCAAACGAGCGACTTGATCATTGACGCGATTCTGGTCGAAAAGGATCCCGACGTTGCGTCGTGCTTCGGTCTCAGATTCAGCTTCGATTACCCAGGGCGTTTCGGTTAATGCGATCGACGCGAGGTCTTCGTTTTGTTGCAGCGGTGACTCGAGTGCGTCACGCCCACCCGGTTGACCTTTCGTCGCGCGAGGTTGGTTTCGCCAGACGTCAAAGACGCGTTCGATTTTTGGGTCAGACGTCGCGATATGGCGTGCCAACAAGTTCGCGTACAAACGGTTGAACGTCTGCTCGCTGCATTCGTGTGGATAATCCATCAGGTAAGGCAACGCCATCACCGCGTACCATGCGGGATTGGATGTCATCTGAACCGTCAATGATTCATTGCGAATCGAATTCGGATCGAGCGACGCGAGTTTGTCTAGCGTGAAGGTTTTGGTTTCGGCGCCATCGATCGGCAATGCGATCGATTCATGAACCAGGATTTTGCGAGACAAGACGGGCAGATATCCCTGCTCGCCGTCGGACAAACGTCCCGTCGAGGCAACGGCTTTGTAGACCAGGAATCCGAGTCCATCGGGAATTCGAATCGGCCACGAGAAAGTCTGCGAGCGACCTGCCGGGATTTCAAACGATTGACGAACGTTCGTGTTGTCGATCGTTGCGTCAACGCTGTCTCCCGTACGTGCGTCGGTGAACTCCAACGCGACGGTTCCTTTTTGAATCGTTGCCGATTGGTTGGTGACCTTCACGGTGAGTTCGATCTGGTCGCCTTCCCGTAGAACGCGTGGCGGGTTGGGTTGGACCATCAGGTCTTTGCTGGTCACGGCGGTATCACGGATGACGCCGCCTGCGAGATCTGCAGTATGAGCGAATCCGAGCAATTGCCAACGCGTCAACGCCTCCGGCATTGTGAAGCTCATCGTGACTCGGCCGTTTTCGTCCGCGGTTAAGTCGGGAAAGAAGAAGGCCGTCTCGTTGAGGTTTTTCCGTGGCGAGACGTCCGAAAGATCAACGTCTTTCCCCGAGTCATCACTCGGCGGTTGGCCCGCATCGGCCATTTCGTTGTTGGCCATCATGTCCATCTCCATCGCACCGTCGGCCATCATCATTGGTGCGGCCGCAGGCATCGGCATTCCCTCGGCCGCTATGCCTTTTTGCATCATTCTGCCGCCAAAGGCGCCGCGAGAACGCATCCTGGCGTAGAGCATTACCGCGGCGCCTTGCAGTTCCGGCGGGTATTGACGATAGGTCGGTGTCGCCGACGGGATGCCGATTGATCGATAGACCGAGATGCGTTGCAAACCTTCCCATCGGTTCTGATCGTTTACCGAGACGTTGGAATAGTCGGTGTAGAACAAACCGAACTCGGACGGGAAATCGTGTGCCGTGAATGTGTCGAGAGACGCGTCATACAGCGTCGCGACCATTTCAGCGGCACGCTTCATTGCGGCGTCGGAGTCACCGGACTTGTCTTCGATAATCGCTGTCCATGTTTCCTTCTGTCCCGGTTTGAGTTTCGACAGGAATCGTTCCCAACGCACCGTCAATTGCTTGTTCGTCCACGGCACGTCAATGCGTTGTTCGTTCACGTAGAAGCGATTCTCGCGAACCATCCAAACTCGAACGGTGAAACCACCGCGTAAAGACTCGTCAACATCCAGCGTGACTTGTGCTTGGGTGCGATTTTCCGGTGTCCAGAATTGTTGCAGCGTTTTACCGCGATGCATGATTTCAACGAGCGCCCGCGCCGATTCGTATCCGCTGCCCCACACGGCGCGAAACGTTTCGCCCGGTTCGACACTGTTGCTCTGCACAGCGAACAGGTCGGCGATTTTTAGTTCGCATTGCTCAGCATCGGGATCAATCACCCGCAGTGGCAGGAAAGCGGAAACGTCTTGACCTGCCGCATCGACGGCGGACAGGACGACGCGGAAGTGACCGGCGTCGAGTTCAATTTCAGTACTCGCGTTACCCGATTCGTCCGTCGTTAATTCGACAGTTTTGATTGTTGAATCGATGGGCCAGGAATTCGGTTCTTCGGGGCGAACGATGTCTTTCGCGTCCGCGTTGTTGCCCGCGGGCCCGTAGGGGATCGGATTGCCGATTCGTCGACGACCGATTGTGTCGGGTGATTTGAGCGAATGGATTTTGAGCTTCACTTTGCTCGAGACCGGGCCACCTTGCAGCGTTCGTGTGGCGACGTTGATTTTGATCGGCGCATCGTCGGTCAACCACTGCGGCGAGTCGGTGCTCAACGACGCTTCCATCGTTGTGTATCCGACCAACACCGACGTCGTTCCTTCTCGAGTTTCGCCCGTCATGTCGATGACGTCCGCTTCGATCTTGTAGCGAAACTTCGGTTCGCTTTCGCGGTCAACCGAGGTGTCCGGGATCGCGTCGAAGGATACCGAGAATTTGCCGAGTTCGTCGGTTTCGGTTTCACCTTCGGCGATCGTTTGCGGAGGCATCGGCGATGGTGGCATCCACCAACATCGATACCACCACCACGGTGGCAGTTGAGTTTCTCGAACGACACGGTACTTCACCGTCGCGCCATCAATGGGGGCTCCTGTGTACGCGGTGGCGTTTCCGTTAACGGTGACGGATTCACCCAGTCGCACAGGATTTTCGGGGGCGTCGATTTCGACTTCGAATTTCGGTCGTTTGTATTCCTCCACTCGAATTGACTGAGCCCCTTGAAACGGCCCCGTCGTTCGCAGCGTCATGACACCGGTCAGGCCACCGGAGGGCAGATTGAAGCTGCCGTGGCAACTGCCCAAATCGTTGCATCGCAAAGCTGCTCGTTCGACGACCTTGCCATTGGCGTCCAACAACTCGACGTCGATGTTCTGATCGGGTGATACGGCATATTCGTTGTCGCTTTGGTTCGATCGTGTGCAGATGATCTTGTAACGAACGACTTGTCCGGGACGATAAATGGCACGATCGGTAAAGAAGTGGCTCCGCGTTACATCGTTCTGCGAGCGGTTTCCACGGCGATAGAGGTGATACTCTTGCGACCACAAGCGATCCTCGCCGCTTGTTGCGAGGAACGTGATATTGTGGAACGAGTCGCCGGAGAATTCAAAACGGCCTTTGTCATCCGTGGTGAGCACTGCCTGAGAGGCAGGTTTTTCGATGCCACGCCGCTGTTGATTCTTTCGCGCCCAAACGTCGACCTTCACGCCACTGAGTGGTTTCCCCGTCAGTGATTCGAGCACGTATCCGGTTAGATTTTCTTCTTCGTGACGCGACTCCACCACGATCGACAACCCGCTCAACCACACGTCCGTGATTGCGGTGAAGGCGTCTTCCATGGGGAATTCATCTGATGTGCTGGCGATCAGATAGTAGGCTCCCAGTGGAACGTCCAGGCGTGCGGGCAAGTCGACGGAGCGGTCGCGGAAGTCGTCGGTCGCGGCGAGCGTTTCGGTCCACTGGGCGACTGGGGTGCGTTTGGTCAACATTTGCCGCCCGACCTGGGTCAGGTTTTCGGCGCGTCGGCCTGAACTGCGGAGCGATTGGTAATCGAGAGCGACGAGTCGGAAGTGAACCTGCGTGACGTTGCGATACTGCAAATGGATAGTCGGACGGGCGTGATC
Source organism: Aporhodopirellula rubra (assembly GCF_014192335.1). Lineage (GTDB taxonomy): Bacteria > Planctomycetota > Planctomycetia > Pirellulales > Pirellulaceae > Rhodopirellula > Rhodopirellula rubra. The sequence continues at coordinate 49,100 of NZ_JACHXU010000020.1, read as the reverse complement.
GTGCAGTTCCGGATTCCATACTTGCTCGGTCGCGACTTCGATCGATGGAGCTTCGATTTGTTCGATCAACGCGGCACACGCTTTGGCGCCCATGCTGTTGGGATGCGCCGCGACGGCGGATTGGGCGATTTCGCGAGCACGGGCAGGGTTGTCATTTTCGCGAGCGAGTTGGGCGAGTTTGAACTGAGCGCGGGTTGAGATCTCATGGTCGGCGTGACGAATCGCGAACGACTTCAATGCCTCTTCCATCGCGTCCTTTGCCGCATCGCCGTTCGTGTTTTGATTGGCAAATTCGAGTCGATGCAGGTCTGTGTCGATCAATGCGGTCGAATCCGCATCGTCACGATGAAACGCGAGCCACTCCTGAAACAACGTCGTTGCGCGACGAAGTGGCGATTTCAGGTCTGTCTCGGGAACGTTCCACTTGATGAATGCGTTGACGTCGCCGAAGACCGGTGAATCGGCATTCAATTCAAAACGCTCAGCCGGCCCGGCATAGGTTTCCGCTGCGTCGACGAAGAACTCAATCGCGTCGGCCACAACGAAGTCGTACAACGTCGGGCGATAGCTGTCCGGTGCGTTACCGCGAACGAACAGGTCCGCGTAGTCGCCGATCGCGGTTTCTCGCAAAACCTTTTCACTGCCGTCGGTCGACTGAAGTGCGGCTTCGAAAAGTGCTGCCGACTGAGTGACGATCCGTTGACGTGTCCACGTCGAAATATCGTCGACGGATTTGATGATGACGGGTTCGTCCGCGTTGATCACATCCGGATCGACTTCCGTTCGATCGCGAAACCGCCACTGGTTTTGCGAGTAGTAGCTCCAAAACCAATTTGCCAACAACGCACGGATGACCGGGCGGGTAGCTTCCGGGGCGGTTTGCATATCCGCTTGCAATCGCACGATCCGGTGGACTTCGTCTCGCCCCTCGAGTTGTCCGTCGAGCGTGGCTCGCGTGGCCAGCAAACGAATCGCGAGATCTTGATCACCGCTGCTGATCGCGGTGGGTAAGAGTTTTTCGATCTCGGTGATTGCGGTTTTCGGCAATCCTTGGTCGATGGCGTCTTGAATCGGTTTCCACGCTCGAGGTTGCGGGCTTTCGGGAGCCGCGGCGGGCATAATGGGCATTGTTTGGCCGGCAAGCAGAAGGACTAGGAAGGCGAGGACGCCGATTAGACCATAGCGAGATTTCATAGCAGATTCGTGGGGGAGATAAGTAGTTGGACGCGTGATTCAGACCGAACGTGCACACGTTCAATCAAGATAACGAAGGAACAGAAACTTCATTAGGCGGATTTCAATAAGAAATTTTGTGGACCGAACGTGGGGCATCCATCGGGCGTCGATCGCGGTAGGATTGACGTCTCGTAAATGGTTCCACCACTTGTGATTGCGCCGACATATGCCGACACCTGAACACCAACGATTGCAACAGGACGCCGCGAGGGAAAAGAACTGGAAACGGTGGGGCCCCTATCTGTCCGAACGGCAATGGGGAACGGTCCGCGAAGACTATTCCCCCGGGGGGCAATCGTGGAGCGATTTTCCGCACGATCACGCGAGGTCGCGCGCCTATCGATGGGGCGAAGACGGCTTGCTGGGGGTCACCGATCGACAATGTCGATTGTGTTTTTCGATCGCGTTGTGGAACGGCAACGACACGATTCTCAAAGAACGTTTGTTCGGATTGACAGGGCCGGAGGGAAACCACGGCGAGGACGTCAAGGAGATTTATTACTACCTCGATTCCACGCCCACCCATTCGTACGCCAAGGCGATGTATCGGTATCCTCACGCCCGGTACCCGTATCAGGAACTCGTCAAAACCAACGCGCAGCGTGGCTATCTCGATCCCGAATATGAGATCGTTGACACGGGGTTATTTCACGAGAATCGGTTCTTCGATGTCACGGCGACGTACGCGAAAGCGGACGCCAATGATCTGTTGATTGAAATCGAGGTCACCAATCATGGTCCCGACGCGGCTGAAATCACGATGTTGCCGACGCTCTGGTTTCGCAACACGTGGGTATGGGGATGTCGCCACGAAGGATGCACGGCGAAACCGCGAATTCAAATAGACGCCGATGCGCAAGGCCACGCAGTCAAAACGACTCACGACACGCTGGAGCCGTTTACGTGTGTTTTCGAACAGCAAGATAATTCCGAATTGCTGTTCACCGAAAACGAAACCAATACCGAGAAGCTGTTTGGAGGTGAAAACTTCTCCGCCTACACGAAGGACGCGTTTCATCGTTACGTGGTCGACGGCGAAACGGCGGCGGTTAATCCAAAGCACTACGGAACGAAAGTCGCCGCGAAATATCACTGGAAGCTAGCACCTGGTGAGACACGCCGGGCACGCGTGCGTTTGACCGAGATTCCGGAATCGCCTGCGGCTTCCGCGAAGCCAACAAAAGCGAAGGCGAAGAAAGCTGCGATCTCGCGTCCTGATCTCACCAGCGATTTCACGCGTGTCCTCGAGTTGCGACGTGACGAAGCGAATCAGTTTTATGATCACGTCATTCCTCAAAACGAAACCGACGCGCAGAGGCACGTGTCGCGTTCAGCGTACGCGGGGTTGATGTGGACGAAGCAGTTCTATCACTACATCGTCGCGGATTGGCTCGATGGTGATGCGGACGTGATGACACCGCCTGAATCACGCAAGAGCGGACGCAATTGCGATTGGCGTCATCTCTACGCTCGCGACATTTTGTCGATGCCCGACAAATGGGAGTACCCGTGGTTCGCCGCATGGGATTTGGCGTTTCACATGATTCCCGCCGCACGGATCGATCCCGAATTTGCCAAACGGCAACTGATGGTGCTGTTGCGGGAATGGTACATGCACCCCAACGGCCAGTTGCCCGCCTATGAGTTTTATTTCGACGATGTGAACCCGCCCGTGCATGCGTGGGCGTGTCTGCGCGTGTTTCAGATGGAAGCCGAAGCGGGCCGTCGCGACACGATGTTTCTCAAGCAAACGTTCCAACGTCTGCTGCTGAACTTCACGTGGTGGGTCAATCGAGTCGACAGCAACGGTGACAATGTCTTCGCCGGAGGATTCTTGGGGCTCGACAATATCGGTGTTTTCGATCGGAGCAAAGGTTTGCCAGAGGGGGCCCAGCTCGAACAGGCCGACGGGACCGCTTGGATGGCGTTCTACTGCGGCACGATGATGTCGATGGCGCTTGAATTGGCCCGCGACGATAAATCGTACTCCGACATGGCTTCTAAATTCCTTGATCACTTTATCCGCATCATTGACGCGATGAACGGGCGAGAGGAAGGCGGGCTTTGGGACGAGGAAGACGGTTTCTATTACGATCAACTGAAGATCGATGGCGAAACCGTACCGATGCGTGTGCGGTCACTCGTTGGGTTGTTGCCATTGATCGCGGTGGAAGTTCTCGACGAAGAGTTGCTCGATGGGCTGCCCGGGTTTCGCAATCGTCTCGAGTGGTTTTTGAAGAACCGGCACAATCTGGTCACTCACATCTTGTTTGGTGAGAGTAAGGCCGGCCATCGTGAACTGTTGCTCGCGATTCCGACACGTGAACGACTCGAACGCGTCCTGAAGGTTCTTCTCGACGAGAACGAGTTTCTCTCCAAGTTCGGTATTCGTTCGCTCTCAAAGGCTCATGAGGCGGAGCCGTATGAAGTTACCGTGCGTGGGCAGAAGCACACGGTCGCGTACGTGCCGGGCGAATCGGACAGTTGGATGTTCGGCGGAAACAGTAATTGGCGGGGGCCGATCTGGTTTCCAACGAATTACCTGTTGATCGAAGCCCTGCATCGTTATCACGAATTTTTCGGGGACACGTTCCAGATTGAGTGCCCCACCGGTTCGGGCGTGATGATGAATTTGCGGGACGTCGCCAGCGAAATCAACCGTCGATTGTCGAATATCTTTTTGTCGCCCGAAGGCGGCGGCGCGAGGCCGTGCCTGATTGGAAGTGGGATGACCGGCGACGAAAAATTGTGGCAGGAGCACGTGTTGTTCTACGAGTATTTCCACGGCGATACCGGCGAAGGGCTCGGTGCGTCGCACCAAACCGGATGGACCGCGTTGATCGCGACGTGCATCGAACAACTCCACGGTCGCATCAGCGAGGGTGCTCCGCCGGACGCGTGATCGGAGGTGATGGTTGGCCGCGACACGTGAATGTCGTTTGCGCTGCGTCGGTCTTAGGCGGACGAAGCGGCGCTTGTTACGCCGACCATCCGATGCCGTACCACGTCGATAACATGATCATCGTGATCGCGAACACGAGGAGGCTGAGCGGGAAGCCGAAGATCAAATAGTCCTTCAATTGATACCCACCGACGCTGTAGACCATCGTGTTGGTTTGATAGCCGAACGGGGTCAGGAAGCTGGCCGACGCCCCAATCATCACGCAAACGATCAGCGGTGTGGGATCGATGTTCATGGTATCCGCCGCAGACCACGCGATTTGAAACATGATCACGGCCGCGGCACTGTTGGTGACCAATTCGGTGCAGATCACAGTTGCGATGTATACCGCCGCGAGAATCCGCAGCGGACTGTTGCCCGCGAGTTGCAGCAAACCGCTGGCGATCGCATCGGCCGCCCCACTTTGGTACATCGCCTCCCCGATACCGATCGCTGCTCCGACAATGATCAAAACCGACCAATCGACGCTCCGCCGTGCTTCCCCGGTCGTGCAGCATCGGAACGTAATCATCGCCACCGCGGCTAGCATCGCGGACGTGAGGATCTCCATCACGCCCAACGCGGCTACGACAACCATGGCGGCGGTAATCAGCAACGAAACGGTCGCTTTCTCATGCCGGCGGACTTCGCCATGTTCGACACGACTGACCAAATAAAAGTCGCTCGAGCCTCGTTGTTGATGAAGGAACGATGGTGAGGCTTCTAGCAGTAAGACATCGCCTGGTTCGATTCGCACGTCGCCGAGTTTCCCCATCAACCGTTGACCGCCTCTCGCGACCGCCACCACGGCGGCGTTGTAGTTAGAGCGGAACTTGCCCTCGCGAATCGTTTTCCCGATCAGCGAGCAGCGTGGGCTGACGACGGCTTCGATCAACGTTCGTTGCCATGCTGGCACCTCGAGTTTTCTCGATTGACCGTCCGGCGTCGTCAGTCCACGGATTTTCCGCAGGTCGACGACGCTTTCTAACGCGCCCACGAGAATCAGGATGTCTTCACCGTAGATCCGTTGTTGTGGTTTGGCCGGTTCGATTCGTCCATCGGCACGTTGGATTTCGGCGACGTAGAGTCCCGGCAACGCCCGCAGGCCTGCTTGTTGGATCGTGCGTCCGACCAAGGGGCCGGTGGGATCGACCTGCATCTCGACCGTGTACTTCTGCGGATCGTCCGATACCGAGACTGCGGGCTTACGTTCGGGCAGGAGCCAACGCGACGCGAAGACCATGTAGACCAACCCCAATATCGTCGCGGGGATGCCGACGATCGCGGTTGTGAAGAACCCGAGCGAGTTTTCGCCCACATGATTCTTCATGTAGAGATCTCGAACAATCAGGTTCGTGCTGGTGCCCATTAACGTACACATCCCACCGAGGATTGCAGTGTAAGACAGCGGCAGCAACAGGCGACTGGGGGAAGCACCGATGCGTTTACTGACGTCATGGATCACCGGCAACAATGCTGCGACAACGGGTGTGTTGTTAAGGAAACCCGATAACGCGGCGACCGGGATCAGGATTCTCAGCAGCGCACTGCGGAGCCCTTTGACTCCGCCGAGCAGCCATCCGGTCGCGAGTTCCGTTCCCCCGGTGAGCTCGAGCCCCGATACGATCGCGAACAACAAACCGATCGTGACGAGTCCCTTGTTGCCGAATCCGGCGGCCGCCTGGGTCGGTGACGGCAATTTGTCGGTGCCCGTTAGGTTTTGCGCCAGAACCAGGATCGCCAATGCCGCGAGGGCGAGCAGATCGGTCGCAGCCAAACGCATCGCGAGACTCAGCAACAAACCGCCGGCCACCGCGAGCGTGAGCCACATCTGCCAATCGGCCGGAATCATCATGGAGGTTAAATATTGCAATACGAATTGGAAGGCACGGACACCGGAACACGGTCGGTCGATCCGGTGCAGAGCAGTTCATTAGCGAAATGAAGTCCCAGCGATGTCAGATCTGCGGCGAAATCGCATCCTCGCGTAGCGGTTGCTGCGAGATCACCATCGTGAAATCATTTCGGAAAGAACAACGCCACGAAGAAGCCACACCAACTGCCGCAGTGACGATCACGCGTCCGGATGATTCACGCAAGCGAAACCGCAGCGGGCTCCTGGGTTTGAATGCACAACGACACAGGCGTCCACTTTCCCGCCACTACAATTGGTGAGGTCAGCTTTCGCCGAACGGGCGTCCATTCGAGCGTGGAAGACCGAACACGGGGAGTGATCAGGGTAATTGAAAGCACCGATATCGTCGCCCCCGCCTAGACACTAAACTACGTCCCGAGTTCGTTTTTCGCTCTCTGACGTCCCGCCAATTCTTCCCCTCTCGCCCCACAGTACCTGCCCTATGCCTGATTCCCCACGCTCCGCCGATGCCTCGGTGGCCTCCTCGTCTCGCACAACCACGCCGGGCGGCAGTTCTCGCTCGGGTTTATGGATTATCGCCGCATTGGTGGTCGTGCTGTTGGTTTTGCATCAAGACAATTGGTTTTGGACGGACGGACGCTTGGTGTTCGGTTTTATCCCGATCGGACTCTTTTGGCATGCGTGTATTTCCATCGGTGCGTCGCTGACGTGGTTCCTCACGACGAAGATCGCGTGGCCGGTGGAATCGGAATTTCAGGCCGGCACATCGCCCGAGCATGGTTCGGGTGACAGTGTTGCAGCCAACGTCGGGGAGGGGCAGAAATGAACTCATTGCAATCGATCGCGTCTTTGATCGCACAAGCCCCACCGGCCGAAGGCGGTTTGCTCAACCATCCAGGTTTGCCGCAGTTCGTCATCATCCTGATTTACCTGAGCCTGCTACTGCTGCTTGGCGTGTTCTCGAGCAGGCTGTTTAGCGGCACGAAAGAGGATTACCAAGTCGCGAGCCACTCGATCGGCCCGTTCCTGTTGCTGATGAGCATCTTCGGCACAACGATGACCGCGTTTGCTTTGGTAGGAAGTAGCGGCGAGGCATTTAAGGAAGGCGTGGGCGTTTACGGGATGTTGGCCAGTAGCAGCGGCATCATTCACTCGTTGTGCTTTTTCTTGATCGGCGTGAAAGTTTGGAAGCTCGCTCGCACGAACGGCTACACGACGCAGATTGAGTTTTTCCGCGACCGTCTCGACAGTGACTTCATCGGATTGCTGTTGTTCCCGATTCTCGTCGGTCTCGTGATTCCCTATTTGTTGGTGGGAGTCATCGGTGGCGGAACGGTGGTTCAAACGTTGACCGCGGGGCTGTCGCCTGAATGGTTCCCCGTCTTGCTTCCCGACGGTGCGCCCAATCGTGGTTTGCACGGCGGGATCCCGCCCTGGCTGGGCGCGTTGCTGATTTGCAGTGTTGTGCTGGTGTACGTGTTCATGGGCGGAATGCGGGGGACGACGTGGGCGAACACGTTCCAAACGCTCGTCTTCATGGTGCTCGGCGTGGTCACGTTCGTAATGATTGCTCACAAGCTCGGCGGACAAGACGGGCTGATGGCCAACTTAAAAGTGCTCGGTGAGTCGATTCCCGAAAATAGGGCCACCCGTTCGGAAATGAGCAAGAGCCTGTTCTTCACGTATCTCTTGATCCCGCTATCGGTCGGAATGTTCCCACACCTGTTTCAGCACTGGATGACGGCCAAAAGTGCCTCTTCGTTCAAAATTCCCGTGATTTGCCACCCGATCTTCATCATGATCGTGTGGGTGCCGTGCGTGCTCGTCGGTGTTTGGGCGACGGGAGACCTCGCCCCACGGTTGCCGTTGATTCCTGGAACGGACCGCGTCAACGCAAACGCCGTGTTGCCGTTTTTGGTGAAGACGCAAACCGGGCCAGTGCTCGGCGGTCTTCTCGCGGCCGGTATTTTGGCGGCGATCATGTCGAGCCTCGACAGTCAATTTTTGTGCATCGGCACGATCTTTAGCAACGACATCTATACGCACTACAAGGGTGCGGAGAACGTCAGCGACAAACAGCAGGTTTTCACGACGCGGATGTTCATTATCGGCATCGTTGCGGTAACGTATTTCTTAAGCCTCGGGAATCCGACGAGTGTGTTTGCGCTCGGGGTGTGGTGTTTCAGTGGATTCAGTGCGTTGTTCCCGATCGTGTTTTTGGCACTGTATTGGCGAGGCCTCAGCGCCGCCGGTGCGATCAGTGGCGTGTTCGCGGCGATCATCAGTTGGAGCATCCTGTTTTACCACGGGATCAATTCGCCCAAGGGACTGCGTGAGTTTCAGTTCCCCGTGTCGTGGGGTGGTGAAGAGTTTGAAATCATGCCCGTCGTGGTGATGTTTTTGAGCTGCCTGATCACGACAGTCGTCGTCTCTTTGGTGACACCAAAACCAAAGCAGGAAACTCTTGCGAAGTTCTTCTGAGCCGCGAAAGTGGCTTCGGTTGCGACCGAACACGCCGGAATCATTGCGATTTCTGGCGTGATCGGGGGGCGTTGTCGCAAAACACTCCTACTCGACCGACGGCAGAATGCCCGCTACAGTTTTTCGAGCAAGGCTCACTCCTCACGACCGCCGGGAAATCTCGCTTGTGAACTACGAATCAATCACGACACAATCGCATCTCATTGAGTTCTGCGAAAAGATCTCCTCTGAGAGCGTGATCGGGTTTGACACCGAGTTCGTTTCAGAAGACTGCTACCGTCCCGAGTTGTGCCTCGTTCAGGTTGCCGCGGGCGACCACTTGGCGATCATTGATCCCTATCCGATTGGGGACACACAGGCATTCTGGGATTTGTTGGTAACGCCCGGTCGAAAGGTGATCGCTCACGCGGCGCGAGAGGAAATCCGGTTCGCCTACCGCTACACGGGCAAACCGATTGCCGGATTGTTCGACACTCAATTGTCCGCGGGGTTTGTCGGAATCGAGTACCCGGCGTCGCTCGGAACGCTCGTCCAGCGTCTCGTTGGAACGACCCTTCCCAAGGGGGAAACGCGAACGAATTGGCGACACCGCCCGCTGACCAAAGACCAACTGACGTATGCGCTGCACGACGTCACGAACCTGAAAGAAATGTTCGACAAGTTGTTGGTCGATATCAACGAACTCGATCGACTCGAGTGGGTTGAGGAAGAAACCATGCGGTTGCAGAACAAAGTCATCGAAGCCGAAGAGGCTGAGAATTGGCACCGCGTCAGCGGAAGTTCTGGGCTCAAGCCGCGACAACTCGAAATCGTTCGCCAAATCTGGTTGTGGCGTGAGGAGATCGCGAGGTCGAAAGACCGATTGCCACGGCGCGTGATGCGAGACGACTTGATCGTCGAACTCGCAAAACGCGGATCTTCGGATCCGAAGAAAATTCGCAGCATCCGCGGTCTCGAACGTCGGAATTTCCAAGATCAGTATGATGCGATCGCCGCAGCGATCGAAACGGCACTCAATACTCCCGATGAAGATTTGCCACGGCGAACCCGTGGGCGGTCGCGAACGGCGTCCCCGATGCTGAGTCAATTTTTGTCGACGTCGATCGCGTGTATTAGCCGGCAACACAAACTTTCGCCGGCGATCGTGGGCAATTCCGATGACGTCAAAGACCTGCTCGCCTACGAACTGACTCCGCGACGGGGCTCTCCAACGCCGGCGCTGCTGCAGGGTTGGCGGGGCGAGATTGTTGGCAAGAATTTCCGAAAGATCCTGGCAGGCAAACTGGCGATTCGTGTTGCCGATGTGACCGAGGATCAGCCGCTCGAGTTTTTTGACTGCGAAACGTCGCTATAGACGATTGCTGATAGCCAGATCAAACAGATCACTTGGCCGACGAGGGCTGCGATCGCGATGGCGACGGCACCTTGCGATTCGAGCAACGCCGCCACGACGATCACCATGACGATCGAGGCAACGATCCGGCAACGAATCGGAGCCAAAGGACGTCCGCGGCCTTTGACGTAACTGTCGAGGCCTTGCAGGATCCCCTTGATCGCCGATACCGGTGCGAGCCAAAGGGCGAACCGTACCGCGGGCCCAAATTCGGCTCCGTAAACCAGGTTCACCAACGGCCCGACCAGCAGCATGAACGCCACTGTCGACAGTGTTTGAATCGCGATCGATCCTCCGAGAATTCGGTGCACGTCACGGGTAGTCAGCGATTTTGAGTTGTCCGCGCCTGCGTTAAACAGGAAGATTCCCAGTGTGTTGGGGATTACCGTTAACGGGTACACCACCGGGACCATGGCCGCGTAAAACCCTTGCGTGACCAAAGGGATCAGCCACATTACCAAGAGCAGGTCGAGTCGCTCGAACAGATCCGTTGCGAGCATCGCGATCCCGTAGGGGCGACTTTCGCTTAACAGTCGTCCGACCGGAGGTTCGCTCGGTCCGGTCAACGGTCGTTTGATCCCGTACAAACACGCGATCATTGAAATTACCGACGACGCCACGAACAGCACACACGCTAATTGCAGCGTCACGTCGGTCACGATCGCGGCGATCAACAACAGCGTTGGAAAAGCCGCTGCAGCGACAAAACGCAGGACATTGTACGCGACAAATTTGCCTGCCCCGCGGTCAACCGCCGTCATGATCAGCATCACGTGTTGGCCGATCATGCTGATCGCACAAAGCCAACCGAGTGGCATTAGGAAGCGTTTTTCTTCAGGAAGTGCAAACGCGTTGCACGCGATCACCAACACAGTCGTGATGGCACCCGTCGTGATGCCCAACCACATCGCGGCGCGGCGAAGGCGGAGAATGTCCGTCTTGCCTTCGGCAGCATATCGGCAGATCACCTCCAGGCCGCCGAACAAACCGACGTACAGCAGCATTTGCACGTAGAGAACCGTGGTCGCGTATTGGCCGCGTCCTTCCGGTCCGAGTAATCGCGCCAACAGAATGCCCTGCGTCATTTGCAGGGCCACAATCGCGAATGCAAAGCCGACCGTTTGCACAAACGACCCGAGCTTGCCTCGTTTTTTCGTCCGGCCCATTTGAGAGGGAACTGCCACGCCCTCGGGTGCGCTTTCGTGCTCTCCGTCGGTCAATGGAGGCAGATCGGTAACGGCGGTCGGAGCGCTGTCGTTCATCGTGGGAGCGGATTCCGGCAGGGATGCCGCCATCGACGGCGAGGCAACGACAGTGGAGTGTGGAGATGGCATGTGCCGAATGAGTATAATCTGCGTTAGGAAACACGGTAATTGTTCCTACGCAAAAGTTGTCGGCCAGCGGGCGTTAGGGGCGTCAATCGATCCCGTCGACGACACGAGCCGGCGGGCCCGAGCGGAATTGGATGAACTGGTAAACGCCAAACGCTAGCACCGCAACGGTGAGGGCGACGGCCATGACCAATTTCATCTTTTCCAACATCGGGTTTTCGCCGCCCAAGGCAGCAGTCCGTTTTGCCGATTCGGCTCGGCGGGCGGCCCGTTGGTCGTTCCCCTTCTGCTTCTTCGCATCACGTTTGGCACGAGCGGCCTCCGCCTTGCGTTCGGCGGGGCTCAGAATCTTGTTTACTGGTGTTTCGGCGAGCGTCGGTGCGTCCGCGATTGGTGGGTCCGTGACGGTTTCGGTTGTTGCGAGATTCAGTCCTGACACGGCCGAGTCTAAGAATTGGCTGCCTTCGTCGAGGCTCTCTTCGCCTTCGAGAACACCCGATTCGTCCGCCTTCATCTTCGATTTTGCACGGATGTTCTCGTACCGAACTTCACGGTCCGCGTCATCGTGGGCGGCCAAGAATGCAGCAACATCGGCACCCTGCCACGCGCTGCCTGAGAGCATTTGTTCGGATTCGTCAGCCGCGACCCGGCTTGCCACCGAAGGAGTAGGGGACGAATCGGTCGATCGGGCGGGTTTGGATTCCGGCGGTTTGGGTGGCGAATGCTCTGGTTGTGAATCGGGGGAACTTGAGACGGGGTGACTTGAGTTGGGGGCCTGCGAGCCTGGTGAGTTTGATGCTCCCGGGTTTACCGCTGCGATCGCTTTCTCGCACGGTTCGACGACGACCCGCCAAGCCATCTTTCCGCATCGCAGTTCGGCACCGCTGCCGACCTCGACCCATTTGCGTGGCTCGATTTTTTCGCCATCGATCTTCGTGCCCGAGGTGCTGTTAAGATCAATCACGTAAAATTGGCCGTTCGTCTCCTCCGTGTCTTGAGCGAGCGACAGCATTTCGCCACTGGGGTCATCCAGCGGCAGAGGGCGATCGACGCCGAAATAGAGGAGGCAGTGAACCCGCGACACCGAACGCGTTTTCGGCCTGATTTGACAGTTCTTGTCGCGTCCAATCAGGTAGAAACCCGGATGGATTGGCGCCCGTAGCCCGGCTCGGCTGCCGGTGGACAGGACTAGTCTGGCTCGATTAGTGACTGGTGCGGGCAACGGTGGGACTGCTCATCCGGGGGAATGACTCGACTCCGCAGACAGAAATTCAGCCCTTTCCGGCACCATAAAGGCGTCGGGGGAGGTTCAGCGGAGAGCCGCAATTGTAACGAAAGCAATTCAAATTGCCTAATCACCTGGATCACCTCAGATCGAAGGTGACGTAGCCAATTCAGCGAAAAGCGGATTTTTCGGCGTGCCTAATGCTGCAATCCCTTCAGGAGTTGCGGTTTCCGCCATGCACAACGATTTGCGACGCAAAAAAAGGTCTAGATGCGAAACGCCGTGCATGGTTCGGCGGGATGCTCGGCGTCGCGGTCGGCAAGGAGTCAGACGCCATTTTGCGGCGGTCCTTCGTTTTCGCAAGCACGTTCTCGCCCTTCTGTAGGGTGGTGCGCCGGCTTGCGGGCCATGTCTATCGGGGGAGGATTGGTTTCGTTGGTTGCCGTCGCCACGCCGAGCGAGCGATCGCTGGGGAACTTTTATCACTCTGGTGTCGTCAGATCGGCGGTATGAACCTCGCGACCGGTGCAATCGTTTTGTCCGGCCACGACAGGCGTAAACCCTGCCCAGAACGTGTTTTTCGTTGCTATGCCGGACGCCCCGACTACACTCGCAACGTGAGACTGACGCACATCCTGCGCAGGTCCCTCAGCTTATCCAGACTCGCATTCTCAACCCCGTCACCTTTTCGAGCCTTTCGCGAGGCACGCGTCGGCATGGTGAAGTTGTTTGAGGGTGCATTTGCAACATGAATTTCAGCTTCCTGTCCCCCACTGACGCGACCACTTCGGCACGCGGAGTCTGGGGGCGGTATCACGAGGCCACTGATGACGATCGGTAAACCGGGCAAACATTCCTCAGGTCGTAGTTTCCGCGAAAATCTCGCCAATCGGCTGGGATTGGGCGGTGACGAAGCCACACGACGCCGGCGTGGAAAACGCTCCATGAGCGTCCGTGAACGACGGGCAACAATCGAACGACGATTGCATTCGCAATCGCTCGAGGCTCGTCAATTGTTGGCGGGGCCCGAACTCGTCGGCATCCAACCCAACAGCGGTGAATTGATCCGTGGCGGCACGTCGATCGATTCGGCTCCGTTGTTCGGTACCGATCTGTTGCAGACCGCGCCGAACGAGTTGCGATTCCGTTTCGACAGCAATTCGTCGATCGACGTGGCCACGTTGCTTAACCCCGCAACCGCCAACGACGACACGTTGTTGCCACTGGGGTTGAGCATCACACGCGCGGGCAGCGACCAACGATTTGAAACCGCGACGGCGCTCACCGATTTCGGTACGAGCGTTAACGCGACAGAAAATCGACGCGTTGAAGTCGAGTTCCGCGCCGCCGCTCCAGGCGTGTCGGGCAACGGCACCACCGTTCGGATCACCAACGCGAGCGTCGCCGGCAGTGCGGCCCCGGTTGTGATCGCCTCGGTCGACCCGGACTTGAAAACGATCGACATCCGCCTGAACACCAATTCGCCTCGCCCGGCGACGGTCAGCGATCTGCTCGAGACGCTGGAAAATCATCCAACTGCGAACCAAGTCGTGACGGCGTACTCGGTTCATGGTTTGACGACGACCGCGATCAACACCCACCTGCCCGCGACCGGCCTGACGTTGAACCTCGACGGTGCCAACACGGCCCGCGCGACGACCGATCTCGGTTTGGGCGACACGACCCAAGTTCGGTTCCTGGCCAACCAATCGGGAGCCGCCGGTCGTGAGATCAGTATTAGGATCACTCCCGCAAACCTCGGTTCGTCGTCGACGCCATTGGTCAGCGTCGCGAACAACGTGATCAACGTCCGGATCAACTCAACGGCCGGTGCTCAAACGACAGTTGGCCAATTAGTTACAGCCATCAACAATTCGGCGACTGCGGCAAACCTCGTCACCGCATCGCTGCAACGTGGCAGCTCCACGGGATTGATCTCAACCACATTCACCACCGTTACCGCGGCCACCCCAACGGGCCTGCCTTTGACCGGTGCGAGCGACACGGTCGTGTCTCCTGGTTTCGTCGGTATCGGCGACACCGCGAACGAAGTCGTGTTCCGATTTGCCGAGCCGTTGCCTGACGACGCTTACCAAATCGAAATCTACGGCGAAGGCGAACGGGCACTGCTCAACACCGCCGGCGAAGCGTTCAACGACGGTGAAGATTTTGCCGTCCAGTTCGAGATCAACGCCGCACCGCAGGTTTTGGCGGTCGTGCCAGAGCCGGTGACCAAACAGTCCGACGGACGATTGATCTCCGAACCCAACGTCATTGAAGTTTACTTCACCAACGACGTTAACAGTTCGGTTTTGAACGCGAACTACTACACCGCTGTTTTCACCCGCGATACCGTTACCGGTGGCGATGACGAAGCGATCAAGCCGATTGCTGTGGAAGCCCTTGATGGGCGTACGGACGCGGTCCGAGTGATCTTTAACTCACCGTTCTCGCGCACACCGGATCCTGACAACCCGGGTTCTTCGATCGAAGGTTCGGTACGTTTCCGAATCGGTGATAGCACCGCATTGCCGGCCGCACCGATCGAAACTCCGGTTACCGAAGCCGAATCGGGCGACAGCATTTATCGCAATGCCGCGTCACCGATCGCTGAACCTGGTCCGATGGTGCTGACGAGTTTCAACGGAATTAACCTCACTCAAACGAGCGCCATTCGTTTGACGGGTGGTTCGATTGAGAATGCCCTCGGTGAGATTCTGCAGTTCCCCGGCGGCAGCGATTACGAAGGTGTTCGTGACATCCGTCCGGATGATCCGAGCAGCAACGATCGTGTTGTGCCATTGGGTATCTGGCGAACTGACGGCGATACGACTGCCGGTATCAGCACGATCTATTACAACTTCCCTGACGAGTGGCAGGGTGAAGACTTCGGGACGCAGACCACCGACCTGAACGAGACCTACAGCAACGCGATCACTGAACAGCAAAAAGAACGCGTTCGCGAAGTCGCCTCGTTGTTCAGCGAATACCTCGGCATTCAATTCATCGAAGTCGGGCAAGACGCCGCTGCGGCGATCACGAGTCCTAATTTCACTGGCGAAGTCGGCCCCGTTTACAGCATCGGCGTGGGCGAATTGTCGAGCACGTTCGACGGAACGACGGCACGCGTCAACAGCGCCGCTGGCGGTGTCACCGTGGCGAGCCGCGAACTCGATGATCAGGGCAACACGTTCCTGCCACTCGAAGTCGATTCGCTCCCGGTTAACGGTAACCAATTGATCGTTCTCGACGGTCAGGACTTCGACCAAAGCACCGATGACTTCACCGGCGGTGAATTCTTCCGCGGCGTGTTCTTGGGCATCGGTCAATTGCTCGGCTATGGTTATGCCGATCACCTTCCACAGCCCATCACTCAGTCCACCGACAGCGTTCTCGACCCGACTCAACTGACTCAGGATGCGATTCCTTCGACGACTGCGGACCTGCTGGACACCAACGAGTCTTTGTTCCCGAGTCCCGCGGATATCGTCAACGGGCAGTTCTTGTATCGCCCCGAGAGCAACGACATTGACTTGTATCAGTTCACGCTCGCCAACAAGGGCACGCTGAATATCTCGACGATCGCCGAACGATTGGCATCGTCGAGCACGCTCGACACGATGCTGCGGCTTTACAAGATCGAAGGCGGTTTGCCGATCGAGATTGCGGCGAATGATGACTACTTCAGCAACGACTCGATGATCGAAATCGAAGTCGAGAAAGGCACCTACGTCGTTGGCGTCAGCGCGTCGGGCAACGATCAATACGATCCGATCATTGCGGGCACCGGTATTGGCGGCGTCAGTGAAGGCGACTACGAAGTCGCGATGACGTTCACACCGACGACGACCACCTTGTCAGCGATTTCGGACGGTGTGAACATCCTCGACGGTGATGCGGATGGCGAAGAAGGTGGTTTGTTCCAATTCTGGTTTGAACCCAACGACGCCAACACAACGGTCTACGTCGACAACTCAGGCACGACCGCCGGAACCGGCATACCTGGTTCGATTACCAACCCGTTCAGCACGCTCAATCAAGCGTTCGCTAGCGTCGAGGGGCGTCGACTCAGCAATAACCCGGTTGAAGTCGTTCGTGTCGTCAGCGGTGGCACCTATAAGATCGGCCGCACCCAACTCGGTTCGGCTCTGACTAACGGTGAATTGACTACCATCGACGTTCCCAAAGACGTGAACTTGGTTCTCGATGCGGGCGTCCGGTTTGAAATGTCCGGCAGCCGAATCGGTGTTGGCAGCACGTCGGCTTCGGTCGACCGCAGTGGCTCGTCGATCCAAGTTCTCGGTACGCCTGATAGCCCCGTTGAACTGGTCGGCTTCGGAACCAATCCGCAAAAGGGCACGTGGGGCGGTATCGAAATTCGCGGCGACATTGACTACGCCGACGACAGCCGCACGAACATGGAAGAGAACGGCGTCTTCCTCAATCACATCCAATACGCCGACATTCAAAACGCCGGTGGTCAAGTTCGCGTCGACGGCGGTTTGCGAACGGTTTCCGCGATCGAATTGGCTGAATCGCGGGCCACGATCATCAACAGCATGATCACGCAGTCCGGTGATGCCGCGATCGCAGCGACGCCGAACACCTTTGCCGAGACTCGGTTCGACGAATCGCGTTTCCAAAACGAAATCGCCGCTGGTGCGGGACTGTCGGACTACTTCACGAGCGACTTTGTTCGCATCGGTCCACACATTCGTGGTAACACGATCACGGACAACACCTACAACGGTCTGCTCATTCGAATCAGTACGCCGAGCGGTGGCAGCACCGAAACGCTCGACTTGAATGCTCGCTTCGATGACACCGACATTGTTCACATCTTGATCGAGAACCTTCTCATTGAAGGAAACCCTGGCGGACCGGTGAGTCTCAGCGAAAGCCCGAGCTTGCTGCTCACCCAGGCCACAGGCGCTGTGAACACGCCGACGATCGATAACGGCGACATTCCTCAGGGACAATATGCTTATCGGATGACGTATGTCACTCGCGACGGTTTCGAAAGTGCCGCCAGCGACGCGAGCCTGACCGTGACGTTGTCGGCGACCGGTGCGATTCGACTGAATAACTTGCCAACGGTCGTCTCGGGTACGGATTACACCGGACGTCGTTTGTATCGTGCCCCCGTTACCGGCACGGATGTCAATGGCCAGCCTATCTATGGTGAATTCACCCGAGTCGGTCGTCTGAATACGTCCGACACATCGTTCACCGATACCATCGCAACCGGTCTGACCCCATTGGATCCCGATCGTATCGGACCAGCCAGCCTCGCGTTGTCGGGCCGACTCGATCCAGGTCTCACGATCGATCCGGGCACGATCGTCAAATTGAACGACGCCCGCATCGAAGTCACGTTCGGTTCGCGATTGTACGCCGAAGGTACTGACACGGCACCGATCGTGTTGACCAGTTTGAACGATCGTCGCTACGGAACGGGCGGAACATTCAACACCAACGGTCTCGCTCAAGACTCCACACCGGGTGCCCCATCGGGCGGCGACGCAGGGGATTGGGCGGGCATCTACGCCGCGTTTGGTGCCGATGTTTCGATCGACCACGGTGTGATTGCCGGTGGTGGTGGAACGTCGCGTGTCGAAGGTGGTTTTGCCAGCTTCAACGTGATCGAAGCACACCAGAGCGATTTGCGGATTGCGAACACACGTTTCGAAAACAACGACGACGGACGCTCGTTTGTTAACGACAGCAGCAACAGCAATAACAACCCTGACGACCCACGCGAACAACGTGTCGGACGCGTCAATAACGCCAGCGGAACGATCTTCGTTCGCGGATCACAACCGGTGATCATTGACAATACGTTCATCGACGGCAACGGTCCAACGATGACCTTCGACGTCAACAGTTTCACCTGGCAAGAGCAAACCGATCCGGGACGTTCGACGGGCGGAATCGATGCGTTGGAGTTGCGTGGTAACAGCGGTCCGTTGATCAAGGGCAACTTGATCGAAAACAGCAGCGACAGCCTCGCGGGACTCGAAGTTCGTGGTGGCACCGTGGCAACGGAAGTCGTCTGGGACGATACGGACATTGTGCACATCGTTCGAGACACGATCGAAGTGCCGAACCAGCACATCTACGGCGGCCTGCGTATCGAAAGCGATGCACGGGCTTCCTTGGTCGTGAAGTTCGATACGCTCGGCGATATTCCCGAACAAACGATCTTCATCACTGCCGTCAACACGGCAACCGAACCGGCGGACCTTCCTGTTCCTGGTGATGCCGATTTCGTATTCGATGGCTCGCTCGACGAACCCGGAGATTTCACGTCCGTCACACCGGCGGACGCGACTGACTTCGATTTTGGTGTCGAGATTGGCGATGACTTCGTTGAAGTGACCATTCTAGAAACGACCGGCGCGACCATCGTTGATAATACCTTCGCCGGAATTCAACTCAGCCCTGAGTTTGATCTTGGTGCCTTCGACAACGCGACGCTGGACATCGGCGGCACATCGCTCAACGGCTTCGACAACGGTCGCCTGATCGTCATCAATGGCATAATGTTCCTGAACATCGCTGGTTTGACGTTCGAGCCGAATGATGTCATTCGTATCGACACCGGCACGATTTTCCCCGAGAGTGAAGTTCCATTCCAAGAAGATGCGTTGCTTCGCCGTCAGGCTGGCATCGTGGTTGGTGGTAATAGCTATACCGCCGAAGACGAATTGAATGGCATCGCTGACCGTATCGGTGGCAGCCTGCAAGTGATCGGGCAACCGGACTTCCCTGTTGTGCTGACTTCGCTCGCTGACGATACCGTGGGTGCAGGGTTCACGCCTTCTGGCCTGGCGAACCTGAATACCGACGGAGCCAACAATACCCCGACGCCCGGTGGATGGGATGGCATCGTGATCCGCGAAGCGGCGTCCGATTCCAACGCGTCGATCACATCCGAAAACGAACCATCCAACGTCGGTCTCAGTGATACCAACGCGGTTGCCAGCCGTGCACAGTTTGTCGGTGAAGTCGCACCGGATCGTGCATCGGGAGATGAGAACCGCCAGCTCGGCCTGATCGTCGACGGTGAATTGTCCAGTGCGAGCGATGTCGATGTTTACTCGTTCGTTGCTGAGGCTGGCACACAGGTTTGGTTGGATATCGATCGCACAAATTTGAGCGTCGATACGGTCATCGAACTCGTTAACGCCAACGGCCAAACGTTGGTGTTGTCGGACGACGCGATGGCGGAAGCTGCATTGATCGAGGAACTTTTGAGCCTTGACGCGGCCGACCCGAACACCGCCGCACGTCGCGAAGAATTGCGAGCGTTGATCAGTGCTCGAACCGGTCGAGGCGATCAAGCTCTCGATATCGATTCGATCTTCGGTTTGGCTACCGGTCAAATCGACTCGAGTGCTGGTTTGGTTGCCTTCCAAGACAACTATTCGATCAACAGTCGCGACGCCGGAATGCGAGTGATCCTGCCCGGCGTGGTTGGACAACGCACGCTTTATCACGTCCGTGTCCGCAGTGCACTTTCGACCAGCTCGAAGAGTACGCTGACGAGTGATGGAAAGAGCCCGATGGTGGTGGGCGATACGAGCAACGTTGCCGACAACGAAGATTCACTCCAAAATCAAACCGGCGGATTGCGTAACGGATTGACTAAGGGTTCATACCAATTGCAGATTCGGATCGAAGAGGCCGATGTTTCTGCTGGAACTCAAATCCGCTATAGCGATGTCATGTATGCCGACAACGGCGTGCAAATCATCGGAGGACCGCTGCACAGCCCACTCGCGGGTGAAGATTTCGAAACCGCGGGCGACAACGGCACATTCGGTAACGCTCAACGCCTCGGTCTTTACGACACGCAGTTCTCCGGCGACCCGGCACTCGACCCGGCTGCCGTTGTGCAGCCTGACGGATCGATTCTGATCTCGCGTGATTCCGCGACGGTCGACCGCGTCGATGTGGAACTCAACAATGGTGCTGGCCCTCTGTCTTCGGACCGCTTGGCCAAGAATATCTCCGGCTTCATCGACGACACCAACGATGTCGATTGGTTCGAGTTTGAGATCGAATATCAGCAGCTCACTCGTGACGATGCGGCCATGTATCTCGCGACCGTTTTCGATATCGATTACGCCGACGGCGCCTCGCGTGCTGACCTCTCGCTGTACGTCTTTGACGCGGCCGGTAACCTCGTTCTGATCGGTGGTGATTCGAATATCGCCGACGACATGAATTCTTCGGGGGCGACCAGCACCTCGGATCTGTCTCGCGGATCCTACGGTACCGCCGACCCATACATCGGTTCGGCTGAACTTCCCGAAGGCACCTACTACGTTGCGATTTCGAACAAGTTCCAAGCCCCCGCGCAGCTGGATCAATTCACCACTCGGAACCCGACCAACCCGCTGATCCGCCTCGAACCTGTCGACAGCACTCGCCGAATCGCGGAAGAAGGTTTCGAAAACCTCGGGAACCCGTCGGCCTACACGCAGGTCGCCGAGGGCCCAGTTGTGCCAGTCTTGTTCGATAACAATTCGATCATCGAACACACGCTCGACGACGTTTTCCTGTACGTCAACAGCGGCACGGAATTGTTCTTGGTTAACCCGTTCACCGGTGCTCGCTACGCGACTCTTGGCGGATTCGGAACAACGATTCTCGACGTCGCGTTTACCGCCAACGGCGAACTGTTCGGATACACCGTTCCACAACAACTCGATGACGGCAACTACACCTACGCCCGCATCGATACGGTTAACGGCACGATCACACCGTTGGAAAACACCGGGATTGAGACTTCTCACGATTTGGAAATCGAAGAAGACGCCGTCCAGGTTCTCGATGAAGACAGCGATGACGGATTGATCGTGGAAGCGATTACGATCCGTAACCGCTTCGGTGAAGAAACCGGTTACTTGGTCGCCGATCGCCCGGTCGTTCGTCAAGGTTTGACCCCAGGGTTGAACTTCAACCGTCAAGGTTACACCACGAACATCTTGTATGCGTTCGATGAAGAAACCGGTGAAGCGACGGGCCCCGATTTCGACCTCACATTGGCCAACGCCGGTGCGGGTACGAACATCCGTGAAGTCGGCCAGATCGATACGAGCCAAGATCCAGACGACGGACAACCCGATGACGCCAACGTGATCGGAATTTCGTCGGCGACAGAAGTCAATGCCGCTGGCGTTGCGGTTCCGCAACTGTTCGACGGTGATAACTTCACTCTGACCAACGGTACGCAGTTCGTTACCTTCGAACTCAACCAAGGTTACACGCTGATCTCGTCCGACCCGGCGAGTATCGCCAACGGCACGACGCTGTCAGTGACGCTGCCGGGACGTGCACCGGTGACCTTCGAATTGACCAACGCACCGGATCCAACGACGCCGGGCAACGTGATCGTGAATATCGATCGCACGGCCAGCAACACGGTCTTCATCGAGCAACTCGCTGCCGCAATCCAGGCCCAATCGCCAGGCATTCCGGTCTCGTTCAAGGGAACGCAATTGGCATTCCCAACTGCCACCGCGGTCACGTTGACCCCACCGAACGCGAACCCGGTCAGCGGCCTCACGCTGAACGGAAGTCAATTGGTTCAGCCCGGTCGGGTTCCGGTCACGCTGTTGCCGACGGATTCCGCCGAAACGATCGCCAACCGAATCGTTCAAGCGATTGCGACGCAAAACGCGGGCGGTGCATTGCCGACCGTGATCGGCACCTCACTGGGCCGTGCGGTTCAAATCACCGGTGTTGTCGTGGACGCCAACTCGGCCGCCGGAAACCTCCGATTGGGCGGCTTCGCTAACGGTGGATCCATTACGGGTATCGAATTGGTCGGCAACGACCTGTATGCGGTCTCCGATGCGGGGGGACTCTACCGTGTTCCGTCCGGATTCCTTGGATTTAACGGCAGTGCAGGCAGCAACGCCAACGTGGGCCAATACGTCGCCTCGTCGACCGACCTGATCGGCATCAACTTCTCCGGTCTTCGTGCCGGGCCTAACAGTCTGCGTGACGCCGAAGGACGGCAAATCCTGTTCGGTATCACGAGCAACGGTGACATCCACGCGTTCAACCTCGACGGCGAATTGCAAGCGGTATTCGCCGGCGGACGCACGTCGATCAGCACCGGCATCTTCAACGCACAAGGTCTCGACTTTGCGACGCTGGATTACAACCTGTGGCACGTCACCAGTGCACGTGATTCAGATGAAGGTCACGGAATTAACGACGCTTACCATGGCGCCCGTCCCGATCAAGGCGACGCGAACAATTCGCTCGTGTTCAATTACACCGCCGCTGCGTTCAACGGTAACTACGGTGCCGGTGAAGCTCCGGTGCAGAATATCAATACGGCGGCTGAGAACGTTCGCCAAGACGGGCAGGACGTTCAGGGAACATACAACTTCCCCGGCGGTGCACGCGGAACGGTTCAGTCCAACGCGTTCTCGTTGGAGGGATACTCGGCGGCCGACTTGCCGACCATGTACTTCAATTACTTCCTGGAAACCGACGGTGTCGATGACGACTCCGCGAGCGACGACGACTTCGACCTGTTCGGCGAAGATCAAGACACGCTTCGCGTCTATGTTGTCGACCAGCACGGTGTTGAGCATCTCGTCGCAACGAACAACGAACAACGTCGCGACGGGTTGTTCGATGACGAGTTCGACGATCCGGCCCAAATCGGCGTTTACGACGACTCGATCGATGTCGACGTGCAGCAACTCTATGACAACACCGGAACGTGGCGACAAGCACGCGTCTCGCTGGAAGAGTTCGCGGGCCAAAGTGGTCTTTCGCTGCGGATCGAATTCTCGACCGCCGGCACGACCTCGACGCTGACTGACGAAATCCGCACTGTCGCGGCGAGCGAGCTGATTGACGGTGAAACGTTGATCATCAACGGCGAGAGCTTCTCGATCGACATGGCTCCTGTCGTCACGTTCTCATCGGGCATCTCGCTCCAACAGCTCTATCAAGATCCGAATGCGACGTCGACATTCACTGTCGACGGTCAAACCTATCTGCTCAATGACGGCACTCGTACGGTGCCTGCCGGAGTGATCTCGATCAATTTGCTCGCTGGTCAGCCCGTCGGTGCGACTCTCGCCGAGCTGACTGCGGGCGATATCGCTCGTGCGGTCGCTGAAACGTTTGATATACAAATTGACTTGGCCCGATTGCTGCCAACAGGCACCGAGATCGAGCAATTCTACGACGCCAATCCGATCCCAATCGGTGTCGACCCCGATGCGTACTATGCCGAGAACCCCGATAAACTGTTCACTGTTTACCTCAACGGCACCGAATTCGTTCTGCTCGACGGTGACACTCAGCGAAGCGACCTGACGCTCGGATTCAACACGGATCTGTTCGCCCGTCGCAGCCAAGTGGATGTCTTCTCGCTCTTCGAATTGCTGTCGATCAACGGCACCGACGCGACCAGCTTGGACGATTTGTCTGCCGACGATGTTGCGTTTGTGATTGGTTCGCTGATCGGCGAGACGGACTTTGCGGTCGACTACGGCCAACTCGTTCCGACGGCAAATATTCTCGACAACTACTACACCAACAGCGACGCGGTATTCATTGTCACGATCGACGATGTCGAGTTCGTGCTCAATGATGGGTTGCGAAACGTTGGTGTGAACCAAGTGTCGGTTCCGTTGGGGAGCGACGTGACGCAAGCCGACGTTGCCGGCGAATTGCAAGCGATCGTCGAAAGCACCTTCGGCATCCAAACGCCCGCATACGGTTCGATCGATCAGTTCGACTTCAGCGACCCATCGGATCCGACCGACCCGTTCGGCAACCCGAACCCCGCCGGTGAACTCGGTCGTAACGATTTGACTTATCAAGCCACGCCGATTGCTTACAGTGGCGGCAACTTGATCGTCAACGGCCGAGGAACGCTCGGCACGATCACTCCGACACTGATCACCAACCGCGGTGATGTCGACCTGGTTAGCATCGACAACCTTGCTGCCGGGACAACTGTTAGTGTCAGTGTCACGTCCGATCAGCCAGGCGTCGATAACAACGTTCGCTTCTTCGATGAAGACGGCATCGAACTGCTCGCCGCCGGCGGTGGAACGCTCGCTGTCGAGAACATTGCTGACGGCACCATCTCTGTGGTCATCCCGAGCAACGGGTTGTACTACATCGGAATCAGCGGCCCTGAAAACTCGACCTACGATCCCCGTATTTCCGGTACCGCAGACGCAGCCCAAACCGGTGGATACGCCGCGAGTATCTCGATCGAAGCCGACATGAACATTGTCGCGTCCGGTGCGAGCGTCGAATTCGGCGGTGCCGGAATCGTCAGCGTTGGTGCCGCCGAAGTCACCGACGGTGCCGCAGACGGATTGGCCGCGAGCAACCAGAAACCACTGACCGGTACGCCGATTTCGGTTAGTCGTGGTGACTCCGCCGCAGACGTCGCGATCGCATTGCAAGCCGCATTGGCGGAACGCTTCGCCGGTGGCGACACATCGCTGATCCCGGTTGCCGGATCGGCCGTCCGATTACCGAACATGAACTTTGACGCCGACCAACTCGGTCCATTCGTCTCGACCGCAGAACGTTACGGCGATCGTTTCGGTGGCGACTATCAGGCCGGAGCTTCGGCCAATGATTCCGAAGGTGCGTACATCGACGACATCATCATCGGTTTCGCTGAACGGGGTGAAATGGTCACCGCAGCAACCCCGATTGGGGCCGAGGAAGTCTTCGTGGATTCCGGTGAATTGTCGCTGACATCGCCTGCGGAATCACCACGTCCGACATCATCGGGATCCTATCAACTCGAGATCCGCGACGCATCAGAATACGTTGCTTCGGGAGCGGTCCTCGAAGGTGCTCCGAACTTGGTCGACGCACGCTTCCGTGCGTTCGATACCAACGAGCGTTTGGTGTCGTCGAGCGTTTCGCTGGTGACCAAGCCGGCATCGGAAATTCTTGACGGGTCGACCTTCACGATCGCGGGCGAAAACAACCGGGTGACGTTCGAATTTGACGTCCTCGATGCAGCCGGCAATAGCAACGGCTTCGCACAAAATGCTAACCGTGTGCTCGTTCAGATCGCCGCCGACGCGACTGCGGAAGAAGTCGCAGACACGATCATCGGACGGATCAGTTCGCAACAGGTCAGCACCGTGCTCGGCGTTTCGGCAATGCGTGGTAACCTGACCCGCGCCAACACCCCCGGCAGTGTGCCCGATACTCGCATCAACCTCTCCGGTGCAACATCGATTCGCACCAACGCGATCGGAGCCACCGCATTCGTTTCGACGACGACCGACGATCTTCGCGGTGACACCAACCGTGATCGTACCGAACAGGGTGTGATCATGATCGAGAACAGTCGGTTCATTCACAACGAAGACGCCGGTTTGCAAATCTCGCGTGATGCGTCCGAGTCCGTGATTTCGGATGATCCGATCGACGCGACCCCGTCGTTGGTGACTTACGCTCGCAACTTCCTTGAACTCAACACGGAAAACCTGATCCCAGGTGTGGTTGTTCGCAACAACACCTTTGCGTTTAACCAAGACGTCGGTATCGACATCAGCGGTCTGGAAAACAGCGGTTTCGCATCCGAGAACCCTGTCGGATTCGACCGTATCTTGAACAATACGCTCGTTGGTGGAACGATCGAACAAACCGCGAACCTCGGTTCGCAGATCTTCGAATCGACGTTCTTCCCTCTCGGTGCGATCTCGTTTGCGGACAGCGTCCTGGACAGTGAAACGGTTCATGGCCCTGATGTCGAGGAATCGTTCACCGATAGTGAAGCCGCTCTCGGTTCGCCGGATTGCTTCGGCGTCTCGACGACCGATCCTGAAAACGGCTTGTTCACCTTCTCGCTCGGATCGGGCGGAAGTGCCGTCTTTGCATTCGATGACAATCTGTTGACGGGTAGTTCGAGCAATCCATCGGCAGTGATGGGAATCGGTGACGGTATCGATGACCTCGTCATTTTCGAAACCGGTATTCCTGAACGTGTTCGTGTCGAGATCAGTCGCGACAACGTCACCTATTTCAACGTGGGTGAGATATTCGGACTCGAAAACAAGATCGACCTCGACGCCTTCGGCTTTGGCCTGAGCGATCGTTTCTCCTACGTGCGATTGACTGACCTTTCGCCATCGGGAACGAATAACTTCGGTCCCGGCGGTGCGGACATTGACGCCGTGGGTGCGATCTCGACCGTTCCTCGTGACACCTTTGTTGCCGGGCAAACAGGCATCCGAGTCGCGGACAACGCGGCACCGACACTGCTCAACAATGTGGTTAGCAACTTCGAAGTCGGATTGTCGGTTGCTCCGACTCCGACTCTCGCAAGCGGTCTGATCGACGTTTCGGCTAGCCTCACCGTCATCGGTGGAACAACCTACTATCGCAACGATCTGGCATCGCTGATCGCAGGCATCGACGGCATCGGCCAATCGGCCCAGTTCATCGACGCGAGCGATTCAGTGTTCGTCGACGCTTTCAACCTGATCTTCACGCCTCAATCACGCACCCCGATCATCGACAGCGGCATCGCGTCGCTCGAGGATCGTGCGTCGTTGATCTCGCTGCGGAACTCACTCGGACTGCCTTCGAGCCCAATTCTTGCACCGACGTTCGACGCCAACGGTCAACTGCGGGTTGATGATCCAACGTTCGATGCTTCGTTTGGTGTCGGATTGAGCGGTTTCATTGATCGCGGTGCGGAAGAGCGGACTGACAACGAAGGACCTCGCTTCGTCCTGACGTCGCCACGTGGTCAAGATCTGATCTTCGATCAAACACGCGATCTGTTCGGCCGTTCGATCACGCAAGGCACGATCTATGACGCCTTTGAAATTCAACTGATCGATGGAATTGTTCCTGCCGATACCGGATACGGCGTGGGCGTTAATGACAACACCGTCACGAGTGAGAATCTGTTGGTGACCCGTTTGGTCGTCGGCAGCACCACCGTCGAGTTGCTCGAAGAAGGCCGAGACTACAAGTTCTCCTACGAGCCGTCCGACAACACGATTCGAATCACTCCGATCGCTGGCATTTGGGCCGATAACGCTGTTTACACGGTTGAGTTCCTCGGTACCGAAGCCGGCAGTGCGGACGGATACAACGCTGTCCTGAAAGCCGAAACCGGACTCGAGTACGCCGACGGTGAGAAGACCTTTATCGATGGTCAAATTCTCGAAACGGAACTCGGTATCCAACTCGCCGTGCCATCGGCAGCGTTGACCGAAACCGACGCGTTGACCGGATTGACCAGCTCTGCGATTAACGGCCAAACGATCACCGTGTTCGATGGCGTAAACACGCCCGTCACGTTCGAATTCGTTACCGACATCACTGAGGAAGTGGTCAATGGTATCGTCACCGCGACCGGCAACTACGCAATCCGTCTGCCATCGACGGCATCGGCTCAACGAGTCGCCTTGTTGTTGACTCAAGCGATCAACGATCTATCGGCATCGCAACCTAGCGTGCTGAACATCGAAGCGGTTTACCTGGAAGACGACGGCACCAGCACAACGGGCCGCATGCAATTGCTCGGAACTCACGCCAACAGCGATCTGGCCTACGTCAGTTTCGATGAAGACGCGATGTTCCGCCAAGTGAACCAGGAACTCGACGTTCAGTTGTTGCCGCAAATTGACATCGATATCGATGGTTCGCGTCTGACGAATTACAACGAAACGATCGTGGTGTTTGACGGCACCCGAGAGGTCGCGTTCGAATTCGACACCGACGGGATCATCGCCGCGATCGACCCCGATGTGGATCGAGTCGTTTTGCAAGTCGCAGCGGACGCATCGCTTCGCGAATTGGTGCAGGCATTGATTCAAGGGTTCCAAGACGAGGACCTCGACCTGCAAGCATCCGGTGCCTCGGGTGTCTTCCGGGTACGCGGAACCAATGGACCGATTTCGTTGACGGCTCTAAACGGTGGTGCGTTGATCACGGGCAACAGCAGCATTGGTGTTTCGCTCGGATTTGGAATGCAAATCCCAACGACCGAAGGTGAAATTTCGACCGCGGTTGAGGACGGCCAAACGTTCACAATCGCGAGCGGACTGGGAACCCCGGTCACGTTTGAGATCGACTTCGACGGCGATTTGCTCAACGCAGGTGCCACACCGGTAACCGTCTTCGGTGGCGGATTCGGCGGATCACCGGACTCGCTCGCTAATGCGATCGTGTCGGCGGTTTCGCTCATCTTCCCATCGTTGACACCGATTAACCATGGTGGCGGTAAGATCACTCTCGGTGGCGACTCGGACATCCGACTCAGCACCGCGGGAACCGTAATCGAACAAGTCGGTTCGCCGGGCGACCCGGCGTCACAAGCCGTTGTCATTCGTTACAACGATGACGCCAACACTGTCGCCGAAGCGTTCGGAGACGCCGCACTTGCGGCCGGACTCGGCGGAGTCGACGGGACGGATGTTCGACAAATCGACAACCGTGTGTTGTTGAAGACCGACACGACGCCGATCGGTGACGCAGTCGTGACCGAATTCATCGCCGACAAAGCGGGCAACCGTCTCCAACCGGCGAGCGAACAGGTCAGCTCCCGCGTTGAAATCCTTGTCGGTGAACTGTCCGACTACGGGGACGCGTCGCTGACGTTCGGCAACGGGCAGAACTACCCAACCACGATCCAAACCGGCGGACCGAGCCACACGATCGTTGACAATGACGATGACGTGTTGTTCCTCGGCGGTTCGGTCACGGCCGACGTTAACGGTTCCAATGATGACCTCGACATCGATGACGGTGTGATCCAGCTCGGTACGTTGCAGCCTGGCTTCACCAGTGACTTCGAAGTCTCGATCAATCAACGTGCCGGAGCACCATCTCCATCGCAAACCAGCTACCTCGACGTTTGGTTCGACTGGGACGGCGACGGTGCGTTTGAGGAATCCGCCGGAGAAGTGAACCGGTTCACATTCCCTGCCAACACACCGTTCTTGGTCAACACGTTGGAGATTGCCGTTCCTTCGACGGCTCAACTCGGTGACGTTCAGGCCCGATTCCGCCTCAGCTATGAAGCGGGACTGGGACCTGTTGGAGCCACCAACGCCGGTGAGGTCGAAGACTATGTTTACACCGTTGTGAACAATCCTTTCACGGGGCGTACTCAGGTCGAAGACGTCAACGACAGCGGTGCGGTTACGCCACTGGACGCCTTGTTGATCATCAACGTGCTCAACGCGAACGGCGGTGGAGTCGACCTAACGAACGTGCCAGCTGGTTTGTCGTTGCCGAAGTATCCTGACGTCAACGGTGACGGCATGATCACCGAGATCGACGCACTGCGAGTTATTAACTGGCTCAACGCCAACAACCGTCCTGGTGAAGTTCCAGGATCGGAGCCGCTCGCGAGCACATCGACTCAGTCGGTCGCTTACTCGCCGGTTGCCGAAGGTGTAATGGCGACGAATTCGACGATCATGTTCGATCCGACCGTTGCTCCGACTTCGACGCAGACCGTATCGAGCCCATCGGGCGAACCGATGCCGGTTGCGGCGGACTCACCGTCACTCGACGAATCGATCAGCGAAACGTCCAAGACGAGCGTGTTCGATTCGCCTGCCACGATGCAACTCGACGGAATCGTCGACACGCTCGCTCAGGACCGTCAGGACGCACAACCGTCGCGATCGGATGACGACGTCTCGGTGCTCGACGATTTTTTCGCCGAGTTGGGATGATCTGAGGAGAGTTCGAACCAAACTAGGAGATAGACGGACGACGGAAAATGTGACGTGTGGCGGGCGAGAGTTAGGGGATTTTCATCCGAAAGCCCCTGAACCAGGCACCACGAACCGGAATTCCCCGGCGAGACGATGTTGATCGTTCTCGACGGGGCGAATCGGCTCGACACGCTCGTTTTCTGAATCGTCGAATCCTCTGACAAGGAACCGCACCGGGAGACCCTTCCCCCCGGCGGGGCTGTGTGATCGGATTTGATGAAACTCTTCTGGAGTTTCTCGCGTCTAACCATTTACTGGCGTGATCGTTGCGTACCCGATGACGCACGTCGCTGGTCTCTATTCTCCTCATTTGCCTAGTACCGCCTGTGCCGCGTCCCGATCGCCACCGAAAGCGTTTCCGACGCCCGAAGCTCGAAATTCTCGAGCGTCGGCGGGTGATGGCGGCTGAATTGCCATTCGGAGCAACGCCCCAGGACACGGCGGAATTCTTGCTCGGCACCGTCACGGTCACGCCGATCTTCTTGGAGTCCGATGGATCGATCGACACCAACGCACAGGATTGGACCGCCGCGGAAATTGACGCGGTGCTGGCTAACATTACGACGGGGGTGAATTGGTGGTCCGACGCGCTCGATGAACTCGACACGGTTCATTCGCTCGAGTTCGTCATTGACGATACGTATGCCCGAACTCCGGTTGAGACTGGCTACGAGCCGATCAACCGCGTCAGCGACAACTACAACCAATACGTCAGCGATTTTCTCGACTTTGCCGAAATCGACGGATCGTTGCAGCTCGATGAGGGCATGTTTGCGTTCAACAACGCCCAACGTGAGAAGTTCGGAACCGACTGGGCGTTCTCTATCTTCGTCGCCGATTCTTCGGAGGATACCGACGGATTCTTCCCGAGCGGCGGCTCCTTCCGCGGTGCGTTTGCATTCGCGGGCGGGTTGTACATGGTCACGCCTTCGACGCGTCCTTCAAGCACCATTGCTCACGAGATGGGGCACATTTTCTGGGCCATGGATGAGTATTCCGGCGGCGGGAATTACGCCAACAGTCGCGGCTACTACGACACCCAAAACCTGAACGCATGGGACAACCCGACGCCTGGATTCGAACAAGAAGACAGCATCATGGCGGGCTACGAGCGTCTCGTCGCCTCCTACGTTTCGCATACCTCGGCCGCCTCAACGTTGGCTCAGGTCGGCTGGCAAGACAGTGACGGTGACGGCATCTTCGATGTACTCGACGTGCCGTTGAATTTAGTCGGAACCGGTGGCTACAACACCGACACGTCTCAATTTGAATTCGTCGGCGAAGCGTCCGTCGGAACGCTCGCCAACCTGAATTCGTCAGGGCACCAAAGCGACATCACGCTGAACCGCGTCAGCCGATTGGAAGCGTCGATCGATAACGGGCCGTGGCAAACGCTCGCCGAACCAGACACTTACACGGCAACGTTTGATCTCGATATTGCGGTCCCGTCAGACTTCTCAACGATTCAATTAAGAGTCGTCGATGCTCAAACCGGAATCACGAGCGAAATCCTCTCCGCCACCCCAACGATTCCGCTGTTGTCGAGCAACACGAGCCTGACGGGATACGCGTTTCTCGATCTGGATTCCAACGGAGTTGCGTCATTGGGTGAGCCACTCCTCGGTGACGTGTCACTGACCATTCAATCCAACGACGGCAGTGAGCTTCCGCGAGGTAGTTTTGACGCGGCCGACACACCACTGAATACCGAGCTCAGTACGGTTGATGGGATCACTCTCGTCGGAAGCCTCATCGGAATGACGTCCGACGTCGAAGCCAGGGCGTTTGGCTCGTTGGACAACCTCCCACTGTTTCAGGTATTTGACCCGCAGTTGCAGTTCTGGACGCCGCGGCTAGGCCAGCGTGTGAGTGTTCGAGCAACACTTGATGAGCCGACCAGCTACGTCGAAGTTGACATCGTTGGTTTGGAGTCGGGTGAATCCTCCTATGGGAGATTCGAAGCCTACAATGCCGCGGGCGAACTGATCGATCGAGCGACCACGGATTTGCAGAGCAACGCGGACGGGCAACTCGATTTCGGTGAGACACAAACGCTTGGTGTCAGTGATCCGAATGGAGAGATCGCGTCGATACGGATCGCCGGGCACGCGGACACATCGATCGGGATGACCGCGATCCGCACGGGAGTGCCAGGTGTTTTGAACACCGACGCCTATGGTGGATTCTCGGTCGAAGATCTTCCCGCGGGACAGTACCGACTCACGGCGGTTGCGGATCAGGTTACCTATGGTTTCGATGTGATCGAAGTTAACCCTTCGGTGAACGGTCCGATCGTTCTAGCCGCGAAGATCGTTGATAGCCCTCGATACAACACCGCAGATCCATTCGACGTCAGCCAAGACGGTACGGTGACGGCTGTTGACGCATTGCAGGTCATTAACGACCTCAATCTGAACGGCTCGCGAACGCTGACGTGGGACGACACGGAAGGCAGCAAAATCGACGTGACCAACGATGGGGTCATCACGGCGCTCGATGCCCTGCGTGTGATCAATTACCTCAATGTCCGCGAGGCCGACGCCGCCCCTTCGGGTGAATCGGTTGCCGCATCAACGAACCTCGTTTCGAGTCAAGCTGCCGGCGAATCGACCGTGGTGACGGATGACTTCGCGGGCATCGATGAAGTCCTCGCCGAACCAATCAAATGGGTTAGCCAAGCGGATGCGGAACCCGATGACGGTGACGCAGGACTCGTCTTCCACGATACCGTCGATTCGTAAGGCCTTCTTGCACGTTGAGCCTCGCTACGACGAAACACCGCTCGATCTCGACTGAGCGTCGTCATTTCGCGGCAACGGTCCATTGGTGCCTGCCCAGTGTTTTTAGAACTAGTGTTTTTAAAAAACGACGTGGCCGCTCAGTCTGCATTCCCAGACACAGTATCGAGAAAAATCGTTTGCTACCGCGACCTTATTTGGTCGTGACGTTCTCTTGAATCCATTCGGGGCGAAGAAGGAAAACCAGCAGCGCCTTTTGCGCGTGCATGCGGTTCCCGGCTTGGTTGATTACGTCGCTTTGAGGGCCGTCGATCACGTCGTCGGTAATCTCTTCGCCGCGGACTGCGGGAAGGCAGTGCAACACGCGTGCGGTCGACGGTGCGGACGCCATTAACTCTTCGTTGAGTTGATAGTCCGCGAACGCTTTGCGGCGAATTTTGGACTCGGCTTCTTGTCCCATGCTAGTCCACACATCGGTGTAGATTGCATCGGCTTCCTTCACCGCTTCCTTAGGATTGGTGACCTGTCGCAAATTCGCGTCGGGATACCGTTCTTTGATTCGGCCGAGCCACTCGTCGTCGAGTTCATAACCTTCGGGACACGCGAGGGTGAAGCGTAGTCCCAGCATCGCACAGGCTAACGCCAACGAACGAGAGACGTTGTTGCCATCGCCAACGAAGACCAGGTGTCGACCTTCGAGAGACCCAAACGCTTCTTGGATCGTCAACACATCCGCGATCGCCTGACAGGGATGCGACAAGTCCGTGAGGCTGTTGATCACCGGCATCGCATTGAAGCTGGCGAGTTGTTCGACGCGGTCGTGGCTTTTGGCGCGGCAGGCCACCGCATCGACAAATTGCCCGAGAACGTTGGTGAAGTCCGATGGAGATTCACGTTTGCCCCATCCGACATCCTCGCCCAAAAACAAACTGTTGCCACCGAGTTGCGTCATTCCGGTTTCGAAACTGACCCGCGTCCGCAAGCTCGGTTTTTCGAAAAGGAGCGCCAGGGTGTAGCGATCCAAAATTGGTGGTCGCAACCCGGCACGCAGTTCACCTTTGAGGTGGCAGGCGGTGGCTAAGATGGATTTCAGTTCGTCCGTTGTCAGATCGAACAGAGTTAGCAGATGTCTCATGATTGGGTCTCCGGATCGGTTATCGAATCCGAATCGTCGGCTTCGCTTTCGGCGAATTCACCTTCGAATTGGGATCGTTTCACTTCATCGTCGTCAGTGTCTTCGATTTCGTCTTCGTCAATCTCGTCTACGTCGAGTTGCTCTTCTTCTTCGAACTCATCTTCATCCGAGGCGTCATCTTCATCTTCTTCGTTCTCGTCTTCACCATCGGACTCGTATTCCAGTTCGTTGGACGATTTCTGTTCCAACTCGTCGCTTTCCGACTCGTCCTCATCCAGTTCGTCGTCGAGTTCGTCGTGTTCTGGTTCTTCGTCTTCTATTTCTTCTTCGTCGAGTTCATCATTGTCGGATTCATCGTCCGCGAACGCTTCTTCGTGGTTCTCGTCGCTGTCTTCTTCGTCTTCGACATCCGATTCGTCGTCTCCGAGTTCGTCATCGTCCACAATGTCCGAAGGAGCGTCCGCCACTTCGTCGAGGGACTCGGCTTCGGATTGTGTGTCTTCTTCCGATGCCTCGGAGTCTTCCGGCGAAGCCTCCGCAACAGGCTCGTCCGAACGCTGCTCTTCTTCCTCGATGGCTTCAAAAACCATGTCGATGCGATCGAGCAATTCCGATTGTTCGTCGGCTTCGAAGATCAGTGGTGGTTGCAAGCGGACTGCGAACTCGCCCGCCGTCGCAACGGCGAGTCCAAAACCGGCGGCAACCTCTGCCCATTGTAGCGAAGGCAGGTCGAGTTCGATGCCGATCGAGCGTCCCGTCACGTGCAAATCGCGAACACTTTCTCGACGAGCCAATCGTTCGGCCAAGGAGGTTGCGAGGGAATCCAATTCGGTCGACTGCCACGAAAGGGTCATCCATTGTTGCAATGTCGCGTCGACGACAACCGCTACCTGAGGGCTGAGCGGCATCTCTTGCTCGCTGGTCACTCTGCTCGCATCAGCCGGTTCTAGTTGTTGGATTTGTTCAGCGAGGGCCGAGTTGAGAGCCAGCACGCCGCCACCGCATCCGCCGTTCAGCCCGGCGGACATCATGACCGCGTCCGCCGTCACCGAGGCGATGGAGTCTTGAATCCAAAAGTGGCCACCGCCCATCGGCGGAAGGTTGCGATGATCGATCACCAACGCGGCATGATGGCGATCGCAGGCTTCACGGATCGCGATCAACTGTTCGAGTGAAATCGGTTGGACCTGTTCGTGCAAATCCACGGGCGAGATCAACACCATCGCGGTGCTGTCGTCGATCCGTTGATGCAAGGAATCGAGTGGCGCGTGCACGAACCCTGGCACCAACGGCCACGCCGGTTCGCGAAGATCGGCTCGACCGCTCGCCATCCGGCCGACAACGCCTCGGCCGTGATCACTGCCAACGGCACAGAGCACGCGTGATTCGGCTGCACCACCGTCATTCGACGAATTCGCATTGTCCGATTGCACCGTGATGGATTGGTGTCGTCGACGGCAGAGGACGATCGCCCATTGCAGCAGGTCTTCGAGTGAACCCGCGGGCAAACACGTCGCGATCACCGTTTCATCGTGACCGGTGACGTCGCGCAATCGCTCGGCGAGTCGCGCCGACCAGTCCGTGCCTCCGCCGGACGCATTTTCCCAATAGGAATGCGCCCATTGCGAAACCGCATCGGCGAGAAACTCACCTCCGCGTCCGGTGGGCGAGATCATGCCGGCAAGTGCGTCCAACTCATGATCGCCGCGATTGGATTGGTTCATGCGTGAATCTCAGTCCCGACTCCGTCGGTGGTGAAAATTTCGAGCAGCAGAGAATGTCGCAAACGTCCATCAATGATGTGCACTTTTTGAACGCCGCGATCGAGCGTTTCCAAACAAGCTTCTACTTTTGGAATCATGCCACCTCGAATCACCCCGCTGGCGATCAGTTCCCTTGACGTAGCCGCGGACATGGCAGGGATGATCGAATTCGGGTCCGACTCATCTCGCCGGACACCGTTAACGTCCGACAGGAAGACTAATTTATCGGCACCGAGAGACTGCGCGACAGCCATCGCAGCAGTATCCGCGTTGACGTTGTAGAGTTGACCTTCGTCGTCATAGCACAACGAGGGAATCACCGGGACCTGATCCGTGTAGGCGAGGCTTTCGATCACGTCGCGATCAACCCGCGTGACTTCACCGACGAATCCCAGATCCTCGCCATCGGGATCGAGCATTTTTTGCCCGTGCAGCACGCACGTCGTGCGCGGCGAGAGATTCATGGCTCGCCCGCCCAGACGCTCCATCATTTCGGTCAGCTCGACATTAAGCTCACCGGCGAGCACCTGCTCGACCACCTTCAACGACGGTTCGTCGGTGACGCGGCGACCGCGAATGAATTGTGCGACGATTCCCGCGTCGGCCATCGCTTGCGTGATCGCTTTGCCGCCGCCGTGGACCACGACCGGACGCAGCCCAACAGTCTCCATAAAGATCACGTCCAGCAACAGGTGGTGCATCGCGGTGCGATCTTCTAACAAACTGCCACCGAGTTTGATCACCGTTGTTTTGCCACGGAATCGACGGATCCACCCCATCGCTTCGATGAGTGTGTCCGCTTTTGCGATCGCTTGATTCATTTAGAATTGCCGGAAAAGAAAAGCGGAAAAGTCTAAGGTGCCTCCCCCCTTGGGTCAATTCGGCTTGTTTTGTTGATGTGGCGGTATTTCCAGCTGTTGTTGGACGAGAATCGCTCATTTTGCACGTTCTCGCGACCGAAAACCCATTTGGCAGGCTTGACCATTGCCGGACTCACTGTTTATTTTGATGCCATGCGAAATCGACTAGCTCTACGACTTATTCTCGACCTCGGCCTGCTTCCCGGCAGCTCGAGCCGATTCGTCGTGGGTACGTAGAGCCTCGCTTTCCCGACCACCACCAAAAAACGAATTAGCCCGAGCCGCCTTCACTGTGCGACTCGGGCTTTTTTTTTGTGATCCCGAATGTGACCCTCGAAATCGCCTCACTCTCGTTTCCTATCCCAATTCCTTCAGTCACCTAGATTCCCAAATCTGAAAAACTCATGTCTGAAACCACGACCGTAACGGATCAGCCATCCTCCGGACCGACGTCCGAATCTCCGCAGCGACATATCCGCATCTTCGACACCACGCTTCGCGACGGCGAGCAATCGCCTGGTGCGAGCATGAATCTTTCGGAGAAACTCGAGGTCGCCGCCGCGCTGTCTGACATGGGCGTCGACGTGATCGAAGCAGGTTTCCCGATTGCCTCGCCAGGGGATTTCGAGTCCGTCCGGCAAATCGCTCAAACCGTCCGCGGTTCGACGATTTGCGGTTTGGCACGCTGTAACGACAAAGACATCGATCGGGCGTGGGAGGCACTGAAAGTCGCATCGAGTGCACGCATCCACGTGTTCCTCGCCACCAGCGCGATCCATCGGCAGTTCAAATTGCGGATGACCACAGATGAAATCGTCGAACGGGCGATCGCCGGCGTTAAACGTGCCGCGTCATACTGTGACGATGTCGAGTTTTCACCCGAAGACGCTTGCCGCACTGAGCATGACTTCCTGTGCCGCGTCGTTGAAGCCGCCATCGACGCTGGTGCCACGACGATCAACGTCCCCGACACCGTCGGGTATGCGACCCCAGGCGAAGTCTTTGACCGATTCAAAATGCTGTGCGACCGCGTGCCCAATATGGACAAGGCTGTCCTCAGCACCCACTGCCACAACGATTTGGGGATGGCCGTTGCAAACTCGATGGCGGCAGTCGCCGGAGGTGCCGGACAGATCGAGTGCACAATCAACGGTATCGGCGAACGTGCGGGGAATGCCGCGTTGGAAGAAATCGTGATGGCGATCAAAACTCGCCAGGATTACTTCCACCTGACCACCGGCATCAATTCGAAACGCCTCGTTCCGGTCAGCCGATTGGTCAGCAAGACG
The DNA here is from genome assembly GCF_014192335.1 of Aporhodopirellula rubra. Classification (GTDB taxonomy): domain Bacteria; phylum Planctomycetota; class Planctomycetia; order Pirellulales; family Pirellulaceae; genus Rhodopirellula; species Rhodopirellula rubra. Next base: position 11,070 of record NZ_JACHXU010000020.1, on the reverse strand, counting down.
ACCGGTATCAACGTCCAACGAAACAAAGCCATCGTCGGCCGCAACGCGTTCGCGCACGAATCGGGGATTCACCAAGACGGCATGCTGAAGGAACGCAGCACCTACGAAATCATGTCACCCGAGGAAGTCGGTTTTTCAAAAACGGATTTGGTCTTGGGCAAACACAGCGGTCGGGCCGCTCTCGCCGATCGCGCCAAACAACTCGGCTTCACCCTCAACGGAGAGCAACTGCAATCGGTCTTCGATCGTTTCAAAGTGCTCGCTGATAAAAAGAAAGAAATCTACGACGGTGACATCGTCGCTCTCGTGCAACAGCAAATCAGCGGCACGTCGACGACTCAGTGGACACTGCTCGACTACGAAGTCACCAGCGCGAGAAACCAAACACCTCGCGTTCGCGTGACCCTCGGGCACGGCGACAAAGAATTCACCGAACAGGTTGAACAGGGCGACGGGCCGATCGATGCGGCGTTCTGGGCGGTCGAAAAAATCACCGGCATTGAACTGGTCTGCAAAGATTTCCGGGTTCGCAGTGCGACGCTCGGACGTGATGCGATCGGAGAAGTGAACGTGGAGGTCGAGCACAAAGGGCGATCCTACCGCGGCGTCGGCGTTAGCACAGATAGTGTCGAAAGCACGATCCTCGCGATCCTGAACGCGATCGACCGAATCGCCGCCGGGCAGAATTCTCAGGGCGACAGCGAACTGCCACAGCCCTGAGCCAACGGAGCGTTAGCGGATGTTTGCAGCCCTGAGCCAACGGAGCGTCAGCGGGTTGTTACAGCCCTGAGCCAACGGAGCGTTAGCGGGTTGTTACAGCCCTGAGCCAACGGAGCGTTAGCGGATGTTTACAGCCCTGAGCCAACGGAGCGTCAGCGACTTGTTGTTGCCCTGAGCTAACCAGAGCTTCGGCGAGTTGTTTTGACCTGAGCGAACGATCTGACGCTCTCGCCCGAATGCAGCCCTGATCCGCCTCACGAACCCAGACCGTACGTGAGGCGGGTTGCGATGAAGTGTTTGTGAATCGATTGTTGGCGTCCTTGGCATCGCGGCCAAAGACGGGACGAGCCCGTGCGAACCTGAATAGGAACAGGAATTCGAAGATGGATTGGGAATCCGACGAAGACGAAACCTACACGGCTTACCACGAAGCCGGGCACGCGATCGTCGGATGCGCACTCGGCGCCCAAATCGATCGGGTCTCACTTTCCCAAGCTTCCGCGTACGACGATTTGGAAGATGATCTGCCTAACCGCTTTGGCGATTGTCTGGTCAACTGGGGCCGCGTCGACCCAAATCAGGTTTGGCAACAACAACGCGAACTGCTCACAATTTTGGCTGGTCCGATCGCAGAGTGGGTGTACCGCGCAGAAGACGCCGACGAAATCGACGTCGCGACCTGGCATCTCGATTGGCAACAGGCCGAACAGTGTGTCCGGCAAATGCACGCTCAGCGAGAGATGCAAAATCGGATCATGCGTGATGCCATTTCCCGGCTCAAGCGTTTGATCGCCAACCCGCCCGTTTGGCCCGCCATCGCGGCGTTAGCGGACGAACTCTCGATCGGTGATGCGATTGACGGAGAACGCGTCGCGGAACTCGTTCGCTTCTGGTGGCGGCGTTCCGGATATTGAAGCTGCTTCCGTCGCGACTCAAACGCGATACTGTTCTAGTTCTTCGAGACTCGCAAATTCGAGTGCCGAAATGTGAGTCGCTTCGAGGTGCACCTGAGGTGCTTTTCCCGCATCAAACGCTTCTTTCCACCTCGCCGCGCACAGGCACCACCGATCACCGGGCTGCAATCCGGGGAATTCGTACATCGGCATGGGCGTCGACAAATCGTTGCCTCGTTCACGGCTGAACTCGAGGAACTCTGCCGTCACCTCGCAACACACCACGTGCAAACCCACGTCCTGTCCGCCTGTGTTGCAGCACCCGTCGCGGTAAAAACCGGTCATCGGATCGGTGCTGCAAACGGCTAGCTCCGTTCCGAGGACGTTCTTCGCACCGGATTTTCGAGCGGGCATGTCATTACTTCGTTAAATGAGAGTGAGTGGGTTTTGGTCGCCTGGTCATCCTGCTTGGCTCAAGCATCATGACGGTATTGGGAGCACGTTTTTATAACGTGATCCATTTGCCATTTTCGGCGTCGCTTTGCCGCAATGCGTCGAGCACTCGTTGCGTTTTGATTGCGATGTCGGCTGCACGCTCGTTGCGTGTTCGATTCAGGATGGACTCGCCAAAGCTGCGAATCATTCGAACCTCCTGCGAGTCCGCTTCTCCCGAGGCGTGTTCTCGTACCGCACCGTTCGTCGTGTGGCGACCGAAGTTCCAGCGGCAATTGTCGATCTGCAGTTCGTGTTGGTGGCATTGCCATTTTGACTCAGCATCCACAAACGGCAAAACGAAATCATCGATCGTGAGGTAGCCCTGATCGCCCGTGATCGTCGCCGTCTGTTGATTGACGCAGCGAAACGAGCAAAAGAATCCTGCGGTCAGGTCGTCGTCAAATTTCAGTTCGCCTTGAAACTCTGACGGGACACTGCCACCGTCATAGACCGAGATCGCGCGACCAGAAACGGCAGCTGGTAACCGGTCACCCGTCGCCCAAAGGCTGAACCGGATGCAGTACCAACCGAGATCACCGAGGCATCCGTGTGGTTCCAGTTCGGCACTGGCGCGAATGTTGTCAGACTGGAATGAGTCGTCGGCACAGAATGAAAAATGCGTCTGGATGCGGCGCATTTTTCCGAATCGTTCCGAGTCAGCGAGCACTTCCTTCACCGCGGGCAAACGCGATGAGTGATCAAACATCACGCCATCCATGAACTCGACACCGTTTTCTCGGCAGGCCGCAATCATTTCGTCAGCATCGTCGGCATGAACCGCCATCGGCTTTTCGCACAGGACGTGTTTGCCTGCTTTCGCGGCCGCGATGACCCATTGTTTGCGAACCGCCGTCGGAAGCGCGATGTAAACCGCATCAATGTCATCTCGGTCGATCAAATCTTGGTAATCGCCGACCGCCACCGGGCGTGCGAGCGTCGCCTCTCCGTTCGCATTGACGACGACCGGCGGAGCTTCCATTGAGCAATCATGAATGAAAGCTTCGGCGCGAGAAACATCGCGACTCGCGACTGCGGCAACCACACCGTTGCCGCTCATGCGGACGGCCTTCCAATTCTTGCGAGCGATCTGTGCCGCACCGATGAATCCCCATCGGACAAATTTCGATTCAGGTGTCGACTGTGTCATTCAAATTGCTCTTCGTGCCCAGTTCAGGAGTTTCAGCGATGTCGGATAGGTCAACTTCGGTTTGTTCGAGATCTTCTTCCACGGTCTCGTTCGTGCTAAATCGTTTTTGCGCGCTTTCGGTTCGCTCGATGATCACCATGCACATGTCATCGAACTGGACCGCGTCGCCCATGTGCTCGAAAACGCTTTCGATGATCCGTTCCTTCACAACAATCGCCGCGGTGTCATCGGTGCCTGGCATCACGAGCGTGTCGCGAACGATCGCACGCAGTGGGTCGGTTCCCCATTCTTCGTCGTCGATGTCCATCGCTTCGTTGATCCCGTCGGTGTACATCACCGCGAGGTCACCCTCGTCGAACGGGAACGTCGTAACCGCGTATTCCATGCCTTCATCGATCGCGATCGGCAACCCCGAATCTTCATCGCCTGGTTCGACAATTTCACCGGTCTTGGCGAGGCGAATGATCGGTGGCATGTGTCCCGCGTTCACGATCGATATGGAATCACTGCGGGGGTCAATCACGACGAGCAGGTACGTGACAAACCTCTCGACGTGCAAGCCACTCATGAGATCATTCAGACGCTCAACGGCGCGGGCGAGATCCGGTTCACTTGCGAGGCAGAAACGCGTTTCCGCGGCCAGTTTCGCCATGTACATCGCCGCCGCGACGCCGTGGCCGACCACGTCCGCGACCACGACCGCAACGCGTCCGTCGGGCAACTCGACATAGTCAAAGTAGTCACCGCCGATATGGTTGGCCGCTTGGTAATAGCTCTCGAGCCGATACGTTGGGACTTCGGGTTGGCGTGACGGCAGAAACGCGTGTTGAACTTCGGTGGCGAGTTTCAGGTCCGTCTCGACCTCTTTCTGTCGCAGCGATTGTTCGTGCAAACGGGCATTGTTGATCACCACACTCGCTTGAGCAGCAACGCCGGTGAGCAGGTCAATGTCCTCGTCGCGAAATTGCCCGCGGCCCTGCGTTGAGTCAATCTGCAGGGCACCGATCGCTTCGCCGTCCGCGTTGTGAAGTGGGGCGCACATCATCGAACGGATCGAGAAGTCCGCGATCGATTCGCTGCTGTCGAACCGGCTGTCGTCCATCGCGTCGAGCGACAGGATCGTCTCGCCGCTTTCCATTGTTTTGCGAATGATCGTGCGGCTGATCCGAACCGTCTCGGTCTCGTCATTCTTGGATCGTGTCTTCACCCACCGCGGCACGAGGCTGCCGTCGGGCGTTTCCATGACAACAAATCCGCGGTCGGCCGATGGGAAGACCTCAAACAAACTCGCGAGAACTTTGGGAAGGACTTCGTCGAGCGAAATCGCCCCGGTCAGATTTCGATTGATCGCAATCAACGCCGCGAGTTTGGCCTCCGGCGTCGCGGTCATTTTCAGACCTTGATCGCTGCTGCGGAATTCAATCTTCGAGCTGGCGACGACCTCGGTATCCGATTCGTCGACCATCTGGATACCAAAATTGGTTCCATCGAAAGTCATTTCGCTAGTCCCACCACGGGCGAATTCGGGAATCGCGTCGCTGTGGAACAGCAGTTCCACTTCGCTGATGCGAATCCGGTCTCCCTGCGCCAGCACATGCGGACGGGTGAGCAGTTGCCCGTTGACAAACGTCCCGTTACGGCTGCCGAGATCTTCGACCGTCCACGTTTCGCCGGCGTGGATCAATTTGGCGTGATACCGACTGACCGCACCGGCATCGACAACGATGTCACATTCGGGATGCCTGCCGATTCGCATCTCGTCACGATCGAGTTCGAACTGGTCTGACGGCGCGCCGTTGATGGTGGACGTAACGTATGCCATGACACTGCAGGTCCGATTTCGAGAGTTAGCAGAAAAACCAATCCCGCCGAGACATCATCCGCGTTCGGCGATTAGCCTTTCGCCCGATAAATTTCGGGGTTCAATGACGGATCATTGTACATCTTCATCTGGCGATACGTCTTGTGCTGCTTCCGCCCGGCGAACAGATCATCCAGCAATGTCTGCAGGCTGTTCGACAAATCGGCATGCTGAACCTGGCACAACGCGACCCGCTGGTCGACTTTCTGACGGTGTTCATCCGTCGCGTCTTCGCGGTCGCGTTGTTCGGCGTAGTGGTACAAACGCAACGACATGATTGACAAACGATCGATCGCACTCCCGGAGGTTTCGGTATTAATCGGCAGTGCCGACGTATCTCCGACACCCGCGGCAGCCAAAAGTTCGGTGATCGCGTCGTCGATCTTTTCGATCATATCGTTGCGAGCTTGGTTGAGCTTGTCGATCGACCTTTTCACTCCGGCGATTCGCTCATCGGTGGCTTCGGGACTACGGGCGATGTCTTCCTCGTGCCAAAGCCGATAATTGAATTCGTGCTGGCGACACACCAATTCTTCGAAACCCGAATACGGATTCGAGATCGGTTCGTTATGCCATTTCTCAACGCAGTCAATTTGAAGCTGCGTCAGAGTTGATACCGGAGGTAAGGTTGTCACTGAATCAAACCTCTTTCTCGTCGATCCAGCTCATCATGCGGCGAAGGCCCATGCCGACCTGCTCGACTTCGTGCAAACGCTCACGACGACGGGTTGCCTTGAAGAACGGTGCACCGGCGCGGTTCTCGCTGATCCATTTGCGAGCGAATTCGCCGCACTGAATTTCTTCCAGGATCTTCTTCATTTCCGCCTTGGTTTCAGGCGTGATGATGCGTGGTCCGGAAACATAGTCACCGTATTCGGCGGTGTTACTGATGCTGTAACGCATGTAGCTCAGTCCGCCCTGATACAACAGGTCGACGATCAGCTTGAGTTCGTGCATGCACTCGAAGTAAGCCATTTCGGGTTGGTACCCGGCTTCCACGAGGGTTTCAAAACCGGCTTTCACCAATTCGCTGACACCACCGCACAAGACGACTTGTTCGCCGAACAGGTCGGTTTCGGTTTCTTCGGCGAATGTGGTTTCGATCACACCACCGCGAGTTCCGCCGATGCCCTTCGCGTACGCCAAACCGATTTGCTTGGTCGATTCCGAGGCACCTTCACCCAAGGCGATCAAGCTAGGAACACCGCCGCCCTTTTCGTACTCGCTGCGGACCAAGTGGCCGGGGCCTTTGGGAGCAACCAACAGAGTATCGATGCCCTTAGGTGGCTCGATCTGACCGAAGTGAATGTTGAAGCCGTGCGAGCACATCAACACGTTGCCCGGTGACAGGTTGTCACGGATGTGGTCGCGGTAGATGTCGCCTTGGACTTCATCGGGAAGCAAGATGTTGATCACGTCCGCAGCCTTGGTCGCTTCGGCGATCGGCAACGGATCGAACTTGTGCGAAACCGCGAGATCGTAGTTGGCCGAGCCTGGACGTTGGCCGATGATGACGTCGCAACCGCTGTCGCGAAGGTTCTGAGCCTGAGCGTGACCTTGGGAACCGTAGCCGAGAATCGCGACTTTCTTCCCTTTCAAGTGGGAAAGATCGGCGTCGTTGTCGTAGTAAATCGTTGCAGCCATCAGAGTCGAAACCTTCGAAGGGTACGGGGGAAGATAGAGGTGTTGTAATTGTTGAATGAGAAGCGGACGCGTTGTTGCGTCCTCTCGATATCACGGCGTCCAGAACAAACCGAACGCGTACGCGTCATCGCGTCGGCGATTGGCTACGCGTGCAAGGCTTCGACGCCCGGCACGTTGGAAGCCGGCGTCAAACCATCGCTGCGGACCATCGCGATTCGTCCGGTGCGGACCAATTCTCGGATGCCGTAGGGACGGACACGCTCGATAAAGGCCTGGACCTTGCTCTCGCGGCCGCTGATTTCGATCATCACTTCTTCAGGACCGACGTCGACGATTTGACCGCGGAAGATATCGACCAGCTCGCGAACTTCGCTGCGAACGCTGCCTGCCGGGGCGCTGATCTTAACCAGCAACAGATCTCGCTCGACGAAATCATTCGAACTGATGTCGAGAACGCGGACGACGGTGACAATCTTTTCGAGCTGTTTGCGGACCTGCTCGAGGACCCGTTCGTCGCCGACGACGACAAACGTCATTCGCGACAGGGTGGGATCCTCGGTCTCGCCGACGGCGAGCGAGTCAATGTTGAATCCACGCGATGCGAGCATTCCGGAAATGTGAGCCAACACCCCGGGCACGTTCTGAACGAGTGCCGAGAGGAGGTGACGATAGTTCGAGTTGGCCATGACGCAAAAACACAGCTTCAGAGCTGTCAAAGAGGGTGCGGGTCGCGACGAATTGGAGCGGCATGATAATTTTGTCACCCTTGGCTGCCAAGGGCGGCAAAGCCTGCCCATCCAAAGCGGTTGGGGAAATGAGAATGTCGGTCGCTACGACCGGACCGCCATGGCCCGGAAATCCCACCGTTGACCCTGCAGATTTGACCCCGCAGATTCCCGCCCGGCGGGAAATGCCCGCCTGGTCCTGGTCCCAGGAACGCCTAGTCACAGGAACGACTGGTCCCAACAACAATGCCCTGCATCTCTGCTCGGATGTCATCTTCTGCTCGGATGTCGCGTTCCAGAATTCTCCCGCCGGGATGGTTTACTTCTGGGGGTGCCCCTGTGGCGTCGTTGCCCGGAAATTCGCACCCGGCATGGGGCCTTTGGGGATTTTCGAGGCAATCTCCGTAGTTTTCTCCAGATGGCCGCCGATCGCGGAGTCAGCACGCGTTTGAGATTCGTCGTTACGCGACCGGTGACAAACGCTCGACGCTGGCGAAAAAGGTGGACTCGCCCTGAGGTACCGATGTTTCCTATACTCCCGGACTCGCTTGCCTCCGTTTTTCCCCTCTATTTTCTCTTGTGAAACATGAGTTCGACCGTGACCTCCCCCGCTCTCGCTGACAAAAACGTTGAATCTCGGCCCTCCATCCGGGTTTACAACACGCTCAGCAAGACGAAGGAACCATTCTCGCCGCTGCGTCCGCCCCGCGTGGGAATGTATCTGTGCGGACCGACCGTTTACGCCGAATCGCACATCGGGCACATGGTCGGTCCCGTGATTTTCGACACGATCAAACGCTTCCTCACTTATTGCGGGTACGACGTCATGTTCGTGGTCAATATCACGGACGTCGATGACAAATTGATCGCCAAGAGCAAAGAACGCGGCATCCCGATGAGCCAAATCGCGGCGGAAATGACCGCTGATTACTTGGCTAACCTGAAAGAACTCGGCGTCAACCAAATCAATCACCTGCCTCGCGCCACCGACCACATGAACCAAATCATTGCGTTCATCGGTTCGCTCGAGGAAAAAGGCTTCGCCTACGCGATCGACGGCGACGTGTTTTTCGACGTCACGAAGGACCCCGGCTACGGGCAACTGTCCAACCGCAGCGTCGAGTCGCAGCAGGGCGAAGGCGGCGGAGCGGCCGCCAAGAAACGCAACCCTGGCGACTTCGCACTCTGGAAATCCGCCCGACCGGGCGAACCGAGCTGGGAGAGCCCATGGGGTGACGGCCGGCCCGGATGGCACATCGAGTGCTCGGCGATGAGCCACGAGATTCTCGGCGAAACGTTCGACATCCACGGTGGCGGGCTGGACCTGATGTTCCCGCACCACGAAAACGAACGGGCCCAGAGCACGTGCCGTCATGACGCACCGATGGTGAAATACTGGATGCACAACGGTCTGATGCGGGCGGGCGAAAAAGGCAAGATCGGTGGCAAGAGCGACCGCGAAAACGCTGCCGCCGAAACCGCCGAGTCGGTCGAAGAAGCCGCTTCGGGAAAAATCAGCCGCAGCAAAGGTGCCGGCGGTTTGGCAGAACTGATCCGCACCCAAACCGGCGAACGCATTCGTTTCTTCCTGCTGCGAACCCATTACCGCAGCACCATTGTCTTCAACGACGAAACGCTCGCCGAAGCCGGAACGTCACTCGAAGCGTTTTATCGCTTTTTCGAGCGGTTCTCGGAGATCACCGGCCAATCGTTCTACTCGCTCGAAACACCGCGTCTGCGCACCGAAGGTGATTTTGACGCCGGCAAAGATCCGTTGCTCAACGAAATCAAATCGATCCGTACGAAGTTCCTCGCCGCGATGGACGACGACTTCAACACCGGGCTCGCCATCAGTGTGCTGTTCGATTCTTTGCGGGCCCTTAACCGGTTTATCGATTCCGAAAAACTCGCTCCGGGCAGCGACGTCGAATCGGAGTCGGTCAAGAAGCTGGTTACCGCAACGACCGTGATCGCAGAACTCTCCCGCGTGCTCGGTCTTTTTGCGCGGCCGCCGATCGCCGCCGGTGGTGACGACAGTTCTGCTGAACTCCTCGATGGAGTGGTTCATCTGTTAATCGATCTTCGTAAAGAAGCTCGCGAGCGAAAGGATTACGCGACGGGCGACGCGATCCGCGACCGGCTTTCCGAACTCGGAATCGCACTGCTCGATAAAAAAGAAGGAACGTCTTGGGAACGCAGCTCGTAGTCGATCGTCCCGATGTTGCTCAGTGCATACTGGGCATCGATCCGGGGCTCAACACGACCGGTTACGCGGTGATCCGCCGCGATGGTGGCAGCCTTCTGCTGATCGAAGCGGGGGTGATTCGCAGCCGTGCTCGCGATCCGCTGGGGGCTCGTCTTAAGGAACTCAGCGATGGGGTGCGTGAAGTCATCGCGGCCCATCCGATCGACGCGATGGCCCTCGAGCAATTGTTCTCGCACTACGAGCGACCTCGAACCGCGATACTGATGGGGCACGCTCGCGGTGTGATCTGTTTGGCCGCGGGCGAAGCCGGATTGCCGATCGCCAATTATGAGCCGACGCGTGTGAAGAAAGTCATCACGGGCAATGGCCGCGCGAGCAAAACGCAGATGCAACAAGCGGTGAAGCTGCAGCTCGGGCTCGAAAAGGTCCCTGAACCAAACGACGTCGCCGATGCCATGGCCATCGCCCTCACCGGGCACTATCTCACCGGCAATCCGCTGAACGTTTGATGCCGCTCCAGTTTTTAGCTGCGGCGTTTGCCTACCGATCAAGCAGCCAGGCTTGCGTCGACTAAGCCGTGTCGTCGCCACTGCACCCAACAATTTTTGCTTTCAGCTTTTCGTTTGCCCCCAGGCCCAACGGGCCGACACAAAATCCACCCACCCCCGTAGCTGATCGAGGCCCTCGGTCAGCCCCCCGCACCCATCAAACCCCAGCAGCCCCACCCCCACCACAATCCCACACAACCTAAAACCAAAGATCAGGACCAAGATTAAGATCAAGCCTTCAATCGCCAACCAACCTCCCCCGTAGCTGACCGAGGCCCTCGGTCAGCCACCCACAGCCATCAAGCCACCCACAGCCATCAAGCCACCCACAGCCATCAAGCCACCGGCAGGCTCAGCCCAGCGCAACCTAACTTCTGCCCACCCCACAAAATAAACCAGCACCTCACCCCCAACCACACACCACCCCAAAACCAAAGATCAAGATTAAGAGAAAGATTAAGACCAAGAATCAAACCCCAACCACCCCCCCCAGCACGAAAACCACTCACTCACCAATCCCAGTGAGAAAAAGGTGTGCGGTACCGAAAAGCCGCAGCGGTACCGGCCTCCTTTTCGTCGGCACCTTATCTCTATCTCTTCGGACATCTCTTCGGACAAAGAAATCGCCCTAGCAACCTCGCCCCCGGCCGGCCGCGTTTGGTTGGCGGCATCTCTTGACAGTAATGTTTGGCGATTCGGTGTCCAGCATCGCCGGGCATTCACTCCGGATCACACGAAGATGACGTGCGACCCTGCCAGCTCACCTATCGGTCGAAACCAAACACGGTGCCGTCACGAAGCCGAAGCCCGCCTAACTGCTTCCTCTTCCCG
>NZ_JACHXU010000019.1 GCF_014192335.1 Aporhodopirellula rubra | reverse complement strand
TCCAGGAGGTGGGGCTTGTTGCCCACTCAAACCCGATCACTTACGTTTTTACTAGAGAGACCATCACGAGTTTCAACAACGAATGGGACATCCCCGAGTGATGAGCCAACACCGGCGGAACCTGCCACGCCCGAGATTCCCAAAGAAGAATTGCGTTTGGCGATGAAGGCGTTTCGCAAACGCCTCAAACTGACTCGCCTCGACGATGAATCGCGACTCGGATATGGCCCGATGTCCTCGGGCGGTAAATCCGGAGTGGCCGCGATCCGTCCACCTGATTCGTACCCCAAAGCGGTCTGGTTAAAACTCGCCGAGCAAGGAAAACTCCGCCGCGAAGGTGGAGGCCTTTACTCGATCAACGAATGAACCGCCCAATGGGATCAACCATCATTCGATGAGAAGTTGATCCGCGGGATCGGATTCTTCCCACGCACGTCGGATCTCACGCAGACCGTACGCACACAATTCGAATTGGTCGCTCAATCGATCCAACAGATCGCACGGTGGTCGACTCTCGTCCGCTTCGATCGTTGACGCGATTTTGTACGAACGTTTGCCGTGATGGAAATAGTCGAGCAATTCGTCGGGCGAACCTTTGCCATTGCCGCGAACGCTTTCGGGAAACATCCCCGATCGGAACAGAGTCACGTCGCCGATGTGCCGGTGCACTTCCCGACGAGCCGTCCCGATCCGCCGCTCCGCTTCACACATCAACTGAAAGACTTCCGTCGCGGGGCGACCGTCATCACGACGCACGCGTTGGATCGCGTCGACTCGCGTGAACCGCAACATCAGTTCACTGACGTACTCGACCAACTGAACGTCGGCAACGCCGAGTTTGGTTTGGAAGATGTACTCAGACAAACCGCTGAGAAATCGATCGAGAGTCGATCGCTTTGGAAGAGAGTGATCAGGCATAACAATGCTCCTTCGTAGACGAAGGGTCGATTCGCCGACGGAGTTGGAAAACACCAGAGAAACCGAGCGAGTCAAAAAACCTGAAATTCAGAATTAGTTACCCCTGATAGCCGCGTCAAGTCGAATTTTTCACGTCAATATGCTTAGGCCCGGGGACTCGCCGTTAACAATCCTATACGGGCAGCGTGCGAAATCCGTTCAAAACGTTTTCCAACGCCAGTTCGAAAGTTGATTTTTCAGGCGATTTCGTGCCCTATTCGGAACGAATACGTTCGCGGCGCTGGTGCGAATGATGCAGTTTTTTGGCAAGTAGAAACGTTGGGCTGAACGTGGCCCACCGTCTGGTGACGGTAGCTACTTGTCGAAAACGCGTTTAAAGCAGAGCGTGGGAATTGGTTAACTCGCCCGCATGATCAATCGAGGAACGCCGTTCCGGTCTTGGCAACGAACACGTCCTCGAGACTGGCGCGGCCGAACGCGATCGACTGGACGTTGTCACCGAGTCGACTCGCAATCGGATCGACCAACGAGGCCAAATCCACGTCGCCGGATTGTTCGCTGGTCAAACGAAGTGTGTTGCCGACTCGCAGCGGGTGCAGGTTGAATTCGTCTCGCAACACCGACTCGGCTAACGCAACATCATCGGCGACGAGCGTCAGTACGCGATCACCAACTTGCCGTTGCAATTCGGACGGCGAGGCGTCAGCGATTTTTTTGCCCGCGTCGAGCAACACGACCCGCGTCGCCTTGGCGGCTTCGTCCATCAAGTGAGTGGTCAACATCACCGCGACGCCTTCGGAGGCGAGTGTTTCCAACGCATCCCACAATGCAAGGCGTGCTGATGGATCGAGCCCCGTGCTGGGTTCGTCGAGCAACATCACCGGCGGACGATGCAGCAAGCCTTTGGCCAACTCGACACGTCGTTTGAGTCCACCGGACAAAGTCTGGCAGAAATCGTCGCGTCGATCCTCGAGCGAAAATTGTTTCAGTAATTCGTCGCAACGGTTGATCAATCGATCGCCGGTCAAACCGTACAACGCACCCTGGCATCGCATGTTCTCCAGCACGGTGAGTTTGATATCCAAACTCGGTGATTGGAAGATGATCCCCAACCGCCCTCGCGCGGTCATCGTTTGCTTCGCGAGGTCAGCCCCCGCGATCACGGCGTGCCCGGACTGCACCGGCAACAAAGTGCTCAAGACACGAAACAGTGTTGTCTTGCCGCTTCCGTTCTTGCCCAACACCGCAACGATCTCGCCGCCACGGACGTTTAGATCGAGATTGTCCACCGCGAGCGTGTCGCCATACCGATGGCTCAACCCGGTGACCTCAACCAGTGGCGTGCCCTTATCGGGATTCGTCGTGTTGTCGTCGCGGGTCAACGTATCGTGCGTCGCCGTATCGTCGATCATCACAGCCCGATCATCCGCAGCGTCATCACTAACAGAACCGCGGGCAAAACGACCAGCGACCAACGCAACATCTTGCGAGCACGCGTGTCCTCGGGGTTCTGCTGGAACCGCAGGGATGCTTTGAGCAGCGGCCAACACGCCGCGATCACCAAAACCGACGTCAGGAAACTGGCCGGTGACAAAATCAATTGCCCCGCCGGAGCCAGACACGCGATCACACCGCACGACGCCAACGTGACCGTCCCAATGATGCTTTGCCATGCCGCACTGCGTCCGGTCGGCTCAACAGTCGTGGTCATGTGGAAACCCGCTTCGGCGTATTGCCGGCGATACAACCACGCGATCGCCATGAAGTGCGGGTACTGCCAACACGCGAGCACGCCGAACAACATCCATCCGGACAAATCCGTCAATTGGCCTCCGGCGGCGGTGTATCCCATGAAGACCGGCAAGGCACCGGCGATCGCACCGACGGTCGTGTTCCAGGCGGTGCGTGTTTTCATCGGAGTGTAAACGAGCACGTACAACGCCCACGTCGCCACACCGACGGCGGCCGGAAGAACACCGAACTGCCACGCGAGCAATCCGGTTCCGACCAATCCGGCAATCGCGGTCATCGTCACACCGAGAGTCAGCGACATGCGGCGTGAGGCCAATGGGCGTGACGCGGTGCGAGGCATCAACGTGTCGATCACACGCTCCCAAACTTGGTTCGCCGCTCCCGCGCTGCCGGCGACCAATCCGGTCCCCAACAACAAAACAGCCCAAGCGAGCAACGACAAACTCACGCCGGCTGGGCTCGCCATCGCAATCCAGGCCGACGCGACGGTCGTGACTAAAATCATCATCACGATCCGAGGCTTGGTCAGCTCGATCAGATCGCGGGTCAGGGTCGGCTCCCGGCGACGCGACGCTCGTTTGCTCTCGGTTGCGTCGAGGGCACCGTCAAAATCGTCTTCTGCCGGCGGAATCACGCGATCCAGTGCTCCGTCATTCTCCTCGTCCATCACGGGCGGTTCATCCAAGAGTGCAGTCGACGATTCGCGGTAGTCGGTCGCCATGAGCGGCCCCGTGATAGTAAGAGATGAGAAAAGTGCGGAGGTCGGTGTTTCGGAAATGATTTTGAAATCACCGCTGAGATCGGGCTTCAGGGTCAGGCGTCACGTTCATGGGCCCACGTCGACAACACCGAGCGTCGGCGCGCCAAACGTACCGTCAACAACGTCGCGAACGCTAGGATCAACGAGCCTGTGGCGACATGCCCCGTCACAATCCAGGCATCAAGGAGGTTTTTAGACTCCAACCGGTAAGAGCCACTGCCAGGCAACGACTCCAGGATCGGCGGATAACCGTAATTGACAATCCACGTCCCAACCCCGAGCAGAATTTGCACGGCCACTAAGCATATCAATCCTGCCGCAGGACGCGAGAGCGTCAAATCGCCGCACCCCCGCATTCGCCACCACGTGATCCCCGCGAGTAACCAGAACAGCAACGCGATCGCGGCGTGCGTCATCGCCGTGTGGGCGAACATCCCGGGGCTCGTCGACGGAAGAGCGTGTCGCAATTGAGCCCCAAAGACGATCTGCAGGTAAGAGATCGCAATCAACAAAACCGGCAAAATCATCCGAGGCGACACACTCGCGCCTTCTTCGGATTGCCCCACACCCGCGGACGCCAGTACGGATTTGCGATGCCATCGCTGTCCGGTCACGCACGCGGCCACCACGCACATCGCGAAAAAGGCAGGCCCCGTACATCCATGGACCATGGCCAAAACGCGTGCACTCATCGTCACACGCAATCCCCCCAGAACCCCTTGCCCGATCACCGCGACCAGAATGCCCGCGGCCAGAACAGTCAACCACTTCCGCGAATCGCCTCGCCAGGATGCGACCAGAAACCCGATCGCGACGAAGCCGACGAGCGCCCCGAGAAGTCGGTGGCCGTGCTCGATGAACAAATCGAACGGCCCGAGCAACCAAGTCGACAACGGATACAGGAACAAGTTGTATCCGTACGTTCCCGGCCAATCAGGCACGGACATGCCCGCATCGTAGGTCGTTACCAATCCGCCGACCCAAATCAGCGGCCACACCAAGACGACCAGCACGACGGCGAGACGCCGCGGCCAAGGCGATGTCTTCGTCATAGCGTTCGATGAGGCGAGTTCCGTTTCCGGTGCTTCGTACGCACCGGCGGTCGTCTTATCGTGTGTTGTTGAGGCAGCCACGTTTATCGTTCTCCTCGATCGTGAACGCGTTCACCAGTCAAACCACCAATGACCGCACCACCGGCGCCAAAGATCGCCGCAGGAATCAACCCGCCCATCCCCATCAACCACATCAGGGAAAGTCCAACGCATAGCCCCGTGAGAGCACCGACAGTTCGAAAGGTATCACGCATTTTGATCGGGGAAGGGGGGAGGAAGGTGGCAGGGAAAATAGGAGGACGGGCAAGCAGGAGGATGGGCAAGCAGGAGTATGGGAGAAGGGGGGATGCACGAACTGACACGCGGCAAACCTGCAACCTGTCACCGCTTCAAATAATTCACTAAATCCCAGGCTTCGTCGGGGGACAAGCCTGTTTTGCCGGCGGCTTCTTCGCTGATGTCGACGCTCGGCATCGGGGTTCCCGCGATGCCGTGTTGGATTCGGCGGTACAGTGTTTCGGGATCGCTGCCGCCGTGGAACACTCCACCGGTCAGAACCCGAGGATCGATCTGGCGTGGAGGCAACGCGCCCGCTTTTCGGAACGGCTTCACCTCTTCTTTGTCATCCGGCGAGATCCCAATCCGGGTCGTAAAATCTTTGGTCCAATCGTCGTAATCGAGCGTCGGCAAACCGCCTGCGCCGTTGGTGCCGTGACACCCCGCGCAGTTCGCGATTTGGCCGTGAAAGATCTCTTTCCCACGGGCAATCGATGCCGCCAACTCGTCACCCTTCAACTCCGTTCGCGGCGGCACCGACGACGACTCTGCGCTGACCCACCGCCCCAAAACGTCGTCAATCACTTCCGCGATCGCTTCACCGCCTTCGGTCAACTCGTCCGGCATGATCGGCTCACGCTGCGTCGAGTCGTTCTGCGTCGACACCAACATCAATCGCAGGTCATCTTCCGGCGGCGTTGTGTCGTAGTCCAACATGTCGACCGCGAACGACAACAATTCACGTTCGACTTCACCGCGAACGGACAGATAGATGACGTAGTCGACAATCGCCTCGCGATCCGACGGCGGCAACAGCGAGAAACTGGGCATCGGTGTCCCTGGAATCCCGTTGACCAGCAATTTCATCAGGTCGTCACGCGTCGGTTTCTCCGATCTCGCGGTCGACTTCCACTTGAACACGCCCGCTCGAAAATCACGAGGGTAGGGCACCTGGTAACGTGACGCGGGCCCCGCACCGCTGCCCGACACGCCATGACAAATCACGCAGTGTTCTTGGTACAGCCCTGTGTGAACGTTTTCTTGATCGCTGGTCACTCCACCGGCGGCGATTCTCAATCGATCGATCGAAACGAGATCGCGTTGCTGATCGTTCGCCATCCAACTCGTCGGCCAACGCGGTGACTGCGGCGTTCCGAAGAGTTCTTCAATTACCGGTGCGACGTCTTCCAACGCGGCCTGAGTCGGCACATCGCGGGAGATTTCCAACGACATCGCACGGACGAGGTTGGATTCAAATTCGGGAGGTGCTTCTCGGCACCCGGCGACCGCGGCGAGCGTCAGGCAAACGAGTGCCGACAGAGAGACCGGTGCGGCGGACAGGCAACGTCGGTCGAGCCTCAGGCCCGGGGAGCGCACGCACGTCGGCAAGCCAGGGCCGGCGCGAAACATCGACGAAAACAACATGAGATATCGAAACGAGCGTGGGAATGAGATAGACAACGTATTGTCCCTACGCGTCCATTCCTGAAAACCGCCCAACGGCGAGAAATTCCGCCGCCGCGACGAATCGTCGCGGTCAACCCCGCCCTGCCGACAACACCGTTACAGGTTGTGATGGTGTTGCCTTCGTGAGGGTTGGAGCATTTCTGTCTATGCGCCCGGGCGACAGGCGTGATGAGAAGGTCCTTGGGATCGCTCGCAAACGACGTAGGCCGGATCAAGGACGCGATCGATGCCGGAACTTGCGGAAACAGTCACCTTCAAAACAAGCGACAAACTCTGAAACACGCCACTATGTCGTCTGCCGCGCCCGCAATGGACCGGTTTGCTGGGGTCCGACCTGCCCCCAAACGTCACCCAAACGCTCCACCGACTACCGCCAGTGCTGGATCGACATGGTCGCACCGCAGTCGGATGCCAGGGCGTCGAGTTGGCTGCCGTCGAGTTCAATCCTCTCGACGCGGTAACCCGCCGTTTCGACTTGGTCGCGGGCGTCCAACATCGCGGTGTCTAACGAATCCGACTCTCGGCGGAAGCGCACCGAAACGACACCTTTGCACGACCGAAGCGACGTGTCGGTGCATCCCGCTTCATAAAGTGCGTGTGCCAGACCTTCGCTTGCTTGCGTGAGTCCGGACAGGACGATTCGGAATCCAAATGTTCTCATGGCTTTTCCTTTCCAGGCCCCCTCTTGTGGCTGTGTCGCAAGAGAGAGACACCGCTACGGATCGCAGCGAACATCTCAAAGATGCGTTGTTTTGAGAGAAAACACGGTAATTTGATGCAAGATCTGCCATTTCAAATTAACTGCTTCTCGCAATCCTCTCATTTCCTTCCCTCAATCTACCCACCCGGTCGGAGAGAGTCGAGCATCTTCTGGTCGAGAATCTAAGGTTGTCGCGACCTCCCGGGATCGATCCCCCAAAATCGTCATAGCGGCAGACAAACCACAATTCTTACCCAGGTTAACTCTGGTCAGCGTCCTCTGCGCCAAAGCAAAAACCTGCTATCCTTCCCGAAATTTGACGCCGTCTCGCCTCCTCGCTTACTGGAACCCAAGATCGTGCCTCGCCGCGAAGACATCAAAAAAATCCTGCTTATTGGCAGTGGCCCCATCGTGATCGGGCAAGCCTGTGAATTCGACTACTCAGGAACCCAAGCCTGCAAGGCACTCCGCGAGGAGGGTTATGAAGTCGTTTTGGTTAACAGCAATCCTGCGACGATCATGACCGATCCGGCGACCGCGGACTCGACCTACATCGAACCGCTGACGTGGCAGGTTGTTGAGAAAGTCATCGCGAAAGAACGCCCGGACGCTTTGCTGCCCACCCTCGGTGGACAAACCGCACTGAACGTCGCCATGGACCTCGACGCCAACGGCGTGCTCGAAAAATACGGCGTCGAAATGATCGCCGCCAATGCGAAAGTGATCGCCAAAGCCGAAGAACGTGACCAATTCAAAGAGGCGATGGAAAAAATCGGCCTCGACGTCTGCAAAGGCTATACGATTGGCACCCTGGAAGAAGCCCGTAAGGCGCTCGCCGAAGTCGGCCTGCCCGCCGTCGTCCGTCCGAGCTTCACGATGGGCGGATCGGGTTCGGCGATCGCCTACAACAAAGACGACTTCGACGCACTCGTCCAAAACGGTCTCGACCAATCGCCCGTCACGGAAGTCTTGATCGAAGAATCCATCATCGGGTGGAAAGAATACGAGATGGAAGTCATGCGGGACCGCGACGACAACGTCGTGATCATCTGCAGCATCGAGAACTTCGACGCGATGGGCGTGCACACGGGCGACTCGATCACCGTCGCGCCCGCTCAAACGCTCTCCGATAAAGAATATCAACGGATGCGCGACGCCTCGATGGCCGTCATCCGCGAAATCGGTGTCGAGACCGGCGGCAGTAACATCCAATTCGCGATTGAGCCCGATACCGGGCGGATGATCGTGATTGAAATGAACCCGCGGGTCAGCCGCAGTAGTGCGTTGGCCAGTAAAGCGACCGGATTCCCGATCGCTAAGATTGCCGCGAAACTCGCCGTCGGTTACCGGTTGTGGGAACTGCCCAACGACATCACGCAAAAAACGAAAGCCTGTTTCGAACCGACGATCGATTACGTCGTCACCAAAATGCCGCGTTTCGCGTTCGAGAAATTCCCCGAAGCCGATGCGACCCTGACGACGCAAATGAAGAGCGTCGGCGAGACGATGGCGATCGGACGGACGTTCCAAGAATCGTTCCAAAAAGCACTCCGCGGACTCGAAGTCGGCGCGTTCGGTTTCGGCAGCGATCCGAAGGACAAATGGGGCACCGACGAACAACCCGATCGCGACGAGATCCGAGCCAAACTCAGCATCCCGGGCAGCGAACGCGTCTTCTACATCCGATACGCAATGAAGTCCGGTATGACGGTTGCCGAAATCCACGCGTTGACGCACATCGATGAGTGGTTCCTCGAACACCTCATGCACCTGATCGAAATCGAAAACGAAATTTTCGCGATCGGTTCGCTCGACAAGATCGACGCCGAACGGATGCTCGACATCAAACGTCGCGGTTTCTCAGACCGACACATTGCAGCGATGACCGGATCGACTGAACTGAAAGTCCGTGCTCATCGATTGGCACAAGACATCCGTCCGGTCTTCAAGAGCGTCGACACCTGTGCGGCCGAATTCGAAGCCTTCACGCCATACTTCTACAGCACTTACGAAACGGAATCGGAAGTCCCCGCAAAGTCCGACTGCAAACGCATCATGATTCTCGGTGGCGGCCCGAACCGGATCGGCCAGGGAATCGAGTTCGACTATTGCTGCTGCCACGCATCGTTCGCCCTGCAAGAACTCGGCATCGAATCGGTGATGGTCAACAGTAACCCGGAGACGGTTTCGACCGACTACGACACGTCCGACATGCTGTTCTTCGAACCGTTGACGATCGAAGACGTGCTGAACATCTGCGACGAAATCAAACCTGACGGCGTGATCGTCCAGTTCGGCGGCCAAACGCCTCTGAACCTCGCCCGCGGACTCGAACAAGCCGGCGTGCCGATC
Organism: Aporhodopirellula rubra; assembly: GCF_014192335.1. Lineage (GTDB taxonomy): Bacteria > Planctomycetota > Planctomycetia > Pirellulales > Pirellulaceae > Rhodopirellula > Rhodopirellula rubra. The sequence continues at coordinate 159,720 of NZ_JACHXU010000019.1, read as the reverse complement.
ATCGGAACGAGCGTCGACACGATCGACACCGCCGAAGATCGCGAACTGTTCCAAAGCCTGATCAATGAACTCGGCCTGCGACAACCACCGTCGGGCATTGCACGCAACATGGAAGAAGCACGCGTGGAAGCCAAACGGATCGGCTACCCCGCACTCGTTCGGCCCAGCTTCGTGCTCGGCGGACGGGCGATGGAAATCTGCTACGACCGGGCCCAATTCGAACGGTATGTCGCCGAAGCGTTCATCGTCGCCGACGGACAACCGGTCCTCATCGACCGCTTCCTCGAAGACGCCACCGAAGTCGACGTGGACGCGATCTCCGATGGCAAAGATTGCGTCATCATGGGCATCATGGAACACATCGAAGAGGCTGGCGTTCACTCCGGTGACTCGGCGTGTTGCATCCCACCGTTCAGCCTGACCCAACCAGTGCTCGCGGAGATTCGTGATGCGACGCGCAAGCTCGCCGCACGCCTCAACGTGATCGGTCTGATGAACATCCAGTTCGCCGTCAAAATTGAATCCGACGGACCGCAGGTCTACATCCTCGAGGTCAACCCACGGGCCAGCCGCACGGTGCCGTTCGTTGCCAAAGCGACCGGTGTGCCTGTCGCGGGCATCGCCACCAAGGTCATGGCCGGCAAAACGCTGGCGGAACTCGGCGTCAACCAAGAACCGATCCCGCGTCACGTTTCGATCAAAGAAAGCGTGTTCCCTTTCCGCAAATTCGCGGGCGTCGACATCGTGCTCGGCCCCGAAATGCGGAGCACGGGCGAAGTCATGGGAATCAGCGAAGTGTTCTCGATGGCGTTCGCCAAGAGCCAACTCGCCGCCGGCACGGTGCTGCCCGATTCCGGCAAGATCTTCATCTCGCTGTCGGCTCGGCATAAAGACGACGTCGTCGAACTCGGTCGGTCGTTGATCGATCTCGGCTTTGAACTCCTCGCCACCGAAGGCACCGCACTGCGACTCACCGAAGCGGGTATCGCGGTCACGCAGGTTAAGAAGATTGCCGAAGGTCACCCGAACCTGATCGACTACCTCAAGAACGACGACGTGCAGTTGATTCTCAACACGCCGAGCGGCAAGGGTGCCCGAACCGACGAAGGCAAGATTCGCGCCGCCGGTGTCCAACACGGCGTGCCATGCATCACGACACTGTCGGCTGCCGAAGCCGCGGTGCGAGCGATGAAGGCAGTCCGAGAAAACGATATGGAAGTCGAATCGCTGCAACACCGCTACGCCGCCAACGTGTAGTCCGAGCGTTCGCTTCCGATAGAAAATAAAAAATGCCGGTGGGTCAAACCACCGGCATTTTTCGTTTGCACAGATCACGCGGCCCAGCAGTGCTCGCTGAACGTACGGGAGCGTTCATGCAAAGCCGTAGGCGTTCATAGGACGGCGGCTTTCCAGATTCACGGCCGAGCGACGGTGACGACGTCAGATGGACGCGAGCCGATGAATCCTGCCGACAACTATTCCTTCGGACGAGCGTTGGTTTCGCTCGACAGTTCATCCGACTGATTCGCCGCTTCTCGCATCATCTTGTCAAACTCTTCTTTGGACATGCGTCCGGAATCCGACGACAGCCCACCTTTGTGCCCGTCGCATCCGGGCCCAATCGCGAGCGTCCCTACAAACAAAACCAGCAACATCCAACGTGTCATCTCATTCTCCTAAAAGTCATACCGATACAATAATTGCAAATGCAGACACGGCTGACTCGCGCCGGCCGCAATTCAGCGTCGCCGACACGCGGGCGGTCAAACCCGGCCCCGCGTGCGGCAAGTAATCAAAGTCGACCAAGTCGAAATTGGTTCTCGAACGAACGAACTACAGCTCTTCGCTGATCACTTCTTTCGCGGCGCGTGTTCCCAACGCACCCCACAATCCGTAGGGGCTCGACGCTCCAGGCGTGTTGGCGTTCGGCGGAGTCGTGTTGGCACCCAACAAAGCAACCGGTTCCTGATTTCCGTTGCCTGCTTCGATCGAGTCGGTAATGAACTTCACCGCACCATCGGACATCAGGATGTGACAACCGCCTTGGTGACGACTGCTCGGCGGCAAGAAGCCGGGATTACCGTAGCGGGCCCAGTTCTGCCAGTTGAACTGCGGCCCACCTTCACCCACGCACACGGGCGAGTTCGGTGGCAGGATCGTGTTGAACTGTGAAAACACCGTCGCCGCGTCCGCCCATCGGTATCCACGTCCCGTCCACACGTCGGCTTCGGTGATCGTGTCGGTCGCGCCGATGTTCCAAAACTGCGGCCGATCGCTGTCGATGCCCGCATGCTGCGAACACTCCACAGGCGTGCCGACGGGCGCCGACGGTGTCCATGTGCCATCGTGAATCGCAACGGTGCGGTTGGCGTCGGTGCGAACGTCGTGGTCACCCAAGTCCGTCGTGATTTCACCCGCGATGATGGTGTTGGCCAATCCGTCGAGGATGTCACGGAACCTCGAATTCTCACGTGGGACGAACACGCCGCGGCAGGACGCACGAGCACGTTCGACCATTCGCGTACCACCGGCACCGCCGACTGTCATCGTGTCGTTGTTGTACTTGCCACCGTTCATCATGTGAGGACTGTCGCCGGCACACGATGCATAATTCGTCCGGCCCATCGCTGGCAAACCCACGCCCGGATCACTCGGACAACGCAGCGCCGGGATCTCGGTCATCCATGGATCGTAGGGCGTCCAACCGGGATACGGCCCCATCGCGGGTGCGTCGCCGTTCCATTGATTCGTGTTCAAGATCGCGACCGTGCCGTCGCCGTTGCCGTCACGCGGGTTGGTGATTTGTTCCCACAACGCTTGCTGTTCGAAGAACGGTAACAGACCAACAAAGATGCTCAACCGTCCCGCATTGCAATCGGTTCGGTTGCCCGTATTGGCAATGTTGCCGACCTGCAAAGTCGTTCCGCCGTACAGTTTCGGCAATTGGTTGTACGCGCTGTGATAGTTGTGCAACGACAAACCGATTTGCTTGAAGTTGTTGCTGCAACTCATCCGTCGGGCTGCCTCGCGAGCGGCTTGGACCGCCGGCAACAACAACCCCACCAACACGCCGATGATCGCGATCACCACGAGCAGCTCAACGAGCGTAAAACCACGACGCCATGAATAATTTCTATTCATCAAAACTCACCCTCTCTATAGAAAGATATGGAAACCGAGAAGCCGTCTACGGGATCGTAAAATCCCCGCACAGCGTCTCTCATGTCTCGTAATTCCGCTCAAATTTCAATCTGTCGCCGAAATACGAGGATTTTTTTCTTTCTTACGCGATTGTTTTGACAGAACACGGTGACATCGGAATTACCTATTAGAAGACCACCAATCAATGTGTTCTCATGTCGTGTTCCCATGTCCACATCGTCCGCGGCGACGCATCCCATCATTTCTCCAACACGCACCGCATGAACGACAGTTCCCAAGACGAAAGGTACGAACGGTTTGTCGGCTTGCTCAGTCGGTACGAACCCTCGATCCGGAGCTACGTTCACACGTTGCTTCCCGGCGGTCAGGGCATCGACGACGTCTGCCAGGAAACCGCGTTGGAGTGTTGGCGGAAATTTGCAGACTTTGATGACCAGGGCGACGAAGCCAGCTTCATCCGTTGGGCATGCGTGATCGCGCACTTCAAAGTACTGAGCTGGGTGCGAGACCATTCCCGCGACCGCCTCGTGTTTCGAGAAAGCATCCTGCGGACGATCGCTGACCGGGCAATCGAAGATTCCGACCAAAAGACAACCAAATTGAATGCGATGGAACGTTGCCTCAAATCAATGGACCAAGAAAACCGCCAACTCCTCTTGAGCATCTACAGCCCCGGCAAATCGGTGGTCGGAATCTCTCAGGAAACCGGCCAAGCGGTCGGTCGTCTCTACCGGAGGATTCGGGGACTGCGTAAGTCACTGCTGGACTGCATCCGCTATCGAATCGCGGAGGGATGCTGAGATGTCGAAAAAACCGAACGTTAGCGAACAGACGCGAGACCTCATCGATCAAGCGATCAACCGAACGATCTCGGACGAAGATTTCGATCGGTTGCAGGACGCGATCGAGAACAGCGAAGAGGCGTTGGACGAATACGTCTTCGCATTCCAAGTCGACGGCATCCTCCGCGAGAAAGCACTCGAACTCGATTCGAAAACAATACCACCGATTGCGGAACGCGTCGCAGCGCAACCGTCTCACCTACGTTGGATCCTGGCCTTCGCCGCCACCCTTTTGATCGGGCTGGGTTTCGGTTTTTCGATGACACGTTGGGCCCCGCCACGCGACAACGACGCGTTCGCCACACAGCGAAACGCGAACGCTCCTCGTGCCAATGCACTCGATGTCGATGTCGATGTCAAAACCAACCAATCGCCGCCCAACGGATCGATGTATGTCGCCCGCTTGGTCCGCATGACGTCGGGCGTCCGATGGGGCAGCAACTCGGCAAAGCCTGATTTCCTGCTTCGCACGCGTCAGGGCGATCGTATCGAAATCGAAGAAGGAATGGTCGAACTCGAATACTTCACAGGTGCCTCAATTATCCTTCACAGCCCGTGCCGGTTTGTCACCACGGGGGGTCAATCGGGACGACTCGAGAGCGGCCGCGTCACCGGCAAAGTCGACGGCGGCAACTTCCGAATCCTGACTCCTTCGGCGAACGTGCTGGACATGGGAACCGAATTCGGCGTTTCTCTTAACGAGACCTCGGACACCGACATCCATGTGTTCGACGGCGAGGTCCGAGTGCAGTCAAACTTCGATCTCGATGCCTCCGTTTCGCCTGTATCACTGACCAACGGAATGTCCGCACGCGTCAATCGAAGAGGCCAAATCGATCGGAAGCACGAGATCGACCAGCACCAATTCAGTCGCGACCTGCCGCAACAAACAACCGCAATCGCGAACGAACTGAGCCTCGTCGATCTGTTCAGCGCCGACTCGCGAGGCAAGTTTGCGTTGACGGGCGTCATCGCGCCCAACACGGGTGCGTCCGACCGTGGACCGTGGCTCAACCTGGACGGACCAGGCCACCGCCTATCTAACGGTTTCTGCTCGACCGAACAAAACCCGTATCTCGATGGCGTGTTCATCCCATCGAGTTATGGACTCAACGTTCAGATCGACTCCTCCGGCACCTGCGTCAACCTCCCGCCAACGACCGGACGCACTTGGGGGCCCGTCTGGTCGCGACGGCGGTCCGATGAATCCCAATGGGCCGGATCCGTCGAAGACTACTGGGGAACGATGACGCTCGAACACGTCATGCAACGACTCAATCAATGTGTCACCGGCATGATCGGTATCCACGCCAATGTCGGGCTGACGTTCGACCTCGATGAGGTCCGCCGACGTGGCCAGACACCGTCGGAGTTTTCCGCCACGACTAGCAACCTGGATAACTCCAAGGAGCGAATCACGTCGGATAGCGAGTGGCGTGCCTCGCGACGATTCAGTGCCGACGTGCGCGTCTTCATCGACGGGCAACTTCGCGCCAGCCAACTGGACTTCACTCGTGAGGACGGTGAACTGCCAATCTCGGTAACGATCAGCGACCAAGATCGGTTCCTGACGGTGGTTTCAACCGACGCGGGTGAGTTCGACGGGTTCGATCACGTCGTGTTGATTGACCCTGTCCTCAAGCTGAAATCGAACGACGAGTAGACACTCGCCCCGTGTCGTACGCGGCACCGCTCTTCCCCGCCACAACGTCGGACAACAGACTGTCTTCGACCGTGGCGTCTCGGTTCTCGATACCGATCCCTGATTCGAACCCGGCGGCTGAGCTGAAAAATGTGTTGCCGAGCCGCAATCGCCCAGGCCGGTCGCATCGCCTGCGAGATTATTGAATTATTTTAAATTGCTGCAGAACTCGGTGATTCGAAGTGGATTAGATATTCATCTATCACTCGCACCCTTGGTTTTCGCAAAGGAAAATCACTCAATGACCCATCTTTTGGTCGGTACCGCTCGGTTTGCTGTTCTACTAACCGCAGTGCTGGCTGCCAGCCTCCCGCTTGGAGCCGAAGACAAGCCGCACACTCCGCCCCGAGCCAGAATCCACGATCCCCGTCCCGAAGAAGCGACCGGCTGGGTCGTGATCGACAAGTCCGCTTTCTGGCCGCTCTGCTACGAGGCGCTCGATCAAATCGAAGTCGTCCGCTCGTTGGCTGGGTCGGATGACAAAGAACCACTCGCCGATGCAATCGAAAAATGCGGTGCGTGGTTAAACCTGGCCGCCTCTGCCGCGATGACACGCGGGGAAGCCGGCGTCGTCGATGTTGCCGAAGAGTGCGTTCGCGTGGCGGACAGGATTCGCGACAATAAGGTCACCGTCGCGCCCGAGCGAATCCAAAAGCTGATGACACTTTCACTTCTCTGCATGGCAAAGTCCCACTTGATTCGAGCCGAAGATGCCGAACAATCTGCTCCCACACCCGACGCCACGCCCCGCAGCAAACAGCCCTCGACGCCCGAACTGAGGGAAGCCGAACGGGAAATCACGGAAGCCCGACGTGAGGCCGCTGCTGCGAAGTACGTCTATGACACCGAACAACTCCGACGCCATGTTTTCGTCAGCCAAGATTATCTGGAAGCCGCAGCGAAGACGGGAGACATCGAGGTCGATGCCAAACTTCTTAATCGTGACTTCACGCGAACTCCGCTAACCGCAGAATCCACTTTCGATTCCGCCCAAGAGTTGACGTTTGAAATCCGTGTGCTCCTCACACGCCTCTTCATGTCAATCGACGAGCGTCGCGTCAAACTGGCGACCGAACTCGGGATCGACACCGAGTAGCGAAGACCACGAACAAACCTTCGCTCGTGCCTTCAATCCGAGGCGTCTTGTCATGAGTTCCGGCGACGGGACTCATGATTTTTTTTGGACACACCGCACGCCTCTGTGCGGGCCGCTTTGATCCGCCCGAGGTAGGCGAGTGTCCACGTGAGTGAGGAACGACCGAGAGACAACGTGCCGGTGCCGCCGAGCCCGATAAGCCGATTAAGCCAGTCGTGCAACTTGTGACGGCGAGGTCGTCATCGACCACAGATTGACGACCGCTACGCCGACATTAGAGTTCAATCAAATGTTGCGAACGAAAGAGCATTTCAGATGCTCGCGTGCTCGCCCATAGTAGCGGGTTGCTCAAGGAGTCAGATCTCAGGAAGTCTGGCGACATCACCAACATCTGCTGAGGAAATGCTCGAGACCACCCGACGCACGCGTTACCAGGAGCAGTAGCAAGCTCGACAGGTTAGTGACCGGGCCTCCGAAACTCGGACAAGATACCGAGCCGAACAGTCCAACACTCGTGTGGAAAAAATTGAAGTAGGCTCAGCCGGATTCAAAGGACCAACTCTTTGCCCCAAGCGATGATTCCTCTAGGCCGGCTGAGCCATACTTCAAGGTCGTTGTAATAGTATCGGTCTAAATTTTGAGCGTGCTCGTCGATTGTTTACAAATGCGGGAAATCCCTCATACGGTACGACTTAACATTTTTACACCACTGTACGTCCCGTTGTCAGGCCATAGCGAAGCCGATAACGCCACTAACCACCCCGCACGCCCAAAATCACCGCATTTTCGGCGGCGTCACCGAAGCACGTTCCTGTAAGGTTTTACCGCTGAACGGACTCTGCCTCCAACGCGATCCGAACCAGTTCGGCGATGCCTTTCACGCCTAGTTTTTTCATCACGCTGGAACGATATCGTTCGACGGTTTTCTCGCTCACGTCGAGACGTTTCGCGATGACTTTGTTCATTTGGCCTGCTGCGACCAACGAAAAAACGCTGCGTTCCCGATCCGAGAGCATGTCGAGCTTTGCTTTGGCGATCTCCGCCTTTCGAGTCAGTTCTTCGGCGAATTTTCGGTGGGTGATGTTAATGACGGTGTTTCGAGTCCCGCAGAAATCACCAAGGTCGTCATAGAGCGGACGGGACGAGACGAGCACCCACACTTCGTGACCGTCGCGGTGCTTGACCCGGTACTCTGTCGCTTCCGACACGCCGTCGGCGCGTTTCTTGAAATTTGACGCCAACGATTGTTTGGAAGATTCACCGATTAACTCGAAGATCCCAACCCCAACCAACTCCTCGGGTTCATACCCGAACATATTTGCCGCCACCTGATTCGTCTTCACGATGTTGCCGTCCACATCAACGACAGAAATGCCTTCTGCCGCCGACTCGACGATCTCGCGATACAGTTTCTCGCTACTGATGAGGGCGGATTCGATCTGCTGTCGCTCGCTGATGTCCTGAGTGGTGCCGAACCAAATCACTTCACCACCGCGGTCAATGCACTTCACTTTCGCACGGAACCAGCGCATCTCACCGATTTCAGGATTGCGACGAAACTCGATTTCCATCGAGTTGTGGAGGAAGAGTTCCGATTGATGTGCATTGATCACCTTTTCACGATCCTCCGGATGAATCAATTCCAGGAACTGATCAAATGACGGGGGCGATTGATCAGGCGACAACCCAAACATCTCGAACAACTGGCGCGACCACCAACCGGTCGTTTCGCCTTTAACCAATTCCCAACAACCGACTTGTGAGTGCCTCTGCGCCATTTCCATCCGCTGAAGAGTTTGCTCACGCTCCTGTTCCGCCCGAACGCTATCAGTGACATCCACGGCGGTTGCGACCACAATCTCGTCGTCATTGTCGCGTTCGCCCCAACGCACAAATGTGACCCGTCCCCATCGCTGGTGTTTACCATTCCTCTGCACATAAAGAGTACGGACGAATTTCGATTCGCGACCATCACTCAACGATTCAATCGCATCCGCAATGCCAGAAACCTCCATCTCGGGCAACAACTGCTTCAGAGGCATACCGACCAATTCATCGCCATCGATTCCAACAAACGCGTTGAACACCGCATTGGTTTTCAAGATCGATAAACGTTTCGGATCGACACCAAAACACCCAATACCAAACCGTTCTAATTGTTCGATGAAATTCTCTAAAGCGGTAACACGATTCTCCTCGATCGAATTTTGCATGCGATGCATCGTGTAATCATTTGAATCGTTTGTCATAAAAGTTTCCCCGAGCAATGCCCGAATGGCTAACTCCGCGTTACGTTACCTACTAACACGAAAAAGAACTGAATGGAGCACGTGAATCGCTAGCCATGCGTTCGCGTGTCGCGTCATCATCGGTGAGTCAAAACGGAAAGTGACGCAGCCCAACTGTTTTCTCGCGAACGAGATAGAAAGGCGGCGTCGAGGATCTCTGGTCGCTGAGCTACACGCAAAACCGTGTCATACAAAGCGATTTCGGCGAAATCCAAACGACTGAGCATGTCAATACAAGCAAGCCCAATGTCATTTAAACTACCCTACACCCCCGTGCAATGGCGTCCACGGCTTCAAAATGCGCCGGGGCAACTTGAACACCAGTCACCTTTGTCCACCACAGCTTCACAGTAGTCACGCTAGCCGCCCCAACACCCTACGATGCAACCATCGTGCCGCTATTGAGACGAACTCTCTGACTGACATGCCACGCGTCCCTTCACGGTCGCCCCCGTACGCGAAATCTGATCCCCCACCACGATTCGCTAAGCCATGCGATTACCGAACCGGGATGGCGTTACTCTCTCACGAAGGGGAGTTGCATTCGTATCAAGCAAGAATCGCCTGCTCGGCATCGAATTGCGGAGCAGAACACCGATGGCCAGTTGGCGAATGCATTGTTGTCATGCGTCCCACCGAATACCTGACAGGGCGTTTTGTTATTTTTTTTCACTGTCGATCGCAAGACGCGTTGGACGAGCCATCGGAACAACCATGCTGTATTACTTAAGGCCTGGCCGCATTGCGAGCACACGATTGCGAGCACACGATTTACGAACGTTCATTGCGATCAGCCGCAACGCTACCATTGGGGGCAGCCACACCCAGCAAACCGGTCTGAACGTCAGCACCGCCCCACCTAGCGACAACTCAAATTGCCGACGATTGACCGACACTGACTGCGTAGTATTACTTTTCAAACAACAACGCCCTTCAAATGTGAACTGACTCATTCACTCCCGACGCAACCGACAAACGGCAACACTCTTCTCGCGAACACGTCGGCTGTCGTGTCATCAATATCCACCAACCTCGACAGACTCTCATGCGTTATCGAATTTTCTGGCTCATTGCCATCCTGTTAGTTTCGATCTCAATCTCGGATGCATCAGCGGAATCGCCATCACTGATGACAATGATTCTCCCGTGGCAGTATCCCGACAGCACATCACGTGGGGCGTCGATGTCGGACGGCGCAACGATGAGTCCGGACGGACAACGCACCTGCCAATCAATCACATGTAAAACGACAATGGTGACCGATGCCACTGTCGACGAGGTGCTCAATTACTACGCTCTGAAATTGAAACCAACGAAAGACGAAACCACCGATACGTTTCCCTTCGCAACGGCGGGTCGATCAGTCGTAGTGAGTGACGACTCCGCAGACCGACCGTTTGCAATGCACACGGTCTTGGTCAACACGTCCCGCTCATCGACGACGCTCATCATCACCCGGGGCAAGGACGAAGCGCAAACACACATCGCGTGGAAACACTACCGACGGCTGACCAACGACGAGTAACGCCAAACGCCGACGCAAGCCTTGCGCGACGACGCGGCAAACGGCGATCCTCGTTTCCGCCGAATGAGATTATCCTCCGGGGAGGCGATCCGCACTGAAATGCTCTTCTCTGCAACACGTCACGTGGCTCGAGCTCGTTGAGCGAACGACCGCCCGTTTGTTTTGCGGCAAATCGACGCGTCAGAGGGTCGACGCAGACTCGAATGCCCGCCCTGAACACTCCACTCCGCGTGCGTTTTGCGTCGGGAAAACATTGCCAAACATCAATACCGGGGTGGGTCGGCTAGACTTCGATCTTCTCCGCGTGATCCATGACGTCACGTCGGCGGACGTCTATTTGCAATGGCACGATCAGAAATCGGATTTTATAGTCGCAGAGCTAGTTCATTTCTTCTCCTGCTCTTCGACCGCCATGAATCTAACCACCCTCGTGAAGTGTCTCGCTGTCTGTGGAATCCTGTCCACCCTTTGCTTCACCACCATCTCGTCGATCCCTACCGAACGTTCCTGGGAAGCGGTTGACTCGGATTCCGCGATCAAACGATTGGCCGAAGGCAACGCACGGTTCGTCGAAGGCGAATCGATCCACCCCCACGAAGCCTTCGCGTGGCGATCGAACCTTGAGAACGAACAACATCCCTGGGCAGTCCTACTAAGTTGCAGTGACTCCCGTGTCCCACCCGAATTGATCTTCGACCAAGGATTCGGTGACTTGTTCGTGATTCGTGTTGCAGGCAATATCGTCGACACCGATGTCATCGCGAGCATCGAGTACGCGGTCGACTATCTCGACACCAAACTCGTCGTCGTGATGGGACACACTCACTGCGGCGCCGTCACCGCGGCCGTGGACAGCGAACTGCACGAAGCTCATGAACCCGCTGAAATCACCTCACTGGTTCATCGGATTCAACCGGCCGTCGCGTTCATCGATGGCGAGAACCGCGAAGAGACGATCAAACGTTCGGTCAGCAATAATGTCGAGCTATCGGTGTCGCGGCTGAAAGAGGTCGGTGATCTGGAACGGGCCTTGGAGCAAAGGAGCGTCAAGATTATCGGTGCCATGTACGACATGCACACCGGAGTCGTGAGCTTCGACGACTGACGAATCGTCTCGACGTCAAACCGGCGTCGACGACGTTGCACGCCGCAGGTGGCCGACTCGACCTACGGCGAGTGTCTTTGCCCCTTCGGGACACTTGAGTGAGTTGCGGTCATACACGGAGGCGTGCGTCCCGCGGTCACGAAACCGGGACACCCGCAACGCCACATCATGATCACTATTACACGCTTTCGAGCCGATCACGCTTTCTAAGCGATCACGTCGTGAATCACACGTGCGGGTTTGACTCCAGTCAGTTTTTGATTGAGCCCCTGGAAGTAGTAGCTCATGCGATCGGATTCGATACCGAGCAGATGCAACATCGTGGCGTGGAAGTCTCGCACCTGGACGGGATTGGACGCGGGTAGGTATCCAAACTCGTCCGTCTCGCCGTAGGTGAAACCGGGCTTGGCACCGCCGCCCGCCATGAAGAACGTGAACGCCGCCGGGGCGTGGTCGCGACCGATCAACGCCATCTTGTTCCCACCGCGATTCTCTCGCATCGGAGTGCGGCCGAATTCGCCGCCCCAAACGACCAATGTGTCTTCCAACAAACCTCGTTGATCGAGGTCGGCCAGCAACGCGGCGATCGGTTGGTCGACCTCTTTACACTTCTTCGCAAACCCGTCGTTGATCGCTGTCTTTGCTTCCGTGCCGTGCGAATCCCACCCGCCATCGTACAGTTGGATAAAACGGACGCCCGCCTCGGCGAACCGCCGTGCGAGCAAACAGTTGTTGGCGAAGGAGACTTCTCCCTTCTTCGCACCATACATGTCGAGAATCTGTTGCGGTTCGTTGCTAATGTCGGCAACGTCGGGAACCGCCATCTGCATCCGGAACGACATCTCGTACTGGGCGATCCGAGTCAACGTTTCGGGATCATGGAATTGTTCGTGGCTCTTGCGGTTCAGATCCCCCAATGCGTCGAGCATATGCCGGCGGATATCACGGGTGACGTTCGCAGGATTAGAGATATTCAGAATCGGATCCCCCTGCGAACGACATTGCACGCCTTGATAGACCGATGGCAAATAGCCGTTGGACCACAACGCCTTCCCGTTGCGAGGCACACCACCGGACAACAGCACCATGAATCCGGGCAGGTCTTCGTTCTCGGTGCCCAATCCCCATGTCACCCAAGCGCCTTCGGACGGATAGCCGATACGTGCGTTGCCCGTGTGCACCAACAACTGGGCCGGCCCGTGATTGAATTGGTCGGTCTGCATCGTTTTGATAAAGCACATCTTGTCGACGTGTCCGGCCACATGCGGGAACAACTCCGACACCCACGCACCGCTCTCGCCGTATTGTTTGAACGAAAACTGCGGCCCCAACATTTGCGGCGTCCCTTGGATGAACGCAAACCGTTGGCCGTCGAGATACTCCTGCGGTGCGTCGCGACCGTCGTACTTTGCCAATTCCGGCTTGTAGTCAAACAGTTCCAACTGGCTCGGCCCACCGATCATGTGCAGAAAGATGACTCGTTTCGCTTTCGCGGGAAAATGTGGCATCGCCGAATGACTCTCCGCCGATGACGCCGCCGCACCGCCGGCCTGCGACGCCAACCACATGCCGCCCAAACCCGTCGTGCAACGCTGCAAGAACTGACGCCGCGTGTCCTGTTCGATCCGGGCCCGAACGAGCTCTTGTTCAATCGTTAAACGTTTCATGATTTCATCGCGGAAAGAAAAACAACAATGGATAGATGATGCCGCCAAGGAAGCTCGGCGTTACTTGGTGATAACTTCGTCGAGGTTCATCAGTACGGCGGCGACCGACTGCATCGCGTTGGAGGCGTCACTCGCCTGCTCAACCGTGCGGTGAAGATCGACCAACCGTTGCACTTCATCCGGTTTCGCCGACCGACACGTGGCCAGCGAAAAACCGTGTTCGATCTGCCCGGCCAAATCTTCGCAGTGTCCGCCCATCTTCGCGGCAAGAGCCTGCGAGCATTCAACGAATCCCGCATCGTTCATCAGCATCAATGGTTGCAGCGGCGTGTTGGATCGCAACCGCTTCGGTACACAAAACTCACGCGAGGGTGCGTCGAACGTTGCCGAGATCGGAAACGGCACGCTCCGTTTGACGTACGTATAAACGCTCCGCCGGTACCGATCTTCTTCGCCCGGTTTCGGCGTCTTCCACGACCCCCGACGTGCCCGCCAAACGCCCGGCGGCAACGGTGGGTAGGCGGGTTCGCCGAACATTTTTTCGGACAACAACCCACTGATCGCGAGCATCTGGTCACGAACCGTTTCCGCCGGCAATCCGTGACGCGGACCACGGGCGAGAAATCGATTGCTCGCGTCCGCTTCCATCAGCTCCGGGCGAATCTCTGAACTCTGCCGATAGGTTCGCGACAGAGCGATCTCACGCAGCAGTCGCTTGACGCTCCATTGGTAGTCATCGCGAAAACGCACCGCCAAATCGTCGAGCAGCTCCGGATGCGAGGGACGGTCCCCGGTCGAACCAAAGTCCTCCTCCGTCGCGACCAATCCCACACCGAACATCCGAGCCCAAAAACGATTGACCGCGACACGCGCCGTCAACGGATTGGCGTCACTGACCAACCACTTTGCCATCTCGAGGCGATTCGACAAAGGTTGATCGTCGTCACGCAAGGATCGGGGCACGTCGGGATAGACCTGTTTCTCTTTGGTCAGAAACAACCCACCGCCGAACACATGAGTCGGCCGCGTCAAAGAGGGCTCACGTTCCCGCAGTACCGGAACCTCCGTACTCTTGATCGCCGCGAGCTCATCTTTCACCGAATGCAGTTCCTCCTTCGCTGCGACGAAATCGGCACCGTGAGGTAGAGCCGTCAACTCCTCGTCCGATGAAACCGCAAAGTGCGCACGGCGTGTCACCAATGGGAACGCCGCCAACTCTGTCACGCGGTGCAAAATCGTCAACCGCAACTTCGCTCCCGCCGGAACATCAACCGCATCGTCGAGCACGATCACGGCCTGACGCGGATGATGAATGCGGGAGTATGCAGAGAAACCGTCTCGCTCGTTGTTAAGACTCGCGTTGGGATTGTGATACGGATACGGTTCGTCACCGTAAACCTTCGCGAGCTTCAATGATTTCGTCTCGGGTTTCTCCTTTGAACCGTCATCGCCAACGAGAAACAGTTCCGCTTTGATGTTGGACATCACAAATCCCCACTCCGAATCAATCAGAGCTTGGTCGGGATCGTGCGGCATCGCCGTGATCTGAATCCCGGTCAATGAGTTCACCGAATCGGGAATCGGCATTTCGACCGTGACGAGCGTGCCGCTCGAGACGGTGCCGGTCGTGAAATACTCGTCCCATTCTTCATGAGCTTCGATTTCCAACTTCGAAGCCTTGTTCGTCTTCCCATGCGAGATACGCAAGTGTGTCCACTTTTTCGGATCCGCGGCGACATCCCATTCCCGTTGCCACAACTCACGCGTCCGCCGGTCGATATCACGTTGCAGGCGTGAGGCGTTCGAGTAATCTTCCTTCGAGAGCGGAACAGAAAGACGGGGCCAATCGTCATTCAAATCGCAATCGACGGTGTTATTAAAGTAGCCGACGAACTGATAAAACTCGTCTTGCGTGAACGGGTCGTACGGGTGGTCATGACACTGAGCACACCCATAGGTCGTACCCTGCCAGGTCTGCCACGTGGTACTGACACGGTCGAGCACCGCGGCGATGCGAAATTCTTCGTCGTCTGTGCCGCCCTCTTCATTGGTATTCGTCAAACGATGAACGGCCGTCGCAATTTCATCTTCGATCGTCCGGTCGGGCAACAAATCGCCCGCGAGCTGCTTGATCGTGAACTGATCATACGGCAGGTCTTGGTTGAACGCGTCGATAACCCAATCGCGATACTTCCAAATGACACGCGGTGAATCTTCGCCCTGCCCACGCGAATCGGCGTACCGAACCAAGTCGAACCAGACGCTCGCCCATCGCTCACCGAAGTGGGGCGATTGCAATAATCGGTCAACGACCGCCGCATAAGCCGACGGCCCATTGTTTTGCAGGTCATCCCAAAATGCGTCCCGCTCGGCAATCGTTGGCGGCAATCCGATCAGGTCCAACGAAACACGGCGGAGCCAACGGTGAGGAATCTCATCCCCGGCGGGCGTGATGCCGCGTCGATCGAGTTGTTCCAAAACAAACGCATCAATCGGCTCGCGAGCCCAATCCGGCCGCGATACATCTGGAACCCTGTGACGTTCGGGAATTCGGTACGCCCAATGACTGCCCCACTGAGCGCCCTGTTTCACCCAACGCGTCAACAAATCAATTTCTTCGTCATTCAATCGTGGCCCATGATCGGGCGGCGGCATGCGATCCTCATCTTCCGGTTCGAGCACCCGCACCAACAACTCAGAGTTTTCTGGGTCACCGGGTTCCACTGAATACATCGCGGAGTCCGCATAGACAAACGACAGATCCGCCGCCTGCTTCACACCGCCATGACAAGACGTGCAGTGCGTCGTGAAAATCGGACGAATCTGCTGATCAAAATCGATCGTCTGCGCGGTCGACGGTGCGTGATCAATGACGCGTTCGTTCGCACCAACACATTGAGCGATCGCCCCCAGAACGAGAGCAACGAAGATCGCCGACATACGATGGGTGATCATCAAAATTTAGCCTGCCAATTCTTTCAATCGTTGGTGCTATGTGTTGCGAATGGGGTCCCGATCCGATTCTCGCGAATCTTCGATCTAGCGTTTCAAACGGCACGTCGCGAACGCCTCATCCAACCGAACAACACGACCTTTTCCGGTGCATTCAATGGTGAACGGAGCGGGACCTAACGTTCCCTGCCTGCCCCAACTGCCATTGATTACCGACCGATGCCGACCAAGAGAGGGAACACCCTGAGATGTCTACTGCCGGGCACGGGGATTTCGGCCTACCGAACTCTTGATTTTTTCGTGAATTCCAACGCGGTCTCATTCGCTTTCGCTGCGTGCTCGTGGATCGTCATCGCACAACACCAACACCCCGTACAACGTGGAACATAACGAAAGGGGACAATCCATAGACTACGGGTGGTCGGGTGTCGAACCCACTGCGGACCCACATCCACAGTCCCGAAAGGCTCACAAACAGAAGCCCATCCCGCGACAAGCCCAGGGTTGCGGCGAAAAACAAAAACTCACGCGTCGAATCAGCATAACCCGAGAAAACCGCCGCAACAGCGACATACAGGAAAAGAGGCCGCCCTCCATAGATTAGCGACACGAATTAATAACGCATTATTTGAAATTTCAACATGAATTTCGAGGACAAATTGTCGCGAGGCGGCAGTAAACGAGTCGAACGCCTCTGACGTTGACCCGCCTCGCTTCCGTTTGCAAACGCCCCAATACGGAAATGCTTGCAGCTCAAACCCGTCGCCCCGGGGTCTGTTCGATCAGTCTTTTTAACCTTTGGAGTATTGCCGAAATGAAGAATCGCAAAAGCGGGTTCACCCTTGTGGAGTTACTCGTAGTAATCGCCATCATCGGAGTTTTAGTGGGGCTGCTCTTGCCCGCCGTTCAGGCCGCACGAGAAGCCGCACGACGCATGTCGTGCAGCAACAACTTCAAACAGATTGGACTGGCAATCCACAATTACCATTCCGCCTACAACCAATTGCCCAAGCAAGGTGACGGCACATGGGAAGTCCCTGCCTCCGTCGCGACTCAACGATGGGGCGACTGCGGCAGCGGCTCCACTGCAGGTGCCTCGATACGATCCAACCGCGCTCAACTAAGCATTTTGGTAGGTCTGCTGCCGTTCTGTGAGCAGCAAGCACTTTGGGAACAGATTTCCAATCCCGGCACTTACAACGGCACCAGCTTCCCGGCGATGGGCCCCAACCCAACGGGCAGCAGCAGCGACACACTCAACTACGAACCATTCGTCACTGAGATCCCGATGTATCGCTGCCCCAGCGATCCGGGCGTCGGCCTTCCTGCGATGGCACGCACCAACTACGCACTCAACGGCGGCGACACACCTCGCCAATTGGCGCGTGGCCCCTTTGCACGCTGGTGCGTCACCGACGTCGATAGCGGTGTCGGCATGTCGCGTGATAACGCGTTACGAGTCGAGCGTGAACAGGTTCCGATTTGCCGTGGATTCCTAGTCCCTCACATGCGATCGGAATTTACCGACGTTAAAGACGGTTTGTCCAATACGATCGCGATGGCAGAAATTAACACCGACCTCGGCGATCGCCACCGCACGACCGACTTCGTACGTGTCACCGCGATGTATGACAACATTCACGCCTGCGACAAACACCTCGATCCAGAACGCCCGCAATTCTGGAAGACAACCATTGCCGAAGGTGACGGCGAAGATCTGTTCGTTGCGACCGCAGTCGAACGTCGCGGATTCCGGTGGTCATCAAGTTCACCGAAGTACACCATGGTCACCTGCAACGTGCCACCGAACTCGGCAAACTGCATTCGCCTGATCATCGAAGACGAAGGCAACTTTTCCGCGAGCAGTCGCCACCAAGGCGGTTGCCACGTCTTGATGGGCGATGGTGCGGTCAAATTCATCACCGATTCGATCGAAGCCGGAAACCAAAACGCGATCCCCGTCGGCAGCTCAGGTGGCCCGGACACCGGATCAGAAAGCCCGTACGGATTATGGGGAGCTCTCGGAACCCGTGCGTCCAACGAAGTGATCGACGGCGAATTCTAATCGTCGCGTGAAGACCACGACGCAGCGTTCCTTGCAACGCTGCTCCGCGATGCCTCTTTGCGACACCAATGCGCCCGTCCAGCACGACTAAGAATGCTCGTTCGGTCGCCTGACCTTCTCAGGCGGTCACGAGCGTCTGGACTCACCTAACCGCTCCGCCGCCCACACTCCTACCACCACATTCACCATGAAAACGACCCGCCAATTCTTGCTATTGCTACTCGTTGCCCCAGCGATCTTCTCATTCACCGGATGCGGATCGCAAAACGAAGTCATTGAAGTCACCGACGAAGCCAAATCGCTTTACGACGAAGCCGGATCTCGAGCTGAATCAATGAGCGAAGCCGCAATGAAAGAAGACCGTTAAACCGCTTCCGAAATTTGCCCGCAACGTCGATCTGCCTTGCCCACACATCGCGCCCGATGAACAAGGCCGTCATGCACAGCGAGACTCCCATGAGTACCAACCTCTGCACCGAACTCTCATCACTATCGGTTCGCTCACCCCTTAACGATGGCACAAAAACCGATTCGCGGAGCTCACTGATTACAGGCACCCGCCCAGCAAAACTTTTTCTGTTTTTCAAGGGTAAAAATTGTCGCAGCCGGCAGTAAACCATTGACGCGTGCGACTCCCACCCCAATAGCCCCTCCACCAAACAAACGAAAGCAGACATCTCATGCCAACTCAAAACTTCAAATCATCTGCCGTTGGCGTTCTCGCACTTAGTCTGACACTCACGTGCTTCATCGGATGCGGAGACAATCCCGCGGACGTCCAACCAAACCTCGATGAAAACGATCCACGTCTGATCGAATCCGACGAAGTCATCAACTTCGTTCCCGAAGGAATGAGCAAAGAAGACGCGGCACTCTACAACTAGTTTGCCCGGGTGCGATTTCCTCCATCCATTCATGACACCGAAATGAGATCGGCATTGGTGACTCCCCCCGTCACCTCACACCGATTTTCTTGCAGACCGCCAACTCCCGGCGCGTCTTAATTGACGTTAGTTGTATCTTTATCCCATGTCCCGATGAGGAAGACGTTCGATGCTTTTCAAAAGAGAAAACGACCGCAGGGGCTTCACGCTCGTGGAGCTATTGGTGGTCATCGCTATTATCGGCGTGCTGGTCGGCTTGCTGTTGCCGGCCGTTCAATCTGCTCGTGAAGCCGCTCGCCGCATGTCGTGTGGCAACAATTTCAAGCAGCTCGGCCTAGCCATGCACAACTACCACTCCGCCTACAACAAGTTGCCAGCGTCAACTGGCGGTACCAATGGTTGGTCCGGAGTGACTCGTCACGATTCCACTCCCGCGGAGCCTGACTCAAAGCCAATCGGTGGCGACGACAAGAACAACCGTGCAATGCTCGGATACGTCGTCGGCCTGCTGCCATTCTTCGAGCAACAAGCTCTCTGGGAAACCATCTCAAATCCGTTGACCGTTGGCGGTTCGAGCTGGCCCGCGATGGGGCCTTCGCCTGAGCGAAGCACCGCCTACCCCGCATACCGAACGTCCGTCCCGACGCTTCGCTGCCCATCGGATTCCGGAAAGAGCGGAACCGGCTTCGGACGCATCAATTACGCCGCCTGCATCGGCGACAGCTCAATCATCCCTAACTGGGCCTACCCCGACGGTATCCATCGCACCGCTCATCGCGGCGTGTTCAAACCGTTCCTGGGTCTCGCCTTCCGCGACATCCTCGACGGTTTGTCCAACACCATTGCCGGCGGTGAAATCGCAACGAGCCTGGATGACCGCCGAGTCCAGGGTGCCATTCGCGCCCAAATCGACGCGGGCAGCATGTGGGCCAACCCAGGTTCGACTTGTTTCAATGCCGTTGGCACCGTGATCGACCCAGATCGACCTGGATACTACCTCGGGCAAAACTACTGGGACGGCAGCGACGCCTTGAAGTATCTCTTCCGCCGCGGAAACAACTGGGGCAGTGGTGCCATCGGGTGCAGTGCGTTCCAGACGATCGCTCCGCCAAACAGTGCTAGCTGCAGCGGTGCCCGCGGGAACCCTCGTGGGAACCCATGGCCAAACTCCGGCAACAACTCTAACGGGATCTTCTCGGCAGGCAGCTATCACCAGGGCGGCTGTCATGTGCTGATGGCAGACGGTGCAGTCAAATTCATCACCGACAGCATCGACACGGGCGACCCAGACGGGAACACCGTTGGACGTTCGGTTGACACCGACATGTCGAAGTTCTCACCGGCAGGTTCTCAAAGCCCATACGGACTCTGGGGATCGCTCGGCACACGAGCATCGAGCGAAGTGATCAGCGAAGAATTCTAGCCTTTCGCTAGCCCCGCCTTTAAACAAATCGAGCCCTGCAATGCACTATCGCTTTCAGGGCTCGACTCATGTAACGAGCGAGATAAACACCTTCAAATATCGCATCTCGTTGGCCCGCCAAAGGCAGCGAGCCTGCTTGCGAAAACGCAATAGAAAACTGCGAAATTGCATCACCGGCCATTCTCGATCGCCCCAGAATCCCACATAAAGGGCCAGCAACGTCAACGAGACATCCTTAAAAGAAAAAGCGGTATAAAATGGAATTCGTTTGGCCGATCTCATTTCGACCGGCAGTAACTCTATAGTGCGAATTCCACAGGATCGGCGATGAACGAACGAGGAGACCGATCCGGCAACGATGCCGAAGTCGCAAATTTCGTCCAACTTTTCACCACGAACGAACGCCGCATCCGGGCGTTTCTGTTCACGTTGCTCGGCGACCGGGACTCGGTCGACGAGGTGATGCAGAACGTCAGCACGGTGCTCTGGAAAAAATTCAACGAACTGGAAGACCCGACCGGCTTCTTGAAATGGGCTTATGTGATTGCCCGCTTCGAGGTGTTGGCGTACCGACGACGTTTAGCACGCGATCGATTCGTCCTCGACGAAGATTTGATCACGACCCTTGCAGAAGAATACACCGGCGACAACGAATCTCTCGATATCGAAGAGCGGATCCGATACCTGAGCGATTGTTTGACCCGACTAGAAGGCAACGACCGACACCTGCTGATCGCCGCCTATGCCAGTGGCACGCCGATCAACAGGGTTGCCGAAAAACATAGTCTCCCCGTGAACCGTCTCTACAAATTGCTGGGACGGTTACGCCGGCGACTAAAAGAATGTGTCGAAATGAAGTTGATGCCAAACTGACACCGCTCCCCATATTGAACATCTATGTCTAGTTCCGCTTCTACTCTCGCCGAATTCAACGACCTAGTGGACCGGTATTGTGCCGGCCTGCTCGATCAGGAGTCGTTCAATAAACTGGAGTCGACGTTGCGAGAGAGCAGCGAGCGACGCCGACAATTCCGTGACACCATGGCGACGCACGCGGCTCTTAATGAGATCGCCGACATTTACGAAATTGACCAGAGCGGCACCGACCTACACGGCGTTTCGCTCGCCCCCGTCATGCGTCAGGACGCGCCGGACACGGACGATGCCACTCCGGTGACACCGAAAGGTAAAATCCTCGGTCCCGGAAAATCGATTTGGATCGCCGTTGGTCTCGCCTGCGCCGCGTCCCTGGTCCTTGCTCTGTTCTCGCTTCGTTTTGACGACTCAGAGCTCGATAGCCCGATCAACAGTCCGGCCGCGAAATCCATCGCCGTCCGCACCCAACCGGTCGTGCCTGCCGCCAATTCGC
Source organism: Aporhodopirellula rubra (assembly GCF_014192335.1). Taxonomy (GTDB): domain Bacteria; phylum Planctomycetota; class Planctomycetia; order Pirellulales; family Pirellulaceae; genus Rhodopirellula; species Rhodopirellula rubra. The sequence goes on along the minus strand of NZ_JACHXU010000019.1, from coordinate 137,640 downwards.
TGCTACCGCCAACTCGTTTGGTCAGCAACCGTTCGATCGCGTTGATCAAGAGCGCTGTCGACGTGAATTGGGGCGCATCGTCGACACCGCTGCGTGTCGGTGAAGTCGTTCCGAGTCACTCGGTAAAATTCGATTCAGGAATTCTCGAAATCGTCTTCCTGTCCGGTGCGATGATTGTGGTCGAAGGTCCCGCGAAACTGGACCTCGTGTCGGTCGACAAGGCGTTCTTGCATAACGGGAAAGTCCGCTGTTACGTGCCGCCCGCCGCGGTCGGGTTTTCGATCGAAACCCTCAACACGAAATACCTGGACCTCGGTACCGAATTTGGCGTCGAGATCAAACCCGACGGCAAGCAAGAATTGCACGTCTTTGACGGTGAAGTGCGTGTCGATTCGCTCAATGGCAACGCGTCTTCGCAAACCGTCTTATCGGGCGAAGGCCTTCTTCAAAAAAACGGCAGAGACTGGGAGAAGATCGAATCCAACCCCAGCCAGTTCACCAACACGATCGACCTGAGTCGACGAAAAACGACCCAAGAAAAGGAAAGCTATCAGGCGTGGCTTGCGTACCGCGAAAGAATCAAACAGGACCCGAGTCTGATCGTCTTCTACGATTTTGATTCCCAGGTGGATAACCCACAGGTGCTCAAAGACCTCAGCAAGAACGCGATTGACGGATCGATTATCGGCTGCGAAGCCAGTCCGGGTCGATGGGAAGCGAAACCATCGCTCGAGTTCAAAAAGCCGAGCGACCGAGTCCGGCTGAACATCCCGGGCGAGTTCGGCGACATCACGATGACGACGTGGCTGAGGCTCGACGGTTTCGATCGCTTCTTCAATTCGATCTTCCTGACCGACCGATACGAAGACGGTAATTTGCACTGGCAGATCAAATCGTCCGGCGAGATCGACGCGGGTTTGAAACTGCTGAACCTGAAACGCCGTATCTACGTGACCAAACCAGCACTCGGGTACGAAGACCTGGGACGTTGGATGCATTTGGCGGTTGTCGTCGATGTCAAATCACAAACACTGACCCATTATCTCGACGGCAATCGGGTCGACCACTTTGACCTTCGCGTCGGCAGCGAACCGAACGAACCGGGACCCCCGGTGGAGAAGATCCGCTTCGGCAACACGGAACTGGGCAACTGGAGTCCGGTTCGGCTTTACGACGATTCGCCCGTCCGAAACCTCAACGGACGCATCGACGAGTTCGCCATGTTCAGTCGCACGCTCTCGGATTTCGAAATCCGAGAACTGTTCAACCAAAGCCGCAACTAGCCGGGCAGCCCAGGTTCAGGGAAACGGTTTGGCGTTGTTGCTTTACTCTTAAGCGATCCACATCGACGGGCTGAAAATCGAGAGCGTCCGCGATTGATTGGCCGCGAAATCTCGGTGTTCAATCACGCCCATTGAGCGTGTTTGTTTCGCGTAGAATGACGCGTCGATCCGGCATCGCGTCACGCTTGGTTGTGTGATCTGCCGATGACGCCCGTTTCCCCACGTCGAAGCTTCTCATGCACCGATTTATCCTAGCCGGCGTTGCCGCTGCGCTGACGTCTTGCTTGTTCTGCTCATCCACATCCGCACAACTCGCCGAGCGTGATCCGATTCGGTTGACTCATGGTCCGATGCTTGGAATGCCCACCGCCGAATCGGTTCGGGTTTGGGTGCGGACATCCGACCCGGGTGGTTTTGAAATCCAATACGGGGTCGCACCGGAGTCAATGAACCAAACCAGCGACACGGGCGTGACTCACATCGAACACGACAACACCGGCGTGCTGACGCTCGATCAACTCAGCCCCGACACGCGTTACCACTACCAAGTCCACGTCAACGGTCGGCCGCACGGATTGCCGGGTACCTTTCGCACCCTGCCCAGCGAATCCGAATCACGAAACGCCGAACACAACCCCGAAGGTCTGTTCAACTTCCGATTCCAGATCGGATCGTGTGCGAATCAAAACCCGCTGCACGGCGCCGGCCACCGCACCACAACGTACGAACACCTCAATGAAGATTGGGCCGACAAGGTCCACTTCCACATCATGAACGGGGATTGGTTGTACGAGGAATTGCGAACCTACCCGGCCGAGGCCTGGCGTCTGATCCAGGGTGTTGAAACGTTACCCACGGTCGTCGACATCGCGCCAACAATCGTGGGCGTTTGGGAGAACTACAAACTCTATCTCGAACGTGGCGTCGCACTGGCGCAATGGCATCGCAACGTGCCGAGCATGTTCACGTTCGACGATCACGAACTCGTCAACGACATCTGGGGCTCCGGCGAATCAGGCAAACGGCATCGTCGCACCGTCTTTCGCGACATCGGCACGCAGGCCTGGTACGACTATCTCGGATGGGCGAACCCGATGGAACATTCCGACCCGATCCATTTCGGCAAGGCAAAAATGACCGCGGGCAGCGATTTGCTCTTCGATCCCGATGCCGACTTCACCGACCTGCCGATCGAGAACATGCTTAACCTACACGTTCACTGGGGCACGAAAGAGGCCGGGGTGAATGACATGCGTTTCGACAACGACGACGGGAACAAGAACTCCTACGTCTACGACATTGTCGAAGTCGTCGACAAACATCACCTGCGGTTGCACATGCCCGCAAAGGTGGACGATGACGCGGTCAGCTATTCGATCGGTCGGCGCAGTTACGGGAAGATGCGAGTTGCGAACTGCGAGTTCTTCATCATCGACACCCGAGGCGACCGGGACATGCACGACGTTTCCGAGAGAGACAAACCCGGGGTCTCGATGCTCGGAAAGCCCCAAGTGCAGTGGTTACTTGAATCGATGCAGTCCAGCGACGCGGATTTCTTTTTCGTCATCTCGTCGGTACCTTTCATGATCCCGCACAGCGGCGCCGGAGGATTCGAAGCCGACGCGGCGAACAAAGAGGAAGCATGGACGGGCTTCTTTGACGAACGTGAAATGCTGATCGACGCGTGGGACAAGATTGGCAAAAAGGTGTTCGTCATGACCGGCGATCTCCACAACAGTTTTGCGATCAAAATCACCGACCACGTTTGGGAATTCTGCTGTGGACCGCACAACAGCGTCAACCACGTTCCCAAGAACGACGAGAGCGATCGACCGGCAACCGGGAAATGGACATTCGGACCGCGTGAGATGGACATCCGTTGGAGCAGCTACATCCTGCCCGACGTTCCTCGCCTGGAACGGTTGTACCCGCATTACTGCGTCGTCCAGGTGAATAACGTATTCAACATGCCGAAAAAGCTCGGCGAAAAACGACTGGTCGCGTTCCCTCATCCGCAAGTGATTTTTCAATACTTCGACGGACGAACAGGCGAACTCGCCTACGCCGAATCGATCTCGGTCGACCACGAGTAGCCGGCATGTACCCATGCGTGCGTCCGGCACCGGCTCGACCGCTAGGTAGCGCGACAATATGCCTTAGGAAATCAATAGAGGGGATGTGGTTTGCGGCGCCATGGGCAGGTACATTGCCGGTTCCCTCTGCGTCCCCCGCTCGCCCTACTCGCACCCTAAAAAATGCTGCTCGGTTGAAACCGCATTGGCAGGCCCGCCGAGCGAAATTTCGAGCCCGAACGGGGCCGAAACAGGGGACCTCCACCTTCCCGCCACGTTCCATCCCCCAAACGACCATGAAATCGCTTGCTGCAACGCGTCTCGGCACTTCACATTGTTTGAAATCGAACGCCGTCTTTTCCGTTCTCTTTTTCGGCCTCTGCTGTTGCACGACAACACAGGCTGAGACACATGACTGGGAAAATGAACAGGTCATCGGAATCAACAAATTGCCGCCCCGGGCCACCTCGCTGCCTTACCCGAATCGCGACGCGGCATTGAAGGCGACTCCCGACGCGACGCCGTATTTCCAATCGCTCAACGGGGCGTGGAAGTTTCACTGGTCGAAAAATCCGAGCGAACGTCCCGCTGACTTTTACCGATCCGACTACGACGTCGCGGATTGGGACGACATTCCCGTACCCAGCAATTGGCAATTGCAAGGTTACGGCGTGCCTCTGTACACCAACATGAAATACCCGTTTCACGTCGATCCACCGCGTGTGATAGGAGAACCGCCCGCCCACTTCACCAACGCGTCGCAACGAAACCCGGTCGGTTCATATCGCCGTGAATTCACCATTCCCGAATCGTGGGACGGCCGCAAAATCGTCGTGCAATTTGACGGCGTCGACTCCGCGTTCTACTTGTGGGTCAACGGTGAGAAGATCGGTTACAGCCAAGGCAGCCGCACGCCGGCGATGTTCGATCTGACAGACCATGTTAAACCGGGATCGAACACGATCGCGGCCGAAGTCTATCGCTACAGCGACGGCAGCTATCTCGAGGATCAAGACTTCTGGCGATTGAGCGGGATCTTCCGCGACGTTTACCTGTGGTCGGCCGACCAATTGCAGATTCACGACTACTTCGTACACACCGATTTGGACGACAGCTACCGCGACGCAACACTTTCGGTGGATGTTGAGATCGCCAACCAATTGCCAACCAGCACTGGTTTCCTCCTTTCGGCTGAACTACTCGATGACGCAGGCGTCGTCATCGGCAACACCGAAGAATCGGCCTCCGTCGAAGCCGGCGAAACGGCATCCGTGACACTCAAACAAGACGTCACGGCACCGAAGCTTTGGACGGCCGAAACACCGAATCTCTACCGACTGCTGTTAACGCTCAAAGACACCAGCGGCAAAACGATTGAGGTTACCACGAGCCGTGTCGGATTCCGTGAAGTCGAGATCAAGGATCTCAAGGTCCACGTCAACGGCAAGCCCATTTACCTCAAGGGCGTCAACCGTCACGAACATCACCCGGATACCGGTCACACCGTCAGCCGCGAATCGATGATTGCCGACATCAAATTGATGAAGCAATTCAACATCAACGCCGTTCGGACGTGCCACTATCCGAACGTCCCGATGTGGTACGCGTTGTGTGACGAATACGGTTTGTACGTGATCGACGAAACGAACATCGAATCCCACGGCATGGGCTACGGCAAAGAATCGCTCGCCAAAGATCCGAACTGGGGCAAGGCTCACCTGGATCGCCTTCAACGCATGGTCGAACGAGACAAGAACCATCCGTCGATCATCATCTGGTCGCTCGGCAACGAAGCGGGCAACGGGGTCAACTTCTTCGCCAACTACGACTGGGTAAAAGCCCGCGATCCGTCGCGACCGGTTCAGTACGAGCAAGCCGGTTTTGGCGATCGCAACACCGACATTCGCTGCCCGATGTACGCAACGATCGACCGGATCGTCAAATACGCCGAAAACAACCCTGACCGCCCTCTCGCACTTTGCGAGTACGCCCACGCGATGGGCAACAGCGTTGGCAATTTCCAAGAATACTGGGACGCGATCGAATCCCACGAGGCTCTTCAAGGTGGATTCATTTGGGACTGGGTCGATCAAGGCCTACGCAAAGTCGTGCCCCCGGTTTGGCACGTCGCCGACACGCAAAACCCGAAATCAATCTCAACGGCTATCGGCAGCCCCGATGCTGAAAAAGGTGTCACCGGTGCAGTTGCGGTGCCTGACGACGATTCGTTGCAACTGACGTCGACACTGACCCTCGAAGCTATCGTTCACGGCAATCATGCCAGCACCTATTGCCCGTTGATCAGCAAAGGCGATCATCAGTACCTGTTACGAATGGACAACGCGGGCATCAACCTGACCTTGTTCACGGACAATTGGAAGAGCCTCAAGGTCAGCTACAAAGACGCGAACCTCACCGACGGTGCCAACCGCATCACCGCGACGTACGATGGCACCGAGATGCGAGTCTACGTCAACGGAAAACTCGCCGCACAGTCGGCGTTGTCCGGCGAACTCTCCTCGAGCGTTTTCCCGGTCAACATCGGTCGCAACTCGGAAGTCACCAACCGGACGTCGCCGCTGCCGATCCAGACCGCACGCATCTACAACCGGGCCCTCACGCCCGCCGAAGTCGCATCGCCCGCGGATCGCAGTGTTGAAGGATTGGTGCTCGACCTCGATCTTCGCAACGCAAACATGCAGGAAACGACTCAATCGGAACCGGAAACGTTCTTCGCCTACGGGGGCGATTTCGGTGACCAACCCAACGACGCGAACTTCTGCATGAACGGTTTGATCTCACCGGATCGCAAACCGAACCCGCATTTATGGGAAGTCAAAAAGGTTCACCAAAACATCAAAGTTCACGTCGACGATCTCGGCGCCGGACAGTTCCGAGTGCAAAACAAATTCGTGTTCACCAACACGAACGAGTTCACACCCAAAGTTGAACTTCGTTGCGACGGAAAACTGGTCTCGCGAGCGACGTTGAAACCGTTCGATATCGAACCGATGAGCGAACAAACGATCGTGATTCCGACGATGCTGACTGACGCAATGAAGGGTGAATGCATGCTGACCGTGCTGTTCGAAACGTCGACCGAAACCACCTGGGCTCCCGTCGGGCACCGGGTCGCATGGGATCAATTCGAATTGTCACCGACCGAGCCTGCGACGGTTGAAGCCGCAAACACAGACGTGACGTTAACCGAAGACGAGAAATCAGTCACCGCGACCGCGGGCGATCTGCAAGTCCGTTTCGATTCACAGACCGGTTTGATGACCTCGCTGAACGTTGGCAGCACCGAAATGCTCGACCAACCGTTAGCTCTGAACTTTTGGAAAACACCCAACGACAACCAACGTGGCAACGGCTACCTCAATCGCCTCGGTGCGTGGCGTCACGCGGGCGACCAAATGAAAGTCACGGAGTTGAAAACCGAGACGGTCACCGGCGGTATCGACGTCATCGTCAAAGGTAAACTGCCCGTCGGCGGATCAAAATGCGAGATCCGCTACACCGTGTCAGGCAATGGCGACGTCCGCGTGCGAGCGAACTACGTTCCGGGCAAGGGCAATCTGCCGCTCCTGCCTCGGTTCGGAGTCACGTTTGCGGTTCCCGACCGCTTCGAGCAAGTCGCGTGGTACGGACGTGGGCCGCATGAAACCTATTGCGACCGCAAAACCGGTGGCGAGATCGGCATCTATCAGTCGACCGTCGAGGACATGTTCTACCCGTATCCGCGGACGCAAGATTCCGGCAATCGGTGTGACGTACGCTGGATGACGATCGCGGATTCGTCCGGACACGGGTTGAAACTGACCGGCGACACTCCGCTGAGCATGAACGTTTGGGCCAACACGCTCGCCGAAGTCGAATCGGCACGTCACCCACACGAACTCACTCCGCGTGATTTCAACACAGTCTTCGTCGACACGAAAGTGCACGGCGTCGGTGGCGACAACAGTTGGGGTGCCCGAACGCACCGTGAATACACACTGCCTGGGAACCAACCCTATCACGTCGATTTCACGATTTCGGTGCTCAGCCCCTAAACCGGCTGGAGACTCAGTCAGATTAATCTCAGCGTCCAGCTCTTTGCCGGACGCGTTCTCGGCGGAGGGAACAAGCGGGACCGGCAACGTAGCTCGGTGTTGCCAGAACGCGTTCCACTCTCTGACGCGTTACGGGTAGATTGGAAACGCGTGCAATCAGTAGCGGATCCGAAATCCCTTTCGATCCGACAACGGGTCTCGGACATCGACAAGCAATTCGTTAATTCTATATTCCATCGACGAGGCGACCCGTTTCTCCAATTCACGCACGTCTTCAGCGGTGCCTTGGACATCCATTGTCACGTCGCCATTGGGTTCGTTTCGCACATAACCGGCGATCTTCAAACCCCTCGCTTGTTCGATCGCGTTGACTCGGAACCCGACGCCTTGCACATCGCCTCGGTATCGAAATATCTTTCGCTGGATGGCCATCGCTATCTCCACTCGACTTTTCCCCTCCGCCTTAGTCCGATTGCACGATACCATCTTTACTCGAAGGACAGAAGTTAACCGATCCGCTGCAGCGAACGAGCTTCCCGTTCCGATATTCTACGCGAGCGAGTAGCAACGAAATGCAAGCGTACGCTTGCCTGGACCAACAGCCTGAAGTCATCACATGCCGCATGATCGGCCCTGGCACTTTCGACCCCGCCTGGCACCAAGTTTGCCGACGTGGCCTCGGGGCGGACGGGTGATGAGTGACGGATAGATGTCCCTAGGGGTGATCCTGTTCGAAATTTTGGCGAAATCCTCTCGCGCGGGCACATGCCTTGCGATCGCCTGACCTCGATCGACCGATTTTCCGCATCGCTCTGCGACACGTCGACTTCCATGAATTAGTGAAACACGATGAACGAATCTTCCCCCGTTACCGAAATCTCCGACGCCGAATCGATCGAGCCCAACGATCGCCCCTGGGAGCGTCTAGAGGAACTCGCCGACGCGGGGGATGCCGAAGCGCTGTCCGCCTATTTGGATAGTCTTTCGGTGGGCGATCAAGCGCTCGCATTAAGCCGCACCGACGAGGCTCACCATCAAACCGTCCTGACGACGCTTTCCGTGGAAGACGCCGCCGAGTTGCTGCGTCACCTCAGCGAGAGTCAAGCGGCTGATCTCGTGGATTCGTTGCCAGCCGAGGATGCGGCGGCGATCGTCCAAGAGATGCCCAGCGACGAGCAGGCGGACTTGTTGGGCGACTTGGATGCGGACCAAGTCAGCGCGATTCTGCAAGCGTTGCCCAACGCCGAAGCCGAGGCGGTGCGGGAACTGACCGCGTACAGTGATGACGTAGCCGGCGGTTTGCTGGTCCGCGAAATCCTGCGATTCGATCGATCGACAAAAGTCGCCGACGTCATTAACACGCTGTCGGAGAACGCCGACGAATTCCGCGACTACGATGTCCAATACGCGTACCTCACCGACGAGAACAACCGCCTCGTCGGAGTGCTGCCGATGCGCAACCTGCTCTTCGCACGACGCAACGATCCGGTCGCCGACATCATGATCGCCGAACCGCTATCGCTGCGAGACATCACGCCACTCGATGACCTGATTGACTTCTTCGACACTCATCATTTCTTGGGTGTCCCCGTTGTCGACGCGGAAGGCAAACTGCTGGGTGTCGTGCACCGAAACGCCGTCGACTACGAAGCAACCCGTGCCGCCGAAAATGACTTCCTCAAAAGCCAAGGGATCATCGGCGGTGAAGAACTACGGACCATGCCACTGTTCCTGCGCGCACGCCGGCGGCTGAGTTGGCTGAGCATTAACATTTTGCTCAATATTGGTGCCGCTGCCGTGATCGCAATTTATCAGGACACGCTCGAAAAGGTCATCGCCCTCGCCGTTTTCCTTCCCATCATCAGTGACATGAGCGGCTGCAGCGGCAACCAAGCCGTCGCAGTCAGCATGCGTGAACTGTCGCTCGGCCTCGTCCGTCCGACCGAAATGGTCCGTGTGTGGTTGAAGGAAGTTTCCGTCGGTCTGATCAACGGCGCTGCGCTCGGTCTGTTGGTCGCAATCGTTGCCATCGTCTGGAACGGCAATCCCTACCTCGGATTGGTCGTCGGTGTCGCATTATTCTTCAACACACTCATCGCGGTATCGATCGGCGGAACGGTTCCGCTGCTGTTGAAACGGTTCGGGTTTGACCCCGCCGTCGCCAGTGGTCCGTTGTTGACGACCGTCACCGACATGTGCGGGTTCTTCCTCGTGCTCGGCCTCGCCACCGCGATGCTAAATCGATTGCTGTAAGAGCACGCGGCCATCCAAGGCCGGATCTCACTGGCCCGCCCCCGTCGTTTTAAACCGCTGACCAAACGCAATCAGAACGTGGTCCACCGTCTGGCGACGGTGGCTACGACAAAACTTGAACTGCTCTAGTCGTCGTAGTGATCGCGTGAGCCACGCTTCTCTTTCTTCTGTTTTTCGACCGTGATGATCGGGTCGCGATCTCGGCGGTCGACCACTTCGAAGTCCTCCGGCAGAGGAAGATCGTCGATAGTCAAGACGCCGCCGTCGAAGATCTCCGCCGCATCGAGTTCGAGCTGCTCGGGAAACTCATCCGGATGCCCGTAAACACGAACGCGTTTGATGTGTTGATTGTACCGCTTAGGTTTCTTGCTACCGCCAAAGGTGACCTTAATCGGCAGTTCCTTCTCTATCACGACGGAATTCCTTGCCCCATCGCGTGGGGACTTCTGATTGTTTCGGGGGTCGAGAAACTCGAATGAAATGGATCGGCCGGACGACTCTGCGACGGTACCGGCTCACGCCATCCATCGCGGCAGGACGCCACAAATTCCGAACGAGCGGAATTCTAGCCGATGGAATCCATTTTCCGCATCACCGAAAAGCCCCAAAAATACGGCATTCAATCACCCACCCCTCTAGTGGTGAAGCGGTTACTTAACACAAGTCTAACGATTCCTGAATCCTTCCAAACCGATTGGTAAGACCTGCACCTGTATCATGAACCCGTCCACCACTCATCCAAAACGGAACTGTGTCGCATGAGTTTTCTCGACGTGTTTGATTACCAATTGGTCTATCGCAACGGTGACCAACGAGGCGAAGTGATTCACATCGAGGAAGGAAAAACGCTGCTGGGCCGGAGTAGCAAGTGCCAAATCCACCTCCCCACCCCCGACATCAGCCGCCAGCACTGTGTGCTGGTACGGACGAAAACCCAGCTCTTCGTTTATGACCTCGAAAGCCGCAACGGAACGAAAGTGAACCGCCAAGCAATCGAACGCAAGAAGGCCGTCGAGCTCCGGCACCGCGACAAACTGCAGGTCGGCCGCTGGAAGTTTCGCTTCCTGATCAAAGACGCGTTGTCAGGCGAAAGCATTCGTGCGGAAAACAACACCGCGAAAAACGACACTGCGAAAAACACCGACATTGTCCAATCGCAATCACCCAAGAACGTCCTCAACGAACTCGATGCAATCGCGGAAGCCTTGGACATCTCTAGCGACGAAATCACGGACAACAAATCGGCGGTGCGTGACCCCAAAACATCAGCCCCCAAGCCGACCGGCTCGAAATCGAAAACGGACAAACCCGACGACCCCGAACCCAAACGCCCTCCGATCGATCCGAAAATCAAACGTGCACCGATCGGCCTGCCTGACAGCGCACGCCTTCAAGGCCCGTCGGACCCTCGCACCGCCGCTGACCAAACACTCCGCAAATTGTTCGGTGGATAATCGACGAACGCGTATCCGCTAAAACGCATCCCGAACGCGGATCACGGTGGGAGTCTTGGTAATCGGCGTCGCTGTGACCGGCGATGGTGTCTTGACCGGCGTCGCACCACTGACCGGGACCGGCCCACTGCCGTAGCGAATTTTTTGCCGGCGGATCACTGGCGAACCGGGATACAGCGATATGTCCATCTCGAGTGTTTGCTCCGATGGGTCAACGGATACGACTTTCGCCGTCGCGTTTTCAAACCCGGTGACCAACGCGAGCGTCTTATCGATTGGTGCCAAAACGGGTGCCGGATTGATTCGTTGATACGCGATCTGGCGATGCGTTAACGCATCCGCAATCAGTTTTCCCTGCACACTACTGAGCAGGACCGATCGACGGATGTTGAGCCGTCGGTGCGAGCGTGCGATTGCGATTGACGCGACCGAAATGACCGCCATCGCGAGAAAGCACAACAAGATCGCGGATCCACGTCGTGACCGACGTCTGACGTTCATTCGATTCATGGCGTCACCATAAATTGAGGTGCAAAGCAAACCTGAGTCGTCATCTTGGCCTCGCGATCCATTGGCCTCAACGTCGCCGATTCCTCACCTACCTTTTGCAGATGCAACCGTAGTTCAACGCCCACCACAATACCCGCCAAGGAGATGGGTTCATACTCAAAGTCACCGAGCGAACCGCTCACGCAAAGTGTTTCATTTCCGGAATCATCGACAAGAAACAGATCGGTACCGACACCGGACGAAGATTTGCGTTTGTCAAACTTGTACGTTCGGCTAGTGCATGCAATTGATGACGAATCCATTTTGACGATCCCTTCACTATCGTGAAACGATCGGAACCGGTCTGAGAGGAACCGCAGCGTTTGCCGTGCCTCCGCCGGTGCACCAACCACGCCTCGTGAGGCAGTGGCAACCCGAATCGACCCTTGCATCACACCAATAATCGACGTTGCCATCGCAACCACGATCATGACGCAGGCGACCGTTTCGACGAGCGATACACCACGGCGGACGCGTCTCGCAAAACCGCGATGCGATGAGTGCGGCCGCTCGTGGTTTGCTAACGTGGCAGCCGCCTCAACGTTCATCACGATCCCGCTTGTCGAATTCGCGTGCAACACCACACGACTATTCGCGAACGATCTTAGTCTTCTGTGGTCGCGGCTCGTTGCTAGTCGAATACTCATGGTCGGCACCACTGCGTTTGCAGACTTTCCTGAGGCTCGCCGGAGTCCAATCTGCGATTCCCATTGGTGTCCTGGTATGCGGTCGCGACAATCGTCAACAAATCAGGGATTGTCGGATCAACAGTAAACTCCACTCGCGTTCGTGCGTTCGCCACCGGGTTGTCCGACACGGCAGCCTCGACCGAAGCACCTACACTGTCGAACGCGGTAACGTCACACAACCCGATCTTGGTCGTTTCGAGCGCCCGTTCGGCTTCAAACAACAACGCGTCCTGCAACCCGATATACGCAATCCGTGTCGCCGACGCTCCCATCATCTTCATCGCGGGGATCAACAAGATCGACAGCACAGCGGCGCCCACGGCCACATCAATCAACGAGGCTCCCAAGCGTGGCGGCAACCGACGATCACGGTTCCCCCATCGTGATTTGACACGACAAGTATGGATGCCGTCGAGGTAGTTCTTTCTTTGACTCACGGTGACACCACCAATTCAATTTCACCGGACAACGAATACACGACCACGGTGGCCGTGGTCCCGTTGATCGACACCTGCCACTTGGTATCGCGACTCGGCGTACCATCGGGCCGAAAGACAATCGTCGATGCGCTGCTTTTCACTACCGCCCGCTCCTCTAACCAAATAGGATCAACCATCCAGTTCGATCCGACTTTTGCGGCAGCACCGAAATGCCCAACGCCATTGCTGTCGACGTCCGGACGGTAGGGACTCGGTTTGCCCGTCATCTCGATCGCGACGCGGCGCAACTTCGTCGCCGGATGGGTTAACGTGACATGCCGCACGCTGACTTCGCACTGACTCATCACCGCCGTCTCGCGTGCTAATCGCAAACAACGCAGCACTTCGTCGGCATCGTCCATCACGCCGGGGCGTGCAAGGAATGTGCGATTGACCGAGGTCAACGACAAACTCGCAATCGACAACGCCGCCGTCGAGATAAAGATCACCATCAACACTTCGAGCAGCGTAACGCCGTTTCGTCTCATGCTGTTACTCGGGAAGAATGGTGAATGGGATGCGACACGTCTCGGTCTAAATGAGGATCCACGAAACCATTTCGCGGAGGTTGGTTGAGTTTGATCATAAAAAAAGGAGGCCCGAAGACCTCCTTTGTCCGTCAACCGGCCTGCGATGCGTTGATGCAGCGACCGGTTATCAATGTTGGATTCGTAGAATCGGCATCTCGGCAATATCCCGGACGCTCAGCCTGCACTACGAAAGTTGCATTCTGTCAACGACGACTACGGCGTCGGAATCGAGAACGTGCCCGTAGCCTTGTCGTAGGTGTACTTGGCCAACTTGGAGTAACGAGTCTTTTCCGAAGCGGTTGTATTGGCGATGTATTTTTCACGCACCAAATACGCAATGCTCGGTGGGAAGTATCCTTTTTCCAAGTAGTAGGTTTGTGCCATCGCATTCAGCGAGGCCACATCTTGGACCGCGAGTTTGTCTTCGCTCTTCTGGCGCATCGGGGCAACCGTTGCAACGGTAGCCGCAGCGACAACTGCGAGGATGACAACGGCAGCGATAACTTCCAAAAGCGAAAATGCGTTTCGTTTGTTGCATTTCATGGTGTGAACTTCTCAGCGAAAGGTTTTAAGGGGCACAAGGGCACTGAATAGATGGGCGGACCGAAAACTCCTCGATCAATCGACGAGGAACCGGCAGTACTGCAGGCAAAAGCTCGAATGAACCGCTTGCTTACTGAAACCTAGGTCAGAAATGTTCAGTGTGTGCCAGAATTAAAACTTTTTTCGCCTCGCTACCGGCATCATCAACGCCCCTGGGCAACAAAAACTTGCAATCATCGATTCGCGGCGCGGGGCAACAGAGCCGATGCGATCAGGCACGCATCACACCCCGCATCAAGCAACTCACCTACATCATCAGGCTGGCGACATCCTCCGCCCGAAATCCATTGCCAACCGTCAAATCGGCCGGACATGTCGCGGCACAAATCCACCGCACCGGAAACGCGTCCGGTCCCAACAACAGAAACATCGAGCACCAACGCGCGATTCAACCCGCAGCGTTCGGCGGTGCTCATCCAACGCCCGACATCGTTATCCGGGCCTACGAATCGCCCGTCGCGAAAGTCCACACCGACAATCAGTGACGAGGCGTCACACCGCGACGCTGCGTACTCGATTATTTCCACCGAGCTCGCCGACTCACTGGCAATGATCCAGTCAACGTGCGGACTCGGCTCGATTGACGAATCGAGCCAGTCCAACTGTTGGTCGATCTTCGCGTCACGCAAACCGACGTCGATCATCCACCGATTTGCCGAACCATCGAGCGACAGAAGCGACGCGATCATGTCTCGCTGAATATCGCCGCCGGTCAAAGAATCTAGGTCAGCGATGTAGAAACGCCCAACGCCAAACCGTTGGTACCATCGCACCAGTGCGGCAGGATCGCCATCAGCAACTCGCCGCGGAACCGATGCGGCTCGTTCGGTTTGCTCCGCATCAAAGAGCGGGCTCACCGGTTGATATCGTTCGCGGTCCCCGGCAATCGCGTGAACGGCGACGCCGGCTTTGAGATCGATCACACCGACCAGTTGTCCGGCATATCGAGACCAATCGTTACGATCAATCAATCACGTTTACTCGGGCAGACTAAACAACGACTCAACTTTGACGATCGCGTAATCGTCGGGAAAAGTGTGAATCGCTTGGATCAACAACGAATGTTGGCGTGTTTCAATATTCACGTAACTGATCGCACCAAGCGCCATCCGGCCGCTCGAACCGAAACGATGCAGCAGCCCCTCCGTTTGACCTTTGCCCAATTGTTGCCCAACCATCCAAAACATCTCCGCACCAACCGTTTCGAGTTGGAAGTGGGTGCGATATTCCAATCCGCTCTGACACGTCGCCTCTTCGGTGCGGCTGCCCTTGAGTGCCTGCTGGATTAAACAGCGGCGGGTCGGCAACGGTTGCCCCGAGCTCGTGGCGACTTCGCACAGCGTTGACTTGGCACCGTTGAACGTGACCACATGGCCACAATTGGTGATGTCAACTTTAGCGTCGTAATGACCGCGTTGGATCCTGCGCGACTGATGCACGACGATCAACTCGGGATGGATCGGTCGACTGAACAAACGAAAGGCGAGTTCAGCGACTTTGGGGCGAACCGAAATCACGTCGAAGAGTCCATGATGCAGAGGAAAACGTTTTGTCCGAAAATCGGCTGGCACAATCGTACCATCCCACCGAACCGAATCCGGCGGGTGAGTTAACATATACGGAGATAACAGAAGATTCGTTTTACAGCAAACGAATCGAACACGCTGCTCGTCCCAATTATAGGCTGAGTGCAACTGAAGTCTAAAGAGCGTTTACGTCTTGACTCGGGAAGAATATCCTTTCCGCTATTCTTCGCCGAATTCATCTTGACAATTGAAATCCCGTTCGCCGGAAAACCACCATGATGCTGGTCATCGATAACTACGACTCATTCACCTACAACCTGGTGCAACGCCTCGGCGAGATTGACCACAGCGTCGACGTCCGGGTCATTCGCAACGATGACCTCTCGATTGAAGAGATCGAAGAACTCGGCCCCGAACGGTTGCTGGTCTCGCCGGGACCATGCACGCCCAACGAAGCGGGCGTGAGTGTCGAGTGCGTTCGACATTTTGCCGGAAAAATTCCGATCCTCGGCGTCTGCCTCGGGCACCAGTCCATTGGGCAAGCCTATGGGGCCTCGATCGTCCGCGCCCCGCAACTGATGCACGGCAAGACCGACGGCATTGTTCACGACGATCAAGGGCTTTTTGCGGGACTGATCAATCCCTTCACCGCCACGCGATATCACTCGCTCGTCATCGATCCGCCAACGCTGCCCGACGAACTCATCGTCAGTGCCTGGACCGACACCGGCGGCGAACGCCAAATCATGGGCGTCCGCCATCGCGAGTTTCCCATGGAGGGATGGCAGTTTCACCCCGAGAGTTTCTTGACCGAACCGGGAATCGAATTGCTGACGCGTTTCCTGAAATGGTCGTGAAACCGGCCGTTTCGATACGACATGTCGAAATGACAAGCGGCCGATAAGAGATACGCAGCCAGGAGCCCTCGCGATCCATCGCCGCGTCGCGGATCCTCACTCGGTGGCGCTACTAACACTTCTGTAATCGACGTGATTTTCGGATCCGCAGCGACATTCGCTCGAATGTGAACCACGGCCTGACGACGATAGCTACCCGAAAATAAAACCGCCTCACTGCGGGTCACTCGGGTCACTTCGCCGATTGCAAGAAGGGCCGCAGAGCGAACAAGACATTTCACCGCGCCGCGAGCGAGATTTGCTCAAGTGACCACCGCGCACAAAAAAAGCCACCGATCAAAATTGATTGGTGGCTTTTTTTCATTCGACCCTGAAGGGATCGAAGAGCGGCTGATCGGATTCGAACCGACGACAATCACGTTGGCAACGTGATGCTCTGCCAACTGAGCTACAGCCGCGTAGAACAACCGGGTGCGTCGTTCACCTGTGTGACTCGCTCCCGTCGTGTGTGGGCTAGAGTATAAGTTCGCTTCCCGAGGTGACAAGACCGTGTGGCGTCTTTTTTTTCAACTGCGGTAAATTTTTTGACGGCCCCATTTTGGACCTCGATCGGACGAGGAAGTTTTCACCTGTCGGCTTGCCTTCTCGGCTGATCGGGCATTACACTTGCCGGATTGCTTCGGTGCCAACGTCGTGAAAGACGTCCTCCGAACGCCCCCAAAAAGATTCCCCGTCCCGCGGCGGCCCCTCCGATTTTGGGACGCCCTCCTCTGGCATAAGTAAGAATACAGGATGTCCACGTCCGTCGACACTGACACCATCGCGACCGACGAGTCGCCCGACAAGGCTCCATTGCAACTGGAAGTCACCGTGGAAAAACCGCACGCTTGTTTGCGTGAAGTGGTCGTTTCCATCCCGCGCGGCGAAGTTGAGCGTTACCTCAAAGACGCCTACGACGAACTCGTCCCCGAAGCCCAAGTACCAGGGTTCCGTGCCGGCCGAGCTCCTCGAAAATTGGTCGAGAAGCAATTCCGGGACAAAATCGAAGAACGAGTCAAAGGCTCGTTGCTGATGGACAGCCTCAGCCAAGTCACCGAGCAAGCCGAATTTTCCGCCATCGGTGAACCTGACTTCGAATACGAGTCGATCGAACTGCCTGAAGAAGGCCCGTTCAAATTCCAGTTCAAGATCGAAGTCCGTCCTGAATTCGAAACACCGGAATGGAAAGGCCTCGCCCTTAAGAAACCGGTCGAAGAAGTCACCGACGAAGAAGTCGACCAAGCGCTCAAACGAGTCCTGGCACGCTACGCTTCGCTCGAAGCCAGCGACGAGCCTGCCGAACTCGGCGACAAAGTTCTCGTCTCGGCCGTGTTCAAAGACGGCGACAAGAAACTGTCCGAAATGGATGAAGAACGCGTCACCGTCGCAGGCCGCTTGAGCCTCTCCGACGGTATCTGCGAATCGTTCGGCGAAATGATCACCGGTGCGAAAGAAGGCGATGTCATCACCGGCAAAGTCAAACTGAGCGACGGACACGCCGACGAAGATATGAAGGGCAAAGAAGTCGATGCTGAATTCAACATCATCGAAGTCCTCAAACTCGAACTTCCGCAACTCACCGCAGAATTCCTCGACGAACTCGGCGAATTCGAATCGGAGTCCGAACTGCGCGACTTCGTTCGCACCTCGCTCGAACGTCAAGCGAATTTCCGCACCGAGCAAGCAATGCGAAATGAAATCATTGCGAAACTCCTCGAGTCCTCGGAATTCGAATTGCCACCGACTCTCGTTCGTCGCCAAATGAAACGAGAACTCGACCGCAAGGTTCTCGAGTTCCGTCGCAGCGGTTTCGACGAAGACATGATCCGTCGCTTCGTCAACGCCAACCGCCAAAACATGCAGGCTGGCACCGAAGCATCGCTGCGTGAGCACTTCATTCTCGAGCAAATCGCTGAGAACGAAAACATCGACGCCTTGCCAGAAGAGTTCGAAGCAGAAATCGAACTGATCGCCGAGCAAAGCGATTCGTCACCGCGTAAGATTCGTGCCCGTTACGAAAAATCGGGACAAATGGATGCCCTCCGCAACCAAATCGTCGAACGCAAAGTCATCGAAATGATCTCCGGCGCAGCCGAAGTCACCGAAGAAGCTGTGACCAAGGAAGCCGAGAACGCCGACGAAGAATTCGCCGTCTACCACGAAGTCTTCCCGGTTCGCGATCTCGACGCGATCCCAGAAGCCAAGTACGACGACAACACTCCGAAGGGCGCCGAAGCCGAAATGGAAAAAGAGAAAGACAACGACTGATCGTCGTCCCTCTCAAAAAACCACGAAACGCGGCGAGCAACCCTCGCCGCGTTTTTTTGTAGAACAATTGCCCCCATCGCTCCCCACACCAGACCGCTTTCTCAAAAGGCAAAACGACGTTCGCCAGAACATGGTCCACCGTCTGGCAACGGTAGCAACGAAAGCTCAAACGCTCTCGCCAATCGAAAACGCTTAGGTCGTGTACAACGAATTGAACCGGACGTAATCTTCGGTCAAATCGCTCGACCAGTACTTCGCCGATCCGGAACCCGATCCGACGACGAGCTGCAACTTCACTTCCGAAGCCGCTTTCATCAGGCCGCTGAGCTCGGCGGCGTCGAATGGGAGCGGTCGTCCGTCGCGGAAAACGCTGCTTCCCTCGATGGAAAGAGCCGTCTTTTCGACTTCGATCTTTGGCCCCGCATACCCGGCCGCCGAAACGATCCGTCCCCAGTTCGGGTCACCGCCTTGGATTGCGGTTTTCACTAGCGGACTCGCCGCGACACATTTGGCAATCTCGAACGCGTCGACATCACTGGCCGCACCGTCAACGGCGACTTCGAAGAAGCGAACCGCGCCTTCACCATCCGCGACCAACAACTTCGCTAATTTCAAACTGACGTCCGTTGCCGTTTCAATAAATGTCGCGTTGTCCGCATCCGACCCGACGTCAGACGCCTGGCCGCTGCTCAGTAAGACGACGGTATCGTTCGTGCTCGTATGCCCGTCAACGCTCACGCGGTTGAACGTCCGTTCGACGATTCGCCGTAACGAAGTTTGAGCCGATTGTTCGGTCAGTGGAAAATCAGTAACGATTACCCCCAGCATCGTCGCCATATTCGGCGCGATCATTCCCGCACCCTTGCACATCGCGGCGATGCGGTAGGTTTTGCCGCCCGCCTGAAAACTCGCGGAGGCGTTTTTTCGAAATTGATCCGTGGTACAGATCGCATCCGCTGCGGCGAGAAAATGCCGTTCGCTATCGCCCAACGCCTCGCCGGCGAGCGAGATCCCCTTTTCCACCTTGGCCATCGGCAACCGATGCCCGATCACGCCCGTGCTCATCACGAGAACGTCTTCGGCATCGCAGCCGACCATCGCCGCCACGCGTTCGCACATGGTAACCGCGTCGTCGTATCCTTCCTGGCCCGTGCATGCGTTCGCATTGCCACTGTTAGTGATCACCGCTCGGCAGGTCGACCGCGGTGAACGATCGCGACAAACTTGCACCGGCGCGGCGAAAACTTGATTCGTCGTCGTCACCGCCGCCGCCACACAAGGTTGATCACTGACGATCAACGACACATCCGGTTTGCCACTCGCCTTGATCCCGCCGGTGGCGCCGGCGTACCGAAACCCGCCGGGCAATTCATGGGAAGATTCGGCGGGCGTCTGTTCGGGTTGGCTCATTTTGGATTCCAGCAAAGGTCACAATCGGATGAATGCCCCGGCATGGGACACCGCGGAAATGATACCAATTTCTAATTCCGCGACAGCCTGCCATCAAACACGGTTGGCTACGATTCAATTTCCGAAACTGGTTATCGCAAAAGTGACAGAACGTTCTGCGGATTTTGATTGGCGAGCGACAAAACATTCGTGCCCGACTGAACGAGGATCTGGGCACGTGTCAGGTTCGCGGATTCCTGTGCAAAATCGGCGTCACGAACCGAGCTTTCCGCCTCCTGCAAATTGGCCTTCGTTTCATTGAGCGAAACCAAATTGCTCGCCAGCGTTGTTGATTGAAACGATCCTAACCGTCCGCGTGCGTCCGAAACCTTTCCGATCACCTCGTCAATGATCTTGGCCGCTCCAGAAATATCCGCACTCAGACTTTTCGCTTGGCCACTACCGAGTTCGTACAGTCGTCCAGAAACGCCTCCGAGTTTCCCGGTGGAGACACTGCCGATCCCCAACCGTGCTTGCTGTTGGCTGTTAACGCCCGGCCCGAGTTGAAACGACGCCCCGCCTCCCGAGATCGAAAACTCAAAATCGGTCGTACTGCCCGCATCCACCGCAAGGCTCAAACTCACGCTGGACGTACTGATCGAGAATTCATTCCCTCTGCCGTTCGCTTGAACCCCGTTCACCCTCGCTTGAATATCTTTGCCCGTCACACGGGTCGCCGAAAGGTTCGACGCAAAACTGCCGTCATCCCCCTCATCGATTACCTCGATGTTGATGAGTGCGTCACTGCCATAATCGGAACTCGTGAATTGGAGTCCGCCTTCGGTACTGGCGACTACTCCCGTCGCATCACTTACCAAATTCACCGCCGCTGCAATCTGCTCAGGCGTTGTACCGGCACCAAAGTTAAACGTTTCGGAACCGGTGGCTCCATTGAGCTGAAAAACCAAATCGTCTTTCAGGGCGGCAGGTGCATCCACGCTTTCCGCGACGCTTGCTTCTGCAGGCAAATCAGAAGTATCAATCGTCAAATCGTCATACCACGTGGTGTCCTCCCCCTCACTGTCCACCACAGACGCGGAAAGCCCATCGTGCGCAGCAATTTTTGCGGCAATATTGGGAAGCGTGTTGTTGGCAACGTCCGTCCCCAACGCGACGTTAAGAGTTTCCGCCTCTGCATCATAAGTCGCCAAAACATCCGCGTCCGTACCAACGCTGTAATTAATCGTCAGTCCTTTCCCGTCCGCCCGCGTAACCTTGACTCCGAAGTCGACCTCGGTATTGCCCGCGGATGTTTCTGCAATTGGCGATGCTGGCAACGCGCCATCATAGAACGGCGCGTCTACGGAATAGCCAAACGGCACTAGTCCTGGGATCGCATCGAGCGCTAGATAGACTGAAGTCGCATCCCGAGAGAAAAGCGATTCTTCGCTATCGTATCGAATGGTCAGCTTGCCACCCGATAAACTCGCCGTGGTGGGGCCATTCAGGCCCGTATCATCGACGACCTCGATGGAGGTAAAATCCCCATACACCTGAATGCGGTTGCCATCGGCAAACTCGATAATCTGTTGGTTTTTTGTTGAAACGCTTGTGGCGTTTGTTGGCCCCACCGACGTAGCCTCTGAAAACGCCGCATCATCGATCGTCACGCTCGCCTGTTCGGCCGCCGATTCGATGTCCACGCTGACATCGAGCTTCTCCGCACGACCGAGCTTTGCCTGACTGATCGAAACATCTGTCACGCTGTCGACGGCGCTGATGTCGGTGACAAAATCTTGAGAACCGTCGAGCAGTTTTCGACCTTGGAACGTCGTCGTTTGCGCAATCCGATTAATCGCTTCGAGTGACGAATCGATCTGTAACTGGTTCGCGGCGACTTCCTCATCGCTCAACCCGCCGGTACTTCCCGCTTCGTTGACGAGACCGCGGATGTCATTGAGCAAATTGTTGACCCGACCGAGCGCGCTGTCCGCAGTGCTGATAATCTGGCTCGTGCGATTCGTATTGCTAATCGCTTTGGTTAGGCCGGTGATCTCACTACGCAGGCTTACACTCGCGAGCAGACCGGCGGGATCATCGCTGCCGGAGTTGATACGTAGGCCAGTCGACAACCGCGTGAGCGATTTCTGCAGGTCGACGTTACTGCTCTGAAGGCGGTTTTGCGCGACGAGAGACGAAACATTGGTGTTGATGCGTGTCATGTTGAACGACGACCACTGGGGCGTGTGGTGATGGCTCGAGGGGCGTTTTTAAGGGGAGTCCCATCAAGCGTCGTCAAATTGACTAAGCAGAGCACACAAGAAACCCTGGGGCACGAATAATCGTACCCCAGGGCCTCGAGCTCATTGCAATGTTGTCCCCCCGGACAATTTTTCGGATGATATCATCGTTACCGACGGAACCATCCGCATCTTGTCAGCCTTATGGTGGCTGACGTACCAATCACTGAGCCGGAGGATTACCCCGACTCAATTCGCGTTTATCGCAGGAGCGAAAGAACGTTTTGCGGGTTCTGGTTAGCGAGCGACAGAACGTTCGTTCCCGATTGAACGAGGATCTGAGCCCGTGTCAGGTTAGCCGATTCTTGAGCGAAGTCAGCGTCACGGATGGTGCTTTCCGCTTCTTGCAAGTTTGCTTTGGTTTCGTTGAGTGAGACCAAGTTACTTTCGAGCGTCGTGGATTGGAACGATCCCAATCGACCACGAGTTTGAGCCACCTTGCTGATGACTTCGTTGATCACGTCGGCCGCACCACTGACGTCGCTGGTCAAGCTCTTTGATTGGCCGCTGCCGAGCTCATAGAGACGTCCCGAAACACCACCGAGCTGACCGGTCGACACGCTGCTGATACCGAGACTTGCTTGCTGCTGGCTGTTCACTTCAGGGCCGAGTTGGAACGTTGCACCGCCACCGGTGATGCTGAAGCTGAAGTCGGTTGAGCTGCCTTCGTCAACGGTCAACGAAAGGTCGAGCGTTGCCGTGTTGATCGAGAGACTGTTGCCGTCGCCGCTGGCTTCGACACCGTTCACGCTTGCTTTGATGTCAGTACCGGTCGCACGAGTTTCCGACAGGCTCGATGCGAATGCACCGTCGTCGCCTTCGCTGATCACGTCAACGCTGACGAGAGCGTCGCTACCATAGGCGTCGCTACTCAACGTCACGTCTGTCGTGCCTTCTGCACTGACACCGGTGGAGTCGCTGACGAGGTTGATAGCGGCCTTGATCTGATCGACCGTGGTTCCTGCACCGAAGTTGAACGTTTCAGCACCGTCGCTACCGTTGAGTTGGAAGACGAGGTCATCTTTGAGACCAGCCTTGGTTGCCGTTCCGGTTGCTTCGGCAGGAAGATCGCCGGTCGCCACAGTCAGATCGCCGAATCCGGCCAAAGCATCGCCAGCATCGTCAACAATTTCGCTGGAGAGATCATCGAGTGCGTCGATTTTGGATTTGATGTTCGTCAACGAGTTGTTGGACGTCGTTGTTCCGAGGGCGACGTTCAGCGTGTTGGTATCCGCGTCGAACGTTGCAACGACATCGGCATCAGTTCCGGCGGTGTAGTTGACCGTGATGTCGTCGAGGCCTGCACCGGTGACCGTCAGCCCGACGTCCGTTCCATCGGAGGTGTTAGCGGATGCTGCTGCATCGCCCGTAACGACGGTACCGGTTCCGGGGCCATCGCTCGTTGCCACAATGCCTTCGATTCCGTTCAAAGCATCCAAAACGTCTTGAACGTCCGATGGGTCCGAGTCACCGTCGAAGGTGACTTCGATCGCCCCGGCTGTATTCACCGCCGATGCCGTGGCGGCGTGTGCGTTGT
This sequence comes from Aporhodopirellula rubra, assembly GCF_014192335.1. Lineage (GTDB taxonomy): Bacteria > Planctomycetota > Planctomycetia > Pirellulales > Pirellulaceae > Rhodopirellula > Rhodopirellula rubra. Next base: position 113,757 of record NZ_JACHXU010000019.1, on the reverse strand, counting down.
CTGCCGTCAGCGTAATGCTGGAGAAATCTGCGTTCCCCGTTACCGTAACAGTTTCACCGCCGACCGAGATGTCGATGGTTTTGGTCGCAACGTTGTTGGTTGCTTCGGGATCGATATCCGCTGCGTTGAATGCGTCGCTGCTGATCGAAACGCTGGCTTTCTCAGCTGCGGCCGTGATGTCGACGCTCACATCGATCTTGCCGGTCTTGCCGAGTTTGGCTTGATCGATCGAAGCGTCTTTCACCGTCGATACGCTACCAATCGTGCTGACGAAGTCTTGTGAACCGTCGAGCAGTTTACGACCTTGGAACGTCGTCGTTTGAGCGATCCGGTTGATTGCTTCGAGCGAGGAGTCGATTTGAAGTTGGTTAGCCGCAATTTCGTCGTCGCTCAGTGCACCGGAGTTACCGGCTTCGACAACGAGACCCTTGATGTCGTTGAGCAGGTTGCTGACCTGACCGAGGGCGCTGTCCGCGGTGCTGATGATTTGGCTGGCACGCTGTGTGTTACTGATCGACTTGGTCAATCCGGTGATTTCGCTACGAAGAGCTTCACTGGCCAACAAACCTGCAGGATCGTCGCTACCAGAGTTGATTCGCAAACCGGTTGAAAGACGTGTCAGCGAGGTTTGAAGGTCATTGTTGCTACTTTGAAGTCGATTTTGCGCGACCAAAGACGAAACGTTAGTGTTAATTCGAGTCATGTTGATATTCCCAAGCTGGGTTGATTGTTTTTTTTAAGTAACAACCCGGACCAACACTATTTCGTGGCCGGACTGGAACTCCACGCACGGAGGCGGGGCGTCCACCACAAACATGGCCCGCGATCAAGTGCCGTGCGCAAAAAACCCCAAGATTTTCCAACCCTCCCTACCGGCCAGGCCACACGCAGACACGCTAACCTGCACAACCCTCTCGATGAGAAATCGCCTCAAGGTCGCCGGGTGCCCGAACACCGCCAAACGGGCGGAAACCTACCGCTGATAGATGGGCAGGTAGTGATATCGCACGCCAAGACTCAGAATCGCGAGCGTCGTTGCATACACGATGCCAATATTCTGCTCTTCACCCTCAACGCTGATCCAGTGCCCGCCCTGAGACTGCAACCGCAACAACAACTCATTGGTCAGACGCTTTGCCGTCTCCGCCGCTTCCCCGCCAACTTGATGCATCCCTTGAGCGTAGTAATACATCCCATAGAAGAAAAATCGATCATTATTGCGGGGCGGATTCTCCAGCAACCATTTCGCTGCGCCGGACACCAACGGCGAATCGTAACGACCGCACGTTTGCATCGCGAGCATTCCTGCCGCCGTCATCGTAAACGAAGGATGACGCGTTCCCGGAGTGTAGGCAAATCCGCCGATCGGCTCTCGTGGAACGCCTCGCTGATCGAGCGGTGACGTGTATGAGTTCTCTAAGTAGGCAACCGCCTTGTTGATCGCGTCAACCGGAACGTCGAGCCCATCGTTTTTCGCCGACCGCAACGCCATCACTTGCCAAACCGATACCGACAAATCGGAATCTCTCGCGTCAGGCGTGTATCGCCATCCGCCCGTCAAATTTTTCGGTTTGCTGACCAATTGCGATTTCAAAATCAACTTGATCGCCGCGTCGAGTGATTGATGAATCCGCTCGTTTTGATCGATCGACGATCCCATCCCAAGAATCTCAGTTAACATCAAGGTAGTGATGCCATGACCATACATCCTTGAACCGTCCTGTCTGCCGAAATAGCCGTCGGATTGATTTCTCGGCGTCAACACAAATTCGATCGCCCGATGCATCGCACGGCCTCGCGGAGAATCCTCCCCTGAAATCACACCGACCGACGCGAGCGCCATGATGGATAGCGACGTCATCGCCGTCGCGTGTCGCCGATCGGTAATCGAGCCGTCATCGTTCTGGTGATGCAGCAACGAATCGACCCCTCGCTGCACCGCACGATCAACCGCGTCAGGCACGTAAAGATTCTCGAGATCCTCATCCGCCTGCAACGGGTTCCGTACCGACGTACGCCCGCCCGCGAGAACCGAGCCTGCACACAACAACGATAAGAATTGTCGCCGCGATCGATGATCCATCATGGTCCGCCCTCCTCGGTGCTCGTAGAGCCATTCATGTTTCCTGTGCCGCCAGGACGCGGACCTCGACGCGACGCCTCGGCCGCGATCGCTTGGAAATAGGCTTCGATCGCAGGACGATACGACAACGGAATTTGTGTCTTTCGATCTTGGATCACGTCATTGCTCTTGCGTTCCCGCAGATCACCCCAACGCCCGTCCGCGCGAGATTGACCATCGAGCGTCAGATATCCTCCACCGGGCATCTCCATCGATTCACCCGAACGCTGTCCAGGTCGGCCCGACATGTTCCGCGTCCCATTTTCAGGCGAACCGGCATCGGACGTACCATCGGACGACTCTCCCATCGCGTCTTCGGACGAAGACGCGGGCTGCCCCGCCGCCGCGATCTGACTCAACCGCTGTTGTCGCGACGCGGCGAGTCGACGCGCCGCCGCTTCCGAGGCCCGGCCGAGAGTCGAAGAAGCCTGCCCCGCAGATTGCTTCGACGAAGAACCAGATTGAGAATCCGCCCCAGACGCCTGAGCAGCCTGGCCCGGATTGCCACTTCCCGCCTGTTCGCCTTCCCCAGCCTCCTGCTTGCCGCTCTGTCCGCTGTCATCGCCCTGTGCCATTTGCGACGAACCATCGGGTGGTCGACGGTTGATCTCGCGATCGAGTTCATCGAGCGTTCGGGCGAGTTTCTCAGATCGATCGGTCTCCGCGAGAGTGCCTTCACGCTCCGGTGCATCCATTGGCTCTTCGACAAAGTCTTCGTTCACCGCCGCATTTGACCGCTCGCCGTCGTTACCATCGGACGCCATCGCACCAGCAATCCTCGCGATCGATTCGGCTTGCTCCGCCAATCTCGCCGACGCTTCCCCGAGCTGACCGCGGGCCGGCGATGCTCCCGATCGCTCAGCACTCTCGGGTGAGTCCGACGTGGAAGCTTCAGCAGTTTCGCCTTCTTCCGCCGCCTTCTTCAAACTCTGCTCCGCGTCACGCATGGGGGACGCGGCGATCTCGGCCAAATGCTCGGCTGCCTCACGCAGCGATGCCGCCTCGTCAGTGTTCCCCAATCGTGCTTCGTGACGAGCCGCTCGTTGTAAATCATCGGCTGCCTGCGTGACCGCCTCACGGGTTTGCTCCTGTTGCTGTGCGAGCGATTTCGAGGCCGCTGCGGACGGCGACGGTTCTTGGTCCGGTTTCGCTTGCTGCTCAACGTTTTCCAACCCGTTCGTCAAACGTTCCATCTCACGACGAGCGATATCGGACGTCCGCGCGAGCAGTTCGGCGGCGGGATTCTTAGCATCAAACTCTCCAACGGACTCCTTCTTCGCCGATTCGCTGATTCGGTCGGCACGCTTCTCGCCCTCGACGGCCGCATCATGAGTTCGCTGCGCGGCCTTGACGGCACGATCCGCTTCGGCGACACGTGCACGACTGTCGGCAACGTTTTGCTGGGCCCATTGCTGTTCCGGGTTCGCGGCCAATTGTTTCTCCGCCTGACGCAACTGGTTCTCAGCACCGCGTTTCTGATTCTGATTTTGTTGCATTCGCCGGCTCGCTTCGTCGCGACGACGACGCCACTCTTCCTTTTGGCGACCGAGTGCTTTCACCCATTCGTTCTGCGCCCGTCGCTGTGCCGCCTCGGCGGCCTTCGCACTTTGCTGCTGCTCATTCTCGTTAGGATGAACTTCTTCGCTTGACGATTGCTCAGCCTGCTGTTGCATTTCTCCGGCATCGGCGGATGCGTCAGCGAGTGTTTCCTTCAATCGCTGTGTCGCCTGCCGGATGTCCTGCATCAACGCGTTATCATGTTGAGTTTGGTCGGCACCGCTAATCGCGTCACGCAACCTCGTTCGCATCTCGCGAATTTGGTCGAGCGACTCTTGATCACGCAAACGGAAACTCGCGTTTTCCGCCGTCGCCAGCCATTGATCGTCTACGGATCGAGCTTGATCTGCGATCGATCGAAGCTCATCACGAAGCGTTCGTTTTTGTTCCAAAAATTCCGGATCGGCTCGCTCAAGCTCACGCTGAAGTTGGTCTTCGCGTTCCGACGCCGCTCGCACCGCACGTTCGACGTCAGCGACCGTCTTGTCGGAAATCTCGGCGAGGTCTTCTTGCATCGGCGGATCTCGTTTCAATTGTTCTTCGAGCCGCCTTAACAATTCCTCTGGGGTCGCCTGAGCCAGCTCATCGGCAGACGCCGCTCTTTCTCTTGCATCGTCGATCGCGTCCAGCATCGGTTCTTGCTCGGTCGGCTCACGAAGCATCTGCCGCGTTTCGGTGAGATCTTCGCCTGCGTCAGCGGCGTCGAAATGATCGGCCGTCTGTTCAAGTGTTTCGGCCAATCGTTCCAGCGGTTCACGCACGTCGGGGGCCGTTTCGGATTCAGGCGTCTGCCGCAGTGGCGAGGCAACGGATTCCATTTCCGCCTGAATTTTCTTGAGGGCCGCATCTGCATCACGAGCCAGTTCGCGTTCATCATCGTCCGCCAAGTTCGCATTGTTGGCACGATCAACGAGATCTTCGGCAACCCGTTCGACCTTTTCTTGCAACTCATCGAGCCGAGGATTCGCCGGTTCTCGCCTCGCTTCTTCAGCCGCGGCCTTGGCCAGTTCACTGGTCGACGGCAACATCGACCACAACTCCGCCCGTGCTTCCGCCATCGAACGTTCGATCATCGGCATCGCACGCCCATAAACGTCCACCATACGTTGCACCGCAGCGGCCGCGGAGACGACCGGCCCACCGTTATAACGTCGCTGCAAAATGCGATCGCTAGCCTGCGAGTAATCCTGATTCCACCGCGTCGCTCGCAATTCCTCGAACACTCCAATGCCATGATGTAGATCGTGCAATTGTTGCAGCGGTGTTTCCCCGAAGACCTGATAGTGTTCTAAACGGAGACCCTGCCGAACTTTCAGATCCGCTTCACTGGTTCCGTATCGTTCGCGGTCATTGATATCCTGCAACTGCCGCAGAAAACGAATCGATTGGCCGCCCGACTCCAACATCATGGCGGCACGATCAATGCGTTCGAACAACGGCCCCAAATTGCTGTCAGGTTCCGCCTCCCATCCGTCCCCCGCAACGTGCTCGATGACTCTTCGAACGAGTCGAAAATCGCTGGCGATTTTGGTCTGCGAATCAGCCCTGACTTGCTCGTGCGTCTCCGCACGGTCGTACCGACGGATCAAAGATTCACGACGATCGGTGAACTCTCGTTGCCGCATCGCTTCGATCGTCGTGGCCACATCGATCTGAGACGAATCTTCTTTCTTGACCGCTTGTCCCTTCTTCTCGATCGCCTTTTTCCAATCCAGCCCCTCACGCATCAACAGCCTGATCTGCGATCGAGCTTGCTGGTCTTCTTTACTCAAATCACGGACCGATCCAGTGATTCGGTGGTAGGTATTCCCGTGCACCAGTGAACCGACGTGATGACGCGACATGTCCTCCTTCAACCGGCCAATCGATTCCCGGAAATTTTCCTCGACGTCAGGATTCCGATCCAACCTCAGTTTCTCTGCCGCCTCCTCAATTCGGTTCGCCGACTCGCCAAAAAAGTTACGAACGTTCCTGAGATGGTTCACCGTTTCCTCGGGCAACTCGTCCTGAACGCTCGTCACCAGGGAATCCAATTGCTGAAGTCGCTCCACCAGCAGTTCCGATCGACCGGGCAACCTTTCGATCGGGATTGTCGACTGCTCGCTGGACAACATGCCAACCGCGCCGTTGATGGAATCCATGTCCTGCAGCATCGCCGCCGACAACTCAATCGCGAGCGTTTGCGACGGCAATTCGCGGGTCCGTCTGGTTACCGCGCCGACCTGACGGAGCCTCTCGGCAACTTCGCGAATCAAGGCTTCCCGCTCGCGAGCATCCAACGAATTGTTCATTGCACCGAGGTCCTGCCAACGTGCAAACGCGTCGTCGAGTTCAGTAAGCGAGTGTCCAACGGCACGATCGATCAACGACAATCGGTCAACCGCAACGGGGTCACTGGATTGCGACATTAACATGTCCATCGAAACAGGAGCGTCCGATTGTCGGTCCGTCTCGTTGCTCCGGCGCATCTCGATGGCACGTCTCAGAGCAACCGCATCAAAATCGCCTGCGATCTCTCGCCAACGCGTTGTCAACCGCTCGAGTTCTTGAATGGTTTGCCCATTGGGTGCCGGCAGCCCGTTCTCGACTTGTTCCGCGATCGCCTCGACACTTTCGCCCGCCCGTTCACTCCATTCATCCAGATCGTTCCACCACTGGTTGATCTTGGCGGTAAACGCATGCAGTTCAAACAGGCGTGCGTGGCGATTGGGATCAAAACGGCTGCCTCCGATAAAGACGTGTATCCATTCCGATTCCCCTCGGTGCCCTGCCCGATCCAACGCAATCAAACGAGCCTTCAACCGAGTGCCCGCAGGCAATGTCTCCGAAGGATTTCCTCGCCCGGTAAGATCCTCCATGTCCCATTCGAACGTAACGTCGTGAACATCGCGAGACGGATCAATCGACAAGGATCTCTCGCGGACCGGACCATCGTCACGGATGTACTGAAAAACCCAGCGCTCCATCGGCAAATCATCCTCGACGCGTCCGCCGAGTTCAATGACCGACGCGGGCGAACAAATCTGCCGTGCGGGTACCTCTGACGACCAAGTCGCAACGGGCGAACGGTCAGTGACCGGATCGATCACGTTCCGAGGCAAAAACGGATTATCGAGTTCGCCTCGTAGGCTTGTCGCGTTAACGCGGTAACTCCCCGGCGTCGTAATGGAAAATCGAAAACGAAAGCGTGTCGGATCGTTGTCGATTTCCTGCATCGGAATACGAACATCCGAACTCGCACCACCGAATACGATCTCTGCCGCACGTACGGGTTGATCGAACGCGACCATTACCTCGGCACTCGTTCCCACAATCGCCTCCAAGTCGCCGTGTTCTTCGACCAAAACCTCGTCAGGCAATTTGGCATACGAGGGAAACTGGTATCGCTTTTCAAATTCAACGACTCGCGGTCGCGGCAGGGGTGTAAACGTATGCCACAACGTCTCCGCATCTCCCGCGAGAACACGATAGTGCACCGGATTCGAATCCACCTGCACATTGGCGGCGAAGGATTCACGTTCGGCCCCAGCAGCGTTTTGCAAATCATCAACAACGCCACCGTCCTCGGCCAAATCATCTCCACGAGCGGTATCAGCCATACCAACGGCGAGAGGCGTCAATTGCCCATCTCGCGCCGCCATTCGCAAATGCCCTTCGCGTCCGTTGTCATCTCGCCACTGCAGTTCGACGTCCCCGTTACCTAGACGCCCCACCGATACGGTGACGGCGACCAGATCACCTTCGGCAACATCGCAGGTCGGGGGCGTTGGCGACACGATAGCAACCTTCGTCACCGACGCTCGCTCTATCGGCGCCATCGGCACGAACGCTCGAGCCAACCGCCTTGGCAATTGCAGCGACGGCACCGCACTGAGCAAACCGACCGCAATCACGATCCCCACGGCAGCCTGAATGGAACGTCGGACCAACCTCCACGGCAACATTCTCCGGATGTCCACCGATGACAATTCCGTTGCAACGCCCGACTGCAGCGTCGTCCGAAAATCCACCGATCCGTTCGCCACCCGTGGATCTTCCAACTCGACAGCCGACAACAATCGTTCTCGCAGCGGTGGAGTGGCCGTTTCCATCCCTCGTGCGATCGCGGTCCAATCTCGTTCACGTGATTGCCGAATCCCGCCGAACCAAGCCGCAGCAATCGCGGCAACGTCAACCAACAGGGTTAACGCCGTCCGCAGTGGCGTACTCATCCGAAACAGATGATCGACCAGAACGACGACCAACATCCCGACCATCAGCGTTGCCAACCCGATCGCAACCCCTCGGCACATTTGCAACCGTGCCCGGCGACTGGCGAACCGCTCAATCGCGGTCTGCGTTTGTGGCAGCATCTCACTACGCGTCGGCGGTTCGGTTCCAACAGCAGGCGGAGGAGGATCAGTTAATAACATCCCACGACCTTCGTTTTTCGACGGATAAGAATCGCTCATACCAACCCCACCTTTTTACGGAACCACCATTCCGTCGCCAACAACATCACGATGAGCGTGAAGACCCACCATGTTTGCCACAGAGGCGTGTCCGACTCGATAATTCGTCCACCGGACAGCGGTTTCAACAACGCCAAAATGTCTTCGGCAGACGACTCGTGAACGTATTCACCGCCGCCCCCGTTTGCGATCCTCTGCAGCGACGTCTCGTCGAGCGACAACCGGTCTAATTCCCCCGTTCGCGGCGGCACCACCCAAAACGGAGTCGTAGCTTTCAATGCCGCCGAATCAAACCCGCTCGCTCGAACCCGAACACGGTATTCGCCGGCAGGCAGTCCATCCGTCGCACCGACATACGTTCGTCGCTGAGCATCATCCAAACGCAAGGGAATCGACGCGACCACTTGTTCGTCTCGCAACAACAACGCGTCCACCGTCGGAGCCGCCACGCCGTCATTCTCCGTCGGCGAGCCGTTCAGCAAACGAACCCTAATCGTCGCCGACTGACCGACACGGTAATCAATCTTGTCCGTTCCGATCGCAACAAAATCGTCACGCACCGCATAAGGCGGTGGCATTGCCGCAGTCATCAATTGATTCCAAAAACGGCTGTGCAAAGTACTCTCAATTTTGTATCGCCACCGCCATGTCTGATCAGCAGAAAAATAGAACACACGTCCCGCACCGAACAACCGCGTCACCAACCATGGTGACCGATTCCCCGCGTCATCGACGGCTTCCGCCCAAACCTCAGCATCGGGTTGAGCCGTCACACTCGCGATCGAGGTCGGGGCAGGCAACCGTTTCCAAACACCATCGGCGTCGTCCCGATCGGTTTGGCGTTCGTCACCCACATTCAACATCATCACTGGATGCGTGCGGCCGATGCTCGTCGGTTCGATCCAGCCTGTCCGCACCTGACTCCTCACTCCGGGATCGAATCGGACAGGGATCAGAGCCGACATGATTGCCTCTTCGCCATCACCCGTGTTGGAACGCACTGGGGATGCGGCCGAACCCGACGGCGTGTTTGCACCGGCAACGAATTCCGCGATACGCCCGTACCGCCCATCGACAACAATCAGGCCTCCACCTCCGGCAACAAATTCAGTCAAATGCGTGGCATCCCGACGCGTCCATTGGTCGGGAGGAATCTCACCGAGGATCACAGCGTCGTAGCGGGCCCATGATCGTTGCGAATCGGGCAACTCCCCGGCATCATCACCGCGACGCGCCGCCGGCGAATCCGTCCCGCGTCCGAACAACACCGTGTCGACCGCCCATGCGGGATCACGAGAGAACAGATTCCGCAGGTAACGCATCTCCCAACGCGACGATCCATCGAGAATCAGCAATCGGCGATCCCGCGACGCGGCGGCCACGCGGAACGCGATCGAGTCGTTCACCGAAGTAGCGTCGCTCGGCCGATCAACGCCGGCGGACGACGAATCAATCATGCGACCAGATCGCTCGTTCGCACCGGATTCCCGATCTCGACCTGACACCTGGTCGTTGCCTGACTCATCGAGCCAAACGCTCGCGACCAATGACAGGGCCACACTGTCACGATTCACTCCTCGTACGTCGTTCTCGGCTACCCGAGCCATCAACGACTCGACGGCAAAATCAAAATCGACCGGAGTCTTGCCATCGCCTCGAAGTTTCAGCACATCCGACCACACGACCGTACCTTCGCTGCGGATCTGAACCCTCACGGTTTGCTGGTCGTGCCCATAGTGCTTCACCCAAACACGCCCCGCCAATCGGCCGTCATCGGCAACCCGTTCGGGAACATCCACATCCACGACACCCACATCCGGCGACTCCTCGACGCTTCCCATTCCGATCGCGTGCACCTGCCATCCCGCGTCCGCCAATCGAGTTGCCACTTCCGCCGCGTCCGTCGTCGCGGCCGAATCACGCCCGTCGGAAAACATCACGACCACCCGAGAAGCGGATTGTTCGTCTTCGGCACGACCTTCGTCTGAGCCTGATTCCGAAGACAGTGCGGCACGCGTCCCCTCAAACACCCGCGACAACGGCGCACTCAAATCAGTCCGCACCCCGCCCGCTTCTTCGAGCAATTCACTCAACCGAACGTTCGCGGCCCCCGGTTCGCGGGGCACGTCATTCTCCGGCGCATTTCCTGGCACCTGCAAACCATCAGGCGACTGCGAACTCCACGCGACGCGAGCGGCATCATCAAACGCCAATACGTCCATCAAGTGCGTGGCGTGAAGGCTTTCGATCCATCCGTCCTCACGATCATGCCCGAACAATAAATCGGTCGCCCGTCCCAATCGGCTCGCATTCCTGCTCGACTGCGAATCATGCTCTCCCATACTTTGCGATCGATCCACCACCCAGACAACTTGCGCCGGATTCCCGATCACTTGACGATGATGCCACACCGGCCCTGCCAATAACAGACACGCCAACACGACCGCCGTTCCTCGCATCGCGGGCAACAACCATGAAAACGGCGAACCGATCTGTGATGTCTCCCGCAAATAGAGCCACATCACGAACAACGCGATCGCCAACGCCCCCGACACGATCAACCACGCCGGCCAATCCGTCGAAAACCGCACGCCACCGACATTCCCCATCCGACTCAGAGGCGGTTCCACATGAGCGACCCAATCTGGGATCAAACGTGGAACGAACGTAGGCACCCTGCACATCCCGTTAAATACTTCGTTCATGACGCCACCCCCGTCCCGGCACCCGCGAACCGATTCGCTGGCTTTGTCACCTTGAGCTGCTGCCACAAAACTTCGCCAATCATCACAGCGAGCAATGCCCACAACAGCGGTCGCCAAATTTCCGTGCCAAACCGTTCGCGTTGGGCTGCAGCGACTAAGCCTTCCGCGTCACCGTAACGGTTCGCTCGCAAGCGTTGGTCACACTCCGCCAAGATCTCCGGCGACGCACGTCTCAACACCGATTCCGAAGCCGGAACCTCCACGACGCGAACCTGGACCGAGGGATCAAGCTCACCACTCGATCGCTCTTCGTCCGCCGAAACATCCTCCGCGTTCAATGCACGCTCATCAGGTCCCAGCCCATCTTCCGCCGGTCCAAACCGATACGCCCCCACACGATGGGTGTCCCCATAAACGAGCGGATTTCCTCCGGAGGTCACGTACGTTTGACTGGCACCATCGGGACGTATTACTTGCCATACTTGGTCGTCCTTACCACCCCCGATGTGTCGATCCGGGTAAATCACCATCGCCGTCCCCGGTAGGACGTTCGCCTGTTCGTCGCCACCCGCCATCTCCAAAACCAACTGCTGAACCATCGGCAAGAACACGGGACGAAGCGGCAAATTCGACCATGCCGTATCACAAGGCAACGCAAACTGAACCACACGGCCACCGCGATGCCCGCCGGGAACCTGCGAATTCGACTCGTCAATCACGGCATTCGGTTTGCCTCCCGTCGCATCGCCGCCTATCGATCCAGTGATATCCGGACGCTCGATCCTGCGTGTTGTGACGAGCGGTTCGCCCGCCTGCGACTTCAACAACACCGATGTCGACTTGGAATCGATCGTCAAACTTCGCCGCCGAAGAATTTCAACCGAATCGAACAACGATTCTTCATCGCTACCGAGCTCCTCCCAAACGGCAACGCGTGCCCCCGGCGACTCGATACGAAACGGCCCACCTTCCGCGTCCACCATCTCCTCGAGTTTGCCGGGCAACCAGCCACTCTCGTTCCAAGCCGCCCCGTCGACGAGATCGCCATCGAAGAACATCACGTGACCGCCCGTGGTGAGGTATCGCGTCACGAGATCATCCGATTCGGAATTCGGATTACCCGACTTCTGTGCCGACATTTGCGGTGGACGTGCCACGTTCGCAAAGACGATCAAGTCGGGATGATCTTCTCCTGCGTTGTCGTCGTTCCCCATCACGTTCGCCAATTCTTTGACGAAGGACTTCGACGTCATCACTTTGGTCGAGACCACGTCACGCTGCGTGGCGTCATCGAAGCGTTCCGAGGAACGCTGGCGAGGAGAACGGGTCGGCATGCGATTTCCGACTTCAGCCGAACGAAACGCGAACGGACTCAACGCAACTTTCAAAAAGTCCGTTTCGCTCTGCAGCGGCTCACTCGATGGCTCACCATCCACCAACCAGACACGGATCGGTCGCTGCACTTTGATCGCGTGCAGTCGCCGATTGTCGGCGGGAATCGCGTCGGTGTGCTCGATCGCCAATCCAACGCTGACGCCGCCCGGTGTATCAAATCGAACCCGCCAATTTAAACTGACCGTTCCCCGTGGTTGGATCTCAACGGTTTCGGTTTCGAACACCCGACCATCTACCAACCAATTGGCGCGAAGGTTGGTCACCGGCCGATCGGAATCGTTACGAATCGTCGCAACAATCGGAACGTCGTGCCCCGCCATCACCGCAGGCACATCCGCTTCAATCGACTCCACAAGTACGTTCGCCATCACATTGGCGTCCTCGTCCGACGCACTGACATCGAGAAAATCCAATTGCGGTCGCGGGTCAAACTGATCGAGGCGTTCACCAATTGAATCGATCACCGCGAGCATCGACGCCGACTCATTCACAGCCAACACGTTTTCTTGAAAGTCCGACACCACGACGATTCGGCAGTACGGGTTCGTTGCCCGACGACACGCCGCCACCGCCGATTGCAACGTCGCGGTGAGGTCCATCGCCGATGCGTCAAATCGAAGCTCCTTAACCAGACTTTTCGCATCGATCACCGATCCGATCGAAACCGGGGCCGACAATTGGCTGGTCGGCATCACGATCACTTCGTCCCCACGTGACATCGAGTCGAGCAAATCCAAGACGCCTTCGATCGCGCGCGTCGAACGTGCCCCCGCCGACATCGAACGGCTGTCATCGATCATCAATACCAACGAAACCGGTTGCTTGCCCGCCATCGATTGCACCGACGAAATCAGCGGCCTCGCCATCGCAAGCGCCAACAGGATCGGGATCGCACATCGCAGTGCGAGCAGGATCCACTGGTGCCACTGCATCCGACGACGATTCGCACGCACGACGTCCTGCAGCAGAAACATCGCCCCCCAATCCATCGTCCGGTAGCGACTGCGAAACAACAAATGAATCGCCAACGGCACAACAAACGCGACCGCTCCGAGAGCCATCACTGCGTTCACGAACGTCATTGCGGCGTTCCCCGTTTCGACTGCAACGATTCCGCCGACACCGCACCCGAAACCGGGCCGGCCTGCCGAATCGCAATGAACCGAGCCAAACAATCGACCAACGGCATATCGGTCGTAATCATCAAGTGATCCACGCGGTTGCGACGACACGCCGCCGCGATCATCGCGTTGTGACGTTTCAACGACTCGAGGTAACGATCGCGTACGACCCGCGAGTCGATGATCTCCGTCTCGTTGGCGGCCTCGAGATTTCGAAATTCGATTCTTTCGCGAAACGGAAAGTTCACTTCATCGGGGTCGAGTATCTGCAGAAAGATAACGTCTTGCCTTTCCGCCCGGAGCAACGTCAGCGAACGACCGAGCGACTCGACGTCACCAAACCCGTCGGAGATCAACACCACCAAACCACGACGCGGCAACTTCACCGTCGCTTGACGCAGCACCGTTCCCAAGTCCGTTTCACCACCGCGGTACTTGTTCGCGAGCGTCGTCAGCACCAAATTCAAATGCGACGGCAACATCCGCGGAGGAACGTAATCCCGAACGCGTGAATCGAACGTCATCAGACCGACCGAGTCTTGATTGGATAACAGCAGATACGACAACGCCGCCGCGAGCCCACATGCGTATTCCTGTTTCGTCCCTTTCCACCACGACGGCGGAGGTTCGTGAGTCACAGAACCTGGTGACGTCGCGGTCGACTTTCGCGACGATTCCGAATGCGATGCGTCAGGCGTCAACGCGACCGCCCGGTCACCGCCGTACGCCATGCTGCCACTTTGGTCGACCAATAACATGCAACGCAAATTGGTCTCTTCTTCGAACTCCCGGATATACAATCGGTCGCTCTTACCAAACGCTTTCCAATCGATATTCCTTAGTTCATCACCGGGAACGTACGGACGATGTTCCTTGAACTCGACGCTTGATCCCTTATTGGGTGAACGATGTCGCCCGGCAGCCAAACCCTCAACAGCGCCGCGAGCGACCAGTCGCAACGATTCAATGCGAGACACATCGCGGGCGCGAAATAAATCGGCAAGACGCATCAGGCGAGCTTCCAAGGCGGGCAAAAAGGCAGGTGGGTGAACAAGTCATCTTAGCGGCTCAATAGATCGCCGTCATGCTTTTCCGGACACAGATTCGGTGCAATTCAGCGATCACGCCCGCCGATGTCCCTCTCCAGCAAACAATTGCAAGCGAATTGCATAAGCCGTTCGTTTTCCCCGACCGGGTGATTCCCCCCCGCAACCCGAGTCATTGCCACCTTTGATAGACTGCTTTGCCGTGGCTCTGCCGCACGCCCACACACACCCACCCCCACACCAGCGAGACGCGTTACAATCAAATCCGTCTCGCACGCCCCCCCAAAAAACACGCCTATCCCTGCCTCACAAGGAAATTCCCATGTCACGTCAATTTTGGTTTACCGGCTCAGCACGTTTCTGCGTGCTGATGACCGTCTTGGCTTACGCCGTCGCAGTAACCGGATGCGGGCAAACCGCACCGCCGCCTGCGGATACCCCTGCCGAACATGATGATCACGACCATGACCATGACGGGCATGATCATGATCATGAGGGACATGACCACGACGGGCACGACCACGACTCGGCCGATATCGACGTTGATTCACTCATGCCGATCGACGCTCCCGCCGCACCGGCCTCGCTCGCCGACGGTGTCGAACAACTCGTGTCGCTCAGAGACGTCATTGCCAAGGGCTTTGAAGACGACGATGTCGACGCGATCCACGATCAGCTTCACTCAATCGGCGGTCTCCTCGAATACCTCGAATCCAAGGTTAGCTCGAGCGATTTGCCAAAGGAAACGAAAGACAAAGCCGCCTCGGCGATCGACACGCTGTTCGACGCATTCGGCGACGTCGACGCAAAACTGCACGGTGATCTCGGCAAAGACTACTCGGACGTTTCGAGCAAGATCGACACCGCCGTCGAAACCCTCTCGGAACTCGACCTCTCGAAATCCTGATCGAACTTCCGATTCCAATCTGCAGGTTTGGCAACCAGGGCCTCACGCCTGCATTGCCGACGCACCGCCGAACGAGCCGCGCCCACAGCAAACAGCGTTAACCCAGCCAGCCGCTCCCCTCGCGAGGACGGCCGGCGCGGATGTTTGACTCGCGGCTGTTCGAACCCCACCTGGTTCTGCCGAGCCGCGACGGAAACAAGCGATCGCCGCCCGCCAAACGACGCTCCGCCAGCCGATTGCCAGCCCTTTGCGTCGGTCTGCTGCAATGAGTCCCAGCTGCAATGAGTGCCAGCCACTCGCAACGAGCGGCAGGCCCCCGTCGAGAGCCCACACCCACGAGTTGCCCGGCGCCCGCGATGGCGTGCCGCTTCCGCAAACCTCGCTTCCGCAAAGTCGGCATGATCGATGCCCTTGTCGCCCCTAAATGCGCGAAATCAGGCCCGCAGCCCCGTCTAACGACTTCACAGCCGGGGCTATCATTCGCTAACCTAGCCCCAACTTCAACACCCCGCCTGCTGTATAGATTTGCAAATGACTCATCTTTCTGGTTCCGTCAGTTCGACCGATTCCGTTCGCCCGATTCGCAAACTTCTGGTAGCCAACCGCAGTGAAATTGCGACCCGCGTTTTCCGATCCGCCACCGAGCTGGGCATCCGCACCGTTGCGATCTATTCCCACGAAGATCGCTACGCATTGCACCGCTTCAAAGCCGACGAGGCGTACCAAATCGGCGAAGCCGGTGAACCGATCCGGTCCTACCTGAACATCCAGGCGATTGTCGAGATCTGCAAAAAGCACGACGTCGACGCGGTGCACCCGGGCTACGGATTCCTGTCCGAGAACCCCGATTTTGCCGCCGCGCTGGAAGCCGCCGGTGTGCTCTTCATCGGTCCGAGCGAACGCTCGCTGAGAGACCTCGGCGACAAGACCAGCGCACGAAAGCTTGCCGAGATCGCTGGCGTGCGTGTCCTCGGCGGGACCGCCGAATCGGTCACCTCGCTCGGGGAAGCCGAAGCCGCCGCCGAAAAACTCGGCTACCCGATCATGCTCAAGGCGGCCAAAGGTGGCGGCGGACGCGGCATGCGAGTCGTGATGAAGAGCGATGAACTCGCCGCCTCCCTCGATTCCGCACAACGCGAAGCTAAAACGGCGTTCGGCAGCGACGAGGTCTTCTTAGAAAAATTCGTGCAGCGCGCCCGTCACCTCGAGGTGCAACTGCTCGGCGACCGTCACGGCAACCTCGTCCATCTCTACGAACGTGACTGCAGCGTCCAGCGGCGTCATCAGAAAGTCGTCGAGCTCGCGCCGGCACCCAACTTGTCGCCCGAAATGCGACAAGAGTTGTGCGAGTCCGCGTTGCAAATCGGACGCGCCGTCGGCGGTGGCAGCGGATATGAAAACGCCGGCACGGTGGAGTTCCTGCTCGACGTCGACGCCAACCAATTCTATTTCATCGAAGTCAACCCGCGCATCCAAGTCGAACATACCGTCACCGAAGAAGTCACGGGCATCGATATCGTCAGCAGCCAAATCCTCGTCGCTCAAGGCCATCCGCTCGGCAGCGAAAAGGTCGGCCTCGGATCGCAAGAATCCATCCGCACCAACGGCTACGCGATGCAGTGCCGTGTCACGACGGAAGACCCCGCGTCGGAGTTCCGCCCCGATTACGGCCGGATCAGCCACTACCGCAGTGCCGCGGGTTTGGGCATCCGGCTCGACGCAGGGAGCGCGTACAGCGGCGCGGTCGTCAATCCGTTTTACGATTCAATGTTGGTGAAGGTCACCGCCCGTGCCCCAACCCTCGAGGCCGCCGCGTCGCGGATGGACCGCGTATTGCAGGAGTTCCGCATCCGTGGCGTGAAAACGAACATTCCTTTCCTGCTCAAACTCGTCAACCATCCGATTTTCTTGGCCGGTGAAGCGACCACGCGTTTGATCGACACGACGCCCGAACTGTTCCGCCTGCCACGTCGCCGAGACCGGGCGACCAAACTGCTGACCTTCTTGGGCGAAACCATCGTCAACGGAAACCCGCTCGTCGCCGGACGCCCGCCCTCCACTCGCGTTCTGCCCGCACCGGTCCCCAGCTATCCACCGCTAGAACAAACGCCTCGCGGCACCGCGGATATTTTCCGTGAAGAAGGCATCGACGGACTCACCCGCTGGATCGGTCAACAAAAGGGATTGCTGATCACCGACACGACGATGCGAGACGCCCACCAATCGTTGCTCGCCACTCGCGTGCGGACGCACGACATGCTGCAAATCGCCCCCGCGTACGCGCACCTGGCGCCGCAGCTCTTCTCGCTCGAAATGTGGGGCGGTGCCACGTTCGACACGTCCATGCGGTTCCTCAAAGAATCACCATGGCAACGCCTCGCCGACCTCCGGGCTGCCGTTCCTAACGTGCTCACGCAAATGCTCCTCCGCGCCAGCAACGCGGTCGGATACACGAACTATCCCGACAACGTCGTACGATTGTTCGTCCGCGAAGCCGTCCAGGCCGGCATGGATATCTTCCGCGTGTTCGACGCACTGAACTGGGAAGAAAACATGCGAGTCGCGATGGACGCCGTGCTCGCCGAAGGAGGCATCTGCGAAGCATCCATTTGTTACACCGGAGATTTACAGAACCCCGGCCGAACGAAGTACAACTTGAAGTACTACGTCGACCTCGCGAAGAAACTCGAAGCCGGTGGCGCCCACCTCCTCGCGATCAAAGACATGGCCGGGCTCCTCAAACCCAAAGCCGCCGTGACGCTGATCCGTGCCTTGCGGGAAGAAATCGGAATCCCGATCCATCTGCACACGCACGACACCGCGGGCATCCAAGCCGCAACGGTTCTCGCGGCCGCCGAAGAAGGACTACAAATCGCCGACGCCGCCCTGGCACCATTGTCCGGCGGCACCAGCCAAGTGAACTTGAACACGCTCGTCGAGGCACTGCGTTTTACCGAACGTGAATCGGAACTCAACAGCGAATCGCTGACCGAGCTGGCGACGTACTGGCAGGCCGCCCGCGAGTTCTATCGCCCCTTCGAGAGCGACGTGTTGCCCGCGACCGGCGACCTGTACGAACACGAGATGCCCGGCGGCCAGTACACCAACCTTTACCAACAAGCCCGCGCTCTCGGACTCTCCGACCAATGGTCCGGCGTCTGCCGCGCCTACGCCGAAGTCAACGAACTGTTTGGCGATATCGTCAAAGTCACACCGACGAGTAAAGCCGTCGGCGACATGGCCTTGTTCCTCGTCGCCAACGAGATGTCAGCTCACAAAGTCCTCACCAGCGACAAGCAGCTCGCGTTCCCTGCCAGCGTCTTGGATTTGATCGGCGGCCGCATGGGCCAACCGCCCGGCGGATTCCCCGACGAAGTCACCAAGGTCATCTTGGCGGGCGAAAAACCCGTCATGAATCGCCCCGGCAGCACCATGCCTCCGGCCGACATTGACGAAGCCCGCACCAAAGCGGCCGCGATGACGAAGGACGCACCGAACGACCGAGACGCCGTCACCTACCTGCTGTACCCGAAGGTATTCGAAGAGTTCGCCGCACACCGCGAAACCTATGGCGACGTCGGTATCCTACCGACACCGAACTTCCTTTACGGCCAAAAGCCCGGCGACGAAATCGCGGTCGACATCGAACCGGGCAAACGACTGATCGTCAAATACCTCGCCGTCGGACAACCATACCCCAACGGCTCGCGAACCGTGTTCTTCGAACTCAACGGCCAACCGCGGGAAGTCTCCGTCATTGACCGCTCGCTGAACGTCGAAGTCAAAGCGGCGATGAAAGCAGACCCCGACGATCCGACTCACGTCTCCGCCTCCATGCCGGGGATGGTCATCACCGTCGCGGCAGCCGAAGGCGAGAAAGTAAAAGCGGGCCAGAAACTACTTGTTCTCGAAGCCATGAAGATGGAAACGACGATCAACGCTGCCGCTGACGGAACCGTCGAAAAGATCTACACGCCGCCGGGCACCCAAGTCGAAGCCGGTGACCTACTCGCGATTGTCCACTAAAGACGATCGTCCACTAAAAGCGATTGCTCACTCAGAAACGCGGCACACCCCACGATCGTGGCCGCTAGAAAAGAAGCGGAACTCGCCATGAGTTTCGTCGTGGCCATTCATTCGCACAATTGACTTAGGTCTCGATTCGCTGCGTGCATGACGCCATCCGACTCGCCGCCAAGCGAAACGTTCAGCCACAACACGGCACCGGTATATTTGCACCTTCCAATCTGAAACCGCAAATTTGCATCGCCAAATCGCTACCGACAAATTTGCGTCGGCAGACGACCGAGGCGAACCTCCGCCAATCGACAGCGATCTTAAATCCTCAACGCGTTGCCTTTCAGGCAAACGAAACCGAACACGCACGACGCGCCGGCCATGATGGCCCATTGGGTTTTATTCAGGTGGGTCGCGTAGTGTCGCAACTCGTACCACGAGTCCCAAAACCAGTCGGTAACCGAGAAGGCGAGCAGCAAGTAGTCCATCATTTTTAGATCCCTAGGAAGCTCAGTCGAAAATAGAATTCCGTCGAACCCTAGGTCACGCCACGCACCGAGTGCGAGGATCCAAAAAAATCGAAGAAATCCAGCTACAGAAAATTCGTCGCAGCCGGAAAAACGCCCTCATTCATTACAAAACGCACTTTTCGAGCCAAGGAATTTGCAGAATTTCCGATCTCGGTGCAGACACCTATTGCACGAGACGATGGCATGGATATACTTCCACGCACCTGAGCCAAGGAGGCTTCGATCTTCCTTTTCTCAGAGCCTTTGATGGAGACGCGAGTCGTCAAAATCGGAGACACGAAACGTGAAAAACGTCGAGTGTCAAAACAAGGCGCGGTAGCTCAATTGGTTAGAGCCCCGGACTGTCGATCCGGAGGTTGCGGGTTCGAGTCCCGTCCGCGTCGCTTCCTAAACCCTGTCGTAACAACAAGTTACGGCAGGGTTTTTTCATGTTCATGGGTGGTTGAATTCACACAGAATAGCACGATTTAGTACCAAATCACACCCATTTAGTACCCGTTTAGTACCCAAGATTTGGTCACCGTGCCTGCGTTCTTTCGCAGTGTGATCCCTTTATTTCATCAAGGCACCCACTCTTCTCGGCATCCCTAACGGACCGCTGAATGCGGCATCGAGGTGCACAACCGAACCAGTGCGTTGGGAGTCGGATCTTCACCGGTGAGAGTGCCCTTTCATCTGCTGCAAAGACAGACTCGCGCACAGTTGTGCTGATAAATTCTGAGTTCGTCACCTATGGCGAGCTGAGAGCACGGTGCCTTCTTTAACGACGCTCGTTGACGGCCACCAAAAAAGCAAACAAGGGAGCGGTGTTACCACTCCCCTCTTCTATACTTCTCCAACTTTATCACGCCTTCATGCACAACCGCAAGCAAAACAGCCTTGGACAAACTCGTTGATTCCCGTTCAGATTGGCGGCCAACGACTGAGCTTCAACTCAGTAACGGCTCTCCCGTTCCTGCTGGTCTTCCAAAGCCGAATCGAGTTCGGTCGGGGCGGTGGTTCGGTCATGAGTCGACCACGCCTGGTCGAGGTCGGGGCACAGAATTTGTCGGTCAACAACCGGAACAGTTCACCAAACCTGCTCGGGTCACTGTCGAGTCAAAATGGGTTCAGGGAAGATGCCCAGTCCCCTCTCAATATCTTCCAAATCCTCTTCGAATCGGTTTAGATCGTTTCTGAATCGGTAACGATCAGGGCAAAGCCCGGTCTTGAACGCCAGTGATCGCGGCGACTGACATTACCGTCCTGAATCGAGCATGTGACCACTCCCCCACTCTGAACCGAACAATGTCGATGTCAGCACTGAACCGGTCGGTTTACGTCCGCTGACCTTATCGATTTGGCGAATTAACTGCGTTCACAATATTTGAACGGTCTCTGGAATTGTCCACGAATGGGTCTTGATCGGTAGCGGCTTGATTGATGAACGCTCGGTTCAATCACTCGATCATTTGCTTGCCTTTCTATTTCAGGTGCTGTAGCGTCTAGCTACTTTCCAATCTCACCCTATGTCAGAATTCATTTCTGCAGTCGAGGCGGGTAAACTGACACCCGTATCCGCAAGCACTATCAAGCGGTTCATTCGTGATGTGGTCGACGATCACAACCACGAATCACGCGATAAGATTCAACCTTCACCTGAAGAACTCAAGCGTGCTCAAGAAGCAGGGGAGCCGTATCGGTGGAAAATCGAACGTGAATTTGTCATTGAACAATTTGGAACCGCCGAGGAATCGAAGAAAGGGGACGACGGTGAAACATCGAGTGAGGTACTGAACATCCTTCGGCAACAACTTGAGGCAAAAGATCAGCAAATCCGGACGCTTGAGACGCAGCTAGACCGCAAGGATGACCAAATCAAACGTCAGGATGATCGGATGCAGGAAACGCATGTCTTGATGCAAGATTTGCAAAAGCGATTGGCATTGACGGCTCCAGCTCCTGAGACGATTACCGTTGAAGAATCGAAAATCAAGAAGGATGAAGTTCCAAAAACAAAACGCCCGCTGTTTGGCGGATTGTTTCAGCGAAAAAAAGAGGGGAGTCGCAGTTAGCGGATTCATCCTGTTCACAACCCTGAATTGAAAACCACTTCCCAGACACGGCCAACAACCAGACGCCCGAAGACCTCGCGGCATTGCGGACTCGCCCAGCACTCGCTAGTGGAACACGCTCTGTGCCCGATCGACGCTCGCGTTTCGATCACACCTGGTTTGTTGCACAACACTTCGTATCACTACACCGACAGGAGTCGCAATCGGAAGACGGCCAATGTGCAGATCGCCGCTCCATTTGGTTTGTCACCTAACGACGAACTGTACCTGTTCGGATTGCTTTCGTTGACGTTCGCACAAACCGAGCCACAGCAGGATTTCTACGCAACGCCTCATTGGTGTTTGCGACAGCTTGGGATTGTGGACGCAAGCAATCAGCAAGCACAACGATACCAGGGGTTTCGAGATGCGATTCGTCGTCTTGCCGGTGTCACTTACACCAACGATGCATTCTGGGACCCCGTCCGTGGTGAACATCGCGACGTAGCCTTCGGTTTCCTTAAGTACTCGCTACCGATCGACCCCAATAGCTCTCGTGCGTGGCAGTTTGTTCACGATTCCCAATGGTTTGAAATGTGCCGTGCCGTTCAGGGCAGCTTCTCGTTCGACTTTGCTTCCTATCGGCAACTGGACTACGCATCACGTCGAATGTTCCTGCTACTGCAAAAAGTTTTCTATCGACTCGATCGATCACCTTCATTCGAGATTCGACAGCTTGGCATTGCAACGCTCGGGTTTTCGGATCGATTAGCAACCAAAGAAATCAAACAGAAACTGATTCGCTGCATCGATAAACTGGTGGATCTGAATGTGATAGCACTGCACGACCGTTGCAAATCCGTGAAAGAGCTTTTCCGCAAAGAAAGCAAGGGCAAGTTCACAGTTACTTTCGATAAAGGAACGTTCTTCGATGGGGGAGTCTACAAAACCAAATTTTCGGTCGAGGATTCACCGCTCTTTGATCCGTTGCAAAAAATCGGTTTCGATGCGGCGACGATTCACCGCCTAACCGAGACATACTCTGGTTCGTTACTCCAGCAGTGGGCGGATGTCACGCTGTCAGCGATCGAGCAAAAACGAATCAATCAATCGCCAGAGGCATTCTTTCAGTATCACGTTAAGTTGGCTGCAGCTAAGCGAACAACGCCACCGGACTGGTGGCGTGAACTTCGCCGTGAGGAATTCGAGCAGCAACGAGCGAATCGACCTGAGTTTGCGAACGATGATCGAAGTTTTGAGGAGTTTTTGAAAACAGAAGGACGCGAGGCCTTCGAGCGGGTGATGAATCGACTAATGGTTGGCCTACAAGATGCTGGGCAGTCTCCATCACAAGCCAAAGCCAACGCAACGTATTCAGCCAAAATGAACCTGCGAAAGATATTTCGACAGAAAGGGGGTGCGACCGACAATGAACCCTCTGCCATTGCCTCGATCCTGAAACAATATCAGCAATGAATCACCCGCATCTCGCGTCACCTTTTTTGAGTCGATCGACCGCAACAGCCGTCACCTTTTGCAAGAGAAACCCGCAGTTAGCGTCACCTTTTTATTCGTCATTTGATAATCGAATGGCTCGGTGAAGCGTCAAATCATTCACGACGATCAAACGCCAAAGAACTGTTACAAAGAAACTGTTAATCAAAGGGCGAGCAGAAGCTCGCTATCGATTGAAAAACAGAATCTGAGAAGGCGTACAGCCTCATCTATCGACTCATGAATTCCCCACAAAGAGAAATGAGAGGCCCAGCCAATTGGCTGATGCGTGGCGTGCCCCACAAGCATGTGAGCTTTCGTGTCAGGTTTCGCGGCAGGGGACTGCACGCTCATCTTGGCTTGGGAAAGCCGCTCTCGACACCTCTGTAACGGCGACGCGTCGACTGGACTAACGTCCGCGACCCCAGGCGGCTTTTCGACTATCGCGGACGGAGCCACGGCGAACCCGCCTGGGGTCGCTGACACTCGCTTCGCTCGGTCCTCGACGCGTCGCCGCACACCACTTCACCAGCGGCAAAGCCGCCGCCAATCGCCGGACGAAGTCCGGCTACCGCCGTGGCACCTCTCTCCACTTACTCCAAAATGCAACGCTAACGCGTCTCTCAGCGTTGATCGCTATCGCACCGACATTCACCAAGCCGGAAAGGGTCGCGGAGCTCATACGCCCGCAAAATGGGATTTTGCTTCTGGTGCCAAATGCACCAAATGCGTCCTCCGAATCGGCTACACCGAAAGCGTTTGGCGGATCACTGCCCATTCCTCGTCCGTCAAATCCTCGGGCTGACGTCCTCGCATCATTCCGTCGTGGGTGTTGCTGGTGAATCCGAGTCGCGTTTGCACACCGGCTTCCGATAGTCGCCACAACAATTCCTTAAAGCCGGCTTCGCCCTCTTCATCACAGTCGGGCAAGAGCAACGCTCGGTTGCCGCCCGCGTTCTTCGCGAAGCGAACTAGCTTCTCAACTTGATGATCAGTGGCCTTGTTACATCCCAGACCCACGGCGGCAACGCCAAGGCTCTCCATTCGCAAAATCTCATTTTGGCCTTCGCAGACGACAACGCCGAACTCACGCAACGACTCCTGGACGTAAGGCTCGTTCAATCGATCAGCGTGTCCGCCATACAGTTCCAGGCCTCGTTTGTAACCCGACACATACCGGTGCTTGTTCGGCTTCTTTCCTTCTGGTTTGCCATCACGCAGCCACTTCGTCCACTTGGTGTCAAACGCTAGGTCCCTTCCAGAATAGCTGACCACTTCGCCACGCTCATTTCGGTGCGTGTAGACGAAATACTTCTTGCGAAACAGGCTTCGCCCGTTCCCAGGGATGATACCTACGCCCCAAGCTTTCATTTGTTCCGGTGTTAGCCAAGGGCGTTTGCGAACGTATTGAGCAGCATCGGGACTCATTTCGGAAACATCGACGACTAGGTCATCGCACAAGTTGGCGAGCTCTCGTGCCGCCTCTTTTTCGTGCCGAATCATCGGCGTGTTGGCTTCCTTCGCTGTCGACATTGGCTCCGGCTTTGCCGCTGACGTTGGCTTGACCGCCGGTTTTCCAACCTGCTCTTCGACCAATCCATTAATCTCACGCAGTTTCGCCACTGCGTCTTTGAACTCCTGCCCCCGCAATCGGCCTCCTGCAGGCGGCTGATGGTGTTCAAGTCCATGCAATAAGCTCAACACATTACCTGAAGTCTTGCAAACGTGGCAATGCAAACGCTTCGCCGCATCCATCTGCACGGACAAGTTTCCGTACTTACTATCGCTGCACGTTTCGTTGAACACGCACTTCATTCGGTGTTCGCGGGCTCCCACGGGCGGCAAGGGAAGACCGTAGTGCGACAGCACTAGCTCGAGAGGAGTTTGAGCGATCAAGTCATCAATATCGCTCATATATGAAGATGGTTTTCGGGAGTTCATGCAAGGGAAAAGGGGAGTGATTCTTCGCGAGTTATGGTACGCTCATCATCACTTGATGGCAAAAAGAAACACGACAGCTTTGACGGCTCGAGACCTCGAAATCTTGACCTGTCTCGACAGGACTCCGATGACTCCGCGGCAACTTCATGTCGCCAGCCAAGCGTTTTGTCAGCCGTTCGCAGCTGAAGCTTTGGTGCGGCGTAGGCTGGGTCGCTTGCGAGAGGCTGGATTTGCAAATGCGTTTCCATATTCTTTAGTCAGCGAAGGGCGAGCCCCAAAATACTGGAAGTTGACTCGCAGCGGTTATCGACTGATCTACGGAGTCAACGCCACCCTTCCGGGGCGTCGATACTTCTCTGAGGTATCGGTGGGTCACCACGTTCACACGCATGCGATCGCATCGCTAGTCGCACACTTCGTAGCCACAGCCGCTCGCCATCAAGTTGAAATGGACCACTTTGCCCGTGAAAATTCGTTGAAGCTGAAGGTAGGCCAGTCACACGTTTATCCAGACGGAGCGTTCCGGCTTGTTTACCCATCGCAACCTGACCGTCCTTTCCCCTTCGTTCTTGAACTCGACAACGGAAGCGAACGCGTCCGAAGTTCACGCGACACTGAGTCGATTGAACGAAAGATTCGCACATACGATTTGCACCAATCTCGCTACAAACGTGATGACCCCGCTCGGTATTTGGTGCTGTTCGTGACGACCCGAAGCGAACGTCGTCTTGAGAATGTCTTGTCCACGTGCAGGGCGCTTATTCGCAATCCCGATCGAACACTCTTTCTAGGTGGCACGCTCGATCGGCTATTGTCAGGTGACCCTTTCGCTGACCCAATGCTCCAAAGCAATAACGGAATCATGCGAACGCTAATCCCTGTTGGCAAACACCGAATCAAATCTAGCGTCTCCGGAGTTGTTGACAAAACTCCGTGACGATTACGGTCAGAAACTGCTAGTCTAAGTTGCCGGTTGATACCTCACTAGACTCATCGTCTATTGCACTGCTCCTATGCGTGCTGCCCCTTCCTCCGCAACTCAACCAGCGTTTCTGGGCGAATGCAGGTTGCGTCTCTTCGCTCCGCACCGCTGGACCAGTGTAGAACACACTTGGATCGAGAAGGGAATGGGTATGGAAACTCTCGATGACTTGTTGACATTGATCGGTCTCGTCTCGGCGTGGCCGTAATGCATGGCCCCGCCGAGCGAGTCAACCTAACTTCAACTCAATGCTGCACAAGCTGACGTTTCCCACCGGCAACCAAACTGGACCGGAAGCGATGGCTGGCGTGTTGCGAAGTGTGCACGTTGCCAACCGTGAACGCCATTCGGTCGAGCTAATCCTTGCGGATCACGAAGGCAGTATCCAGTTCTTTATCGAATGCCCATTGGAGTTGAGAGCGTTACTATTGGTGCATCTGCTTGACGCGTTTCCAGGTGCCAAACTGGAACGGTGTAGCGATTCACTTTTTCATGCAGACGAACGAACCAAGTCACGAATTGTCCTACTTCGCCCGCATCTTGAGTTCGAGTTTTTGCGTCGTCAATTCGATCGGCATGATCCGATGACGGCAGTGCTCAGTCTGCTCAAGAGTCCTGGAACGACGTCAAGTCACGCACGGATTGTGGTTCGGTTGTGTCCGGCACGTGAAGCGTGCCTCCGTGCTGCAGAACGCTCCTGTCGTTTGCACCACGGGCGATGCCACAGCAAAGCAGTTCAACGGTGGCTTGTTGGTGGAGTCGTTCACGAGAGAAGACTCGTTCGCTGGATGTCACGCCTGTTGGCCCGAGTCTTTGTGCGAAAGTCGAAGCGTTCGCCGGAACCAGGCGATAAATTGACCGACTGTTTGTTTGAAACCCAGGTTTGCATTGAAGTTCAATCGGACCAAACAAACGAAGCGATCGCTAGTGAGAAACTGACAGACATTGCCGGGGCATTCGCCCTGTTCGCCTCGAATGAAAATAGATTCACCGTAGCTGTAGCGAGTTCGGAGCGGCCCGGTGGATACTCTGGTTTGTTGACACCCGACGAGATCGCATTGATGTGGCATCCTGTCAAGGCTGAAGTTCAGGTGTCAAAACTGCAGCGTATCGAAAGTGTCGAGGTCGAACCGCCAATCGAATTACCGCTCCAGGAACGGCACCTCCGCTTGACGCCATTGGGACGGACGGCGTATCGCAAAGACAATCGTCTTGTTGGTTTACCAATCGAATCACTTCGCAGGCATGCGTACGTAACTGGAAAGACGGGGGTAGGGAAATCATCGCTGATGCTTTCGATGATGACCGCCAACATGCGGGACAATCTTGGCATCGCCTTGATCGACCCGCACGGAGATTTGTACTTGGATGTCTTGTGCCAGACGCCCAAGCGACGCACGAACCAACTCATCCTGTTTGATCCAGGCAGTGATCAAGAGCTTGTGCCGTTCAATCCGCTGGATGCCTCAAGCGGGATTGATCGTGGGCGGGTCGCCGATGGAGTCTTGTCCGCGTTTGTAAAAGTCTTCGGCCTTGATGCGGCAACAGCACCACGATTGCTCCACATCTTTCGGAATGCTCTTTACACACTGGTGGAGCAACCGGACGCGACGTTAATCGGAATCAATCGGTTACTAACTGATGCAGCCTATCGAAAGTCTGCCGTTGCCCGAGTCAGCAACCCAGCTGTTCGTGAGTTTTGGCACGGTGAGTTTGGGAGGTGGCATGAACGCGATCGGGCTCAGTTCCTCGCATCGTTGCAAAACAAACTGGGCGCATTTCTTTCCAATCGGCAATTGCAGCTAATTCTTGGCCAGCCTCAGAGCGGTTTCAATCTTCGACGCGTGATGGACGAGGGCGGGATTCTGCTTTGCAACTTATCGAAAGGACGGCTCGGCGAAGACCCGGCTAATTTGCTTGGTGCGTTGTTGCTCAGTTCGTTGCAATTGGCAGGGGAGTCACGGGCCGATATTCCGGAGTGCGAGCGTCGAGACTTCGTATGTTACGTCGATGAACTCCAGAACTACTCAACGACGGCTTTGGCGACGAGCTTGTCGGAAGCCCGAAAGTACCGGGCACCGTTGTTCGTTTTGGCGAACCAATATCGTGAACAGTTAGCACCCGAACTCCGTTCTGCCATCGTTGGCAACTGTGGTTCGGTGGTGACGTTTCAAGTTGGCTCCGAAGACGCCCCGTTCTGGTCACGCCATTTTGGCGGAGCGGTAACGCCGGAAAGCCTGATGGCAATGCCAAAGTATCATGCCGTTGCGAACATCCTGATTGACGGAATGCCCTCTGGTCCGATGACGATCAAGACGATGCCACCACCAATTGGTTTTGCGTCCAAGGTGGAGAAGCTGAAGCGGCAGTCGCTCCGACAGTTTGCACGACCACGAGCAGAGTTGGAGCGGCAAACCGACGCATTGTTCGGATAAAGTGCCGCGTTTTCTTGGTTCTTGCTGTGACCAGTGGCAATCTGTTTGCCAGCATGCAACGACAACTCAAATTTTGGGATGATGGCTCTGAGATCCAAACCGAAGAACAGACTATTGTCACACCGATAGCTGACGCACCGCTTGAGCAAGTTGAGGTGACTAGGAACGATCTGCGGGAACTGTTCGTCAACCCGGATCGGCAGCACCACTACGATGGCCTTCCGCACGAACAGTGGCCAGCACCCGAAGTAAATCGTGACTCGATCACAGTTGATCGAGTTCGCAACGACATTGATGGCCCCGCGCATCGTTTCGAGATGCGCCGTCACGACTATGTCGAAGTATACATTGACGCGGAGACACTTGGTTACGGCTTTGTTGTTGGTATATCGAACAAGCGACAGCAAGTTCGTGTTGCAATCGCCGGAGACGAATCAGAAACTTGGTTCGATACCGCATGCGTGTTCCCAGCTATCGAGCATGAAGCACCAAAGACAAACTTGACAACCACTGCCAGCGATCACGTCGGTGAAACGCTTGGGACGCTCAGTGTCCAAGAGCAAGTCGCGATGCGAGTTCATAAACAGACGCAATACACGTCCCTCAAGATCGTTTCACTTGTCCGCGTCGGCTCCATGAAAGGGCGGCATAAGTTGACGAGCACGAAGGAAGCGTGCGATTTTTTTCGCCAGTATTGGCAAGAGAATCCATCTCCGGACCAGGAGCGATTCGCTGTCGCATACCTCGATACCAAGCACACCGTTCAATGCGTTGTGGCCATCACGCAGGGGACATTGGACGCATCGCTCGTGCACCCTCGCGAAGTCTTTAAGCCGGCTTTCATCGAGGGAAGTAGTGCCATATGCCTCAGTCACAACCATCCCTCGGGAGATCCAACGCCAAGCCGCGAGGACCATGCTGTGACTGAACGCTTGACCGAAGTCGGGAAAATCGTCGGTGTCACCGTGCTAGATCACGTCGTGTATGCAGATGGCACCGATGAAGCCGTTTCGCTGCGTGAGTGCTGAGTGAACAACTGAACGAGCAGTCGGCAATGAGCGAGTGCTACTAACGGCAAACGGTGCCAGCATGTCATCCTCGGAATTCCTAACGATCAAGGTTGTCTGTGCGCAGCTCCACCTTGATCCGGAATTCCGGAATGCAGCTTTACCACCGTGGCCTAATGGCCGCTCATTTTGACTTTTTCCTTTTTCACTATGTTCACAATTTATCATCACGGTCAGCAACGACTTGAACTCATCACCGGCCGTTACAGTGACAACGAGCAACTCTACGTTGCCCTCGAAGAACCAAACGGTGATCTGTACGCCGACCTTTCAGTCTGCATTCCCGACATCCCTTTGGCCGAAGGCGAATTCATCTTCAAAACGTACAGTGGCAACGAAGGTCTGCTTCAAGCCATGATGCACACCCGACGAATCAAAGTCGTTCGCACAGTCAACCCGCCGTTGGGCATGTTGCCAGTCTGTCGACTGAACTGAGATTTCGTTCAAACATAGAAGCTGGACGAGTTGATACTGGCCGCGAGACTTGGCAGAATCAAACGCAAGTCGATCCGTATTTGCAATTCAAACTGCACCCAAAATTTCAGCGATGGAAAAGCATGAGCAAGAACATCTACCAGATGTACCATGATAATGGCGACACCGCAGGCTTTTTCGTGCGGCGAGACTCGTGGAGCACGATTATCGCGAAGGTGGTTTCGATCGATGGGCAAGAATCGGGTGAGCTTCCAGGCAAACCACCGTATCACGGCAATCCACCCGTTCTGATGACAGTCTACAACAACGACGGGACGATCCAGAAAGAGGCGGAGACCATGTCTTGTCCAGGCACGTACGCGTACTCGCAAATTGATCCGCCGTTCGACCTGAACGAATGACGCCAAGCCTCTCGTTGTTGCCGCCGGGTGAATCCATACCCAACACGATTGGAGTCTGAAAGACATCACCACGAGGCACGACAAGGACCGCACTATCATTCGCTCTCGTGTCAAAAGCTTCCTGCGGCTCTGCTTTGTGACACCGCTCTTGATTGTGCATTAGAAAGCGTGCCCTCAGTGGCAATTTACTTTCTTCCCCCTTCAATCGTGAAATGCCCACGAACTCAATCACCGGCACACAGACTTCTTACCAAAGGCATCTTGGCCAAACTTCCTGCACTCGGATCAACTTCCGAAATCCGCGATCCGATCGTCCAGGTCAAATGGTTTACGCCTGACTCCAATTGGACTTGGTGGGTCATCGAGTACGACCCTGAGTCACATATCGGCTACGGCCTGGTCCACGGACTTGAACAAGAATTCGGTACCTTCTATCTCGATGAAGTTGAAGAGATACGCGGCTCACTCGGGCTTCCCGTCGAACGCGACCTTCAATTCGATCCGCAGCCGGTATCGCAGGTCATGAACCGAGCTTAGCCTCGATGTCAAAGGCTCTCGATCTTCGAGGGCCTTTTTCGTGCATGATCGGCAATCAAAGTGATAGACTTGGGATGGCGTCCCCTTCGTTCATGAGCCTACCGCGACTTAAACCTCAAGAGATTCCGTTCGATCACCCTGACTCCTGCTTTCGCTTCATCGCTGGGCCGGATAAGCCTCTGCTCGCTACGCCAGCAGCCATCGAAATGCACACGCACGAAACCGTGCTTGCCTGCTATCTCGTATTGCGGCAACTTGCTCAGCAACACGACGGGATCGACTACCTGCAAGTGTTCGAGGATGACACCAAAGGCGAGGATCTTTGGTTCATCGAAGACGGCGATGGGGGAGCCATCACGGGGCTGCTTCCATCGGACTATTGAGCGATGGACGCTGAAAACGGTAAATTCCCTTTCTTTGTGCTGAAAATGTCCTGGTCACGCTTCCAGCGTGCGTGGTACCGCAGTATTCGCTGGCCTTTTTGTCGTTTCTCGTGATACAATGGACGCATGAAGTACGAAATCGATCTTCCCGCCGATATCCAGCATTGTCTTTCCGCTCGTGCCAACGAGACAGGGCAAGACGTTGTGCATTTGATCCAACTTGCTGTGACGCGGTTTGTTTCTGAGGAAGTGGGTGCGAACGGAGACGATTCTCAGTGGACACAGGACAAAGACGACCGTCGCTGTGAGCTGATTGACCGTGAAATTGCTGGCACCATCAGTGTGCCTGAACGTGCCGAGCTTGCGGGTTTGCAAAGGATGGCAGAGAAGCACTTCGATGAAATAGCATCACCACCGATGGAAGAGGCTCTCAAGCTACACAAGCGGCTACTCTCCCAACCGGATGCGTAGTGTGCCACCGCTTGCGTTCACATACCCCGGCGGACCGTTAGTTCGTCGCCACGGGCCGAGTGGTTATTTGGACGTGCAATCGTTCCGGCCATGGTTGCGTGACGAGTTTTCGTTTCGCTGTGTGTACTGTTTGGTTCGTGAACAGTGGGGAAAGCGGTTAGGTGAATTCGACCTCGACCATTTCGAGCCGGTGGCCAGTTCGCCAGAGGCGAGCCTGGAGTACGACAATCTTGTCTACTCCTGTCATGCCTGTAATCTCCGCAAAGGAAAACGACAGGTGCCAGACCCGACACAGGCTCTTTTGGAATCGGCTGTCCGAGTCCATCTCGATGGGCGCCTTTCCGGCCTGACTGACGAGGCCCGCCGCGTCATTGCGGTGATGGGATTGAATTCGGCAAACCTTGTTCGATGGCGGCTCACTTGGATGCGGATCATCGACATTTGCCAGAAGACTGATCCTGATCTCTTCGCTTCGCTGATGGGTTATCCCGACGAAATGCCAGACCTGTCAGTACTCACGCCACCAAGCAACACTCGACCTGAAGGTGTCGAGCGTTCGTATTTTGCAATGCGTGCTGACGGCAGCTTATCTGACGGATTCATCGTCTAAGCAACGATAGAATTTTCTCGCATTTCTTATCAAGCAAACCATCGCCCTGATCGGCTGCGGAAAAGAGAAAGCCAATCGAGCCGCCCCAGCGTGCGAACTCTACACCGGGCCGCTATTCCAGGCCTCAAGACGCTGGGCTGAGCAGAACACAGACGCCTACTTCATTGTGTCGGCAAAGCACCTTGTTATCGAACCTTACACGATCATCGACCCGTACGATCTGGCGATGACCGACTTGCCGAGCGATGAGCAACGATGGAGAGCCCGACAAATCGAAAGTCAGTTTCATATGCGTTGGGTGGAGTACTGCAAGTTTGGCCGAAACTCCAATGGATTCACCGTTGCAGTCGATAAGCCGCGAGTCGTTCTGCTTGCAAGTCAGCTCTATCTGCGTGGTTTCTACGATCGCATCTTGGCTGGACGCGACAAGTACGACTTTGAAGATCCACTTCGTGGACTTGGCATCGGTGATCGGCTTGCTTGGTTCAAGGCCCAGACGCGCTCGAACGTGAATTCTCAATTGGAATTGTTCTAAACGATCGTTTGCGCAATCGATTTTTTCCAGGCATTCTACTTCCGCTTCTGTCCACGCTGGACAGTCGACCGCCTATGGCGGTTTCGTTCTTTCTTTGCGGAGGAATGCCATGTTGGTCGATCCGAACGATGGCAAATGCTACGAGTGTGAAGGTCAGCTCGAAATTATCGACGCTGATGATTGCTCGATGGCCGTGAAATGTACCGAGTGTGGTGAAAGCTACGACGTTGAGCCTGACGCCTTTGGCGACGGCTGCGTGACGTACTACTTCCCGTTTACAACCGAGCGATACCTCGTTGAAAACTATGGAGACGAATGATGGACCCAAACTCAGCGTGGGACAGCATGCTCACGGCTTACGCGACCAAACAATGGTCCGAAGCGTTCGACTATGCCGAAGCCCTCAAAAACTGGCTCGATGGAGGCGGTTTCCCACCGCATCCAACCATCGGTTCGTGTAGCGGTGCACTCACCATGCAGCCAGACGAACACCTATCGCGAGCAATTGCAATCGCGACTTGTGACTGCATCTACCGACAATGTCTCATCGAAACGAGCGAACCGGTATGAGTCTCCGCACTCCCGCCAAACCAAGGCATCCACTTTCCGAAGTGCGGTGCCTTTTTCATTCTGAACCTTGAGATTGTCCTTCGGTCTCGCTTTCCTGAAGCAGAAGTTCCATTTGCCGATGGAAGGCGTCAAGCTGCACGGAAACCTGCTGACACAGCTCGGGATTGTCGGCGACGAATCGGTCTATCTCGTCATCACTGAGAAGTAAGCTGTCGTCGGGTTCGATGTTTCCTCCAGTCATTGTTGAATCACTCTTTTTGCCGCTCAAAGAAATCTTGTGAAAGTACCGTCACGTCATTCTATCAATCAAATTTGCTTGCTGGTGAATTTTATGTCATTGACCAGAGATTGAAATCGATGGCCCCATGAAGTCCTCTTCTTTGGGGCGAACCGTCTTGGCTGGTTTCCGCCAGCATTGCGTTCTCTGCATTCACTGAATGTTGACTACGAACTCACCACTTCGTGCAACGCAGGTGTCGTTCTTGACGACAAACGCTTCCACCCAGTGCATTCCACGATACTTCGTGCTTTCTCTTCGGATTTTCCCAGACTGCCCACCATCGTAAAAGTCGCCACGTAAGTTGCTCTCGTTTGCCGCTTCGGCACCAGTGTTAACCACTTGCCAATAGACCGTGTAAGGCTTCGGTACGTCTGTTTCGATTTCAAAAACTAAATCGGCGTACTTAGGAATTGCGGGTGAGTTGCTTCGGAAAGCAGTCGGGCGAAATCCCTTTCGGGTGAATCGAGCCTTGATGCGTGCTTGGCGTGTTGTCGGTTGCATGTGCCACCGTGGTGGTTCCCTGTGAGCGACATCGAAACGCAACAACTGCTTGGCCACTCGGCCAAACGCAGAAACCGGCGTTCTTTGTCCCGCGGGAACCCGCCCTTCATGCTCAGATGCCACTCTCTTTCCGATTGATTCGCCGAATGAAGCTTGCAAAGCTCGTTCAAGCTCTTTTGGTGTTGCGGCATTCAACAATTCGTCGATGTCTTCTTGTAGCCAATTCACCCATTGGAAGAATGCATCCGGTCGTCCGCTGTCTGGTTCATTCCAACGATCCGCAAAATTCTCGTTGGGATTTACGGGGTTGGCGATAACCCACTTATCGTCTTCACATCGAATCATTCCGGTTTCTTGATACCGTGTGACCCGATCCAAAAAGTTCGCCAGTGCGGAATAGACATCGGGTTCCTGTTGATACGCAATCGCCGCCAGAGTCGTGATGATGACTGAAATAGGACGTTCGTCGCTATTAGTCTGTCCAGCGAAACGGATATCTCGATGTCGTTTCAAAATCTGGACCATTCGTTGGAGTGGCGTTCGCACCAATTGGTCGGGAACTTCATCGACACTTGCAAACACCTCGCCGTGCTCGCGGAAAATCTGACTCTTGCGGAGTGAAGCCGTGCGGTTAAAGATTTGGCGTTGACATTCGGCAAACCAGTCCGCGTAACCAGCGGGGTTTGTAAAGCCCCATTCATACGACGCCCCAGATTTGCTGCGATCGGTTAGGGCGACCGATTTCAGGCTCATTGATTGGTCCACACCCGCAAACGTCATTGGATCAGGAACGCAAGGCAGCACGTCTAAGTGGAAACCCGCACCGTCTTGTTCCGCGTACAGCAGCGTCCAGCATCGCCGCCCTTCGTCGTCGAGCAATCGCTCATACGTCCCGTGTTCTTTGAGTCGATCACCAACATAGTGGCGAATTTGCTCGGGGCTTGTCTGTTGTTTCGGGATGAGGAGTTCACATGACAAGTCAATGTCATAGTCCGATTCGACACCATTGTGAATCGGTCGCACGACGGTTCCTAGCCTGAATGATCCTTGGGGATAGATCACTGGCGTGCCAGTTGAATCGGGGTAAACGCCCGATTCGAGCCACTTTCCAACAGAGGTGTATCTCTCGACCGCCTGCTTATATTTGCTCGGCGGAATATCGAGTTCTTTGGCAATGTCTTGCAGGATCGAATTGACGATCAGGATTCGGTTATCGATCATGGTTGAATTCATGAGTGTTGTTGGGAAATAGTTAGGGCAGGCGAGAACCCACCGGTCGCTCGGTTTTGGTCGTAGACGGATAATGGAAGGTCAGCTTTCGGCATCCAAACGCGGCCAATCTCGATTGC
The DNA here is from genome assembly GCF_014192335.1 of Aporhodopirellula rubra. GTDB lineage: Bacteria > Planctomycetota > Planctomycetia > Pirellulales > Pirellulaceae > Rhodopirellula > Rhodopirellula rubra. Next base: position 77,882 of record NZ_JACHXU010000019.1, on the reverse strand, counting down.
CGCTGATACAGGAACCGCAGGGAAAAGTGAAAGCCGTGCGTCCTCTCCGTGCTGAAGCTTGATCGCGTCTAACGTTTTTCGCATCACTTCGCGAAATCGCTGTAGGTGCAAATTGCTTTGCAAGAAATCGTTGCCCGGCTGAGGTGCAGAGATCGTCCAAATGCAGCAATCGTTACCAATTGCATTGTGGATTCGATCATTCGCAACACTCGCACTCAGCGACAAGTTGAGAGCAACATCTTTGGCATCGGTTGGTCCAATGCAAGATTGATTGAACTGGAAATCTGTTGGTGGGTCTTGCCATGCCCAACCTGCTGGCTCGCGGTGCAATTGATAGACATCGACAGCGTGTATGTCGGAGATCAGTCGCCCCAATTCAATCAGTAAAGGCATTGGAGCAAGGCCAAAGACCGAAAGATGCTGAATATCCTCGTTCAGTCGCGGTGTCACACGGGAGGCGAATTGCCGTCGCAAGTGCCGGGATTCAATCGACCAATACTCAGGCTCATGGTCTCCAAACGTGCTGTCTTTCAACCCTAGCGAAATCGGTTCGTGACTGGCTGGATACCGCGTCGGTATCATCGCCAATTTCGCGTTTGCAAGAGTTAGTGGTGTGCCATGCTCGCCAATTCTGGCACCGTAAAACAGGACATGTGACTGTCGGTCGGTGTCGATATTTGTCACGGTTTCGATTCGACGTTCGTGGTCGCTCTTCATCTGCTGAAGGCGAGCAACCGGATGCCCATCGACATCGATCTTGTCAACGAGTCGGTGATGCACGTCACAGAGCAGCATTAAATTCGAGAGATCTTTTTTCAGCTTCTCTGAAAGAACGGAATCGCCACGCGGACCTGCGGGCTTGTCCGCGATAATATGAGCGACATAGGCTTGGTTGAACTCCGCCTTGGTCACCTTGTCACGGTGCAGAACTTCATTGCAGCCTTCGTATTGGCATCGCCCCGCCGCTCTGCCCCAGAGGCAGAGCTTGGTCCATTCAGGAATGTAAGACACTGACATGGGTTTAGTGCTTAGTGTCTTTGGGAGGATGCGGATCGTTCCCATAGCTATCCGAGTCACGGATCTGTCCGTTGGGTCGGTGAATCACGAGTTCCGTTTCGTTCTTCTTAGCTAGGTCGCGACCAGCATCAATTGCTTCACGCTGGGTGCCATGGACCGATGAAGCCCGTTCGCCGCCCTCGCGTTTGACCGCCCATTCGTCTCCGTTGGGCACAACGTGATAGTCTTTTTTCGTCATCTGTTTTCCTGGTGTAAGGAAGTAAAAGTGGTGGCGTTTATCAGGTTTACCGACGCTCGCCGTATGTCTATAACGAACATACCCGTTCGCTCGCAGGCTGTCAACTATAACGAACGCCGCGTCTTGCTTCGACCCCATGTAACTGGTACACTTTTGACATGGAAGACGCCCCAAAACCCGACGAAACTCCAAAAATCCCGCTCGCAGAGAACTTGCGTAAGTACCGCGAGGAGAAGGGTTTGTCGTTGGATCAAGTCGCTAAACAAGCGAAAATCTCCAAGGCATACCTATGGGAGCTTGAACGAGACACAGAGGGAAGCAAGAAACCCTCTGCGGTGGTGCTAATGCAGATTGCCGCCGCCCTTTCCAGGACACTTGCAGACCTTCTTAGCCTGCCATCGATCCAGACAACTGACGGCCCGCGTGAGATTCCTTCGTCGCTTGTCGCGTTTCGCGACCGACTGAAAAGCCAGGGCACCGAGCTTTCCGAGTCTGATCTGCAAGACCTTGCAAAGACGCGTTTTCGAGGCGGTCAGCCTCAAACGCCCGACGAGTGGCACCAGCTTTATCTATTGATGGCCAGCAATTCACGGAAGCCAACAAAATGAGTTCGGGGCAATCGACAACACAAACGTTTATTGACGAGTTAGTTCGATCAACAGGGGCAAGCTCTGCGGAAGAGGCAATTCGCTTAAAAGCGAGGACATTGATTCAAACGTGCGAAGCCATGTTTGGTCGTCCGGAAATGCCGATCGATGTCAACATTCTCACTAGCCTGCAGGGCATTCATGTGAGCGGGGACCTACCGATTCAAAGTCCCGACGCCGAACTTGCGCCTCGCAGCGAAGGTGGCGTTGAAATGCGGGTTCACCCCGATCGACCGGAGACACGAAAACGGTTCAGCGTTGCACACGAGATCAGCCACACCTTCTTTCCTGAATACGAACAGAAATCATGGTGTCGAACAGATGCTCGCTTTCGGGATCGAAATGATCCTGACCAATATCTTGAAATGCTCTGTGACATCGGTGCAGCTGAGCTGTTGTTTCCACAGCCATGGTTTTCGGAAGATGCGAATCAGGTATCCAATGCATCGGGGCTTGTTGCGTTAGCCGACACCTATCATGGATCGCGAGAGGCAACCCTACGTCGATTCGCTGAACTCTCAACAGAACCGATCGCTGCCGTTTTCTTTACCTGGAAGTTAAAGCCAGTCCAAAAAGGCGTCGTTGATAACGAAGACCAAGCCAATCTGTTTGGTATCAGTCACGAAGACCAAGTCCGCGATGCTTTGCAATTGCGGATCGACTACGTGATCCGAAGTACAACCTTCGATTCACTGGGACACTTCATCCCGCCTGAAAAATCAATCAAGAACGATGGTCCGATTTTTGAGGCATCATCTACCGCATCTTGCTTTGACGGCGAATGTCATCTCGATTTTGGGCCAGCATCCGGCACCTACAACGTGATGGCGATTCCGCTGCCAACCGATCGAAACCAGCGTGGACCGAACGGTGAGTACTGCGTTGCTGCAATCGTTCGACCCGTAGGGGTTCAAAAGGCAAAAAAGAAACGCAGTGCGGCACCCGACAACTCGCCCACGCTGTTCGACTGAAAGTCAGATTCAACCAATCTTAAGTCTATTGTCGGTGCTTCTCCTTGTTTTGCATCTAACCCTTAATGTGATATTCTTCTCGCGATGACACCAGAATCGATCCAAACATTTGTCTCCTATGTCGGCACTCTCAAAGGGGATGAAAAAGGCGAAGCACAAGTCTTTTGTGACCGGTTGTTTCAAGCGTTTGGGCACGCTGGGTACAAAGAAGCCGGTGCAATCTTGGAAGACAGGGTGAAACGAAAAGGCCGTGGAACTGGCTTTGCTGATCTGTCTTGGCGACCGAGAATGCTCATGGAGATGAAGAGTCGCGGTGAAAAGCTACAGCGTCATTACCAACAGGCATTCGAGTATTGGACCAACATGGTCCCAGACAGGCCTCGTTATGTTGTACTTTGCAACTTCGACGAGTTTTGGATTTACGATTTTAACACTCAGCTTCATGATCCTGTTGACAGGATTTCTATCCACGAATTGGTTGATCGCGCACAAGCTTTCAACTTCATGCGTCCGATTGAACAAGAGCCACTTTTTGAGAACAACCGTGTAAAGGTAACTCGAGAGGCCGCAGACAAAGTTGCGCACGTGTTTAACGAGATGGTGTCTCGTGGAGAGAATCCAAAAAGAGCACAGAAATTTATCTTGCAGTGCGTCGTCGCAATGTTTGCGGAAGACTGCAAACTGCTTCCTGATGCGCTGTTTACAAAACTATTGAAGGAATGTGTCGAGCAAAAAGGAAACACGTACGACCTCATTGGTTCTCTATTCACGCAGATGAATAGTCCTAGCCCTGCTCGCGGCGGTCGGTTTCAAGGTGTCGAGTACTTTAATGGTGGGCTTTTCGATGTGATTGAGCCCGTCGAGCTGTCAGAAACCGAAACGAAGTTGCTTTATGATGCCGCAAGAGAGAAATGGGACAAGGTCGACCCACCGATTTTTGGAACTCTGTTTCAGAGCAGCATGAACGCTGATAAACGTCATGCGATGGGTGCTCACTTTACAAATGAGGCTGATATTCAAAAGGTGATTCTGCCCACAATTGTGAAGCCTTGGCGAGCAAGAATTGAAAAAGCGAACACATTGAAGGAATTGACCAGTTTGGCAGAGAAGCTTCTTAAGGTCAGAGTGCTTGATCCTGCGTGCGGGAGCGGCAATTTTCTTTACGTCGCGTATCGTGAACTAATGAACTTAGAAATGGAGATATTGGCCAAGATCCATGAGAAGTTTGGCGAGCGAGCCAAAAAAGCTGTCGGAACCGCATCACTGGTTAGCACCACCCAATTCTTCGGGATCGATATAGATGAATTCGCAGTTGAGCTCGCAAAAGTCACGCTAATGCTCGGGAAACGCATTGCGCTTGCTGAGGTCGAAGGCAGTTGGTTCGACCGAAGTGGCGAGCTTCCATTTGAATTCGAGAGGCCACTTCCACTTGACAACTTGGATGAGTCAATCGTCTGCGATGACGCTCTATTCGTTGATTGGCCAAAAGCCGACTACATCGTTGGCAATCCTCCTTTTCAGTCAAAAAACAAAATGCAGGAGGAGTTTGGCCTTGCTTATGTAAACCGAGTCCGTGAAGCATTTCCTGATATATCTGGCTTGGCGGATTTCTGTGTTTATTGGTTCCGAAAATCACACGATTGCTTGGAAAAGGGACAGAGAGCTGGTCTGGTTGGAACCAACACGGTGCGGCAAACCTACTCCCGCGAATCAGGGCTTGACTACATACTGGAAAACGACGGGACAATTACCGATGCAGTTGCCACGCAAGTGTGGTCAGGTGATGCCGTCGTCCATGTTTCAATCGTAAACTGGATTCGCGGTAAATCGGGCTTGAAAGAGAGTCCTTTAAGAACACAGATGGGGGACGATAGAGATTCCCCTTGGAAGATCGAAAACGTTAAAGTCATACCGTCTTCGCTGTCATCAGATTTCGATGTCTCCAAATCAAAAAAGCTAACCACGAATGCACGTTCAAAGGTCTGCTACCAGGGGCAAACACCTGGTCACGAGGGTTTTCTGCTAAGCAATGAAGAAGCGGAAACGCTAATTTCAAAGGATGCAACTCTACGCGATGTTCTGTTTCCTTACCTGACTGGTGACGACTTACTGAGCACGTTTCCTTCCCACCCTCAAAGACACGTCATTGACTTTCAACAGCAGCCCGTAAATTCAGCTGCCAAGTACTCCGCAGCGTTTGAGTTAGTCAAGTCAAAAGTACTTGGGGACCGTGAAAAGGCAGCAGCCAAGGAAAGTGAACGAAATTCAGAAGTTCTTGAAAGCGATCCGACGGCTAGGATCAATAAGCACCATGCAAATTTCTTGAATAAGTGGTGGCAGCTCAGCTACGCCCGAAAAGCTCTGCTTTCTCAAATTGGCGGCCTCTCTAGGTATATCGTTTGCTCCAGAGTAACAAAACGGCCAATTTTTGATTTCATCTGTTCTGATATCCGCCCAAGCGATGCACTGCAAGTCTTTGCAGTAGAAGACGACTACTCGTTTGGTATTTTTCAGTCAACGCTTCATTGGCGTTGGTTTCTTTCGAGATGCTCTACCCTTAAAAGCGATTTCCGCTACACATCGAACACCGTTTTTGATTCTTTCGCATGGCCGCAACAACCTTCGCTTGCGTCAATTCGAGCAGTCGCGAAAGCAGCCGTTGCTTTGCGAGAATGTCGGTCGTCAATTATGACGGACAACAAGTGGGACTTGCGTGAACTGTACCGCACACTCGAACTTCCTGGTGATAACCCATTGAAAAAGTGTCAGGAAAGACTTGATGCTGAAGTAGAGAAGGCCTTCAGTTTCCCTGCGAACTCAGATCCTTTGGAGCAATTATTCTTGCTCAACCTTAAAGTTGCGAAGAAGGAAGAGGCTGGCGAGCAGGTCGTTGGCCCGGGGCTTCCCGCGATCGCCGTCGGGGAAAACCTTGTTAGTGGCGACTCGGTGCGGCCACGCTAGTCTTATGTTTGGAGCTAAAGAGATTCGATGCGCAGACGCATCTGACTGAGACATAATTATGATTCAACAAACGCGACTACACATTCGGCTGACTCCAGGCTCACTGCGTCCTGCACTGGCTCGAACCACGATCAATGAGGTTCGTGGGGGACCGGAAACTTTGCTTCGCTGGCTGGAAACGCAGTTGGGTTTGCCGACATTGGAAGCTCACCGTGCGAGCCATGTAACCGAGTACGCGACGGCATTGGAAACTGTTACGGATTCAGTAATTTCACCTAGCTTGGAAACGGATCGCTGGGCGACCGCGTCTGAACTTCTTTCACGGCGAGACGAATTGCAACTGAGCGGGTGGGACCAAGAGCACAGCGACACGTTGCCCGACGTGGTGCGCGACCTTGCAACGGCTGCTGATGGCCATCGTTTTGTCTTTCCAAGTGTTTCTGAAAGATTGCAATCGGTTTTGAATGCGTTGGATGACGGCCAAACGCTTCCCGAGCATACTTGCATTCTGGCTGATTCATCGGATCGTTGGCCCGTTCGATGGCAACGTGTCCTATCGAGGTTAACGACTCAGCCGATCGACGAAGCCAATTTAAGTTGTTCCGAGGGGAGATCGCTACATCAGGCTCAATCCATTGTTCGGGGCGGAGCGATTGAGACGATCGAGCTAGATGACAGTTTGCGGTACGTTCACACTTTGAGTCAGTCTGCTGCAATTGAATTTGTGGCCGCGACGTTGGCTGAAAACAAAGCCGAGTTGAGTCGTACTATCGTCGTTTGTGAAGACGACAGCCTCGCCATGCAATTGGATGGCTGTCTAACTCGCTACGGATTGCCGACGATGGGGGCATCTGTCAGCTCACCGGCTCACCCAGTGTTACAGGTATTGCCACTTTGTTTGACGCTTTGCTGGGAACCAGTTGATCCACAATCTCTGCTGGACTTTTTGACGTTACCGATCTGCCCAATACCTCGCAAAGCGGCTGTTGCATTGGCAGAAGCATTGACCGAAGAACCAGGTCTTGGAAGCGGAGCATGGGAAAAGACGCTTCATTCCCTTTGTAGTGATGAAAACGACCCCGAGGGTAAGCTTCGTGAGCGACTGGATGCATGGTTATTTTGCGACCGGGTTAGACGCGATAGCATGATTTCTGCGCGTGCGGTACGCGACCGTTGTGCGTTGGTGGCCAAGTGGGCTAGTGGCCGAGCAATGCTCATGGCAGACCAAGACGAGCCACAAGAATTACTTGTCAATGCGTTACATGTCGCGGCTGGCCAAGCGGCTTTATTGGGTGAATTAGTGGAAAGCCAAGGGAGTGAGTTGTCGCAACCTCAGTTGTCACGCTTGCTTGAAGAGGCTCTCTCAAGCGGTGTTGAGTCGGTCGGCAGCATTCAGGCCAATGGCGGACCCGTTCACGTTCATTCGCTTGCTGAAATTACGGACGCTTGCCATCGAGTAATCTGGCTTGGACTTGGCACAGGGGATGCGAGTGCATGCCGTTGGTCGGCAGACCAGCTGGATGGACTGCGAGATTCAGGAATCCAGGTTGATGATGGCACGGATGCTTTAACGTCACTGCGTACCGCTGAGGCTCGCGGATTATGTTTTGTGGAAGATGCACTGCTCGCAGTGTTGCTTCCACAGGATGTTGAGAAACGCTGGCACCCTATTTGGCTGGCGATTCGGACGGCGTTATCGGAAACCGCTCGCGACAATCCACCAGTGCTCGAAAATCTTATTCAATCGAACGACGTTTCATCGCTTACGCCGTTTACGTTTGCGATCGAATCCAAACAGGTAGAGGCTCCCCAAGGACTTCGTCCGGTCTGGGACATTCCGGTGGAGCTGTTGAAAGACCGCGAAACGGTTTCCGCTACTGAACTCCAATCTCGTTTGGCGTGCCCATTGAAATGGGTATTCAGCTATCAAGCAAAACTGCATTCCAGTTCGATCGCTCAATTGCCTAACGAGTTTCAGCTCAAGGGAAGCTTCTGTCACAAAGTGCTCGAATATGTATTTGGAGACGGCGATGAGCTTACGTCGGTTGACGATGCTGTCGCATGCGTCGAGCAAGTGTTTGATGAGCGTCTGCCACTGGACGCGGCCCCCTTTGCCCAACCGGACAAGTATCTTGATCGACAACAACTTCGCAAAGAGCTGTCTCATGCGACACGAGTATTGGTCAGCACATTGAAGAGTGGCGGCTATCGAATCAAGGGATTAGAAGTCGATGTTCGGGGAGAAGCATTTGAAAAGCCGTTCATTGGATCGATCGATTGTCTCGCGGAACGTGAGAGTGGAGAAGAAGCGATTGTCGATTTCAAATACGGCGGCAAAAAGTACGAGCAATGGATTGCCGAGGGGAAAGCGGTTCAGCTTGCGACGTATGCGTACAGTCGATCGAAAGAAGCGGGGCGATTCCCTGCGGTGGCGTACTTGGTATTGGCCGACGGCTTGTTCTACACACCTACTGGTGGACCCGTTCATGGGGATGACAACCGAACAGTGGTCGAAGGGCCGAGTATTCAAGCAGTCTGGAACGAATTTGAATCAGCAATATCAGGAGCCGAGTCCTGGTTAACCGATGGCGGACTCGTGCCGGCAAGACCACTTCAAACGCTTGAAGAATGGCCGGACGGAACACGGATTGTGCTCGAAACGAACTTGAAAGCGACCGAGTGCCAGTCGGTCTGCAAGTATTGTGATTACCAACATTTATGCGGCCTACGACAACTCCTATGACAAACACTCTTGAAGTCGTCCGCGCCGGTGCGGGCTCCGGCAAAACATTCGATCTTTGCAACACTGTCGCGACAGCCGTCGCTGATGGCCTCGATCCTGCACGTATTTTGGCAACGACGTTTACCAAGAAAGCTGCTGCTGAACTGAAAGGACGAGTTCAGGCTAAGTTGCTTGAAGGCAACGGTCATGCTCACGCCGACCGTCTTGAGTTAGCTGCGATAGGAACCGTGCATGGAGTTGCTCATCATTTGATTCGCCGGTATTCCATCGAGATGGGATTGTCACCTCGCTTAGAGGTGTTTGAACAAGGTGGCAATCGAGTATTGGATGATTTGCTTGGCGGAATCCCTATCGATCGCTGGGAAGCACTTTCATCAGCAGCCAACAGGTTGGGCGTCACTGATTTGTCCGCAAGGATTCTCGGGTTATTGGGTGCGAAACGTGGAAATCGAATCTCCGACCAAGTGTTCAAGGAACAAGTGACAGCAAGTGCCAACCGCGTTTGCGAAATCATGGCCCCAGACGGTCCGTCGGCGGACGAGTCACCAAGCAACATGCTTTTTGAACTGGCCGACGAGGCGTTAGCCGCCATCGAAGCGATTACGACTGACACAACGAAGGCTACGATTAAAGCGAAGCAAGATTTACGTGCGTTGCGAAGTGCCAAAGGGTCAAAGTGGGGGACTTACATTGACGCCACAAAAATCAAAGCAGCTAAGCAGTCCAATACGTGCCTTGACGCCTTACGATTACATGCAGGAGAGGTTCGTCGAAATCCGCATTTGCATGCTGACATCAAGGAGTTTGCACGCTTACTTTCAGAAGAAACCATCGCACTGGACTCTCAGTTCGTTGCCTACAAAGCTGAACGAGGGCTGGTCGATTTTACGGACTTGGAGACGTTACTGCTTGAACTACTAAACAACGAAGCTCTGGCAACCCGCCTCTCCAAGGACTACGACCTCGTATTGGTGGACGAGTTCCAAGATACGAATCCGCTACAGCTTGCAATATTCCAGGGTTTGCGAGCGTTAGTTCCTCGCAACCGTTGGGTAGGTGATTCACGACAAGCAATCTACGGTTTTCGCGATACAGATCCTCGACTGGTCAGTGAGGTTTGGGATCGTGTTCCTGAAAAAGATCGCTCGACTCTGCCAAATAATCACCGCAGTCAAAAAGGTTTAGTGCAATTAGTCGGAAAGCTGTTTTCACCGCACTTTGATGAAGACCCAACACAGATTCCTCAGAAGCCGGCTTCGCCAAAAGGCGTTGAACGCTGGCTCTTCGATTCCAAGAAGAATCCTGACGAGGCATGTGCATTGGGTTGCGGAATTGCTCAGTTGCACGCCGAGGGGACTCCCTTTGGCGACATTGCCGTTCTGGAACGTGGAAACGCCCAACTGAAGTCTCTTGCAACGGCCTTTGATGAACTTGGTATTCCATACTTGATTGAAAGCCCCGGCTTATTTTCGACTCGCGAGGGCGAATTGCTGCTTGCGGGAATGCGCTTGGTTGCCAATCGGAATGATTCTCTGGCCGCTGCAACTGTTCTGCACTTATTGAGCGATGCCACCGAAACAACGCCGGGATGGATCGTTGATCGGTTGAAGCGGCTTGCAGAGGCTCCCTTGGATGACGACACCGGCAGACCTGTGTTTCAGCTTCCTTGGGAAGCCGATCCAACGCTTGCACCACTGGAAACCATTGACCAAAGAAGTTTGTCCCCATCATTGGTGGTACAGCAAGTGATCGAAGCACTGGCGTTACCCAAACATGTTCACGCATGGGGAGACTCAGCCCGGCGATGCTCTAATCTCGATTCTGCGATACGCCATGCTCGTGACTACGAAGCATTAGCGTTCAGTGGCGACGGCAGTGCGACACTGAGCGGATTGATTTTGCATTTTGAACAACTCGCCGATGATGAAGCAGATTTGCGTTTCACGTCTCAAGGGCACGATGCAGTCACCCTGATGACCTATCACGGTGCGAAAGGTCTGGAATGGCCTGTCGTTGTGCTCAGCGGTCTGGACTCAGCAAGAGATCCAGATATGTGGAAGCCAGTGGTTCGTAGTGCTACTTTCGATGAAGACCCGTTGTTGAATCGTGAACTGCGATCATGGATTTGGCCATACGGTCAAACCGCTGGCCCTTTTGCTGGTAGAAAAGCGGATAAGACGCTCGAGGCGGCAGCACTTGCAACACCGGAAGGAGTCGATCAAGGAGTACGCGAGAGCGATGAAAACCTCCGATTACTCTACGTTGGATGCACCCGCGCGAAACAGAAATTAGTTTTTGCCCACCGTCACGGAAAATGCAAGTGGCTTGGAAAACTATCCAACGAAAGTGATCTGCTTGATCCTTCATTGGGTGAAGGCGAGCACGGCATTGAAGAAGTCGATACAACACTTGTGATTCGACATCTATCGCATGAAGCCTTGGACGATTGCCGAATCGAAACCGACGATCATCAGATTTGGTTTGCAGGAAATCCAAACGACGACGGAACGTCACCGATTCACCGGTTTCATTCTCCCAGTTCGGTCAAAAGCACCGACGATACTTTTTCGTTTGAATGCACTTCGCTTGCGGGCGAATCGTTCTTCCCCGGCAAAGTAGATGAAACCCAATTTGCCATGATTGGCGATGCTGTTCACAGCTATTTGGCGGCTTTGCCGTCACTTGCGAAAGCGGGCGGATCGAAAAAGACCGCCGTTGCCGAGCGTTGCTTGTCCGCATTTTCCGTAACCGGCATCATTCCAGCCTCAGTGCTAGTCACTTCCGGTGATCGGTTTATTGATTGGGTCGAAGCGACCTATCCAGGAGCGACATGGCACGCAGAAATTGCAGTCAGCGGACCAAGAGAAGATGGCGGTCAGTGGGATGGGGCAATCGACTTAGTACTCCAGTTGACGAGTGGCGAACTTATCGTGATCGATCATAAAAGTGCGCCCATCCGACGCGACAGTTGTGAAAAGAAAGCTGGTGAGTATGTCGGACAACTTCGCGCCTATGGCGACTCATTAAAACTGACCGACGAGATCATCGCCGCGACCTACATTCACTTCCCATTGGCCGGAGTAGTTGCAAAATTGCAAGCCAATTAACAATTAAGTTTATCTAACCTAATACTCATCATGAAAGCTACCGAAGCGAAACTCATCGAGTTTCTAAAAAAATCACCGCAGTTCGTCATTCCGATCTATCAACGAACATATTCGTGGACAGAAAAAGAATGTCGCCAATTATGGGACGACGTCGTCCGAACAGGTAATGACGCTCAACTCAATGCTCACTTCGTTGGTTCGATTGTCTACATCCAAAAAGGGCATTCCAATCTAACTGTTCAAGAGCCGCTACTTGTCATCGACGGACAGCAGCGGTTGACGACGCTGACGCTGTTCCTCGCTGCCTTGGCGAACGCGATTGAGAAGCAAATGGGGAATGGTTCAGATTCGTAGCAGATCCCTGCAACCGTTCCATGAACGGCACTGATCGTCAAATAAGAATTCGTTCAACCTCATCTAGCGTCACTGCATCGCTGCTTCGGTTGTACAAATTCGTCGTCTTGGACGATGCGTGAGCGGCCATTTGCTGGGCCTTTTCCAGTGTGCCACCAGCCATCATGTAGGCGGTGATGCCCGAGGCCCTCATCGTGTGGTTGTTGAACAGGTCACCAAGACCGGCTTTGCGGGATCGTCGCTTCACCATCCATCGCGAGTACTCCGCTGCCATCCGGTTTTCGGAGAGGTTGCGTTTGCGATCAAGTGAACGGAACAGCGGCGTACCGTTCTGACCCCAGAGGTTGGCGCCGTCCAAGTATGCGATCACGGCTTCTTCCGCGTGGTGCTGAAGTGGCATTTCATGCTGGCGTCCTCCTTTTTCTTTGAGGCGAACCCAGTAACGGCGACCGTTCTGGTAAACGTCTTCGACGTTCATCGCGACCGCAGCTCCGATGCGAGCGAACGTGAATAGCATCAACGAAATCAGAGCTTTATCACGAAGGCCACCGACCGTGTCGGTGTTGATCGAGTCAAGTAGAAGTCGTGCATCGGCTGGCTGAAGAACTGGCGTCGTTCCTTTTACAACCGTGAGCTTCGGTCCTTTGACCGACAGTGAAGGGTTGTGCCGCATCAGCCCGCCGGTCACGAAGTAGTCAAACATCATGCGGATCGCGGCAAGGTTCTGCTTGACCGACGCCTTGCTGTAACCGTCCTGCATCTCCTCGACATAAAAAGCGATCATGGTCGGTTCAATATCGGCAAGCCTCGTCAGCCCACGACCTTCCATCCAACTGCAAAACCGATCGATAGCACGAAGGTATGCCCGCCGCGTATTCTTGTTGCGAACTGAGGCGGCAAAGAACTCGACATATCTTCGTTTAGTGTCATGGCCCGCATTTTCAATCAAGGCGGGAACGGTCGCCCCGTCGGTGATCGAGGGCGTCACTTGACGGGAAGAGAAACCGATGGCTTGGTCAGGTTTTGGGAAGTCCATTTCTTTGAAGGGAAAAACACATTGGATAACGTCCTTTATCAGATGCAATAGCACGATACACCAAAGAGATCGAACCTAAAAGCGATTCAGACACAAACGAAACCTTCGTCAACCCAACTTGACGCTGACGTCGGCCACCATTGCAAAAAGACAACGAAATTGTTGCGCGTCAAGCGTTTTACTTCTAGCCTCCGAGTAGTTCTTTCACTTTCACTACTCAGGAGCATCCAGATGCAACCCGCAATTGAAATCAAGCGATGTGCGTTGAACGCATTGCCTGTCGAAGCTGCTTCAGAAACATGGAATCCCGTATCCCACCTTTCCGTTCTGCAGACACTTGAATCCTCGATAAAAACATCCGGAATTAAAATAACCAACGAGACACTTTTGGTTTCGAAAGCCGGCAACCGATTGTTCGCGATTCTCGAGCTAAATATCAAAGTCGGGCAAACAGAAAGTCTAGTCGTCGGGATTCGAAACAGTCACGACAAATCGTTTTCCATGGGATTGTACTGCGGAACTCGCACACGAGTCTCGAAGTGCTTCTCTTTTGCGATCGAGGTTGTTTCACGGCGACGGCACACACCGAACGCTGACTCTCGGTACGCCGAAGAAATTGATTCGGCTGTAAAGCGGCTAAAATCATTGGCGGATGACGAAGCAGATCAAATTCGCGCACTGAAAAAACGAGTCTTCAGCGTATGCGAACCGGAAGCATTGATCGTCCATGCCGCGGAAGCATCCGTGATCCCATGGCGTTACGTTCCGAAAGTGCTTGCGCAGTGGCGATCAGCTTCTCCTAAAAGGCATCGCGGATCGACGCAATACGATATGTACCAGGCGTTTATTCAAGTACTGACTGAACGTTTCCGGCGTTCGCCAATCGAGGTGGCGGCGGAGTTCGTAACTCTCCACAGTTTTTTCACGTCGCAATAGTGCGTCCGGGAAATGCACCTGCGAAAACCAACAAAAAGAAGGTACTGAACGTCCCCAGCTCAGTTATTGAGCTGGGGTTTTTCAACAGGCTTTCGCTACACCCTGAGCTAATTTGCACGAAAAAAATCGAAATTAGGTACTTGCTTTTCACACAGACACCTGCTTATGCTTCAAGTACCACAGGCAACTCTGGCAACAGAGAGGCTTACCCCGAAGCGACGTATCACATGCAGTTAGAGCTTGGCATTCCAGCCTAGCCCTGGTGCCTGTGGTAAGAAGTCAGGGGGACGCTAGATAGAGTTGTGTGACCACTGGAATGTCTTACGCTCCCCAAGCAACAGCGTTCTACTAATTCAGCCTTGGCTGGGTGTTAAGTGGATGCTCACGATTCTACTAGCGTTTTTAATCTCTCTTCGCCACAGGCTTCTTAGTCTGTGAGCCTCTTTGGTTCACTCTGAACCCACTTACCCAAGATCCGCAATGAATGATTTGCGTAATCTCGTTGACCAATATGAATCACCGATTCGGGTCAACCAACAAATTGAACAACGTTCACTCTCACAAAGAGTCGGTGACATGATCGCTTTACTTCGTCGATGGTTTTTCATCGGCCTTGGTATCTACGCACTTCTCATCGTTTTACAGGTAGGACTCAATGTCTCACGGCAATATCTGCATCGTAGCACCGACTGGCAAAGGCAAGAGCAACCTGCTGAAAGCCTTGATAAGTGGACAGACAATCGTGTTCGATCAACAGTCGAGGGCGACAGGGTGGGACATCTACAAGCAGACACTTCAATCCAACCGTTCTGTGTGCCTGGACAACCTGGACGATTCATCCCGCTTGCTGAAGTTAGGGATTTTGTTAAAGCCAATTGCCGACAATGCCACTGGTCGGATGATTCAAGAGAGGTGGTACTCCGAAGGATTAATCGAAACGCTGATCCGTTTACGTGGGCTTGTCCATACTGACGCTTCACCGCTCATCGCTCACACGTTCAACAACTGGGCGAACTTAGTTTACGGCCAAGAAACAGAAGTAACGATCAACGATGCACTATCGATCTTCCACAATCAAGAAAAGCTCAACGAGTTCATCATGGGATGCAATCGAAAAGAGGCACGTTTGTTTTGGTCTGATTTGCCGAGTAATCCTAGTAGCCGTGAACGCATTGTCGGTGCACTGGATCGTTTGCTTGAACCGTTACGCAGTCCTTCGATTGCCATTCGTACCAGCCGTGAAAGTAGATTCATCGAATTGATCGACGAAGGATTCAGCTACGTGCTTGAAGGCGGACGTGTCGCAAGCGGCACTGACATGCGATTAGCAATCAGCTTACGACTGAAGGAAGTCGTTAGATACAAGATGCAAGGCGGAAAGAGAGACTTAACGATTGTGCTTGAAGAAAGCCAGGCACTCGGTTTGACGTTACAAGAAGCGAACTACCTACGAACACTGCGTAAGTTTGGCGTTCGTTGGATCATCATTGCACAAGAGGCTAAGTGGGATTAATGGACGGTGAAGTCAGCAAATCGATACTGCAAAACACTGATCACATTTTCATGGGTCAAGGATCGCATGATTCGGCAGAGTTAGCAGCGAAGGACTTACTAAGTGTGATGTTCGATCCAAGCCTAGTCAAAGAGATCAGCGAACGCATCGTCACGATTGGTGACGACATATTCTTAGAGCAACGATTTGAACGATACGCGCCACAAGAGCAACTCGGAATCATGATCAAGATTCTTATGTCGCTTGGTGTAGGTGAAGCGTTTGTACGAATCGACAACGAAGTTCGTTTTATCAGAGTCCCCCTTTTTGAATCGACGATTACCAACGATCAAGCACTCGAAGCCTATAGGAGTCAAACATGGTTAACACCACCGAACGAGATCGAAGAATATTCGACATCTTCGACACCGCCCCAGTCACGACAAGACAACTCGTCAAGCTCAACGTCTTCCCGTCCTACCAGACGGCGAACCGACGGCTTATTCGATTGAAGAAACGCAAGAGAGGTCGTACCCCTCGTGTCATTGGTACCGTTGCGATGCACGATTCGGGTAGAGAGGCGAAAGTGTACTGTTCCCATCGAGTTTCAAAGATCGAACACGAAGTATTCCTCAGCGAAGAGTTAATCGATTGGCCTATCCCCTTCACGATGTGGAAGCGTGGACGAAATACCGACGGTTTTCTTCGGCCAGATGCAGAGATTGACGGATTAAGCATCGAGTTTGATCGCGGTTACGAAACACAAAAACAATTACGAAAACAAGTTGTTCGATACCGAGACTACGACGGCTTTGTCGTTTGGTGTGTTCCATCGGTTAAGCAGATCGATTGGATACGAAAGGATGCATCGGATAACACGTTGTACAAGCTGCACGGAGCGTCTGTGCTGTTTGATGGCCAAGGGCGTGAGCTGAGTGTTGCAAAACTCTGTGATCGAATCTTGGAAATTTACCAACACCCCATGGGGTGGCCAACTTCTCTAGGAGAAAGCTGATGTTAGTTGTAGAGCCCACTACCACCGTGATGACTCGTGCTGCACTGCCGCAGGTGCCGTTGAGTGATCGCAAGGCTCATCGTTTCAATGCGATGTTTGAGACGAAAGCTCGGAAGATTAACGAGACGTTATCTACCGTTCTTGAAGTCGATATTCCGCCCCCTGATTTGCCAACGATTCGAGGAGTCGATGACCTGGTTGCGAATGCCGATCTTTGGTCTTCGATGTTGGAGCGTACTTTACTAGCGAATGATTGTGGAACGCTAACTCTACGAGAGCATGACGCAATCGCTACCTTCTTCGAGACAGAAAAGAAACTCGGAGTGATGAACCACAGGTTTGATCGAGTGAAGCATACGCACCGCTTGGTCAACTATCGAATGCGTTACAAAGAGTCTGTTTCTGACATTCCACGCAAGGGACGAAAGATTCTCGCTGCACTTGAGGAAGTCGGCCTGGGACGTGACGTTCGTATCCTCACTGGTGATTTGGTCGAGGAGGACTTGCAAACGGTTAAGTCTTGGTCTGAACGATCAGCCATCGGTAGCACCGTCGATTCGGCAATTCGTAGCGGTCGAAACATCCGCAGGAACATCAGCGATGCAGCAGACGCTATCCAAAGCGGTCTCATGCACGCCATCGATCCATGCATCGTTCTTGGCACGTGTGTCGTCTGGGGGTGGAAGCTATGAGAACTCAAACACAACAACGACTGTTAGACGCAGCGACAGTTGACGGAGCTATCGTTCGTCAAATCACTCCGAATGACGTTGTGTCTATCCGAGAGATACCAAAGGATATTGTCGCAGGTATCGACGTTGAAGAAATCTCACAACGCTTTGTTGAAACACTCGATGGAGCTGGTGGAGACATGACGCTGAAAATTCAGCAGACGACAGAGGCGTTGCTCATTGATATGACCGTTACGGTTGAACCAAATGCACGTCGTCGTTAGTCGTACATCTAGCCAAAACCTAGATGCTGGCCTCGGCCAAGTAGCTACTTAACCCTCATTCATGATGAAACTCTATTTTGGAAAACGAAAGCGAATGATGTTCGCTGAACGCTATGGAGCGATTACTTGTCAGATGATCTCTGAATCAAAAGGCAAAGATCATTCAACCGTAGTGAAGTTACTCAGAAGAGATGGCAAGAAGACTCACCAAATCGGTGAAATTCCTCTTGAACACTGCACGGATATGCAACGAGCGATGCAACGATGTTTTCACCAAGCATCCATTGCACTTTCGAGAAGGTAAGCAAACAAGGGAGCGATAGTTTTGGTATCGCTACCCCCTTTTTGATTCAGAAGCATTTTACCGGCGTGATAGATCAGTCATGAATACATACGAGAGCGCACTTGAATACGCTGACCGTGGCTGGAATGCGCTACCACTTAAACCAGAATTGAAGATGCCGCTAGAGTCTTGGAAAAGGCTTCAAGAAGAACGAGCAACGAAAGATGAACTCAAGTACTGGTTTTTAGAAACGAGAAACAACATCGGCATTGTTACGGGCAAGATCAGTAATCTCACCGTTGTAGATTGCGACAACCAAGAAGCGATTGAAAAGTACTACTTCACAACGGAACCAAGCGGTTTGGCAGTGGCAAGTCCAAACGGGCATCACTTCTACCACTACCACGCTCCAGGAAGGAACAGCCAAAAAGACGGTTTAGATGTTCGAAATGATGGCGGATACATTGTCGCTCCACCATCGGTAAACATGAGAGGCGAGTACTACGATTGGGATTCAACGGAAGCGATGACTCAGTTTGATCCACGCTGGTTTGAAGAACCAAGAAAACAACTGAAGTCAATCATGAATACAGGTCTTAACTACGACGTGGCAGTCGCAAGCTGCATGAACTACGTGCGACAGATAGAACACGCAGTAAGTGGTCAAGGTGGCCATAACGCTTGCTTTCGTTGTGCCTGCAAGATAGCTGACTTTGTTGGTTCGTTTCTCTCTATCGAAGATGCAATGCCGATCTTGCGTGACTGGAACGAAGGCAACAAACCACCATTCAGTGAGCAAGAACTTTTACACAAGCTGAGAGATGCGTACCGAACTAAAGGCTATGGAAGTTGATTACTGCAAATGTGGCGGCCAGGCTGATTACCAATACACGACTAGTGAGGGCGTTTCTTACTGGTGTGAAAATTGTGTTCAATTACTTTTAGAGGATGAGCTAGATGCAGATTAGTCCACCAGTTACTCCGCCTACCGAGGTGGTGGTTTACTACCTTACCGAAACCCAGATGCAAGCCGTCAAAAATGAGGCTGCCGCTAGTATGGGCATGGAGGTGTTTTTCTTTATGTCCCTTGTGGTACTGGCAGTCATAGGATTGGTTGGAACTCTGGCAAGCCGAGAAGGCTACATGAAAGCAAAGAAGGAAATAGAAGAAGCAAAGACTCGAAAGAAAGAACGACCAAATTGCTTACTATGTCAGTGCGGAGAAAGAGCGACGCACTTTGTAAACGTGAACGGAGTCGATCAACCAGTCTGTGCTACTCATGCACAAGAGGTACTACTCAATGTCTGATACTCAAAAGCCCATTGCCGTTGTCTATTCGATGGGAAAACAAAAGTGTTCATTCTCGGGTAAGTCGGCTGAGGGAGCCGTTGTTTCCTTCGCTGACAAGTCCGTTACCCGAGAGTTTCTTTCTTGGCCAATGATCAGGAAGCTGCTCGCATTCAAGGAGAAGGCAAATGCACAGCCCGAGCCAAGTGGCGGACATGCTGAACGTCAGCCTTAGCCTTATCTACAAACTCGTGAATCAGGGTGTCCTTCAGTGTTACCGCATCGGCAGCGCGATACGAATTACCGACGAGCAGATTCAGGAATTTTTGGCGGAAAAAAAGTCCGATGCCCCGAAGACTAAAAGGCGTAGGAACCAAAGACTTCGAGACATCGAGCTATGAATTTGAGATCCGCTGCTTAGGTGGCGGGTCTTTTTTTATGCTCCACGCTTCGCTTGTTTGAGCATGAACTCGTGATCCTGGGCAACATGGCTGTAGGTGTCGTCCAATTGCCTCGTGCTGGTGTGTCCAGCTAGTTTCGCCACGACGTGACTGTCAACACCAGCAATCAGTTTCTTTGTGATGTTAGAATGACGCATGGCGTAATGGAAGAAGTCCTTTCCGTGCTTTTGCCGTATTCGCTGGAACGTGCATTTCACCGCATCTTTTGTCCACGGATTCCCTAGTCGATTTCGGAAGATCGGTCCTTCGGGATTCTCCTCCGCTAGCCGCCGAACGATTTCCATCGCCCGCTCTGTGGGGATGTAGAAAAGCCGAGTCCTCCCCCCTTTTGCTCCTTCCTCCGCCTTGATCAAAGCTAGCTGCCGTTCAAAATCGATTTGTTTGGCTTCCAGACGCTTCGTTTCCTGAGGCCGGCACCCACAGTCCCACGAAACGATCATCAGGTCTCGGAAGGCTGGAGAGACGTGTTCCAACAACCACTCAAAGTCGTCGTCAGTGACAACCTTGGTCCGTCTCTGCGCTTTGGGCTTCTCCATCCCGGAGACTGGGTTTCGCTTCAATCCCCTGTTGGCGACGGCCCAATTGAACACACGGTTGATCGCCGTCATTCCATTTCGCTTTGTGGTCGAATTCCACGTCGTACTGTCCTGAATCCATTTCGTGACGTAGGCCGGCGTCATCTTACCGACCGTAACAGTTGGGTACTTGTCCGTAAAGGTTTCCAGGAGCTCTTTGTATCGAGCGGTAGTGGTGGTCGCCCGGTTCTCTTTACACCACAAGATGAAGTCGCAAATCACGTCTTCCACCAAATCTTCGTCGCTTGTATTGGGATCTTTGTCGGCCATGAGGCGATAGAACTCGTCCTCGGCCAGTTGCTTATCCGATCCAAGATTGTGGCGTCTGCCATTGATAGTCACCATCCAGACCTTTCGATCTTTTCGGTACCACATCTTATTTTTACGTCCCATGGCTCTCTCCTCGGTTTAGTACCCGAATAGTACCCATGAAGAGAAAAAAGGCAAGAAACACCGCGTTTCAGCGACTTAGCCTCCAGTCTGTCGATCCGGAGGTTGCGGGTTCGAGTCCCGTCCGCGTCGCTTCTAAAAGCTTGGTTTTCAAACCAAGCTTTTTTTATGCGCGGACTCAAGGCTCAGAATCCAGACAAACGCGTTCGTCTATTTTCGTTGAAGACGAATGACAGGATCGATTTTGGTCCCCTTCGCAGCAATCGAATCGACAACCCTCTGCAACAACAGCAGACTCGGTTCATCTTCCGGGAAGTTAGCAACCAACTTGATCAACTCCCCCGCCGACTGCGTTGGCTCCCCATTCACGTACGCCGACAAAGCTTGCTCATACCGATCACGCAACTCAACCCACCTCGCACTCGGATCAGAAGCAAGCTGATGTATCAAAAGGTGCGACAGCATCGGTGGCATCCAAGCACCTGCGATTGATCGAATGTGGCCGAATGTTCCGCGGTCGGTAAGCCAGGGTTTTGAACGCGGAGCGTACGGCCACATTCCGCAGATTCGAGCAGCGTTTGCTTCGGTGGCAATCTCAACAGAGGCAAAAGTCCGGATGGGTTTTGCGTTTGGCCACCGGACTGCCGACGAATTGGCGTGATCCTCTCCTTTTTTCCGGAGACTCGCGTTTGTGAATCGGGTGACGGCATGGCTGAAATCTTTTAGTCTATACTTTCCCCAATCGCCCTTTTGGTGACGATCACCCCTCACCCTCCCCACCTCTCGGCGTTAGCCCGCGGGCCCGCTCGCGCATCTGGCCTGCCGCCATCCCACCTACCCGCAGTTTGGAATATGACTTGCCTTTGCCGTGTTTTACCTCTGAAACGATTGCAATTTGTTTGGATCGCTGCCGTTTTCTCCGTGATTCTTGTTTCGCCACAATCCTCTGCCACCGAACCGTTTGAGTTTGAGCAAGACGACGTGGTTGCCGTCTACGGCAACGGTCTCGCCGATCGAATGCAGCACGATCCTTGGGTTGAGACGGTTTTGCAGAGCCAACTCGAAGGCCTGAACGTCCGATTCCGAAACATGAGTTTCTCGGGCGACATGGTCAACAAGAAACCTCGCAGCAAGGGATTCACTAACGACGACGAGTACCTGCAACACGTTGCACCGAGCGTCGTGTTTACGTTCTACGGTTACAACGAGTCGTTCGCGGGTCCCGAAGGTGCCGACGCGTATCGCGGTGAGTTGGTCAAACTTGTTGAACGATATCGCAAGCTGATGCAAGAGAAGGGCGAGAAAGTTCGATTCGTTTTGTTTAGCCCCATCGCGTACCAGAACGTTGGCGACCGAAGCCTTCCCGAAGGCACGGAACTGAATACGAACCTTGCAATCTACACCGACGCCACTCTCAAAGCGGCCGAGGAAACAGGTGCGTCATTCGTCGACTTGTTCACGCCGACCCGGCGTCTCTTTGCGTCAACAACACTGCGTTACACGATCAACGGAATCCATCTCAACGAGAAGGGATACGAAAAGCTCGCCGAGATCATTTCAGAAAACTTGCTCGACAAAAAAGCTGAGCCGAACGAACGGCTCGATGACATTTACGCGGCCGTCAAAGACAAAAACTGGCATTGGCACAATCGTTATCACGCGACCGATGGCAACGACATCTGGGGATCGCGTTCGACGTTAACGTTCGTCGACGGACAAAGTAACGCGGACGTTCTCAAACACGAACTCGAAATGCTCGAC
Organism: Aporhodopirellula rubra; assembly: GCF_014192335.1. Lineage (GTDB taxonomy): Bacteria > Planctomycetota > Planctomycetia > Pirellulales > Pirellulaceae > Rhodopirellula > Rhodopirellula rubra. Next base: position 55,653 of record NZ_JACHXU010000019.1, on the reverse strand, counting down.
GTGAAGACGGCCAACCGCGACGAAGCCATTTGGGCGGCAGCGGCGGGTAAGGAACACGTGATCGACGACAGCAACGTGCCGCCTCCTGTTGAGGTGATCTCAAACATCGGTGGTGGCAGCAGAAGTTCGAGCGCCGCGAAAGAAGGCAGCATCGAATACCTGACGCCCGAAGAATCGATCGCGATGATGAACGTTCCCGAGGGCTACGAACTCAACGTCTTCGCCTCCGAAGTTCAGTTTCCCGACCTCGCCAACCCCGTGCAAATGCAAGTCGACGCGAAAGGCCGACTGTGGGTCGCGAGTTGGAACTCGTACCCGAAGTGGGAACCGGGAACGGAACTGAAGGACAGCCTCATGATCCTGGAGGACACCGACAACGACGGCAAAGCGGACACGCGAAAGATCTTTGCGAACGTCCACAACCCGCTGGGTTTTGAGTTCTGGGGCGGCGGCGTCATTGTCACGTCAGGTCCCGATTTGTTATTCCTCAAAGACACCGACGGCGACGACAAAGCGGACGTCCGTTACCCATTGCTGCAAGGTCTCGGCACGTCCGACACGCACCACGCAGCGAACAATTTGGTCTACGGGCCCGACGGGGGCATCTATTGGCAGAGCGGGATTTTCTTGGTCCACAATCACGAAACACCATGGAAGCAAAACCTGAACATCGGTGCGTCGGGCATGTACCGGTTCGATCCGCGAACCTTCGCGATCACGCCGCATGCGGCCAACAGCCCGAACCCACACGGCACCAGTTTTGATTACTGGGGGTATTGCTATGCCAACGACGGTACCGGCGGTCGCTCGTACCAAGTGCGTCCGGAGGGCAAGGGTTTCAAGATGCACACGTTGTTGACCAAAGAGTTTCGTCCGGTCGCGGCCAACGCCATTCTGTCATCGCAACACTTCCCCGACGAAATTCAAAACGACTTCCTGATCTGCAACACGATCGGATTCCTCGGCGTCAAACAGTATTCGCTCGACCGTGAAGGCGACGGCACGACGCGCCAGATTGGTGAAGTGTGGGGCACCCCGGGTCTCGAACTGATCAACAGCGACGATCGCAACTTCCGACCGACCGATGCGGTCATCGGTGAAGACGGTGCCTTGTACGTTTCGGATTGGCACAATGCGATTATCGGTCACATGCAACATAACATTCGTGACCCTAATCGCGATCACGCTCACGGACGAATCGTTCGCCTGACGGTGAAAGATCGACCTTTGCAAAAACCCGTTAAGATCGCCGGCGAACCGATCGAAGCGTTATTGAAGAATTTGGAACATCCCGTCAACGGCGTTCGTCACCGAACCCGTGTCGAGCTGAGTGCTCGTGATTCGGACGCTGTGATTGCCGCCGCACGCCAGTGGATCAAAGACTTCGATCCGAACGACGAAACCGAAGCCCACCATTTGCTCGAAGCCCTTTGGTTGCATCAGCAACACGGTTTCCGCAATGAGGAATTGCTCAACTCGCTGCTCAGCTCTGAAGTCAAACACGCGGTTGTCGCGGCGAAAACCGTCCAACACTTCTGGGAAAACGTCGACACGACGGGTGCCCAAGGGTTTGCATCGGAAGCCGAATCGGACTTCGTCAAGTTCACTCCTCCGGAACATCTCGATCGTTCCGAGCGGAAGGCATACCGCCTCGGTGCCGAAATCTATCAACGTGAATCGCACTGCGCGACATGTCACCTGACGCACGGTAAAGGCAACGAGAGTGTCTACCCGTCGTTGGTGGATAGCCCCTGGGTGCTGGGCAGCGAAGACCGATTGATCAAGATGTCGTTGCACGGACTCTGGGGCAAATTGACGGTTCACGGCAAAACCTTCGATCCGTCTCGCGGGGTGCCACCCATGACCGCGTTCCGTTCGCTGCTTAAAGACAAGGAAGTTGCCGCCGTGTTGACGTTTGTACGCAACACATGGGGTAACGAAGCATCACCGATCAGTGCCAAAACCGTCAAACGCATTCGCGAAGAAACGAGCGGCCGATCGACGTTTTACAAACCCGAAGACTTATTGGCCGAGCACCCTCTCGAGCCAGAATACGCGAACAGCGCAAACGCGATCGCAGTAGAAGAGTTTTCTAACGAGGAATTGGAAGCCGAACTGCTAGCGGCCTCTGCAGCCGAGTTAGCGAAATTGGCCGTGGAACGCGGGAACGCCAAACATGGCAAGAAGGTCTTTTACGAATCCACCGCCGCTTGCTTCGCCTGCCACGATCCTCCGGGCGGTGCGGGACGTTTGGGTCCAGATTTGGCGACGATGACCACACAACTTTCGCCCGAACAGTTGGTGGACTCGATCCTTCGACCGTCGAGCCTGATCAACAAGGATTTCGCGCAAGTGAGCGTGCTGACGGCCGATGGCGAATTGCTGACCGGAGTGCAGGTTTCATCCAACGACGAAGAAATTGTGCTGCGAAACCTCGCTGCCCCGGAACCGATCACGATCTCGCAAGACGACGTCGAAGAGGTCATCGAATCGAAAGTCTCGTTGATGCCTGACAGTTTGGTTCGGCAACTCAAGAGCCGTTCTGAGTTTGATGACTTGATGAAGTACATCATCGAAGTCCGCAAACGCTAATCGAGATCACGAAAGACAAATGAAACCGTTCACGGGCAGTAGTCCGTGAACGGTTTCGTCGCTTCAACCGGTTCTGATCGGAAGACGCATCCCCGGATCGGTCACGGCACGATTGCCCGCATCACGCGACCTCGATTCGCGTGATCTCGATTCGCATGACCTCAGTGCGGGCGTGTCCGCCGCCGGTGTCGTTGTCCTGCGTTGCCCGAATATCCCGATCTCCCCACGGGACGTCGTTTGGATTATCGTACCTTTGTTGCTTGCCCACTTTCGAAAACAGGTCCCCATCATGCACCGCCTTCTGTGTTTTGTTTGTGCGTCGTTTTTCGCGTTCCCTTGCATGACATCCGCTGCCGACACGTCGGAGTCGCGACCGAATGTCATCTTGATTTTGGCCGACGACATGGGATCCGGCGATGTTCAGGTGTTGAACCCTGAGTCGAAGATCCAAACGCCGCATCTCGACAAACTCGCCGGTGACGGCATGACGTTCACCGACGCCCATACGCCGAGTTCAGTTTGCACACCGACCCGGTACGGTTTGCTGACGGGCCGTTATTGCTGGCGCACGCGTCTGAAGTCCGGTGTCTTGAACGGATACGGCGAGCCGTTGATGACGTCGCATCGAGTAACAATCGCGGGAGCACTCAAAGAAGCGGGATATCACACCGGCATCGTTGGAAAGTGGCACCTCGGGCTCGGGTTTCAAAAAGACGGAAAGAACTTCGACTTCACCCAACCGGTCAGCGATGGTCCACACACGCATGGTTTTGACTCATCGTTCATCATCCCCGCGTCACTCGATTTCCCTCCCTACGTTTACATCCGAAACGGTGAGTTGACTCAGTTCCCCTCGTTGCCTCAAGCCGCCAACGGCTTCCCGGCGTATCTCCGCCAAGGCGAACGATCACCAGATCTCGTGATGGAGAACGTGCTTGACGATATCGCGCGAGAGACCGATCGCTACATCGACAGCCACGCATCCGGCGACGAACCGTTCTTCCTATACGTGCCACTGACGGGGCCACACAAACCCGTCTTGCCGCACCCACGATTTCACGGCAAGACCGAACTCGGACCGTACGGCGATTTTGTGATGCAGGTCGATGAGACCGTTGGTCAAATCATGAAGTCGATTGACGACGCTGAGATCCGCAACAACACGATTGTGATCTACACCAGCGACAACGGATCGTTCATGCGGTGCACCGACAACCCTGACTTCGTCGATCACGTGGACGACGAAACGGTGCAGGAATACCGCAGCGACCACCATCGTGCCAACGGACCGTACCGGGGAACGAAAGCAGACATTTGGGAAGCCGGACACCGGGTACCGTTCTTCGTCCGTTGGCCCGATCAAGTGCAACCAGGAACCAAAGCAACCCAGACGGTCTGTTTGACTGACGTGTTTGCAACGTTGACTGAGATCGCGGGCGTTGAAATGGACACACGCAGTGCCGATGACAGCTACAGTTTTCTGCCTGCGTTGTCGGGTAAATCGTTTGAACGCGCTCCCGTAATCCATCACTCGGTCAGCGGCATGTTTGCAATACGTGACGGTAAGTGGAAACTCGTGCTCGGCAACGGCTCCGGAGGTCGCGAACAACCCCGGGGCAAACGCGACCAAAGGCCCTACCAGTTGTTCGACCTCTCCACCGATATTGCGGAAACGAACAACGTCATCGCCGACCACCCCGAAGTTGCCGACCGCCTCGAGAAAGCCTGCATGGCCATCCGCGAACAATCCCCATCGGGCCGCCACGAGTAGAACGCCCCCGAAGCGGAAGTCGTTAAGAGCTATCGCTTTCTCCGCAACTCGTTTAGTTGTCCCAAAGGATTGCGGAGATTAGCCGTAGGTCGCGCAGCGCACCTACGGATACCTCGCAAAACCCATGTTTCGTCGACCCCGAAGCGGGTAGTAGAAACCGGTGGAGTGACGGTGCAACCACCTTCGGGGTGGATTTGCGTTTCTGCCAACTGGATCTGGCAGTATTCGCTTCGCTCGACTGCCGGCTATTGTCTGGAACGCCTTCGGCGTATGCGAACTCGCGGCTAGGCAATTTGTCGCGAAGTTCTCCGCGTGCTTCCGTAGGCCGGACCAAGCAAACAGCGCTATTGCCGGAGCGGCGGACGCGATGGTGAGCGTGTTTCAAAGTTCTTGCTTTGTTCGAATAGCAGGTGTCTGCGCGGCTTCGGCACGTTTTGCGTCCTTGATCCGGCCTACGTTCGGGGCGAACTTTCATGGGGATCTCGTCTAGCATGGGATTGTGGACGCTCATCCGGTTCGCTATGAAGACGACTTCGCAGGCGAAAGTGTTAACACTTATTGTGCGAACCGGTTCCCTCGGGGAACTCGAAAAGAATCCGGTAACGATTGCTCTTTGGAAGGGATTGTTGGTGGTGAAGGTCATGCGGAATCTCAAGGACGTCTTGCGGGCGTTCCAAGGTCGGCGACAGGCGTTTCTGACGTCGGTTTGGTGTGTATTTTGACGCACGAACTCACGCTCGAAATCCAATCCCAACCCAACGACACCTCCTGCGGACCGACTTGCCTCGCGGCCGTCTACGACTACTGGGAACGTCCGGTCGACTTACCCGAGTTGCTGCGAAAGATCGGCGAACTCGACGGCGGTGGCACGTTGGCGGTCGACTTAGCCTGCGATGCACTACAACGTGGATTCGCGGCCTCGATCGTCACCTACAATTTGCAGCTATTCGATCCGACGTGGTTCAACGAAGACGGTGAGATTGACTCGGCCGACGTCTTGTCGGATCGGTTGCGGAGGCAACTCGATTCCAAACAGCATCGCAGCAACATTGACGTCGCCCGTCTAACCGCATCGACACAGTCCTACCTGAACTACCTATCGCTCGGCGGTCGTGTTCGCATGCAACCGCTCGACGAACTGCTGTTGGTCACCATGCTCGCTCGCGAAACGCCGATCCTGTGTGGACTCAGCGCCACGTACCTTTATCGCGAGTCCCGAGAAACCAAGTGGGGCAAACCCGACGACGTTGGCGGTGATCCGACCGGCCATTTCGTTGTCCTCCACGGGTTCTCGCCCAAAGACCGCACGGTACTGATCGCCGACCCGCTGCACCCGAATCCGATGGCACCGACAAACAAATACATTGCCCCATTGTCGCGAGTGACGTCCGCCATTTTGCTCGGCATTGTCACCTTCGACGCAAACCTGCTCACCATCTATCCGGACGAGAAATCTTAAATCCATGAAAACCATTTTGGTTGCCGAATCCGGCGACGATTGGATTGGCGAGTTCGATGATATCACCATCGTCGACCCTCGCGATTACTTGGCATTCCCCGATACCAAAACACGCGGTCGAACTCGCGTTTATAACCTCAGCCGATCGTACGCCTATCAAAGCATGGGTTACTACGTGTCTCTGCTCGCGGAGGCTCGTGGCGAGCGTCCGATTCCCGATGTGACGACGATCCAGGATCTATCCGGATCCACGGCAGTTCGTCTATTGCCGCAGCACCTCGAAGAATTAATTCGGTCATCGCTGAAGGGTTTAACAGGCGAAGAATTTGTGTTGAGCGTTTACTTCGGCGAAAACCTCGCGAAGAAGTATGACCGACTCTCTCGCGAACTGTACAACGTGTTCCAAGCCCCTTTGCTGCGGTTCACATTTTCGCGTCGGAGCCAATGGCGACTGCGGCACGCCACCGCGATCTCGCTCAGCGCCGTACCGCAAAACCATCGGCCGTTTGTCAGCGAGGCGGCCAAACGTCACTTCGCTCGCGGTCGATCGAGTCGCCCCAAACGTAAATCGATGCGTTACGACATGGCGATTTTGCACAACCCGGCCGAAGGTGATCTCGCTCCCTCGGATGAATCAGCGCTAAAGAAAATCGTACGCGCCGCGGCAGCGGAAGGCATTAACGCCGAACTGATCACGAGAAACGAGTCGGGTCGACTCCTCGAATTTGACGCACTCTTCATTCGCGAAACCACCGCCGTGAGTCATCACACCTATCGTTTGGCGAGACGCGGCCAAGCAGCGGGAATGGTGGTCATCGATGATCCCTTGTCGATTCTCCGGTGCAGCAACAAGGTTTACCTCGCGGAGTTGTTGACGCGAGCGAAAGTTCCGACTCCCGAGACGACGATCGTCCACCGCCGCAACGCGGATGAGTTGGCGACTCAAATCACGTACCCGTGCGTTTTGAAACGTCCCGACAGTGCGTTCTCACAGGGCGTCGTCAAGGCGAACGATTCCGATGAGTTTCTCGCCCGGTTAGCGGAATTTTTTGAAGACTCCGAATTGGTCATTGCCCAACGCTACATGCGAACCGATTTTGATTGGCGTATCGGCGTTATGGACGGCCGAGCGTTGTTCGCGTGCAAGTACCACATGGCGCGTGGACACTGGCAAATCGCCAAACACGATGCCAACTCACCCGCGAAACCTCAATTCGGAAAATGCGACACGTTCCCCGTCGAGACCGCCCCACGCAAAGCAGTCGCGACCGCCGTCAAGGCAGCCAACTTGATCGGCAACGGTCTCTACGGCGTCGACGTGAAAGAGGTCGACGGGCAGTTCTACGTGATTGAGGTGAACGACAACCCCAATTTAGATTCAGGAGTCGAAGACGCAGTCCTCCGCGAAGAACTCTATCGTCGAATCATGGAATCTTTCGTCCGTCGCATCGAAGCGTCCCGGCAAACATCGGTGTAGAACACGGTTCGCGGCGAACTATCCCCACACCAACTCTCATTTTCATTTCCGTATCCTTTCCCCCGCTACCTCACTCAACACTCGCTCCCTGCGAAGGCCCCTATGCCGCTCAAATTGTTCGACGCTTTTGGCATCGAAATGGAATACATGCTGGTCGATCGCGACACGTTGAACGTTCGCCCGATCGCTGACACGTTACTCGCTATCTTGTCGGGAGGGCGGACGGCGTGCGATCACGAATCGGGTCCGATCACCTGGTCGAATGAACTTGCGCTACACGTCATCGAACTCAAGACGACTCTGCCAACCACGAACCTCCGTTCGCTTCCATCGCAGTTCGAAACCGCGATCGGTGATTTGCGTCCGGTGCTCGACCGGCTGAACGCCCGATTGCTGCCGACGGCGATGCACCCGTGGATGAACCCCGCGATCGAAACGATCGTCTGGCCGCATGAAAATTTCGAAATCTACCAAGCGTTCGATCGCATCTTCGACTGCAAAACGCACGGATGGGCGAACGTACAAAGCGTTCACCTGAATCTTCCGTTCGACGGCGATGATGAATTCGCGAAATTGCACGCCGCGATCCGATTGGTGCTGCCGCTATTGCCCGCGTTGGCGGCCAGTTCCCCGGTACTCGACGGACACCGAACGGGCATGCTCGATACGCGAATGCGTCACTACGCTGGCCACTGCAGTGTGATGCCCTCGTTGACCGGCGATCTCGTCCCCGAACCGATCTACGACGAAGCCAGTTACCGGCATGAAATTTTCGACACGATTGCCAATGACGTCCGACCGCACGATCCCGACGGTGTGTTTGAAGTCGACTTTTTGAACGCGCGAGGGGCAATCGCTCGATTTGACCGCGGTTCGATTGAGCTGCGTGTGATGGACGTCCAGGAATACCCCGGGGCCGACGTTGCGATCTGCGCCGCTGCGATTGCGGTGATCAAATCATTGGTCCGCGAAGACTGGTCAAACTTGAGCGATCAACAGGGTTTTTCGACGACGCGGCTGCGCGAACTGCTCGAACGCACCACGATTCTCGCTGAGAATGCTGTGATCGACGACGCTGACTTCCTGCGTTTGTTCAACGTAACCAAATCATCTTTGACGGCGAAAGAATTGTGGGCCACGCTGCTCGGCCGAGTCCGCCGTGACGACCAGACGCTCGCGACGCTATACGCGCCTCTGGAGATCATCTTGGATCACGGCACCCTCGCAACACGAATCTTAACGAGCCTCGGTGGTAACTTTGACAGGCAAGCGTTGCATCACGTTTACGATGAAATCGCCGATTGCCTCGACAACTGGGAACCGTTCCAGCCGTGACCGGTTTCGTCGACGCGTCGTTCCTAGTCACCTGTGAACACGGCGGAAATACCGTTCCGCCCGCTTACGACGAGCTGTTCAAGAGCGCCGGCGCTCGAGCCGATCTGCGGAGCCATCGAGGCTACGATCCCGGTGCACTGGCCGCCGCCGAACAGTTCCAACAGCACCTTGGCGCCGAACTTATCGCGTCGACGACGACTCGTTTGCTCGTCGACCTGAATCGCTCGATCGACAACGCTGAACTTTTTTCAAAATACACGCGTCATCTCTCTCCGCACGAACAAACAGAGTTGTTGGCGGCCCACTACCATCCCTACCGTCAACGAACCGTCGCGGCGATCGATCAGCAATTGGCCGAATCGCGTCCCGTTATCCATCTGTCGGTCCACACCTTCACGCCTCGATTCAAGGGTGTGTGGAGGCACATTGACGTCGGACTTTTGTTCGATCCGGGTCGCAATTGCGAGGTAGAGTTTTGCGAGCAATGGCGGCAGAGACTCGCGAGCAGTTCCCCTTCGCTGCGGGTGCGCCCCAACGAACCGTATAAGGGCGTCGACGACGGTTTTACGGCCGCTTTGCGTCGACAATACGCGGCCCGCGACTACGTTGGTGTGGAAATTGAAATCAACAACCGATTTGCAAAACGATCTTTGAACGCCTTCGCCAAACCGGTAATAGCTCTCCTGCAAACTCTTCCCCACCGGACACTCACTTTCGATGGATCGGATACTCACCTTTCGCGAAGTCGCAGACCTGGAAAAGGAGGAGGGTGACGAGCGCAATTTGGGTCGCAGCATGGGCGACGCAGCTTGTTTCGGCGGAATGGTCGGTTGCGGCGAAAGCTACTTTTCCGCGTTCGCGTTAGCGGTCGGCCTCGGCGAAACCGCATCGGGTCTGGTAGCCAGCATCCCGCTGTTGGTCGGTGGCGTGTTGCAGTTAATCTCTCCCATGGCGATTCAGTGGGTCGGCGGATTCCGGCGTTGGATCGTTGCCGGCGCCGCGTTGCAAGCACTCGCGTTCGTGCCGCTCGCGTTGGCGGCCTGGCACGAGTTCCTCACCCTGCCGATGATGTTGCTGATCGCGTCGGTCTACTGGGCCGCGGGATTGTCGACCGGCCCGGCGTGGAACACTTGGATCGAACAAATTGTCCCGTCGCAACAACGTGCTCGTTTTTTCTCTCGTCGTTCTCGTTTGCAGCAATCGTGCACGTTCGGCACATTGATGATCGCCGGACTCGTTCTGCACTGGACATCACGTGAAGGCATCGCGCTACTGGGCTTTGCGGGCCTATTCGGATTGGCGGCATTGCTGCGATTGATGTCCGCCGGTTTTTTGCACCGGACCCGGGAACCCAGCGGTCTCGACGAAACCTCGGTAGAGCTTTCCTCGGCCGAATCGGATAGCGTTGCGAATACGGCCGCGAACACGTCCGCAGACGTGCCACAAACAACTAGCACTCGCGCGGCCCTGCGTCTGCTGGTGTACCTCGTCGCAATGCAAGTGTTCATCCAACTCAGCGGGCCGTACTTCGTCCCTTACATGCTCGGACAGTTGGAGTTCGGTTACGGCGTCTATGTCAGCTTGGTCGCGATCGCGTTTCTCAGCAAAGTCATCGCGTTATCATTTTGGGGCCGGGTTGCCGAAAAGGCCGGTGCGACGAAAGTGCTGTGGTTCGGCGGAATCGGTTTGGTGCCGTTGGCGTCGCTTTGGATCGTATCGACCAATATCTATTGGCTCGCAATGATCCAAATGGTCAGCGGCGTGGCGTGGGCGGCGTATGAACTCGGGTTCTTCCTGCTGTTCTTCGAGATGCTGCCTGCAAATCAACGGACGCGTTTATTGACCTACTATAACTTCGCAAACACGTTGGCGGTGTGCTTGGGCGCACTCACGGGAGCGGCCATCCTTTCGCAATTCGGCTGCGAATCGGAGACCTACTATTACCTGTTTGGGATTTCGTCGGTCGGTCGCATGTTGTGTCTCGCGCTGTTGGCGGGAATCGTCTTGCCGAACGTTTCGTTGAAAGCAATCCGAATGCGCATCCTCTCGGTCCGTCCGGGTGCCGCCAGCGTGACGGCGCCGATCATCGCCAGTGCTGAAGAGCCCTAGCGTCGTCACCCGCCGATGCGTTAAGACAGACACGGCATCGTTCGATGTCTTCGCTCGCCGTTTGTCTTTCGTCGCAAAAATCGAATGCAAAACGACCGGTCCCGCCCTGCTGCATCTTCGAGATGCCAGGCCCGGGCGATCGCACCGCCACTACCGCGAGCGGCAACGACGAAATCCGTCACCCAGTGGCTTCCTTAAGAGATAGCTTTTGTCCCATCGGTTTATCGAAGCCGTACCGCTGACGCGATAGCCACGGCGAGCGTTACAATCTCGCCATCGCATCGGAAAGCGTGTCAGAACAAAAAGGCGCAGTCGTATCTACTTCCAAAAAGACCAATCGCTGTCATCGCCGATGACGGACCTGCAAGGAGGTCAACCGGGCAAGTTTGGAACGTTCGGTGGCGTGTTCACTCCATGCACGCTCACGATCCTGGGCGTGATCATGTTCCTGCGGTTCGGCCAAGTCGTCGGCCAAGCAGGAATCTTTGATGCGATTTTGATTGTCTTGGCTGCGAAGACCATCACGACGCTGACCACGTTGTCGCTGTCCTCGATCGCGACGAACACCCGCGTCAAAGGCGGTGGAGCGTACTACCTGATCAGCCGCAGTTTGGGTGTCGAGTTTGGCGGCGCGATCGGCGTGCTGTTCTTCTCCGCTCAGGCGATCTCGGTGGCGATGTACGTGATCGGTTTCACCGAAGCGTTCTCGGTGACGTTTCCGAAACTCGCACCCTATTTCACGGAGGTCGCCACCTTCGTCAATCTGCTCACGTTCATTTGCGTCTACATCGGCGCCGGTTGGACGATCCGTGTGCAATATTTCATCCTCGCGATTCTGGTCGCGGCGCTAGCATCGTTCTACGCCGGCGCGATCCAAGATTTCAATCCGGAATATTTACACGCAAACATGACGCCGCGGTTTTCCGACGGCGAAAGTCTCTTCACCATGTTTGCGTTGTTCTTCCCCGCGGTGACGGGGATTATGGCGGGAACGAACATGTCGGGCGATTTGGCGAACCCGTCGCGCTCGATTCCGCGAGGCACGCTGTTGGCCATTGCCGTGACGGCGGTCGTCTATCTGTCGCAAGCCTTCCTGTTGGGATGTGCCCGACCGGCCGAAGAATTGGTCAACAACAACATGGTCATCCGCGATATCGCGGTTTGGCCGCTGGCGATCACGGCGGGCGTGTTCGCCGCCACGCTCTCATCTGCCTTGGGCAGCATGATGGGTGCACCGCGAATCTTGCAAGCGTTCGCGAGAGATCAAATCTTCTCTTCGCTCGAGTTTTTCGGTGCCGGCAGCGGCGAAACGAACGAACCACGACGCGCCACCGTGCTAACCTTTATCGTCGCCCAAGTGTGTATCCTATTAGGCGACCTCAACGCGATCGCGCCGATCATCACGATGTTCTTCATGATCACGTACGGGCTGCTGAACCTAGCGACGTTCTACGAAGCGATTACGAAAAACCCCAGCTACCGCCCGACGTTCCGATACAGCCACTGGGTTACGTCACTACTCGGCACGCTCGGCTGCGTCGGCGTAATGTTCCTGATCAATTGGGTTTGGGCGACCGTTTCGATCGCGTTCATCGGCGGGCTTCATTGGTACATCCGATCCAAAGAAATTGAATCCCGATGGGGTGATTTGCAGAGCGGAGTGATGTTCGAACGGGCACGAAAGGCGCTGCTGCGTTTGGAACTCGAGGCCTATCATCCGAAAAACTGGCGTCCCGTCATCATGGCACTCAGTGGAACGGGATGGACACGCCCTCACATCCCGATTTTGGGATACTGGCTAACCTCCGGGCACGGCATTCTGACGTTGGCACACGTCGTCTGCGGTGACATCGAGGATCACGCTGAACGACGCGAGCGGTACGAAAAGACGCTTCGCAATTTCATCGCCCGCGAAGAACTCGACGCATTCCCCGTGGTGACGTGCAACGAAATGCTGTCCGACGGGATCGAGTCGTTAATTCAGTGCCACGGTATCGGAGGCATCCGTCCGAACACGGTGCTGATGGGTTGGCCGCGTGAGGAGAAAGCCGAATCGTTTGGGGCGAACATACGCGTCATCGCGAGAATGAACCGCAGCATCCTGGCGGCCCGATTCACATCGCATCGCGACAACACCACGGACTCCGACGAATCGACCGCGTTGGATGAACATTGGAGCGTTCCACAAGGGACCATCGACGTATGGTGGCGTGGGATGGCCAACGGAGCGTTGATGCTGTTGCTCGCCCACCTGCTGCACAAAAACCCGGGATGGCGAAACAATACAATCCGAATGATGCGGGTGGTGGATTCCGTTGAAACGAAACCGGAAGTCGAACGCCACATGTCCGAACTCGGCGCCGCCTCACGTATCACCTTCCTACCAAACGTTGTCGTGACTGATCGCCCGGCACATGAAGTGATTCCTAAAGAGTCTGCCGACGCCGCGATCGTCTTGCTCGGTTTCCAAACTCCCGAGGAAGGCCACGAGATGGAACTCTATCAACGCATGGAATCCATCGCAGGCAACCTTCCCCGCGTGCTCTTCATCGATAGCGCCGGTGGCATGGCATTGGAATCGTAGGCGAAGAAACTCTCCGTTGTTAGCGCGTCCGGCAATGTGCGATCGGAGAATCACCGGACGGAAACGAGAACATGCCACGAGCGTCTATGCCATGAAGACGTAGCGAACCGACATGTAGACGCCGATCACCAACATGACCGCGCCGGTCGCGTTTCGCGCCCACCACTCAATCTTGCCGACGGCATTGAACGCGGTGCCGAGTTTTTTGGAACCGATCGCAATCAGTAGAGCGAACACGATGACCGGCACTGCTGTTCCGATGCCGTACAGCAGCGGCATCGTAAAAGTCGAACCCGCACCGAGTGAGGCCATCACGTTGCCGAAAAACAAGGCGGCTGAGGTCGGACAAAACGCGAGCGCAAACACGATCCCCAACAGTAGCGATCCCCAGATACCGAGCGAGTCGACTCGGTCCTTCAACCGTTCGGACACACCGCCACCACCGACATCAATCTGGATCACGCCCAGCAAAAACATGGCGACGATAATCAATAGCGGCCCGAGAAACATGTGCATGTACTTTTGCAAGAACATCGACGCCTGCGGAACCGACAGCATCGTGTTCACGAGCACGAAAGCGAGCCCCAGGTACGCGACCATCCGGCCCAGCGTGTAGAGCACTCCCGCGATTAGCACGCGACGAGTGTCTTCCCCCCGACCGCCGATGTAGCTGATGGCAGCAATATTTGTCGCCAAAGGACACGGACTGATCGAAGTCAGAACGCCCAACCACAATGCCGAGAACGCGGCGACGGCGATCTCAGTCATTGATTCACCTCGGGCTCAACGAGCGTTCCGTTCAAATATCCTTTCACGGCATCACCGACATACGCGTGGAATTTCTCAGGCTGCCCGACAAATTGCCAAACCTTCGGCATTGGCATCCACCGTGTCACCTTTCCATCGTTAACGTCCATCAGGATGAGAGTCGGTCCCTTGATCTTGTAGTACGCCGCTAACTGCGAGTACTTCGGATCCTGAAAGTCAACCAACCGAATTTGAACCGCCTTCGACTCCATCTCGGACACAAACCCCTTCGTCATCGTTTCACTCGCCAAAGCTCCGATCCGTTTACACGTCGGACACCGTTCGGTGCGATGAAAATAGGCCGCGATCACCTGATGTGATGGTGCGAGAACGTCGCTTTTCGCTTTCGTCACATCATCGCCGGCGGCGTGCGTGACCATGACGGTGGCGGACACGAGACACCAGACCACAATACCGATCACTCGTTGACGCATTTTGACTTCTCCGTTGAATTCCGTTGTTGGTACTGACAATACTCCGGTCTTACATCTTCAACATTTCTTCCGCCTGCTCGACGACATATCCCTTGAACGCTTGCTCGTCGCCGACAAATTCCCAGACACGATTCAGGTTTCGCCAGTCGGCAGGTTTCCCATCAACCATGCGGACCAGAACCACCGTCGACGAGAAGATCTCGTAGTCATCCGCGTAGTGCTTGTTCGCAGGAGCTTCGTAATTGGCCGTGTGCCAATGAAGATCACCGGATGTCAATTGTCCTGCGAAGTTTTCCTCTATCGCCTGTTGGGCGTAGTTCTCGATGTTTCGACAAGTCGGACATCGAACGTCACCGTGAAAAAACGTGGCGACCAGCCCATCTGATGGCAACGCATCTGCTCGCGCCGAAGTCGCATTGTCGACCGCGGGCTCTTCGCCGGATTGCTTGACGACCGCGGTCGCGACCGTCGCTCCGACAAACAACAGCAACCCAATCGAAAACACGCTTTTGATTCTGTTCACGGAACACTCCCAAATTATTTTGTTTTGTTTGAGCTAGCATGGGCTCCGCTACGTTAGCGATCATCCCACCGGGCTCATTTCGGGTGTCATCTTGTGATCATACCGTAGCAGGATGCAATGTTTTTGACGTCGTGTGCGACAATCTGCTCGCTTCGCCCTCGGCCACGAACCACCGGTGAAACCTGTCCAATGCCACCTACGTTGTCGCCCGTCGGGTAACTGACACGCACGCGTTTGTCTTTAAGACTCACGCAAACCGTGGGTTCGATTCGGTGTCCACCTTGGAGATCCGGACCTACCTGGCGAAGCAAACAACACTGGACATTCGCTCGGTGCCCACGCATACGAACCGGTTGCGTTAGCTCTGCAAGACTTTCACGATTTCATCAACCGTCGCCACCTTGCCGACGATCTTGACTTCGCCGTCGACCGCGAGAGCCGGTGTGCTCATCACACCAAACTTGACGATCTCGTTGATGTCTTCGACTTTTTGCACGTCCGCTTGGATGCCGGCTTGCTGAATCGCCGCATCGACGTGCTCCTTCAACGCGACGCACTTCCTACATCCGGTCCCGAGTACTTGAACAGTCATCATTACCATTTCCTCTTTTCTAAGGTTTGAGAGAGTGTGTGAGTGAAACGAAATCGGCGGACGCAACTGCATCCGCCGTGGGTTGAGCATGACTCGGATAAAGCGTCCCGTATCCCATCCCTGCCACGGTTGCCATGACGATCACGAGCGCAACGAACGCGGCCGTTTTCGCATTACCAACAACGCTGCGAATCACCAGAATGCTGGGCAGCGACAGAGCTGGCCCCGCCAACAACAACGCCAACGCCGGTCCCGACGCCATGCCGTTTCGCATCAACGCTTCTAGAATAGGGACCTCGGTCAGCGTCGCGAAGTAGAACAAACAGCCGATGATCGACGCAATCAAATTCGACGTGAAGCTGTTGTCGCCCACCAGAGCAGCGACCTGCTTTTCAGGCACCAACGCACCGAGGAACCCAACGACGAACACGCCGCCAAAGAGCAACGGCACCAGCAATTTCGCAAACTCCCAGGTGTGATCCATCCATTGGCCGAAGTCCTCTCGGTCCAACCAAGCAACGCTCATGGCCACGACGACTAGCCCCATCATTCCCGCGAGATACCAGCGGTAGTGATGGATCGTGGTCACCCAAGTTTCGACATCTTTGATGCTGGCAATTTCGGACTTGGCCAACCGCACCACGTCCGCCTGCTCGTGTCCGAGCACCGCCGCCTTCAGCCGAAGGTCGTAGCTGTTTTCAGTTTCATACTGCAGCGTCGCGGCGAACTGAGTCCCGTCGGTGAGCTGCACGTCTTTGTCGCCTGGGTTAAACCAGTCGCTAAAAATAAGGAATAACAACATCGCAGCCAACATCGCCGCCGATTGCCACAGAGGCCGTTTGGAAGCGGGCGGATCGGGCATCGCCAAGGTCGCCTGATTTCGATCCTCTTCGCTACTGCGGAAGAACATCGACATCAAAATTCCGATGATCACCCCAAAGACGATCGCTCCGATCACACGAGCCACGCCCAATTCGAACCCGAGCACGCGAGCGGTCAGAAAGATCGCCAACACATTGATGGCCGGTCCGGCGTAGAGAAAACAGGCCGCCGGACCGAGCCCCGCACCAATTCGATAGATGCCCGCGAACATCGGCAGAACGCTGCAAGAACAAACGGCCAACACCGTGCCCGAAATCGAAGCAACGCTATACGCCTCGACCTTGTTCGCCTTGGGGCCCAGATGTTTCAGCACGGACTCCTTCGTCAGAAACGTCGTGATCGCACCAGCGATAAACAATGCGGGGACCACGCAGGCCAGCGTATGGTTGCGAGCGTACCACTGCAAAAGCACAAACGCTTCGACGATCGCGCCGGTCACCATCGCGGCAACCGGACTCGTCCCCTCAGCAAAACTCGGTGTCGCCAGTGGCACGAAATAGGCAAACAGGAAGACGGCTAGAAAAGCAGCAAAGATTTTCAATTCCCGGTTCATGACTCTCAACACCCTTTCGTGCGTATTTGCACAAGTGTGCAATTACACTAATAAAAAAAGGCTGCCGCTAGGACAGCACTTTCAACTGACTCTTCAAATGTCCCTGGACGACCGATTCGATACATCCGAACAGGCCCGTCAAACACTTAACTCTCAGACGATAAAACACCATCTGCCCGTGTTTTTCACTCTCAACGATGCCCGCATTTTTGAGCTGAGTGAGGTGCCGAGAAACCGTGGACATGTCCGTCCCGATCGCTTCGGTTAAGTCGCAAACGCAAACCTCCTCATGCTCCGCCAACACATCGATCAGCTTCAACCGTGCCGGGTGAGCCAGCGCCTTGAGCACCTTCACTCGCGTTTCGTATTTGGCTTTCTCTTCTTTATTCATGTCACCACTATCGTCATTTGCGTATTTGCATCTTTATGCAAACATAGGCCTGCGACATACCAACGTCAACATCAACGAAAGCGTCGCCCGAAATCCTGCTACCGGATCTGCCCTGAAATGCCAGGACGGGTTAGGCCAATTCACTTTTGCCATGCGGACGCGTTCTCCAAAGTTCAGCCATTCTGCACGACGGACTCCAACGCGACCTTCGC
Organism: Aporhodopirellula rubra; assembly: GCF_014192335.1. Classification (GTDB taxonomy): domain Bacteria; phylum Planctomycetota; class Planctomycetia; order Pirellulales; family Pirellulaceae; genus Rhodopirellula; species Rhodopirellula rubra. Next base: position 37,932 of record NZ_JACHXU010000019.1, on the reverse strand, counting down.
CATACAGAGTTTGTAGCAATGATCGAAAACGGGGCACCGCTGACACTCGTCCCACTGTTCTACGTCCGTCTCGACCGAGCGACGGCTGAATCCAGGATAGAAACCGGCCTCCTTCGTCAAATTCACCGTGAAGACTTTGCCTCGGTTAGGACGGTTCGCTTGCAAACGCAATCCATTGGGAAACATCTCGCCAAAGCAATCCGGGTGCGCGTGGTCGTTCATCGATTGACTCCTTGGATGGCGGCCGCACGCGGTGATGCCGTCGAGAACCATCCCTGCGTCCGCAGGCAAAACTTGACCAACATCAGCATCAGCGGGACTTCGATCAGTACGCCAACGACCGTCGCGAGGGCTGCCCCCGATGACAATCCGTAAAGCATCGTGGCCGTTGCGATCGCGACCTCGAAATGATTGGACGCACCGATCATCGCTGTCGGTGCCGCGGTCTCGTACGTGAACCCGAACAACTTCGACGCCACATAGCCGAGGGCGAAAATGGCAATCGTTTGAATAGTCAGGGGGATCGCGATCCAAAGAATTGTCAGTGGATTGGCAACAATGGTTTCGCCTTTGAACGAAAACAACAACACCAACGTCGCCAACAACGCGGTGATCGTGACCGGCGTCAAATAGTGAAGGAACGATTCGCGAAACCACTGTTCGCCTTTCGCACCAATCAGCCACCGACGGGACAGGTATCCCGCGACCAACGGCAACGCGACGTAAACCAAGATCGAGAGCAACAACGCTTGCCACGGGACAGGCAACTGACCGACGCCCAAGAGGAATCCTCCCAGCACACCGTATAGCACGAGCATGGTTAACGAATTGACTGCCACCATGACCAACGTGTGGCCATCGTTCCCTTTGGACAGATACCCCCACACCAACACCATCGCCGTACACGGAGCAATGCCTAACAGGATGCAACCGGCGAGATAGCTACGCCAAAGCGGAACCTGCAACATCTTCACTCCATCGACCAACACGACTTCACCGGCGCCATAGGTCGCACCGAGTTCGAGATTGCTGCCCAGCGGAGCCTTCACGAGGTCCACCGCATCAGGCCCGATGAACCCGAGAAAGACGGTCCCCAGAAAAAAGCTGGCGATCGCGTACATCGTGAACGGCTTGATCGCCCAGTTGATGAACAGTGTCAATCCGACCGGACGAAGCGATTTGCCAGCGCGGACCACTTCGCCAAAGTCAATCTTGACCATGATCGGATACATCATGAAAAACAAACAAATGGCAATCGGAATCGAAATCACCGGAGCGTCATTGACGTAAATCGCCATCCCATCGAGCGACTTCGACAAACCTGGCGAAATTTTTCCCAGCGCGATTCCAATCACGATGCACGCCGCAACCCAAACCGTCAGATAGCGTTCAAAGACCCCCATCTGTTTTGACTCGTCGACGGGACAGTTGCTCTCTTGATTCATTTCCAATCTCCTTTGAAACCTCTTTCGATCGGCCGGCTATGTTCACCGAGTCGCTCGTTCCACGTTGCTCACTTCGTTTTCCGGCAGAGCATCTGACATCGGCCCCACAAAATCGCCTATCGGCGATAAACGATCTTCAAGTGCAAAAAAAAGCCACATAAGTTCGCATTATGACTACGCTTCGCTCTCGGTGACACGCAAGTGTTGCTTTCGACCGAACCGACAACCAAACGGTCACCCTGCGAGAACCCCTATCGCCTATCTACGATACACGATACGCCGACTCCCGCGAGGCGTCAATTGCGACATTTTGCTCCACCCACGTCGGCAGATTCGTCACCGTGCACAGTCAAATCGTGATTGCGTGCGAGAGCAGACACGATTCACGTCACTGGACACGCATCTTGGATGCGGCCGCACTCTCAGCCGATATTGCGCGATCGCACAACATCACTCTTCCATCGGTTCGAGCAAATCGAGGCCGAAGTTCTCACCCTTTTCGACCGCGGGCACACCCACGGCCATCCACTCCGGCTCGGGTGCATCTTTGAGATAGTGGTCAAAGAACTGTTGCATGCGAATCGCAAAGTCGCGGCGATTGTGGTCCCCCATCACCCAGTGCGGATCACCGTTGTAGTTAAGCATCCACGCTGGTTTCTCGAGACGCCGCAACGCAACGAACAGCTCGATTCCCTGATACCAGGGAACCGCACCGTCTTGATCGTTGTGCAGAATCAAGAGCGGTGTGTTGACTTTGTCGGCGAAGAAGAGCGGAGAATTCTCGATGTACTTTTTCCGCGCCGACCAAAGGTCCTCACCGATCCGGCTTTGGGTCCTCTCGTATTGAAACATGCGACTCCTACCGCTGCTCCAACGAATCCCGCCGTACGCACTGGTCATGTTGCTCACCGGGGCTCCCGCTTCGGCGCATGCGAACCGATCGGTCTGCGTCACGAGGTAAGCCGTTTGATAGCCGCCCCAACTATGGCCCTGCATTCCGATTCGATCTTTGTCCACGAACCCCTGGGCGATCAAATGGTCAACGCCCGGAAGGATCGCATTGGCGGCACTCTGGCCGGGCTGTCCCGTCGTGTAGGGGATGTCCGGAATGAAGACGACATACCCACGGCTGACATAAAAACTAAAACAGATGATCGAACGCCCCGCCGCCGGTGGAAAGTAGCGATGCAGATTATCCGAGCTGCGTTCATAAAAATAGACGAGCATCGGGTACTGTTTGGACGGATCGAAACCATCCGGCTTCATCAGAATTCCGTCGAGAGCTTGATCATCCTGCGCTTTCCAATGAGTCAACTCGGCGGTGCCCCATGAGTACTCATCCTGTTGCGGATTGGCATCGCTAACGCGGTGAATTTCCTCGAAATCGGTCGTGCTCGTCCAAAGATCAGGAAACCGCCGAAACGTGCTGCGAGTGAAAACCACTCGGTCACTCTCTTTGGCCTTTTGTAATTCCGAAAGATTCTCATCCAAGATAATCAATTGCCGCAGCGACTTCTTTTTCGTGTCCCCTTCCTTTGCGTTCTGCTTCTTGCCGTCCCGCTCAAGGCTTGCCAGATCAAGTGCGTAGAAGCCGCTTGCTTTCGTATCGCGGTGAAACGCGGTCAGGATCAATGTCGCGGCTGGGTCAATCGAACGCTGCTCTTGATCGAGCCGACGATAGCGAAAGCGGATATCACGTTTCCGGCCCTGCCCCTGCGTGATGCAGTTGGGTTTCGATTCACCGGTCGGATCGAGTTTCCAAATGTCGTGCGAGTCGTAGATCAAGATGGCTCGATCATCGTCCATCCACCCCGCCGTTCCATACGCGGGCGGAAGGGTGGGGTGGTCGTCGAGTTCGTCATGAAGCGAGTGTTTGATCCCTTTGCTGATTTCGATCGTTTTAGCATCCTTCCCCTTGGTCGCTTTGGCGAACCACTTCTCTTGCTCCGCATCGAACCAAACAAGATACTTCCCGTGTGGTGAAATCGACGCATCCCATCGAACGTTTTCCAACACCCGCTCGCGACGCCCCGAATTGAGATTCACGAGATAAACATCCTGAAATCCCGGAACCTCCCACGAGAGCGTTTTACGATAGGGAACATCCGTGTTGGCAACCGCGAGTTGAGCGGGCGATCGTTCGTCGACGCGGATCGACGGGATCTCGCTGTCCTCCAATTGGATCATTCGTTTTGATTTAAAGACGTAGGCAGCACGGTAGCGTCGATTGCGTTCGCGTTCCGCCTCGAGGAGTTGTTGCGGTTGCAGTGTCGGATCCTGCCAATGCCAAATATCGAGTTTGGCACGATCGTCGGAATCATCGTCCTCGACTTCTCGCTCCTCCGCCTTTGCCTTGGCCTTTGCCTTTGCCTTTCGCTGTTTCAAAACCGCTTCAGGGATCGGCGCCGTCTGAAAATACAACCGACGGTCATCGTCTGAAAAAATGGGGATGGATTGTGGCGCAATCCACCATCGCGCCGGGAGCCCCTGGTCGCCTTCGGTGACGAGACGGGTTGCCTTCTTCGCACCCGCGTTCCATTGGTAGAGATCCCACGAAGGCGTTTTCGACTCGTAATCCTCTTTGTTACCGATGAACGCCAATCGCGAACCGTCTTCGTTGAACGCCAGATTTTTGTATTCACCGACACCGCTCACAATCGTACGCAAAGCGAGTGACTTAAGCTCGATGACGTGAACGCCGTCGCCAGGGCCACGATCCGTTTGCTCGCTTGCGTCTCGCTCTTTGGATTCCGCCCCCTTGGCTTTCTTCCCCTTTTGCTTGTCCGATTGGTTCGAAGGTTTTCGTTCGCCTGATTCGGGGGCGTCAACGGAGGTTACGAAGGCGAGCCACTTCCCTTCTTTCGAAAAGCGAAACGATCGAACGGCGGGAAACGTCCGCACCACTTGGGTATCGAGGTGAATCAATTTAAGCGGCGTGCCGGTCGGCTTGTCCTTCTGCTCGGATTCGTCATCCTCATCCTCGTCGTGTTTCTCCGATGCAGTCTCTTCTGCAACTTCCGTCTTCGCAGCCGCCTCGATGCTCCCGCGTTGCCGAGCAACTTCCTCGCGACTCTTCAGCTTCAGTTTCTTCGCGGGTCGCTGAAGTCCTTCAGGTGTGACCACGTAGATCTCGCGATCCCCCGAGGCGGTCTTGTCGATTTCGTCGGGTTCATTCGACTTCTCCATCAGGCAGGCAACCCAATCCCCGTTCTCCTTGGGAAGTGCGAACGATCGCACACCTTCCAATGTCATCACGTCGCCTGAATCGAGTTCGACGATCTGCAGGATCGCTTGGGGCATCTCATCAGAATCCTTTTTCTGCTTCCGCAGTTGCTTCACCTTCTTCTTTTCCGGTGTGATGCGGTAAATCACGAATCGGCTGTCGGCGGTGAAACGTGCTCCCGTTCCGCGTTCGATAACGTACTCGCGCCCCGTTGTGGTCTGCTGGATATGCAACGTGCCTTCCCCGTCGATCTCGCCACTCTTGACCGTGTACAGGATCCAATTCCCGTCATGCGAGAGACTCGGGCCGGAGAGAGAATTCCAGACGTCGTAGTCGCCATGGTCGAGCGTTTTCCGAGTGACGTCCTGCGAGTGAAGCCCGTCGACGGCGATGCAGCTGGCAAAAGTGAACACCCATGCATAAACGCAAAGACGAGGTCCGAAAACAGAATGTGAAGGCATTGGTGAAGTCCGGGGAAGCGATCGAATCCGAGCGACACAAGATAATCACATTCAACCCAGATGACTCCGGCGGAGGCGTGCAAATCAAATGCGAACCGATCGCCACTTCATCTAGCCAGAACTCGAAACGACACAAAAACGCCGTAAATACCGTGTTGATACGTCAGGGCCGATTTCGCGCGACAGCGATCAATGGTGCCGTATCCGCCCATGCAACGGTTCTGTTTTTTTTTCGTTTGTCGTGCAACATTCTCTTGCAACGTACGACTGCCTGGATAGAGACCGCTTATCGCGGTTCGAACAGTTCCACTCAGGACTCTCGGGAGGGTCAACCAACATGCTTCACATCGTTAAATACTCACTGTGGGCAACCGCCGTATTAATCGTAGGAGGCTTCCTTTTGCTGGGAGCCAATTTCACCAGCTACATTCGGACTTCGACGCGGGCGGTACAGGAATCAGTCCAGGATGCTGTTCCGCTAGAATTTGAACTCCGACGGGCTCGCGATTTGATCGATGCGATCCTTCCAGACCTGCAAACGCAGGTTCGCGTGATTGCCGAAGAGGAAGTCGCGATCAAAGCCCTCGAAAACGATATCCTCGCGAGCAGCCAAAAGCTGCACGAAGAGAAGGCGACGCTCGCTTCACTTCGAAACCGAATGCGTGTTCAGCAGGTCTCCTACGCGATCGGCGGACGGATGGTCTCGCGTGAACAACTCGCCGAACAATTACGTTCTCGGCTGGAACGCTTCCAACAAGGTGAACTCGCGATCACCACAAAGAGCGACTTGCTGCAAAAACGACGTGACGGATTGAACGCGGCACTCACGATGTTGGACCAAATGCGAAACCGCAAATTGCAACTCGAACAGAAAGTCGAAATGCTGGTGGCTCAGGATCGATTACTGAAGGCATCCCAGGTCGACGCCGGGATCGCAATCGACGGCAGCGGTCTCTCTAGCGCAGATCAACTGCTCGACCAAATCGAAACCCGTTTGGCCGTCGCTCAGCGTGTACTTGATCATGAACAAGATGAGTTTGCGATTCCACTCGAGCCATCCGTTTTGACCGAAGACGCGGTTTTGACCGCCTACGATGAGCATTTCGGCAAAGAGAACGGGAGCCAAAGTATTTCAACCGACAAGAATTCGCGCCTCGAACTGACCTCAAAATGAGCCTCGTCAGGTAGCACTTGCCGTCCCCGCCGGAAACAGCCGATGCGAATCGAACTCGATTGGAGGCAATCACCTTGTGTAACGATAATCTGTGTAACAGAGATCTTTGCCACGACGATCCGTGCCACAACGATCTCGAGCAAACCAAGCTCGCGTTGGAAGCCGGCAGATTGGATGAAGCGTTCACTCTGATACAGTTTGCACTTTTGAAATCGTCGCTATACCGACACCACCACGAAACGCAGATGCTGACCGATCGGATCATCACGGAGTTGATCCGTCGCGGCAACCAACATTTTGATGAGCAGCGTCACGATGATGCACAATATGATGCGGACGCTGCATTCCAGTTGGGTGGCCCACAAATCGACATCGCGAAACTGAAACACCGCATCGCACAGCACGATCGAGAGATGAGAAGCCCTCAAGCCGACGCAATGAAAACTCACGCGAAACTCACTGGCGATATCCTGCAGGTGGACGGAATCGGCAGCCTGCTCCTGCTTCAATCCGATACCGTATCGATTGGCCCCCGTTCATCGTCCACCCAGTACGACATTGTGTTGCAAACCGAAGATAACACCGAACCGATCTCAATCAATCGCGACGAGGAAGACTACTTTTTGCGCACACCTCAACAGCGGCTACTCTCCTTCTGTGATTCGATATCGGTTGGACGTCGAGGCCGATTACGATTCACCAAACCGGTCGCTGCTAGCGATTCGGCGATACTCGAGATCAATGGCGTGATGCTACTTCGCCGCGACATCCGCCGAGTTGTGCTATTGGCCGACTCGCTCTTGTTTGGAAGATCGGGATGCCATTTCTCGTTACCCACCTCCGGTCCGCCCGTGATCTTGCAACCAACGCGTGACGGCTACTCGCTTCACCGACAAGGCGGCTCTGACGTGCAAAATCTCAAGACCGGCGGCAGTCTGAGTATCGAGGGCACGCGATTCACACTGACCACTCACTCAAAATCGGAAGCGATGGTTTGATGCCTGCGTACCGATACCAAACCGGCGATTCACCACTGGATGGCTACACGATCCAACATGCACTCGGCAGAGGTGGATTTGGCGAAGTGTACTTCGCGATCAGCGATGCCGGCCGTGAAGTTGCGTTGAAGGCGGTTCAGAACTACGAGGACATTGAACTGCGTGGCATCAGCCATTGCATGAACCTGAAATCGCAACACCTCGTGATGATCTTTGATGTCAAGAAAGACCATGAGGGCACCGCGTGGGTCATCATGGAATACGTTGCCGGTGCCAATTTACGGGAGATTCTGGACGAAGCTCCGTCGGGTCTCGGTACCGAACAGGCCACCTATTTTCTACGTGAACTGTGCAGCGGACTGTCCTACTTGCACGACGCTGGCGTGGTCCATCGCGATCTCAAACCGAACAATATTTTCTTCGAGGACGGCGTGGTCAAAATTGGCGACTACAGTCTCAGCAAAGCGATCACCACCAGTCATCGCAGCGGCCACACGACCACCGTCGGCAGTGTGCATTACATGGCACCTGAAATCAGTCGGGGGCAATACGATAAGACCGTTGACATCTACGCACTTGGCGTGATCCTCTTCGAGATGCTGACGGGGGCACCACCGTTTGAAGGCGACAGCATGGGCGAGGTGCTCATGAAACACCTCTCGAGCGATCCCGATGTCAGTGGCCTGCCCGCCCCGTTTGACCGGATCGTTGCCAAGGCGATGAATCGAGATCCAGATCAGAGATACCAATCCGCCAGCGAGATGAAACGGGATCTCACGCCGGGCAACACCCTCGATCATTCCCGACCGCCGGCAACGTTATCGATGATTGGAGAAAGGGCGGTCCGGCAACGTGCCGACTCGAAGCCATCCGAGGCCGCCTTGGCGGAAACATTCGTGACTCCGGTCGCGTTGCGAGACACTCACCAAGACGAATCATTACCGTTCGAGCGTCCCAGCGGTTCAGACCTGAGCTCCGTGGGGTTGCGGTGGCGACCGAATCAAACTGGACCACTCGCGAAAGATTCGACTTCGATCGGGGTGCGATTGCTGATTGCCGCGGCGGCATGCCTGATGCTTGTACCGTTGGGATGCATGGGAGATCTAAAGCCCTGGTTTTGGGGCGATGTATTCACACTCTCGCTGGTGTGTGCGGCCGGTAGTTCAATCGCGTGTTGGGGCTACCTCGCAGCGATGCCGCATGGCTCCGGTCTGCTCAACGCAATTCTAACGCGTGGCATCGCGGTTGCCCCCTTCATCGTGATCGGCATTCTTTTCGATTCCATGCCGCCGCATATGGAGTTGAACCCTTACATCAGCATCGTCGTTGGCCTCATGACTGCCCATGCGATCATGGACTACCGATGCCTCCTATCCGCCGACCGCTACCCTCGTATCAGCATGACAAAAACAGGGATGGCCGGAGGCATCACGATGATTGCAACAGCACTGTATGACGAGGGCGAAGATCACATTCTATTCGGCATAGCGATCGCATGCGCATCGTCAATCGTCATTCAACTAGTCGCGCCTCATCGACGTCCGATCAATTCCACCGGTCAAGCAGTCAATCCATCAGACACGGTCGACCAGAAAAGCCCAAACCTTCTCGTCAAAAACCAACCTGCATCTCCTGCCTTTGCCAAATCATGAACATCAGTATTATTGGAATATTAATGGTCGCCCTCTTCTTATCGATCCTCGGCTGCATCCTCGTGGGCGTCGTCGCGCTACTGATCGCCGTAGGACGCCGACACGGAGCCGCTGCCGCATTGGGCATGCTGATGGCGGTAATGATCCTGCCCTTGATCGCAATTAGCTTCCTCGCTGTTGGGCGAGTGCAAAAAGTAGATGCTGCGCGGGATATGCCAACCGTGGCGACAGCACGCTCCCAAACGAGTACGACGGCGAAGCCCAAGGCGGTTGACGCTCCCGCTTTCATGGTAACCGCATCTCCTGATTCACGACCCGCCAATTGGTCGACGACTGAGCTAGAAGATTTTCGCGCCGACCTTTATCCGAGCATGATCGAGACAGCGGGCCCACTTGCCCATTTGGTCGCCGAACAGATAACACAAAACGGCCTGCTTCCTGAAAGCGACACGGAGCCCGCAGATTCGCTCATCATCAACGTTCGGGCCGATCGATCCTTCAATGAGAATCGGACGACGTTTCGTTCGACGTTTTCCAGATCTCTTGAAAAGCGATTCCCAGACGCACGTGTTTTGGAATCCGATCATGACGACGCTGAGTCGAATCTGCCTCCCTCCGCAAATGAACGAACGATCGTCGTCAGCCTTTCGGCCCTCATTCGCAAGATCAACACAGCAGCGGCATGGAATCCTCGCATTCCCTCAGAGTCTGGCCATGTCGATGCTCGCATCGAAGCAGGCAACCGATCGGTGGAAACACGAGTCAACTTCGTCGCCAAACCCTGGGTCAACCACTTCGAACAGATTGTTTCCGAGTTTTCCATAAAGCAATTTGTCGTGGGGTACAGCGAATCGCTCGCGTCCACCGAAGCCGAGGCTCGACAATCCGCGATGCAGAACGCGCAATCACAAGTTCAGCTCACATCGTTCGCGAAAAACTCGGGAATCCACACCTTGATCAATGAAACCAATGTCATCGATCGCTTCGCACAAAAACTGTCACGTCCGTACGGCGACGTATGGCGGGAAGCGGTGCTAATCGACCTCTCGCAAGGAACGATGCAAGCCACAGCGACTGATCATGCGGCCGCAGTTGCAACCTCGTCTAGCATGATGATCCGGGCAAACACCGTCATTGCAACCCTCATCATCTTGGCAGCGATTGCGATTTGCGTCTTCGGCAATCTGTTGACGCAGGGGTACCATCGCAAAACGATTAGCTAGCACATCTCCCAAATCTCAGTAGCCGATGCAGGCAAATCTCGGGGAGCTGAATCTTGGTCAATGCAGCCACGGTGAACGTGCACGGCATCATTTGAAGTGCTTTAGTTGCTGATGCGGCCGAAACCGTCATGCTCTTCGGCTAAGCTGTCTCTTTTTGACATGCGATTGAACAATGTCCGACACGAACAGTACCAATGCATTGAACGCAGCAGAAACGCTTTTGTTGCGACTCGTGCGTGCCGGTGATGCCGACGGATGGCGTCAACTCGTGAATCGATACGAACAGCGACTATTCGCGTTTGCCCTCGGTCGACTCGACCAGTCCGCGACTGCTCAAGATCTCGTTCAAGAAACATTCATCGGGTTCCTCCAATCGATGAACCGTTTCCAGGGTAACGCATCGCTGGAATCGTTTCTGTTTCGGATTCTGCGTCGCCGGATTGTGGACCACTACCGCTCCCGCGGACAACATCACGTGGTTCATGCGTGCGAGATCGGCGATGAGCCAGTGCACCTCAACTTGGAAAATGTTCCATCGAAAGACACGACCGCGAGTCAGCACGTTCATAACGAAGAACAGATTGACGCCCATCAAAACGCACTCAGCGTCGCGATCGGCAGCGTAACCAACGAACTACGCGAGTCGCATAAGTTCCGTGATCTCAAAATTGCCGAGGGTTTGTTCTACGCAGGCCTTCGAAATCAAAAACTCGCCGAATTGATATCCATTGCCCCCAACGAAGTCGCAGTCGTCAAACATCGACTACTCCAACGGCTCAACGACCAAGTCTGTTGCGTATTGGGACCGGTGAACGCAGCGTCAGAGAGGATCGAAACGGACCTGATCACCGCCTGGGAAGTCCATCGGCCTAGCTGCCCCAAACGCTCGACACTACGCCGGTACACACTTGGCATCCTACCACCGCCGTGGCAAGACTTCGTTTCATTCCATGTCGAAACTCTCGGCTGCCGCTACTGCCTCGCGAACCTCACGGAACTGAAATCCGTCCCAACACCGAACCGCCGCGACGACCGACTCTTTCAATCCACAATCGGATTCCTAAAGCCAACTCTCGACTGAGAGGTGAAGCGTTTTGCCATCACGCAAGCAGGACAGTGCCACCGTGCGTTTGGAAGGTGAGATGACGGAATCCTTCCTTCACGCATGCTCCCGCAAGATCCCTGAAGGCTTTCGAACAAAGACTCTTAACAGCGACGGAACTCGCAACAGTGCTGCCCATGCATGAGTGCAACACGAATTCCGAAAGCACAATGCGTAGGCATTGAACATGTCCCTGCAAACCGTCTGAACTGAGCAACCTAAGACAAACATGTTCATAAAGATGGAACCGTTAGACAGCCAATGCGGGGCACTCGACAAAGTGTCCATCGTCGCGTCATTAACGAGCGAGGACTCGGTGAAACTCTTTTTCGCTGATCTTCTTAGATTGACGGAACCCAATTACATTTCAACACTGCAACAAGATTCAAAAGCTGGCCGGAGTCTCGCGTCGATCCTGGAACGTGCAAAACCATCATTCGATCGATGCCTATCTCATTACATTCATGAAACAGAGACGAGATTATTCCTTGATTCTCGACGCCTTAAATGTCCAATTAGATCCTCTCCCGTCGGTGAAAATTCCGCTCCATTCTCCAATTTTGTCCATCGATAGTCGCCCTGTCCCCTTAATCAGAATGAGCCGTTTCTTCGGCTCTGTGAATACACGGAAGTCATCAACGTCAAACCGAGTTTTCTGCCCGTTAGGATGATTTTTCCCAACCCTTTTTGAAAATTGCGCGTCGGATGGGTCGAATTTCTGAAATAAGACATGGTTAGACACGCGAAACCGACCTCCTATGATCTTTTTCGGCTCCTGCTTTTTTGACATCTTAAATGCCCATACGGCACCATCAAAATTGTCTTGCGATGTGGCAACAGGTGCAAAGCAGGTTGCTGCGAGCATGCCAAACAAAAACGTCGCAACAATGCGGATCGATACATTGGTCATCTTGAGAGTCCTGCTCTTTAAGTTCACTCGCTGACTGGAAAGCTCCTGCAGATGCTTTGGTAGTGAACGTGGCCCATCCAGCAGACGCGGACAGCATCCAGCAACACCAACCACCCCCAGGGGGCCACCCACAACCCCCGCACCGGAAGCAGGCCAGATTATTGGCGTCGAAAAGCTAGAATGCAAGTAAATTGTGGAGAATTAGCGTTCTTACAGATGCTGACGTGCCGCAAGACGAACAGGCAATCACGATAAATCAAACAAAGTGAACGCAATTAGAAAGAGTATTTCCTCCAGATCCGGAGGGCATCTCAGATCCGTAGGAACGCCGAGATTGTCGTGAGTCCTGGAACCAGCATTGTCACAACAAGATGCGTTTTTTGATTGCGGGCAGCCAACGGAAACACGCTACGCAATTGCGGCGTGAACGCGGTCGACTAATCCGTTGTCGCGGTCTTTGCTGCCTGGCAAGAGGTACGCGGCGTTGGCGAGGTAGGCGGAACGAAATTCGGGTGAGATCGCGTAGTAGTCTTCCAGGACAGCGGAACTGAATTTGTAGTCGTGCGAATCGTTGCCCTTCAAAAACACGAGCCGTCGAGCTTCGTTGATGAGCGTCTCGGGTTGCCCGCCGGATCCGAGGAACCCTCGTATCTCTGCTGACGCCTTTTCGCGATCCTTCGAGACGGTTTCGAATATCTGATTCACCGTTGCCGCAGATGGGTCGACTGCATCAACTCGATCGATCTCCATCGAACGGACGTTTCCGCGTGACCGCATGGACTGCCGGAAGTAGGGAATGAACGCTGCGTTCTGCAGCAACAGTTCGCGCCGGGTTTCGTCGCGATACGTCGATCGAAATGCATACTGCAACGCATTGGTTGACGTTGCTGAATGCAGCGACACGATGCCGGGTTGTTGGCCTAGCATTTCGGCTGCGGACAGGAACAACGCATCACTGATGGATTGCGGTGCGATTCCATCTTCCAACATCGTCGCGGTGGCATCGACCGCTTCACCAGGAGTGGCCTCACGAAGCGTACTCAGCAACGAGGAGGTTGCCCCTGAATCGAGACGTCCGTGTCTCCAACTCTCACTGAGACCGTTACTCCTGCGAGTGGTGACCTGCCATGCCGCATCAGCCGCCAAATCACTGGTCGACGGATTAGGCTCGCCGCTGTGATTCAGGATCGCGTAGGTGAGCGAGCGAAGAACCGGTTCGGCGTACCGCCAACCGATACACTGCAGCGTTCGATAAGAGTTCGCAACGTAGATCGCTTTGTGTCCGATACTGCGAAAGTCACGACAACCGTAATGAGCCAGCACGTCGAATACTTTTGCCGCTGGTGCGGTTCGGCATAAAGCGACGATCGCGACGTCGGCCGCCTCTTCGTCCCATCGATCCATCGCGTCCCGGAACGCGTTCTCGGCTTGGTGCGACGGTGGCACCTTTGACTCGTCAATGGCGGACATCGTCCAATCTCCTTCGCTGACATCGCGTGCCTGTGAAGACTTGAAGTAATCGAGCGCCCAGAAGATAGGCAGCCACCGGTCCGTGTCCGGGGCCGCGAGACTAGCGAGATGTGCGGAGTTAACAACTAGGACAGCGTGAAATTTAAATCCGACACTCGGACGCGGCTGGACGTTACGAACCCCGGCCAACAACAACGCGGCCAACACTTCGCGGTAGCTCGTGCCGGATTGAATTCGCCGGGCAAACGTTTCGATGACCTTCTCACGCGGCGTCTCTTCCAGCAACCGCACGAGCGGCTCGATGTCGGACGAGAACTGAACCGCGTCGGCAGGCAATCGCGTCTCCGCCGCCGAAAGCCGCGGCAACCGACCGAGAAACTCAAACTGCCCCAGCCCTACCGTCGCTCCGGTTACCCCCGCCATCCGCAGAAAATTGCGTCGCGCACGAGTGTTCGATTTACCGTCCATTTCGATCCCCTCTTTTCTAATACGAATCAGGTCCGCCCTACGTCACTGTATGTTACCGCGCACAATCTCAAAGCGTCTAACGATTCTCGATCGCACGTAACGTTTTGCCAAACGGACTGCCATCTTCCATTGTCCAAAACGGATGCTGTAAGCACGGTCTTTTGCGCATATCGCGTGGCCAACGCATACGGCTAGGACTAAACTGTCCGAGCCGCCCATCGCTCGATTTCTTACCGCAACGCGACGCCGGAACGCCACATGACCGACCACCGCCAACGCGTCTTTTGTTTGATCGCCGCGACCCTGGCCAGTGTTTGCAGCACGTCTCTGCACGCGGAGAACCGTCTCTTCGTGACCAGTGAACGAATGACGCTCGGTACGGAAACCTTCCGCTCCGCTTCCGTTCGAATGGGAGACATCGACGGCGACGGAGATCTCGACATTGTTGCCGCAAACGGCCGGCATTGGCCCCAGCGCAACGAGTTGTTCGTCAATCAGGGACGTGCCAAATTCAGCGTCCTCCGACCGCTGGGTACCGACATGCGTCCAACCTACGCCTGCGAATTCGCCGATTTGGACAACGATGGCGATTTGGACATCGCGACGGGCAACGACATGGCCAAGGGGCAGATTTTTCTCAATGATGGCGCAGGAAACCTAGCGGAGCATTCCGAATTCGGTGACGTCTCGAGTTTACGCAGTCTAATGACGTTCGACATCGATCGGGATGGCGATATCGACCTGATCGCCACGTGTCGCGGACGCCCTAATCGTGTCTACCTCAACGACGCCCATGCCAACTTTCGAAAGGGCCCTTCATTTGGAACGGACAACGATTCGACCATCGATGTTGCTGCCGGCGACGTCAACAATGACGGGCATGTCGATTTGCTGCTCGCCAATCGAGATCGCCAACCCAACGAAATTCTCCTCGGAAACAACAGCCTGACGTTTGCTCAACGCATTCCGTTTGGCAGCGGTCAGGATCAATCGCGTTCCATCGCGGTCGCCGATCTCAACAACGACGGCAATCTGGATTGGGTCGTCGGAAACATCGGGCAAACCAACCTGATCTACCTCGGTGACGGGATGGGAGGAGTGTCGCAAACACAAAGCCTCGGCAACGCCGAAGATCAAACCTATGCGTTGGCCATCGCCGACATGGACAACGACGGGTTGCTCGACATCATCGTCGGAAACGTGGATGCCCCCGGGTCGGTCTCCTTTCAACGAGGAAAAGATCCGACGTCGGACATTCTCGTTTTTGACGATGTCCCATTTGGCGATTCGTTTGCCACCTACGGTCTCTGCGTCGGTGATCTTGACAACGACGGGTTTGCCGATATCGCCGTGGCAAACTCAGGTTCGATGAACCGCTTCTTTCTCAACCGTCCCGCAAAAAAGTAAAACGCATGATCTGGAAGCCTTTCCTGACAACGATTCCAATCGCCGCTCTCTCGCTCACACTGGCGTGCCACGCGTGTGCTCAATCACCGACCGATTGGGCCGCGTTCCGCGGAGAAGGTGCCCGTGGTGTGGCGAGCGACGGTTCGATTCCACAATCTTGGAACGCCGATCCCGAAAACGGACCTCACGAAGGTGTGATTTGGGAAACCGAGGTTCCTGGACTGGGACATTCGAGTCCCGTGGTGGCCGGTGACAGAGTGTTCTTGCTCACGGCGATCGCGGACGACGGCGAACCTGAACTCAACATCGCCGCGGGTGGCAATATCGAAGCGGCCGAAAACGATGGCGAGCAAAGCTGGATTGTCCTGTGCTACGACAAAGCGACCGGCGGCGAACTTTGGCGTCAAATCGCCCATCAGGGCATGCCGCGTGCAACCCGCCACAGCAAAGCCACCCATGCAAACACGACCGTTTGCGTCAGCGGTGACCGCGTGGTCGCGTGTTTCGGATCCGAAGGTTTGTATTGCTACGATCTCGATGGAACGTTGATTTGGAAACGTGACCTCGGCGTGATCGATGTTAGCAAATACGGAATCGGTTGGGGCTACGCCAGTTCACCCGCGATCCACGACAATCGAATCGCGTTGATCTGCGACGATCCAGATCATCCGTTTGCCACGGTGCTGAACCTGACCGACGGGGAAGAAGTTTGGAAAGTCGACCGGGCCGACGTTTGTGAACGAAGTTGGGGCAGCCCGCTGATTTACCAAACCGAGGACACCACTCAGATGATCGTGAACGGTTGGCCTTGGATCGTGTCTTACGATTTCGGAACAGGCGAAGAGTTGTGGCGACTCGAGGGCGGCGGCGACAATCCGATCCCGACTCCGTTTGAGGCCAACGGATGGATCTACATCACCAACGCTCACGGCGGAAAAGCCCCAATCTACGTCGTGCGTCCCGACTCACGCGGCACGCTGAGCGTTAATTCCGAAGACAAATCAGATGAAGAATCGGATGAGGACTCAAACGCAATCGTTTGGAGCGTCGAACGTGGCGGATCGTACATGTCGACACCCGTCGTGTCAGGCGACTACCTCTACCTCGGAAACTCCAACGGAGTCGTACGTTGCTTCCACGCGAGGACGGGTGAAAAGATGTTTGAGAAACGCCTCGGCAAAGGCGCCGGTGTAATCGCGTCGCTAATCGCAGACAACGAAAAAGTCATCTGTGCCTCCGAAGACGGCAACGTCTACGTTCTTGAATCGGGCCCCGAATTCAACGTCCTCGAAACCAATCCGATGGGTGAGCCCTGTTTCGCGACGCCCGCGGTTTCCAGCGGAACACTTTTCGTTCGCACCACCAAACGTCTCGTTGCGATCCATCCCGATCAGTCCCCGTCAAATTAGACGACCCCCAAAGCCATTCACTCCGATATCGCACCGTCGCGAAAGACAACAGTCACCCCTGACTCGGTTGCGGTATGAATTTCGTAAATCGATCCATCGACTGACTCGGCGACATAAACGGTACCGACGATCGCGCTGACCGTTCGTAATCCATCGGGTTGCAACCTGAGAACCTTGCCGCGTCGCCCGGCGGGAGTAATCGGATAAACCTGGACGACCGAATCGGTGGCATTTTGAAAAAACATCTCCGACTGCAACTTCTCGGGGTGCGGATCGGAATGAATCAGGGGTCGCATCACCAATCCTTTACGAGGATGCGTTTGCAGTAAGACATCTGTGAGCTGGTCGACCACACCTTTGTCGGCGGACTCAACAATGTTGACGGTTTCGGAGTGTTCCGTCCGGTGATCGTACAACTCACGATCGGTAACGTGCCCACTGTCGAAATCACGCCATTCGATCAAGCGGTACTCGTTCGTTCGGATCGAGTAGCCCATGTATTGGTTGCCGCCGAAGTTGCGATAGTATTGATTGACCGCGCCTTCGTGAACGCTCGCGTCGACATCCTTTAAGATCGGCATCAAACTTTTCCCATCGACAAACTTCGGCACTTCGATGCCTGTCATTTCACAGAGCGTTGGAAACAAATCCAACAACTCGGCCAGTTGGTCGGTCTGCTTGCCGACCTCTTGCACGCCCGGCCCCGCGATCAACAAAGGCACGCGAGCGTCGATTTCGTAATTGGTCATCTTCCCCCAACCGCGATACTCGCCGAGTTTCCAACCGTGATCACTCCACAAAACAACGATCGTATTATCGGCGAGCCCCTCCTCTTCGAGAGCGTCCAAAAGCCGACCGATTTGTGCGTCAACGTAAGAAACGCAGGCATAATACGCGTGCATCAAATGGCGAGCCTTTTCCGCCGAGACGTCACGGTCGTCCCACGGACGCGGCAGATCCTTGAGATCAACGTAGTGCGTCAACTCGCTGTTGTTATGCAGTGCATAGGCGGGCGTGTTTGGCGTGATTCGCTGATCGGAAACGACGGGCAACTCACTCGGGTCGTGCATGTCCCAATACTTTTTCGGTGCAACCCATGCCAAGTGTGGCCTGATAAACCCCATCGCCAAAAAGAACGGTTCAGACTGTTTTCCCAGACGTCGCAAATCTTCTATCGCCATCTTCGTCCTCGCCCCATCGAGAACTTGATCGTCCGCAAAATCCGGTGACGCCGTACTCGGGCCACGCAAGTTGTTCTTCCGCCAATCGTTCTTGGGCAAACCGTCCTGCACCTTCTTCACCCGCGTCCGCGTGCCTTCGGGATAGACATAAGGCAGCGAGGGAAGGCTGCGAATCGGTTCGCTCCACGATTGCGGATCAGGCGTCGGATTGTGGTAGATCTTACCGTGGCTGACCGCCGTATAGCCAAACTTACGAAACCACTGCGGCATCGTGATCGCGTCGGGCATCGCCTCGCGAAAGTGAATCGGCAACGTCCAAACACCCAATTTGTCCGGCCGCAGCCCCGTCATCAAACTGGCTCGTGAAGGATTGCAAACCGCGACTTGGCAATACGCTCGATTGAACTGCACACCACTCGCCGCCAATCGATCCAAATTCGGCGTGATCGCGTGTGGATCGCCGTAGCAACCGATCGACGGACGCAGATCATCAACCGCGATGAACAACACATTCGGGCGTTCCCCAGCATTGACCGAACAAGGCACCAAGATCAGGGTCAACAACAAGATTTTCGAGAACGTTTTCAGTTGCATATCGTGATTCATTTTCTGTTTCGAAGATCAGTCCACGCGTGGTCATCAACAGCGTCATCGCCAACACTCGGCCCGATGCTTGATTCGTGTGAACAACAATCAAGAACGACCCTTCGATCGCATCGTTGCCGACCAACATACTCGACGATGACGATCGCACGCATTCACAATCGCAAGAACGGCATTTGGATCGCCTTCGGGACACAACAAGGGTGACACGTCACGGGGGCAGTACCAATCCACACCTAGATAACGATTGCGCGTCCGACTAGAACGGAGGTTCGCTACCGCCTCAATTAACTCGCGTGAAACGATACCATGAAGACACCCATTCTTCGTTCTGATTCCTACATATTGAAAACATCAAACAACAATCGCTTATGTTGTGCGCGGGTGTTTTCATGCATGCTTATCTGCGCAGGAATCCTACTAACGCAATCGGTCACTTGCTCGACAACGAGAGCGGCTGAGAACACAATCGCGTGGTCAGATGAATTGTCGAAACACGATCTGATTTGGGACCGACTCCCAACCCGTTGGATGGAAGCTCCCTTTCTCGGCAACGGCGAGCAGGGAACGATGATGTATCGCGAGGACGACCGAACGCTTCGCTGGAGCATCGGCAACTCCGCCGCCCACGACCATCGGCCGGCCAGCGAAGACGATTTCAGCGAAAAAAACGTCGAAGTTCTCAACCGCGGCCGTATCAACATTGGTCATCTAAGGATTGAGTTTCCCGAGGCATTGAAAAAGAGCTCGTCTCGCCTCTCACTTTGGAATGCCGAAGCGAGCGGAGAGGTACGGTCGGACGCAGGCGAAGCTCGCTGGTCAACGATCGTGCACGCCAACGAACCGGTGATGCGTTTTGATCTCACAGCCGAAGCCGATCTCGCCGGCGCGAAATTCGTCTATGTCCCCGTCGATGCTCGCAACCCGCGAGCACTGCGAGCAAAACTGCCACGGTCCCCGGCCAACCCTCCGGCCGTTCTCACCACCCACGCCGGTGAAATTCAAACCGCCGTTCACAATCTTCACGCCGGTGGTCAAACAGCGGTGGCGTGGCACCAATCCCAAACGGGTGATCATACAACGTTGTGGCTGAGCGTGATGCATTCGTTCCCAGAAGCCGATGCAGAGAGCCACGCGATCGCTGCCGTGCGGAAGGCCGTTTCGTCAGACCAAGACGAATGGACCGACCAACATCACCAGTGGTGGCAGGACTACTACCGCCAAAGTTTCCTGTCCACCGGTGACGAATACTGGGACGCGTTCTATTGGATCCAACAATACAAACTCGCGTGTGCGACGCGAGCCGACAAATGGATCATCGACAATCAAGGCCCGTGGCTACAACCGACCGCCTGGAATGCGATCTGGTGGAACCTCAACGCACAACTCTCACACAGTGGTTTCGCGACCGCAAATCGGCGAGGCATGGGCGCGGCGCTCGGACGGCGACTCGATGAATGTCGCGATCAACTCGCACTCAATGTTGCCCAAGAGTACCGCCATGACTCCTACGCGATCGGACGCAGCTCGTCAGGTTGGGATTTAGCGGGTCACGCCGGACAACCTGGCAAAGGACGCCCACCGAAAGACGGCAACATTGGTCGCGAATCGGCGAACCTACTGTGGGCACTGCACAACGTTGACCTCGAATACATGTATTGGCAAGACGAAGAATTACGAGATCGCGTTCTGTATCCCCTGCTCGTTCGCGCAGTGAACTACTACCGACACTTTTTAGTCGAAGAGCCCGACGGCTATCTTCATTTGCCACTTTCCTACAGCCCCGAATACCGCGTCGCCGAAGATTGCACGTACGATATCGATTTGCTCCGTTGGGGCTCCGGTCGTCTCTTGGAACTAACATCCGAATTGGGTTTGGACGAATCGGAACAACCATTGATTCCGTTTTGGAAAACCTTGCAAGCCAAACTTGTCCCGACTCACGTCAACGAGACCGGACGCATGATCGGTCGCGACGTGTCACTGAAAGGCCCGCATCGCCATTGGTCGCATTTGCTCGCGATCTACCCACTGCACACCCTGACGCCGGAGGAGCCAGCCGACCGGGAACTGATCGAATTGAGTCTGGAAAATTGGCACGGTCACGGCAAACCCATGGCCGGATATTCCGTGACCGGAGGAGCCTGCATCGCGGCGATTCTGGGTGACGGCGAACGAGCCTACGAGTTCCTCAATCGACTCAAGTCGTTCCTACACCCCAACACGTTCTACACGGAATTGGGAACGTTGCCTGTCATCGAAACTCCACTGCACGGCGCGACCACCATGCAGGAAATGTTGCTACAGAGTTGGGGTGGTCGAATCCGAGTGTTTCCCGCCGTCCCGAAAAAATGGGATAACGCCCAATTCGATCGTTTCCGGTGCGAAGGTGCTTTCCTCGTCAGTGCCAAACGCGAGTCAGGAGCAACTCGATGGTTAGAGATCACCGCGGAAACCGGCGGCAGCGTCGAGGTCCAACCTCAACTGATCGACGCACATTGGACAACGTCGGAAAACGCGCAAGTCGAACGATTGCCCGATGGCATTTACCGGGTTTCGCTACCCAAAGGCGATCGCGTTCTGTTCTGGCCGAAAGGAACTCCACAGCCAACGCCCGTGATCACCACCTCCGCCGACACCACGAATCCCAATCCATTCGGACTCGTCACACCCGGCACCTAGTTCGCCACCGGATGCGATCGAGTTAGCGGCGACCGAACCTTCGCGACCGTCTTTTACACGACGTGGTCACAAACGGAGTCTGTAACCACGCCGATGAGGCAGCTAACCTGCTACTGGATCGGCCAATCATCTGTTCGGAATGAAGACGCAGGCAGGCCTGCTTTGTTGGAGAGGTTTGGCATGTCACCGCTGCCCCATCCGAATCGCACCGCAACAGGGTCAGGCACGTTTTCGCTGCTAACGACAATCGAATCGCCATCGATGATCGCTTCCGCTTCGACGAATTTCTTGTCCGCACCCGCGATCGTGAAGTGGCTCAACGCATTACCATCACGAGCGACCAATCCGCCACCCAATTCAGTGAACGTGAGCCGAATGGCTCCATCCTCGACCGAGTAATTTTGATACAGAGGTCCGTCATCGACTACATCCGAACGACCGTAGTCGCGAGCCAACGCCATCTTCGCGAGCCGTTCGCCAACGGGTTTCTTTTGTTTCGGGTGAATGTTGGTGGCGTCACCGATGTCCATCGTCACCACCATCCCGGTGTTCGGCTCGGTCAACGACATCATTTGAGCTTCGCGTAAGAACGCCGCACTCATCGGATTCGTTTTGTAAGCAAACGGAGCGATTTGAACAAAGTAGAACGGGAAATCGCCCTGTCCCCAACGCGTCCGCCAATCGCGAATCATCGCAGGAAACAACGTTTGATACTGTTTCGGATTCTGCACGTTTGATTCGCCTTGGTACCAAATCACACCACGGAACGAAAACGGAATCAAAGGGCGGATCATGCTGTTGTACAAAAGCGCTGGACTTCTCTGGTTCAGCCCCTTCGGTTTCTCTTGCCCACGCATGAATTTAACGCCCGCGTTCTTCATGATTGTAGGATACCCATCGAGCACTTCATTGAACTCGGGAAATTGCTCGCGCAGAACCTCAGGGCTGACCCAGGCCTCCACACTCGATCCACCCCAATTCGTCGAGACCAGCCCGATCGGCACGTCGAGTTCTTGGTGCAGTTGCGAGCCAAAGAAGTAACCCACCGCGCTGAGATTCAGCACCGTCTGCGGATCGCACACGGTCCACTTCACGTCGACGTCGTCCTGGCCTTCCAAAGCCAACATCGCCGGAACTTCGGTGTACCGGATGCGAGGATAGTTTGCCTTTTCGACGTCCGCTTTGAAATGATCCACGCCGAAACCACGCATCCGCCACTGCATGTTGGACTGTCCCGAACAAATCCAAACCTCACCGACATACACATCACTGAGTTGGAGCTCATCGTCGCTTGTCTTAATCGTGACCGAGAACGGGCCACCCGCCGCAGGCGTTTCCAACTCAACACGCCAATTCCCTTGGCCGTCCGCAACGGTCGAAACCGTTTGATCCGACCACGATCCATTCACGGACACTCGCGAGTTTGCTTCCGCCGTCCCCCAAATCGGGTTCACGCTTTGCTGCTGCAGAACCATCTGATCACCGAATATGCCCGCAACGCGGAGCGGCTTCACCTCGGCGGCAAACGCGGCGGAAAACATCAACACCCACAACATCGCAAATGCGATCGTTTGTCGGGCGACTCGGACGGCTAGGTGCATAACTCGATTTCTTAACAGTTTTCTTTTAACAGAGATGCGATCTCGAACACTCGATGTGACAGACGTCACCATCGGTAACTCAACAACGTGAACGTTTCCTCAAGGGCTGATTGAGCCCCCACAACATGCCTATTTTCAACAGTGCATGTCGATAAAAAAACGTTCGCGGTTGAGGCTACTCTTTCGCAAACTATCGATCAAGTTTCGCATTTCGAGCGTAGGGACTGTTCGCGTCGATGCCTCTGTTCATCGTGTTAGACGCAAACATCTCAAATATGCGCAGGCCTCACCCTTTCAAACCGGCAGGGCACAAATCGGTCGAATCTACGCCGAATATCCCAAAACGCAGAGTTGAAAATTGCTTAGCCAACCGAGCAAACTTTTATGCAAGGTATTTTTTGAACCACGCAATTGTGCGTGTCCAAGCTAGCTTTGCCGCCGGTTCGTCATAACGTGGAGTCGTGTCGTTATGGAAACCGTGATTGACGTCCTCGTAGACGTGAGCTTCGAACGGAACGCCGTTCTCCGCGAGGGCCTTTTCGAACGCGGGTGCACCGGCGAGGATCCGCCGATCGAGGCCCGCGTTCTGAATCAGTAACGGCGTTTTGATTTTGGACACGTCGGTGGCCTCCGGTTGCCGTCCGTAAAAGGGAACGCCCGCGTCAAGAATATCGGGAATCCGAACGGCGAGTTGATTGACGATCCCTCCGCCGAAACAGAACCCGACGGCGCCAACTTTGCCAGTCGACAATTCGTGAGTGTCCAGCAATTTTGCCGCAGCAATAAAGTCCTCGAGCATCTCGGTCCGATCTCGCTTCGCCTGCATCGCTCGTCCGTCGTCGTCGTTGCCGGGGTATCCACCGAGCGGCGACAGAGCATCAGGCGCGAGAGCCAAAAAACCGTCAACGGCGAGGCGTCGTGCGACATCCGCAACGTACGGATTCAGCCCGCGGTTTTCGTGAATCACAACCACAGCGGGGAACGACTCGCCGGTCGCAGGCCGTGCCAGCAGCCCCTTGATCGTTCCACCACCTTGAGGCGAGGCGTACTCGATCGTTTCCGTTTTGATCCGCGGGTCGTCCGGCGAAACCTGCTCTGCCAGTGCGTAGTTGGGTGCGAGTGTTTGTTCCAACGTTTCCACGGTGAGCCCGCCAACTGCAAACGCAGTCAATCGTTTTACGTAATCTCGACGAGTCAGCCGCCCGTGGGCATAGTCGTCGTATAAGTCGAGCAAGCCCTGGTCGAGATCTTTGGCAGTCGTACGTTTCATCAGACAGTTACCGTTTGCAGATAGAGTGGGGAGGGAGAAAACAAAGTGATCGGTGCTCGATCAGAACACGTGATTCGACCAAGCGACCCATGGCACATGCTCGAACGGGGACGAGTCGAATCCCGCCGCCAAATAAATGAACGGACTCCTGCGTACGCCGTGCGGCCTCGCACCGAGAATGATTGCGAACCGATCACTCGTGAATCGCGGTCCGTTGAAAAACCCCACCACGCGTTCGAGGTTTCGAATCCGCACGCGAAAACGAGACTTCAGACTTAAACCGGTGTTCCATCCCCGTACCGTCCTGTCTCCCCCACTTTCCAATGGAACCGTCGCGTGAAGATTCAATCCGCTGTACTGACTCTGCTCATGTTCTGTGCTATCACCCACACTTCCGCCGAAGGCTTCATCAACGATTGGCCTCAATGGCGAGGACCAGACGGGTCGGGTGCCTCGGCGTCGACCAATCCGCCGACGAGTTGGAGCGAGTCCGAAAACATCGCCTGGAAGGTCCCCGTGCCCGGAACAGGCAGCTCAACCCCGATCGTCCTAGGTGACCGCATCTATGTCTCCGCGGCGATGAAGACCGATCGCGTCAAAGAGGGAGCCGACGCCACGCCCACAGCTCAAACAGAAAGCGACAGAAACACGCCCGATGCCGGTGATCGCAATGCAAGCGATCGCGGCGGTGCACAGCGTGGTGGCGAGCGAGGTGGTCGCGGTGGCGATGCACGCGGTGGACGTCGAGGCCGGCGGGGGTCCGGTGGTGGCGCCTCCCCAACCCATTATTACGCATTCATGGTGCTGTGCCTTGATCGCGCGACCGGTAAAGAAATATGGCGAACGACCGCCATCGAACAAGTTCCACACGAGTCCGGTCACAACACCAACACGTTCGCCTCCTCATCGCCGGTTACAGACGGTGAGCGAATCTACGTCTCATTCGGTTCGCGAGGCGTCCACTGCTTGGACCTCGACGGCAATTTGCTGTGGAGCAAAGATCTCGGCAAGATGCAAACCCGCAACCAATTCGGCGAGGGCAGTTCCGCCGCAATCTACAAAGGAACACTCGTGGTGCCGTTTGACCACGAAGGGGACTCCTTCATCGTCGCACTCGATGCCCAAACCGGCGAAGAAAAGTGGCGGCAACCACGCGATGAACAAACGACCTGGTCCACGCCCCTGATCACCGAATACGACGGACGTGTTCAAGTCATCGCGAACGGGTCCAATCGCGTTCGCAGTTATGACCTGGCGTCGGGTGAAATCATCTGGGAATGCGGCGGACAAGCGGGGAACCCGATTCCCTCACCGGTTCGGTTCGAAGACAACGTGATCGTGATGACGGGATATCGCGGATACGCAATCTACTCGATCCCACTGAACTCGCACGGCGACATCACCGACAGCGAAACGATCACTTGGATCGAAGAGGACGCAGCCCCTTACGTTCCCTCGCCCGTTCTCTATCAAGGGCAACTGTATTTCTTCAAATCCAACAACGGGGTTCTTGTGTCACGCGACGCCAAAACAGGCGAACTTCTGATCGACCAAACTCGCGTTCCTGACCTCTCGACGGTCTACGCATCGCCGGTAGCCGCCGCAAACCATGTCTACTTGACCGGCCGCGACGGAACGACCGTGGTCCTGAAACACGGCAAGAATTTTGAGGTCATCGCGTCGAACAAACTCGATGAGACAATCGACGCATCGGCCGCCATCGTCGGCGATGAAATTTTCCTCCGCGGAAAAGAGCACCTCTACTGCATTCGAAATCAGTAGCACGATCGCTGTCGAGAAATACAAACGGCTGCGAATCGGCGACCGGTTCGCAGCCCAAACATCTGGCCGCGGATGATCTTCGCCTAACACAGACGACGTCCAATTCGATATGGTATGAACTGTTAGATCGATCCTTTTCGCTGCGCAAGAAAACCTCCCCGGGTTTCACCAACGCAGGGCTCGTTGACACGATGGAAAAAGATCCTGTTCGACAGTTATCCTATTGAGTTTGTTGTGTCGAAGAAGAAAAAAGTCGCGTTGCTCATCGAAACATCCAACTCGTACGCGAGAGGATTGCTTCGCGGAATCGCCTCGTATATCCACGAAAAAAACGAATGGTCCGTCTACCTGCCCGAACAGGAACGCGGCGCCACTCCACCGAACTGGCTCCATCAATGGGACGGCGACGGCGTCATTGCGCGCATCGAAAACAGTGCGATTGCGAAAGCGATCGCCCCTCTCAATATTCCCGTCGTCGACGTCAGTGCGGCGCGGCAATTGCCGGAGATTCCGTTTGTCGAAACAGACGACGAAGCGATCGCGGCGATGGCATTTCGGCACTTTCGTGAACGAGGTTTCGATACGTTTGCGTATTGCGGTGATTCCGTTTTCGCGTGGTCCAATAACCGCGAGAAAGCCTTCGTTCGATGCGCCGCCGAGGAAGGCTACGGGTGTTCGGTTTACGTTTCGAAATCACACAAACAGGTTTCGCCCGACGCCGACCGAGGCCTCCTGACACAATGGCTCAAGGGACTCCCCAAACCCGTCGGGCTGCTAGCCTGTTACGACAAAAAGGCACACGTGGTGCTCGAAATCTGCCGCGAAAATGATTTGCGCGTGCCATTCGAAATCGCCGTTCTCGGGATCGACGACGATGAACTGATCTGCGACCTGTGCACACCGCCGCTGTCGAGCATCACGCCTGCCGCTCACCAAACGGGACGCAAAGCAGCCGAGATGCTCGATGACCTGATGAACAACAAAACACGCAGTTCTTCAAAAAAGACGGCGTCAATTCTGGTCCCGCCGATAGGCCTCAACACGCGGCAGTCGACCGATATTGTCGCAATCGATGACCCAGATATCGCGAACGCGGTGCGATTCATTCGCGATCACTTTCGCGAAACGATCACGGTTCAAGATATCCTCAAACGCGTCCCACTCTCACGACGCATACTCGAATACCGATTCCAAGATCGCCTCGGCTGCTCACCCCACGAGGAGATCGCGCGACGACGCCTCGAAAACGTACGAATGCTGCTCCGAAACAGCGATTTGACACTCGCCCAGATCGCCTCGCAGAGCGGATTCCAAACCCAAGAATACATGAGCGTCGCGTTCCGGCGGGCCACCGGAAAACCGCCCGGCCAATATCGACGCGAACACCGAGGCGTTTAACAGCGACTGCATCTCTTGGTTCGCATCACTCACACGTCTCGCGTCCACCTGACAAAGCGTCCCAATCTTATCGATCACCTTTTCAACGACGACCAACCCAGAATGGCGATAGCCGTCACTGGACCTCATCGGATTTTCACCGTCGAAATTTCACCGTCGCGTCGCACGAACGTTTGAGACCAGCATTCAATAGCTGTACGGCTCTGATTCGTTTTCGATCAG
Source organism: Aporhodopirellula rubra (assembly GCF_014192335.1). Classification (GTDB taxonomy): domain Bacteria; phylum Planctomycetota; class Planctomycetia; order Pirellulales; family Pirellulaceae; genus Rhodopirellula; species Rhodopirellula rubra. The sequence continues at coordinate 10,251 of NZ_JACHXU010000019.1, read as the reverse complement.
TAGGATGCGACCTGATTGCATCAATGTTTCATATTGTGAGATGCGTCCTCCGGGCCACTGAACGGTCACTTGCTCGATCGATGTGTTTTCAGGGACCGCGAAACGAAGGCATTTTTCAGAACTGCATTGAAAACCGTCTCCCGCAATCAATTGCTGCCGCAAGAGCCGTTCTCCGATTTTCGCCGTGACGATCGAACCCACCGCATCCCGATGACTGCTGGTCCCGCGCAGATAAACACTTACGGATTGACCACGAACCTCAGAATCGTTCATCAACAACGCCACCGGATCGAAAAGCCCAGTCACTGCGGCGTCCGTTCTGCCATCGCGATCAACGTCCGCGAGAACCACATTGCGTGCCACTCGCTTCTTCGCCATGGGTTCACCAATGTCACTAACGGGCAACAAATTCCACCGTCCGTTCACATGGCGTCGATACAACTGCATTGGCATTCGCAACGGCTCCCCGAGATGCGAGAAGTCGTCAACGTGTCCGTTGCAGACCAGCAATTCCAATTCACCATCGTTATCGGCGTCAAACCAGGTCGTCCCGAATCCCAGCATGGGAATCGAAGACTCTCTCAAACCGACCTTCCTCGTTTGGTCGATCCAAGTGCCAGGATGAACCTGCTCGTAGTACGTATTCGACTCGTTCGCATGGTTCGTAATAAAGAAATCAAAATCACCATCGTGATCAGGATCGCCGACGGTCATCCCCATGGACGCTTGGCGACGCGAGCGTTCATCGACAGCAACCCCGGCAATCGCCGCTTGCTCAGAAAGCCGAAAGTCGTCGCTCCCGTCATTTCGCGTCGACCAGAAGTGGTTCGGCGCCATATCATTCGCGACGAACAAATCCAGACCCGGTGCGGCATCAAATTGCCCGACGAGGATGGCTAATCCATAACTGGGTTGCTGGCCGACGAGCCAATTTGAACTGAAATCGATAAACCGTCCATTCTCCGTTCCTTTCCAAACTCGGTCAGGTTGTGCGGGGAACGAAAGTGGTGAACAAGTCCGAGTGAAACCATCTCGTGTGCATTTGCTTTGAAAAGGAAGATCACCACGACAATAACCCACCTCGAAAACATCCATGACACCATCCAAATCAACATCGGCCAACGCCACCGATGTCGTCCAATCCTCACCGCCCAAACCTCGCTCTTTCGCGACTTCGCGAAACGTCCCATCGCCGTTGTTTTGATACAAACGGTTGACACCAATATTGGATACCATCAAATCAGGAAACCCATCGCTATTGAAATCACCAACGGCAACCCCTTGAGAAAAACCACGATCGCCGACGCTCGCATATTCCGTACAGCGTTCAAAACGTGATTGCAAATTGCGGTATAAATGATTGGGTTGCGAATCAGATTTCATTGGCTGACCATCCATCGATGTGAAATAGAAATCAGGCCAACCGTCACAATCAAAGTCGAGCACGGCGGCACCACCGGCGATTGATTGATAAATCCACAAATCAGACTCCTCGCCGTCCGGCTTTGATATCACACACCTGTGGTGAAGCGCCCGTTTGGATGCTTCATCTTTAAATCGAATCGCCGTCGGCGCCGACTCAGTATTGGCATTCATCGCTGGCGCCGGGTTATCGCTCAGCGCAACGCGGTCTTCTTTGCCGGATGAGTCAAATGCACTCAGATCACGCGATCCCACCACGCGTGAGGTAGCTAACATCCAGGGCGTCTTCGACGTCATTTTCGCACGGACATCGCGATACCGGTCACCTAATTCTGGCTCGAGATCCGATGTCATCTTGGATCCTGCACGCAACCAAGATGCCGCCTCCCAAAGGCGACCGAGAGACACCAACACCGATGAAATCTCCACAGCTGTCTTTTGCGAGTTCAGTTGATTCAACGAAATCAAATCAACCAACTGACGCAATCGTGAGATACCATCAATTCGCTCAGCGAGTTCGCTACGCCATGCGTCCTCAATCCCTAGCTTTGCAAGACAATTGGTCAACTGATGAATCGCTTCGGTATCATTCTCATTAAGCAACCCGGCTTTCCAAAACGCAAACGCCGCTTCCTCGTCGTCGTTTTGCCGTAGCGAGTTTCCGCCTAACGCGTGCCAATAATCAGGGTATTTCTCGATGGTTTCCGGCAACGCTGCCTTCCAGGACAACCAGTTTGAGTCACTGCCGCTCGCGGGGTGTCGCTCCACAATTACGCGACCGTACAACGCTATCCCGGGCACAAACGTGGGGTGCGTTTCGAGCAAGCGTTGGCAGTGACCGGCGACCTCATCCCATTTCCCTGAATGAGCTGCTTTCACTGCGAGCGAATAGCGGGGACGTTGGTCCTCGGGATAATTCTCCAGTGCATATTCACATGTCTTTTCATCCGTTTGCGGTCGAGTCAAATCCGAGAGTATCACTAACTCTTGCGGGCCACCAAAACCACGCTGGACTAACCACCGCAAGTGTTCTCCAGCCTCGCTTTGTAATCCCAACGACGCCAACAACCCCGCCAGATCACGACGTGCTGACGCATCATTCGGGTATGCCGCAACAGCCTGCCGAAGCACCTCAACTGTCTCAAACGGTCGCCCTTGTTGCATCAAACCCCTTGCGTATCCGTACAACAGTTCTTTCGAAGGAACGTCTGCGGATGCAACGAGATCACCATACAATTGCACAGCGTCGCCGATGTCGCCGAGCGAGACGAACAACTCGGCGGCATTCTGAATGAGATCACGATCGTCGGGCAAACCAACCAGAAACTCGCGAAGGTACCGTCGTGCGGAATCAACGTCTCCACGCTGCATCTCCTGTCGAGCCCGCGACAGTAGCTCTTTTTCCGTTCTCGACTTCGGGGCCTTCGCACTCGCCTCAGCACGTGCCTGCGTCGACAGGTGACTCGATTGCCCAGCCGGCGGGGCGTCGGGCCCTGTTTGCTTTGTGCACCCAACGAACGGGAAAACAAACCCAAACATCACCGCTAGAGTGAAAGGAGCGTAGCGTCCCCACTGATGAGCGGCGACGATTCGAGCGTCCTTCATATTGAATGCCTTCATCTCTCGATTTGAAACACCGCTCGCGTTGATCAACTCGACGGCCACTTTTCAACCGAAACAGGAGCGGTAGAAACCATCGCCCTAATACTCAAACTCGCCCTGATCCTGAACGATTAAGTACGTTCGATCGACCGCAATATTTTCAAACGTTTCCTGCGTTCCATCGGGCCAACTCACTCCAAGCGTTTGGACCTCAGCATCTTTCCCCAATCCGAATGTCACAACTTGCTCGTTACGGCATAAGTAACCATCGCCAGAAGTTACCCATTTCGTTTGCGAAGAGTGCGACTTTGTTCCGATACTCACTGTCGCTCCAATAGCATCTCTTTCGCTATGCGTCCCAACCAATTTGACTCTCAGAAAGTGATTCTCTGACTTCGTCTCGTTGATCAAGATGGCTGAATTTTCGCCGAGATGAGTCACCACACAGTCGTCACGTCCATCGGAATTAATATCCGCACGAGCGAGAGCACGCCCGACATGCGGTGTCATGAAATACTCTGATTCGCCGCCGAAATCAACCAACCGAAATCGGTCGCCCAGATTTGTAAACGTTTGCGGAAACTGTGCAAAAGGCGAAGTCTCGATTCCAGTGTTCTCGACATGCCCGTTGGCGACAACCAAATCCTCGAGTCCATCGTTGTCATAATCGATCGCCTGCGTTCCAAAGCCGACGAACTCATAACTCGGTTCGGCGAGGCCAAAGGTGATCGCGCGATCTCGATAGACGCCGCGTTGACTAAGGTAAAGCCGTACCGGCGCATTTTCAAAATTAGTGATGTGCAGATCGAGAGATCCGTTGAGATCAAAATCGCCCGCCGCAACTCCCATCGACGATGTTCGCGTCCCATCATGCCCTAACGAGGCACCCGACATCGGTGCCATATCGGCAAGCTTCTTTTCGTCAGTTCGTTTCCAAAGCTGATTTGGCAGCATATCGTTGGCAACGTAAATTTCGTTACCCGACTGCCCATCAAAATCCGCGATAACGAGCCCAAGGCCCGTACCACGTGCGTCACCCGAAACGCTGACGTCGGTTGCGACACGCCCTCCCATTCCATCATTAAAGAGGATTCGATCCATACCAGGCTGAAAGAGAAACGGAGACAGAATCTCGACAATTCCACCTGCGTTACGTGTCGGCCTACGCGTGAAAGCAGGATCGTGCACATAGGTTTGCTCGAATAGATCGGGCAAATGATCGCCATCCAAATCCGCCATCCCGATCGACGAACTCACCATCGACAGATCATCCAACTCATCAGTCGGCTCACGACGAAACGTTCCGTCGCCATTGTTAATCATCAGCGAATTGATCCCCAGATTGGCAACGATCAAATCAGGAAAACCATCTTGGTTCCAGTCACCCGCTGTCACTCCGGTGCTGTACCGAGTCTCGATCGTTCCAGATCGACTACTAACGTCAATGAATTTCGACTCCGATTGACGGTATAACTGATTCGAGATTTGCCCCTGGAAATCCGGCGGATCCGCTCCTCCCTGGGCAAAATATAAATCCACATGCCCATCAAGGTCATAGTCGATCACGGCAACACCGCCACCAACGACCTGATAGATCGAAAACTCGGAGTCCTGTGGATTCGACGCCACCTGATAACTGTGTGTGACACCTACGTCCCTCGCCACATCAACCCAATGGGGAGTCGTCGTTGCTGAGGCCTTCCGATTCGGAGCACGTTCTTTCACGCTCACGAGCGCGGGGTCGAAATGAAACATAGGATAAGATCGGTAGTCCAATCCAATCAAACGCTCTTCGCGCGACGGAAATGAATCTCCCGAACGAACGATTTTGAGAAGTCGTTGGTTCAATTCTTCAAATCGCGAATCGAGAGTCAGCCCATCGGCTGCCATTTGCGCATCGTTCTGACTGAGCGATTGCAATCCCATCACTTCCCAAAGCAACGCCTCTAACGGTCGACCGAGTCGTTTCAAACCGTCAGAAACGGTGGCGAAGGAGGCTTGCTGCGGAGGTGAACTGGATCCAATCATATTGCTAGCGAGCGTTACTTCTCGCAACAACTGATGCCGATCGTACCATCGCTTCGCATCGTCCGTTCGCTGCAACGCAGTGAAACACTGCTCCAACCGTCGATAAGATCGAACGTCCGTTGGATCGAGAAGAATGGCCTCCGACAACGCACGGACTGCCTCGTCAAAACGCTGCTGGTTGACCAGCCAAGCCCCCATGGCGGCCCAATATTCGGCGTACTGCAACGACTCGTCGTCGTTGGTCGTTACCCAGCGTGCAAAACGCTGATCGTCCTGCGCCTCAGCCAGACAACGACCAAACAGAGCGCGAACCGCTCCCTGCGATTGACCGCTGACCACTGACTCCTCCAGTAGACTCGCCGCGTCGACATAACGAGCTTCCGCAAACAGTTTTCGCGCCACCCCCGACGCTCCGATTGGTTCATAGCGTCGCTCACCGGCTTTCGATTCAGACAACTGCCCAGGATCGTCATAGATCGCATCACTGAGGACCATCAAGGAGTGCAATTCGTCACGGCGAATGTCGCCCATCTTGCACAGCACGCGGATATGCCGAGCCGCCTCATGACGGCGACCTTGTCGGTTGAGCAAGTAAGCAACTTCCCGATGCGCACGCCCCGAAGTGGGTATGGCGTCAATCAACTCGAGATATTTAGCAATCGCATCATCATACCGATGTGCATTCACACACCACATCGCAGATTGCCCGAGCGCTGCTAGCCCGAACGGCGAGACGCTCTGCCCTTCCTCTCGCAGGGGTATCCCTTCAGAAGTCTCAATCGCGAGATCAAAATTTTGCAGGCCAGCGTAACATTCCGCCAGCATCAAACTCGCCTCGGGAGTTTCAGGATCACGAATCAATTTGGCGGTCAACGCGGCAATCGCTTGCTGGTATTGGCGGTCCTCAATGAACTCTCGAGCCACCGATCTCCAGTCCCCTCCTACGGGATCAGTAACGCTCGTAGCGTCATTTCCCGATCCCCCCTCCATCCCGCCTTTCGACTCATCGCCCGACTGCTGCCCCGAAGCCGATTGAATGTCGTTTGAAAAGACGGATTCAGTTTTACCTGAAGCCCCCGATGACGCATTCGTGCCCGGCTCCGGACTGGCGATCTCAGCTCCGCACCCCACCGGCAGTAATAAAGCCCCCACCACCAGCCCGCACCAAATCCATTCAGGGCAGAATTCAAAACGCCAACCATCAATGGCCCGCAGCATTCGATTCAGTCCCACGGGAACACCCCTCCGATTAAGTCGCCGAAGCCGCCTGTATCATTACAAGTAGCTACCTGAGAAAATTGCTGACGGGACGACAAGACTTGGCTTGCAACATCTCATCTTCACAACCTTCCGGCAATAACTCAAGTTAGCCTCTACCCCAAAATAAAAAACATGGGCGAACTCGTAAGAGCCCGCCCATGGTGTTGAAATTGAACCGAATGTTCGAAAACACTCGTTGCAATTCATTCAGCAGAGATCCTGAGAACTAATTCTCAAGAGTCAGTGTTTCCTTGGATGCGATCGTTCCCGCCGCTCCCCAAACACCGTATGGACTTTCTTCTCCAAGACCACGACCGCCGGGGCCGATTGGCAATGCGTTTTGGTCGCCGGTGTCGACCGAGTCCGTGATGAACTTGACTGCCCCGTCGCCCATCAGGACGTGAGCACCACCTTGGTGACGACTCGATGCCCCCCACATCCCGTGGTTATCCCACCAACGCATCACGTTGTAACTATTGGGTGGACGGATAGCGTGGAATCGGCTGCTGTTTTCGCGGCCACTGGTCCACAAACGTCCACGACCACGGTCTCGTTCGGGTACATCGAATTCACCATGCTCATAGGTGTAGAACTGAGGACGCTCAACGTCGATGGCTGGAGTGGCCGCAGTGTTTGTTGCCCACGAACCAGGTGACAAGTTGTGCGAATCGTCCCCTGCACGAATTGCGGTACCGACGATTTCACGCTGCCCGTTGTCAACAACGATTTCGCCGCACATCAGAGTGTTCGACAGTCCATCCAAGATATTTCGGAATCGAGTGAAGTGTTTCGCAGTGAAGACCCCACGAGCATACTTCTTCGTGTTGCTTTCTCCCCAAGTCGCATCGCCATGGGAATTACCGTTCGCTTCGATACCAACGTTCGTTTGTTCCCAGAACGAGTCGCCGTGACAGGCAGCGTAGTTGGTGAAACCAACTTCATTCGCACCTGGAACGGTCGGGTCACTTGGGCATCGGAACGTACCGATTTGCGTCATCCATGGCGTGTAGTTCGTGTGCCATGGAATTGGCCCCATTGCTGGGAAGACAGGCGAGAGAGCACTGCCATCGCGACCGACAGACATTGGATTGCTGATTTGCTCCCATACGGCCTGTTGCTCAACGAATGGGGTCAACCCGACAAGAAAGCTGGCTTGCAATTCGTTGTTTTGAGTCCAGCCCGTTCCGCCTTCATTGTCCGTGCCGCCGAAATTCATCGGCAACATGTTATAGGCAGCGTGGTAGTTGTGGAGCCCCAAACCGATTTGCTTGAAGTTGTTACTGCAACTCATCCGACGAGCCGCTTCACGTGCGGCCTGGACGGCCGGCAACAACAAACCGACGAGAACGCCGATAATCGCGATCACGACCAAAAGCTCAACCAGCGTAAAGCCGCGTTGATTGAAATGTTTTCTGCTCATTTTAAAAGTCCCTGTTAAGTAAGAAAAGTGGGTATGTGAAAGCGAGGTTCGAAAACCCCACTTTCACTAATATTTAATCATCGACTGTCCACCTCGATCCGGCAATGCAATAATACGTTCTTGCAATGCAATATTTCACAAGTCTATTTTTGCTCAGAGCGACGACGATCGCTTTCCGACATCTGCTGCGCAGCCCGCTCTTCGAGACGTGCAGCGTCAGCCGCAGTGAATTCAGTGGTCTCTACTTTTTGCGCACCGCCATCGGTACCTCCACAACCCCCTACCAAGGGCGCTGCAACAAACACTAAAACAACCAGAGCGACACGGCAAATCATGATTTCTTCCTCGGTATTGATTATCAAATTCGCCAACAATCCGCTGGCGACGAAAACTGTCAGAGCTGAAAATAGAACGGAAGACCAAACAGCGACATGCAATATCGCGTATTAAACATGTTATTTCTCACGCAACCCGGTCGCCGTAAAAACGAGTTTGCGTGAGAATCCAACCCTCAGGCAATCTCCAATCCCCGCTTCCATTCACAAACCCTGCCGCCGTAACACGGGGCTAAAGGTGTTTTGAAGAGCATTCAATTCTACGTCTTGCAACGCATCGGAAACGAGGAAATTGCCCTTTGTCGCGTTTCCCTCAGTTTGGTCCGAAACGACCGAGGTAGTGGCGGACTCCAAGACACGATATAGATTCGCGAAATTGGCTCGGCCCAGACCGACCATGACACGACTCCAATGACCAATACGCCGATCAACAGCGCCATAGCGAACGCACTCAAGAGCCCAACTCTTTAGGCAACCACATTTTCCCGGAAACGTAAGAGCATCCCGAGAGTGGCGCGGCCGATCGATCACAAAAGCAGGTCGGCGTTGCAAAAATTTGGCGCAAATGCATCAGAACCAAACTGCAACTCACACAGAGCCGCCAACTGCAGATGAGACTCTGCCTGTACGATTGGCGAACGGACTGAGTTTTGCGTCCTATGTCAACAATGCGGATTACGCGGACATTAGGGAATCACCCGACACACCCTTTGCGACCTGCACTATCTTTGGACCAACGGCGTGGCCAGTCGCCTTATGCATGATCACCACGCACAAGTGCAGTTGGCGATTTAATCGAATCGTGTTTTGAGATCGATGGAATAAGGCGGTTCACTTTGCAAAGTTTTTGAAGAAGTCCGGTGACGGGCCAATGTAGCACTGACACGTTTTACAAACGGACGCCGACTCAACAACACCACATCCACAAACCGGACAGCTTCGGAACTTGCGTTCATCCTCCACGACGGGATCGACCCGAGGAGCGACGAAGTCACCGAGGATACGCATCACGCCGGTGTCCGAAAGCGTATCGCGTTTCTCGCCTGGAGCGGGCGCCAGCCGAGAGATCGATTCTTGTTTAGTCGAATCGCGACCAACCGGCGAATTCACACGTGAGGGCGAGGCAAGATGACTCGGCGGTACCGCAGACGATGCGTCAACGATGACCATTTCTTTGCAAACGGGACATGGCAGTGTTTTACCAACCACGCGTTGTGAAGCGCGCAGGTGATGACCTTGCGGGCAAATGACAGTGTGCGATTGCATAGGATTCACTCCGTAGTCTCCTGACGCGCGGTGGGTATAGCGATAAAACACCAGACCACGATCCAGGTAACGGATGAATCCAAAATCTTTTCACAACAAACGAAGGGCGGATCCCTCTGCATTGAACGATTGCGACGCTCGATAGATTACAGAAATGGGTAGCAACAGGGCCGAACCGGCGTCATCTTTTTAAGCGACACGCCGGTTGAAGCCTCAGGGTTCGATTTCAATCGCAGCCCACTACCGGCCTCGGCCGAATCGGAAAGCCGTGGCGCGCGAACTTGATTGAGCACGCCCGATCGATGCGAACACTTCGTCCGCGATTCGATGGCGATGCCGAAATTCGCCCGCCGAGTCCACTCGCTCCGCAGCCTGCTCGGTATAAAACGCATCGAGCTCATCCAGCGAAACGCCTTCGACGGAATCGGTATCGGCGTCAGAAATTTTGCTCCAGAAACGCTCGCTGACTTCGTCCTCGCTCAACAATCCATCGGCGTTGACGTCTTTCGTGTCGAAAGCTTCTTGACGAGCGGTATCGATTGCCGTTTCGAGTTCCACGAGAGTCACGATTCCGTCCGCGTCGGAGTCGACACCGACGGCGGTGAGTTTCGCCCACACGCGATCGGACACTTCCTCTTCGGTCAACGATCCATCGTCATCGGTATCGAACCGAGTGATCAGCGATTCCGCATCGCCCCCAAACAACCCGACGCTGACAACGCCAAATCGATGATGGTGGTGCAGCCGGACGCCTTCATGACAATCATGTTCGTCGTCTTCAACATCTTCGTTTTCGTCATCAGTCTCTTCGTCGTTGGTCTCGGGGGATGTCCCATTCGTTGTTGAAACTCGTGATGGTCTCTCTAGTAAAAACGTAAGTGATCGGGTTTGAGTGGGCAACAAGCCCCACCTCCTGGA